>CAZGTH010000013.1:0-13269 GCA_964528455.1 uncultured Planctomycetales bacterium | reverse complement strand
GGTCCGGCGTGAGTAGTTCGCGCTGGTCTTCGGTCAGGTAGCCGATGCTGACGGTCTCGACCTGCAGCGCCTGTACCTGGTCCGCGTCGAGTTCGGCGCGGGCTTCGGGCGACATGCGGCTGAACCAGTATGAATCCGGGATCGTGGCGACCTGCTCCGGCGTCAGGTGTTCAACCTGACTCGCGGGGAGATAGCCGAACTGGTTGTAGTGCAGGTCGTCGACCTGGTCCGGCGTGAGTAGTTCGCGCTGGTCTTCGGTCAGGTAGCCGATGCTGACGGTCTCGACCTGCAGCGCCTGCACCTGGTCCGCGTCAAGTTCCGCGCGGGCTTCCGGCGACATGCGGCTGAACCAGTATGAATCCGGGATCGTGGCGACCTGTTCCGGCGATAGGTAGTCCACCTGATCGGGCGTCAGTTGGTTGAACTGGTTGTAGCTCAGCGAGTGTACCCAGTCGAAGGTCGGATCATGCACCTCGACCTCCACGATATCGGTTCGCGTCGCTTCGCCGTCCGACACTTCGACTTCAAAGCGCAGGGTGGTCGGTTCGCGCGTATCGGGAGCAGAGAATGTCGGCTGAATCGCGTTCGGGTCGCTGAGTTCGACGGTCGGGCCGCCGACCTGCCGCCAGGTGTAGGTCAGGCCGTCGCCATCGGCGTCGGCGCTGCCGGAGGCGGACAGCGTGATGACGTCGCCTTCATTGGCGACCTGATCGGCGCCAGCGTCGGCAAGTGGGGCGGTGTTGTCAGCGTCAACGTGAATGCTGAACGAAGCCGGGCTCTCCGACCAGTGCTCGCCATCGGATGCGGAGAACTCAAAGGTGATGTCCCCGGTAAAGCCATCCGCCGGTTCGTACACAAGGCCGCCGTTCGCAATTCGCGTCGCGTCGATTTCCGCGCCAGCCTGCACAACCTGGCCGTCAAGCGTCAGAACCCCATGCGCGGGCAGCGTGTCAATGCGGTACATCGTCACGTCCGTGTCAATGTCCGTCGCATCGAGTTGGAGCACGATCGGCGTGTCGATTGCCGTCGTTCCGGAGCCGGCTTCGGCGGTCGGCGCGTCGTTCTCGGCATTCACATGGATCAGCACAGTATCGATGCTGGTGTGTTCGCCGTCGCTGACGCGCAGTTCGAATGTGATATCGGTTTGCCCGGCTCCTTCCGGGGCGGTGAATGTCGGGTTTGCGGCGTGTGGATCGTCGAGCGTCACGGTCGGCCCGCCGGTTTGCGTCCATTCGTAGGTCAGGTTCGGACTGTCCGGATCGTGCCCGGCTCCACTGAGGCGGATCACCTCACCCTCGTTGACGGTGATTTCATTGGCAGGCGCGTCCGGCGCGTGCGACCATGACAGGTTGTCGATCAGCAGCGCGTTCGAAAAGTTCGTCTGCGACAGGTTAAGTATCTCAACCCGACTGATCCTGGCCTCATCGAGCCGGACGCCAAAAAAAGTCTCATGGTTTTGCTGGCTGGTTGTCGCGTCCCATAGGCGCGGTTCGACAATCTGCTCGCCGATCTTGATACCGTCCGCGTCAAACAGCGTGATCTTGACGCTGTGCACTGGGCCTTCCTTGCCCACGGCGAGCATCGCGCCGACTTCTGCCACAGGCTGTTCGAAGTTGATCGTGAACGGATGGTTCGGGTCATTGTTGTCGAACTTCAGATACACGCCATCGCCGTCCGCGGCGTAGCTGCCGTCATACCCGGTAATGTGCTCGACGTTCCCGTCGCCTTCGGTATGTGCGCCGCTATGGGCGTGATATTGACCACCGGCGGTGTTCTCGAACGAGACGCCGTGTGAGTCGAGATATTGCGTGCCGAGTTTGTCCCGGGTCGCCAGTCCGTCGAAACCGATCGTATGCTCAGCGCCGTCGGTGAAGGACTGGAAGCGCGTCGCCAAGTCGTTGAACGTCGGATCGGCGCCGTCGGGGCCGATCATGTCATCAAACCAGTCGATCTGCATACCGTCAGCGTCGGCTCCGGCTTCCGCGATCGGGGCTACACTGAGGATTTCGAGCGTTTTGGTGGCGCCGTCATAGACGACGGAGTGTGGCTGGTCGTAGTCTCGCTCGATCGTCGTGTCGCCGTCAGTCAGCGTAAAGTGGCCGGTGACGCCGCCGATACGGATCAGGCTCGTAATGTTGGCGGCGTGGAACGTATCGAGGTCACCCGAGATCGTGACATCTCCATGCACGTCACGAGCGGAAATCGCCCCTGCTGACCCGGAGATCGTCAGCGTGCTGCCGGGCTCGATATCACCGCCGATCGACAGCGTATCAACCCGGCCGTTGATGACCACGTCCGCGTTGTTCCAGATATCGTCACCGAGATTGAATGTGTCAACGTCTCCGTTGATGGTAAACGTCCCGTCGATCGTGATATCGTCGACAATGTCGATCGAGCCGACATTGCCATTGATCGTCACATTGGCGCCGAATTCCTGGGCCGTCAGCGCGCCGATGCTGGCGTTGATCTCGATCGGTTGCGTCCAGACATTGCCGCCGGTGTAATGCAACTCGTCGATCCTGCCGTGGCCGTCGTCAATCGTGATCTGCCCGACATTCGCCGTGTGGGCGATACTCAAGCGCCGCAAGTCGACGTTCGATTCCAAGGACCCCAGGTCGCTGTCGAGTGTGACATTTGAGATGGTCAGGTCGTCGCCAAACAAGTCTTCGATCGACAAGGTTGAGTTGGCGTCCGCGCCGTCGATGTCGCTGATCGTCAGCGCGTCGTTGGCCGCGTCATAGGACCAGTCGATGTGACCCGATCCATCCAGCCTGAGCCGGAACACCTGGTCGCCATCGACAAACACGCTCGATCCGCTGAAATCGTCGGCCGAGACATCGGCGGCGAGAATGGTGACCGTTTCGTCGCCGAAACGCATCGAGTTGATGTGCTCATAGTTGATCGTGAAATCGCCGTCCGCGCCATGAATCGTGACGCGTCCCTCGGTGAATGTCGCGTCGTTGAGACTGAACTGCGATAGATCGATTTCGTTGGCGCCATCGCCGCCGTCGACTGTGTACGTGGCGCCGGGGGCCGGGGCGCTGAAGGCGAAGACGTCGTCATGCGCGGATCCGCGCGCGCCTTCGACTTCTACCAGCGTGTCATCGCCATCAGCGCCGCTGACTTGGCCCGTCGTCAGGTCGACCGTCACCGGACCCGCCGCGTCCGAATAATCGGCCTGATCGTGGCCTGCGCCGCCATGCAGCAGGTCAGCGCCGGCCCCGCCGCGGAGCAGATCATCGCCGTCGCCGCCAAACAACTGGTCATCGCCGCCACCGCCGAAGAGTTGGTCGTTGCCGCCGAGACCTTCGATGTAGTCGGCGCTATAATCCCCAATCGCGATGTCATCGCCTTCCGTCGCCCCGGCCAGCGCGTCGCCGTCCGCGTCGATCCAGGTGGCGGACATCAGGATCCGCTGCTCGAGCGCCTCAGCCCGAAACGTGGGGCGCGGCATCACGTTATCGGCGGCGTTGCGCAGTGGAATGCGTAGTCGGGTTCCGCCTGGAATCGTGACCGCCTCCGGCACGTTCCCGGTCGCCCGGGCACAAAGCGCGGCGATATCGGCGATGCGCGGGCCGTCCGCGGAGTTATCCAGCCCGACCTCGATCGTCAGTGAGCGACCCTCGTGGGCTTTGATCGTGGCGATCGTATAGCGCAGCACGCGGCGGGCCGTCGCCGCCATGCGGAACCCAGGCGACGTGGCCGTGCAGACGATTTTCCAGGTGTTGGCGCGCTCCGGCCGCACGACTGCCCAGCCGACGAGGCGACCAAAGGAGCGCAATCCGAGCGCGATCGCGCCATCCGCCAGCCAGCGTTTGAGCTCGCCGTCCGTTGGCTTGAGGGGCAGGGCGTGAGGCGCTAGCGCCAGCATGTCTGATTGATCGCTGCGCGCCAGACGGGTCAGTCGGTGGATGGTCATGCTGTGCGTCTCCCCTAATCCGATAAGACGGCGCGCAAATGTGACACGCGAGTACGTCGGTCTGTGGTCCCAATGGGAATCATGCGATTCGAGGGCAGATCGGCGCTGATCGTCGCGCTGATTACTTCGCATGTGTGGCGGGGGATGGGGGCCCGGCGGGCGCTCCCCGCCACCCACAATAGCAGACGTGCAAACGCCGATATGTCCAATAATGCCCGAGATGACGGCCGCGCTTGGGGTCAAGGCGAGCGCGCATCGCGATCGCGCGTTGTTGTGCCCCGCGCGGTGCGGCTGCTGGCCCAAGAGAACGACGCCGATGGCCCCTCAGGGCGACCGACGTCCAGCGAAGCGGGTGATGAGATTCGAACCCACGACATTCACGTTTGCAACGTGAAAAGCCGGAGTTCTAAGTATCCATCTGGTAGGGAGTTGCGGTGCGCTTCGATGTTTGGCTTGCACAACCTCTTTCCCGGGCGTGATCCATTGTCCGCGATGCGCTGACCACTCGTTCCGCGAACCGGCGCGATCCCGAGAAGATCATCGTCGAGCCCGATCGGTCCGCCACAGAACGAGTCGGCCATCAGGTCGCTCAACGCGCTGCCCCAGACCGCCGGGTCATCCAGATGCTCACTCTCAGGCTCACGTGCTGCCGCTTTTCACCCAGCCAGATACGCAGTGATATCCGCGTTCAATCACAAACCTGACCAAACCTGCTCAGTAGCAGTGTCAGGTCGTCCAACGTGACCGCGCCGTCGCCGTTCACGTCTCCCTCGGCGCGCGAGGCTCCGCCGGTTTGGCCGAAGTTGGCGAGCATGCTGGACAGATCAGCGAGATCAAGGCGCCTGTCCAGGTTCACGTCGCCGGCGCAGAGTGAGGGCGACTGCAGCGCGGCCCTGCAATCGAGGCGGCCGCTTCCAAGCTGCCCGACATAGCTCGGATTGAGCGGCTCGATGTTCACCGTCGTTGAAAGCAGCGCGTGACGAAGCTGTTCGGTCGATGCGCTCGGGTCGGCAGCGCGGAGCAACGCCAATGCGCCGCCGACAAGCGGCGCGCTGAAACTTGTGCCGCTGGCCGCGACGAAATCGTCGCCGACACCCGTACTTGCCAGCGCGACCCCCGGCGCGGTGATGGACACATGCGTGCCAAAGTTCGAGAAATCAGCCCGCACATCGTTGGCGTCGGTCGCGGCGACTGCGACAACGCCAGCGTAGCCGGCCGGATACCGGATCGGCGAATCCGCTGACTCGTTACCTGCAGACGCCACGACGATCGCGCCGGCGTCTCCCGCAGCGGTAACCGCCTGTTCGAGAATCGTGGATGGCTCGGTGGAGCCCATACTCACGTTAATGACGTCCGCCCCCGCGTCGACTGCGTGATAAATGCCGGCGGTCAACAGAAACGTGGAGGAGACGCCCTCATCATCCATTACTTTGACGGGCAACAGTCGCGCCTGCGGCGCAGCGCGGATCACAAGACCTGCGATGAAGGTGCCGTGTCCGACCATTTCATCGACGAAGCCGTCGCCGTCATTGTCGAACCCATCCCCGGACTCGGCGACTTGGGCATTGTTCGCCAGGAAATTGAACCCGCCACTGGCGATGCGGGCCGCAATTTGCGGATGCGCTGAGATACCCGTATCCAGCACGGCGACGAGCACGTCCTGCCCGAGCGAACCGTTATGCGCGTCGGCCAGACCGATTATCTCGACGGCGGGCTGGTTTTGAAACGCGCCTGGTAACGTATTAAAGAAGAACGTGCGCGTACCGCCTTCGGGGCTGGTGTCCGTCACCAGACAGTTCTGTTCGAGCGTATCGACCAGCGGGCTGCCCGCGGCGGACTCTTGCAGATCGGAGAAGTCGACCCCATCACCTGTCGCCACCAAGTAGATTCCGCGCGATGGAATCGCGTCGATCGTGCTCGTGCCGAACTGCGCGTGAAAGGTGTCGATCGACGCCCCCTGCGCCAGCTGAATCAGCGCGACCTGATCGTCACAGTCTCCGTCGGCGAGCGCATCGCCGGTAACGCTGGTTGCGAAAAGTAACACACAAGCCAATCCCTTCAGTGATCTCATTTCTTGACCCCCCCTACAGCGGAAACTCCGGTCCACAGGACCGGATGAATGTCCTCGCGCGCGAACGCGCGCTGCGCCTGGGCAAGCGCCACTGCCGGGTCACAGCCCATGCCGCCCAACAGTCTCTCATAAAATAGCGCGAAGAACGGGCGGGAGACGGCGTCCGCCAACGGCCATTGCGAAACGACCACCGCCGATGCGCCGGCCGCGAGAAAAGCGCGCGTAAGGCCGACGCGCTCGACCCCGAGGTCGACGTCGCTGCGACCGGTTTCGCACCCGGCCAGAACCACGACCGTCCCCGGCAGGCGCATCCGCGCCAGCGTGCGGGCATCCAGCCAGCCGTCGGCGAGCATCAGGCGCGATGAGTTCGGGTTCGCCGCGCTGAATACACAATGCGTGGCGAGGTGAAGCACATCAGCGCTGCGGGCGGCGGCCATGAACGCGGCGATCGTGGCGCGGTCCCCGAGGAGCGTGGCGCTGTTACTCCACGATGCGGCGATCTCCGCCGCCTCGTGGCGCATCGCCGGCGCGGTCTCATCGCTGATCCCGACTGCCAACAAGCGGGGCGCGCCGCTGACGGCCGCGCGGGGCAGTCGCACCCCGATTGTCGCGCTCGGAACGTAAACGCAGCTTCGAAGTTCGGAGTCAGAGCGCTCCGCCACGGCATGGTGGACGGGAATCCCAAACAACTCGTCGGCGAGGATCAACCCGATCCGCTCTGCGCCGTCGAGCTCAGCCGCGAGCGGGTCAATCAGCGTTTCCCGCAACTCGCGCATCGCGCCCGCCCACGGCGCCAGCGTCGGAGCTGCCACGCCTGTCGCCAATCGCACCGCGACCTGCTCGGCGATGAACTCGAAGCGATCGGCAAGGCGCGCCATGTCCTCCCGTCGCGCCAGGTCAGGGTAGAGTTGCACCCCACTGGACCGGACCGTTATGGCGGCGAAGCGATCATCGCGCGCAAAGTAACGCACCAGGGCCGTGTCGGGCGGAAGCTGGCGGCACACCTGTTCCATACCGTCGGGCGGCGAGAGAATGCGTGGAATGAGGCAAACGGTCCGCAGTCTTGCCTCTAAGGCCTCGTGTCGCTGCTCGAGCGTATTGAGTCTGTCGGTCGTCTCGGTTGACGGCGACTGACCATCGGCGCCATCGGCCGCCGCCTCCAGACCGATTCGACTGTACGCCAGGCTGATCGAGTCTCGGCAATCGCTGAGTTCTGCCAACAGTCGCCTCGCCTCGGGAGAGCGATCAGCTGTGTCCGGGGAATCATCCGCGGAAACCAGGTCGAGTAGCCCGCGGGCGCTGAGGCGCTCCAGCGCGTCAAAGACGACGGCGGCCCCGCCATTACCGCCCAATTTCAAGGCAGCGTCACAAAGGGATTGATAAAGACCCTGTTCATCCGCCATGAAGGCATAGCGGTAACGATCCCAGGGCAGCGCCGCGTGCATGCGCTCGATGAGCCGCGTCGCTTCTTCGAGCCACTCCGTCGCTCGCGCGAAATCGCCACGGGCCGCCAGCGCCACCCCTTTAGCGTGCAGCGCGCGGGCCATAAGCGGGGTCAGCTGTATCTGCTCAGCAATCCGGAGCGCGGCCTCGTAATGCGGTTCAGCAGCGTCAGCATCGCCGGCTTGTACGAGAGCAAGCGCGAGCATGGATGCGATCCACCCGTGGCGCGCGGCGCCATGCGCGGACGACTCCAGCGCCGCAGTCAAACGCTGGATCGCGGCGATCGCGTTCCCCCCGCGCAGATCAACACTCGCAATCGCCAGATCCGCGTCAGCGACTCCCTCCGCGACTCCGATCGCGCTAAATCGGCGGCGCGCCTCTAGCAGCGTGCCGCGCGCGGCCGCTTCATCGCCGGCATGACGATGCAGCACGCCCAGGTGAAGGCGGACACGGGCCGCTTCGTATTCGAGCTTGATCTGATCCAGCGAGCGAACCGCGGCTTCGAAGCGCGTGGCGCTGTCACTCCACGCCCCGATTCGAAAGAGGCATTCAGCTTCCTCGGCCAGCAGCCGCGCCGACTCAGCCTCGACGTCAGCGCCGACGCGCTCAAACCGGCGTCGCGCCATTTCAAAGTGCTTCAGCGCCAACTCCGGGCGCCCCTGGCGACTCCGCAGGTCGGCGATGTTTCCTTCCACCAGCGCCGCGGCGTGCCAGCTTTCGAGCGCGTCGAGAGTGGATAAGGCGGACTCGAACGCGGCCAGCGCCTCGGAGTATTCATCCAGATCAAGCAAGACCTCGGCCCGATTGCTGTCGATCATGGCGCGCCGCACCGCGTCCCCGGCGAGTACCCGCCGCGCCTCATCGAAATGACGCAACGCTTCAGCCGGTCGGCCGATTCGACGCAGCACGCCCGCCAGATTCGCCCCGGCCATCGCCGCCCGCTCGGCCAGTCCGGCAGCGAGGAAAATCTCCCGAGCGCGCGAGGCGGCCGCTGCCGCTTCATCAAACCGACCGAGTAAGAAGAGAGGTTGGACGGACGCGATCAACGCGTCGGCATGCTCGAAGGTCAACCCGCGTGGTCGCGCCAGCGCCTCGACCTCTGACAGCGTCGCAAGCGCTTTCAGCGCCTCGCCACGATAGGCGGCGACGTGGGCCTTGGCGATCAACGCCCGCGCCCGCCCGGCTGACTCGGCCGGGCTTGCCACGCAGAGCGCCTCGGCCAATCGCCCTGACCAGCCAAGGTCGCTGACCGCCAATCCGCGCGCGTGATCAGCGGCGCCGAGCCAATCCTCGCCGGCCAAACCGGAAGTAAGCGCCTCCACCAGAAGGGGAGGCGCAAGGGCGCGAAACGACTCGATTCTTGACGCCAACTCGCTCACGCCGAGGATTCCCCAACTCCGTCGACGGACGGTATCACAATCGGTTCGGACGCCGTCAGAATGATGACCTCGTAGAGCCCGGCCGCCAAGCGGCCTTCGAACATGCCGTCGGGCCGGACATCAAACTGCGTCTCGGCGCCGGTTTTCGTATCCCGAAACCAGGCCAGCCGGGCAGTCGTGTCGCTGACATGGCCCACCACCGCCAGGCTTGCGCCTTCCGGCGACAGGCGCATCTCCACTTCGGCGGCAGGCGTCGCGAAGATTAACCGTCGCGCCGCTTGCCGACCGCGAAAGCCGGCCAGCACCGATCTTCCACGCGAATCGAGCACGAGTGACGCGATCGCCTCTTTCGCCTCGCCGATAATCTCTTCCAGCCAGCTCGGACGGGGGGTGGGCCGCAACGCCTGCAATCTTTCGATCTGGGCAGGGCTGACTTGCCAGGCCGGAGCCTCGGCGCCGGCCCGCTCCAGCGTGGCCAACAAACCCTCAACGCGCGCCAGCCGATCGGCCACCGCGGGAACTTCGCTTACTAGGCGGCGCACGCTTTCCTCCGCGGCCGGCGACAGGCTACCCTGCGCAAATTGAACGAGTGTCTCCCACCCTTCGTCTGCCATTAGAAATCCTGCGTCCATTGGCGCCTCCCGACTCAGTTATAGTGGGGCGAACCGGCGAATTCGTACAAAACTGACCAGATTCGACTGGAATCAGCGAAGGTCAATCCCGGCGCGCTCAAGGATCACCATCAGCTTGCCCAGGCAACGCTGCCGCGTAGGTCCGATACTGCCTGACGCGACCCCCAACCTCTCCGCCGCCTGCGCGTAAGTCACGTTTGGTGTCTCCAGAAACAACATCTGAATCAGCTCGCGGCAGGGGGGGCCGAGTTGCCCGATCGCAGCCCGGAGCTCAATCTGCGCTGCGTCGTCATCCGTCCCACCGGAGGGGGCCTCGTGGTCGACAGCGAGCTCGACTTCTCGGCCCGCCTGCCGGCGAAACCGCCGCACGGCGCGCCACGTCTCCCGCCGCGCCACAGCGCCGAACCAACTTGCCAAACGGTCGCCGCCGCGAACCTTTGAGGCTTGTCGCGCAAACGACGCGAAGACAACCTGGGCGACGTCGTCGCAGACTTCGGCCGGCAAACCCGCGCGGCGCGGGATTGAATAGACGAAGCCCGCATAACGCCGTACCAGCGCATCCCACGCGGGCTGATCGCCGGCGATACATCGCTCGATTAGTGCTTGATCCGAATCACCCATCCCGTCCGAGTATACCCCGCCCCCCCAAGCTGCGCTTAGCGCCGCCTTTTTCGCGAAAAGCGCCCGTGAATTTGTACGAATCCGCGCCCGCCTGCCACCTGATCAGTGAGCGTAGCTGGAAAACTACGCGTGAATTCTCAGCCCAATGGAGTGCGAGAGATGAGAAGCCGAACAGGCGGCGGTTTTGTGCTTAAGGGTCTTGGCGTCATCGTGTGCGGCGGGGCGCTCGCGATGCCGAGTTTCGGATCGGCCCCGTTTGCAACCAGCGAGTCCGGGCGATTCACGCTGATCGGCGTCGGGCCGGAGAACTTGTTCTTGCAGCGCATCGGCGTGGGTCCCGCCATCAACATCAGCGGATACGAGCTTGGGGCAAACCGGGCGCCGGTACCGGCGTCAAGCGACTTTCTCAGCAACGGCTCCAGCGGCGGACCATCCCTGTTGTTCAACGTGCCCAGCATTCCGCTGACGGCCGCGCTCGTGAATACGGGGATTCACGGCAATGGAAACATCGCGGTTACGCACCCGGCGGGCGTATTCACGATGTCAGAGACGGGGATCTACGGCGACCTCGGAATTCTGACGGCGCAGCCGGCGCAAGCCGCCGATATCGGCGTCGGCAACTCGTTTTTCAATGACACGAATGGGTATCCCAATACGTTCACGTCGACCGGCCCGACGAACCCCGGTGTGAACAACAATACGGGCGGGTTCGGAACATTCATTCCCGCGCAGGCCGCGAATCCGGCGACCGCAATCGAGCAGCCGATCGCCGCCGGAGTGACGGGGAATGTGGACTTCACGGCGCTGAACGCCGAACTCGCCAATGCGCGGAGCGCCATCCTCTCACTCGCGCCGACGCAAACCCTCCTCGCGCCGGATGGCGTGCTCAGCGTCGATACCACCGTCGTTCTGTCCGAAGGGCTGAACGTGATTGACATCGTGTCGAATGGCAACGACTTCGTGCTCAACACGATGACGCTGCTGATCGATGGTCCGGCGAACTCCACGGCCATCTTCCGCGTTCCGCCGGACATCAAGATGTCGGTTTCCAACTCGAACCTGCTGGTCAGCAACGCCGGCATCGGTCTTAACAACGTGCTGTTCTTCTCAAATCGCACTGACAACGCGTCGCACTTCGAGATTTCAAACTCCATCATCAACGGCGTCGCGTTCTGGTCGCTGGCAGAGGGCGGCGCGGGGATCACCGTCAGCTCCGCTCAGGGCTGCGCGCAGTTCGTCGCGGATCGCATCGACATCAGCGGCTCACGCCTGTGCGGTTGCCCTTTTACGCCGATCAGTGTCGAAGACTCGTGTCCCGGCGATGTGAACGGTGACCGGCTGGTGGATCTGTCTGATCTGTCGGTGCTGCTCGGCGCCTTCGGCACGACGGCCGCCGAGAGCGATCTGAACGGTGATGGCGTCGTTGATCTGGGTGATCTGGCGCTGCTGTTGGGGGCGTTTGGCACGATTTGCGAATGACGAAGGCCGATCGAGCGACCTTGGCATGATTCCACGGCTCGGGGGATTCCCCCGAGCCGTGCTCCAAGACACCGATCGACAAAGCGACCCTCTTCACTTCGCCATGCCCGGGAACTGGATCAGAGAACGGGTGTAGCTTCGAGTGAGGCCTGGTCCAACTTCTGCGCAGCGGCCAGGGCGGGTTCTGGGACGCGCTGAACATCGCGATGGCGGCCGTGCCGTTCGTCAAGGGCGCGGTCGGACTGTTCAGAGCCGTCGGCAAGGCCACCGGTTTCTGGCGCCAGGCCGACCACCTCGGGGACGCCGTAAAGGGCCTGTGTCGGCTGACGTCCTTCGTCGGCGGCACAACGGTGGAGACGCCGGACGGGCCGATACCCATCGAACAACTAAGGCCCGGAGACCAGATTCTGACGCGTGACGACGCCGATCCGGCGACGCTGGCGCCGGAGCCTGGGTATGTGAAGCATATCTTCAAACGGATCGCGCCGGCGGTGGTCTGGCTGACGCTGCTGGACGGCACGACGATCGGCGTGACGCCGGAGCACGAGGTTTACACGGAAGCGCAGGGCTGGCGGTACGTCTCGGAACTGGAGGCGAGCGCGTCGCTGGTCGACGCGACCGGCGCGCCGCTGACGGTCGTCGCGATCGAGGTCGATCCGACGCCGCGGGCGGTGTACAATCTGGAGACCTCCTGCGGGACGTATTTCGCGCAGGGGGTGTGGGCGCATAACTGCTTCGATCGACATCACGCGTTTGCGAAATTCCTGGGAGGTGACCCAGCGGGGATTCTGGTAGGTCTCGAGAGGACATTGCATCGCCAGTATCATGGAGGGTTGCTTCGTCAATTAGGGGGGCTGGGCAAACCTAGAGATATGAAATGGGCGCAGTTCTTCGCGCAGAATCCGGACAGGTACAAGATCGCACTTGACCGGATGGTCAACTATACTCGGGACTTTGATCGCGCCAATGGAACCGACTTGCTTTCGAGCGTCTGGCGCCAGATGGCCAGCCAATGGTGGTAGCATGGCGAGGACTGTAGTTGGCGCATGGGGAATCGATACGAAGCTCTGGGCTATTCCATCGCATGAGTGGGTCAAGGCTAGTCGCAGCAAACTAGTTTGTGCAACATGTGACAGAGCGCTGCCCACATTACGCGGTTCGGTTAGCCGGGTTCCGTTCACGTACCTCTCCGAGGACTGCTGGGCCCAGTTCGCGCTAGGATGCGCCATCCTTCATGTGCGGCTATACTCTGCGCTGGCTGCATACATGCCCAAATGTACGGTGATGCCGTGTGAAGTCGCTGGCTCAACGGTGCCATTTGTTGCCGTTTACTTGCCCGGTCGGGCAGTGTTACGTGGATCGGGCGAGAGTACCGAGTATTGTCTGTGCAATGCATGTGGATCGGTCGGCTGTATATCGCAGTCTCCTTATTTCTTGGGGCCACCGTCAGCTGCCGCCTTCTTCGACCAAGTCGGCGTGCTCTATCTATCGACGGAGTTAGACTCGGTTGTGCCTTGGGGCGGAGAATCGGGCCTGAAGCCAGTTGAAATCGAGGTCCGGGCACGACCCGCCCAACAGGACCCCTACGAGCAGTGGTTGAGTGCACCCCAGTCTGTTGTTGTCGAGCAGTCGCGGCTTGGCTACACGCTGATTCGTGCCTAGACCTCCGACGGGCTGGTGGCATGCTTTCGCCGCAGGCGTAAGCATGTTTGGCGCGCGAACTCC
>CAZGTH010000012.1:0-150501 GCA_964528455.1 uncultured Planctomycetales bacterium | reverse complement strand
TGAAAGCTATCCCATGTTAGGCCCCGGGGCGCGCCGAAATCCATTTGTTATGGGACTTCGCGCGTTTCGGGTTCGGACGTGGCTGTGCGCGGGCGCCCCATCCTGCAAGCATTGCCGGAACGGCTCGGGCGCCCCACAACCAAACCATCGAACCGCAAGCCGGCCGCGCGTCGCGTCCATCGCGCGAATGAACGCGTGACAAACACCCGCATGGCGAAAGAACGGAAGCCGGGCGTGGTAGCTGAACGTCAGGAAGTGAACGCGGTCCCCCACACTTTCGCTGCGCTTCAGGATGGGGCGCGCGGCGCCCGCGCGTCGCGTCGCGGCAATCCCCCATCCTTGCGCTGCGCTTCAGGATGGGGCGCCCGCGCCGGGCGGGCGAACAAAACGCGTTGCGCTGCGCTTACGCGTGCTTGGCGCCCGCGGTCGTGCCGGACGCCGCTGATGCGGGGCCGTTCTTGGCCGCGTTGCGGTCCTTCTTCGCGCGCGATTCGCCCTCGAACGGCGACGTGATCGGATACGTCGGCTGCACCTTGGCGTCGCCGCAGACGACGGTCAGCAGGTTGACAATCAATCGTGCTCGCTGGTCATCATCCAGGTGGAAATCGCGCTCCGACAGGCGCTCCACCGCGTCGTGCACAATCTCCACCGCGCCGTCGACGATTGTCCGCCGCGCGTCGACCAGGGCCTTCGCCTGCTGGCGGATCAGCATCGCCTGCGCGATTTCGGGCGCGTAAGTCAGATCGCTGAGCTGGAAGCGGTGGATCACCGCGCCGGCCCGCGCGACTTGTTCCTGCAGATGCGCGACGAGTTCCACGCCGATCTCATCCGCCTCGCCTTTGAGGTTGTGTCCCTCCGCGGCTTCGTACGGGTACTTGGCGGCAATCCGCTTCAACACGGCCTGCGCCTGTGACATCACGAACTCATGCGGGTTCTCGACATCCAGCGCGGTCTTCTTGGTGTCGCGATACTCATACGTCACGACCGCCCCGATCAGGATCGGGTTGCCGTTGCCGTCCGCGACGACGCTCTTGTGCAGCTCCTCGGCCTGTCGCTTGGTCGAGACGCGGATCGCCTTGCGACCCCAGATGTTGTTCCAGTAAAGCCCGGGCTGGTCGAGCAGTTTGTCGAAGGCGCCCCAGCGCAGCAGCACGACATGCTCATTCGGGTGCACGACGATCCAGCTGGCCAGCAGCGTGACCGGAAAGAACAAGACCGACAACACGAGTTGGAATGTGCCTGCCATCAATGCGCTCCTCGCTTTGAACCGGCGCCGCGACCGCTGGGTCGCCGAAGCCGGATGAACAAAACGTAACACTACTTCGGCTTGTCCGCCTTTATCAAAGCGATCCCGATTCGGAATCGCTGGCGGCGGCTGCCGGGAGCGGAGGGGCGAAACGCGGTTCCGGCCGCCGGAAGCGGGATTGTAGATTTTTGCGGTTTTGCGTTTGACCCGCTGGAACGGGGCGGCCTAGCATTGAGCGTCAGGCTTAACCCACCTGACCGTCGGGACTAACCCACCCGATGGATGCTCCAAACCCTTTCTCACCAACCCGACACGGGGCGGCCCCTGATGGATCAGGAGTCGCCCCGTGCCGCTTTAACAAATGCGGCGCGGGAGGTCCGCGCGGCGTGTCCCATAACATATCCGGTCGCACAGCAGCCTACTTGTGCTGAGAAATTAATTTCTGTTCCCGCCCGGGCGCGGCTAGACTCCAGCTATCAACTCTGATCCGGGGGGGTTCTCGGTTCTGAGTCGGACGACTGGCGCCTGACCACGCCCGCGGCGACGCGTGCGCGGGCATCCGGACTTTTTTCACTTTTTTTGTGACCGAAAGTGGAAATCCGGTTTCGAGGGCGCCTAGCGTTCAGCGGAAGAGATTCCGTGTGGCGGGTGGGTACCCGGCGCACTCGGAAAGGGTCTGTAAAGGAGCCAAGATGCGATCCCTGGGGAAGGGGTTGGCTGCGATTTCCATCGCGGCCGCCAGTCTAGTCGCGCACGCGACTGTCACGATTGATTACACGGCCGACGCTGTCACCTCCGGCGGCGATGTCGCTGGGTTGTCGGCGCGGGCCACGTTCGAGTTATCCGGAACTACCCTCGATATCCTGCTGCAAAACACGAGCACCGGCGCCCCGATGGGGTTTACCTCGGCGGATGCCCTGCTGGTGTCGCTCGCCCTGGACCTGCCGACCACGTACGTTTCGGGCGACCTCGCCCAGATCGCGGCCGGCTCAATCGGGTTCGGGGCGTGGAGCACCCGCAATCCCGGCGATTCGGTCGCCGATGAGTGGAAATGGGGCAATGACGGCGCCGGTGATTTCCTGGCCTCTTTCAGCCAGGTGATTACCACCAGCAATGGCGGCGTGGGCGGAGACGCCCGCTTCACCGGCGGCGGGTCAGGCACTGTGAACGGCCCGTCCGGCGGCATCGCGGCGAACCCGCACACGGTCAGCCCGGGCGGCCTGTTCGGCGCGCAAGACACGCTGTTCTTCCGCCTCACGCTGGCGCAGGCGATTTCGGAGTCGGAGCTGGAGTCGGCCGCCAAGGCGGGCGTCGTCGAATTCGGATCCGACGCGCGCTACCTGACAACGCCGGAGCCGGCCTCCGTGGTCTTCATGGCCCTGGTCGGTTTGGCTTTGCTGCGCCGTCGCTAGGCGATCACTGACGCGTGAACAGACAATGGCCCGCGGCGCGAACAAGCGCGTCGCGGGCCGTTTCGCGCGCAGCCATATCCGCAAGCGGGCGGCTACGCCTCGGCTTCAGGTGTCGCGATCGGGCAGACGATTTCCGTGCGCAACTCCGACGGATCGCGGGCCTGCGACGGGTCAACCCAGTAGATCTCCCACCGCGGGCCACCCGGCCGCAGCCCCTGATCGCGCATCCAGTCTTCCAGCGCCTGATGGGCGCCGAACAGGTAGTCGTATCGCCCGTGATACAGCGCTGTCGCCGCCTCGCCGCCGGGGAGGTGCAGGCACTGCGCCTCTTCGTCGTCCGCGATTTTTTCCAGCACCGGGAAACCCGCTTCGATCTCCAGGGCTTCGCCGGCGCCGAGATATCGCACAATCGCCGGACCGACCGTCACGCTCGGCTCCTGATTCAGGCGGTTCCACACGCGCTCCAGCGCATCCGCCAGCGTCGCGGCCAAATCGTCCGGCGTGGTCACCCGCCGCTGGGCCACGAAACGTTGCGGCTGGACTTGTTTGATTCGAAATTGCGGCGGCGTCATGGGTTTGACTCTCATTCACGATTTCGGGGCGGCGTCAGGCGACGCCTCCCAGACGACATCCGGCGCGGCGGCGCCCACACGTTCGACAATTTCCGCCGGGGCGCGCAATACGATCGCGCGCGACGCGGCGCTCAGGTGCGCCAGCTCCAGGCGCACCGCATCGGCCGGAACAAGCGCCTCAAATCGATCCGGCCATTCCATGACGATCACCGATCGCCCGTCGCGCAGCGCTTCGTCGACGCCCAACATATACAGCTCATCAAGGTCGCCCAGTCGATAGGCGTCAAGGTGTACCAGTCGCAGTCGGCCCTGATACTCGCGCGCCAGCACAAATGTCGGACTCACAACCGGGTCGGTCGGCGCCACGCCGAGGCCGCGCGCGATTCCCTGCGTAAGGCAGGTCTTGCCGGCCCCGAGTGGTCCGCTCAGCGCGACAAACGCTCCCGCCTCCAGCGCCGCCCCCAGCGCCGCGCCGATCGCGCGGGTTTCCTCCGCCGATGCGGTTTCGGTCTGAATCGTCAACATGCCAGATGATCCCAGCCGCGCGGCGAAATCGCCAGATCGCCGATGCGGATGCCCGCTTCGGGCGTGATCCGGCCAATGCGGATCAACCCCATTTCGGCCGGGGGCGTCACGGCCTCCGGAATGGTCAGGATCAACTCGAAGTCTTCGCCATCAGAAAGGGCGTGATCCAGCGGTGTGCGGTGGCTTTGCGCTGCGAGTGCGCGCGCATCGGCATGGATCGCGCGCTCCAGCGCCGCCGTGTCCAGACTCGCCCCCACGCCGGAGGCTTCGCACAGACGCCACAGGTCGAGTGAGAGGCCGTCGCTGATATCGATCATGGCGGTGGGGGCCAGGTCGCGATTGGCGCGGCGCGCCAGTTCAACGCGGGGGCTGACGCGCAGGTGCCGCCCGAGAATCGACCCGCCCACCGGCCCGCTGATCCAGACGCCGTCGCCGACATGCGCCCCGCTGCGGAGCACGAACGGCAGTTCGCCGTCGCGCTGCGCCGCCACGGCGACGGAAATCACAGTCGGCGCCTGCCAGCGGTTCGTGTCGCCGCCGGTGAGCTGGCAGTCGAATTCGGCCGCCATTTCGGTCATGCCTTCGATGATCGCCAGCGCCATTTCGCTGTCGACGCCGGGGCCGAGCCCGAGCGCGCAGATCGCGGCGCGCGGAACGCCGGCCATGGCCGCGACATCGCTGAGATTCACGCCCATCGCCTTGCGGCCGATCGCGCGCCAATCATGGGCGGCGGAGTCGAAATGCACGCCGTCCAGCAGCATGTCCGTGGTCCAGAGCATGTCAGGGCCGGCGGGGGCGAGGCAGGCCATGTCATCGCCGAACGGGGCCCAGTCCGGGCCCGGGGGCAGTATTCGCGCAATTTGAGCCACAAATGCGGCTTCGGAGTCGGAATTTTTGTCATGCGTCGGCATATTCGCGCCGTCTGCGTGGTTAGGTGTCATCGGCGGGGGGCAGCCCCCGTTCGGCGGCGTCGTTCTTTCAGCGTCTGACGGACGATGTTATACTCAAAAGTCGCAGTTGCCCCATATCGGATGAACCCAAGGAAAGGTGGTCCAAGCCATGTTTCAACGTAAGACCTGGATCGCGGCGCTCGCCTCGGCGGCCTGTTTGATGGCCGTGTGGACGACCCCGACGCTGGCGGACGGCGCCGGCGAACGCGTTCGCATCCACCTCAATTCCGGCAAGGTGATCGAGGGTGTCGGTGAGGACATCGGCGACGCCTACAAGGTCGAGGTCAGTTCCGGCATCAAGATGACGATCCGCAAGAGTTCGATTCTGCGGGTGGAGAACCTGGGGCCGGCGCCCGAGGGCGGCGCGGACGGGGCGGGTCTCGACGGGGGACGTCGGATCTCGGACGACGAGATTACCGAGCTGCTCGGCAGCGAGACCAAGTTTGAGTTTTCACCGCGCGTGTCCGTGGACGTCACACTGAAGCACCAGGTTGACCACTCGGCGGAGGTGCCCATCAATGAGGTCTCGCGCGATGAAATGCTCGAGATCGCCGGGCAGGACGCCGATTGGCTGGCGACCGACCACTTCATTTTTGTGTACACGTCCCCCCGCGAGAAAGCGCAGATGCTCGGGACGCGGCTGGAGAAGGTCTATGATTGGGTGCTCCGATACCTGAACCGCCTCGGGATGACGCCGCAGCGCCCCGATTACAAGCTGGAGATCTTCTTCTTCGGCACGCACCAGGAGTATGGCCGCTATCAGGAGGCGACCGGCTCGCCGCCGAATGAGGGCGTGCTTGGCTTCTATATGCCGTGGCAGAACCGCTCGGCGTTCTTCGATATGGATACCTGGCGCCCGATCGCCCAGATGAAGGAGGCGATGAAGCGCCCGGGCGTCAGCTACCGCGATCGTCAGCGGATCGAGAACATGGCCAAGGCGTGGGTCGAGCACATGAATCTCGATGTCGTTCAGCACGAAGCCGCGCACCACATTCACTTCAACATCGGCGTCTATAACCGCCGCTCCGATGTGGATCGCTGGAATGCCGAGGGCTTGGCGTCGCTGTTTGAGACTCCGCCACTCAAGACCGGCGGCTCGATTCTCTCGACCATCAATTATGTGCGACTGGATGACTTCCGCCGGTTCTTCGGTCCGAAGGGCGAGGCGATCTCCGACCAGTACCTGCGTAACGTCTTTCTCGTCAACAATGGGGCGTTCCCGGGATACCCGGGCTACTCGCTGGGCTGGGCTCTGCACTACTACCTCTGGACGAAGTTCCCGAAGGAGTACGGGGCCTACATGCGAAAGGTCACCTCACGCGAGGACGATCTCCGCGTGACGGCGGAAGAAAAGTTGCGTGATTGGGAGTCCTCGTTCGGCAAGCTCGACGAGGCGTGGGTCAAAGCGTTCCAGGAGTTCATGGGCGCGATTCCGATGAAGCCTTCGGCCTTGCCCCCGGACCTGTTCGGCGGTCCTTAGTCGGTAGCGCCGGGGCCATCCCGCCGAGAATTCAGATTGAAAAGCCGCGTGACGGTTGTCGCGCGGTTTTTTTTTCGGCCGCCCCGCTCGGCCCGATCTGACCGGCTCCACGCCTGTGGCCGCGCCGGCGCCACCTTTATCGGCCCGAACGCCAATTGAAGGTTCTTATAATTTTTCGCGCAGATTGTGCGAACCCGGCGTCCCCGTCGAGCGTAAGATACTGTGAACACGCCGTTTGCGGCGCGTTCGGTTTCTCCTTCACCCGGGCGCCCCGAGGTCCCTCCCCTCGGGGCGTGATAAACCGGGAGCCGCGATGCGGCGGAGATTCGCAACGAAACATGGATCGGCTCCGGCCGGTCCGCCAAGCTTCCCCTTCCTCCTCCTTTGAGCGCCTCGGGCTTCGGCCCGGGGCGTTCAATATTTAAAACAACGTTCTGGGGCCGTTTTCGGTGTCCCGGCCGCCGATGTTCGACGCGATGCCGACATGCCCGTATCCTCCGAACTCGTGCGCGGCGCGCCCCGCGCAACTTCGCGTGTCGCCTGCCAGAGTCGTGTTCGAAATGCTGACCCTTGAGAATCTCGGCAAGAACTTCGGCAACATCGTCGCGCTCGCGCCAATGTCCCTGCGCATACCGGCCGGCGCGACATACGCGCTGATCGGCCCCAGCGGCTGCGGCAAATCGACACTGCTGCGCCTGATGATCGGCCTGCTGACCCCCGACGTCGGCCGTGTGCTGCTGGACGAAACCGAAGTGACGCCGGCGACCGCGCGGCAGATTCGCCTGCGGATGGGATACGTCATTCAGGAAGGCGGTCTGTTTCCCCACATGACCGCGCGCGGCAACATCACCTTCATGGCCCGGCGGCTGAAGTGGCCGGCGGACAAGATTGCCGCGCGGGTCGTGGAGCTGGCGCGCCTGACGCACTTTCCGGAGGCGGCCTTGGAGCGCTACCCGGCCCAGCTTTCCGGCGGGCAGCGACAGCGCGTGGGCCTGATGCGGGCGTTGATGCTGGATCCGCAGGTGCTGCTGCTGGATGAGCCGCTCGGGGCGCTCGACCCGATGATCCGGGCCAGTCTGCAGGGCGAGCTGCGCGACATCTTCCGGTCGCTCAATAAGACGGTCGTGATGGTCACGCACGATCTGGCGGAGGCGGCCTTCTTCGCTGAGCAGATCGTGCTGTTGCGGCGGGGCGAGTTGCAGCAGGTGGGCACGATGCGCGAACTCGTGAACGCGCCGCATTCGCCATTTGTCGGCGAGTTTGTGACGGCGCAGCGCACGCTGGTCGAGGCCCTGGAGGACGCGTCATGAACGTCGTCCAACGCGCGGCGCTGTTCGGCGCCGCCATAGCCCTCGGCTTGGCCACATCACCCACCGCGCTGGCGCAGGATGAGCGGATTCGCGCCGGCTCAAAGTCGTTCACGGAATCGGTGATTCTGGGCGAGATCGCGACCGCCATCGCGCGGGCCGAGCAGTACGGCGTGGAACACACGCGCGGGCTCGGCGGGACGCGCCTGTTGTGGGAAGCGTTGTTGTCGAACCAGCTAGATATCTACCCGGACTACACCGGCACGATTCGGGGTGAAATCCTCGCGGCGGAGAACCTGCCGGACGACGCGGCGCTGCGCGAGAAGCTGCGCGAACTGGGGCTGCGCCTGTCGGCCCCGCTCGGTTTCAACAACACGTATGCCCTTGGCATGCGGGCCGATGTGGCGGATCGCCTTGGGATCCGCGCGATCAGCGACTTGCGCGACCATCCCGAGCTGACGATCCGCTTCAGCAACGAGTTCATGAACCGGGCGGACGGCTGGCCGAGCCTGTCGCGGGCCTATCGTCTGCCGCAGCGGGATGTGCGCGGAATCGAACACGCGCTGGCGTATGAAGCGCTGGATTCCGGCGCGATCGACGTCACCGATTTGTACGCGACTGACGCCAAAATCCAGAAGTTCCACCTGCGCGTGCTGGCGGACGATCTGGCGCATTTCCCCACATATGACGCGGTGTTTGTTTATCGCGCGGATCTGGCGGAGCGCGCCCCGCGATTCGTCGACGCGCTCGACGCGCTCGCAGGCGCTATCGACGCCAAGAAAATGATCGCGCTGAACGCGGCGGTCGATCTCGAACGCAAGGACGAAGGCGCGGTCGGGACGGCGTTTGTCAATGAATTGCTCGACCTGCGGCTCACCACCCGGGCGCACTCATACTGGGGCGCGATCTGGCGTTACGGGCGCGAGCACCTGTGGATGGTGACGCTCTCGATGATCGCGGCGATTCTGGCGTCGATCCCGTTGGGCGTCGTGGCGGCGCGGAATGAGACTGTCGCCCAGGTTGTGCTCGCGGTGGTCGGCATTATTCAGACGGTGCCGTCGATTGCGCTGCTCGTGCTGTTGATCGCGCCGATCGGCGCGCTCGCGCGCGGGCTGGGGATGCGCGAGACGCTCGGTTTTCCGCAGGCGGTGGTTGCGCTTTTTCTCTACAGCCTGCTGCCGATTGTGCGCAACACCTATACCGGTCTCCGCAATATCCCCGGGCCGACGCGCGATTCCGCCATCGCGCTTGGTCTGTCGCGTTTTCGCAGATTGTGGCACATTGAACTGCCGCTCGCGTCGCGCACGATTCTCGCCGGCGTCAAGACCGCGGCCGTGATCAACATCGGCTTCGCGACGCTGGGTGGGTTCATCGGGGCCGGCGGGTTCGGCGATGCGATCTTCACGGGAATCCGTCGCGATGACACCGCGATGGTGATTTGGCAGGGGGCCGTCCCCGCCGCGTTGCTGGCGATCGCGGCGCAGCTGCTGTTCGAGGTGATTGAGCGCGTGATCGTGCCGCGCGGCCTGCGCATCGCGGCGCGTAGCGCGGATTAGCGCCTGTTGCGCATGAATCGACTCCAGTTCCGCACATGCGAATCCGGCGTTGCGCAGCGCCAGCCGTGATTTGCGCGCTATTACAAACATGAAATATCGGTTTGCGCTTGACTCGCCGCGTCTGATCAATAAAAACTATGAAGGTCTTTGACGTCAGTTCCGCAATTCCCATGCTGTCCGTCAGGCGCAGGAGGAGGCCGAATGACTACCCGGATCAGCATCGAAGCGGGCGCGTCTTCGCTCGCTGAGCGCTTCAGCGACATTCGCGATTTCAGCGCGCGAATCTGTCACCCGTTGCTGCCCGAAGACTATGTCGTGCAGTCAATGCCCGATGTCAGCCCGACCAAATGGCATCTCGCGCATACAACCTGGTTCTTCGAGACGTTCATCCTCTCGCGTGACGCCGCCTATCAGCCTTTTCGGCCCGAATTCCGCTACTTGTTCAACTCCTACTATAACACGATCGGCGCGCAGTTCCCGCGTCAAAATCGCGGCTGTCTGTCGCGGCCCGGCGTGGACGAAGTGTTCGCCTACCGTCGGCACGTCGATTCGCGCATGCGGGACGCGCTGTCGCGCGGCGAACTGAGCGACGAGCAGGCGGGCATCCTCGAGATCGGACTGCATCATGAACAGCAACACCAGGAGTTGATGCTGACCGATATCAAGCACGTGCTTGGGGCCAATCCGCTGCGCCCGACCTACGACGCGGCCATGCCAAGCGAGGATCCGACCGAGGCGCCCACGCTGCGCTGGGTCAGCTATGCCGAGGGCGTCCGCGAGGTCGGCGCCCCGGCCGACGGCTTCGCGTGGGACAATGAGCGCCCGCGGCATCGCGCGCTGATCCACGGCTTCGAACTCGGCACGCGTCTCGTGACCAACGCCGAGTATCGCGCGTTCATGGACGATGCCGGCTATTCGACCGCCGGGCTGTGGCTGTCGGAGGGATGGGACACGGTCCGGCGCGAAGGCTGGTCAGCGCCGCTCTACTGGTTCAAGCGCGACGGCGCCTGGTATGAGTACACGCTGCGCGGGGTGGAGCCGCTGCGGCTGAACGCGCCGGTCTGCCATGTGAGCTATTTTGAGGCCGACGCGTTCGCGCGCTGGAGCGGCGCGCGGCTGCCCACCGAGTTTGAGTGGGAGCTGGCCGCGACGGACGCCGCCCCGGATTCAAATCTTGCCGATGACTGGCGGCTGCACCCCGCGCCGGCGCTGCCGCATGACGACACCGTCTGCCAGCAGATGCGCGGCGATGTCTGGGAGTGGACGGCCAGCCCGTATACGGCGTATCCGGGCTACGTGGCGCCCGAAGGCGCGTTCGGTGAATACAACGGCAAGTTCATGTGCAACCAGATGGTGCTGCGCGGCGGATCGTGCGCCACGCCGCGCTCGCACATTCGCAACTCGTATCGCAATTTCTGGGCGCCGGCGACGCGCTGGCAGTTCACTGGTATTCGATTGGCCCGTTAGGTGAGAAACTGCCGATGTCGCAAATGAATCTGCCGGAAGGCGTTGAGCGCCTTGAGTTGGACGATCAATCGCCTTCGCTGCGAACCATGCGCGAAGAAGTGTTGCACGGATTGGCGCAGACGCCGAAATGGCTGCCGTCAAAGTACCTCTACGATGAGCGCGGATCGGCGATTTTCGAGGAAATCTGCGCGACGCCGGAGTATTACCCGACTCGCACGGAGATCGGCATCCTGCAATCCGCGGCGCGGGAGATCGCGACCGCCATCGAGTCGGGGTGCGTGCTGATCGAACCTGGCGCGGGCGCGAGCCAGAAGGTCCGGATTCTGCTGGATCACCTGGACGCGATCGCCGGACTGGTGCTGGTGGATATCTCCGGAGATCACCTGCTGGAAGCCGCGCAAGCGCTGTCCGCTGATTATCCGGCGTTGAATATCGTGCCGGTGGCGGCGGACTTCCTGCGGCCGATTGAAATCCCGGAGATTGTCGGCGCCAAGCGCAGGGTCGTCTTCTTCCCGGGCTCGACGATCGGGAACTTTCCGATGGACATGGCGCTGGATGTGCTGAAGGCGTTTCGGGCGGATGTCGGCGACGACGGCGGGCTGCTGATCGGCGTGGATATGGTGAAAGACGCCGAGACGCTCGAGGCGGCCTATGACGACGCGGCCGGGGTTACGCGCGCTTTCACGTTCAACCTGCTGGAGCGGCTGAATCGCGAGCTCGGGGCCAACTTTGACCTGGGTCAGTTTCAGTATCAGGCCCGTTACAACGAGCGGCTCGCCCGGATCGAGTCCGGCGTGATCAGTCTGAAGGAACAGGTCGTCACGATTGGCGGGGCACATGTGAAGCTGAGCCGCGGCGAGCGCATTCGCACCGAAGTCTCGCAGAAGTTCACGCTGGAAAGCTTCGCCGAAATCGCCGCACAGGCGGGGTTCGGCGTGGAGCGCGTCTGGCAGGACGCGCGGCGCTGGTTCAGTGTGCAGTATCTGCGTGCGGTGTAGGGGGCGCATGTCGGCGGGCTGGGCCCGACCGCGCCGCCTCGTCGCTGAGGGAAGGCCGTCGATTAGGCCTCATGCCGACTGAACCAGACGCCGAAGACCGTCTGCAGCAAAATGCGGATATCCAGCGCGAGGCTCCAGTGCCGGATGTAGTGCACATCATGTTGGATGCGCTTGCGTAGCGACGTATCGCCGCGATAGCCGCGGATTTGGGCGTACCCGGTCATGCCGG
Source organism: uncultured Planctomycetales bacterium (assembly GCA_964528455.1). Classification (GTDB taxonomy): domain Bacteria; phylum Planctomycetota; class Phycisphaerae; order UBA1845; family Fen-1342; genus DSPM01. The sequence goes on along the minus strand of CAZGTH010000012.1, from coordinate 138,759 downwards.
CTTTCATCTTGTGGCGCAACATGTAACGCGGAATCTGCTCTTTGAACTGCTCGATAAACTCGGGGCGCTCCGGCCGCGGCCCCACGAGCGACATCTCGCCGACCAGCACATTGAACAGGTTGGGCAATTCGTCGAGGCTGGTGCGGCGCAGAAATCCGCCGAGGCGTGTGCGGTGCGGGTTCTGGCGGCTTGACCAGACCGGCCCGTCTTTTTCCGCTTCGACGCCCATCGTGCGGAACTTCAGCATTTCGAACTCGCAGCCGTCGAGCCCCATGCGGCGTTGGCGATAGAGAATCGGCCCGGGGCTGGAGAACTTGATCGCGATCGCAATCAGCAACATCGGTACCGCGGCGATCAGCAGGCAGAACGCGCCGACGACAATATCAAAACTACGTTTCAGCACGCCGTTCCAGCCATAGAGCGGCGTCTGGCGTAACGAGAGGATCGGCAGCCCGTCGAGCGACGAGATGTCCGGGCGCATCGTGGACGAAGGACGCATCTGCGGCACCAGCCGAAGGTCGGCCATGCTCGTTTCCAGTTCTTCCAGCACGCGGGCCGTGCGATGCGCCTCTTCCGCGGGCAGCGCGACGAAAACGGCGTCGACCGGGCGGGCTTCGAGAATCCGCCGGGCGTCCGCCAGTGGGCCGAGCAGCGGCACGCCCTTGATCAGGCGAAGCGTCTCGCCATCGGGAGTGGCGCCGGTGTGCGTCGCTTCGGGGCCGGGTTCGGACCGCCGCTTGTTCTCGCGGATATCAAAGTCGTCGACAAAGTACGAGACGTCCATGCCGGTCCATGTGTTACGCCGAATGGCCTGCAGCAGTCGCTGTGCGGCGCGGCCGCTGCCGATGATCGCCACGCGGCGCATGTTCCAGCCGCGGCGGCGCATGTACTGCAGGATCGCGCGGACGACGCCACGAAACGTCGCGAACAGCGTCGTGCCGATCAGGGCATAGGTCAGGATGAACCGGCGGGAGAGCTTGTTGGTTTCCGGCAGGGCGTAGTCGATGATGATGACGGCCGCGACCGCCACGACGAAGGCCTTGATGATGTCGCGCGTCTCGGTAAACAGCGAGCGATCACGGCGCGGGCGATACAGGCGCAGGCGATAGAAAATCAGCAGGTGCGCAAACACCACCAGCGGAAGCAAGGGCAGGAACTTATCATCCAGACCCGGCACGCCCTTGGATGGGTCGACCGGCAGCAGGCTGAAACGCAGCCAGTAGCTTACGAGCCAGGCGATCACGACCGCGCAGGCATCCGCGACCACGAGCAGACTGATCATCATCTGGCTGTGCTGCTTGAGCATTGCGGCTGTTCGTACCTCGGCGGGGCCGTCCGTCCTCGGACCCGCGACTCCATTATTTCATGGCCAAGCCGTCTGACAAGGGCGCTCAGGCGGACTGTTTTCGAACGGTCATGTCAAAGCTGCGAACCATGTTGGCGTAGAGCGTGACCGTAATCGCGACATAGACACCCAGCGAGATCAGCGCCGTGATCGCCCGTGTCGCCCGTACCTGCCGCAGCGCGCCGGCCGCGGGCGCCGAACTGTCGCTATCAAAGGCCGTCTGGTGGTCGACCAGAATCTGAATCGCGCTGATCGGCGTAAACGGGTAGACGATCGACCGGATCATCTCACCGCCGCCGCCTAGCGCGAAAGCGCACGCGAACAGGGCGCCGGAGCCGATCATTACGATGGACGTGGAAACCATCACGGCCTGCACGGTTTTGCGGCTGACCAGCGAGAATTGCAGCCCGATCATCGCCGCCAGCGCGCAGAACGCCAGAATCAGCAGCGGCGTCAGGATCACCGCCTCGACGGTCGTGACCGGCACGCTGCCGCCGTAGGTGAGCACATCGGAGAGGACAAACGCGATCAGCGTAATCGTGGGCGCAGCGACCATCGGGACGACGAAGCTGATCAGCCCGCGCAGCATGCCGAAGATGATGTACTTGCTCGTCAGCGGCGTGGTGAGCAGCAGTTCCATCGTCTGCGACTCTTTCTCGCGCGTCAGCGTAGTCGCGGCGGTGTTTGTCACAACGAGCAGAATGACGGCGGTCTGAATCCAGACCAGCGCGACCAGCCACTTGCGGACGACCTCGACCGGCGTATTGCCCGGCGAGACGAACCCGGACCAGCCGCTGCGATACGCCCAGACCAGCAGCAGGCCGGCCAGCGCGCCAATCGCGAGAAAGACATAACGCAATGTCGCGCTGCCGCCGGCGGAGCCGCGCGTATTCGCCTCGCGCCAGGCGATCGGGTTGTCCCAGACGCGGCGCGGGGTTCGCCGGCGTTCTTCGGCCGGGGCGCCGCGGTGAAAAAACGCCGCAAAGCGCGACCAGAACGTGATTTCTCCCTCTTTCTGGCCGCGGCGAACGAAAATCAGGCTGAATGAGATCAGCGCCACGGACAGCAGGGACGTGAGGGTCATGTACGCGCCGGCGGGATGCGCCAGCATCCACGAGAACGGCCAGCCGTATTGCGCGACATCGGCGTACTTTGGCGCCGGCGTCTGTCCGGTGACGACGAACAACGCGAGGAACGGATGGATCGGCGCCAGCCAGCTCATCTGCGCTTCGACATCGGAGCCGCGCAGCGGATCGGTGCCGATCGGCGCCGCCGCGCAGATTCCCCAGCGGCTGACGCTCAGCGCCCAGATGCCGAGCAGGTAAATCGCGACGCCGACGAAGAAGGAGAAAATCGTGCGGCGCGTGCCACGCCGGATAATGCTGATGGTGATCGCCAGCGAGCCCATGACCAGGGCCGTCGTGGCGGCGAGTCCGAAGCTCAGGAAGACCTCGGCGGTGGTCACGCCGCCGAAGATCATGGTGATGCAGAAGATCGGCAACCCGGACAGCAGCAGCACCCACACGAAGAACAGGCGGCTCAGCAGCGAGCCGAGAATAATCTGGCCGGCGCTGAGCGGTGTGGTGAGCAGGATGTCGAATGTGTTGGCGTCTTTTTCCTGCGTAATGGCGCCGGCGGCGAACACAGGCGCGATGAACGCCATCAGCGCGAGCTGCACGAGGCTGACGCCCTTGAATGTGTTGGTCGCGTTCTTCGCCATCTCGGCCAGGGAATCATTGTCGGCGCTGAACAGCGTCTGGCCGAAGATGATGACAACGACGAACAGGACGGCCAGATAGGCCAGGCGGGCCCACAGGTGCCGGATACGCTTGCCGCCACTGCTGACGACACGCACCATGATTGGATTGGCCGGGAGCAGCCGCCACAGCCAGGCGCCGATGTCATGCAGAAGGGTCATTGCACGATGCCCTGCGTCAGCCGCATGAACGCCGTTTCGAGATTGATTTCTTCCTGCTTGATCTCCTGAATGCGCAGCTTCGCGGCCAGCATGGCTTGGGCGATGAAACTGAAGTCGCCCGTGTCGGCCTCGAGACTGGCGACGACCATGCTGTCCCGGACTTCGGCGGTCTGTACGCCCGGCAGGTCGCAGATCGCCTGCCGGGTGCGCTCCAGATCGTCCGGCGTCTTGACGTGCACGACCGCGCCGACTCGGGCGCGGCGCAGCGCCTCGGTGACCGTGCCTTTGAACCGCAACTCGCCGCGCTCAATGATCCCGATGCTGGTGCACAAGTCCGCGAGTTCGGGCAGGATGTGCGAGCTGATCACAATCGTCTTGCCCATGCGGTGCAGCTCTTTGAGCAGCGCGCGAATCTCGATCCGCGCCCGCGGGTCCAATCCGCTGGCCGGCTCGTCCAGGAACAGCACTTTGGGGTCATGCAATAGCACGCGCGCAATGCTCAGGCGCTGCTTCATGCCGCGGCTGAGCGAATCCACCAGCGCATCGCGCTTATAGCTCAGGTCGGTCAGCTCCAGCACGTCGCCGACGATCTGGTCACGCTTGCGCCCCGTGATGTTGTACGCGGCGGCGAAGAACTCCAGGTACTCCTGCACCACCATGTCTTCGTACGCGCCGAAGAAGTCCGGCACATATCCGACCAGCGGGCGAATCTTCCGCGATTCATAACCCACCACATGGCCGCAGACGCGGGCTTCGCCCCAGGTGGGCTGGAGCAGCGTCGAGAGAATGCGAATGGTCGTCGTCTTGCCGGCGCCGTTGGGGCCGATATAGCCGAAGCACTCGCCTTCTTCGATGTTCAGGTGCAGGTTGTCGAGCGCGACGAGTTTGCCGTAGCGCTTGGTCAGATTGATTGTCTGAATAATCACTCTTCGTCCTCTCGCCGCACACTGCCCTGATAGGTGACCGGCACGCGCACCCGATACAACGCGTTCCCCGCCGTCATCCGCGCCGGTTCGCCGTCCACCAGCATCGCCCCCGGACCGGGTTCTTCCGACCACAGCAGCAACACGGCGTGATCGCGCGACAGCCAATGGGTGATGTCCAGATCCACCAGGCCCTCCAGGCTGATCTCAACACCGACGTTGTCGAACGTGGGCGCATAGGAACTGTTGGGCAGGTAGAGATCGCGCGTGCTCGCCAGCCACGCGGCCAGATGGGTCGTGTCGGTGCGCAGGAAACTCGGCTGCGCCCAGGCGAGCTGCGCTTCCCACAGTGTGGGCAACTCCGGCCGCCGTTCCGGCTCCGCGGCTCCGCGTTTCCAGTTGGTCGCGGCCTTGTCGTACTCGGCATAGGCTGCGGCGCCCAGGTCGCTGGCGCGCTCGCCCGGATTCAGCGCCGGGATGGAAACCGCCAGCACGTTGAGCGCAGGCGGAACCTGCCCGACCACGTCGCGGTAGCGGCGATCGGAGCGCACCGGCGTCGTCAATCCCGCGGTGCGCATCGGCGGACCGCCGTCGTAGGGATCGCGGACGCGCGGGTCGAGGAACAACAGAAACCCGCCCGTGATGCGAATGTCGGTCTGGTTCTCGACCCAACTCGTCGGCGTGACCTTTCCCGTGCCGCGGTCAAAGGCGAGCTGCGCCCGGAACGCGCCGCCGAGGTCGCCGGTCCAGAACCCCTCAAACTGCTTGAGCGTCGCCCGCATCAGCACCGGCGCGAGTTTGCCTTTGGCGGGCAGCGCGTCATAGCGCGCGGCGGTCGCGTATTTTGAGGTTTGATCGCGACCGAGCGGCAGGGGGCGCGTGTAGCCCGTGGCGCCGGGCGACGCGACTTCGACGACCCGCCGCTGCGCGGTGCGATAGCCGACGTAGCTCCAGACGCGGCAGGCGGGCGATCCCGTTTCGCAATCAACGAATGAGGTCGATTTGGCGCCGGAGGCCTTGGTGAGCCGCACGGCGCCAAGGCTGGCGAAGCCGGCGACGACCGCGATTCCCGCGAACACCGTCCACGAAAGCGCCGTGAGTTTTCGCTGCTGGAGCCACATCCACGACGCCGCCGTGGCGACAAAGATATACACGGCCACGAACAGCAGCGCGAGCAGAATCAGCAGACTGGTCTGGCCGGAAAAGCGCGTCAGCGACGTCAGACGGCTGTGCAGCGAAGTTTCCTGGGCCAGCATGTTCGTTTGGCGTTGCGCAAACGCCGCGCGGATCGCGGGCGGCAGCCGCGTCACATCAAAAAACGCTTCATAGAAGGCGTCGCGTGGCGTGACGCCTTCGGGCGCCAGGTCCATCAGTCGCGTCGCGCAGGTCGTGACGCGCCCGGAGCCGACCGGCCAGCTCACGATGAAGTCATACTGCTTATCCACGCCGGCGTTGGCGACATAGCGCACCTGGGCCTCGGGCCGCGCCTTTGCCGTCGCCACCGTCATTGGCCGCGGCTCGCGCTGCAGCACAAACGTGCCGAGATTGTCGAGCGTCGCGACTTCGGCGGGGGTGTCGCCGCTGACGGGCAATATCGGCGCCAGGGGCGTGTTGCGCAGGTCGTCGGCCGACGGGCCGATGCCGATCACAAGCTGGCCGCCGTTACGGACCCACTCGATCAGGGCTTCCGTCTGCGCGATGGTCAGGTCGGTGGGCTTGGGCTCATCCCACACGATGACATCGGCGGATTGAAGCCCGATCCAGCGATCCGGCACTTCGGACAATTCCATGCGACCCGCGCGAATCGCGCGATAGTAACTACGCGTCGCCCAGTCACCCTCGGACGCGAAGCTCCGGGACGTCAGCGCCAGCACAGGCTTGCGGCTGATGTCGATAATCAGCTGGGTATATTCGGGCACCGCCTCGCATCCGGGCATCCGCATGCGGGTAATCAGCGCGCCGTCGGCGTCGAGCACCTGGACCGACGCGCCGAAGAAGTCGTTGTCGCCCAGGCAGGCGTAAACCCAGGCGCGGCGCACGCCGGCCCCGAGCGTGACCGGCCCGCTGGAGTATTCCACGGTGTCGCCGTCCAGATCACGGGTGGCGAAGCGGACCTCGACCTCTTTGGCGGTGGGGCTGGTGGCTTGGAGATCGACACAGATCGGCGTCCACAGGCCGCGGCGGGCCACGAACTGGCTCATATCGGCCTGGCCGCGGAATCCGACGCTCTTGACGTCTCCCCCAATTGGCTGGGCAGGCGCGGCGGCGGCGAGACTCAGCATCGCGAGCAATGGCAGCGACCGCATCAGGCGCAGGCTCCGTAGAGGGGCGATACGGCGGGACCGGGGGCCGCGCCACCTTTTTTGTACGTTATCCCAAACCGACTTGTTCCCAAAGCGCTCCGAAAAGCGGAATTCCTCCGACGGAAGCCCATGCCGCTTATTGACGCACATTTGGATGGACGATACAACTACAAAACTCGGCCGCGTTTTGAATACGCACGGTCGGATTTTCAGGAGCCGCCCACCGGCGGGTCCGTGTCAGGAGAGGTCGATGAAAACAGTCCGCTCTCTCAATCCCATTATCCTGGGCGACATTGTGCGCCCGAGTCCGGGGTCTGGCTGAAATCCGCTTTGCGCTGATTCTGTCATCTGACCGGCCCCGGCGAGTTTCGTCGGGGTCTTTTTTTTGTTCATTACGCGTCCGGCCGACCGTGACGCTTCTGGAGAAGATCGGTGTCACACTCTCAAGCCGCGCAGCTCATGCCGGAGCACGACAGCGCGCGGACGATTACCACCGCGCTGCTGCGCCTGGCCGCGCCGATGGTCGGCATGACCATCACCCGTTTCTTGATGGGCTTTATCGATGTGGTCATGGTGTCGTGGGTCGGCACCGCCGAACTCGCGGCGATCTCGCCGGCGACGATGATCGTGTTTGTCGTCGGGTGCGTGGCGATGGGCATCGCGAACAGCGTGCAGACCTTCGTTTCCCAGGCCGACGGACGCGGGCAGCGCCATCTCGCCGGCTCGTACGCCTGGCAGAGTATCTATATCGCGCTGATTTTCGGCCTGATCGCCGTTCCGATCGGCCTGACGACCGAGTATTGGTTTGGCGCCATCGCCGCGTTCGGCAAGCATACGCCGGAAGTCGCCGCCCGGGAGATCGCGTATATCGAGATTTCGATGTACGCCCTCGCGCCGACGATCGCCAGCGTCGGCCTGAATGGTTTCTTCACCGGCATTCAACGGCCCGGCGTGGCGCTGAGCGCCACGCTGTTGGCGCTGGTCGTGAACGGCGTCGCCAATTGGCTGTTGATCTTCGGCAATCTCGGTTGTCCGCGACTCGGCATCGCAGGCGCGGCGATCGCGACCACGCTCGGCTGGCTGGTGCGCGCCGTCTACATGATGATCGCGATGCTCAGCGCCAAGAATGACGCGCTGTTTCGCACGCGCAGCACGTGGCGCTGGAACGCGAACCGCATGCGCGAACTGATCCAGGTCGGCGCGCCGACGAGTGTGCAGTGGCTGCTCGACCTCGGGTCGTGGGTTGTGTTTACGATGCTGATTATCCCGCCGTTCGGCGAGGCCGCGATGGCCGCGACCAACATCGGCATGCAGTACATGCACATGAGCTTCATGCCGGCGATCGGAATCGGCATGGCTGTCTGCTCCAAGGTCGGCTTCTGCATCGGCGAGGGTCGACCGCAGCGGGCCCACCGCTACGCGCACACGGGGTTCGGGCTTGTGGCGGTGTACATGACCCTGATCGGCGTGGTCTTTTGGCTGGGACGCGAACCGCTGGTGCGCTGGTTTTCGCAGGACGCCGCGGTGATCGCCGTCGGCGGGGCGGTGATGATCTGGGTCGCGGTGTTTCAGGTGTTTGACGCCATGTGCATCATCTACAGCAACGCCCTGCGCGGCGCGGGCGATACGCGCGTGCCCGCGGTGTATGCGGCGCTGTGTTGCTGGGGAATCTTCATTGGCGGCGGCGTCGCCATGGCCTACGGCCTGCCGCAGTACGGCATCGCCGGCCCGTGGACGATGTGCGCGCTGAACATCATCGTGCTCGGCGTGCTGTTCCGGACGCGCTGGATGTCCAATCGCTGGCAGCACATCAAGCTGTTCGCCGCGGACATCGGGGCCGGGTCGGCTTCGGCGGGGCAGCCGGTGGTGCTGGCCCAGACGGATTCCGCCGAAATCGCACTGCCGCACGAAACGCCCGAAGTGGCGCCGGCGGGCGCGAAGTAAGTGCGGGCCGGGCCGGTCTGCCGACGGGCTACCCGGGCGAGGTTCGGCGGCGCTGGTCGCTCACCAGCGCGGCCGGTATTCTGCCGGATTCGATTCGTCGCCGGTCGGCTTAGCGGTTTTGCGGGTCGGGTGGGCTGCCTGACCGCTGAAGAAGCGGCCTGGCGCGGGAACGATACGGGTTGTCGGGTGGGCCGCGGGCGCCACCCATTCTCGCGCCCGGGTGGCGAACGTCTGAATCCTTGAAGGAACGCGCCCTCATGTTTGAGCCGTTGCCGGAGTCGTTCAGTTTTCCAGTCGCCGAGAGCCGGACGCTGGCGTTTTGGGAGGCGCATAACGTGTTCGCCCGTTCGCTGGAGCAGCGGCGGGGGGCGGAGCGGTTTGTGTTTTTCGAGGGGCCGCCGACGGCCAACGGCCTGCCCCACCCCGGCCATGCGCTGACCCGCGCGATCAAGGACGTCTTTCCGCGCTACCAGACGATGTGCGGCAAGCTGGTGGACCGCAAGGCCGGCTGGGACACGCACGGCCTGCCGGTCGAGGTGGAGGTCTGCAAAGAGATCGGCATCCACTCGAAAGAGGAAATCGAGCAGTTCGGGGTCGAGAAGTTCAACCTGCGCTGTATCCAGAGCGTCTTTCGCTACACGCGCGAATGGGAGCAGATGACGAAGCGCCTCGGGTTCTGGGTGAACCTGGACGAGGCGTATGTGACGTTTCATCAGCAGTATGTGGAGAGCGTGTGGTGGGGCCTCAAGCGGTTGTTTGAGCGCGGGTTGCTGTATCAGGGCCACAAGGTGGTGTGGTGGTGGGCCCAGGGCGGCACGGCGCTGAGCGCGGGCGAAGTCGGCGAGGGGTATCGCGAGGTTGATGACCCGAGTGTGTATGTGAAGTTCCCGCTGGTGGACGCGCTGGGCAAGAAGGCTAGTCCCAATGACAGGCAAACAGGCAGCCCCAATGACGGGCAGGCAGGCAGCCCCAAGAGCAGGCAGGAGTCCGCGGGTGGGGCAGGCATCTTGCCTGCCGACAAAGGCGCGAGCCGTGACCTTAGCACCAAACAGCGTCGCCTCCCCCATTGGGAAGCGGGCGGCAGCACCTACTTTGTAACTTTCCGAACTGCCGGCGCGGCAAAGCAGGACGATGGCGCTGTTCGATCGACTGAACTGGCTTCCGAAGAACGAGACATGGCGCTCCAGTCATGCCTCCACTTCGATGCGGACCGGCTCATGGTCCACTCGGTGGTCGTGATGCCCGACCATGTCCATCTCCTGTTCACTCCACTCGAGAAAGAGAAGGGAAGCTGGTGGTCTCTGAGTGAGTTGCTTCACAGCATTAAAAGCTTCTCGGCCAAGCAGATCGCGCAGCGCCGACGTGTTCACAATCCGAATTGGCAGGGCGCCGTTTGGCAGGATGAGTCCTTCGATCGGATCATTCGAAACGAGTCAGACTTTCTCGAAAAGCAGGCGTATATCCACTCAAACCCGGCCAAGCGCGACCTTGGGGACGACTATCCGTGGGTTTGGGATGAAGCGGCGACCGGCGGCCACAGGCGTTTGGAAGGACAAGCCGAGGCGCGCGAGGATGGCAGGCAAGATGCCTGCCCCACCCGGGTTTCGCTGCTCGTCTGGACGACGACCCCGTGGACATTGCTGAGCAATCACTTCGCCGCGGTGCATCCGGAACTGGAATACGCGTTGGTCGAAGACCCCGGCCCGGAAGGCGGCGCCGCCGAGCTGTTTTATGTCGCCAAGGGCCTCGTTGAAACGATCGCCGGGAAGATCAAACGCGAGCTGCGTGTCGTTTCCACATGTCGCGGCGAAGATCTGATCGGATTGCGGTATCTGCCGCCGTTCGACTGCTATTATTCCCGACCTCCCGGTCACCTGGAAGCTGCTTTTCTAACGACACCGTTCTTGAGCGACACTCCCTGGGGGCGCCTGACTGCGAAGTTAGCGAACGGAGGCGATGCGCCTATTGGTTGGCGCGTCACTATAGCAGACTTTGTCACGACGGATAGTGGCACGGGTATCGTTCACGAGGCGCCCGCGTTCGGAGAGGTTGACTTTGATCTGCTTCAGCAAGAGAGGCAGCGATTCGAACATCCGGACGCGATTCCGCTGCTCAACGCCGTCGCCCCCAATGGCGAGTTCAACGACGACGCGCCCGAAAAATACCGCGGCCGCTGGGTCAAAGACTGCGACAAGGACATCACGCGCGAATTGCGTGACGAGCGAACAACCCCGTGGGGCACGCCGCTGCTGCTGCATGCCGAACAGTATCGGCACGATTACCCGTTCTGCCCGCGCGCCGAAAGTGACGCCCTGATCCAGTACGCGCGGAAGAGCTGGTTTGTCCGCACCAGCCAGTTCAAAGAGTCGTTCCTCAAGAACAACGATACGGTCAACTGGCTGCCCGGCCATATCAAGGAGGGTCGCTTCGGCGATTTTCTGCGCAACAATGTCGACTGGGCCCTCTCGCGCGAGCGTTACTGGGGCACGCCGCTGCCGATCTGGAGCTGCGCCGCGTGCGGCAGGATGGAGGCCGTCGATTCCCTGAACGACCTGCGCGAAAAACGCGGCGCCACCGACGCGACCGCCGAGTACCCGGGCGGCTATTGGGACGGCAAAGTCGCCGAGCACGCCAAGGACAATGAGGCGCTGCCCGATCACCTGCGCGTCCACAAGCCATACATCGACGCATGGACGTATGAGTGCGAGTGCGGCCGCGGCCGCATGGCCCGCGTGCCCGAAGTCATCGACTGCTGGTGGGACGCCGGCAGCATGCCGTTCGCCCAATGGGGCTATCCCCACGCGCCCGGCTCCATCGAAACACTCAAAGAGCGCTTCCCGGCCAATTTCATCAGCGAGGCCATCGACCAGACCCGCGGCTGGTTCTACGGCCTGCTCGCGATCAACACGCTGCTGTTCGCCGATGACGCGAAGAACACGACCTTTCCCGCCAGCGCGGCCGACGCCGCCCCGGCGGCCGACGCGCCGGACGGCGGCTACCCGCTGCCGTTCAAGACCTGCATCGTCCTCGGCCACATGATGGGCGAAGACGGGCTGAAAATGTCGAAGCGCACCAAGAACTATAAAGAGCCGAGCTACATCTTCGACGCCTACGGCGCCGACGCGATGCGCTGGTATTTCTTCAGCGCCCAGACCCCGTGGACGTCGGTCCGGTTTCAGGAAGCGGCGATCCGCGACGCGCAGCGCGAGTTTCTCGTGCGGCTGTACAACGTGTTCAGCTTCTTCACGATCTACGCCAATATCGACGGCTTTTCGGCCCCGGGCGGTCGGGGCGCCGGCTGGCGCGATCCGTCCCTGCGCAGCGAATTGGATCGCTGGCTGACCAGCGAACTGCACCGCACGGTGCGGGATGTCCGCGCCGCGATGGATCGTTTTGAGAACTACCCCGCCGCGCAGCGGCTGAACGAATTTGTCGACGCGCTCAGCAACTGGTACGTGCGGCGCTCGCGCGATCGATTCTGGAAATCAGGGCGCGACGTGGACAAATGGGACGCCTACAACACGCTCTACGAAGCGATGGTCACGCTCAGTCGCCTGATCGCGCCTTTTACGCCGTTCTTCGCCGAGTTGATGCACCAGCACCTGTGCCGGTCTCAGGCGTTCGCGCCCGATGCGCCCGGTACGCGGCTGTCCGTGCATCTCTGCGACTATCCCGAGCCGAACGACGCGTTTATCGACGAGGCCCTCGCCGACGAGATGGACCTCGTGCGCGAGATCGTCTCGCTGGGCCGCGCCGCCCGCACCCAGGCGAAACTGAAAGTGCGCCAGCCGCTGGAGCGCGTTGAGATTGCGCTCGCGCTGCACGCGCATGAGGACTGGCTGAAATCGCACGCGCCGCTCATCGCGGAAGAGCTCAATGTCCGCAATGTCGAGTTCGCGATGGAAGCCGATGAATATGTGCGGTACGAGGTGAAGCCGAACTTCCGCGCCCTCGGGCCGAAATTTGGCAAACAGGCCCCCCTGGTCGGCAAGGCGCTGCAGGCTTTGGCCGATCCCGCTGGCGCCCGCCGCGATCTGGTCGCCAATGGCGAACTCGTGGTCGAAGTCGGCGGAAACCGCGTCACGCTGACGCCGGAAGATGTCGAAATCCGCCTGGAAGCACGCGAAGGCTGGTCGGCGGCGCAGGGCCGGGCGGGGGTCGTGATTCTGAGCACCGAATTGACGCCGGACCTGCTGGAGGAGGGCCTGATCCGGGAATTCATCCACCATGTGCAGAGTTTGCGCAAGGAAATGAACCTGCCCTATCAGGCCCGGGTGCGGCTGAAGGTCGAAGCGCCGGCCGAATTTGCCGAAGTATTGGGGCGGCGCCGCGAATCCCTGGAGGCGGAATGCCTGGTGGCCACGCTGGAATTCGGTGAGGTCGGCCCGGACGCCAAGGAGGCGGATGTGGACGGTCGCCGCGTGCGACTGGCGGCGCAGGCGTTGTGAGTGGATGATACGGGTTATGCGAACGGCTGGAATCCAAACGGATTCTTCACGAATCGATGCGAATGGCTTGACAATGAGCGGATATCTGTGTGCCAACCCGGAAAGGGAGGCGTACTGATGGACCACCCGTTGGCCCAGGCGGCGGAGTTCGAAGCGGCAGCGGCGCAGTTTGAAGGCGCGTGGCGCCGCAAGGCCGCGATGCGCGTTGACCTCCATTGCCACTCCACGTTTTCAGATGAGACGCTCAAGTACCTGCCGGGCGCTCTGTATCACCCGCTGCTGACGCCCGAGGAGGTCTACGACCTGGCCAAGTCGCGCGGCATGGACTACGTGACGATCACGGACCATGACACGATCGACGGCTGTCTGGACCTGCTGAACCGTCGCGGCGATCTGCCGGATTTCATCGTCGCCGAGGAGGTGACGGTCGCCTTCCCGGAAGACGGCACGCGCGTGCATGTGAACGTCTTTGATATCAATGAGGCCCAGCACCGCGAGTTGCAATCGCTGCGCGGCAGTATTTACGAACTCGCGCGTTACGCCCGCAGCATCGACAAGCTGTTCGTGCTGAACCATCTGACCTGGACCGAGCAGCACCGCGTCCTGAAGACCTGGCAGATCGAGCGGCTGCTCGAACACTTCGATGTCTTTGAGGGCATCAACGGCGCCCGCAGCTATGCCCATAACGCGTTCGCCTGGGCGGCGACCCGCGGCCGCGGCAAAACGCTGGTCGGCGGCAGCGATTCGCACACGCATCGGGTCGGCACAACCTATACGCTCACCAGCGGCGAAACGCGCGCCGAGATGCTCGCGAATATCCGTAGCGGCGTCGCCGAGCCGGCCGGCGCGTTCGGTACCGCCGAGAAACTGCGGGAGGATGTGTGGCTGGTCGTGCAGCGCAACATTGAACGCCGCCTGGAAGAAGCCACGACGTTCTGGCAGCGCGCGATCTGTCGCACGCTGCGCCCATTCGGCCGGGTGGTCTATCCGCTGGTATGTCTGGGCTATGACACGCGCCAGAACACGCTGGTGCGCGGCTTCCTGCGGGCATTGCCGGCGTAGCTCGGCCGCCGGCTAGTAGCTCGCGCGATCCAGTTTCACCTTTCCGCGGAACACCCAGTAAATCACCGCCGTGTACGACGCGACAAACGGGATTCCGATGGCCGCGATGATCAGCATGATCCCCAGCGTGCGCTCGCTGGAGCGCGCGTTGTAGACCGTCAGACTCCAGGCGTCGTTGAGCGACGAGGGCACGAGGTTCGGAAAAATCGCGACGGCGAACAATGTCGCCAGCGCGGCGATTGTCGCGCACGAGCTGACGAAAGCGTAGACGGGCTGTTTCTTGAACATCGCCCGCGGAATGTTGGCTACCGCCAGCACGTTCAGCACCGGCACGATCCACAACCAGGGATGGGCCCGGATATTCGCGGTGGCCCGCGGCGCGGCCACGAGCGTGTACATCGTCGTGAGCACATACGCGATCAGAAACATCCCGAAGCACCGCCAGATCCAGCGTTCCACCCGCTGCTGGAGTTCTCCCTCGGTCTTGAGGTACAGAAAGATCGCGCCGTGCATCGCAAACAAGGTCACGGTCAGCGCGCCGACCGCCAACGGATAGGGGCCGAGCTGGTCAACCAGCGACTGCCGCATCACCGCGCGATCATCCACCGCCACGCCGAGCATCAGATTGCCCCCGGCGATGCCGAACAGCGCCGCCGCCAGCAGGCTGGAGCCGAAGAACCCGTAATCCCACACCCGCCGCCAGAGCGGATGCGCCGTCTTGGAACGGAACTCGATGCTGACCGCGCGAAAAATCAGCGCGAACAGCAGCAGCATGAACGCCAGATAAAAGCCGCTGAATACCGTCGCGTACGCCTCCGGAAAGGCCGCGAACAGCGCGCCGCCGAACGTCACGAGCCACACTTCGTTGCCGTCCCACAATGGGCCGATCGAATTGAGCAGCACGCGGCGGTCGCGATCGGAACCGGCGATCGGATGCAGAATCCCGACGCCAAGATCAAACCCGTCGAGAATCGTGTAGCCGATCAGCAGAAAGCTGAGCAACACGAACCAGATCAGCGCCAGGGCGTCATAGCTGAACATCACCGGGCGTCCTCATCAATCTCGGTTAGCGATCGCTGGCCGCCGGCCATATCGACGGCGGCCTCAATAAAGCCGTGCGCGTCCGGGTCGTGCGGCCGCTCGTCCTCATCCGGCCCGTGACGAATCTTGCTGTCGAGCACGTAAATCCAGACGGCGCCGAGCAGCAGGTAGATCAGCCCGAACATGATGATCGACGCCAGCACGTGCTCCGCCTCGACCGCTTCACTGAGCCCGTCGCTGGTGCGCAGGCCCGGCTGCGGAACGCCGTCTTGCACGCTCGGGTACACGATCCACGGCTGGCGACCGGTCTCGGCCGCGATCCAGCCGGCCTGATTCGCGATCATTGCTCCAATCACGGCAAACACATAAATCCGCAGCAGCCAGCGCATGCGAAACACGCGACCGCCGCGCAGCAGCGGCAACGTGCCCAGCGTCAACACGATGAAGCACATCCCCAGCCCGACCATCAGGTGGTACATCTGGAATGGCAGCCACACGTTCGGGCGATCCTCCGGCGGAAAATCGTTCAGGCCCTTCACGTGTTTGTTGAAATCGTCGTGAATCAGGAAGCTGAGCATCCCGGGAATCGCCACGCCGTGTACCTTCTGGTTTGCGGCGTCTGGCCAGCCGAACAGGTACAGGTGGCCCGGTCCGGTTTCGAAGTGTCCCTCATACGCCGCGAGTTTCGCCGGCTGCGTACGCGCGACCTGTCGGGCCTGATCATGTCCGGTGACAAGCGCCAGCACGCTGAACAGCGCCGCGATCAGCAGCCCGATCGTGAAACAGCGCCGCGCAAACAACTCGTGCCGATGCTTCAGCAGGTAGTACGCGCTGACCGACATCGCCAGGAAACCACCGAGGATCATCGCGCCGATCAGCGTGTGCGTCAGGCGATCCACACTCGACGGATTGAACACCATCGCCCAGAAGTCGGTGATCTCCGCCCGTCGGGTCAGGCGCCCGTTGACGATATGCTCGACGACGTGATATCCGGCGGGCGTCTGCTGCCATGAGTTCGCCACGACGATCCACACCGCGCTGAACATTCCGCCCAGCCAGACCATCAACGTCGAAAAGAAGTGCATCTTCGGCCCGACACGATCCCATCCGAACACCAGCACCGCGAGGAAGCCGGACTCGAGGAAGAACGCGAAAATCCCCTCGGCGGCGAGCGCCGAGCCGAACACATCCCCGACGAACCGGCTGTAAGCCGCCCAGTTCGTGCCGAACTCGAATTCCATCACGATGCCGGTGGCGACGCCGAGCGCGAAGTTGAGCGCGAAGATGCGCGTCCAGAAGCGCGCCGCCTGGTTCCAGGAATAGTCGCCGGTGCGCAGCCACATCGCCTCCAGCACGACCATCACCAGCCCGAGCCCGATCGTGAGCGGGGGGAAGATGTAATGAAACATGATCGTGCCGGCGAACTGCAGCCGACTCAGTAGTTCCACATCCATTGGAGTTGCACTCGTTCGGGTCCGCGCCAGTTTTGGATCGTATCGTGCGGCCGCCACAAGAAAAGGGGCGAACGCGTTAGCGTCCGCCCCTGGTGTTGATGGATTCGCGTCTTTTTCCGGCTAAGGCTTCAGCGTTTCGCGCGTGGCGCCTGGCGCGCGGAACTCCGGCGTGTCTTCAGCGGCGCGCAGTTCGCCGCCGGGCAGGCTCTGGGCTCCGCCGATGATGATCGTCGCTTGCTCGACCAGTTGGCCGGTGGCTTCGCTGGCGGCGTAGGCGGTCGGGCCGCCGGTGAAGGTGATCGCCTTGGTCATCACGCCCAGCAGCGGCGCCTGGCGTGATTCCACGCCGCAGATGCCGTCGTTGCGGAACGTCTCGATTCTGGCCTTCACGCGATCGGCGTTGACGATCACGCCGTCAAACACGCTCGGCTCGATCGACGAGATCAAGCGCGAATCCCAGCAGGTGACGCAGTAATCCTGCTGCCAGGTCAGCGGCGTTTCGTCCTGCTTGTGCACGGTGAAGAACGCGAACGTCGTCGCCGGCCCGCGGCCGTTCTGACGGAAGTCCATGTCCAGCACCAGCAGCGTCAGCTCGGTCAGCACATTGCCGCCCAGCGCTTCGCTGTTGTCGGCGAACATGTCGGCCAGGATCTGGCCCGGCGCGTAGTCATAGTCGCCGCCGAGCATCAGTTCGCTGCGATCGATGATCGCGCCGTGCGGCACGCACGCCGCCTGGAAGGCGGTCGCGTCGTACTCGTAGGCCTCGGTGTCGGCGTAGTTCACAATCGTGACCTTGGCGGTCAGGTTGTTGTTGCGCACCGGGCGATTGAACGTGTTGTCGCAGGCGAAGATCAGCACGAAGCCGCGAACGGTCAATCCGCCGCGTCCGAGCGGATCGGGCTGCGGCGCGCCGCCGGCGAGGACATCGCGGAAGCGTCGCGGCGTCTGGCCGCTGGCGTTGGCGAGGGGGTCTTCGAGCGAGAAGTAGTACGGCTCTTCCGGCGTCAGCACGAAGCCGTTATCGACCGATTCCCAGGTGTCGCCATCGACGTAGAACAGCTTGACGTGCTGCGTGTTGCTGCTGTCGTTGGAGATCGTGATGAATGTGTCCTGCGTCAGGGCGCCGGCGTTGTCATAGCGCTGCTCGACCTTCGGCAGAATCAGCAGGCTGCCCTTCTGGCCGGTCGTCCCGCGTGAGACGACGTTGATGATCTGCACGCCGCTGGTGGCGTTGCCGCAGTCGTCCGTCGCCGTCCAGGTGCGGTAAATCTTGCCGCGGCAGTTCCGCGTCTGGCAATCATCGACATAGCTGATATCGACGTTGGGGTCGCAGTTGTCCGTCGCGGTCGCCTTGCCCAGCGCCGGGTTCTCGTTCGGATCGGCGCTGTCGTGGCAGAAAATCGTCACGTCCGGCGGAATGGTGATGTTCGGATCGATCCGGTCGTAGATTTCAGCAGTGACGGAAGTCATCGACGTGTTGTTGCAGTCGTCGGTCGCCGTGAACTCAATCGTCACGATGGCCGGGCAGGCCGTGACGTCGATGACGTTGAACGTGCCGCCAAATGCGACCTCGCCGTTCGGATCGACGCCGCTGATCACGCGAATCGAGTTTGGCTCAACGATCGCGTTGGTGACCGTGATGTTGAAGTCGATACTCGGAATCTGGCAATTGTCCTTCGCCCCGACCGAGAAGACCACGGCCGCGACGCAGTTCGCGTCGGTGTCGCTTGCCGTCACGTTGGCGTCAAGCAGCTCGGGCGCGGTCGTGTCGCCGATCGTAATCGTCGACGAGCAGTTGATCGGGACCACCGGGGTATTGCCGTCGCCGAGCGCGTTGTCCTGAATCCGGAAGAAATACACCGTCTGCGACATCTCGCATTCGTCCCCGACGAAATCCTCGGGGTTGAACGAATTGCCGATCCATCCCTCGCAGTTTTGTCCGAGCATGGCGGAATTGAGCCAGTCGGCGATCGCGCCACGGATATCCGGATCGCTGCACTCGAGCGTGAGCGGAGCCGGACAGATGACGCAATTCGGTTCGTCGTCGCGGGTCACGACGAGACTGCAGACCGGGAACACTTGGGATTCGTCGCCGCGATGATCGCCGACGAGGCGCACGCCGATCGCGTTCACGCCGATCGGATACGGTCCGGGCGGATCGCACGTGACGGGCACGATCGCATCGTCGCGGTCGCGGCAGATGACGATCTGATTGCAGTCCAGATCCGCGGCCGTCTCATTCGGGTCGAGAACGACGCTTTCGGTGATGCATTCACAGTTGATCAGCACCAGGAAGACGCACTCGCGACAGACGGCGCGGAAGCCGGAAAAGCTGGAGGCGAAGCCGTATCCGCCGCCGGTCTCGCTCGCGCAGTTCTGCAGCAGCGTCTCGTTGATGTCGGCGCCGACGCCGATCGTGCAGATGACGGTCCCTTCGCCGGCCGCGGCGGTGCACTGCGCGGCTGTCGACGTCTCGTCGTCGGGCACACCGTCGGTTGAAAGGATGATGAACTTGTCGGCGGTTGCGCTGCCGGCGTTCAGGATGCCGCGCGCTGTCGACAGCGCGTCGGTCATGTTCGTGCTGCCGCCCGGTTGGGGCGTAAGCAACAGGACTACTCCGATGCCGATCAGACTCCCGTCCGTGACCGGGGTTAACGGCAGGATCGTGATGGCGTTGTTCGAGAAGAGCACGATCGAGACCGACACACTGCCGTCGCGCGGAATGATCAACTCATCCGCGATGCACGCGCCGACGCCGGCTTTCTGGAGGTTGAAGTCGCTCGTGCTGATGCTTCCCGAGCCATCAATGCAGAACACAATCTCCGTCTCGGCGGCGCGCGCTGCCGTCGCCGCCAGACCGAAAGCCGCCATCGCGCCGGCGATACCGGCCGCTCGAATCATCCGATTCATACCGAACCCTCCAGGGTCTCATCGTTTCGGGGCGGTGATTCCAGCCCGGTCGGCCCCTACAGCCGCGCGCCAACGTCGGCGACAGGAAGTGATTCGCCTGCGGCGCGTACACACCAGACTACATCATCCGCCCGGCGGAGGGAACCATAATTCACGAGGCTGCCGAGAAAAACTGCCACAAACGCCGCGCCTTGGCCCGCGTTATCGGCGCCTGGCGGCCGCCACAAGAAAAGGGGCGAACGCGTTAGCGTCCGCCCCTGGTGTTGATGGATTCGCGTCTTTTTCCGGCTAAGGCTTCAGCGTTTCGCGCGTGGCGCCTGGCGCGCGGAACTCCGGCGTGTCTTCAGCGGCGCGCAGTTCGCCGCCGGGCAGGCTCTGGGCTCCGCCGATGATGATCGTCGCTTGCTCGACCAGTTGGCCGGTGGCTTCGCTGGCGGCGTAGGCGGTCGGGCCGCCGGTGAAGGTGATCGCCTTGGTCATCACGCCCAGCAGCGGCGCCTGGCGTGATTCCACGCCGCAGATGCCGTCGTTGCGGAACGTCTCGATTCTG
This sequence comes from uncultured Planctomycetales bacterium, assembly GCA_964528455.1. Classification (GTDB taxonomy): domain Bacteria; phylum Planctomycetota; class Phycisphaerae; order UBA1845; family Fen-1342; genus DSPM01. The sequence goes on along the minus strand of CAZGTH010000012.1, from coordinate 118,861 downwards.
GCCTTCACGCGATCGGCGTTGACGATCACGCCGTCAAACACGCTCGGCTCGATCGACGAGATCAAGCGCGAATCCCAGCAGGTGACGCAGTAATCCTGCTGCCAGGTCAGCGGCGTTTCGTCCTGCTTGTGCACGGTGAAGAACGCGAACGTCGTCGCCGGCCCGCGGCCGTTCTGACGGAAGTCCATGTCCAGCACCAGCAGCGTCAGCTCGGTCAGCACATTGCCGCCCAGCGCTTCGCTGTTGTCGGCGAACATGTCGGCCAGGATCTGGCCCGGCGCGTAGTCATAGTCGCCGCCGAGCATCAGTTCGCTGCGATCGATGATCGCGCCGTGCGGCACGCACGCCGCCTGGAAGGCGGTCGCGTCGTACTCGTAGGCCTCGGTGTCGGCGTAGTTCACAATCGTGACCTTGGCGGTCAGGTTGTTGTTGCGCACCGGGCGATTGAACGTGTTGTCGCAGGCGAAGATCAGCACGAAGCCGCGAACGGTCAATCCGCCGCGTCCGAGCGGATCGGGCTGCGGCGCGCCGCCGGCGAGGACATCGCGGAAGCGTCGCGGCGTCTGGCCGCTGGCGTTGGCGAGGGGGTCTTCGAGCGAGAAGTAGTACGGCTCTTCCGGCGTCAGCACGAAGCCGTTATCGACCGATTCCCAGGTGTCGCCATCGACGTAGAACAGCTTGACGTGCTGCGTGTTGCTGCTGTCGTTGGAGATCGTGATGAATGTGTCCTGCGTCAGGGCGCCGGCGTTGTCATAGCGCTGCTCGACCTTCGGCAGAATCAGCAGGCTGCCCTTCTGGCCGGTCGTCCCGCGTGAGACGACGTTGATGATCTGCACGCCGCTGGTGGCGTTGCCGCAGTCGTCCGTCGCCGTCCAGGTGCGGTAAATCTTGCCGCGGCAGTTCCGCGTCTGGCAATCATCGACATAGCTGATATCGACGTTGGGGTCGCAGTTGTCCGTCGCGGTCGCCTTGCCCAGCGCCGGGTTCTCGTTCGGATCGGCGCTGTCGTGACAGAAAATCGTCACGTCCGGCGGAATGGTAAGCGTGGGCGCAATCGTGTCGACGATCCTGAAGGTCGCGGTTGTGCTGGCGACGAGCCCACAATCGTCCATCGCCGAGAAAGTGACGGTCGCCGCGCCAGTGGCGCCGCAGCCATCGGTCAGCCCACCAAAATCATTGCTCCACGACACGTTCGAACAAGCGTCACTGGCTTGGGCTCCGCCTCGGCTGTCCAGCCAGGCGTTCAACTGCCCGGTGTTGCCGGCGCCGTCGCACTCGACGGTCAGGTTTGCGGCGGGAGTGTCGATCTCCGGCGGCGAAGTATCAAAGGAGGGGCCGCGCACGGCAGGGCAGGTCGGCGCGTCGAAGAGGTCTTCGATCGCCGCCATGCACGTCGGCGAGAGTTGCAGGGCCAGGTCGACACCGGTTCGGCCCGATGGGAGGCCTGTCGCACAGACCACGATCTGTCCGCCTTGCTCGAACACCCCGGCGATCGACGCGGGAGCGCCGTCGAGCGTCAACTGATACATCGTCGCGTCAGTCGGAAGGTTTTCGCCGCTGACGTAGAAACACGTGCGATACGATCCATCGCCATTGCAGGTGGGGCCGATGTACACGTCGCCGACTTGCCCGCCGAGCCGAACACCGTCAATCAGGCAGGGGGGCGGCGTACAGTCAGTCGGCGCGTCGTAGAGATCCAGCGCTTCGGCGATGCACTCAGGCGCAAGCGTGACGCGGACATCGATATCGGTCATGCCCTCAGGAAGACTGGTAACACACAGGACAACCTGATTCGGATTGAGCTGCGCAAATGCGACGGGCGTGGCGACCCCGTCGACTTCAATCGCATAAGCGGCCGTGTTGCTTGGCAGGTTCTGGCCTGTGACATAAAAGCAGATTCGGTACGTGCCGTCGGCGTTGCAGACCGCGCCAATATAAGTATCGCCAGGCTGACCACCGACGCGGAGTTCCTGAATAATGCAATCGCCGCCGAGGCAGCGAGGCGCATCATAAAGGTCTACGATTGCGCGATCGCAAACGCCAATCAATGAAATCTGCACGTCAACGTCGTCGGCTGGCGACGGCAGGCTAGCGAGGCAGATGACAACTTCAGTGGACGACCGGGCATCAAAGAAGTCGATTGCGTAAGGGACTCCGTCAACCTGAACCCGATATGCGCCGACAGTGTTGGGGAGGTCTTCGCCGGTCACGTAGTAGCACACGCGATAATTGCCGTCCGCGCCGTTACAGACCGGCCCAATGAAGTTGTCATCGGGGGCGCCCCCAACGCGAACCGCGTCAATCAAACAGCAAGCGCACTCATTTGGATCCTCTTGGCCGCGCGGCGCGACGCCTGAAATCCAGGGACGCTGCAGATTCGGATCGGGGTCGACGCGAAACGCGGCAAGCCGCGCTGCGGGGAACGGATCGCGTACAAACCAGTCGCCCGCAGTCACGGTAACGGCTGAAAACGCGATTGCGCCCACCAGCGCTGGGGTCCGCAGATATGGAAGCCGCATCGGGCCACTCCTGGAGAGAAGGGAATCCGTCAAGTTCAGCCCGACACTACTATTTTGTCCCGAAGAAAGATATGGAATCTCCCGCCGGGCGCACGAAATGGAGTTATCAGAACAAGAACCTGGAGCGAACGCCTCAAGGGCGAGCGCCCTTCGGCGGCCAGCCCGCTGGCGCATGTAGCAGAGTTCCTAAGCCCCGATGCCGGCCGCGTCCGCGCCGTCGCCCAGGCCGCCGCGCAGCTTGCGTTCGCGGCGCGCCGGCTGGTCGGCGGCATCCGTGTCGGCGTCGCCGCTCCAGTCGGCCCGCTTCTTGGAAAGGCCGATCTTCCGATCCACGGCGTCGACGCGCAGAATCTTGACCTCGACTTCCTCGCCGAGCTTCAACTCGTCTTCGGGGCTCGTGACTTCGTGGTCCGCGATCTCCGAAATGTGCAACAGCCCCTCAAGGTGATCCTCGAGCTCAACGAACGCGCCGAAGTTGGTGATCTTCGACACCTTGCCGCGCACCACCATGCCCGGCACATAGCGGGTGGGGATCGCGTTCTCCCACGGATCTTCGTTCAGTTGCTTCAGGCCGAGCGCGATACGCATTTTTTCCGCGTCGGTGCTCATCACGACGCACTTGATGCGAGCGCCTTTCTCGACCGCCTCCGACGGATGCCCGACCTTGCGGGTCCAGCTCATGTCGTTGACGTGCAGCAGACCGTCAATCCCGGGTTCAATCTCGATGAACGCGCCGAAGTTCGTCATGTTGCGCACTTCGCCCTCCACCAGCGTGCCGGGCGGATACTTCTGCGAGATCGTCGTCCACGGGTTCGCTTCGGTCTGCTTGATGCCGAGCGACACATTCTGCTTCTCGACATCGATTTCCAGCACAATCGCTTCGATCTGGGCCCCGACCGTGACGACATCCTGCGGGTGATTCACGCGCTGCGTCCAGCTCATGTCGGACACGTGCACCAGCCCCTCAACGCCGGGCTCGATCCGAACGAACGCGCCATAGTTCATCAGGCTGACCACTTCGCCGGTGATCCTGGAGCCGACCGGGTACTTCTCCAGCACGCGCGTCCACGGGTTTTCCTGCAGCTGCTTCAGGCCCAGCGCGACCTTCTCTTTCTCGAAGTCGATCTTCAGAATCATGACTTCAATCGCCTGATCCACCTTGAGCACCTGGCTCGGGTGATTGATGCGCTCCCACGCCAGATCGGTGATGTGCAGCAGGCCGTCAAGGCCACCGAGGTCGATGAACGCGCCAAAGCTGGCCAGATTCTTGACCACGCCCTTGCGCGTCTGGCCGACTTCGATCTCCTTCATCAGCGTCGCCTTGGCCGTGTCGCGCTCCCGCTCCAGCATCGTGCGACGGGATACAACGATGTTCTGCCGATCGCGGTCAATCGAGACGATCTCCGCTTCCAGCTCGCGATCGATGAACGCGTCGATATTGCCCGGACGGCGGATATCCACCTGCGACGCCGGCATGAACGCGTTCACGCCGATGTCCAGCAGCAGGCCGCCGCGCACCGAGCGACTGACGCGCCCCTTGACGCGATCGCCTTCCTTGGCCGTCTCCAGCAGGCGGGCCCAGTTGATCTGGCGATCCGCGCGCCGCTTGGAAATCAGCACTTCGCCTGTTTCGGGGTCGATCTCGTCGAAATGGACCTGGATCTTGTCGCCGATCTTCACCGCGGCGGGGTCGTCCCACTCGCTGATCGGCAGCATGCCCTCACTCTTGAGCCCGGCCTCGACCACGACGGTATTGCCACGAATATCGATGACGCGCGCCGTGAGGATCGAATCACGCGCCGTGGCGCTGGGGGCGACATCCTCCTGATCAATCCAATTGTCGACGCTTTCGCCGAATGCCTCGGCGAGGTGTCGATTGATTTCGTCGTCAGAGATCAGGAGGTCCTTGTTGAGGATCGGATCGGCCATTCGTCGCAGCCCTATGCAATTGAGGTCCAGGTGTGACGCTCTTGATCCGCGAACGGCGGCGCCGTGCGTTTCGATTTCACCGCCCATAGACAGCGCGGACGGAGGCGTCACGGATTTTGGCGCGCAGGGTGCGCCCGCCCGTTTGGTCGACACCCACTACGGGATGGCGATTGCTGTCGCGAACATCGGATTGTGTTTTCCGGATCGGAACGCGCCCTCGCAACTTTCCGGAGCGTATCCGGCGCTCTACACAGTGTCAACGAATTCGCCGTGATCTTTGCCGGATGTTAGCGTTCATTAGCGCGCCGCCGCGTTTCTATCGCGGAATGGCGAGGGGCGTGCGCGCACGTTGTGGACTTCGGATTTGTCTTAATGAAGGCTTAATGTTCCCGTTCGGCGCGCGCTTCGGCCCGAATCAGCTTGCCCAGGTGCAGCCGCAGCGCCATTTGTGGCGGAAACTGTGTCAGCGGGTAGAAGCCGGGCGGACAATCAGCCCCAAACACGTAATAGGGCGCGCCGTCAATATCCATCTTGTAGATCGCGTAGAAGGCTTCATCACACGCAAATACCGCCGCCAGCTCTGCCGGGCCGGTCTTGGCGTCGGTGGCGAGTTCGGCCAGCACCTGCTCGAGCCGCGGCCGCGCGGTTGGCGGTTCGCGGTCATCGGGGACCTTTTGAATCGCCATTACCAGCATGAAACGCGTGCCGAGATGGAAGCTATAGGCGTCATTCGCATCCATCCCATAGGCGGGGAAGTAGGTCGGCGTCGTCTCTCCCACCACGGCATAATGCGGGGCCCGCTCCGACGGGCGCGCCCCCGGCCCCACCGCCAGCTCAAACGCGAACACCCCGACCGGCCCCTCGCCCTCCAGCGGCGATTCCTCGAAGGCGCCGACCCGCTCGACGCGCTCCGGAGCGCGCGAGCCCAACTGGTCCTGCAGGAAGCTGACCGCGGTTTGTTCGTCAGGAATGCCCATTGCTGATCTCTAGTCCGAATGCTGAATCCCTTGGATCGTAGTCCCGCGCCCGTCCGGACGCGAACGAACCTGCGTGTCGCCCATCCAGCCACGCTTGGCCAAACCGGCAAGAATCGGGCAAATCCGCCCTCGGTCGAATAACCCTGAAGAGCCGGCGTTGTGCATGTCAGCCCGGCTCGGGCTTGTCTCGGGATAGCGGCGGCGGTTTCGCCGGTCGTAGTCTCCGAGGGTTTACTCAGACGGTTCATTCGAGGGAGGTTCGGGATGCTTCAGAAAAAGCGCGGATTGCTGATGGCGGCGCTGGTCGCATGGTCAACGCCTTTGTTGCTGGCGCAGCAGTTGGCGACCATAGACCCTTCCGGCGGCGCAGGCGTCAATCCGAAGGCGGCGGCGTCTGTGGATGACGTGGCGCCGGTGGAGACCAAGGAGGGGCGGCCTGACCCGAACGGTCCGACGCGGCCCGACCCCAACGGCGAGCCCGAGCGCCCCGATCGCCCGCGTCCGTGCCATCTGGTCACGATCGCCCGCGGTGAGATCAGCGGCTACGGACAGAATGCGCCGGGCTTTCTCGGCGCCGATTTGATTATTCGTGACCCTGCCGCCTGGCGCGCCTTTTGGGCGCGCCATACGTCGCACATTGACGCGGCGCCACCCGCCCCGCGCGTGAATTTCCGGCATGAAGTGGTCATCGCGGCGATCCAGGGCATGCAAACCAGCGGCGGTGGTCCGCGGATCGAGATTCTCGGGATTCAGCGCGAAGGTCCGATCGATACGATCCTGGTCCTTGACGACGAGCGCGGCGGCCCGCTGGATGTGATTACAAATCCCTATCACCTGGTCAAGGTCAATCGCCGCTGTCTGCCGTGCGGTTCCGTCGCGTTCCAACATCTCGCCCCGCGTCCCGACGCCGTCATTTTCTCCGGCGTGGTCACCGGCGGAAACGCGGATGAGAACGTCCGACGTCCGATGGCCGGCGCGCGGGTGACCGTGCAGCGCCAGCAGAGCGATGACGCCGCGCCGCGCTCCACCGCCAGCGGACTCGACGGCAGCTTTGTTTTCGTCAATCTGCCCCCCGGCCCGTATGTTGCGACCGCCGGCAAGCGCGGCTTTTCATCCGCCGAGGCGAGATTCATCGGCGCCGCGGGCGACCGCGTTTTCCGACCGTTCTTCCTGGAGCGCATCGCGCCGGTGGCCGGTGGCGTCGGCGGGCACGTTTTCGGCGCTGCGCCGCGCGGACCGGTCCCACTGCCGCGCGCGACGATCGTATTGTTGCGCGATGGTGAGCCGATCGAACGCACAATGAGCGGTCGCGACGGGGGATATGGGTTCCGCGGATTGGAACCGGGCGAGTACGGGCTTGTCGCGCGGCGCGAGGGTTACCATCCCGCGCGCGAACTCGTCGCGGTTGAGGCTGGCGAAGTCGCGCGGGTCCGCTTCCTGCTCCGCCCGTTGCGCCCGACACCCGACCCCGATCCGAATGCCGTAGAGCCGAATGACCCGGGTCCGGATCCGAATGATATGGAACCGGGCCGCCCATAGGCTGACGCTTTGAGCGGGCCCACGGCCGCGCGCCGGGCGATCTGCGCCCCGGCGCGCGGTTCTTTTTTTTCGGGGCCTGTGGCGGCTGGCGGTCCGATAGTCGCCGCATCGCGGGGATTGGCGCGTTGCTAACCTGTTTTGCATAGACACCAAACGTCGGGGGCGAGTATCCTGCGGGACGGGATGAGTCACTTCCGCGGCGGAGAGGGAGGGAAGGTGCTGACAGGTCGCCTGAAAGTCACGCTCGCGGTCTGCGCACTCTCGGCCGCGATCTCGGTGGCGCGCGCCGGCGCTCCGCCCGCCAACGACAATTGCGCGGGCGCGGTTCCGACGATCGTCGACAGCGTGATTTTCGGCACGACGGTCGACGCCACGAACGAGGGCAACGTTCCCGCCTGTGATACGTCACTCGGAAGCAGCGGCGTGTGGCATAGCTTCGTCGGCACGGGGCGGATCACGCGCATTTCCACCTGCGACCCGAACACGACTTTCGACACCAAGTTGCACGTGTATCTCGGCAGCTGCGCCGCGCTCGTCTGTGTCGCCGGCAATGACGACAGCGATGAAGAGAATCCGGCCTGTGTCGTTCCCGAAACGGGTAGCGCCGCCAATCGGGCGTCCACCGTCACGATCTGCGCGCAAAACGGCGTCACCTACTATGTGCTGGTCAGCGGCTTCGGCGCCGCTACCGGCGACTACGCGCTGGACATCACGACATCCGGCTTGTGTTTTCCACCCGCGAATGACGTGTGCGCGAACGCGGATACCGTCCCGTGCGGGGATATCGCCGTCGCGCTGACGGATTTTGCGCTGGCGGGGGGAGACCCGATTCCGAGCTGCGCCCTCGATGTCAGCCGCGGACTGTGGTACCGCTTCACCGCTACCGCGACATCCGCGGAAATCGACGTCTGCGGCAGCGACTTTGATACGGTCGTCGCGGTCTATTCCGGCGGCTGCGCCGACCTGACCGAAATCGCTTGCAGCGAGGACGATTGTGGCCTTCAGTCGGTGGCGATCGCGACCGGACTGACGCCGGGACAGACCTACCGTGTACTCATCGGCGGCGCGGTTCCCGCCGAGAGCGGATTCATCTCGCTGGCGATCAATTGCCCCGCGCCACAGGGCGCCTGCTGCCAGCCGGACGGCTCATGCGTCGTGCTGACCCGACCGGAATGCGAAATACAGTCGGCCGGGACATACGCCGGGGATAACGTGGATTGCTTGGACGTGAACTGTCCGGCGCCGCCCGTCAACGATCAGTGCGTCCTTGCCATCCCGGTCGCCACACCGAGCACCACCACCGGCACGAACCGGCTAGCCGGTAATGAGCCCGCGCCCGCCTGCGGCTCCTTCGCCATCGGCGCCGGCGTGTGGTACGAGGTCATCGGCACAGGCACGACCATGACCGCCAGCACCTGCCTGCCGCAGACAAACTACGACACCACGCTGCAGGTCTATTGCGGCGACTGCAACGATCTCCGCTGCGTGGCGGCAAATGACGACCCGGCGGGCGCGCCGTCCGGCTGCCAGATCGCGGGCGCGACGCGGAAGGCGCGCGTGTCCTGGTGCTCGGAGCCGGGCGCCCGCTATCTGATTCGGGTCGATGGGTTCTTCGGCGCCACCGGCGATTTTCGCCTGCAGCTCTCGGCCGACGCCACGCCGTGCGTCCCGACGGAAATCTGCCTGCCGCGCGGCGCCTGTTGCAGCGGTCTGAGCTGCCAGATCACGACCGCGCCCGCTTGCGCGACGCTCGGCGGCGCGTATGCCGGAGACAACACGACCTGCGGCGGGCTGGTGTATCCGCCGACGTTCGAAAACTGCCCGTCGGCCTTCGAAGACATTTCGGCGACCGGCTCGCTGGCGGCGTTCGCCTCCGCCGGAGACGACCGTGCCGAGGAAGTGACGGTCGGCTTCTCGTTCCTGTTCTACGAGGAGATCTTTACTACCGTCTGGCTTTCGTCCAACGGACTGATGGTGTTCCCGCCGAGCATCGAGTCGGACGCGGACGATTTTACGAACGACTTGATTCCTTCCCCGGCGATCCCGAATCGGATCATCGCCGTGCTGTGGGATGACATGACGACACTCGATCCGGATTCGGATATCTACTATGAAACGGTCGGCGTCGCGCCTGACCGCCGTTTCATCGCGCAGTGGGACGGCGTCAACCAGTTCAACGTGCTGGCGCCGATGCGCTTCCAGGCTGTTCTTTCCGAGGCGGATGGCGCGATCGAACTGCGGTACCTGATTGTCGATGCGCCCGGGTCCGACGGCGATTGGACCATCGGCATCGAAGATGGCGCCGGTGTTCGCGGCGTGAGTGTCCACCAGAGCGAAATCATCAACGGCGCCTGCAAGCGCATTTCGCCAATCCAATACGCGTCCGCCTGTTGTCCCGATGTCGACGGCAACGGCTCCGTTGACCTGTCCGACCTCGCGGGCCTGCTGTCCGCGTTCGGCGCGAGCGTCGGGTCGCCCGCATACCTGCCGGGCGCCGATGTCGACCAGAGCGGGGTGATTGACCTCTCCGATCTCGCGGGGTTGTTGGCCGCGTTCGGCGCGATTTGTCCGTGAGGCGCTGCGCGTTTTCCGAATCGCGCTGACGGCGCTCCGCCCGCTCGCCAACGGATTCAATCCAGACTAGGCTATTCGACGGCTGGTCGTCACACGACCACGCGCCGGCGAACTGCAGGAGCCTCCGCGGAATGGCAAAGATTTCGGTCAGCGAGTTTAAGGGCCGCCCGATCGGTCGCATTCTGATCAAAATGGGCAAGGTCTCGCGCGCCCAGGTATCCGAAGCGCTCGAGCTTCAGAAGAAAAAGCGCGGACCGCTCGGTCAGATTCTGATCGAGATGGGCTATGTCGAAGACGCCGATATCAGCACGGCGCTCGCGGCCCAGGCCGGCATGGAAGTGCTCGATGTCAACGACATCGACATCGATCGGGCCGTGCTCGGGCTGATTCCGAACCAGATGGCCCACACCTATCGCGTCATCCCGACCGATTTCGACCGCGAAACCAACACGCTGGGCGTCGTGCTTGATTCCCCTGATAACTTCCGCGCCACGGACGACCTGAAGACCCTGATGGGGTTCAACGTGGTCGCCCGCATCACGCCGCCGGATTCGATGACCAAGGCGCTGGAGCGCCTGTATCCGGAGGAGGCGGCCCAGTCGATTACCGACATCATTTCGGAGATCGGCTCCGACGATGCCCTCGGCAAGCTCGCCGGACGCGGGGAGAGCATCGACATCTCCGACGTCCGCGCCGCGGCCGAGTCGAACGCCGTCAAACGCCTCGTCAACCTCGTGCTGCTCCAGGCGATCAAAGACAAGGCCTCCGACATTCACTTTGAACCGTTCGAGGATGAGTTCAAGATCCGCTACCGCATCGACGGCGTGTTGTTTGAAATGGTGCCGCCGCCGCGCCATGTCGCGATGGCGCTGTCATCGCGTATCAAGGTCATGGCGAACCTCGACATCGCTGAGCGCCGCATGCCCCAGGACGGTCGCATCGAGTTGCTGGTGGACAAACGGCCGGTGGACCTGCGCGTCGCCGTGCTGCCCACCATGTTCGGTGAAAGCGTCGTGTTGCGCGTGCTCGACCGCACGCAGGTCAATCTCGACCTGGGCCAGGTCGGTCTGAGCGAAAACGAACTGAACATCGTTCGCCAACTGATCCGCAAGCCGCACGGCATCGTGATCGTGACCGGCCCGACCGGCTCCGGCAAAACGACCACGCTTTATTCCGCTTTGCGCGAGTTGAACACGCCTGAGGTCAAGATTCTGACCTCGGAAGATCCGGTCGAGTACGACATCGATGGCATGTGCCAGTGCCAGGTGCATCCGGAAATCGGTCTGACGTTCGCCCGGCTGCTCCGCTCGTTTCTGCGACAGGACCCGGATGTCATTCTCGTCGGCGAGGTGCGCGACCTGGAAACGGCCCAGATTTCCGTGCAGGCGTCGCTCACGGGCCACTTGGTGTTTGCGACGTTGCACACCAACGACGCCCCGAGCTCGATCGCGCGTCTGCTCGATCTCGGACTGGAGGCCTTCCTCGTTACCGCCTGTCTGGAAGCCATCGTCGCCCAGCGCCTTGTCCGCCGCATCTGCTCCAACTGCAAGGAGCAGTACGAGCCCACCGAGGCCCAGCTGATGGAGCTGGAGCTGCGGCCCGAGGACGTGAAGGGGCGGACCTTCTTCTTCGGCGCCGGCTGCGAGTACTGCAACAACACCGGCTACAAGGGCCGACGGGCGATTTTTGAGATCATGGTCATGGATGACGAGCTGCGCGAACTGGTCATGCAGAGCGCCTCGACCGGCGTGCTTCGCGCCGAGGCCCGCAAGCGCGGCATGCGGACGCTGCGCGAGGCCGGCCTGTTGACGATTTTCGACGGCGTCACGACCATTGACGAGGTCGTTCGCGAGACGCTGGGCGAGTCGGCCTAAAAAGGGGCCCGGGGGCGGCCCGCAACCTGTGCGCCCGGGGCGGCTTTGGCGGAAAATCTTCCCCAAATTATGGGGTGGGGACGCTATACTGGGATTGAAGAGCCACTTGGGTCGGCCAATAATGCCAAGACCCCCGTGGCCCGGAGGCGATGCGTTGGGACAGCGCGGCCACAGACATAACCCACCGAGCGCACACGCCTTGGAGTAGCTTTGCATGGCGACCTTTGTCTATGAAGCGCTGAACGCGCAGGGACAAGAGATCAAGGACGAATTGGAGGCCGCGACGCGGGAAGAGGCCGTTGCGCACGTCCGCGGCCTGGGCTATTTCCCCACCCGGATCACCGAAAAGGCGGACAAGAAGAAGGTTTCCGCCAAGAAGGTCGCCGGCGCCAAGAAAAAAAGCGGGATGTCGTTTGGCTGGGTCAGCACCAAGCAGCTTACCCAGTTTACCCGCCAGCTCTCCACGCTGCAGGACGCCGGCCTTCCGATTCTCCGCAGCATTCGCATTCTGGAGGGTCAGGCCCGTCCCGGCCTCCTGAAAAACGCGTTGCAGACCGTGGCCGAGGATGTCGAGGGCGGCTCCACGCTTTCCGAAGCGATGGCCCGCAGCCCGCGCGTCTTCAACCGCCTCTACACGAACATGGTCGCCGCCGGCGAGGCCGGTGGCGTGCTGGACGTCATTCTTCAGCGCCTGGCGGACTTCCTCGAAAAGTCGCAGCGTTTGAAGAGCAAGGTCATCGGCGCGATGATTTATCCGGTCGTGGTCATCTCGATCGCGGCGACGATCACGCTGCTGATTGTCATCTTCCTGGTGCCGCAGTTCCGCGACATCTTCATCGACTTCGGCGTGAAGGACCTGCCGTGGATGACGGAGATGCTCGTCCAGTTCTCGAACTGGCTGCTGAGCGGTTCGCCTCCGGGCTGGCTGGTGATTGTGCTGTCGCCGGTGATCATCCTGCTGCTGTACAAACTGATACGCCAGGCGCGGATCGGGCGGGTGATTGTCGACTCCATCTGGATTCGCGTCCCCGTCATGGGGCAGATTATCTCGAAGTCGTCGATCGCCCGCTGGACGCGTACGCTGGGCACGCTGATTTCCGCCGGCGTTCCGATTCTGGAAGCCCTGAAAATCACGCGCGACACGACCGGAAACGAGATTTACGCCAGCGCCCTGAATCAGGTGCACGACGCGATTCGCGAGGGTGATTCGTTCGCCAACCCGCTGCGGGCCACGAAAACCGTGGACGCGATCGTCGTTAACATGGTCGATGTAGGCGAAGAAACGGGCGAACTGGACAAAATGCTCTACAAGGTCGCCGATAATTATGATGATGAGGTGGATACGCTGGTCGGATCGCTGATCAGTCTGCTCGAGCCGGTGCTCGTGGTGGTGCTGGGCGGTATTGTTGGCTTCATTGTGATCTCGCTTTATATGCCTATGATCCACTTGATCCAGGGGCTGACCAGCTAGTCGCATGGCGTCGAGCCAAAAGGGGTCTTTTATGAATGTCTCTCGCAGTCAGTTTCGGCGCGGTTTCACGCTGGTGGAACTGCTGACCGTTATCGCCATCATCTCGTTGTTGATCGGGATTCTCGTCCCGTCGCTGACCGCTGCCCGCAATCAGGCCAAGAAGACGGCCAGCAGTGCGCAGATCGCCAGCCTCGACACCGGAACCGAGATGTTCCGCAACGACTTCAACCAGTACCCGCGCTCCGGCGGCACCAACCCGTTCGAAGCCGCGCCGGGTCAGGACCCGTACAACTCGGGTAATGTGTTCCTGTCAGGGGCCCAGTGGCTGGGTCTGTCGCTGATGGGCGCCGACCGTCAGGGCTATGTCAAACCCACGCGGGAAAATGACGCGGTCGCGCCGGACAGTTTCATCGATAGCGCCGACTGGGAAGAATGGTATAACGTGGCCCCGAACAGGGACTATTCGCGTTTCGGCCCTTACGCCGATCAGGACCCAAAGAACTCGAAGACGCCGAATGAGTTCATAAACGAGCTGCCGAACGGCGCGGCCGGCGCGCCGAGCATTTTGTTTGGGTCGAACGACATCGCTGGCGGCACCGGCGGGAGCGGCCCGTGGAACAACGGTCGCATCCCGATGTTTGTGGATTCGTTCGGTTTCCCGATTCTGTACTATCGGGCGAATCCCAATGCGAAGCGGCCGGTTTCTGTCGGATCAGGCGGCGGTCTGGAGGTCGGCTCCTACGACCACACCCACAACGCGATGTTTACCGGCTTTGACGGTCAGAATGGTCAATATCCGCTCACGGGCGCCGACCGCGGTTGGGACCTGACCGGCGGTGGCGGATATGCATCGGCGAGCGAGCCCGTTCATCCGGCTGGTAAACTCGGTTTCGTTGATTCTGCGCCAGGACAGGCTCCGACGCGGCCGGAGAGCCCGAGCTTTACGGCCTCGATCTACGATGTCCAGGTCTTTGACCAGACGTCGCGTGATGGGGGAGTCAGGGGCAAGGTCGTCGCCAATAAGTCGGACAGCTTCATCCTGTGGTCCCCGGGCAGGGACGGCCTGTGGGGTACCTCGGATGATGTGACGAATTTCAACTAGGTTGCGTTCGAAGATTCGCCGGCGCCAATTCGGGCGACGGGTCTTCGAAGATCGCCGGACGGGCCGCAGGGCCTGTCCGTCGCGCGATTCTGACTTCGAGGCTCGGCCGCGTAGAGGCGCGAGCCGCGAACACGCGCTGTGTATCAGCGCCATGAGGGGTGAGCCATGACGCTCAAGACGATCGCCCGCCGCGGTTTCACACTGGTGGAGCTGCTGACCGTGGTTGTGATCATCGGCATCCTGATCGCAATCCTGATCCCGGCGCTCAATGCGGTTCGCCGCAACGCGACGGACACCGCGACCAAGTCCGGGATCCAGACGCTGGAAACCGGAATCTCCGTCTTCCAGGCGGATGGCCAGGTCGGCGGCGCGCTGCCGCCGTCGATGTCGGACGGGCGCGGCAACTTGTCGATGCGCGTTGAGAACCCGCTGATCGATCAGGGTATCCCCGGCGCGAACATAGAGATTACCGGCGCCGGCCTGCTGGTCGCCGCGCTCGCGGGCATCGACCTGCTCGGCACACCCGGCTTCAAGACGGTTCGTCCCGACAGCGAAACATGGGCCGACGATTTCGACGCGCGCCGCGGGAACTCGCCGAGCGATTCCGGTCTTTACGCGCTCGACCAAAACCAGCAGCCGATCCATGCCCGCTCCGGGCCGTATGTAGACCTGTCGAAGATCAAGGTCACGCCGCTGGCGGGGGATCGCTACTCGGTTCCCAAGGAAGACGAAGTCCGTTCCAACTTCAACTACGGACAGGCGCCCGCCAACAAGCGCGCCTATCCGATGTTCCTCGACACCTACGGCCAGCCGTACCTCTACTTCCGGGCGGACCCCGCCGGTCGGCGCATGGTGGATCAACTCGATCCGCGCCGCCGCAATGTCGATCCGTCGCAGCGCGGTATCTACCACTTCAGCGACAACGAGGCGCTGCTCGAGGGCGGCGGTTACCTGGTCCTCAATGGTTCCGAGGCGCGCGACGCCGGCACGTCCAGCTATCATGGCCTGTTCTGGGTTGATCCGTATCAGAGTGGCCCGGGCGGCGCGGGTAACCTGACCAACACCAACGGCTTCGCCCGCTATATCCAGAATCGCAGCGTGCAGGCCCGCTTGGAACCGCATCGCGCGAACTCGTACCTGCTGATCAGCGCCGGCGCTGACGGCATTTACGGCTCCGCCGATGACATCGCGAACTTTGAGCACAACGGCGCGGAGATTCAGCGCAACTAGCGGCAGCCGCGAGGGAGAACCTGATGACCAGCGCCGCTGTCCGTCGCGGATTCACGATTGTCGAACTGCTCGTCGTAGTGGCGGTGATCGGCCTGTTGATCGGTTTGATCGCGGTGGTCGGGCCGACAGTGCTCGGCCAGCAGCGGGCGCGCCTCACCGATGCGCGGATGGCCAACATCCTGCTGGCCGTCGAACAGTTCACCGCCGAAGATCCCCTCGGGCGCATCTACAACAAGAAAAACGGCGCGACGTTTGGCGCCTTGCCGCCGTATCAACTCGCCAACGCGGACAGTTCAGCGCAGGCGGCGCGCAACGTCGTGTTCAGCTTCGAGCCGGACAACGACGATTGGGATGACGCCGACGAACTCGGCAATCGCCTGGCCCGTGATCTCGGCGGCGACGCCGACAGCCCGAGAGACCGCGTCAGCATCGATGACCAGGACGTGATCAACCACGACAACCGCGCGCTGTACGCCTATCTGAAGGTCTACGGAAAAGGCGTGTTGCAGAACGTGGACCCCGGCGCGATTCAGCCGCTGGCGAGCAAGGGCTGGCTGTCGACCCATCCCGAAGGCGAGTGGGTCAGCCGCTCGGACACCTCCGCCGGCGCAAGCAATTTTCAGGACCTCGCGCAGCCGGTGCTCGGCTTTGTGGACGGATGGGGCATCCCGTTCGACTACTTCATCGCCGCCAAGGTCGACTGGGCCCTGCGCCCGGATCCGGCGGGCGGCGGCAGCGCCCTCGGCGCTACGATTGTCGATCGCCGCCCGATGCTGCGTTCGCGCGGCGTGGAGCGCGAGGTGTACGAGTTGAACATCCAGCAGCAATTCAGCGATCCGACCAAGTGGATTTTCTCCGGCGGAGAGCCGCTGGCGAAGCCGTGGGCCGACGTAAATGAGGACGGCGTGTTGAACGCCGGCGGGCCGGAAGCGGCCGGCTGGGTGCGCATGGTCGCCGCCGGAGACGCCTACGAATCGACAGATGACAAGGACGGGTACGGATATATCCCGTCACAGGACCGCCTGCTGACCGAAAACTAGGCGCGTCTTGGCGCGGCCGGTGGCGCCGCGCTCCAAGCTGGGGCTGCGGCTCGAGCGGGCGCCCAAAGGCCCAAGGGTCCCAAGGCCCAAGGGTCCCAAGGCCCAAGGGTTCCAAGGCCAAAAGGGCCCAAAAGGCCCGGAGGGCCGACGAGCGTTGCCGGGGGCTTCAGCCCCCCGGACTGAATGACGATTCTGCCGCCCGGAGGGCGGACGAGAGGTCCTGCCCGGCGCCCGCGTCGGACTTCTGGCGGCCCTATAGACTGTAGATGAACAAACCGGCCTTGCCGGGCCTTTGATTATCGGCCCGTCTGGCTCCTTGGAGATGGGAACAGCGCATGCCTATGGACGGCGCGAACAAAACTGACCCGAGCCGCCGCGCTTTCACGATTGTGGAGTTGCTGGTCGTCATCGGCATCATCATCATCGTGATCGGCTTCTCCGTGCCGGCGTTCAACTCGATGTCGCAGGAGTCGCGCCTGTCGCAAGCCCGCGCCACGCTCAGCGGGGCGCTCACCCGCGCCCACATTCTCTCGATTTCCGACCGGGCGCTGACCGCGGTCCGGCTTTATCCCGCGGACTGGGAAGCGACCGACGCCAAAGACGCCGCCATTTCTCGCAATCGCCAGCGCATCGCGCTTTACCAGTTCCGCGCCACCGGCTACGCCAATCCGGAGTCGCCGCAAGATGTCGCCTTTGATGAGCGGCTGGAGCGGATCGAGTCCGAGCCGACGCGTCTGATGCCGTCGGATATCTGGGCGGCGCCGACCGTCGCGATGCGTGAAGACCCGCGGGCGGATGGCCTGCTCCGCGGCAAGTTGAACGAGTTCGCCTTCAATCCGGCCGAGGGTTCGGGGAACGGCGCTGATTTTCTGAACGCCGACGATTTTCTGATTGTCTTCGGCGCGGACGGAACCGGCGTGCAGAGCGATCCGCGCTGGAACCGAACCGAAGCCATCAATGAGAACAATCCCTACTCGCTGCCGCGCTTGTATCGGCTGCGGGGCTATGTGCCGGAGGACGCGCCATACACGGACTATCGCGGGCGCGAGGCCGATGGGGTGCGCGACGGCGGGGGGCGACTGGAGGATGACGAGCGCTTCCAGCGCTACGCCTTCGACGGGCTGGTGTTGTACGAGCGTGAGGCCTTCACGACGGCGGGCGTCAACGCGCGTCCGGACGAGCGCCGCGCCGCGATCAAGGCGACCGGCCGCCCGTACTACGTCAGCCGCATCGGCGGCAGCCTTCTGGATGGCGCCTCCACGGTGGAACAGATCGAGAATAACTGATGAAGATCGCGCGTCCGACATTCCGCGTTTCGCGCCGCCGCGCGTTCAGCATCGTCGAGATGATGATCGCGCTGGTTGTGCTGGGTCTCGGCCTGCTGTTTATCGCGGCCGCGATTCCGGCCGGGCTTACGTACGCCGCGCAGACGACGGAACTGGCGACGGCCGAAGCGGTGGCGGACTACGCCTTCGCCGAGCTGGAAGGCTCGCTGCGTTTGGCGCGCGTCGAGCCGGACCCGCGGACCTACACGACGGGCGACACCTTTCCGACCTACAACGAACGTCCGCGGCGCGAGTCGATCTTCCGCCCGCGGCGCGCGTACATGAACGCGGCCGCGCCGACGCCGCCGCGCTTTCCGACGACGGACACATACTTCGAAGTCGACACGACGTTTGAGCCGATCGTCAAAGTGCGTCCGTTTGTGATGGCGAATGTCGGCATCGCGCCCGTTCGTGGCGATGTGGTCATCGATTATGCGGAAATCAACATCGCCACATACCTCGCGAGCGAATGGGGAATCGGGAGCCTGCTGGAGGCGGATCTCGGCATTGCGGGCGGATCGGTGAACCACTCGCTGATTGTCAACCCGGCCGTCTCCGCATTGGCCCGCGTTTATCCCGAGCCGCGGCCGCGCACGCCGCTGCGTGTCGAAGATTTCCTGAACGGCTCGAACGGCCAGTCGAACTACCGCGCCTACACGGATCGCGACGGATTGACCGCCACGGACTTCGGCGCTTTTGAAGAAGAGCGCCGCCAAGTGCTCGGTCGCCGCATCGCTTGGACGGCGTTTTATCGCCGCGTGGGCTATGACAATCCCGGTCCATGGTCGCCTCCGGCGCCGTGGGGGTTTGGCGACAGTGATGATCGACCGGCGGACGCGGGCTTGTACGAGGTGCTGGTCGTCGTGACCCGTCGGCCGACCGAGAATCACCGCTTCGCCATGCAGGACTGGGACGCGACCAACGCAAACTCCGAGCCGACCGCCGTCGCGCCGGGGTCCGCCGGCAGCGGCCTGAATCAACTGGTCGGCGCGGACCGCGTAGCGCCCGTTCCGTGGCTGGTCACGTTTACGGAGCTGCCGGAACTGGTGCTCAACGACGACTTTTTCTACTCCACGAGCGGACCGGCGGCATTGGCGCAGCGCACACGCGTCTTCGACAATTCGTTTACCGGCGCTCAGACACCCACGCTGGAATTCCGCTGTTCCGCCGAGGTCGGCCGCCTGCTGCCGGCCGGCGCGATCTTTATTCCGGCGGTGAACGACGATTGGCCCAGTAACCCCGTGATTCCGTCGCCGCCGACGCCCCGCGCGTTGTTCGCGCCGCGCGTCGGATTCGTCCCGAATACTTCGGACATGCAGATTTTCACCGTTGTGGAAACGACGTTTGATGGTGACGAGGCTATCGTGCTCGTCGAGAACAAGGGCGTCTATCCGTGGGTCAATCGCGGCAACGGCTTCGACGCCCAGCACTGGCCCGTCTGGGTCATTCCGCCCGCGTTTGAACAGCGCGTCGGCGGCGATCCGTTGTTTGAAGACCGTTCACCGGTGTTGCTCACGCAGCGCCGCGTCATCCGCATTCCGGAGGTCGTCGAATGAGCCGCCGTACTTCCGGGTTCACCCTCATCGAATTGCTCGTCGCGCTGGTCGTGATTTCGATCGCGCTGACAATCGTCACCGGCGTGTTCAGCGTCACCACGCAAACCGCCGGCCAGGCCGCCGCCGTGTCGGAGATCCAAAACCAGCTGCGCGATTTTGCGCTGAAGCTTGAGGCGGACCTCGATGGCGTGGACACCAGTCGCTCCGTGCTGACGCTCGTCGGCCGCACGCGCCCCGCGGCGCTGACGCAGGACGGCCTCGACGCCGGTCAGACCTACCAGGTGCTGATCGGCAATCCGGACGCCGTCGCGCCTGGTTTCGATCCCGCGCTGGACGACGCTGATCCGCAATACAGCCATCCGCGGGCCGACATTCTGGCGTTCTTTACGACCAACCCCGCGACGTCGCTGGCCCCGCCGCAGAATTTCTCGGCGGTGGAGGGCAACCCCGGGATTCTCGCCAACAAACCGCAGGAGGCGCTGCTGACCGGCGCGACATTCAACCTGTCGCAGGTGGTCTATGGCCACGCCGCAATCGCGCAGGCGGTCAGGGACGGCTCCAACTGGGAGTTTTCCGCGCCCAACACCTGGAAGCACATCGACGAGACGGTCAACCGCGGCGGCCGCGACTTGAGCGTGCTGCCCGCCAATCAGTGGGTGCTCGCGCGGCGGCAGGCGATTATTGAGCCGCCGGGCTTCGCGCCGCGCTCGAACATTCCGGCGAACGCCGCCGGTTTCTCCACGGCGCAGTTTGATCGAATCTCGCGCTGCTACTCGGATGACAATCGTCTGGGCGGCGATGTCGTAACGGGCTACCAGGCTTCGCCCTATACGGCGGACGGCTTTCACTACGACTTCTTCTTGTCGCTGTTCCATCCGTTCTCGCCGGTCACGCCCAACAGTCTCGGTCCGGCCTTTGCCCGGCCGTACGATTTTGGCGCCGGCACGCGTGGCTGGAACGACTTTCCGGTGGCCCGCGGCGCGCTGTTCTCGACGATTTACGGTCAGGGCACGGAGCCGCCGGATCACCACATCGCCACCGTCATCAAGGCCCCGCCGGAGCAGTTGCGCAGCAATCTCGGCTTGCAGGCCCTGCCCGGCTGCGTCTGGTTCGAAGTCGAATTCCTGATGCCCGAAGACCCGCGCAACGGCCCGGATCATCCGAGCGGCGCGCAGCGCGGCCACCCGGCCCGCTGGGTCGGCGTTGAGCCGGGCGAGACGTATGTGTTCGTACCGGATTCCTCCGGCCGCGTGACGAGTTTCCAGGCGGTCAGCTCCGCCAACCAGAGTTACATCAATCTCGGCAATCGCGAGGTGCTCGCCCGGGCCGCGGATCTGCCCAACACCCTCGACAAGCCGAACAGCCGCAGCACGGGCCGCCGTGGCGGTGGCGGGGCGGTCGTCTCGCGGCGCGTGAAGGACGAATTCCGCCTGCTGGATACGAACATCGCCGAGAATGGCGGCGATGCGCCGGTGGTCAGCAACCGCCGCATCCGCCTGTGGCCATACGCGATGCGAATCACGGTTCGCGTGGCGGATGGCGAAGGTCGGCTGGAGTCGCCGATCTCGCGGACGATCGTGCACCGGTTCGACTAGCGGCCCGCGGGTCGCGGTCCGATTGTCGGCGCGAATAGCGCCGCCGCGTGTGCTGGTGGGCTGGGTCCACCCTACATTTCGGGCGTCCGGCCGGGTCGGGCGCCAATAAGTGCCGATTTTATAAGCCTTTCCGCCGCTCCGGGACTTGTGGGACAATTGACCCGACCCGCATAATGCGGGTGTAAGAGGCATTGGACCTGTTCGGTTTCCGATAGGGTAACGCAATATGCGGACTCACACACAACGACGAGGCACCATCCTGCTGATGGTCGTAACGCTGCTGGCGTTGCTGTTTGTGATCGTCACCGGTTTTCTGGCGATCACGCGCAACGACCGCAACACCTATCAGCTGGTCGCCCGCGCTGAGGGCGTCGATGGCGTCAATGAAGTCATTCGCGACCAGCTGGTCGAGAAGATCATCGAACCGTTGGCCCCGTCCGGCCGCGTGCTGGACCCGCACGTCGTCAATCCCGACGGCAGCGTCGGCGTCAGCGACACCTACTTGCCCGTGGACATTCCCGGTTCCGGCCCGACTTCCCACCTCGGCTCGAGCGAGCCGGTTTGGCTGCCGGTCGGCGATCCGCGCGCTACCGGCATTGGCGGGTTGGACTTCCGTGGCGCCGGTAACGCCAACAACGTCATGCCGCTGCTGACGCGTCTGTCGATGATGCCGAGCCAGTTTGAGCTCGGCTCGATCACGCAGGGTGTCAGCCGCAATGTCAACTTTGTCGAAATGCTGATCGATACCAATCGCGACGGCCTGCTGACCGTGAATCTGGCCGGTGGCCCGGGCGCCTTGAACACCGACGACCTGCGGGCCAACGCCCGCCTGCCGCTGATGGACGCGGACGGCGACGGTATGCCGGATTCCGACTTTGTGTTCACCGCCCGCCTGACCGAGCAGGTCAACGCGCTGGCCGGCACGCCCGTGACGATTCCGCGCTTCCGCGAGGTCGGCGGCGCCATTGTCCCGCTGAAGCCGTACATCATTCCGTCGAACACGACGTTCGGCCCATTCGCGCCGACCAACGCTTCGACGTTCGACAAGCTGATGAAGAACTTCGACGAGAACGGTCGCTATGTCGTCGCGGCCCGCGTCGTCAGCCACGGCGGCATGGTCACGCTCGATTCGCCGGCCGTTTATGACGCCGAGGCGCGGGACGAATTCGCTCCGTGGAATCGCGAGTTTTCGCGGGTGATGTTCAACACGCTGCGCAACCCGCGCGACAACCGCGTGCTGACGGTCCCGCCGGTCAGCGGCAATGACCCGTGGAATCCGCTGTTCTCATCGATTCGCGAATCGCGCGAAGGCGTTGAGGCGGCCCTGCGCCGCCGCGGCGGCGTGCTCGGCGGCTATCGCGGCGAGTCCGCGAGCGATCCGGCCGTGATGAACCTGCTCCAGCAGGAAGACTGGTTCCAGGCCACGCTTCAGCACGAGTTCACGCTTCCCACGCTGCAGACGCCGCGCGGCCTGGAGCGCGGCGCGTATGTGCCGCGCATCAATCTGACCGACATGGATCAGGTCGAGGCCTGGACGCGGGCCGTGGCGCTGAATCCGGTGGCGTTCAACAACACGATTCCGGCCGGCCCCGGCGCCGCGAACATCAACAATCTGGACCTGCTGACGGCGTACTGCCGTTCGCGGCTGATGACGACGACCAACAACAGCGACGAACTCGCGCCGCAGCAGATCCCGGCGCCGGTGACGGTCGCCGACACGCAGTATGAGAGCTTCAACCTGCCGCCGGGCGCGACGAAGTTCTACCTCGGCGCGATCGACCGCGCGTTCGACGCGGACGGCGACGGCGTGGTGGAGCCCGGCGAGCGCCAGTTCCTCGGCGACGGCGGCGTCGGCGACGATGTCGTCCGCGAGCTCGCGGCGTACTTTGAAGAGATGCTCGCGAGCCATCAGGGCTGGCGGCCGAATAACTTCCCGTTGCCGATCCCGGCCACGGGCCTGCAGGAAGTGACGCGCCGCGAACAGGCGCTGATGCTCGCGGTCAATACGATCGCCTTCGCCACGCCGCGGATCTTCTCACTGGCAAACCCCGGTGTGCTGCCGGCGGCCGTGCTTCCGGGCGAGTTCGAGGGCTTCATCGAGCCGGTGTGGTACACCGATGGTCGTCCTTCGCGCGTGATGGATCGTCCGGCGCAAGTATATTGCGGCTACGCGCCGCAGCCGGTGTTCAGCGAAGTGGTGATCGTGAACCCGGATCCGAACGACGCGAGTTTCATCGTGCCGGAGCAGCCGCTTGAGCCGAATGAGATTCGGCCGCCGCCGGACAGCACGATCACGCCTGAACTGACGTTGGCGGTCGAGTTGTACAATCCGTACGCGTCCGCTGACTTTGCGGATGTCACGCACCGTGGCGGCCTGCCCTTCGCGCAGTATGCGATCAGCGTTGGCGCGACTTCGAATCCGAACCTGGAGCCGGATGGGTCGACGTGGACCTCGCTGCGCGGCGCCGGCGAATTCTCCGGCGTCACGCATATTCCGCCGCGTGGCTTCTCTACGTTCACGTTCTCGGACGGCGGCGCCCCCGCGATTCGTTCGGCGTTCAAGAACATCACGCTGACGGCGCTGCCGAGCCCGGATTCCGCGTCGAACTACATCGTCAAGCTCTGGCGCTGCAACCTGCAGGAAGCCCGGGTACCGACGAGTGGGCGCTGGTTCTGCGTAGACGAGATCAAGGTCGCCGCCCCGAACAAGGGCGAGTGGAAGTCGCGTTCGCGCGACGCGCGGGAGCATCGTACGAGCACCAACGACAACGCTTTCGCCAGTGCGGGTCTGCCGGACGCGCGCTGGTCGATGTTCGTGGACGATGACGATGACACGTCGACCGCCGTCGGCAGCGGGCAGAGTTCTCCGGGTTCCACCTGGATCAATCAGCCCGTGCAGCGCGCCGGTACGTCGGCCGCGGCGACGCCGATGATTACGCTCAACGGTGGCTTTGGCGAAGTTTCGGTTTATGGCGCGAATCGTCCGGCGGCGTTCCCGACGGTCGGCATGATGCTGTTCCTGCCGCGTTTCGCGCATGTGCACGATCTGCCCACGGTTGGCGTTGGGCAGCCGCCGATCGCGCCCAATGACCGGCTGCAGCCGATCCTCGGCACGCGTCCGATGACGCATTACCTGCGTGAGGAGTGGCAGCGCCAGAATCCGACCGGCGGCAACCCGGCGCCGGGCTCGTATCCGGTCGACTTCGGTCACATGCCGATTTTCGACAATGATCAGAATCCGGCGACGGCGGCGACGCGCAATATCACGATGAACCGTGACGCCGGCGCCGAGTCCGTCTTCAACAAGCAGGGCGCCCTCCCGTGGGGGCTGCAGGTTTTCGATTACTTCACGACGCTCGACCCGACCACGCCCGGGCTGGACCCGCTGCGCGTGCCGGGGCGCATCAACATCAACGTCGCGCCGTGGTACATCATGGCCCAGTTGCCGATCCTGAATCCGCGCGTTCACTTCGATGAGTCGACGGCGTCGCCGGAGTTCTGGAGCGACTACGCGGGCATCATGGTCGACGGACTGAGTCTGCCCGGGCGCACGCCGGTGCCGCTGCCCGATGCGTCCACGCCGCATCGCCGCTTCCTGCCGGATGAGGCGCGGCCGGGGCCGGGTATTGTGCTGCGCGGCGGTGGACAGGGTTCGCTGGATCGGCGCCTGCCGGATTACGACCCGACCACGCGGCATGCGTTCGTCGGTCTGCAAGAGGGTGATCCAACCACGTGGATTCGGCTTGGCCCGTATCTCGCGCAGGCCGCCTGCGCGTATCGCGACGGTGTGCCGTATCTGCCGTTGTTCAACGAGGCCGCGTTGCCGCCGACCGCGCCGGCGTGGGCGCTTTACGCCACTGCCTTCGCTCGCAATCAGAACAACCTGGCGGACCCCGGTTCGCAGCAGTTGCTGGGCAATCTGCAGGTGCAGGAGTATCGGGATTCGGATGTGTATGGCGAGATGCGCGGGCAGCGTCAGACGTTGAATCCGAGCGACAACTCGGACAACGACATGACGCCGACCGAGGGCGGGTTCCTGTCGATCGGCGAACTGATCAACGTCAAGGGATTTGACTCGACCAACTACGCTGAGGCGATCCCACCGATCGGCCACGGCGATCAGATCTCCGTCGTCGACCAGGGCGATTTCGTCCGCGCCGTCAGCCTGATGGCGCTGCTCGATTCGCATTTCCTCACGACGCGCAGCAACACCTTCACGGTCTATTACTCCGTGATGGATCGCGAAGAGCCGCAGAACAGTTTCCGCGGCCAGGTCACGGTCGATCGCAGCCGCCTGCTGCCGCAGGACATCGGTGGCGCCGCGGCCCAGCCGGGCGGCTCGCCGGAGATCATCTCCGAGCGTCGCGTGGGCTATTTCAACTCGCAGTACGACAACTAGCGGCCCCGCCTCGGCGGGAACCGGGTTGAAGAAAATGACGGGCGCTCCTGCGGGAGCGCCCTTTTCTTTGCCCGCGCCGGTTTGCTGACGTAGGTTTCGCCGCGGCCCAGTCACTACAATAGGGAGCACAAAACCCGAGGAGGCTGGCGTTGGCCGATACGCCGCGAGTCGCGGAACTGCGAGCGGTTGAACAGAGTCTGCATCGCGTCATGGACGCGACGCGGCGGACGCTCACGCTGCGCACGGTCGCCGGCCGCCTGTTGCGGATCGGATGCCTCGCGGCGCTGTGGCCGCTCGGGCTGGTTGTCGCCGATCACCTCACCGGCGGGCTGCCGCGCTGGGCGATCGCCGGGGCCGGGCTCGGCCTGCTGGCGCTGACGATCATGACCGCGTGCGGCGTTTCGTTTGGCGCGTTCTGGCGGCGGCTGCACCCGCTGCATGTCGCTTTTCAGCTTGAGCGCGAATACGGCATCCGACACAACGCGGTCGCCAATCTTGTCGCCGCGGAACGCGCCCACATTGGCGCATACGCCGCAGACGCGGCCGTGGCGCAGGCCGCCCGCGCCATCAATCAGGCCGCGCCCGAAACGCGCGCGGCGGGGGCCGGCGCGCGGCGTTGGGCGGTCGTGCTCGCGATCGCGCTGACGTGGGTCGCGTACGCCTGGTTGTCTCCCAAGCCGATTCTGCCGTCACTGGCGCGGATGCTCGGCTTTGATGTCGCCGCCCCGACCGCGACGCGGATCGAGCGCCAATCGCCGCCGGATGGCGCCGTGCTGCACGTCGGCGACGAAGCCCGCTTCGCGTTCGCGTTGCATGGCCGCGCCGCGCCGCGTCCGGCGACATTCCGACTGATATCCGCGGATGGCGCGACGTTGCTGGAGCGCGCCATCGCGCGTGACGCGTCGGCGGAAGAGGATGTGCGGGGCTTGACGCTCGCGCCGGCCGAAGTGGCCGACACGCTGCGCTATGAGTTCCTGGCCGGGGATGCGCGCGAGGCGGGCGAAGTTGTGGTTGTGCCGCAGCCGCGCATCGAGTCATGGCGGTTTGAAATCACGCCGCCGGCGTACACCGGTGAATCGCCTGAGTCGTCGAGCGGTCTGGAAGTGCGTTGTCGCCGCGGCGCGACGGTCCGCGTGACGATTACGGCAAACTGCGAACCCCATGAGCCGGTGTTTGTGTTTCGCGGCGCGCATGAGTCGCGCACGCGGATGAGCCGCTCGCCGGATCGCCCGCGCCAGGCGACCGCGACGTTCGAGGCCCGCGCCAGCGGCGTCTATCACGTCGAGCTGATCGATGAATGGGGCTACGCCATGCCGGCGATGGCCCCGCGGCGGATCGTCGTGCAGGAGGACGCGGCCCCGACCATCGAAATCACGCGGCCGGATGAACGCCTGATCGGCGATGGCCGGCTGAACATCGACGAATTCCCGCTGATCGAGGTGACCGCCCGCGACGATATCGGCTTGCGCGATATCCGCGCCGTCGTTGAACAGGACGGCGCGCGACGATTTGTCCCGCTGGAGTGGGAGAGCCGCGCCGGCGAGCGCGCCGCGAGCGCGTCGCTGCCAACCAGCGTATTGGACGTGCGCATCGGCGGTTTTGCGCGCGTCTGGTTTGAGGCGACGGACAATCACGAACTCGCCGGCGAAGCCCAGCCCCAGACCGGCGTCAGCCGCGTCCTGTCGCTTGAAAAATGGAAGCCGTCCCCGCCTCAGCGCGAAAACGCCGGCGGCGAATCATCGAGCGATCAATCACAAAGCGCCGCCGGAACCGACGATGCGCCGATGCCCACGGATGCGCCGGGAGACGAAACGGAAGCTGTGCCGGCGGAGGCGGGCGACGCCGCAGCCGGGGAGGGGATGAAGCCCGGCGATGCGGATCAGATGAATGACCCCATGGCCGGCGACGCCGAAGCGGAGGCCATGCCCGAAAGTCCGGCGGACGCGGACCCCACGGCGGAGCCGGGAGAGGAAGCTGCCGACGCCATGCCGGACACCGCGGCTGACGACGAGGCCATGTCCGATCCTGCGGCAAACGGCGACGAGCGCTCCGCGCCGAGCGACGCGAGCGAAGCCTACGAAGAAGCCGTGCGTGAGTTTGCGGAGGAGTTTCGCGAGGAACTGGCCGAATTGCGCGAGCGCATGGGGGAGCGCGATACGCCTGAGTCCGGTGATCCGCCGGCGGAATCGGACGCGGGCGAGGCGGGGTCGCCACCGATGGATGAGCCCCCCAACGAGGGGCAGGCGCAGGATGGCGCCGAAGGCGAATCAGGAGAGGCCGCATCCGGCGCGGCGGGCGAACCCGGGGCCGCGAGCGAACCCGGCGCTGCGGGCGAAGCGGGTGCTGCGAGCGAACCCGGCGCTGCGGGCGAACCGGGTGCGGGCGCCGAATCCCAAACCCCGGCCGGCGGCGCGGGAAGCCAGCCTGGCGAATCGGCAGGCGCGGGCGAGCCGCGAAACCAGCCGGGCGAATCGGCAGGCGTCGGCGAGTCATCCGGCACAGGTACCGGCGCCGGGCAGTCATCTGAAGCAGGCGCGGCCGAAGAGGGCGGCAGCGGATCCGGCAGCGGCACGGGCGAAAATCCCGGCGACGGCGTCAGTGACACGCCGGGGGCCGAGGGCGAGAACGCAGGGTCGGGCGAAGGCGCCAGCGCCGGCGAACAGGGCGGCGGCGCGGTCCGCGGAGACGCGACGCGCGGCGACGAGACGGGAACCGGCGCGCCCGAGGCGGGCGCCGCGCCGCCGGACGAGCAGCCCGAGTTTGACCCGAGCGACGATCCGATCTCGGAACCGAGCGACGGCGGGCAGATTCCGACAATCGGCGCAAATACGAAAACGGATGTGGAAGAACTGATCGCGCGCGCGGACGAGATCGCCGCCGAACTGGGGGACGACCTCGACTGGTCGGCGCAGCGCCGCTCGGCGTTTGCGTCGGCGTTGGAGCGTTTGCGCGACATGCGCATCGCCTCAGTTATCGGGGATGCGCGCGAAACGCGCATCGGCGGCGAGAACCGCGGCCCGATTCTCGTCGGCGGACTGTCCGCCGACGGCGTGGGTCTCGGTGTGGCGGCGGGTGAAGGCGTCGGCGGCGAGCCGCACATCGCGCCTCCCGCGGAACAGGAGACGCCGGCCGATCTCGATGCGATTCTGAAGGCGTATTACGAATCGATGGCGGCGGAGAAACCGCGCGAGTGATCTCCGGATGTCGCCAGGCGTCCAAAGTGCTCCGCGGCGAAGTCAAACAGGCGCTCCAGCGCCGCGTCGTAGCTGAAGTGCGGTAACACCGCCTCGCGCTGGACCGTGGCGATTTCACGCCGGGCCGACGCATCGTTCAGGAAGCGCTGCAGGCGCGCGCCGAGTTCCGCCTCATTCCCGAACGCGACGTCATGATAGCGCGGTAGCAATCCGGCCGCGTCGAGCGGGAAGCCGCGCGCGTTCGCCAGCGCGAAGTCCGCCACAAAGCCGTCATATAGATCACCAGGCGCGAACAGCCGCGCAGTGAGCGCATCCAACTTGGCGCGCAGCGCCGGATCACGCTCCGCGTGTTTGCGTAGCGCGGCGTCGTCCGCGATGCTGTGCGCGGCGCAGATCGCGTCAATCTCACGACAGAGATCGCCGCACAGGTCGGCCGCTGTCCGCCGGATCAGGAAGAAGCCGCCGCTGAACAATCCCTCGATCAGGCGCTGATGAATCGCGCCGGTTGGCATCAATTGCAGGTTTACACGCGTCGCCTGGTAGATTCTGCGCAGCTCGTCGCCGTGGGCGGCGGGGCCGCGCGCGTACTTTGCCAGCCGCGGGTGATTCTCCCAGCCGTTGCCGTAGAGTCGCAGGTCGACGCCGAGCCGGCTGAGCGCTTCGAGCGCCTGCTGCCGGAAGCGCAGCGTAATGAGCTTGTCGATCACGCCGCGGCGCAGCTGGTCCGCCTGCAGACTGTCGATCCGCATGCCGAGTTCGGCGGCGATCTGCTGGATGAGCGCGTTGGTGCGCAGCGGAACCGCCGGCGTGTCATCGCGCGCGATGCGCGCGGAAAGGTCGTCATCCAATGCGCCAATCAGCCGCCGTACAGGCGCCTCGGCGCCGGCGTACACCTCGTCCAGGAATCGCTCCGGCGCGATGGAGTGGTTCGAAACGAACGAGACTTCACAGCCGTACCGCGCGCGATCGCTTTCCGACAGCGGACCCGCGTGAAAACGCCGCGCGTTGACCGGCACCGGCGCGACGCGAATCTGATCTTCGGGATAGCCGGACTGTCGCGCCCGCAGCGTGCCGATCGCGCCGAAGACCAGGTCGAACGGCGTTACGCCCGCGCCGCGCCCCGGTCCGAACAGGTTCGGCAGGTCGTCCTGAATCCAGTTGCAGAACGGCGCGTCGAATGTGTACAGGTCCTTGAACTCGGCGCGGTTGTGGTCCAGCATCACGATCAGGTCCGGCTGATGCGCGAGGATACGCTCAAGGATCGTTTCGCCGGGCAGCGCCGCCGTGTAGTCGTGCGGCTCAATCAGCGTCGTGAACTCATGACCGGCCGCCTGCGCCGTCTCGGCGATATCGCGCATGGAGTACTGCAGAAACGTGGTAAAGCGGCTGGTGATGCCAATGATCTTCAATGGCGTCCGGTCGCGCTGTGCGAAGCGTTTCGCGATTGCCCCGGCGGCGTCGGACGGATAGTGCGCCCGCAGCGCAGCGAGCAACGCGGCGCGGCGCTCCGCGCGCCGCCGCATCGCGATCTTCAGCGGCTGCTCCATCAGCGTCATCTGCGCCGGTCCCCAACCCGGCTGCCGGATGACGAATTGCGGCTCCAGCTCATCATCATGCGATTCGCGCCAGGTGGTGTAGTCGAGCGCGGCCTTTGGACCGATCCACAACATGCAACGCTCGTCTTCCAGCAGCGGCCGCCGGTCTGCGAGCGACAGCCACACGCCAAGCTGCGCGAGGTTGGGCTCACAGATGTGCAGCCGCGGACCGAACGACAGAAACATGCGATTCGTCGCGCGATAAAGGCGATCGAGAAGCCGGCCGCAGCCGAGGCCTTCCAGCGCATAAGCCGTCACGAACAGAGTGCCGGGCGCCGGCAGGACGTTGGCATTCTCGCCCGCGTATCTCCAGTTGAGAATCGAGGGCAGCCAGCGGCGCGGCCCGGCCCCGACGCGGCGCGAGATCAGCGGATTGGCGGCGCCATCCGCCGTGATGAACACATCCAGATTCCGCGTGGTGGACAGAATCGTGTCCGCCAGATCGGCAAATCGCGGAAATCGATTGGCGGCGGCGCTGAGATTGTCGCTGAACCACGGGCTGTCAACGCCGAGCGGCGCGCGTTCGTCCGGTCGCTCCGGGATGCGGTCGATGATCGCCGCCAGTTCGTCGCGGTCCGGGCCCGCCGGCGCCTGCGCCACAATCTCCCGCGCGCAGCGCGTCAGGCCGATCGCAAGAAACTGGCGGGCCGTCAGCAGACGGATCTGTTCATCATCCGTCGCCCGTTCCAGGTACGGAATCGCATTGTGGAGGAAGTCGTAGGGGCTTTCCCGGCGGACCGCGTCCAGCAGAAACGCGCGGATGTCCGATTGTGTCGCGGTCGCAGGCATGGATTCTCCGCCGCTGCGGCTTGGCGTAAGCGGCGACCGACGTCCGGCGGCGCGCGAAAGCCCGATTTGATAGTCCATCGGCGACCGCCCCGGACGTCGGTCCGTGGATCAGGCGATCGCGCAATAACGGCGCAGCTGAATGCCCGAACGACTGTCGACGCCCGGTGTCCGCTGCGCTTTCCCGGCACGCCCGCCGGGCCGACGCCGATACAGATAGCGACAAGGTACGCGTGGCCGCGCGGCATGAACGCGTTTCGGCCGCGCCGCGCTGGGAGAGCCGATTGTCCGATCGATCGCTGGTCATGGCCCACTGTGTTGAGGATGTCGCCGATCTGATCGCGGCGGCGCCGGCGGCGCTCAAGGGGCTGGTGCTCGCGATTGATCCGGATACGAGTGAGCGGCTGGCCGCGCTCGATATCGCGCACATCACGCCGTTTGATCTGGTCGCGGTGGATGAGTGGCCGCGCTATCGCGCGTTTGAGTCGGCGGCGCTCGGTTGTTTTGATCAATACGCGCACATCGAGGCGGGTGGGCTGAACACACTCGGGGTGGCGCGTTATCGCCTGACGGGCGCCCATCGGCGGATGACGTGGGTGAGTTTCCTGATGCGCCGCGCGATCGAGCGGCTTGCGCCGGCGCGGCTGATCACGTTTGCGGGGGAATGCGGCCATGGGCTGGATCAACCGCCCGCGGCGCGCCGCGCGCCGTTGTTTGACGGCCTGGCGCGAGCCGCCGCCGCGCGGGCCGACGTGCGCATCGATGCGATCCGCCGGCCCGACGCGACCGCCGCGTTCGTGGATCATGTGGCCGCCCGCAATCGCGCCGCGCCAACGCCGATTGATGTCGACGCGGCGCTCCGCGGCCGTCCTTACATTTTGTTCCAAAGCAATGGCGATGATCTGACGCGGCAGGCGCCGTTGGTGCGCGCTGCGCAGGCCGGTACCGGGGCGCTGTGCGTGCAGGCGTACAGCTTCGCCACCGATGCGCAGCTGTCGCAGGCGCGCGATGCCGGGGGCCTGCTGTGGAATGAGCGGGCGCTGCTGGGCGGCGGACATGCGGCGCTGGATCCGCGCGCCGCGCAACGCGCGCGGACGCGGTTGGTGCGCGCGGCGCGGCGGAACCAGGCCGCACACGATCTGTTCGCCTCGCCGCATACGCGCAGTCACGTCGATTTCCTTTTTGGTGATTACAGTCGCAGTGTCGGCGCTGCGCTCGTCGGCTGGCGGCGTTTCTTCGAGGCCCGCCCACCGGTCGCACTGATCGCCAACTACCACGCCCCAATTGTGGACGCCGCCGTGGCCGCCGGCGTGCCCACACTGACGCTGACCCACGGCCTGATGATGATTGGACAAACAGCGTGGTACCAGACGTTACCGAACTGCGATATCGCCGCGATCAGCGCCCGACATGCGCAGGCGCTGGCCCAAGCCGGCATTGATCCGGCCCGCGCGCCGGTGCTGGGCGATCCGTACGCCGATGCGCTGCGGACCCAGGCCGACGCGGTGAGCGCAGGCGCGCCGAGCGAGGTCGACCCCGAGCGCCGCCAGTTGCGCGCGCGGCTCGGCGTTCGGCCGGACCAGAAGCTCATCGCGCTCTGTACCGGCAGCCTCGGGATGCCCGCGAAGACCTCGCATGCGCCGATCGCGGACTTCGCGCACGCCTTTCGCGGGCTGGCGCCGCTGTGCGAGATGATCCGGCGCCGGCCGCAGTGGCGGTTCGCGATCAAACGCCATCCGCGTTTCGATCATCACGCGGCCCACGCGCGGGCCTTCGCGGGTCTGCCCGCCGACCAGCAGCCGATCGGGGCCGACGATGCGCCGCTGAGCGACCTGGCGCGGGCGGCGGACGCGGTCGTGGTGTGGAATGTCGTGACTTCGGCGCTGGTCGAAGCGTCACTCTGGCGGCGGCCGACGCACCTGCACGCGGAGAGCCTGGTATGGCACGACCACGCGGCGTGGGCGACCGACGGCTGGCCGCGGACGATGTCGCACCCGGAACTGGAGCGCGAGCTGGAACGCGTGTTCGCGGATGAGGCGTACGCGGCGCGGCGCGCGCGACAGGCGCGACGCGCGGCGGACGCGTTTCTGGTCGAGACGCCTTCGGTGGATCGCTGTCTGGGCTGGCTGGAAACCGCGGCGGCGGGGGCGCTCGCGTCATAGCGGCGCCGCCGATCGCCTCCCCGATACTCCCATTAGAAAATCTAGAAACCCTTGACGTGGCCGCCGTCCCGCGACATACTCCACCGTACAGCGACCGAACACGGGGTCGCGCGGACAAAGGAGACGCGTGTGATGCTCAATGTCAGTCAGGAACTCATGACGCCGCATGAAACCGCCCGCTGGTTCCGCCGCTCGCCGTCATGGCTGCGGCAGCAGGGCGAGCTGGTGCGCTATGGCGGGCCCGGTGGCCAGCCGTTGTATCACGTCGGCGTGTGTCGGGCGTACGTGCTGGGCCGTCTGCTCGGCCTGACAGGCGAGGCGCTCCGCGCGGTGCAGATCGAAGCGATGCGCAAGGCCTGCGGCGTGTCGGCGCCGTCGGGCGAAGCCGCCTGACCGCGCGCAGTTAGGCGCCCCCGAGCCCGCTCTTTGCCAGGCTGTACGCGGCGCCGAGCGCGACAATGATCATCGCGTAGTCGAACAGCCGGAACGACTCGAAGAACGTCTGGTCGGACTCGGTGACCATTTTACTTAGCGCCTCGCCCATCGCGGTCCGCGCTTCCGGCGACATTGCTTCGTACGCCTCGGACGCGGCCCGATCGGCTTCGCTGCGCTGGCTCCGCGAGGGAAAGCTGAGGCCTTTTTCGGCCAGATAGGAATTTGCCAGCGTCGTTTTGACGAGCATCTTTTTTGCGACCTCAGAATCGCCTGACATGAGGGTCGAGTAGATCATGAACTTGGCGCTCATCACCGACCCGCCGGCGATCAGCGCCGCGACCATGGCCCCTTGCCGACTCGGCCCGCCGTTGCCGAACGCGAAGCCGAAGCCGCACAGGGCGCCCACGGCAACCGCGATCAGGCCCGCCTGGGCCCCGGTTTGAAGTTCGATCTGATACCACCCCCAAGCGCTGACCGCGCCGCCGATTGCGCATAACGCGACGCCGACGCCGAACCCCCGCGGGATCCGCCCACCTCGGCGGGTGGGTTGTCCGTCCTTGGTTCGCTTCACCGTCGTCATCTTCACCGGCGCCATTTCCAGGGGTGGCAGCGTGATCGCGGGGGCTCCGGGGTCCGGTTGGCTGAAATCACTTCCGGCCACCGTCAGCAGATCATCGGCGGGCGGGGGCGCGGGTGGGCTGGCCTCGTCGGCCGTCGGCACCGGGATCGCCTCGCCGCATTTCGGGCATTTGACCAGTTTTCCGGCGGCCGTCGCCGGGGCGCGCAGCGCGGCGCCGCAGGCGCAATCGACCCGGATCCTGGAGGCGTCGGACTGCGCCATCGGAGAGTCTCCTGATTCCACGGCCGATCGCCGGCCGGCTTCGAAATTTGCCATGTGTGGACGCCGGTCGGGCGGTGCGCGGCCGCGGAGGATCGCGCGGCGGCCTGAGCCGAAGTGGCGCCTGATCGAAGTAAGGTAGTACAAGACTGGGGTTTGCGCCAAGCCCGTCCGGCCGGTTGTGGCGGCCGGATTCTTGACATCGGGGGGGATGGGGCGTAACTTTGGCGGGTTCATGGCCCTCGCGCGGACAGTAGCGCGAGGCAGGCGTCCGCCCGGCGGGCGGCGTCGGTTTCGAAGGAGCAGTGGATGCTTCCGGTTCAAAAGAAAAGCAAGATGCGCAAGCGCACACGTCGCTCGCACCAGGCGCTCACGCCGGTGCATCTGATCGCGTGTCCGCAGTGCGGTCAGGCCAAGCGACCGCACATGGCTTGCGGTTCCTGCGGCTACGTCAACGCGCACACCCGGCTGAAGCTCGACGACGACGAGGAGTCCTGAGCGCATGAGAATCGCCCTCGACGCGATGGGCGGTGATCATGCGCCGGAAGAAATCGTGCATGGCGCCGCTGTCGGTCTGCGCCACCTGTCTGCCGAGGACCAGTTGGTCCTGTACGGTCAGGCGGATGTGGTACGCGCCGTCCTTCAGAAAGTCGGTCTCGACGACCAGCGGATTGTCATCGAAGATTGCCCGCAACTCGTCGGCATGGATGAAAGCCCGCGCGATGTCGTTCGCCAGAAGCGCGATTCCTCCATCTTTCGCATGGCGGTCGACGCCGGCGAAAAGAAGGTCGACGCGCTGATTTCCGCCGGCAACACCGGCGCGATGGCCGCCAGTTGCCAGCTAAAGGTCGGAACGCTCGAAGGCTGTTCGCGCCCGGGCATCGCCTGTGTGCTGCCGACCTTCCACGGCCCGGTGCTGGTGTGCGATGTCGGCGCCAACGTCGCCCCGAAGCCGCACCACCTCTACGAATACGCCCGCATGACGCGCGTGTACGGCGAACTGGTGCTCGGCATGTCGGATCCGGAGATCGGCATTGTCTCGATCGGCGAAGAAGCCGAGAAGGGCAATTCGCTGGTCAAAGAAGCCCGCAAGATGATCACCAACGACCCCGCGCTGCGGTTCGCCGGCAACATGGAAGGCCGCGACATCTTCGGCGGCCGGGCGGAGATCTTCATCTGCGACGGATTCACCGGCAACGTCGTCCTGAAACTGACCGAGGGTCTGGCCGAGGGGCTGTTCAAGACGATCTTCGCCGAGATCAAGGAAGAAAGCGCCGAGCTCAGCCTGAAGTTCAAGCCGATCGTAGACAAGATCTGGCGCAAACATGATTTTGCCGAGTACGGCGGCGCGCCGCTGCTCGGAATCAACAGCGTCGTCATTATCTGCCACGGGCGAAGTGATCGCCGCGCGATCGGCAACGCGATTCGCGTCGCGGTCGAGGGAGTGCGATCCGAGATGAACAAGGTCATCCTCGAATCGCTTCGGACCGCCGCGCCCGCTGGTGAGGCCGGCTAGGTGAAGACTTCCTGGGCGGTCGAAGTCGCGGGGTTGGGCGCCTGGGCGCCGCCGCAGGTCGTGACCAACGACGACCTGTCAAAACGCCTCGATACCTCGGACGAATGGATCACCCAGCGCACCGGCATCCGCGAGCGGCGGATCGCCGCCGATGGCGAAACGACGCTGATGATGGCGGAGAAAGCCGCCCGGCAGGCGCTCCAGGACGCCAAGCTCACCGCCAAAGACCTGGACCTGATTATCGTCTGCACCGTCACGCCGGAGCACACGCTGCCCTCGACATCGTGCGAGCTGCAGGCGGCGCTCGGTTGTGACTGGATTCCCGCGTTTGATCTTGCGGCCGCCTGTTCGGGCTTTATCTACGGCCTGACGACCGCGGCGCAGTTCATCCAGGCCGGCACGGCGAAGACAGTGCTTGTTGTCGGCGCGGAAACCATGACGCGCATCACCGATCAGGAGGATCGGGCGACGGCGATCCTGTTTGGCGACGCCGCCGGCGCCGCCGTGCTGCGCAAGGCAACCAAGCCCGAACAGCAGATCCTCGCGGTCAACATCGGCGCGGATGGCGACCGGGCCAAAATGATCTGGGTGCCCGCCGGCGGCTCGTGTCTGCCGACGACGCCGACCGGGCTGGCCGAGCGACTGCAATACATGCGGATGAGCGGTCGCGAGGTGTATAAGTTCGCTGTCACGCAGATGCAGGCGATTCTGGCCAAGACGCTGGAAGACGCGGGCGTCAGTGTGGACGATGTGGCGCTGTTCGTGCCGCACCAGTCGAATCTGCGTATCATCGAATCCGCCTGCGACAAAATCGGCATGCCGATGGAGCGCGTCATGGTCAACATCGACCGTTACGGCAACTCATCGGCGGCGTCGGTTCCGCTGGCGCTGACGGAGGCATGGCAGACGGGGCGCTTGAAGCGCGGCGACCTCGTCATGCTGTTGGGGTTCGGGGCGGGCCTGACGTGGGGCTCGGCTCTGCTTCGTCTTTAACGTCTTACGATCAAAACAAGAGGTATCATGCGAGCGGCGATTTTCCCCGGGCAAGGCGCCCAATTGGTCGGCATGGGACGGGACGTGTTTGAGTCTCAGTCCACTGCCCGCGACACCTACGCGGAAGCTGATGAGATTCTCGGTTTCCCGCTCTCCAGTTTGTGCTTTGAAGGTCCGGCCGAAAAGCTCAACGCCACCGATATCCAGCAGCCCGCGATCTTCGTGACGAGTGTGGCGCTGTTTCGCGCCGCCGCCGCGACGGACGCGATTCAGCCGGAGCGCTATGTCGCGATGGCCGGGCTCAGCCTCGGCGAGTACACCGCGCTGCACCTCGCCGGCGCGATTACCTTCGCCGACGCGGTGCGACTGGTCTATCGCCGCGGGCAGTTGATGCAGCAGGCCGCCGAGCAGTCCGCCGGCGGCATGGTCTCGCTGATGGGGATGGATGAGTCCCAGGCGCTGGCGCTTTGCGAAAGCGTCAAGGCCAGCGGGGAAGTCCGCCCGGCCAACTATAACTGTCCCGGACAGATTGTGATCTCCGGCGACGCGGCGGCGTGTGAAGCGGCGACCAAGGCCGTGGACGAGTTCGGGGGCAAGGCGATTCCGCTGAAGGTCGCCGGCGCCTTTCACAGCAAGCTGATGAAGCCCGCGGCGGACGCGCTGCGCGAAGCACTGGACAAAGCCGACATCCATCCGCCCAAGGTCCGCGTGATTTCGAATGTAGACGTGCGCGACCATCAGTCGCCCGACGACATTCGCGAATCGCTTTATCGTCAGGTCTTCAATCCGGTGCGCTGGCAGGCGTGCGTGGAGAAGCTGATCGCGGACGGCGTGACGGAATTCCACGAAATCGGACCGAATCGCGTACTGGCCGGGCTGAATCGCAAGATCGACCGCTCGGTCAAGACGGTGAACTACAGCAACGCCGAACAACTGGCCGCGCCGGCGTCGTCGGCCTAAGGACCTGGAAGGGGATGGCATGAACCTCAGCGAGCAAACGGCGCTGGTGACTGGCGGCTCGCGCGGCATCGGTCGGGCGATCTGTGTCGACCTGGCCCGCCATGGCGCCAATGTCGTCGCCACCGCCCGCAACCCTGATACGGTTCGCGCGTGGGTCGAGGAGCATCCCGACCTGAAAGCGCGGATTCATCCGATGGCGATGGACGTGAACCAGCGCGAGAGCGTCGACCAGGCGATCGAACAGACGTTGCAGCGCTTTGAGCGGCTCGATGTGCTGGTGAACAATGCCGGCATCACGCGCGACATGCTGCTGATGAGCATGGAAGACGACCTGTTCGACGACGTCATCAATACGAATCTGCGTGGCGCCTTCTGGTCATGCCGCGCCGCCGCGAAAGTGATGATCCGCGCCCGTCGCGGCCGCATCATCAACATCACCAGCATCAGCGGCATCATGGGCAACGCCGGCCAGGCCAACTACGCCGCGGCGAAAGCCGGCATGATCGGCCTGACCAAATCGCTGGCCAAGGAAATCGGCAAACGCGGCGTGACCTGCAACGCGGTGGCGCCCGGCTTCATCGAAACCGACATGACCGACGCGCTGCCCGAAAAACTGCGCGACTCGCTCAAGCCGCATATTCCGCTGCAGCGATTCGGCAAGCCCGAGGAAATCGCCGCGATGGTGACCTTCCTGGCCGGCCCCGGCGCCAGCTACATCACCGGCCAGGTGTTCCAGGTCGACGGCGGCCTGCTGACGTAAGACGTCGATCGTGAACCAACGACAAGGCCTGTCGCGCGCGTTTCGCGCGGCAGGCCTTTTTTTTTCCGCGCGTTACTGGCAGGTCGTACCGAACAACCCGAGCATGCCCGCCAGGTCGGCCAGGTCGACGTCGCCATCGCCGTCAAGATCACCGTCGGATACGGTCGCGTCGTCGCGGCCGAAGTTTGAGAGCAGGCCGCTCAGGTCCGAGAGCGTGACCGCGCCGTCGCCGTCCAGATCGCCGGGGCAAGGCGCGTCGAACAGCTGCGCGCTCGCGTCTTCGGTCGGCGAGGTCGTCCCAAAGCTGACGCCTTCCACACGCGTGGCGTAGGCGGGATCGAAGTAAACTTCGAGCCGGTCTCCGGCACACAGCAACCCGACGCCGGCGTCCGCGGCCAATGGAGCCAGGCGCTCATACAGCGCCGCGCAGACCACCTCGCCGGGAATGTCGGCGCCGTCCGGCGACAGTTCATCGCCCGATACCTCGACAACCCACTCGCCCTCGGCGGTTTCGAAGCCGGCGGTGAACACGGCCGGCTCACCGGTGGACGTGTAGGGCATATATCCGCCGGGGTACCAGATGCGCCACCACGGTGGCAGGAATGCCGATGGCGGGGGGCTGACCACGCGCATCCGGTCGTGCCGCTCACAGGTGCCGTTCGAGAAGAAACGCACATGCATCCCTTCCGGCAGGTTCAAGATGACGAGCCCCGCCGGTCCGTCCGGCACGACGGCGTAGCCGTTCGCGAGCAGCGCATTCAGGATGCGATCGCGCTTCTCGGTGGCGGTGATGCCGGGCGGAATGGGCACGCTGATGCCCGGCGGGCGCCCGATCTGCACAATCACTGACTCCGGATCCGCGTTATTCGGACGAGAGAAGCCAAGCCGAATGTCCATCGCGCCCGCCGCGGCGACGGCGAAGGCGCTCAACATCGCAACGATCAATTTCCTGGTACGCGCGCTCACGGCTGATCTCCTGATGTGTCGAACGCGATCTTGAACCCCCCTGGGCAATGATCCGCCGTTCGGCCTCGTTGAAGATGACGGGCGGTCTGCCACATCGGCTACCGGGGGGGGCGCTGCGGCGAAACAAAAAGGGCCGGGCGAAGAATCGCCCGGCCCTCATGAGATGACCTTTGTCGCCGTGTTTCTACGGCGTCATGTCGCAGCCGAACGCCGACAGCAGACCGGACAGGTCGCCAAGGTCGATCGTGCCGCTGCCATCGAGATCGGCGCCCGCCAGGAAGTTCGGGTCGCCGGTCGACGCGCCGAACGCACCGAGCAGGCCCGACAAATCACCCAGGTCGGTCACGCCGTCGCCGTTGATATCGCCCGGGCAATCGCAGACGTCGAGGATGCCGTTCCCGTTGAGGTCCAGGCTTGGATCGGCGAGCAACTCGCACGCGTCGGCTTCATTGTTGTTGTCGCAGTCTTCAACGACCTCGGCCCCGTCCGGCACGATCTTGAAGACTTCGCCGCCGAACAGGTCGCAGATGTACAGTTCGCCGTACGCGTCTTCGCCGAACGAGCTCACGAAGCTGATCGACCCGACATCGGGGACGAGTTGAGCCGTGCGCTCGACCGGCGTCGTGGCCGAAACGCCGTCGTACTCCGTCGTCCAGATCTGCGCCGTGCAGAAGTCAGCGTAGAAGTAGGAGCCCACCATGCTCGGAATCGCGCAACCACGATAGACATAACCGCCGGTGATTGAGCAGCGCCCGCCGCCGTGCGTGTAGTCGAGAATCGGCGCCGTGAGGTTGATATCGTTGCAGTCGCAGCCGCTCAGACCCGTGCAACGGAACCCCTCGATGCAGCGCCAACCGTAGTTTTCGCCGCCATCAGAATCGGCCGGCTGCACATCCACTTCTTCGCGCTGCCCCTGCCCGACATCGCCGATGTACAACTCGCCGGTGACCCGGTCGAACGAATTCCGCCACGGATTGCGCAGGCCGTAGGCCCAGATTTCATCGTCGCCGGCGATACCCACGAACGGGTTGGACGGCGGGATGGTGTAGTTGGCGTTGCTGTCCGCCGGGAAATCATCGCCGCGCGGATCCAGGCGGAGCATTTTGCCCAGCAGATTGGCGTCAATGTCCTGCGCGTTGCCGCCGGCGGAGTGACCCGGCCCCGAGTCGTTGCTATTGCCGCCGTCACCAACCGCGACGTAGAGCAGCCCGTCCGGACCGAACCCGATCCAGCCGCCGTTGTGGTTCGGCTGAGGCTGCGTGATGCGGATGACGTTCTGAAACGCGCCGCCGTCCGCGATATCCGGGTCGGCCGATACGAGGTACTGCCGCACCACGAGCGTGCCGGCATTGTTCGTATAGCTGACGTAGAAAAGGCC
Source organism: uncultured Planctomycetales bacterium (assembly GCA_964528455.1). Lineage (GTDB taxonomy): Bacteria > Planctomycetota > Phycisphaerae > UBA1845 > Fen-1342 > DSPM01. The sequence continues at coordinate 78,148 of CAZGTH010000012.1, read as the reverse complement.
CGACGTGGCGTAGTTCGGGTCAAACGCCAAGCCCAGCAGGCCCTGCTCGCTCTCGGAGTCATTCACAATCGTAGTGATGTCCAGGAACGGCGTCGCGAGCAGCGCCCCGTTCTTCATAATGCGAACGCGCCCGGGCTGTTCGATGATGAAGATGCGATCAAAGTCGCCCGGCGCGTGCGTCACGAACAGCGGACTCGCCAATCCCGTCAGGATTCGTTCAGACGTGATACCGGCTTGGGCGCCGGCGACCAGCGCCGCGGTTAGCGCGAGCGCATAGATTCCCCGTAATTTCATTCCCCGCAACTCCTTTTTTGGACAAGATGATCCGCCTTGCGCGAATCTGGTTCCTATTCGGTCGCCGGCCGAGATTCAGACCGGAGACCGCCTCTGGCGTCGAATTGTACGCGAATCTGGGGTGGGAATCGACCGCTGCCGATGAAATGCCCAGAGCCCCGACGTTCGCTGTTTTATGGTTTTCGGACCTTGTCATTGTAAAAGCGGTGAATTTTGGCGATTGATCGCTTGCTTCGGCGGGGGGCCGCGTTATACTGATACTCGGGCGTACAGTAGCGCATGTCGGTTTTCCGTCACGCGAAACTGTAAATCTTTGACGCACAACAACTTGCTTCCACTCGCTGCGGCGCCCTCAGACCGCGCCAAAACCCTGGGGCGCCGCACGCCTTTTTAATTTTTCGGGATCGGTTGCGGGCGCCACGATCGGGCGTTTTGAATGCACGGCCACGCGCGCGTCCGTATAATTGCCCGCCATGAGCCAGGCGCCCGTCCCATCCCGTCGCATTCCGCACCGGTGGCTCTATGCGCTGCCCGAGCTGGAAATGCCGGCCGAGTTTGAGGCGGCCGGGGCCCGTTACGAGCACGTCCGGACGTTCAAACACGATTTCTTCGCCGCGACGGGGCTGTATCGCGGCGCCGACGGCGGGCTGGTCGTGCTCAAGGTCGGTCGCCGGGCCCGGATACTCGGGCTGCCCGGTGCGTGGATTGGCCGCATTCTCGCGGGCCGCGAGGCCCACATGTATGAGCGCGCTGCGGGGATTCCCGGCGTTCCGAAGTCGCTCGGCCGGGTCGGTCCCACCGGCTTCGCCCATGCGTTCGCGCCCGGCCGGCCGCTGGATCGCCATGACACGGTGCCAGACACGTTTTTCGATGAGCTCCGCGCGCTGGTCGACGAATTGCACGCGCGGGACATGGCGTATGTGGATTTGAACAAGCCGCAAAACGTCATCCTCGGGGAGGATGGCAAGCCGGCGCTGATCGACTTTCAGATCGCCTGCGCCGCGCCGCGCTGGCGTTTTCTGCGGGCGCTGCCGTGGCGATGGCTGTTACGTCGCTGTCAGGCCGGAGACATCTATCATGTGTACAAGCACAAACGCCGCCTGCGACCGGATCTGCTGACCGCCGAGGAGGCGGAAGTGGTGGAGCGGGCGACGTGGTCGATCAGGGCGCACCGGTTCTTGACGCGTCCGTTGACGCGCGCCCGGCGCCGCCTGCTGAGTTGGTTGAAGCGGGGCGAACGCGGGGCCGTGGCCGGGTCCGAGGCGAAGTGACAGTAGTCAGGTGTCGGGCGTGATGTTACAGTAAACATTGGCGCGGAGAATGCTGAATCGTCGCGACCGCGACAGTGTTGGACATTCGGACAGGAACACGCAATATGAGAATCGCCGCCATTTTGACGACCAGTGCCCTCACGCTGCTGGCGGGCTGCAACAGCAATTCGATGGTCGGGTCGCATACGACGCAATCGCGCCCGTACTTTGGAAAACTGCGCGTCAACGGCAATCTGCACAACATCACCGTTGAGAACTCGTCGCGGCTGTATCGCCTGTCGGTTTTCGGCGACGCGAATTTCATCAACTTTGAGGACGACGTGACATGCAACAAAATCGAGATTTTTGGCGAGAATAACCGCATCAGCATTCCGGACGCGCTGATTATCCGCGTGAACGAAGTCGGGCAGGGTAATCTGATTGAGCGTCGTCCGAAGGTGGAGGGCGGCAACACGCGGCTACGCGCCGCGCGCGTCACCACGACGTATTCCTCGACCTATCCGCGCGATTCGTACTCGACCACGACCTCGACCACCTACGAGGCGACGCCCGCGCCGGCCCAGCCGGTCGGTAGCGGCATGACAACGTACTACTCTACCCCAGAGGGCTACTCGACCACGCCGCCCGCTTCGACCGCCCCCGCGCCGACCCGTCGGCCGGCGACCGAGCAGCGCCCGATCGAGCCCGCGCCGCAACCCGCGCCAAGCCCGACGACCGACGACGCCGAGATGATTGAGATGTCGCCGGCGTAAAGCGCCGTCGGGATACCGCCTGCTAACCGGGCGGCGAGGACGCATTCGAGATTGCGAGGCGGCGAGCTCCGGCTTGTCGGCGAGCGCGTCGGCCGCTAATCTGCGAAATTCGCGGATCACGGCGGAGCGCGGCGCGAAAGCGGCGCTATCCTTGCCCGGTCGTCATGATCCCCATGGAGAGGTGCCCGAGCGGCTGAAGGGGCTGGTTTCGAAAACCAGTGTACGGGTAACCGTACCGAGAGTTCGAATCTCTCCCTCTCCGATACCTCCGTCCGGTCGCGCTGGTTGATTTGTCGTCTTATGCCCGCGATCCGGGGGCCGGATCAAAAAAAAGAGGGCCGCGAGCGTAATGCTCGCGGCCCTTCTTGATTTTCCTGCGCCCGTCGCCTGGCCTACGCCTCGCGCACGGCGATCTTGCGTGAACGAGCGCGGGCCGCCTTCGGCAGGCGCACGATCAATTCCCCATGCGTGACGGTCGCTTGGATCTTGTCAGCGTCAATGTCCTCGGAAACGAACATCTGGAAGCGGTAGTCGCCGACGCGGAACTCTCGGCGAACGACATTGCCGTTCGACGGCGCCCGTTTGACGCGGGCATGAATGTTCAGCACGCCGCGCTCAAAGTCGATCTCCACATTGTCGGCGGTCGCGCCGGGCACATCCGCCCGCACCTCGAAGCCCTCGGACGTTTCGATCACGTCAAATTGCGGGCGGAAGAAGCGCTCACTGTCCTCGATCGGCGTGGCGACCGCGTTGGTCCCCTTGGGTTGCGTCTGCATCGTCGTGGTCATGGGTCTTGCTCCCTTCGTTTTCAGGTCAATCACGCGCTAGCCGGCCTTCACCGAGATGCGCCGCGTCTGGGCGGCCGCAGTCTTCGGCAGGCGCACCGTCAACACGCCGTCGCGCAGCGTCGCTTCGGCCTTGTCCGCTTCGACATCGCACGGCAATTCGATCGTCCGCGCAAACTGCGTTTCGCGCCGCTCGCGGCGATGCCACACAGCGTCATCCTTCTTGGTCTCAAACTTCCGCTGGCCCTTGATCGTCAGATAGCTGCGCTCCACGCTGACGTCGATGTCGTCCAGCTTCATTCCGGGCAGCTCCACTTCGGCCGTCAGCGTTTCGCCATGGTCGGCGACATTGATCGCCGGGAAGGCGTCTTCGCCGGCGCCGAACGCCGAGCCGAGTTCGCGCGCGAGTTCTTCGAATTCGCGCTGCATACGGCGAAACGGCACGAGCGGGGTATTGGCACGAGTCAGGAACATGGCAGTCTCCTTTCCGTAGCTGTCAGTTTTCACAGGCGTTTGGCGGACTACGCGGTCCCGCGACGCTTGCTATGGGGATAGATGCAAGACGCGTGCCAAACTCAGTCGAATAGCCGTAAGTGATTGCTGATATACAGGTTATGGATTCCGAGGCCAGAGTGGCGTGACGCGATTTTCCGCCAATTCGGCAGTCGGGCCGGCGGGCCGGCAGGGCGTGAGCACCCGCACGCCGGTGGCCGCGGCGTACCTCGCGAGCGGACGAGCAGGGGATTCCCAGCGCGGGTCACGCTTGGCCCCGCGCGGGCTGAAAGCGAGCGTTTGCGCCAGGCCGGGTGTTCGCGCGCCCGGCTACAATTGGCGCCGATGTCGGATCGATTGAAAGAGCCCAATGACCGCGCCGCGGAGCCCGGCGCGCGACGCGAAGGAGCGCTCCGCGATCGCGACTTTCAGCGAATCCTGCTGATCAAGCCGTCCGCGCTCGGGGACGTGATTCACACGCTGCCCGTCCTCGCCCGCCTGCGCGCCAGGTATCCGCACGCGCAGATCGACTGGCTGCTGACGCCCGCGCTGGCCGACTTGCTGGCCCATCATCCGGACCTTTCGAACGTCGTGATTTTTGACCGCAAACGGCTCGGGCGGGTCGCGCGGCCGATCGCGGCCGGGGCCGGCGTGTTCGGCCTGTTGCGTGACCTTCGTCGACCGCGCTATGACCTCGTCATCGACCTGCACGGCCAGATTCGCTCCGGGTTGTTCGCGCTGGTGACCGGCGCCGGCACGCGGATCGGTTTCGATCGCCCACGCCGCGCGCCGCACCCCGATGATCGCCAACTCCCGCCGTCGGCGTATCGGCATGGCTGGACCGGCGCCCGCGAAGGCGCGTGGCTGGCGTATACCCATCGCATTCCGATCCCGCGACTGGATGTGCACGCCGTCGATCGCTACCTGCGCCTGGGCGATCTGCTCGGGTTTGGGCCGGGGCCGGTCGAGTTTCAGTTGCCGATTGCCGCCACGGCGCGTGAGCGCGTCCGCGCCAAACTCGCGCAGCTTGGCGTCGGTGATGGGCAGAATCTCGCCGTGCTCTCACCAGGCACGATCTGGGAAACCAAGCGCTGGACGGTCGCCGGATTCGCGGCGGTCGCGGCCGCGCTGCGCAAGCGCGGGCTGACGCCGGTGCTGGTCGGGGCGCCGGACGAAGCCGACCGCTGCGCGGCGGTCGCGGCGGCGTGCGTCGATGCTGTGAACCTGTGCGGCGCGACCTCGATTCCCGAACTCGCCGCGCTGATCGACCGCGCGGCCATCGTTGTGACCAATGATTCCGGCCCGATGCACCTGGCGGCGGCGCTGAACCGCCCGGTCGTGGCGATCTTCGGCCCCACGGATGATTTGTGGGTCGGGCCATACGGTCAGCCGCGGGGCGCGATCCGGCTCGATCTGGCGTGTGCGCCATGCTATCTGCGAAAACTGAGCCGCTGCCGATACGACCATCGCTGTATGCGGGATTTGACGGCGGAGCGCGTGATTACCCGTCTGGATGATGTCCTCGACAGTGGCAGGCGCGCTGCCGACGCCGGGCGCCCGCTGCCGACGATTCAAGCCTCGAAGGAGTAGCCGGATGCCTCAGCAGGTCTCGAACGATACGCATACCGCGCTGGCGAAGGCGTGTTTCAACCTCACCTGGTCGTACCTCGATCGAAGCGACCGCACGCCGGACGACGACGAGGCGATGATCAACGCGGCCCACGCGTCGCGCTACCACTGGAACCAGGTCGGCGGCCCGAAACACTTCGCGCGCGGCGAATGGCAGCTTTCGCGCGTCTACGCCACGCTGCGGCGCCAAGACCCGGCCCTGCGCCATGCCCGGCGGTGTCTGGCGTTCTGCGAGGCGCATCAACTCAGCGCGTTTGACCATGCCGAAGCCCACGAAGCGCTGGCGCGGGCCGCCGCGATCGCGGGCGACGCGGGCGCGCGGAAACGGCATCTGGAAGCGGCGGCCGATTGGGCGACCCGGATCGACGACGCGGAGGATCGCGAAATCGCGCAGGCGGATCTGGCGAGCGTGCCGGAGTGCGCGCCACCGGCGGTAGGGGAGATGATCTGGCGCGATCTGACGATTCCCGACGCGGAGCGCGTGCGCGACTTCTATGCCGTCGTGGTCGGGTGGCGGACGGAACCGGTTCGGATGGGAGAGTACGACGATTTCAACATGATCGACGCCGCGGGGCGCGTCGTCGCGGGCGTCTGCCATGCGCGCGGCTCAAACGCGGACCTCCCGGCGACGTGGCTTCAGTATGTTCGCGTGGCGGACCTTGACGCATCGTTACGCGATACGAAAGCACGCGGGGGCAAGGTGCTGGTTGGCGCGAAGAAGATGTTCAAGGATCGTTATGGTGTGATCGAGGATCCAGCGGGCGGCGTATTGGCCCTGATTGGCGATTGATGCGTAGCGGTGGAATGCGCAGCGAATCGTGATGCGCCGGATTATCATGAAAGCCGGGCCCGTCGCCTGAGCGGCGTTTCTTCTCTTGGAGTCTTCGATGCGCATCATCTATCGCCTGTTGTTGCTCAGTGTCGTGTGCGGCGCCGCGCCGGCGATCGCCCAGGACGGGCCGTCCGCCGCGATGTGGCAGTTGTTTGAGGAGTATCACGCCTGGCAGCTCACCGAGTCGCCGGAGATGGCGATGCGGCAGGGGGAATACGCCAACGCCGATCGCGTGGACGAAGTGGGCTTGGCGGCGATTGAACGGCGGCACGCGGCGCGGCAGAAATTCCTGCAGCGATTACGCGCGATCGACACGTCGGGGTTCGATGGCGATGACGCGCTGAATCTGGCGCTGTTTGAGCGCGAAATCGCGCAGATCGTCGAAGGGCATCAGTTCCGCATTTTTCTGGCCCCGCTGACGAATCGCTCCGGCCTGCATACCGAGGTCCCGGAGATGGGCACGTTCGCGCGGTTCGCGTCTGCTCAGGATTACGAGAACTACCTGCGGCGTCTGGAACTGATTCCGCGCCAGATCGAGGACACGATTGAGCTGCTGCGCCTCGGGCTGGAGGCGGGCATCACGCCGCCGGGCATCGCGATTCAGGGCTTGCCCGAGCAGATCCAGGCGCTGACCGAGAATGGACTCGACGCGCTGGCGGAGCCGTTTGACCGCCTGCCCGCGTCGGTGACTCCCGAGCAAGCTGACCTGCTGCGCGACCGCTATGAATCAGTCTCGCTGCCGCGTTTGAAAGCGGCGTTTGGAACGCTGCACGAAGTGCTCGTCAACGAGTACATGCCGAATGCGCGCAAGTCGATCGCGGCCATCGATCTGCCCGATGGCGAGGCGTTCTATGCCTACCAGTTGCGCCGCATGACAACGACAGATCTCTCCGCGAAAGAGATTCATGAAACCGGCCTGCGCGAAGTGGCCCGGATTCGGGCCGAGATGCTCGAAGTGATCCGCCGCAGCGATTTCATGCAGAAGTTTCCGGATGCGGCGAATTGGCCGGATGATGAACTGTTCAAGCGGTTCGTGGCGTATCTGCGCAGCGACCCGCGTTTCTATCACGACTCCGCCGAGGCGCTGCTCACCGGCTATCGCGATATCTGCAAGCGTGTGGACGCGGAACTGCCGAAGTTGTTCGGGCATCTGCCGCGTCTGCCGTATGGCGTGCGGCCGATTCCGGATTTCATGGCGCCGAACCAGACGACGGCCTATTACAACAGCGGTGACATTCGCAACGCGCAGGCCGGCTACTTCTACGCGAACACGTACGCGCTCGATCAACGCCCGAAGTATGAGATGATTTCGCTGGCGCTGCACGAAGCGGTTCCGGGGCATCACCTGCAAATCGCCATCCAGCAGGAGCTTGAGGACGCCCCGGAGTTTCGCAAGGACATGTGGGTGACGGCGTTCGGCGAAGGCTGGGCGCTGTATTCCGAGCGACTCGGCATCGAGATGGGCTTTTTCGAAGACCCCTACAACGATTTCGGGCGGCTGTTGTATGAAATGTGGCGGGCCTGTCGGCTGGTGGTCGACCCCGGCATGCATGCTCTGGGCTGGTCGCGCGAACGGGCGGTGAATTTCATGCTCGAAAACACGGCCCTGAGCGAGCTCAACATCAACAACGAGATTGACCGCTACATCGCATGGCCGGGCCAGGCGACGGCCTACAAGCTGGGCGAACTCAAGATTCGCGAACTGCGCGACCGCGCAGAACGCGAACTCGGCACGGCGTTTGATCTACGCGCGTTTCATGATGTCGTGCTGAGCGCCGGGTGCGTTCCGCTCGATGTGCTGGAGCAGCGCGTGTCCGCGTGGATCAACGCCCAGCGCAGCCTGGCGCAGCCGACGACGCCCACGACCAATGCCGGCTGACGCGCCCGAATCGGGCGTCGGGCTGGCGCGGGCGGCGCCGTGCCCGCAGTGCGGATACGACATGCGCGGGTTGGGCAGTGAAGTCTGTCCCGAGTGCGGCCTCGACTCCGCCGATTGGGAACAGCGGCGCTTTCGCATCCCTTGGGAACGCGGCTGGGGCGAGCAAACGCGCCGCGGCGTATTCCGCGCCATGGGAGATTACATCACGACGACATGGCTGGCCCTGTCGCGACCAGACCAATTCTGCACGGCGGCGTATGGCCGGCTCTCATGGCCCGCGGCGCGGTCATATCGCCGTTGGGCGATTCTGAGCGGCGTAGTCGCCCTGTGGGTTGGCATAGGGCTGCTGGAGTGGCTGGCCTATTACACGGTGCGGGTGCGGATGCTGTCGGTCGAAGTGCTCGCCATCGCCCCGACGCTGGCGGCGCCGCTGGGGTTGTGGCTGTTGACGGTGATTCCGCCGGAGTTCTTCCGGGCGCGCTCGGACAACGGCCGCGTGCTGGTGCGCATGAACTCGCGCGGCGAGCGTGACGAGGAGCGGGCCGCGGCGCTCGCGCATTACGCGAGCGCTGCCCTGCATCTGCTGTGGCTGGCGCCGCTGTTCGTCATCGGCCTGCCCTCGTACTTTGACCTGGAGGACAGTCTCGCGTTCGCCCCGTGGGTGTTCGGTGGCGTGTTGCTGGTGACGATCGCCGTTTACGGATTGCGGCTGCATTCGATCGCCCGCCGCGCGCTGCACCGCGGATATTGGCGGGCGATGTCCGGGTTTATCGTGGCGGTCGCACTGTCGTTGTTGATGTGGGTGACGATCGGGCCGCTCGTGAACCTGGGGCAGCTGGTGTACTACAGCCTGACGACGCCGTGAGCCGGAAACTTGCCGCAAACCGGCGAATCCCCTAAACCACGCCCTACGTTTCAGGAGAATCTGCGCATGATCGGCTTGATTGGCGGAACCGGGCTGGGCGACGCGCTGCTCGGCGAGGGCGGCGGCGAGGAGCACTGGATCGATACGCCGTTCGGGCGACCGAGCGCGGCGATCCGGCTCGCGAAGTGGGGCGGCGTTGATCTGGCGATTCTGCCGCGTCACGGCGTCGGGCATGTGTATAACCCGAGCACCGTGCCGTACCGCGCGAATATCTACGCGCTCAAGTCGCTCGGTGTGACGGACATCATCGCCAGTGGGGCGGTCGGCTCCCTGCGCGAAGAATATGCCCCGCGCGATCTGGTGATTCCCGATCAGGTGATCGACAAGACCGTTCGCCGCGCGCCGACGTTCTTTGACGACGGGATTGTCGCCCACGTCGAGTTTTCTGATCCCTATTGCCCGGTGTTGCGGAAGCGCCTGCTGGAGGTCGCGGACCAGGTGGACACGAACGTGCACGACGGGGGAACCTACGTCTGCATGGAAGGGCCGATGTTCAGCACCAAGGCGGAATCGAACCTGCATCGAAGCTGGGGCGCGGCCCTGATCGGCATGACCACCATGCCCGAAGCCAAGCTGGCGCGCGAGGCGGAAATCGGCTATGGCCTGGTCGCGCTCGTGACTGATTATGACTGCTGGAAGCCGCATCCGCCGGGCGTGACGCCGCAGAAACTGCTTGAAGAGATCATCGGCCATCTGCACGCGGCGACGGCGAACGCCGTGGCGCTGATCAAGGCGGCGGTGGCGTCGATCGCCGCCAAGCCGCTGGAGCCATCGCCATGTCATGACGCGCTGAAGCTGGCGATCTGGACGGATCGGGCCAAGGTCGCGCCCGCGCACGTTAAACGCTATGGCGTGCTGGTCGAGCGGCATTTGCGGAAGTGAGGGCGTGGGCGGGCGGCATTACGATGGACACGCATGGGCGCGACGATTCCGAACGACAGTTCGCCGGGTCTGCGATTGCGGGCGTATCGCGCGCTGCGCGAATTTGGCTATCAGGCCCGCGCGGCGCTGGCGCGCCCGCACCCCGCGCCGGTGTTTATCCTCGGCGCGCAGAAATCCGGCACCAGCGCGATCGCGGCGCTGCTCGGCAAGGCGACCGGCCTGCCGACCACGCTTGACCTGCAGCGCGAGATCCGGCGTCCGACATTTCATCTGATTCCATCGGGCAAGATGTCGTTTGAGCGCTTCATCAGACTGAACCGGCTCGATTTCTCGCGGCCGATCATCAAAGAGCCGAACCTGACGCTCTTCTACCACGAGCTTCGCGCCCGATTCCCGGCGGCGCGATTCACATTTGTCCTGCGCGACCCGCGCGATCAGATTCGCAGCCTGCTGAACCGGCTGGGCATTCCCGGCGATCTGTCGGCGCTCGACGCCGAACTGTTCCCCGAAGTCACGCCCGCCTGGGCGCTGGTGCTCGACAGCAGTTGGCGGGGCATCGCCGGCGCGCACTACGTCGAGCGTCTCGCGTACCGCTGGCGCCATATGGCGCAGACCTATCTGGCGCACGCGGACGATATGACATTGTGTCGCTATGAGGATTTTCGGGCGGAGAAAGCGCCCGCGATCGCACGGCTTGCGGCCGCGCTCGGCCTGAAGGCGGCGCACGATATTACTGCTGAAGTGGATCGCCCGTTCGAGCGCGTCGGCGATCAGCGCGTCACGCCGTCGGCGTTTTTTGGGGAAGAGAATCTGCGGCGGATTCATGATGTTTGCATCGCGCCCATGACGGCGCTGAGGTACAGCTGGTGACGGCGGCGCGCGGCATGACCCGCGGCCGAAACCGCTGGGCGGCGCCGCTGGCGCTGTTCCTGCTCGTCATTCTGACGCGCCTGCCGTTCCTGGCGCCCGGCTTCGGAGTCGACGCCGACGCCTGGCGCGTCGCGCTGACGGCGCAACGAATCCGCGCGACCGGCGAATACGCGCCGTCGCGCCTGCCCGGGGCCCCGCTCTACGAGGCGCTGGCCGCGTCGCTGCTGCCGGGCGGCGCGCTGGCATTGAATCTCGCCTCGGCGATCGCGGCGGCTGCGGCAGCGCTTGTCTTTGCCCGCGTGGTGCGGCGATCCGATCAGCCCGACCCGTGGTTCGCGGCGTTCGCGCTGGTTTTCACGCCCGTGTTTTATATCCAGAGCGTTTCGGCGATGGACTATGTGTATTCACTGCTGTTCCTGCTGACGAGCCTGTTGTTCGTCATGCGCGGCGCGCCGCTGACAGGCGGTTTGGCGCTTGGTCTGGCGGCCGGCTTCCGTTTGACGGCGTTGGGGTTCGCGCCGGCGTTGCTGATCCCGCTCTGGGCGCAAGCGGGGCGTTGGTGGCGCATGCTCGCTTTCGGCGTGACAGCGCTCGTCACCGCCGGTCTCTGCTACCTGCCCGCCTTCAGTCGGCACGGCTGGGGGTTGTTCAGCTTCATTGATCATCGCTATCCGTCGCTGGCGTGGGTCGCGCAGAAGGCCACGCTGGATGTATGGGGGCAGGTCGGGATTGTCGCGCTGGTGGTCGCCGGGGCGTTGACGCTGTGCGGCGTCACGCGTCGCGAGAAACCCGCGAAAACGGCGCCGCGCACCGGGCTGCTTCCGACCGCGATCGCGGGCCTGGTCATTTCGGTCGCGATGTTCCTGCGACTGCCGCACGAGGCCGCTTATCTGTTGCCGGCGGTGGTGTTCCTGATTGTGATCGCGGAGCGCGTCGTCGAGCGTTTCGCGTTTCGCGTGCTGTGCCTGGCGCTTGCGCTCTCGGCGTTTGTGGCGCTGCCGGATGGCGCCGGCCCGATCTTCCGTGATCACGAGCGGCGGGTAGATGAAGATCGCTACGTCCGCGCCGTGATGCGCCGCATGGACAGCGCGCACTTGTCCGAGCCGCGCGACGTGCTGATCGCCGCCTCGTGGCTGCCGCGGCTGCGGTTTGAGGCGGAGCGGGCACGCCGCTCCATCGCGACCATGCGCGTACGACATCTGTTGACCTTGGAGGAAATCAAGGCGGAAATCGCGGCGGAGGCCCGCGTGTATTACCTGCTCGGCGCCGCGCCGACGACGCGCCACGTGCACGGGTTTGATCTGGCCGCCTCCGGCGCCCTACCCTTTCCAGCCGACCCATCGCTTGAGGAGCGGCGCGACGAGCCATGAAAATCGCATTCTTTGTCGGCTTGTTCCCCGAGCTCTCTGACACTTTCATCCTGTCGCAGATCACCGGGCTGATGGATCGCGGGCATGATGTGCACATCTTCGCGGATCGTCCCGGCGCCGATGAGAAACTGCACCCGGATTATGTGAGATACAAACTCGCTGAGCGCCTGACTTACTGGCCGACCGGCGGCGGGGGCGTGCTGACCCGCGCCGCGACGCTGGCGAGGTTCGCCTTCACGCGGCCGACGGCTCTCTCCAAACGGCGTTGCGGCTTCCTGGCCGGGACGCGGCGGCTACTCGCGGCGGTCGAAGCGCTGCGCCCGATGCGCGAGTTCGACATCGTCCATTGCCACTACGGGCCGAACGGGCTGCTCGCGACCGCCTTGCGGGCGTGCGGCGTGTTACGCGGCCGCGTCAGCGTCGTGTTTCACGCGTACGATGTGACGCGCACGCCGGCCCGATATGGCGAGAACTGCTACGCCTCGCTGTTCGAATCAGCCGAATGGCTGGCGCCGATCAGCGAATTCTGGCGCGCCCGGCTGATCCGGATGGGCGCGCCGCCGCGGCGCGTCAGTGTGCATCACATGGGCATCGACTGCGGGGCGTTCGCGTTTCAGGCCCCGCGGGCGCTCAGCGGTCGGCCGGCGCGCCTGTTGATGATCGCGCGGCTGGTGGAGAAGAAGGGTGTGAAATACGCGATCGATGCGGTCGCCGGCCTGCGGGCGTTTCGTGAGCGCGTCCGCCTGCGGATTCTCGGCGACGGCCCGTTGCGCGGCGAGTTGGAGGCGCAGGTTCGCAGGCTGAATGTCGGCGATGTCGTGGAAATGCCCGGCTGGGCCGACGCGGACGAGGTGCGCGCCGCGCTGCGCGACAGCGATGCGCTGCTCGCGCCGAGCGTCACCGCCGCCGACGGCGACATGGAGGGCATCCCGATGGTGCTGATGGAGGCGATGGCGATGGGCGTGCCGGTGATCTCGACGCGTCATAGCGGCATTCCGGAATTGATTGAAAACGGCGTATCCGGCCTGCTCGCGCCGGAGCGCGATGTGGACGCGCTCACCGAGCATATCGAGCGCCTGCTGCGCGACACGGCCCTCCGCGAACACATCCGCCACGCCGGTCGCCGTCGCGTGGAAGAGGCCTTTGACGTGGATCGGCTCAATGATGAGTTGGTGACCCGGTTTCAGGCGATGCTGCAGCGTAAGTAGGGCGCCAAGGAGCCAAGCCCGATGCGATCCCGCTTGGACTGTGCTGGCCACGCTTGCCCTGACGCTCACGCTTGTCGCGTGGATCGGCAGCTACTGGGAAATCGCGTATACCCTCCCATCCGGACCGGCGCTAGGCGATTCGCGACGGCGCGATAGAGTGGATGCCGCTCTCGCCGACCGAGCGGCGGACCGGTTTCTCGAGCGGCGGGTTTGATGGCGTGCGGACCGAGTGGGGGTTTGATCTCGCTTACTCCACGCGCGTCATTGGCCGCTTGCCGCTCTGGCCGCTGGTGTTGCTGTTTGGCGGATTCCTGCTGTATCGCGCCCTGTTTCACGGCCCGATCGTGCGCAGGATGCGCCGCAGACGCGGTCGATGCGCCGCCTGCGGCTATGACCTGCACGGCCTGTTGCAGCCGCGCTGTCCGGAGTGCGGCGAGGGGTTCGAGGTCGCGGACTGATTGATCGGAGATGATCGAAGTGAACGAATTCTCTCACATGGACGAAGGCGGCGAAGTGCGGATGGTCGATGTCTCCGGCAAACCCGTCACGCCGCGGCGGGCGGTCGCCTCGGCGCTGGTCACGGTCGGCGCGGATGTGCTGGAGAAACTGAAAGCCAAAGCGCTTCCCAAGGGCGATGCGATCACGACCGCCCGCATCGCCGGTATTCAGGCCGCCAAGCGCACCAGCGAACTGATCCCGCTCTGCCACGGCATCTCCGCCGAGCATGTCGATGTCCGCGTCGAGGTCGCGCCGCCGGACGCGTTACGCGTCATCGCCGAAACGCGCTCCATCGGGCGCACCGGCGTCGAAATGGAGGCCCTGGTCGCGGCGTCGGTCGCGGCGCTCACGATTTATGACATGTGCAAGGCTGTCCGGCGCGACATTGTCATCGGCCCGGTCCAACTCGAAGAAAAATCCGGCGGAAAGCACGATTGGAAGCGCGACGCCGACAGCCTGCGAGCCTCCCAATGAAACAGCTCGGCTTCATCGGCGGCGGCAACATGGCGACCGCAATCATCTCCGGAGCGCTGCGCGGCGGCTATTGCGGCCCGGCGGATGTGATCGTCTCCGAGCCGGACGCCGAGCGGCAGCGAGCGCTGCGCGAGATGGGCGTGGAAGCGACCTGGGATAACGCCGAAGTCGCGCGCTCGGCGGCCACGCTCGTGCTGGCGGTCAAGCCGCAAGTGATGTCCGCTGCGCTGGCCTCGCTGCGCGGGGCCTTCGACCCGACGCGAACGCGCGTCATCTCGATCGCCGCCGGCACGCGGATCGCCTCGATCGCGGCGGACTTGCCCGGCGCCCGCATCATCCGCGTGATGCCCAACACGCCGCTGCTGGTTGGCGCGGGTATGAGCGTGCTGTGCGCCGGCCCGGGCGTGTCGCCGGCCGACCTGCAGAATGCCACCGCTTTGTTCGCCGCCAGCGGACAGACGCTGACGTTGCCCGAAGAGGCTTTTGACGCGGTGACGGCCGTATCCGGCTCCGGCCCGGCGTATGTGTTTCTGCTGGCCGAGGCGATGGCCGAAGCCGGTCGACGGGAGGGCCTGCCGGAGGCGGCGGCCGCGCAGCTCGCGCGGCAGACCATCGCCGGCGCCGGCGCCATGCTCGCGCAGTCGGCGGACACCGCGGCCGAGTTGCGGCGCAAGGTGACCTCGCCCGGCGGCACGACCGCCGCCGCCATCGCGGCCCTCGACGCCGGCGGGTTCGGCGACCTGTTGGTGCGGGCGATCGCCGCCGCGACCGCGCGGGGGCGCGAACTGGGCGGCGGCTAGGGCGCAACTTTCGCGTGGCGAAAAACCGCCACGCCCCTGGCGGCTGCGCGCGAGTGACGGCCAGCCGTCAGAAATCTCGCGAATTTCGTTTGACTTCGCTCAAATCCGCGTTACGTTCATCAGTAGAGGCGCACCCGCGCCTTTGGCGACTGCGTGAGCCGACCTGATGCGGCCCGCGCCCACGCGAAAGGAGGTCCGATCGGCGAAATCCGGACTCCCAAAACAATCCATTGCTCTCTCCCGCCCCTACGGCAGACCGGGACCGAGCCAAGCGCGGCGTCGTGTATGGCGTATTGCCTGCACTCATTGCTGTTCATAGCGAATCATTCCTCCTAAGACGCTGCTGCCGGCCATGAACCCCAGGCAGCCCGCCGAAACAAGGCGCACTCGGCGGTAAACGTCGCTTTCCGACAATCGGTTATGCGTGATGCGGTTTCAGTTTGCGCACTGGCATGCGCGATGATCTGATTCCGCGACAGGCGATCCAGCTTTCCGGGCGCGCGATCTTGCGCGATCCGCGGCTTGGCGCGCTTGTTCAGAACAGCGAAACCGAGCGGTCGAACGCCGCACACTCGGAACAGCGACAAACGGAACAACCCGGTTACAAGCGCGCCAGCGCCCCCGCATGGGCGATGCGCGCAATTATCGCGAATAAGGAGCGAGCGATGGCATCCACCAACGCCGTATGGGGCATTGAGGTCGGCCAATGCGCATTGAAGGCGGTGCGCCTGCGCCCGACCGGCGAGGACCAGTTTGAACTGGTCGCGTTCGACCTGATCGAGCATCCCAAGCTGCTGTCGCAGCCCGACGCCGATACGGACGAGCTGATTCGCGCCGCGCTCGACAAGTTCGCGGAGCGTAACGAGTGGCAGGGCGACAAATTCGTGATCGGCGTGCCGGGCCAGCAGACCTTCTCGCGGTTCACGAAGCTGCCGCCGGTCGAAGCCAAGAAGATTCCGGAGATTGTCCGGTTCGAGGCCAGCCAGCAGATCCCGTTCGATATCGAGGACGTCGTCTGGGATTACCAGGTGTTTCAGGACGAGGATTCGCCGGACATCGAAGTCGGCATTTTCGCGATGCGGCGCGACCTGGTGCGGCGCCAGCTCGATTTCTACTCCTCGATCAAGATTACCCCGTCGATGGTGCAGACCATCCCGTCGGCGCTCTACAACTTCTGCCGCTTCGACAAGGCCGCTGACCTGCCGGAAGGCGAGGCGACCGTCATCGTCGATGTCGGCGCGCAGAACACCGACCTGATCATCGTGGAGCCCAACAGCGCCTGGATGCGCAACATCCCGCTCGGCGGCAACAACTTCACCGAAGCCCTGATCAAGGCGTTCAAGCTGTCGTTCGCCAAGGCGGAGAATCTGAAGCGCACCGCCGCGACCAGCAAGTACGCCCGTCAGATTTTCCAGTCGATGCGTCCGGTCTTCGCCGAACTCGTCGCGGAAATTCAGCGGTCTCTCGGCTTTTACTCCCAGACGCACCGCGACGTGACCGTGCGCAACGTGCTCGCCTGCGGCAACGCGTTCCGGTTGCCGGGTCTGCAGAAGTACCTTGAGAACAACCTGTCGGTCGAGGGGGGCGTCTCGAAGCTGGAGAAATTCAACCACATCAACGCCTCGCAGACCGCGAACGCCCCGCAGTTCACCGAAAACATCATGAGCTTCGCGGCCGCCTACGGCCTGGCGTTGCAGGGGCTCGGCGTTTCGAAGATCGCGTCCAACCTGCTGCCGCCGGAGCTTGCCCGCGTGGCCGCGTGGCGCAAGAAGCAGCCGGTGTTCGCGGCCGCCGCGGCGGCGCTGCTGGTGGGGGCGTTTATCCCGCAGGCCCGCAGCACGATGGACAAGAACGCCCTGGAAACCGACGCCAGCCGCACGGCCGCGGCCGAGGCGAAGCGGATCATCGGCGTGGCGTCGGGCTTCGCGAGTGAATACAACAAGGTCGCGACCGACACGACCGCGAAGGAAGAGAACATCAAGAAGCTGTTTGAGCTTCAGGATCGGCGCGGCCTCGCGCCGCGCATCCTCGCGATGGTCACCGAGTCGCTGCCGCTCGATCCGGAAGTCGCGGCAGCGGACACCCCGGCCGCAATGAAGGCGCTCGCGCAGAGCAAGCCGCGCAACGCCCGCAAGCAGTTCTTCCTCGACTCGATCGACATTCAGTTTCATAAGGACATCGACGGCTTCGCCCGCCCGGATGAAACGCCCAACGCGATGGGGAGCGGTGGCGGAGTCCGCGGGGCGGGTACCTGGGGTGGCGGCGGCGGCACGCAGGCCGACAGCGCCGGCGGCGATCCCGGCTTCTATGTTCACATCTGCGGTCGTTTGACGTATGGCGCCCGCGCGTCCGACGCGACGGCCGTAATCGAGAACGAGTATTTCCCCGCCCTGCGCGCCTTTGCCAAGCAAAAGGGCCTCGGCTTTTACATGCCCGAAGAAGATGAGAAGGCGCCGCCTCTGGCCAAGGGCCAGAACCTCGCGGCGTTGACCGTGACGCAGGTCGCGGACGCCCAGCCGGGCGGCGGCGGGGCTTCGATTCGCGGCGGTCGCGGGGCCGGCGGTATGACCATGCCCGGTGGCGTCGAGGGCGAGACGGAAGTCAAGGACCCGGTGACCGGTGAGCCGGTCAAGACCGACCATCTGTTTTCGTTCGGCTTCAAGATCAAGCTCGGTGAGGACCCGAACGCGGGCAAGGAAGAAGCGGCCGGGGAACAGGGCTAACGACGGCAATCGTCAAGGAGCACGACCATGGGACAGATCATTGGATTCATCAAGACGTTCTGGATGTCGCTGACCGCGGGCGCCGTCGCCATTGCCGCCATCGTATACGCCGTGATGGGCATGTCGGACCAGAGCGTCGAAGCGGCGATGAAGAAAAAACTCGGCGAGCTGCGGGCCGCGGAGATCAATTCGCTCAAGAGCAAGCCACGCAATCAGGCGGTGATCGACGCCGAAGCGGAGAAGGGCCGTCAGTTTGAGGAGGCCTATCAGGCGACGCTCGCGACCGCCGCGGAAATCAACGGCCGCGCGCCGCTGTTGTCGGACGTTTTCCCGCGCGTCGCGTCGCAGTCAACGGCGTTTCAGTTCACTGAAGAGTACAAGCGCAAGATGGCCCAACTGCCGTCACTGATCAACGCCGACACGCTGCCGACCGAATTCGACATCGAAGAGGAGCAGCGCAACGTCGAGGACCTCCAGCTTGCCCTGCGCGAAAAGGCGGAAGAGGGCGGCGAGGCGGCGAGGTCCATCGAAGAGAGTATGCGCACACCGCCGGCCGGTAACCCGTTCGGGCCGCGCGCCAGCAGCGGTCTGATCGGCAATCGCGGCGGCGCCAGTTCCACCACGCCGGAGGAGCCGAAGTTCAACGCGCTGCTCCGCGCCCAGGTCACGAAGGCCCGCAGCATGCAGCTGTATATCGGCCCGACCGGCGCCTCGGCGAACACCGGTCGCGGCGGCGGGGGTATGGTGGGTGGCGGTTCCCAAACCGAAGGCGCCTCCACGTTCCACATCGCGCCGATCACCGATCTCAGCGTCGCCCCGTCCGAGACGGACCTGTGGCAGGCGCAGGTCGGCTATTGGCTGCAACACGACATCGTCCAGGCGATCGGCCAGATGAACAACGCCGCCGCCGCTGAACTTGGCGATGAAGAGCCTTACGTCGGCAACATGCCGGTGAAGCATCTTAAGAACGTGTTTATCCGCGGCTACAAGTCGGCCGAGGCCGAAGCCGCGCGCGGCGGGGGCTCGCGCGGCGGCGCGCCGGGTGGCGACAAGCCGACGCTGACCTTCCCGACCGTGGGCACAAACGCCGGTAACGATCCGATCCCGACGTTCACGGACCGCAGCAGCAACGACCTCTACGACGTGATGCAGTTCACGGTGGTCGTCGTGCTGGATCAGCGCCGCGTGCTGGACTTTGTCGACGCCATGAGCCGCATCAACCTGATTCAACTGGTCGAGATGCGAATCGAGCAGGTGGATCGCGATGCCGCGGCCGCCGCGGGCTATCTGTACGGGCCCGATCCGGTCGTCGAAGCGACCATGACGTTTGAGTTGTACATGCTGCGCGCCACGTACGCCCCGCTGATGCCGACGCCGGTCAAGGAAATCCTCGGCGTAAAGACCGAATAACGGAAAACGAGGACTAAGGAGCTGGATCATGGTGAACAAGATCATCGCGTTCCTCGAAACGCATGTGGAAAAAATCGTCCTCGGCGGAGCCGTCGCGTTCGTGCTGTACCTCGCGTGGGGTTTTCTGATCTCCACGCCGCACACGACCAAAATCGACGGTACCGAAGTGACGCCCGGCGAGATCAGCGAGAAGGTTCTCGCCTCGGCCCGCACGCTCGACGCGGCCGTCAAGAGCGCCAAGTCCGAACCGGTGAATGTCGACGACTATGCCAAGGAATTGCGCGAACGCCAGCAACAGGGCATCTTCGCCAAGGTCGAAGACAAGCCGGCGATTCCGCAGACGCTGGCCCGCGCCGCGCCGTTCGGTTCCGCGATCGAAGTGCCCGGACTGGAGCAGACCTCCGAAGCCGGCAAGGAACTCGTGCTCGCCACACCGCTGCCGCCGACGAGCCTCAAAGTCCGCGCCGGTCGCAGTGTGGTCATTCCCGATCCGCTGAAAATCGACGGCTCGACGCAGCAACAGCAGTCGCCGTTCGGGGGAGCCACCGGACTGTTGCAGGGCGGCGCGCGCGGTCCGGGCGTACGCGGCGGCGGGCGCCAACCGCCGCCGGATTTCGGTCCCGGTCGCGGTGTGCAGCCGACGTTTGGTCCGACGCCAACCGAATCCGCCGGCCCCGAAGTCAAGACCCGCGAAACGCCCTGGGTCACGGTCGGCGCCTACTACGACAAGCGCGCCCAGGAAGCGGAGCTGCGCAAGGCGAACTACGCCCAGTATCGCGCCAAGCCATATGTCGTCCGCACCGAGGCCCAGCGCCAGGAACTGCTGGCGAACGGCGAGTGGTCGGATTGGACCGACGTGACGCCGGGCGCGGCGATGCCGACCGTAGACCTGCCGCGCGTCGACTACGACCCGTCCGTCAAGCGCTATCTGAACAAGCCGGAAGTCGCCGAGGCGCTGCGGATCATCAAGAATGATCAGGAGCGCATCATGCAGCCGCCGTTCTTCGTCGTCCGCGGCGGCGACGAGTGGGATGTGCCGCCGCTGGATGGTCTGCCGACGAACGAAGAGGAAGAAGAGGAGGAGTTTGTCGATGAGCCGGTTGCGCCGACGCCGAACATTGGGCGTGGTTTGCAGCCACCGGGAGGCGGCATTCGTAACACTGGTAGCGGGCGTAGCCCCGGCGGCCGTGGGCCTGGTGGTCCCACGCTTGGGGGTCGCTCCTCGGGCCCGACATCCAACCCCAAGGAAGATGCCCGCAAACAGGCCATCGAGGACTGGAACACGGCGCGGCAAAGCATGCGCGCCCGGGAATACACGGCCGCGATTGAGGCCGCGAAGAAAGTGGTCCAGAACGGCAGTGCTCCAAACATCTTCAAGAAGCGTGCCCGCAAGATGATCAAGTACGCCGAGAACCGGATCGGCGGGCAGCAGGGGCCGATGGCCCGCGTGCCGGCGCAGCCCTTTGTGCAGCGGCCGGATGACAGCCGGGCCGATGCGCTGTGGTATCACGACGATACGGTGACGCCGGGCAAGACCTACCGTTATCGCCTGCGCGTCGTGTTGTGGAATCGCTACGCCGAGCAGGACAAGGCGCTGAAAGACACAGAGGACGCCCGCAAGCTGCTGGTCGACGGCGAGTGGTCGCTGCCGAGCGAGCCGGTGACCGTGCCGCCGCTGACGCACTTCTTCCTGGCCGCCGAAAACAGCTCCAAGGGCACCGCCCGCTTCGATGTCTGGAAGTGGTACGAAGGTCGCTGGATCAAGGAGAGCTTTGATGTGGCGGTCGGCGAAGTGATCGGCGGGGTCAAGAAGGTGAAGACCGGCGAGACCGACAGCAACGGGCGCGAAGTGCGCACCGATCTCGACTTCACCACCGGCGCGATCCTGCTGGACGTCCGCTTCGACGAGAACATCGACACGCGCTCGGATCAGAAAGAGGGGTACCGCGTGCGGACGCAGACGACTTCCGTCGCGGTGTGCCTGAACCCGGCCGACGGCCGCGTGATCGAGCGAGTGCGGGCGCTGGATCGCTACGATTCGATCCGCCAGGAGCTGGAGGACGAAGCCGAGCTCTTCTAGCGGGGTTGGGCCGGGCTGCGCCCGGTGTCCCCAGCGACATGGCGGACTTGAAAACTCACGAACGACACGGCCGGGCCATGCGCCCGGCCGTGTTTTTTTTCACCGCGCCGACCGTGCGGATCGCGGTCATAATGCCGCCGCCGGGAACAAACCCGGCCCGAAAGTGATTTTCAGGGCAACCGGATAGCGCCCTTGAGGGATTGGAGAAACAGTGACCGCTTTGAAAACGCTGACGCACGATCAGGTGCGCGACTATTACGCCCGCCGACTCGAAACGCGGCATGACCTGAAGACAAACGCCTGCTGCTGCGACGAGGGCGTCCCGCTGCACATTCGCGAAAAGCTCACTCGGGTGGAACCCGAGATCCTCGAAAAGTTCTACGGCTGCGGCTCGCCGATTCCGCCGGCGATTGAGGGCCGCGTCGTGCTGGATCTCGGCTGCGGCGCGGGGCGTGACGCTTATGTGCTGGCCCAACTCGTCGGGCCGGGCGGCCGCGTGATCGGCGTGGACATGACGCCGGAACAGCTGGCGGTGGCGCGGCGGCACCTGGACGCCCACATGCGAAAATTCGGCTACGCGCAACCCAACATCGAATTCCGCGAGGGCTACATCGAAGACCTGCGGGCGCTCGACATTCCCGACGCGTCGGTGGATGTGGTTGTGTCGAATTGCGTCATCAATCTGTCGCCGGACAAGCGGGCCGTGTTCGCCGAGGCGCTGCGCGTATTGAAGCCGGGCGGCGAGCTGCTGTTCGCGGATATCTTCAGCGGGCGGCGGGCGCCGGCGGCGCTCGCGGATGATCCGATCTTGCGCGGCGAGTGCCTCGGCGGGGCGTTATACATCGAGGACTATCGCCGCATGATGTTCGACCTCGGCGTGCGCGACATCCGCGAAACCTCCCGCGCCCCGATCAAGCTCGGCGACCCCGACATCGAAGCCCGCGTGGGCATGATCGACTTCTATTCAATCACCTCGCGCGTATTCAAGCTCGACCTCGAAGACCGCTGTGAGGATTTCGGCCAGACGGCCGTCTACAACGGCGGCGTGCCGCACGCGCCGCATTACTTCGATCTCGATGATCATCACCGGTTCTTTACCGGTAAGCCGATGCTGGTGTGCGGAAACACGGCCGACATGCTCTCGCGCACGCGCTTTGGCGACTTCTTCGCGGTGACAGGCGACAAATCGCGGCACTACGGCGTGTTTGACTGCTCACCGGCCGCCTCGCGCGAAACCCCAACCGCCGGCGGCGCCTGCTGCTAGCGCCGGCCCCGAGCGCGACGATCAATGTCATGGCGTGGCAATGAAGCCATGGCGTAGCGAAGACGTTATGGCAAGCGCCGACTTCATGACACGGCGCTGACTCCATGGCCGGCGCTGACTCCATGACACGGCGCTGACTCCATGGCACGGCGCGCTGACTTGAATGCGCGGCGACGACTCCAAGGCGCGGCGCGCTGACTTGAATGCGCGGCGACGACTCCAAGGCGCGCGGAGACTTCATGCGCGGCGCCAATTGCCGCCCCGAAGGGGCGCCGGACAGTAGCCACGGGTGAAGCGAGGTCGGCGTAAGCCGACCGAAGCGTAACCCGTGGTCCGTTCGTCTTATCTTGATTCGCCCCGACGGGGCGAAGGAGCCGTCCGCCTCCAGACAATCTCGAACGCCACAGCGCCGACCCGCGCTAGAGCGGCCGCTTGCGCGCCGCGCCGCTCTTCCGCGGCAGCGCCGCCGCCAGCCGCGCCATTTTGCGATACTCGACGATCACGCGCTCGCCGTGCGGCTCGGGCAGCGCGTAGCCGTGAAAATCCACCAGTTCGACGTTCATGCGCGCTTCAGCCTGCCGCGCGGATTCGACTTCCTCCTCTGCGCCCAGCTGCGACTTATAGAACCAGCCCGATCCGCCGGTGGAGATGAAACCCGCGGCGTACTCAAGCACGGTCGGCAGCCGCGCGACGGCCCGCGCCGTCACGGCGTCAAACTGCTCGCGCAGCGCCGGCTGATGGGCGAGATCCTCCGCGCGACCGTGAATCGCCTCGACGTTGTGCACGCCGATGCTGGCGCAGATTCGCCGCATCGCGTCCACTTTCTTGCCGATGCGGTCGATGGCGACGATCCGCAGGTCCGGCGCCACACACGCGATCGGGATCGCGGGCGCGCCGCCGCCGGAGCCGATGTCAACCAGGCTTTCGGCGCCGCTCTCGCGCAGCAGGGCCGCCAGCGCCAGGCTGTCGCAGACGTGCAGCGCCCATGTGTCCGGCGCGTTGCGGATCGCCGTCAGATTATGGCGGGTGTTTTCATCAAGCAGGGCTTCGACGAACGCCGCCAGGCGCTGATGCGCGGCGGCGCCGACGTCGAAGCCCCAGCTCTTCAGATCATTCGGCGTCAAATAACGCGCGCTCCGCGGCTCACTTTTCGTTCACCGCTTTGACCGATTCGAGCACGGCGCCCCAGTGCGGTCGTGTGCGCACCGTGCCGGGGAAAATCTCGCGCACGACGCCCTGTTTGTCGATGACGTACACGGATGTCTCACGAAAACGCGCCGTTTGCTTGTCCAGGTCCGCCAGCAGCGTGAAGCGCGGCGCCGGCTGGAAGTGTCCGTAAAACTTGCCGTGCGTATCGAGGTCCTTGTCTTCCTTGGCGATCGCGAGGATCACGGTGTCCTGATTGGCGAACTGCTCGAACAGCGACTCGTCCTGCAACTGACCCAGTTGCGTTGCGCAGAACGGTCACCAGAAGGCGCGATAGTACGCGATGACCACGTTCTTCTTGCCCTTGAAGTCGCTCAGGCTCGTCGTCGAGCCGTTGGCGGATTTGAGCGAGAACGCGGGCGCGGTGTCGCCGATCTTCAACAGTGGATTTTCCGCCGCGCCCCAGGTCCAGGGACCATCCGCCGACACGGTCGTTTCGCCTTTGCCGCTCAGCGGCGCGCTGACCCGCCGGCGGACGTGATAGGCGGTCTCCGTGCCGACTTTGCGGACATACGCCTGCACATTGAACGCGACGCGATCATCCGCCTCGGGCTCGCGCGTGAAGAACAGCTTGTGCTTGCGCTTCAGCGATTCGCGCATTTCTTCGTACGGCTGGCGCAGAAAGCCGGTTTTCGCGGAATGCTGTTCCGGGCCGTCGAGCCGGATCGCCGGATTGGTCGCGATCTGCGTCAGCGGGGGCGGGGCCTCGGGCGCCAGTTCCCAACCGTCCGCAATTTCGATCTCGATTCGGAGCTCGGCGGGGGATCCGATCGCCTGGCTTGGGGCGTCGACCTGAGCCGAGACCTTGAGCACATCGGCCGGTGGCCCGGTCAGCAGCAAAGCGAGAACAAGTCCGGTCATGAGGTCTCCTTGTCATCCAGCCGCGCGCACGCGACCGCGCATTTTCGCATTTCGGCGGGGCTCCCCGCGCGCCGCGTCATTCCCGCGCAGGCGGGAATCCAGGCGCTCGAGAAGTCCGTGCGGATTCGGGCCGTCGTCGGCCGCGTGCCAGCACCGTGGACAATTGTAAACCGACAATCGTGGCGTGGGTATTCCGGCGGATCAGTTCAGACCGTCGACATTTTCCCACTGCGAACGCACGAGTCGCAGGCCGTGCGCGCAGCTTTCGAATTCTTCGCTGAGCTGGCGCAGCACGTCGGACGGCGGATCGAGGTCGGGATCGTCGAGTTCGCTGGCGATGCCATAGCCGCGCTTTCCCTGCAGCAGGTATTCGTTGAGCCGGTCGGTCCCGGCCAGACGCGGGCGGAGTGATTCGGGGTACACGCCGATCCAGAACAGCGTGAAGTCGCCGATGTACTGGTTGACGACGCGCCGCCGCAGGCGATCATCGGTATGCGGGCCGAGCCAGGCTTCGGCCTCCAGACGCGAGATATCGCGAATCGCCTGCCCGTCGATCGAGCGCATGCGGAAGATCTGATCCATGTGAATGAAGTCGGAGAGGATTTCGCCCAGGTACGCGGTCAGGCGCGTGTTGGCGATGCCGAGCTCCGCCATGAACACCTGCTCGACAAGTCCGTCGAACAGCTTGCGCAGCGGATGATCTGGTTCGAGTCGCCGTGTCATAACACCACCTGTGTGAGCGGGCCCGTTCGTCTATCCGTTCCTTTGGACGCTCACCCTGAGTTTATTATTCGGAACGCGGCGCTCCAAGCGAAAAGATTCTCAGACAATTCAACTTTTTGCGGGCGACCGTCTCATAACGGATTGATGGCCTGTCGCACGCGATCGGGGGCAAGGAGAGCTTGCAAGGCGCCTGCGAAGGGCGCCTGGATAAGACGCCGGCGGCTCAGGTAGCGCGCGACCTCAGGTGGGGTTTGGGCCACGGACTTTGCCGGGGACTTCGCAACCCGGGATAACGAACGGACCGGATTTCGCCCGGAAGCCTAGGCGGATTCTTTCCGCAGGCGGCCCGGGGCCAGCAGATCGGCGTCGCCGGTCGCGACTTCGTCCGTCACGGAGTACGTCACGCCGGCCTTCATATCCGGCAGGTCGTACATGTATTCCAGCATCAGCTCTTCGACGACGGAACGCAGCGCCCGCGCCCCGGTTTCGCGCTCCATGGCCCGCTGCGCGATGATCCGCAGCGCCTCGGCCGTGAACTCGAGCTGGGCGTTTTCCATCTCGAACAGCTTTTCGTACTGCTTGGTGATCGCGTTGCGCGGCTCGCGCAGGATGCGCACCAGCGCCTCCTCGTCCAGCGGCGACAGCGCACAGCACACCGGCAATCGTCCGACAAACTCGGGAATCATGCCGAACTCGGTCAGGTCGTCCGGCGTGACCGCCGCCAGCAGATCGCCGACTTCCTCGCGGGCGCAGCCCAGCCGACGATCACCGTCGAAGCCAATCGTCGCGTGGCCAAGCCGCTTGCTGACGATTTTCTCCAGGCCGACAAATGTGCCGCCACAGATGAACAGGATGTTCGTGGTGTCGAGCTGGATGTACTGCTGCTCCGGGTGCTTGCGACCGCCTTGCGGGGGCACGTTGCTGACGGTGCCTTCGAGCATTTTCAGCAGCGCCTGCTGCACGCCCTCGCCGCTGACGTCGCGCGTGATCGAGACGTTGTGCGACGTCTTGCCGATCTTGTCGATTTCATCGATGTAGATGATGCCGCGCTGCGCCGCCTCAAGGTCATAGTCCGCGTTCTGCAGCAGCTTCAGCAGAATATTCTCGACGTCTTCGCCAACGTAGCCGGCCTCCGTCAACGTCGTCGCGTCGCCGATCGCGAACGGCACGTTCAGGATCCGCGCCAGCGATCGCGCCAGCAGCGTCTTGCCCGAGCCGGTCGGCCCGATCAGCAGGATGTTGCTCTTGTCGATTTCAATGTCGTTTTCTTCGGCCGCGTCGGCATGCGCGAGGCGCTTGTAGTGGTTATGCACGGCGACCGACATGGCGACTTTTGCGCGGTCCTGGCCGATCACGTACTGGTCAAGGAACTCGCGGATCTCGCGCGGCTTGGGGATCGACTTGAACAGCGCGCGATTGCGGTTTGCCCGCCGCTTTTCGTCGCGCACCAGATTGTGACACAATTCGATGCAGGACGAGCAGATAAAGACATCGTTCGCGCCCTCAACCATCGGGCTCGCGTCGCGATGACTCTTTCCACAGAAGTTGCACGAGCCGCCCTTGCGGCTACGGCCTCCCCCGGGGCCCTTGGTTGTGCTCATCCGTCGCCTTTCCGCTAGATCCTGAGATTCTTTCGACGCGCCGCCATCACTCGCTGAAGTATTCTAGCGTGACAAGTGGTCCGAACCAGCCACCCGCAGCCGGCCGCTACATGAACGCGTCCCGGTCGTCCCGCGCGGCCTCGGCGGCTGAATCGCCGGTTGGCGCCGTGAAGCGGCCGATCGCGGCGTCGCGCAGCGCTTTGAATTCACGCTCGCTCAACTCGCCCTTCTCGCGCATCGCCCGCAGATCCGCCAGCGTAAACCCATCTTCAACGCCATCGCCGCGCCGCAGGCGCTTGCGAATCAGCAGCACCGCCACGGTCGCGATAACCAGCACACCCAAGCCGATCACCGTTAGGCGCAGGGCGGTGCTCATCAGAACGGCCGGGTCTTGTTGCGCAGCCAGCATCGGCGTGATTGTAGGCGCGCGGCTTGGCGCGTCTACCCCGCCGCCCGCTGCCAAGAAAAGCCGCCCCGATCGCGATTATCTCGACGACCGGAGCGGCGGATACGAGCCGCCCGGTGAGGCGGCGAGATTCGGTCTCAGCCAGCGGGCTTATTCGTCGAGCGCGCCGCCGAGCTTCTGGTGCACGTCAATGCTGTTGCGGACGATCAACATCGTGCGGAAGGCGCGGATCGAACCCTGACCGGCGCCCGTATCGCGCCAGGTATCCGGCTCGATCGTTTCCACAATCAGCTGGATCAGCTGAGCGATCTCGGCGTTGTCATCCTGATCCTGCTCATCATCCTCCTGGTCATCCTGGAACAGGCCCTGACCGCCGCCACCGCCGCCGCCCTGGCCGGCTTGCGCGGCCTGTTGGCCGGCCTGCTGCAGGTCGATGCGGGGGGCGTTGTCAAAGCGCGGCACGCGGAGCAGCAGGTCGGCGACGTCATACACCTTGACGACCATCTCCTTGCCCAGGTCGTCGGCGGTCGACATGACCAGTAGGTTGCCGGTGGCGCGATACGCCATCCGCGTCTCGCCGCCGGCCTCGTTCATGATCATCCACAGCACCTGCGACAGGCTCAGGTTGCGGACGCGGATCGAAATCGGTTTATCGCGGTCAACGCCGGCGACCTCCAGCGATTCCCAGCGGACGACGACGTTCATCTGCGTGAATTCGGCGACCCACTCCATCACCTGATCGAAGGGGGCGTCCTCAAACGAAACTTCCGGGATCGTCTGTGAAAGCAGCTTGCGGGTGTCCGTCGCTTCAGATCGTCGAGCCTGCGCAAACGACACCGTGGCGGTCAACGCGACCGCGAGCAAAGCCAGATTTCGGAGCATGCGGGGTCTCCTCAAAGTTCGGGTAGGTCGGACCAATTGAGAGTCTAACACATTTTTCGACCATTAGAAGGGCCAAAATGACCCGGCTGGTGGAATTTATCGGGAACCGCCGCAGCCACCGCCGCGTCCGATCCGTAAGAGTTTTTGTCGAGGCGGGCCGTGGGGCTGATAACATAAGGACGTCTCAAAATCGAGGTTTCGGGGCGATCGAAACCCGACCCTGTACACGGTGGTTGGGGGCTCGACCCTCCGCCAAAAGCGACTGATGCTGGCAAGCGAAGAACCGATCGAACTCTGGCGCCGTGTCGTTCTCGTTGAGGATTCTGGGAAGTGAGCAGTTGGACCGAACAGTCTGAAGAAGGTTCGATTGGGGCCCGACGCCAAGCTTGGCGGTGGGTAGGACTTTGTTTGTCGGTTCTTGGATTGGTCGCAGCATCCGTTGCCGTTGCTCGCTCCAACGGCTGGCAGTTGATATGGGTCGAAGTCAGAGGTGTTGCGCGGGCTTCGTTTCAGGTTGGAGGCGATTCGTTTCCGCTGGTCAGCGGGTGGAACTGGCTCGTCGTGCGCTCCGGGATCACGGTTGACGATTGGGGTTATTGTCAGTCGGAGGATGTGGATCTTGGTTACTGTGGGACTGAGAATGTAGACTGGGGGGACTACGGCTTCGTCGGTTTTCGTGGTGGAAGAAGGTGCGAGTATTTTGAGACTGGACCTAGCTTCCTGGGATGGACGGCCCGGGTTTACTGGGCGGATTAGTATCTTGAGCTGTTTGAAACAGCGTGCACTTGAGCTTGGGCTCTTAGATGACGGCGATCTTCCCGGCGTCCCTCCCGCGCGCAAACCGCACGGGGACATAGCGAATGAGGAGGCCGGTTGCAGCGCTATTCGGCGGGCGGTGCTCTCTCGACCCTCCAATGGTAGCCGGAGCGAAGAATGTCGGAAGTTGCGGGGCTGCTCGCTAATTCAACGAAGCCAGGGCCGCCCGGGCGCCGCGCAACTCCCGCGCCACGACCGCCTTATCAACCCCGCGGCGATCCGCCAGGAACGCCTCAAGCTGCTCAACCGCCGCCCGGCGCGATCCGCTTTCCGCCAGCAGGCGCGCCAGCGCTCGCACATGCCCGGCCTCGTCCGGCTCCAGCGCGATCTGGCGTTCGACGGTGTGTCGCAGCATCCCGGAGTCGCCCTCGCGGGCGTAGATCGAGCGCAGGTTGGCGAGCAGGCGCGACAGAATCTCGCGCGTGCCGCATGGCTCCAGAAACTGCGGCGTAAAGGCGATTCGCCCCTTGAAGTACGCTTCGATAATCTGGCGGCAATCGTCTGTCGCCAGTGTCTGGCCCGCGTTGAAGGGGTCCACGATCAGGAACCGCTCGGGGTCGTCGACCCGCACCATGAAGTGCCCGGGAAATGAGACGCCGGCGACCGGCCATTTCAGCCGCCGCGCGACCTCGACCCACACGATACTGAGCGAGATCGGGATGCCCAGCTTGCGCTGCAGGACGCGGTTCAGATAGCAGTTATCGGGGTCGTAGTAGACATCGCGATCCCCGCGAAACTCGTGGCGATTCACCAGCACTTCGCGCAGGGCGCGGTACCGCTCGGGGGCGGACAGGCCCGCCCGCTCGGCCGCGACCTCATCCGCCAGATCGTCGAGCGTCTGGAGCTGCGTCATCAGGTCCAACTGGGGCCAAGCGTCGCGCGAGAGGTGCAGGGCGGCGCAATCCAGGCGGATCAGGGCCGCGTCCAGCTCCATGAGACAGTCGAATGTATGGCGTGTCAGCAAGGTCCAGGTTTCCTCGCGCAGGACGGCTACCGACGCCGGTAATGCGGAACTCCGGCGCACGCCTCATGTTAGGCGCCCTCATCACCGGATTTCCCGCCAACCCGGGAAAATGCGTCCGGATAATTCCGGCGGCTGTGTTCGCAGAGCGGCGGATCGCTTTTTTTGCGGGAGCGATTGCGTTAGGATCAGATCAGGGTCGGGCTTTTGACGAGGGGAAATCGCTTGCTGTGCCACTGCGCCGTGCTCGCGCGGACCGGGGATTGTTCGTCCAATGACGCGCTGCTCGCCTGGCTGCGCCGCGGCGGGGTCGACGTCGTGGAGGCGCCCGATGCGCTGTCGCTGTGCGCCGCGCTGATGACGCGGGCGGAACCCCCAGAATTGCTCATCGTCGGGTCCGATTGGCTGCGACCCAGCGAGTGCCAGGTGGTCGAGTATGCCCGCCGGGCATGGCCCGACGCGATTG
This sequence comes from uncultured Planctomycetales bacterium, assembly GCA_964528455.1. Taxonomy (GTDB): domain Bacteria; phylum Planctomycetota; class Phycisphaerae; order UBA1845; family Fen-1342; genus DSPM01. The sequence goes on along the minus strand of CAZGTH010000012.1, from coordinate 47,788 downwards.
TGATTGTGCATGGGCGCGACGCGGCCGCGTTTGCGGGTCGCGCGATTGTGACGATTGACTCGCCGGCCGGGCTGCGGCGATTGACCGCCGCCGCGCCGGACGCTTTTTTGACCGAGCATCACGCTTATCTCACGGTAGTTGCCGAAGACGCGGACGAGGGTAGGGCCTCGCCGCACAGAGTACCCCGCGGCGCTGGCGCGCTGACCGCCACACGGATGTAGCGAAGAGAGAGCAATGGCCCGGATGTTTGTCCGGCCGGTCCGGTCGCTTGGCCGGGTTCCGCTTTCCGACTCATGAGGAGTTGGATGCCACACTCCATCGAGATGCCGCCACGCGTTGCGCAGCGAGTAGGGACGCGCGCAAGTTTGAGCGGATTTCGCCTGCTGGTCGTAGGGCCGGAGCGCAGCGCCGCTGCGCTGACGGACGCTTGCCCGTCCGCGCAGGTGACGCGCGCCGACAATGACGTGGACGCCGTCTGGATCTGTGGCAGCGAGGCGTTTGACCGCGTGCTCGTGAATGTGGCCGCGTCGACCGCGGTTGACCGTCTGATCCGCCACCTGCGCGAGGTGGCGCCCGGCGCCCGCATCGTGCTGGCCTGCTCCGCCAATGACGAGCCGCGCGCCCGACGGCTGCTGCACGAGGGCGCTGATGATTACCTGATCGAACCCCTGCGCCGCGTAGACATCGAAACCGCGTTTGGCATGGCGCCGCCGCGCCAGCCGCCGGCGCCGCTTTCGCCCGAGCCGCCGACCCCCGCGGAGTTGCGGGCCTACGGCGAAGTCGTCGCGGGCCTGGATGACGCGCCGGCGGAAACCCTGGCGCGGATGGCGCAGCTCACGCGGGACGCGTTCGCCGCGATCGGCGTGGTGATCGAGATCGACAACCTCACGCATACGGCGGGCGAAGTCGGGCAGATCGTGCTCGAAGCCGTCATTCAGCGCGGTGACGAGCGCGTCGGTCGCGTCGGGCTTGGCCCGCGCGAGGGCGGCGGCTACGGCGTGGGCGCCGCCGATCGATTGCGGCAATACGCGGAGCTGGTCGAAGTCACGCTCGGCCAATCGCAGGCGATCGCGAAGTGGCGGCGCCTGGCGCTGACGGACGACCTGACGCGCCTGGGCAACCGCCGTTTCTTCAATGAGCGTCTGGACGACATTCTGGCGCAGGCGGCGGATCAGCGCTCGCGGGTCACGCTGTTTCTGTTCGATATTGACGATTTCAAGGCGTACAACGATGTGTGGGGGCATGAAACCGGCGACGGCCTGCTGAGCGAAGTCGCCGAGGTGCTGCTCCGCTGCACGCGGCATGACGACATCGTCGCCCGCGTCGGCGGCGACGAGTTCGCAGTCGTGTTCTGGGACGCCGAGGCGCCGCGCCGCCCGCCGTCGGATCACCCGGCGGATCCGACCGCCTTGAGCGAGCGTTTTCGCGAAGCGGTCGCGGGGCATGAGTTTCGCTGCCTGGGCCCGCAGGGGCCGGGCCCGGTCACCATCAGCGGCGGCCTGGCGTTCTGCCCGTGGGACGGCGTGACGAGAGAACAACTGCTGCGCGTCGCGGATCAGGCCCTGCTCGCGGCCAAGCGGGCGGGCAAGAACCGGATTCAGATCGCCGGTGAAAAGCCGGACTGATTGCGCAGGGCTGGTTCGTGGTTTGACGGCGAACGTCGTGTGCCACGGCGGTCTCGGCCGTGCTCCCGGTTATGTCGCCTACCGCGTCTGCTTCCATCAAAGCCCATGCGATGACAAACAAAAGGATCGCCCAGCGCGGCTGCACTGGACGACCCTTCAATCGATCGGAATGCTAGTCGCGTTTGCCGACTATTCGAGCAACTGCTCCCCGAAGTGCGACAGGATGCCGGCCAGGTCCGTCAGGCCGATCACTCCGTCGCCGTCCACGTCGATGGCCGGATCGTAGTGAGCCGTCCCCACGGCGGCGCCGTAGCTCGGCAGGAACCCGGCCAGATCGGACAGATCGATCCCGCCGCTGCAGTCGAGGTCAAACCGGCCGGCGACACCAAACAGATTGTGACGCGGCCAGGCGCTCGGGGTGGGCGGCATTGCGGTCAGCGCGCTCTGGATGTTCGTGCGAATGTCCCAGTCGTTGTTCTGCACCGGCGTATTCGCGTCACTGCTCTTCTGATTCAGCACGACCGCCCAGCAGATGCCGTCATTGCGCCGCGACATGAACGTCCACGCCCCGTCGAGGCTGCCGTTGTGGTAGCGATCCGCGCTGCCGACCTGCCACCCGGCCGCGTACCCTCCGCCCGACAGCGCGGTCGGCGTCCACATGCGCTGGATCGTGGCCTTGTCGAGCAACGGGCTGCTGTTCGGATCGGTGAACGCGTTGACGATGCGGACCAGGTGCGAGGCCGAACCGACCCAGCCGCCGTGCGCGTCCATGTTCTCAATGTTGTAGCCGCCGTACTGAATCGCCACCTGCTCCGGATTGTTCGCATCCGTCGCGAACGTGCTGTTTGAACAGCGGCGCATCGGATCGCTGTATTCGATCTCATGTTCCTGGCGATCTTCCCACAGGCTCTTGCCGAGAATCATGCCCTGTGAACCGACCGGGCAGAGGACATTGTCGCGGATGTAGTCTTCATACGATTGCCCCGTGGCTTCCTCGATCACGCGGCCGAGCAGCATGTACCCGAAGTTGCTGTACTCATAGGCTGTGCCGGGAGCGAAGTTCAACGGCCAGCGCTGCATGTAGTTCATCAGGTTGAGTTGCGAAACCGGCAGTCCGACGCCGCCGAGTTCCGCGGCCGTCGCGTAGTTATTGAACATCGGGTCGAAGTAGCTGCGCTGCGTGCCCGTGCCGGCGCCGCAAAGCTGCGTGATTCCGTTGGGGTCGCCAGTCTGCCAGGCGCGGTCCCAGCCGCCGAGATGGCGCAGCAGGTCGCTGACGCGAATGTTGCGTGCCTGCGGATCACACCAATTGTTCACGTCAAAGAAGTTGAACGAGCCCAGTGTCGCGTTCGGATCGATGATCCCGTCTTCAATCAGCTGAAACACGCCGATCGCCGTGATCGGCTTCGAGATGCTGGCGATGCGGAACAGGCTCTTCGGCGTCGAGATCGGCTCATCCGCCGGCGCGTATGTGAATGATCGCGAGTACACGAGCTTGCCCTGATACGTCACCGCCAGCGAGCCGTGTGGGACCTTGCGCGTCGTCATGAAGTCCTGCATCACCTGATCGAGCGCGGCGAGTTCGGGCACGAGCTGGCCGTTCTCCGTCCAGAAAGACGGACCCCGATCTTCTTCCCAGCAGACGGCGTAGCGCTCGTTGCCCGGCGTGCCGTATTCGACCGCGCAGGTCGACTGCCACGGCGTGTTCTCAAAGCCCGTCGCGAGGTCCTGGTACTCCTGCCCCGTCAGGCCCGCGCGAATATGCTGTCGTCGCTGAAGCTCAAAGTTCGGGCCGTCCGGCCGCTCCCAGACACCGGCGAACGTCGGATTCGCATCCGTCCCGTAGACCGTGGTTCCGGTCTGGCGGAATCCGCCCCGACAAAGGCTGTTGAATGTCGTCTGGTAGCCGGCCGTATCCATGCCCCACGCCGCAGTCCAGGAAATGCCCTCGAAGTTGCGGACAAACGCGGCCGCATAGCGCCGATTCGCGCCCGAGCCGTAGCCGGACAGATAGATCATGCGGAAGTTGTTCGCCTGGGCGAGGTTGAACTCATTCTGCACGTCGGTGTCGGTCAGCCGGTGACGCGCGTACCAGTCCGCGTCCGACACGCCGTCGCGCACATAGGCGGCCACATAGGTCTCGTTCGGGAAGTCGCCGACGGCGTCGACGGCGATGACGCGGAAGCCGAGGTCGTCCAACGCGACCGTCTCAGCCTGATAGTCGTCTGAATCCAGCCCGTGTCGCGCGGCCCAGTCACCGGGCGCGACGCCGTCCGAAACGAAAACGGTCGTGAACCGCGGATTGGCGGTCGTGCCGTTGACGTTGACGGAAATCGGGCGAAAGCCCGCCGGCAGTTCGTTGTCGAAGTAATCCTGGTACTGCTGGGCGTTCTGGCCATGCCGCATGATCCACGGCTTCGCTTCCGCCAGACCCGCTGACAGGCCGATCGCGGCCATTCCCAGCCCGATTCTGATTCGCCACATGCTCGACATCGTGATTCTCCTGATCTCTCGAAACACCGGAGTGGATTCCGTTTTGGCGCCCCGTCAGCGTCCGTCGCCGAGGTGGCCTACATCCCAAGTGGCCGGGGTCCGGCGGGTTTCTTTCAGGAATTCTCGAGGAGCAAAAAAAAAATCGGGTCGCCACGGGGATGGATGGGGTGGGCAAAACTACCTGTCGCCGCCAGGCAAGCCTGGCCCGCGCGCCCCGATAACCCGGCCGCGGCGAAAATTGTTCGGCGCTGTAGTTTGCCGGTCGGCGCTTCGCTACACTCTGGCCATCGGAGCCGATTTCCCGCCGCGTTTCGGCGGATTGCCGCGATCCTGCCGATACGAACCTCAGGGCATGACACGGACGTCAGCCGGTTCGTCGCCCCCGATGTGACCGAGGAGCCGGGTTTCACCTATGCTGATCGCCGCGGCAATGCTGTTGGGTTCGTTCACCGAATCCCTGCACAGCTGGATGGAATTCGCTTTTTATCCGGTCCTGCTGATGGTGTTCATCATCGCCAGCCTCGGCATCCCGATTCCCGAAGATATTCCGCTGTTCGTCGCCGGCTGGATCCTGTTTGAGCGGCCGGATATCGCCAGTTGGCCGCTGACGCTGCTGGTTTCGACGATCGGCATCATGAGCGGCGACAACATCCTGTACATGCTGGGGCGTCGCTGGGGCATGACGGTGTTCCAGCATCGATCGGTGCGGTGGATCATCACGCCGGCCCGGCTGGCGATCATGACCGATCGCTTCCACAAGTACGGGGCGTGGGCGTGCTTTTTCGGGCGGTTCATGGTCGGCGTGCGGGCGGTGATGTGCATGACCGCCGGCGTGACGCGCTACCCGTGGTGGAAGTTTTTCCTGGCGGACCTGTGCGGGGCGCTCTTGTCCATCCCGTTTTTCATCTTCCTGGGCTACAAATTCAACGAGAACTGGCCGGCGGTGAAGGCCATGCTGACGTCGGCGCAGCTCATCCTGCTGCCGATCGCGGGCATTGTCGTGTTTTTCTTCGTGAAGTACGAGATCGGCAAGGCGCGGAAGAAACGCGAAGCGGCGGTCGCGGCGAAGCTGGCCGCGGAATCCGCGGCGCCGGGTCCAGATGCTGATACCGAAGAGGGGACGCCGTCACGCGGCCCGTCCCGTTTCGTGCCCGAGGCCCCACCCGCAAAGGGCGCTCGCCTGGCGGCGAAAGAGCCGGCGTAGGGGAACACCGGCGTCTCGTCGGCAGGGGCGCAGAACAGCGCGGGTAGCACCGGCGTCTCGCCGGTAGCTGATTCTAATGAGGGCGACCGGCGGGACGCCGGTCCCACCCAAACATTGGGGACGCCGGTCCCACCCAGCCCCGGTCCCTCCAAGAGCAGGTTGATGTCTCAGGCGACCGGCGAGACGCCGGTCCCACCCAGATTTGGGACGCCGGTCCCACCCAAAAGGTTGATATTTTCAGGCGACCGCGGGATGCCGGTCCCACCCAAACATCGGGGACGCCGGTTCCACCCAAATTGGGGCTGCCGGTCTCACCCAAACTGTGTCTAGCTCAGCAGGGCTTTCACATCGGCGCTGAAGTCTTCGCGCAGGCGCGACAGGGCTCGCGCTTCCAGTTGGCGGATGCGTTCTTTCGAGACGCCGAAGCGGGCGCCGATCTGCTCAAGCGTCTGTGATTCGCCGCCGTTGTCGATGCCGAAGCGCTGGCGCAGGATTTCGCGCTCGCGATCGTCCAGCGTGCCGAGCATCTCGGTGATGCGGGCCCGCGCGACCGGGGTGAAGTCGTCCTCGGCGTCTTCCCACGCCGGCCCCGATACGCGTTCCAGCAATTCGTCGCGTCCGGTCTGGTAGCGCTCGCGATGCGTGCGTTTCTCCGGCATGGTGCGGGCGAAGTTCTTCATGATCGCCCACGAGCCGTAGGTGCTGAACTTGAATCCGCGCGAGTAATCAAAGCGGTCCACCGCGCGCATCAGCGACACGTTGCCGTCGCTGATGATCTCGAAGAAGTCGGTATGCGGCGACATGTGGCGCTTGGCGATGCTCACCACCAGGCGCAGATTCGCCTTCGTAATCTGATTCTTGACGTTCGTCGCGCGCTCGACCAGTTGCTCGATGCGGTCCAATTCGGCGGCGGTCGCCGTTTCGGGGTCGATCGCCTGGCGCAGCTGATCGGCCTTGAACCGCAGGTAGTTCATCTTGCGGAACAGCGCCCGTTCGCCGGTCGGCGACAGCAGCGGCAGGTGGAACAGCTGGCGCAGGTAAGGCGGCAGATCGCGCGGCACGCGCTTGGGCGGCGTGGCGTCGGCATAGGGATTGTCGAGCGCGTCGCCGGTCAGGCACAGCGTCTCGGCGTTGTCGAGCAGGAACTCTTCGCTCGGCACATGCTCCACGGGACGGGTCTTCAGGTCGCGGGCCCGCATTTCCGTGACGGCGCGATACACCCAGTCGACGCTTTCGTCGAAGCGCTCGGCCAGCTTGCGGGCCGGCGCGCCGTCGCAATGCGCTTCCCACACCTGGAGACGCTTGTCATTCGCCGCGACTTTCAGACGCGAACGGTTGAATACGCCGTTGTTCGGGCGGGCGTCGTCATACTGCTTGAGGATCAGTCGAATCGTCTCGACGGCGCGGTTCGTCTCGGTTGCGATGATGCGCGCGACGGCGTTGACGGTCTTCTCGCCGGCGTCGGCGAGTTGCTGCGCGCGGCCGACGATCTCTGATTTCTCGTCGCGCGTGAGCTGCGAGAAAGAGGAGCCGCGTGAGACAAGCTCGGCATTCTGCGCGACGAAACGCCGCACACAGCGATCCGGGAACGCGACGCGCGCCCGGCGATCCGCATAGCGGAAGCGCCAGCCGATCAGGCCGCGCTTGCGCCAACGGAAAATCGTCTTGGTGCTGACGTCGAATCGCGCGGCCAACGCGCTGACGGAGTACGTCGGCTCGGGCCACGTCTCAGCGGTGATATCACTTGCGCCGCTCAGCTCCTCGGCCAGGGCGGTGAGATCCGCCACCAGATCCGAGCCGCTGACGACGGCGCTTTCTGGACCATTTGAACGGAAACCGGTGATCGCGTGGACGACGAAGTCCATCGGGTAAGCGCGTTCCGCGTCGATGACGGACAGCAGAAACTCGATACCCGACAACTGACGGAGCCGCAGTCGACACGGACCGCGCAACAACTGCGCGGCAAGGTCGGCTATCGCGATCGCCTTGTAGTCGCTCATGCAGGGTTCCTGTGCAGGCCGACTTTCCAACGTAGCCCGCGAGCCGGGTGATGGCCCACGGCGACCTGCGACTACGCCGATGGTAGAGGCGGGGACCCTCCATCCGAGGATTCCGCAACCTCCATATTATGTTCCTTCGGTTGAAAACAGGCAACTTGTTTTTTCCCGCGGCATGGCGGCGGGGCGGCAAATCGGCCCTGCGGGGCCGATAACGGCGTTACAATCGACGGAATCTGGATAATCGGCGGGTCTTTGGAGCCCGTGCGCGCTCCCGGGGCCGTCGACGCCTGCGGTCATTTTGCCCGGCGCCGCGTCCGGCTAGTATCCCGGCCCCCGGCGCCGATAAGTCTTGGCGCGGGGAATCCACCCAATGGCCTTTGGCGGGACGCGGCGAGCGGATGTATTTCAACAGCCTGCACTTCGCGGCGTTCTTCGCCATCGTCCTGGCGCTGGCCACGCTGACGCGAAAGCGGGTCGGGGCTCGCAACTGGCTGCTGCTGGTCGCGAGCTACTACTTCTACGGTTGTTGGGACTGGCGCTTCCTGGGCCTGATCGCGTTCTCGACGCTGGTCGACTACGCCTGCGGGCGACTGTTGGATGATGGGCAGCGCAAGACGCCGCGGACCGGTCGCGATCGCGGGATTCTGGCGCTGAGCGTGATCGCGAATCTCGGCGTCCTCGGGTTTTTCAAGTACTACGACTTTTTCGCGACGAGCGTCGTGCACGGGCTCGAGGCGCTCGGGTTTAGCGCCAGCCTGCCGCTGCTGCGGGTCGTGCTGCCGGTCGGCATCAGCTTTTACACGTTTCAGACGCTGGGCTACACGATCGACGTGTTTCGGCGGCGCGTGCCGGCGGAGCGCGACCTGGTGCGGTTCGCAAACTATGTGGCGTTCTTCCCACAGCTTGTGGCGGGTCCGATCGAACGGGCCGGGGCGCTGCTGCCGCAGTTCGCGACCGTGCGCTCGGTCGATTGGCGGATGTGTTACAGCGGGTTCTGGCTGATCTGCTGGGGCCTGTTCAAGAAGGTCGTGCTGGCGGACAACCTGGCGACGGTGGCGGACGCGGTTTTCGGCGCCAGCGACTACACGGGACTCGACGCGTGGCTGGCGGGCTACGCGTTCCTTTGGCAGTTGTATTGCGACTTTTCGGGTTACACCGACATCGCGCGCGGCTCGGCGCGGATGATGGGTTTCGATCTGACGCGGAATTTTGATCTGCCGTTCTTTGTGACGAACCCGGCTGATTTCTGGGCGCGGTGGCACATCAGCCTCGGCGCGTGGTTTCGCGACTACTACTTCTTTCTGGCGGCGGGTCGGCGGCCGACGCTGTTTGGCAGCTATTGGGCGATCATCAGCACGATGACGCTGATCGGCCTGTGGCACGGGGCGGCGTGGAACTTCGTGATCTTCGGGCTGGTGCACGGCGTGTGGATCGCGGCGCATCGCGGACTGCGGCCGTGGCTGCGGAAACTGCCATCGCCGACGGGGAGCTGGCGGCGGCAGGTGTGGTTCTGGGTTCAGGTTGTGCTGATGTGGCATGCGCTGGTATTCACGGCGCTGATGTTTCGCGCCCAGTCCGGACAGCAGTTGTGGGACATCTGCGCCGCCTGCGTCAGCGGCTTGAGCCTGGCGCGGGAAGTCGTCGTTTCCGATCGGCTTCTGATCGTGTTCGCGTGCATCGCCGTGATACTGCCGGTGCAGATCGCGCAGTTCTACGCGCGTGACCCGTACGTGATATTCCGGCTGCCGACGCCGATTCGCGCGGTGGCGTACGCGCTGTTGGCGCTGGGGTTCCTGGCCTTTGGAGAGTTCAGTGGCGACGCGTTCATCTACTTCCAATTCTGAGTTGGCGCATCTGAGCGCGGGCGGGCCGTGGGCGCTGCTCGGCGCGCTGGCGTTGCTCGCGCTGGTGGAGATCGGCGTGCGCGCGGCGCCGGCGGAAGCCATGATTCCCCACGAGAGCGGCGGCACGGAGTATCACACGGCGCGCTGCCACCTCGACGCGTTCGGACCGGCGGAGATCAGTTTGTTCGGCACGAGCCGCACGCGCAATGGCGTGAGCGTTCCGGCGTTGCGGGCGCGCCTGGAAGCGGCGCGCATGGCGGATCCGGGCCTGGCGGCGGCGTTCGGGCAAGCGCGGATCGCGAACTACGCCTGCTCCGGATCGAACATTGAGGTCGCTTTCTCGACGATGCGTTACGCGCTGCGGGTCGGGCCCGCCGAGCGGCCGCGCCTGGCGCTGTTTGGCGTCAGTGCTCAACAATTGATGCGCGGCCAGGAGCTCTCCAACCGGGCGGCGGTATTCTGGGATGCGGCGGACTGGCTGGAGGCGTCTGGCGACGAGGCTGCGATCGCGGCGGATGCGCGGCGCAACGTCTGGAAACTCGCGCCGATCGTTGCGCGGAACGAGCTGGGCAAGTACTGGCTGACGCTCAAGTATCGGTTGCGGGCGGAGGCGCTGATCAACGACATTGTGCTGGCCTGGAAGTACCGCGCGTCGCGCGGATTCTCCTGGAGCGATATTCTGCGCGGGGCCCCTTCGCCTACGCCGATTCGCGGCGAGCCGGCGCCCTGGCACGTGCTGGAGCCGGATCGATCGTTGATCACAAATCCGGTCTCGGATGCGCGCGTGCGGCTGTATCTGGAACGGATTGAGCAGGCCGGCGAGACCGCGCTCGATCCGCAAGCCGTGCGGCTCGCGCGGCGGATGGTCGAACTTTGTCGCGCCCGGGACGTACCGCTGATTGTGTTCGAGCTGCCGGTGTCGGAACAGTTGGCGCGGCGCCTGCCCGGCGCCGTGACGGATGATCTTCGCCGGCTCTTCGGCGAGCTGGCGGATGGTGAGCAAGTCATTTTCGTCGATCTGGACGGGTTGGGCGTCGATTTCAGCGATGCGGATTTTCGCGAGCAGAGTCACCTGAACCTGCGCGGCGCCACGCGGCTGAGTGAGGCGCTGTTCGATCGTGCGATTCAGCCGATGCTGGATCGGATGGCGCACTGAGCCGGCGGGAAGTCGCGCGTCTGGGCGAGACGCCCGGACCACCCAACTGTCGTCGATGGAGTCGTCTCTTTGTGTGGAATCGCCGGCGCGCTCAGTCTTGCGTCAGACGTTCGGGTTGACGACACGCTCGTCGGCGCGATGGCCGATGCGCTGCGGCACCGCGGGCCGGATGAGGGCGGCGCGTATGTGGATCCGCACGGCCGGACCGCGTTCGGGTTTCGGCGCCTTTCGATCATCGATGTCGCGCACAGTCATCAGCCGCTCTCGAACGAGAACGGCACGGTCTGGCTCGAATTCAACGGCGAGATTTACAATTTCGCGGCGCTGCGGGCGGAATTGCTCGAGCGCGGGCACACATTTCGTACCGCAGGCGATACGGAGACGATCGTCCACGCCTGGGAGGAGTGGGGCGCGGATTGTTTTGCGCGGTTTGCCGGCATGTTCGCGATCGCTCTGTGGGATCAGCGCAGCGGCGAGCTGATCCTGGCCCGCGACCGATTCGGAAAGAAGCCGTTGTGTTATGCGATATCCCACGAGCGGCTGCTGTTCGCCAGCGAGTTGAAGGCGCTGGTCGCGGCGGGGGCGCCGCGCGATGTCGATCCGCATGCGCTGGCGAACTATCTGCTGTTTCAGTATGTGCCGGCGCCGCAGTGCATCTATCAGGGCTGGGGCAAGTTGCCGCCGGGGCACTACTGGCGGATCAAAGCCGGCGCAGCGCCGACCAGCGCGCCGCAAGCGTACTGGACGCCGCCGGAGCCGCCGGCTACGCGTTCCGTCATGCCGTACGCAGACGCGCTGGACGCGTTGGATGGGCGGCTGGAAAGCGCCGTCGCCCAGCGGCTGATCTCCGATGTGCCACTCGGCGCGTTTCTGTCCGGCGGGTTGGATTCGTCGATCGTGGTGGGGCTGATGCGGCGGCTGGATGTGCGACCGCTGCGCACGTTTTCGATCGGGTTTCCTGATCGGCGATATGACGAAACACGGTTTGCGCGCGAAGTCGCGGAGCGCTTCGAGACGGAGCACCGCGAGCTGATCGTTACGCCCGACGCGCTGCAGATCATGGATGACCTGGCGTGGTCGTATGATGAGCCGTTTGCGGATTCCTCGGCGATTCCGACGCTGCTGCTGTCGCGCTGGACGCGGGAATCCGTGACGGTCGCGTTGACGGGTGATGGCGGCGACGAGTTGTTCGGCGGTTACGATCGATATCGCGCCGCGAACCTCGCCGGGCGGCTCGACTGGCTGCCGCGGCGCGCGCGAGCGCTGCTCGGGTGGGTGGGCGCGGCGCTGCCGAGCGGTTCCGCGAAGAGTCACAGTCGACGGCTGAACCGATTCTTGACAGCGATTGCGGACACGCCGGCGGGTCGATATCGCGCGTGGGCGCAGGTGTTCTCGCCGGCGATGCTGAAGATGGGGCTGCGGCCGCCGTATCGCGAGATGATGGGCGTCGACGCGGCGACGAGCGCGTTTGACGCGATCTTCCAGACGGCCAGCGGCACGGCGGCCGAGCGCGCGATGCGCGTGGACATGCAGACATACCTGCCCGGCGACCTGCTGGTGAAGGTGGACATCGCCTCGATGGCGGCGTCGCTGGAGTGTCGTGCGCCGTTGCTGGATCATCAGCTGGCGGCGTTCGCGGCGGGGCTGCCCAGCCGGTGGCGGATGGGTAAGCGGATTCTGCGCGATTGGGCGCGGCGCCCGTTTCGAGATGGGGCGCCGTTCCTGCCGGCGTCGATTCTGGAGCGCCGCAAGATGGGTTTTGGCGTGCCGATCGGAAGCTGGTTTCGGAACGAGTTGCGCGGCCTGCTGGGTGAGACGCTGCTTGCGGAAGACGGATACACGACGCGTGTTTTTGAGCGCGCGTTTGTCGAGCGGCTGATTGGCGATCATCAGTGCGGTCGCGCGGAACATGCGCACCCGCTGTGGGCGCTGCTGATGTTTGAGAAATGGGCCCGACGCTGGGCGCCGTCGCTGCCGGCGTAGGGTCCAACGCCCATTGATTGGCGCGCGGGGCCGTTCGGCCGATAGACCTTTACGGTGATCATCGATAAGACCGAAATCGACAAGCTGATCGACGAGGCCAAGGACGCGACCGGCGCCGCCGAGCGCGGGCCCTCCGAGACGAGTGTTGGGAAGGGCGCGGCGGCCGCGGAGGATGTCGCGCGGCTTCTGCGCATCCGTGTGCCGGTGATTGTCCGCCTGGCGAAACGCCGGACGACGGTTCAGGCGGCCCGGAAGATCTCGCAGGGCACGATCATCGAGTTCACCAAGCACATCGACGACCCGCTTGATCTGCTGATCAACAACCGCAAGATCGGTGAAGGCGTGGCGGTAAAGTGCGGGGAGCGGTTCGGCCTGCTGGTGGGCGCCATCGCCTCACCCAGCAAGCGAATCGAGTCCTTGGGGGCTTAGCGCTCCGTCTGGCGGTGTCGAAGAAATAATTCTGAGCCCGTTTTTGACTTCCCCCGAAAACCGGGCCTAGCATCCGGTGAACAGTCGGCGAAGTAAGGCACGCCGGCTGGGCCCAGACCTTTCTCACCAACCAACCGCAGCTTGAGGCGACCATCGGGAGCTGGTCGCCTCGAGTTGTGCGCCCATTTCCGAGTTATCACCCCTTGGGTTGGACTTGACGGCGGCGCGACCGCCGGAAATGCTGGAATCCATGAATAATCCCACCTGGACCGACGCCACACTTCAGCTGATCGAGGCCGCGATCGATGAGGATATCGGGCCTGCGAGCCTTGACCTGACCAGCGGACTGCTGCCGGACGGCGGCGCCCAGGCCGAGGCGGCGGCTGTCGCGCGGCGGGCGGGCGTGATCGCGGGTCTGGGGCTTGGACGGGATATCGCTGCGGCGTTTTCGCGGCGGTTAGGGATTGCGATCTCGTTTGAGGCCCTGCGGACGGATGGCGACGCGGTGGAGGCCGGGGACGTTGTCGCGACGCTGCGCGGCCCATTGGGCGGATTGCTGACCACCGAACGCACGCTGCTGAACTTTGTGGGGCGGATGAGCGGGGTGGCGACGCTGACACGGGAATTTGTTGCCGCGGCGCGGGCCGGGAATGCGGACGTTGTCGTGCTGGACACGCGCAAGACGCTGCCCGGCTGGCGGGAGCTGGACAAATACGCGGTCCGCGCGGGTGGCGGACAGAATCACCGCCTCGGTTTGTTCGACGCGGTGCTCATCAAGGACAACCACATCGCCGGCGTTTCAGCGGATCGGTTGACGGCGCGACTTGGGGAGATGATCGCGACGGTTTCCGGCGCGCGGGCGGCGTTTGTCGAGGTGGAGGTTGATACGCTGGCGCAGTTCGACGCGGTGTGCGCAGCCGAGGGCGTGGACTACATCCTGCTGGACAACTTCGCGCCAGACGACATGCGCGAAGCGGTGCGGCGCCGCGACGCGCGCGGCCTGCGCGGGCGCGTGGCGTTGGAAGTCAGCGGCGGCGTGACACTGGCAACCATTCGCGATATCGCGGCGACGGGCGTGGATCGGATCTCGGTGGGGGCGCTGACGCATTCGGCGGTGAATTTCGACGTCGGGCTGGATATTGCGCCGTAGCGACGTCGGGCCGATCAGTCGGTGTAGCAGAACCGCACGATGTGAAAGAACAGCGGGGCGGCGAACGTCACGGAGTCGAGTCGGTCAAGGACGCCGCCGTGGCCGGGGAGCATGGCGGAACAATCCTTTACGCCGAGGTCGCGTTTGACGGCGGACATGGTCAGGTCGCCGAGGAAGCCCATGGTCGCGATCGCCAACGCCAGGCCGGCGGCGGCAAGCGGGCTGAAGGGCGTGGCCCACGACAGAGCGGCCCCGATGATCGTTGAGACGATCAGGCCGCCGACGAGCCCCTCGAGCGTTTTGTTTGGGCTGACATGCGGCGCGACTTTGCGGCGGCCGAACAGGTTGCCGGTGATGTATTGAAACACGTCATTGAGCTGCACAATCAGCACGAAGAAAAACAGAAGCGTGGCGTTGCTGCCCTCGAAATCGCGAATCGGCAGCGCGAGCAGGGCAGGCACATAGCTGATGAAGTAGACGCAGGTCATCAGGCCCCATTGAATCTTGCTGGTGCGCGTGAGGTAGTCGGTTGTTTCGCCAGCGAGCGCGATTCTGGCGGGTATCAGCAGAAACGCGTAGACCGGAATGAAGATCGAGAACATGCCGTAGTACTTCATGCCGACGAAGACATACTGCAGCGGAATGATGACGAAGAATGCCCAGAACAGGGCGCGATGATCGCCGCGGCGCGTCGGCGTCAACGTGACGAACTCGCGCAGCGCGAGAAACGACATGATGCCGAACAGCACAACGGTCGCGACGCCGCCGGTGAGGATTGAAGCGCCGAAGATCCCGGCCATGACCCACCAGGCGGTCATGCGCGCGCGGAGATTTGTGGCGAGTTTACGGCCTTTCTCGGTGGTCGCGACGCGGGCGATGATCAGCGACGCGCCGGAGCCGGCGACGAGTGCGGCGACGACAATGCCGAGCAGGATCAGCATTGGTGTATCGATCATTGCGGCGCCTCGCGCAGGTTCACGACCGCGTCGCGGGCGCGATTGAGAAACGCGAGCTTGGGCTCGTCCGGGACGAGCGCCAGGGGCGGGCCGAACGTTACAGCGACGAGAATCGGGACCGGCAGGATCTCGCCTTTGGGCATGACGCGATTGAGATTCTCGATCCAGACCGGCACGAAGCGGACGCCCGGATTGGCCCGCGCGAGGCGCCATATTCCGGAGCGAAACGGGGCGACCGCTGCGCCGCCGCCGCGTGTGCCCTCGGGGAAAATGATGATCGAATCGCCGCGGTCGAGGCGCGCTTGCATCGGGATGAGCGGGTTACTGCTTTTGGTCACGCGCGCGCGGTCGACGAGAATCGCGTCGAATACGCGCGTCGCCAGCCAGTGGCGCAGCGCGCCGGCGGCCCAATAGTCCGCGGCCGCGACGGTCGCACAGGCGCGACGCATCTCCCGCGGTAACGCCGCCCATACGACAATCGCGTCCAGATGACTGGTGTGGTTCGCGAAGAACACGTGCGGGCGCGCGACATCCGGCGCTTCGCGCCAGCGCCCGTGGCAGCCGCACAGCAGTTTGACGGTCATCGCGGCCGCGGCGCGGATCACGCGGAATTCTCCAGCGTGGCGATCGTCCGGCGCAGGCGACGCCAGATCGTGACGAAACTGCCGGCGCAGATCACGATCAATGTGACGAGGATGGCCCATGCGCCGTCGGTCAACGCGCGCTCGATGGCGGCGGCCCAGCAGCCGAGCGCGAGGATCGCCATGCGTTGGGCCTTGGCGGCGGGGCCGCGAAAATCGTGTCCGGCGTTGGCGGATGCGCCCAAGGCGCGGGTATACGCGACCAGCACCGCCGCCGTCGCCGCGGCCCAGCCGAGTTCGACGCCGTAGGGCAAAAAGCGGGCGGCGTAGCCTGCGCCGACGAACATGGCGATGTCGGAAACGCGGTCGGGGAACTCGTTGAAGATGACGCCGGAGCGGGTGGCGCGTCCGCCTTCAACGGCGATCATGCCGTCGAGCAGATTGCAAAGCGCGCGCAGCCCAATCCAGACGGGCGTTGTGGCGAGCAGCGTGACGGCGGTCCAGCGCGCGGCGCCGGCGCTCAGCCACAACGAAAGGCCGGCGAGCGCGGCGAAAGCGATGCTGGCGACAGAGACGGAATTGGGTGACACACCTGCGGCGGTGGCGCGCCGCGCGAGTTGATGCGCCCACGTTGTGTTCCGCGCGGCGATCGGACGCCGCGCGTCCAGGTCGGTTCTTACCGGTTCTCCCACTTGCGATTACTCCGGGGCGTTGGTCGCGCCCGGAATGATAAGCGGGAGTTGGGGAATTGCACTTCGCGCATTTTCGGCTCAGTTCCCGATTCGTACCATGCCGTTTGGCGCGATCATTCGCACGCGTTTGTTGATCGTCAGGTTCTCGGGATAGCCACCGCCCCGGATGCGCATTTCCGCGCCGTTCCAGGCGAAGTTGTTGGCCTCGGCGACAGTGTTGAATGGCTCGGCGATCCGGCCGGATTCGGTTCCGTTGTAAGCGCGATCGACATACACCCGATTCGTGTAGTGCTTGAGGTAGATATCGTCGCAGTCGCCGACCGGCGGACAGGCGCAGCCGCAATCGTTATCGAGCAGGATGACGTGCAGTTGTCCGCGGATGCCGGGAGCGCGACCGTCGTCGAGATCCCAGATCGTAATCCCCTCGGGCTCTTCGTCCGACAGCGCTTCGGTCGGGTCGAACTCAAAGTTGAACAGGCCGCTGCCGTTGGTCGACCGCTGGATGCGGCGCCAGTTGGATGTGTCAAAAACGTGGATGCCCTGGTCCGCCGCCGGCGCGCCGGGCACGCCGTTGGTGACATACAACAGCGTGCCGTCTGGTGAGAACACGCCGCCCTGGTTGGCCGGCATTTCCAGGAATCGCCCACTGGCGTCGTTGAGCGGAATATTGGTTTCGTCTTGCAGCAACAGCGTCCGGTCGTTGTGAAGGGCGACCCAGTCGACATCGAAGCGGCGCAGCCCGGAGTGGTGGCCGAAATACAAACGCCCGTCGGGATCAAACGCCGACCATGAGGCGTCTGGCACGCACACATGGTCGACATAGCTGAGCGTGTCTGCGCGAAACACGGCGACGGCGTTGCACGGGTTCCCGTCGGGGCCTGTGATGGGAATGAAGAGATAGCCGATACCAAGGCTCTCGAAGTGCTCGAAATCGCCGAAGTGGTTGTATCCGAGGTCGCCGATGTGCAGGTCGTCAATTTCCACGTGCAGCGTATTGTCGCCGGCGGAGTCGTCATTCAGGTCGTCGCCGACCGGAATCTTCCACAGGTCTGTGTCCTGCGTGATGTACCAGTGGTTATCATCGTGCGCGATGCCCTGCGCTTCATGGCTCCAGTAATTTTCTTCCTGATCGGGGTGATCGTTGAGGAAGAAGTAGTAGGATTGCCAACCGGGCTGCGCGCCGGCCTGCGGCGCGGTGAGCGTCCATATCACCACGCATGCGAGGCTGAAGGCCGACGATGTGAGTTTCATGGATCAACTCCCGCTAAGTTCCAAGGACCGTCCGGCCTCGCATACGGGCCGGCGCCGATCCGCCGCATTTGTCTCTATGAGCCGATCCGCACGAGTCCGCCGGACGTTTCCAGGCGCGCTTCGCGATTGAGGACGATGTTCTCGGGGTAGTTCCCGGGTCGAATCAGCACACGCAGGTTCGGGCCCCACAGGGCGTTCATGCCGTCGATCACGCGGCGATACGGGTCGGCTTCGGAGCCGTCCCACGGGCTGCTGGTATTCGCGCGATCGACGTGCATGGTGCCGCCACGCTCGATGTGAAATTCAATGTCGTCCCATGTGTCTTCGAAATCGCCGTACATCAGGCACCAATCGCCGGCGTGGGCGCAGTCTTCCGCGTCGGGGCACAGCGTGCAGTGGCCGAAGAGCTGGCCGATGAGCTGGCCCTGGCCATTGAACATGCCCGATCCGCTGGAGCCGCCCTGGATCACGCCGCGATCAATGACGTAGAACGCGTAGTTGATCGGCGTAAAGCAGCCGCAATCCGCGCCGCAATCGGTCGACAGGCCGACATAGTGACCGAACGTCACGCGCTTCGGCGATCCGGCGGGATGGTGGATACCGTATTCGCCCGATTCCTGATCGGTGGACCAGCCGGCGAAGCCCATGATCGGATGCAGATCGCCTTGCAGGCGGCCAAACGAGTGGTCGTTGCCGAAGACGGCGGCTTCGCCGGTGAGCAGGCGCTCGCCGGTCAGGCGCGGCAATTCGGCCCAGCTTGGCCGGACCGGCGTGGCGCAGCTCGAGTCCGGCAGGCTGAAATCGGTCTGCCAGCCAAACACCGCCTCGAGCGTCAACCAATCGGTCTGGTTGTCGATGCAGTGGTCAGCGGTGAGGAAGAAGGGCACCTGCGTGCCGGGGTCGCGATCGACCAGCAATGTGCCGGTGCAGACGAAACACTGCCCGCCCTTCACGAACATCATTTGCGCGACGGACTGTCGGGCGATGGTGTTCAGGCCCGATTCGCACATGACATCCAGATTGCATGAAAGTCCCGGCTGGCCGGGCGCGCCGCAACCGCTGCCCATCGGCACGCCGGACTCGCCGGCGCTGGGGTCCTGATCGAGATGGGCGAACTTAGAAATCGCGAAGTCGGGCGGCTCAAAGGCCACGACTTCGATTGCCACGAGCTCGCCGGGAATGGTGGTTGACCAAAAGTCCTCACGACCGGCGAGTGTCTGGCTGTTGTATGGGCCGCGGACGATGACGTCGTTGCCTTCGTAGCCATAGATGATGAGCTCCGCCTGTTTGAGATCGAGTGCGCTGATGTGGACGCGCATGCCGATCGCGCAATCGGCGGTGAACTCGAGTGCCCAGACGGTGCGCCCGTCTTCGGTGGTCGCGACGGGCTCGAAATCCGTCATCGAGAACGCGGGTTCGATGGCGCGGACGATGCCAACCCGCCGTGGGCCGGGACCGAAGTCGCGAAAGCGAATCTCGTTCTCCGCGTCGGCGGCTTCGATGAACGCGTCATCGAGCGGGCCGAGTCCGAAGCGCGGGATTTTCGATTGCGCGGATTGCGGCAGTTCGAGCGTCAGCGGGCGCGGCGCGGCAGGCGGAATCGCGACCTGCGCCATTTCGCCGAGCGCCTGCCGGATCGCGCGGTCAGTCGGTTCGGGAACGGCGGGTTGCGCCGCGGCCTGGGCCTGTGCGCGCCGCAGGGCTTGCGCGAATTCGGCGGCGCCCTGGCTGGCGATCGCGGTGATCGCGAGCGCGGGGAGCGCGATCAGGGTCGTGAGTGAGGTGCGTTTCATGGCGTTGCTCTCCATTCTTGGGTCGCCGTTCGAGTGACGCTCGTCCGCCCGCCGGACGGAGCTGGAGGAGCGAGCGATCCGGGGGCTGAAAGCCCCCGGCAATCCTCGTCGGCCCTCCGGCCGTAACGGGCTCCTTCGACCGGCCTACTGCAAGCTCACGAGGGTCAGAACCAGACCGGTCTCGCCATGTTTCAAGCCGGTCATCGCTTTGCCGAGAATCGCGCCGTGACTGCGCGACGGGTCGGACGCTTTCATCGCGTGGCCGGGCTGCGCGGCGGTGGTCAGCATGTCTCCGGGTTCGATCGCGCCACCGGTCGCGTCGCAGCGCACCCATACGCGGCCAGTGAGGGCCACGGCGGGGGCGTCCTCAAAGCCCGGCATGTTGCCGAGAATGGCGCCGACCGGAATGTCGCCCGCGCCGCTGGTGACGCCGGCTACGCGCTTGCTGTAGGCGTCGGCGCAGATGCGGAGCGTGCCGGCATTTGCCGGGTCGATTTCCATGACGGTGCCGGGTTCGATCTTGCCGGCCGTGCTGACCGGGAACTTTTCGGCGACATCGGCGCCGCGAATCTCCAGAATGTCCACATTCGCCGTGCCAGTCACGACCAGCGCCGTGCCGCTGGTGTTGGTGACCTGCAGCGTTGGGGCGCTGCGCGACCCGCTGGTCACGCTGAGCGCGGGATAGATCGAGGCGCTGCTCAGGGAGGAGATCACGACGCCTGGCGCCGGACCGAACTGGTTGAACTGCGCGAGCTGGTCGTCAGTGTCTGCGATATGCAGGCGCGCGGTGGGATTGGTCGTGCCGATGCCGACATTCGACTGGCAACGCACATCGCCGGCGAGGTCAGACTCGCCGAACACGAGCAACGCTTTGCCGGAGCCGAGGAATCCGGAACCGCCGAAGACGCCGCCCCAGCCATCCTCATTGGTCGCGTTGGCGCTGATGCCGTAGTAACCAGTGGCCACGATGCCGATGTTGCCGGGGGCGCTCGATGTGGCGGCGTGGAACTTGCCGGTCGGGTTGGTGGTACCGACGCCGACCTTTCCATCCGAGGTGATGAGCATGTGGGTCGGGTTGGCGTCATAATTCGGGTTGGTCCCAAAGGTAAACGCGAGCGAGTTGTTGGACGCGGACGTGTACCGCATCAGCGCCCACTTGTTGCGCGTTTCATTGTTCTGCGCTTCGCCCAGCACGAGTGCGGAACCGCGGGTGCCGGTGTTGGAACTGTACAGGCCAAGCACGGCATCGGTGTCCTCGATCACGACGTCATCTTCAACGAGCGCCGCGGCGGGCACGGTGATGTCCGCGTCGCGCACGTGGAGTGCCGCCAACGGGGACGATTCTCCGATGCCGACGTTCCCGCTGTTCGCGTTGTAGATGTTTACGCCGCTCGCAAACCAATGCGCGCCGCCACCGCCGGTCCCGTGCAGGGCATAGAGTGCGAAGGGCGCGGCGGTGAGGCGTTGGCGCGGATTCAGCGTCGTATAGCCGGCGGGCCCGTTGGACGGGCGCACCTCGATCTGCAGCCAGAGCGCGTCCCCGCTCACAAATGCGCTCGGGCCGAAGGTGAGTTCGACCGTGAACTTGCCGTCCTCCACCATCACCGGCGGGTTGCCCGTGCCGCCCTGAAAGACGATCGCCGGCCCCAGGGCGCTGCCGCCGGTTGACGCCGTGAACAGCCGGAAGCGCATGTCGTATTCGCCCGTCGGAAGCGCGCCAGCGCTGGTCAGCTCGCCCTGATACGTAATGGTGTAGTCGATCGGGATGGCGGTGGCGGTGGACGTGATGCATAGCGCCGCCAGCAGCGTGCTCGTTCCGAGAATGAGTCGATGCGTCACGGGAATCTCCTTGTTCCGACCGCCCGCATACCGCCGCATCGCTCTTCGGAGCCGATGTTCCCGGCGAATCAGGCGGCGACCTGGTGTACAATGCCACGGGCGGCTTCTGATCCGCCCGGCGTCAACCATTCGGAAACGAGGGGCGCTTCCCCTCAAATTCGCGCGGGGATTGCGGAATGAGCTCGGAAAACGCCGATCTCGCGACGATGCTGGCGAGCGCTGCTTCCGGTGACCGCAAGGCGGCCAGCGAGTTGCTTCCGCTCGTATACGGCGAGTTGCGGGCGCTGGCGCGGGCCCGGATGGCGGGTCTGCCGCCGGGAAACTCGCTGGACCCGACGGCGCTGGTGCATGAGGCGTTTCTGCGCGTCGCCGGCAAACGCGACCCGGGTTGGGACAGCGCCGGTCATTTCTTTGCGGCGGCGGCCGAGTCCATGCGACAGGCGCTGGTCGATCAGGCCCGCCGAAAAAATTCTTTGAAGCGCGGTGGCGGCAAAAAACGAATTGACCTGCAGGAATTTGACGCTCCATTGGCAGCTCCCGTGGCGGATGTGCTGGCGCTGGATGAGGCGCTCGAAGTGCTGAAGGCGGATGATCCGCGCAAGGCGCAGATTGTCAGCCTGCGCTGCTTCGCCGGACTGTCGCGCGAAGAGACGGCCGCGGCGTTGGGCGTTTCGGAAGCGACGATTGATCGCGAATGGCGCTACATCGTCGCGCGCCTGCATCGCGAGCTGCGCGGCCCCGACGCCACATCGGACTGAACGCCCTCGGACGTCGCGGGGGATCAAGGAACCCGCATGAAGCCCACGCAACAACAGCGCGCCGCGGCCGGCCCCACCGGATCAAGTGACGACTATCGCCGCGCGGAAGCCGTGTTCCAGAGCGCCTGCGATCTGCCGGCGGCGGAGCGCGGGCCGTTCGTGCGCAAAGCATGCGGGGGCGATCCGCTGCTTGAGTCCGAAGTGCGATCGCTGCTTGACCACTGGGAGTCGGCGCCCGCGGATTTTCTCGCGCAGCCCGTGCATGATCTGCCCGCGCCACCGGCGGAGTCGGCGCCGATCCGCATCGGGTCGTATCGCGTGGTGAAGTTGATCGGTCGGGGCGGGATGGGCGTGGTGTATGAGGCGACGCAGGAGTCGCCGCGTCGGTCGGTGGCGATCAAGTTGATCCAGCGGCCGTTTCCGTCGGCCGCGGCGCGAAGTCGTTTTCGCCGCGAGGCGGAATTGCTGGGGCGGCTGACGCATCCCGGGATTGTGCGCGTTTTTGAAGCCGGCGAGGCGCGGGTACAGGGCGCGGACGGGCCGCTGGGTTCGATGCCGTTCCTGGCGATGGAGCTCGTGCGCGGGACCGCGTGGCGGACGTACTTTGATCTGGCGCTGACCGGCAAAGCCGATTCCGAGCGCGCGGCGCGGCTGGTGGCGGATGTGCGGCGGCGGGTTGAATTCCTGGCGCAGCTGTGTGAGACCGTCGCGTACGCCCATCAGAAAGGCGTGATTCATCGCGATCTGAAGCCGTCCAATGTGCTGATCGACGAATCCGGCGCGCCGCATGTGCTGGACTTTGGCGTCGGGCGGGCGCTGGAGGCCGGCGCCGACACGATTACGGCCGTGACCGAAGCGGGGCAACTTGTCGGCACGTTGAACTACATGAGTCCGGAGCAGATTGCGGGCGATCCGCACGCCGCCGACACGCGCAGCGACGTCTACGCGCTCGGAGTGATGGCGTTTGAGTTGCTAACCGGGCGCGTGCCGATCGACACGGCGGGCATGTCGCTGCCGCAGGCGATTCGGGCGCTGGGCGAGAACGACGCGGCGCCGGCGGCGGCGCTGAATCCGGCCCTGCGCGGCGACCTCGACGCGATTCTGGGGCGGGCGCTGGAACGCGACCCGCGCCGGCGCTACGGCTCGGCCGCCGAGCTGGCCGAAGACCTGCGGCGGTACCTGCGCGATGAGCCGGTGCAGGCGCGACCGGTCAGCGGGACCGAGCAACTGCTGCGTTTGGCGCGGCGGAACCGGCCGTGGGTGGTTGCGCTGAGCGTGGCGCTCATGGCCCTGATCGGCGGCGGGGCGCTGGCGACGGTGTTCGCCATTCAGGCGCAAGCCGGCGCTGCGGAGGCGCGTTTGCAGGCGCAGCGCGCAGAAGCGATCGCGAGTTTTCAGCGCGGCATGCTGGCGGCGGCCGACCCATATGGCGCCGACGGGCAGGACATCACAGTGCGCGAGATTCTCGACCGCGCCGCGGCGTCGATTGCTGACGGCGAGTTAGGCGCGGAGCCTTTTGTCGAAGCGTCGCTGCGGGTTGTCGTGGGAGAAACGTACCTTCATCTGGGTTTGCTGGAAAAAGCCGCGGCCCAACTTCAAACCGCGCGGGAAATCCTGGAGCCGATGGGAGATTCCGAGCCGTTGGTGGACACGCTGAATCTGCTGTCCTCGACCATCGTCGCGAACGGGCCGGCAGAAATGGAGCCGCAGGTCGAACTGCATCAAGCGGCGCTGGCGATGGCCCGCCGACTTCATGATGGCCCCCACTGGCAGACTGCGCGGTCCCTGGGCGATCTGGCGATCACGCTTGGGGCGGCGGAGCGCTTTGATGAGGCGGAGCCACTCTACGACGAGGCGATCGCCGAGTATCGCGAGGTGGAGCACGGTTCGTCGTCGGGGCTGGCGAATGTCCTGAGTAGCCGCGGCTCGATGTACATGCGTCTGCGACGGTTCGACGAGGCCGAGGCGTGTCTCGCGGAGGCGGTGGCGTTGCGGCGGGCACAGCACACGAAGCCGCACCCGGAAGTGGCGCGCACGCTGTCGAACTACGCCTCGCTGCTGCTGCAGCGCGGGCGCATTGACGAAGCCTATCCGTTGCTGCACGAGATTGTGGACACGCAGCGCCAGACGTTGCCGGAAGATCATCCGGATCGCGCGTTCACGCTGCATACCCTGGCGCGGGCCGCCCAGGCGCTCGGCAAACGGGAGGAAGCGCTGACTTTCCAACGGGAGGCGCTGGCGATCGCCGAGCGGCAATTCGGGGAAGAGAACCTGAAGCTCGCGCCGATACTGCTTTCGCTGGCCGCGTCGATTCAGGCGACGCCGGACGCGGAGATCGCGGACGATCCGAACGGCAGCAACCCGTTGGGGCGGGAGATTGCGGCGCTGGAGACGCGGGCCCTGTCCATTCTGCGGACGCATCTGCCGCCGAATCATCCGGACATCGCCGTCGCATTGCACAACATTGGCGTTAGTCGGCAGGGAAGTGGCGACCTGCGCGGCGGTGAGGACCTGCTGCGCGAGGCGCTGGAGATGTTCCGGGTGACGTTCGGCGACGATAGCGCGCAGACAGCGCACATGCGCGACACGCTGGGTTCGAATCTGATCCTTCAGGGCCGCGCGGACGAAGCGTTGGCGGAACTGGAATCTGCGCTGCGCACGCGCGAAGCCACGCTGGCGGCCGACGATGGGCGGATCGGGCTGACGCTCGCAAAGCTGGCGTGCGCGTACACGCGTTTGGGGCGCTATGATGATGCCGTCGAAGCCGCGGACCGTTCGCTGCCACTCTTGAGGACAAATCCCGCGCTGGTTGACGACGAGGCGATGTGCCGACTCGCGGCGGTCGAAGCGGATGTCAACCGCGGCGCTGAGATCGACTTCACGGATACGCGCGCGGCGATGGATGACGTGGAAACCGGTCTGCGCTCGCGATGGGGGGCGGGATCGTGGCAGGTGGCCGAGGCGCGACGCGTGCGGGCGATGCTATGCGAGGCCGCCGGCGATCACACGGAAGCGCTCCGCGCCCTGGGCGAGGCGGAGGCGATCATGGCGGAGTTATCGGCGGGCTACGCCGTCAATCAGCAAGTCTCCGAACGGGTCGCCGCGACGCGCGCATGGCTCGAAAACACGCCATAATCCGCTGCGAACGCTGAGAGTTCTGGCTAGAATGAGCGTCCATGACGCGGCGCTCATCCCGCCGAGATTCACGCCGGCGTCGTTTGGCGAGCGATAATTCCAGGTCGGGGGAGGCGTGATGCGTATTTCTTGTGGGTTGGTTTG
Source organism: uncultured Planctomycetales bacterium (assembly GCA_964528455.1). Taxonomy (GTDB): domain Bacteria; phylum Planctomycetota; class Phycisphaerae; order UBA1845; family Fen-1342; genus DSPM01. The sequence continues at coordinate 22,755 of CAZGTH010000012.1, read as the reverse complement.
CGCCCGCGGCGTTTGCGTCGCGGCGTTGGCGGTGTTTGCGATTTGCGGCTCAGCGGCTGCGGAGCCGGTCAGGTTCGATAATCATCTGATCGTGGAAGTCGATGTCGATTCGACCGCCGCGCTTGCCGAGTTGCAATCCAAAGCGGAATTACTGGAGTGCCATGCCCGCCAGGGGGCCAATCGGTTTCTGATCCGCCCGGATCAACTCGCCGCGCTGGACGGCCACGTGTACAAGATTCTGCACACGAACGCGCAGGCGCTGATCGACGCCGAGGCGGCTTCGCGGGCAGCGGCGCGGGCTTTGCGTGGCCCGGCGTTCTTTGCCGACTACGCCACGTTCACTGAACTCAACGCATATATCGATACGCTGGTCGCGCTGCGGCCGGACATCGCCAGCAAGGTTCCGGTCGGGACGTCGCTCGAAGGCCGGGCGATCTGGGGTCTGGTACTGCAGAGCCAGGCCGCTGCGCCGGCGCCGCGACCGCAATTGGTCATCACCGGCTGCCAGCATGCGCGCGAGTGGATCAGTCCGATGTCCGTGATGTACGCCGCGGATACGATTGTGCGCGGCTACGGGACGGATCCGGAGATTACGGCGCTGCTCGACCGCGTCGAGTTTCATTTTGTGCCGATGGTGAACCCCGACGGCTATGTCTACTCCCATACGACGAATCGTATGTGGCGGAAGAATCGCAGGCCGAACGGCGGCGCCTCGTTCGGCGTGGACCTGAACCGGAATTGGTCTGTCGGTTGGGGGTCCAACTCCTCCGGCAATTCGTTTGATCCGGATTTCCGCGGGCCCGCGGCGTTCTCCGAGCCGGAGAGCACAGCGTTGCGCGATTACATGTCGACGCTGACGAATTTTCGCGGCCACCTCGATATTCACAGCTACAGCCAACTGATCCTGGGCCCATGGGGCCATACGGACAATCCGTCGCCGCGGCGGGATGAACTGTTCCCGATTTCGCGGCGGATGTCGGTCGCCATCGAAGAAACGCACGGTGTGCCCTATGCCTATGGTTTCGGCTCCGATGTGCTGTATCTGGCCGGCGGCGTCATGCCGGACTGGACGTTTCAGCAGGGGGCATTGAGCTGGACGTATGAGTTGCGCGACGACGGTTCGCAGTTTGGTTTTGTGCTGCCGCCGGGGCAAATCGTGCCGAACGCCGAGGAGGTGTTCGAGGGCATCAAGATCCTGGCGGAGGCGATTCAGCGGGATGTCGAGTTCTCGTTTCCGCAGGGGCGGCGCGCGCTGGCGCCCGCGGATACGCCGACCAGTGTGAATGTCACGCTGATTCAGTGGAACGACAACCTGGTCGAGCCGAACAGCGTGCGCGTCTTTTCGCGCGTCGGAGCCGGCCCTTTTGTGGAAGCGGCGCCCGTTTTGACCGGGCTGTCGTTTGCGGCGGACCTGCCCGCGATTTCGTGCGGCCAGGTCGCGGAATATTACTTCACCGCGCGCACGACGACGGGGCGGGATGTGCGCGCCCCGGCGGACCCGAACGGCGTATTTGAGTTGCGCGTCGGCGACGCGACTGTCGTGCTCGACGATGACTTCGAGCAGGACAACGGCTGGGAGACCGCGGCGACCGCGGTGGACGGGCAATGGCAGCGCGCCACGCCCGCAGGCGGGGGTGATCGGGCCGACCCGGCGAGTGATTTCGACGGATCGGGCGCGGCGTTTGTCACGGACAACGCGGACGGCAACTCGGATGTGGATAACGGCGAGGTGATCCTGACGTCGCCGGCGCTGGACCTCAGCGAAGGCGGGCAGCTGACGTGGGCCTACTGGCTGGATTCGCTGGATGTGCTCGACGCGTCCGACTACATGCTCGTGGAATACGCGACAGACGCGGCGGGCGTGGAGTGGACATTGCATCGCGCGTATGAAACGCCGCTCGGCGCGTGGCGAACGGACGCGCTGGCGGTCGGTGGCAGCGTCCCGGCCAGCGCGACATTCCGGATTCGCTTTATCGCCCGTGACACGGGCAACGGCGACGTGATCGAAGCGGCGCTCGACGCGTTCGAGGCTGTGCGGTTCACCGCGTGCGCGGATACGCCGTGCGTGGGTGATCTGGATGGATCAGGCATGGTCGATCTGGGCGATTTGTCCGGGCTGCTGGCGGCCTTCGGCACATGCGACGGACAGGGCGGATTTGTGAGCGCGGCGGACCTGGACGGTTCCGGTTGTGTGGATCTGGCGGATTTGTCCGGTTTGCTGGGGGTGTTTGGCGCGAGTTGCGAATAGGGTAGCGGGGCCCCAGGGAATCGCGCCGTCTGTAAGTCCGTGGACCCCCGCCTGCGCGGGGGTGACGAATGAGTGATCGCTCGGTCGTGACGAATGGGTGAACGCGCGGTGGTTTGATTTCGTCCCGCGATTACTCGGTCATCATCTCCACGCCCATGACGTTCGCATGCGACTCGATGCGGTCGATCGTCTGGGCGGTCGGCGATTTGTCGAGCCGGATATGGGCGCACGCCGCCAGGCCGCCGTCGTAGATCACGTGATCCATTTCTTCGACGTTGATTTCCGCGGCGGCGAGCTGCGCGAAGACATGCGCGAGGCCGCCGGGCTTGTTATGGAACTTCACAATCATCAGGTGGGCCGCGGGGGCCTGGCGCAGATTGACGCAGTTAATCACGCGATTGGTGGCCTTGAACTCCCGCACAATTCGCACGGTTTCTTCGGCGACGGCCATCTGGGCCTCGTCAGTCGATGCGCCGATGTGGTGCGTGCCGTACAGGCGCGGCGTATCGCATAGCGGCGAATGACACTCGGTATCGCTCGGACCGGGCTCGTTCTCAAACACGTCGACGGCGGCTCCGCGAATGTGGCCGGCCTTCAGCGCGGCGATCAGCGCCGGCTCATCCAGCACGCCGGCGCGGCTGGTGTTCACAATCACGGCGGTGGATTTCATCATTTGGATGCGCTTCTCATCGAGCAGGTGGGTCGTGCCGTCGCCGCCGGGCACGTGAATCGTGATGTAATCCGACTGGCGGACAAGCTCATCGATGTCCACCCGCTTGCAGTTCGGGAAGTCGGACAGGCGCCGGGTGCGGCCAAGGTGGAAATACAGGACGTGCATTTCGAACGCGGCGGCGCGGCGCGCGACTTCAGTGCCGATGCGGCCGGCGCCGATGATGCCGAGCGTCTGGCCCTTCAGGCCGCGGGCCTTGCTGTATTCCTTTTTGTTCCACTTGTGGGCCCGCAGGTCGATCACATTGTCCGGGATGCGGCGATCGAGCGAGATCAGCAACCCCATGGTCAGTTCGGCGACGGCGATCGCGTTCATACCCGGGCAGTTCGCGACCAGCACGCCCAGACGCGACGCGGCTTCCACGTCAATATTGTCCACGCCGGAGCCGGCGCGGATCACGAGTTGCAGGCCGTCGGCCTTCTCAAGCGTCGCGGCCGGAATCTTCGTCGAGCGGACCACAATGATGTCGGGTTTGAATTCGGCGACGCGCGCGGCCAGCGCGGCGTCCTTCAGATCCGGCTCCAGGGCCAACTCGCTCGCGAGCGACCGGAGCTGGTCGACGCCCCAAGCTTCGAATTTATCAGCGATCAGAATGCGCATATGCGGCGGTCCAGTCGGTTCATCGGGTCGAATACGGCGTCGCCGACGGCGGCGGCGCGTCCAAGTTCAAACCCGGATCATAGCGTCGTTTGAACGGCTGTCAGGTGTGGCGGCTCGGTACGTCCCGGTGGCCGCTATTGCGCTCGCCGCAGGCGTTCCAGCACGACGCGAGCGATCGGATGATCGGCCTCGAGGGCCAGCAGGCGGGTGGCGTAGGCCCGGGCCTGCTCATGCTGTCCGGTCCGGAGCGCCAGTGTCGTGGCCAGTTCGAGGGCGGCGATGTTGTCCGGCTCCAGCGCGACGGCGCGGCGGGCCTGGTCAAACGCCTCGCGTTCCGCCCCGCGGCGCGTCAGGACATGGGCCATCACGCACATCGCGCCGACATCCCCGGGGCGACGACGCAGCGTTTCGAGGGCCACATCGCGGGCGGCGTCGAACTCCTCGAGCACCAGCAGACACTCGGCCAGCTTGACGCGCAACGCGTCGGCGCCGGGGTTGTCTTCCGCGATCAACTCACGCAGCAGCGGAATCGCGTCCTGGGTTTCGCCGGCCTTGCAGAGCGCCAGCGCTAGCCGTTGGCGGAGCCGCGGGTCCCGCTCGCCGCTTTCGGCGACTTTGCGCCAGCAGGTCAGCGCGGCGCGGTCATCGCCGGCGGCTTCGTAGGCCTCGCCGAGCGTGGCCTGATAGGCGGCGGTATAGGCCAGTTCATGCGCCACATTCACAAGCCAGTCGCGCGCCTCCGGGGCGCGACCGCGTTGCGTCAGTGTCTGGGCATACGCGGTGGCGTAGGCGACTTCGCGCGGGGCCTTGGTCGCCGCCCGCTCAAAGCACTCGAGCGCCGCGTCCCATTGCTCGCGCTGCTGCCAGACCACGCCGAGCAGATAGTCCACTTCGGGCGCCGCGTCCGGGCCATAGCCGCGCTCAAGGGCGCGCTGCGCCTGGTTGAGTTCGCCGGCCGCGAGATGCACGCGGGCCTGCAGCGGGATCAGATCGTCGTCATCGGGATTGGCGCGCATCGCTTCGGCCAATTCGACCGCGGCGGCGGTGATGTTGCCGGACTCCAGCTGATCGGACGCGAGCTGGGCTTTGACCTTTCCGCGGGCGGCGTTCCAGCGCTGCTCGGATTGCTCCTTCGCGACGCGAAATCCGGCGGACTCACATCCGGCGCAGGTCAGCGCGATGACGGCCCCAAGCATCGAGGCCAGGACTCCACTTCGGTCGAAGGCGCGCTGAGCGGGCCGACGCATGCGGTTAGTCATCCAACGGCTCCATCGCGGCAGGTTGCGGGCTTGGCGTCGGCGTTGGCGAACCGGGTTGTTTTTCCGGCGCGCGGCGTGGCGGCGGCGATGGCTGGGGCGCGTCGTCGGCGACTGTGTCGGGGTCCATTCGCGCCGCGCGGGCCGTTTCCGGCGTGCCGAACACGTCGACGCCGGTGGGGTCCGGCTCCTCACCCAACAGGTCGATCAGGTAGGCGCGCATCCGTGTGCCGGTCGCGTCCCAGGCGCGTTCGCGCAGCAGGCGTTCTTCCAGTTTGATGGCGCCGATGTGCTTGGGCTGGTTGTGCAGCGCCATGCGGACATTCAGCAGGGCGCGGTCGTAGTCGCCGGCGTCGAACTGCTGCACGGCTTCCTGGTAATACGCCTGGGCCAGTCGTTCGCGGCCGGTGCCCATCAGACCGCGGCGGCTGCCGACGCGGATCCGCTCGACATCGCGCAGCAGCGATTCGTTGGCGGCCTCTTCCTCAGGGGAGTCTTCGAGCACGTGCACGGTCAGCAGCACAATCACTTCTTCGCGCACGGTCTGATCAAGGCGCCGCTGAAACAGGGCGCCAACGCCGGGAATCGAGCCCAGCAGCGGCGTCTGGCCGCGTGAGGAGACGGTGCGCTCGCGAAACAAGCCGCCGATCAGCACGGTGTGCCCGTCGGAGACCAGAATGTCGGCTTCAGTTTCGGTGGTTTCCTCGAACGGCAGGTTCGCCTGCGTCAGTCCGCCATTGCTGTCTTTCGGGTGCACGCGCATGCGGACCGAGCCGTCCTCGTTGATGATCGGGCGAAAACGGATCTCGGTGCCGGTCTCGAGGAATTCCACGGTCTGCACGGCGGCGGTCTCGGTGACGGTGGTTGTGATGTATCCGTCGCGCCGACCGACAAGCACCGCGGATTCCTGGCGGTTCAGCGCCAGCACTTTGGGATTGGCGACGACGACGACGTCGGTGACCTCTTCGAGCGCTCGCACAAAAACGCCGAGGTTGTCCTTGAGCACGCCGATGCGCAGCCCCGTGTTTGGAAATCCGTCCAGCAGGTTGGTGTTGACGTTCAATGTCGTCGTCTGAAACTTATTGGGCGGCAGCTGGCCCGTGGCGACATCGAGCGACGCGTTGCTGGTGCTGTTGAGGTTCTGGAAATCGACGCCCTGCAGAAACGTAAAGTCGATGCCGAACTGATTGTCCTCATCCAGCGTGGCGCGCAGGATCGTGGCTTCCACCAGCACCTGACGCGGGCGCTGGTCGATCTGGCGGAGGATGGCGCGCATACGCTCGATCCGGGCTGCCGTGTCGGTAACGAGCAGATACTTTCCGCCGGTGTCCGGGTTGATCTCATCCGCGCCGGTTCCGCCGGCGGTCAGGCCCGGCGCGCGAATGTCCCCGATGGCGCTTTTGAGCGGCTCGAGGGCGCGGGTGGCCTCTTCGCGACTGATGTGATTCAGCCGGATGACTTCGGTGACCGGTGGCGGGCCCTGGGCCGCGACCTCTTCGGGCGTGCCGACGAAGATCACATCGCTGACAAAGCAGTAGGCGAGGCCGTTGGGCAGCAGAATCGCGTCCAGCGCCTGCGGTAGCGTCACGTCATACAGATTGACGGTAACGGCTCCGGTGACGCTGGTGCTCGTGACAATGCTCGCGCGGGCCTTGTAGCTCAGGCCGCGCAGAATGGCGCTGATGTCCGCATTCTGGAAGTTGACGTCAATCAGACCGGTCGGACGAATATGAATGTCGTCGCGCAATAGCCGCGCGGCTTCTTCGCCGGCGTCCCCGGCCGAGGCGACGAACTGGTCGGTATTCGCGGGCGCTGATTGCGCGAAGATCGGCGCGTGCGGCGCCCCCGCCAACAGCAGCAAACCGCCTACGAATTGTCGCCTCATGCGTTCTCCACGCGCTCGGCGGCCATTTGCCGCCGCCGAGACCGGCGCCGCGACGAGCCGGGCCGGACATCCCTGTGGGCATAGAATCGGCGGGGGCGGTCGCTGGGCTGTAGCGGGCGTCCGCGCGCGGGGAGACCGGGCACCGCTCGGGCGTGTTTTGCGCGAGTCGCGGGCGACCCGTCAGGCGGGGGTGGTGACGCGCAGCCCGATGATGCCGCCCACGATCAGTCCGATGCAGGCGAGCCGCAGCAGGGTGACGGGTTCAGAGAAAAGGACGACGCCGAGAATGGCCGCGCCGACGGTCCCGATGCCGGTCCAGACGGCGTAGCCGGTTCCGACCGGCAGCGTGCGCAAGGCCAACGCCAGCAGCGCGACGCTGATCGCCATGGTCACGACGGTCCAGATGGACGGGCCGAGGCGGGTGAAGCCGTGGGAGTACTTCAGGCCGATCGCCCAGCAGACTTCAAAGAGGCCGGCGAGGATCAGCAGGGCCCAAGCGGACATGGCGCCTCCGAGCGGATCGGGTATGGCCCGCGATACGCGACTATAGCGGGAGCAGTTCCGCTTCGGGCAGGCGATCGACGCGGAGCAGCTCGATTGTCTGCTCGAACTGGGGGCGTTGCGCATCGGTCAGAATCGGGCGTACACGCTCCAGCAGGGCGGCGATGAAAACGACGCGGCGCTCGGCCGACATCGCGAGTCCCATGTTGATGTCGCGCCGGAAGTGGTTGGCCGCCTGACGCACCTGCTTCAGCTGGTCCGCCGTCAGCCCGGTCTGCTCGGCGGCGCGAATGATGTCGAGCGGGCGGATGGCCGCCGACTCGAGATTGTTCTCCACGCGGCGCTCGGCGGCGTCGAGCGCGGCGCGCTGCTGATCGGTCAGCAGCGGCTTGATCGCGGCGAAAAAGCGGCGATCAGCGCGCTGTTGCTGTACCTCCTGGATCTGCTCTTCCAGCTGGTCCCGCTGCTGTTTTCCGCGGGCGTCTTTCTGCTCGGCGCGCAGCGCTTTGACCTGGGCCCGGCGGGCGGTCTCGCGTTCGACGGCTTCAGGCGCGGTCAGATACTCGGCGAGCATCGGCTTGATCTTCGCCTTCTGCTCATCGGTCAGTTGCGCCTGGCGCAGGATGTAGGGAACGCGCTGGGCATCGGTAAGCGGAATCGTCAAATCAACCGCTTCCATCGAGATGACCTTCAGTCCGTTCTCGAGCGCGGGGCCCTGCGGGCGGATGTTTTCCGGATTCTCAACCAACTGGGCCGCGGCGGGCGCGGCGCCAACCAGGACGAGGGCGACAAGACACGTCAGGTTTCGCATTACTGATTCCCGTCAATCTACCAAGTCAAACAAACCATCGGGCGAACCGTGCGCCACGTCAACGGCGGTCCGTCGCGCGGCGCGCCAATGATGTCGCTATCGGCCGACCTTGCCCCTGAGCGGGTCATGGTCGCGGCGGAGGCGCAGGATTTCGGCGTTGAATTTCTTGCGTTGATCAGGCTTGAGCAGCGAACGCACATGGGCCAGCAGGCGGTTGATGGCTTCCAGGCGATCGCCGTCGCGCAGGCGGGCCTCAGCCGCTACCTGTTCGCGGCAGCCCTTTACGGCTTCGGCGAGTTTCTTTTCCTGCTCGGCATCGAGGCCCTGGGCGCGGGCTCGACGCACGAGATCGAGCGGACGCAGTTCGCCGGTCGGGTTTCGTTTCAGCTCGGCCACCAGTTCGTCATACCGTTTGCGCTGGGCTTCGGTCAGGGCGCCGGCGATCATGTCGCCGAAATCGTCGTCATAGGTCTTGGCGCCGGGCCGCATGTTCTTGATTTCTTCCTCGATTTCCTTGTAGCGTTTGTCGTTGCCCTCGTCCTTGGCGGCCTGGGCCTCGGCCACGAGTTCCATGATCCGGCCGAGGTCGGTTTCATCGAGCTGCGGCTTGGTCTGATTGAGGTTGAGCATGGTCATCGACTCGCCGGCGTGGCGAATCTGCTCGTCGCTGAGGTCCATTTGCTGGAGAATGAAGCGGATGCGGCGCTCGCCGGCCAGCGGCTGGGCCGATTTCACCGCCTCCATTTCGATCCGGTCTTCCGGTCCAATATCCGCCGCCAGAGCGGTCGTGGTCAACGCCAGGATCAGGCCGATTCGCTGAATGGTTCGCATGGAAATCCCTTGAATAGTTAGACCAGTCTGAGTCACGCCCCAAGCGGCCCTTCGCGCCGATGGCATCCGGCGGGCGGGCGCAATTTGATCAATGTAGCGAATGTGCCGCGCCTTGTCCGGGCCCGGCGTCCGAATTATACAAACTACACGCGATCCCGGTTGAGGGGGCGCGGCGGAGTACTGCGACGGTGCGGAAAACCCATCAACGGCTGTTGTCGCGCCCTGAGGGGCTGCTGGTCACCTCATTTCTGGGGCTGATTATCGTCGGGACGGTGCTGCTGTCGCTGCCCGGCGCCCACACCACGCGGGTCTCCTGGCTCGACGCCTTGTTTACCGCGACTTCCGCGGTCTGCGTCACGGGGTTGGTCACGGTCGATACCGCGACCGATTACACGCTGTTTGGGCAGACGGTCATTCTGATCCTGCTGCAGGTCGGCGGCCTGGGGGTGATGACGTTCGGCGCCCTCACGTTGCAATTGCTCGGCGCCCGCGTCTCGTTTTCGTCGACGGCGGCGTTGCAGGGCGTTTTTACGCAGGGTCTCGGGGCGGGCCGGCTGGGCGGCACGCTGTGGCGGATTACCGCGCTGACCTTCGCGGCGGAACTGCTGGGCGCGATGATGCTGTATCCCACGCTGCCGGAGCCGGTGGAGGGCGCGAGCCGGGCCTTCCAAGCGATATTCCTGTCGGCGTCCGCGTATTGCAACGCGGGCTTTTCGATTTACAGCGATAGTGTGACGCGGCTGAGCGGCTCGCCGCTGGCGATGATGACGCTGATGACGCTGATCGTCATGGGCGGAATCGGCTACCCGGTGCTGCTGGAGATTGGCGGGCGGATCGCGCTGCGCTTCTCGCGGCGGCGCTTTCTGGAGCGACGTGTGACCTGGTCGCTGCACACCCGCGTCTGCCTGGCGACGAGCGCGGGGCTGATCGTCGGCGGGGCCGTGCTCATGTTTTTTCTGGGCGTGAACGAATTGCAGGTCGGACCCCGCTTCGGGCACGCGCTGTTTCAATCCGTATCGGCGCGAACCGCCGGCTTCAACTCGGTGCTGATCGAGAATCTGCCGGCGCCGACGCTGATGATTCTGATTCCGCTGATGTTTATCGGCGGCAGTCCGGCGTCGTGTGCGGGCGGGATCAAGACGACCTCGATCGCGGTCTGGCTGGCGCGCGTTTTTGCGCGGTTGCGCGGGCGGATGACGGTCGTGCTGTTCGATCGCAAAGTGCCGTTGGATGTTTCGCGGCGCGCCACGCTTGTGCTGGCGTTGGGGGCGTTGTGGAATGCGATCGGGATTCTGCTGCTGGCCGTGACCGAAGACGCGGGCAACGCGACGCGATTCGAGCATGTCATCTTTGAGCAGGTCTCGGCGTTCGGCACGGTCGGGTTGAGCGCCGGGTTGACCGACGAATTGTCACCGGTCGGCAAGGTATGGATCATGCTGTCGATGTTCGCGGGGCGTCTGGGACCGTTGACGGTTGCGCTGGCGGTACTGCCCACGACGCGCAAGCCGCCGTTTGAGTACCCGGAAGAGCGAGTTATGATTGGCTAGCGCGCAGGATCGGCGGGGTTTCCGCGGCGATCCGGCTGCGCGCGGTTGGAGCGCGACGCGATGAAGCATGTGTGCGTAATCGGCATGGGCCAGTTCGGCAGCCACTTGGCGCGCGCGCTCGTGCGGATGAACTGCGAAGTGCTGGCGATTGATACCGACGAGGCGCGGGTTGAGGATATTCGCGATGATGTGCATCGCGCCATCATCGGCGACGCCCGCAACTACCAGATGCTGAGCAGCGCGCTGGGCGAGTCGGCGGATGAGGCCATCATTTCCCTCGGCGACCGCAACATCGAGCCGAGTATTCTCTGCACGCTGCACCTGAGGAAAATCGGCGTATCGAGCATACGCTCGACGGCGCGGAATGATGACCACGCTCAGATTCTGCGGGCGGTTGGCGCGACCGAAGTGATTTTTCCCGCGCGCGAGACCGCCGAACGGGCCGCGCGGCGCGTGGCGAACCCGAATCTGCGCGACATGTTCTCGCTGGCGGATGATCACCGCATCATGGAAGTCGTGGCGCCGGCCAGTCTGCACGGCAAGACGCTGGCCGAGGCGGACCTGCGCAAGAAGTTCGACATCCTGGTGCTCGCGATTCGCGAGAAGTCGGATGAGAAGTTCAAGTTCCTCCCCAGCCCGAGCGTGATTCTCCGTCCGGATGAGGTGCTGATGGTGCTGGGCCGTGAGCTGGATCTGGCCCAGTTTGTCGCCACGTAGCATCCTCCGTCCGGCTCATCGTTATCGCGCGGCGCAAATCGTGTCGCGGCCCGCCTGAGCCGATTCCCTCCCCATGCACGCAACAACTTCGCCGCGCGCCGCGGGCGCGATTTCCGCGCGTTTCGCGCCGCGGATTCATCGACTGGTCGCCGCGATTTCGTCCGTCGCCCATCTGAGTCCCGGGCTGGATGATGAGGGGCGGCCGACACGCCTGGCGCCCGCCGAGCCGATCGATGTCGTTATCTCCGATCACGGCCGATGGCAGTCCTACGGCGTCTTATGCGACCTTGACGGGCGTGGCGCCCGTTTGGCGCTGGACTCGCCCCCGCCGACGCGGCGGCGGCTGAAGTTATCGATCCCGCTGACCGGGGCCGTGTGGCAGGGGGCGGTCGACCTCGCCCCGGGCGTAACAAGCGAGGACGGCACGATCGGGGTCCGGTTTGTCGAAGAAATGCGGCGCTCGATGCTGTCGCGGGCCGTCCGCGAAGCCCAGCGCTGATCCTGGCGCCGTGGGGGCGCGAGCGCGCTGCGCTGGCGAGCCCCAAAGTCACATCGGCCCGGAATTGCGTCGATACGCGCTAAGGTCGCGGAGGATTGGCGTCGTGGATGTCCGATATATCAACCCCTTTGTCGAAAGCGTCAACGCCGTCTTTACGCGGATGGTGGGGCTGAGGCCGGAGCGCAGCGCGGTCCGGCTGACGGACAGCGGGGCGCCCGGCGACTCGGCGATTACGGCGGTGGTGGGGCTGACCGGCGCGCTGAACGGCGCGGTCGTCCTGCGGGCGCCGGCGCGGACCGCGATCGCGATCGCGTCACGCATGGTCGGGACGCCGATCGCGGAACTCGGCCCGGATGTCTTCGACGCCATTTGCGAGCTGACGAACATGATCGCCGGGGCCGCGAAGGCGAAACTCGATGTGCCGGCGCCGCTGCAGCTGGGGCTGCCGACGGTGGTGCGCGGCGCGGACTACCAGTTCGCGTATCCAAGCGATTCGGTGTGGCTGCAGATTCCGTACACGACTGAGGAAGGGCCGTTCACGCTGGATGTGACCTTTCGTCGGCAAGCTGAGGAACGAGAATGAGAGCGCTGGTTGTCGACGATTCCATGACGATTCGAAAGATCATCGCCAAGACGCTCGGCGAACTCGGGTGCGGCGCGACAGACGAAGCGGCGGATGGGGCCGAGGCCGTCGCAGTTGCCCAGCGGGGCGGTTTTGATGTGATTCTGATGGATTGGAACATGCCGACGATGAGCGGCATCGAGGCCGTGAAGGCGATCCGCGCCACGGGCGACCGCACGCCGGTGGTGATGGTCACGACCGAGGGCGAGAAGCTGCGCGTGATCGAGGCGATCAAGGCCGGGGCGAACGACTATCTGGTCAAGCCGTTCACGCCGGACCAGTTGGCGGCGAAGGTGCGCGGCGTGATCGGGGCGCGCGCCGTGTAGCGCGGATGGCCGGCGAGACGCGTGTCGCGCCGGGCCGGCTGGTGGCCGCAATCGTTCCCGACTAAAATCAAGACTGTCCCTGCGCAAAGCGCCGCGAATGGAATCCCGGTGACTGATGGCTGCAAGCCCTGGCACACTCCGATTGACGCTGCTCGCGACCGAAGGCCCGGTCGCCGAGGTCGCCTGCGCACAGGATCCGATCTACATCGGGGCGGATGACGACTGCGCGCTGCGGCTGCCGAATGTCGAGGCGGGGCCGCGGGCGGTGGTTTCACCGGGGCAGGACGGCGCCTGGGTGGTGGAGTCGGACAGCGAAACCTGTGAGTTGACGCTGAACGGCATCGCGCTGGAAGGGCCGAGCCCGCTGCGCGATGGAGATCGGCTGGAGATCCTTGACTTTACCGTCGAGGCGACGCTGGATCCGGTCGTGGTGGATCAGCCGATGCGGGCGACGACCTCGATCGAGAGCCTGACGCGGTTTGTGAAATTCCAGTTGCCGCACGGATCGCTGGTGCGCCGCCCGGACGACCCGATCACGATTCCGCCGCAGTACCTGCGCAAGATGGGCCAGCTCAATCTCAAGCTCGCGCAACTCAGTCAGCCGGAGCAGTTGATCAGCACGGCGCTGGGAGAATTGCTCGAGACGTTTCACGGGCATCGCGGCTGGGTCGGCGTCCGCCGGGTGAACTACGGCCCGATGGATTATGTCGAGGGCGGCCTGCGCTCCGGCGAATCGTCGGATCTGTCGGACATCGGCGAGAAGCTCAAGCCGCGCGTGCTGGACCGCAATCAGTATGTGCTGCTGCCGCACATTGCCCCGGACAAGCCGGGCTCGATCATGGCCGGTCCGTTCTGCGGGCCGGACTGCGTGCTCGGCATGGCGGTGCTGGAGACCGGCGATACCGGCCGCGTGTTCACCAGCGCCGATCTGGAAATGTTCATCACGATGATGAACATGTTCGGCGTGCAACTGCACGCGATCTTCGCGCAGATCGTGAAAGTGCGCGAGGTCACGCTGGATGGCGAGGTGAACGTCGCGCACGCGATTCAGGCGAAGCTGACGCCGCGGATGCTGCCGCAGTGGGAGGGGCTGCAATTCGGCGCCTTTCGCGAACCGGGCAAGGACCGCACCGGCGACGTGTATGACGTAATGCGGCTGTCGAACAAGATGGCGGGTTTCTTTGTCGCGCATACGTCGGCCCGTGGCGCGATGCCAAGCATGCTGATGGCCCAGGCGCAGGCGACGTTCCGCAGCTGCGCGATGCACCTCGACTCGCCGCATCTGGTGATGCGGGCCCTGAACCACCTGCTGTATGACGGGCTGGGCGATCGGCCGCTGGATTGCTTCGTCGGCTACATCGATCCGGGCACGGGGGACATGCGCTATGCCCAGGCCGGACGAATGGGTTCGTACATCATCAGCGGGCGCGGCGAAGAGCGCACCCTGACGCCGAATCCGCCGACGCCGTCGCTGGGCATGGAAAAGCAGCCGGCGCACCCGACCCTGTCAGCGCGGCTCGTCGAGGGCGAGTCGCTGGCGTTGTTCACGCCCGGCGTGACGACGGCGTGCGACAAGAACGGCGAGACGTTCGGCGAAGACCGGTTCGTCAATATTCTGTGCGACGGCTTTGGCCAGTTGGCCAGCAGCATGTTGAAAGAAATGCTCAACGACCTGCGGGCGTTCACGGCCGGCGGCTCGCAGCCGGACGATATCACGGTGCTGCTGGCGCATCGGGTGGAGTAGGGGCGCCGTAGGGTGGTGGGCGGCGCCCCCGATCCGGCCAGGTCATCTCGGCAAGGAGCGTCGCCGGATCACGAAGGGCAAGCTGGCCAGCATCAGGGACGCGGCCGCGGGCTCGGGGATGATTGCGCGGAAGCCCGCAACCTGTCCATTCGTGAGCAGGCCCGAGCCCACGATTACCGTTCCATCGTCGCTCAGGTCGTTGGCGAACAGCAGCGTGTCCCAAGCGGACAAGTCGACGCCGTGACCGGTCAGAACGTCCCGCAGCGATCGCAGACCATCCTGCTCGGTCCAGTAGAAGGCTTCATCTGACAGTTCTTCGCCCGGATTCCCCACACCAATAATCACCGAACCATCGGCGTTGGTCGCGGTCGCGAAGCTATCGACGAGGCCGCCGGCAAGATCACCCAGGAGTGTGTATCCGGAGCCTTCGGTCCAGCGAAACGCCTGGTTGGTCTGCCCGGAGCCCCACACGCCGACGACCACGTCGCCGTCGCCGCTGACCCCGCGCGCTTCGGTGAAGCCGGAAAGCCCGGGCGGAAGGCCCATGTTGATGGGCGTAGGATTCCCATCAAGCCAGCGGACCGCGCGATCACCGCCGCCCGCAGTGCTGACGCCAACAATCACCGCGCCGCTTCGGCTGATTGAACGCGCGGCGCTGAAGTTGAAACCGCCCGGGAGATCGCCAAGCGCGGTCATGCCCGTGGCTTCCGTCCAGCGGAAGCCGCGAAATCCGGTCGACTGGCCACCCAGGCCGACGACAACCGATCCGTCCGCGTTGACATCGTATGCATTGCTGTTTCCGTTTCCACCGGGGAGCGATCCAAGACCGGCAAAACCTGACTCCGCCGTCCAGCGGAACGCCTGCACACCCTCCAAGACGCCGTACTCGCCGACAACCGCCGACCCGTCGCGACTGACTTCCAGGGCCGCGCCTTGGCCGAGTACGCCCAGACCCGACTCTGCCGTCCAGCGGAATGCGGCCAACTCGCCGGGCAGGTCCACAGCGCCGGCGACCGTCCGACCATCCGCACTGACGCCATTGGCCAGCGAGCCGATCTGCTCGATGCCAGCGGGCGCCGCGAGCGTCGTCGCGACGCCAATCATGTGTGCGGCGACACCGAAGATACGCCGATGGAGATTCGACACTTTGTGCCTTTCCTGGGGCGCATTGCCCACTTTCGTTTCGTTTCCGATGAGGAACAACCAGCCCCGGCGCGATGATTTCGCAGCGCTTGCCGGGGCGGGACGACCAGTGTCGTCTTTCAGCCCGCCGACGGGTCCGGCCTCGACGCCCGCGATTTCGGCCTCAGTTAACTGGATGGGGTTAGTCGGCAAGGTGGCGCTCACCGAGGACAACCAATCAGTATAGGCACAGGAAAATGCGAAGACTATCCCAATCTGCGCGCCTTGCTCGCGGCGCACGGTCGAAGCGCATCTCCAACGCCAATCCACGCGACGACCGACGTGACCGATCCTCATCAACCCACCGACGCTTCGCAGCCGTTTGCTCGCTTTGATCGAGGGACGATACCGACTTCGCAAGGCGTTGTTGCTGCTCACCAATGACAACCGCGTCCCCGGTCAGGCGCTCCTGCTGGCGTTGTCAGGTGGACCCATCGCCGAACGCGAGCCGCGGCCTCATCTCGCCGAATGCCGAGTGGTGGGCACGGCCCACCCTACGCTACACCTGAAACACGCCGGTCTTGAACTCCGGCAAGTCGCCGATGTACGCGCACGCCTCGAGCGCCAGCGCGAGCGCCGCGCGCGTATCCTGCGGGTAGACCACCGCGTCGACCCAGCCACGGGCCGCCGCGTAGCGGATGTCCATTTGGCGGTCGTAGGTTTCGTTGATCTGGCGTTCCAGGTCGGCCATTTCCTGCTCGTCCGGCTCATGGCCCTTCTTCTTCAGCGTGGCGATCTCGAGTTGCAGCAGTGTCTTGGCCGCGCTGGCTCCGCTCATCACCGCGTACTTGGCCATCGGCCAGGCGAAAATGAAGCGCGGGTCGTACGCTTTTCCGCACAGCGCGTAATTGCCCGCGCCGAATGAGCCGCCGGTGATCAGCGTGATTTTCGGGACGATCGAATTGCTGACGGCGTTCACGACCTTGGCCCCGCTGCGGATGATGCCCTCCTGCTCGCTATCGCGCCCGACCATGAAGCCGGAGACATCCTGCAGGAAGATGATCGGCGTCTTCATCTGGTTGCAGTCGAGGATGAAGCGCGCCATTTTGTCGGCGGAATCCACATAGATCACCGACGGGAACTGGATTGGGCCGCGGGCCGGGCGCACCTGCTTCTTCTGATTCGCGACAATCCCCACCGCCCAGCCGTCGATCCGCGCAAAGCCGCACACGACCGATTGCCCATATTCCGCTTTGTATTCATCAAAGCTGCCCGCGTCGATGACGTGCGCGAGCAGATCGCGCACGTCATACAGCGTCGGCTTCGCCTCGCTCATGAAATTCTCGCCCGGGTCTTTGCCCCCGGTCAGCACTTTGAGGATGTCGCCGGCGGGTTGCGAGGGCGCCTGCGCCGCGATGCGATCAAACGGCGTATGCGGACGATGGCCGAGTTTGCCGACGAGCCGCCGCAACCGCTCGATGCACAATTCGTCGTTCGGCTCGCGATAGTCGATCGTGCCGCTGATGCCGGCGTGCATCTGTGCGCCGCCGAGGTCTTCGGAACTGACTTCCTGACCAATCGCGGCTTTCACGAGCGCCGGCCCCGCGAGATACAGGCCCGAGCCTTCGGTCATCAACAGCGTGTCGCACATCACCGGCAGATACCCGCCGCCGGCGACGCATGCGCCCATGATTGCGGCGAATTGCGGCACGCCGTTGGCGCTCAGCACCGCGTTGTTGCGGAAGATCCGGCCAAAGTCGTCTTCGTCGGGAAAAATCTCATCCTGCATCGGCAGATACACGCCGGCCGAATCCACCAGGTAGAGAATCGGGAGCTTGTTTTCATGCGCGAAGCGCTGGGCCCGCAGCACCTTTTTGCACGTCTGCGGGAAGAACGCGCCGGCTTTGACCGTCGCGTCATTTGCGACGATCACGCTCAGGCGGCCCATGACGCGTCCGAGGCCGACAACCACACCGGCCGCCGGAGCGCCGCCGGCTTCGGGGTACATTTCGTATCCGGCCCACAGGCCGAGTTCGAAGAAGTCGGGCGCGCCGGGCGTTCCGCCCGTTTTCGCCTTCGCGTCCGGCGCAGCCGGCGCGGCGCCGAGCAGACGTCCGCCGGGCGCCTTGCGGTCGCACAGCAGGTCGATTCGCTCGCGGGCCGTCAGGCGGCCGAGCTTGTGCTGCCGGTCAATGCCGCGCGGGCCGCCGCCCTGGCGAATGGTCGCTTCCTGCTGGCGGAATGCGGCGAACGCGTCTTGTGAAGCCGCGGATGGATCGGGTTTGGTCGGTGTTTTGGTGGACATAGGCCGATTATTCCGTGCCCGGGCGCCCGCGGCAAGCGGCGTCCGGAATACGCGCCCGTGATCGCCGCTACCATCGGCTAACGAGAAATGCTCCAGGAGTCTGCCGCGTGTCTGAGGCGATGATCGCATCTGGAAAGGCGGGCCTGTTTTTCTGGCCCGCTGGCCGCTGGCAGCGGATGCTGATGGTTGTCGGGCTGGCGTTCGTTTTGCTGCTGATCGGCGTCAGCTGCGCGTTGCGCTCGGCCGCGATGCCGGGCGACGCGGGCGGGCTGGAACGCCGTTCGTACACCGCCAACACATCCGCCGGCGCGTTCACCGTTTCTTATCTGATTGCCGAGCGTGCTGATGCGCCGCGCGTGATCTTTGTCCACGGCACGCCGGGCGACGCGACCAACTTCCGCCGCTATGTCGAAACGCCGATCGAAGGCGTCGAAGTGATCAGCGTCGATCGGCCCGGCTTTGGGGCGACAACGCCGGGCGGGCCGGAGCCGTCGTTCGCGATGCAGGCGGCGGCGCTGGAGCCGTTGCTGGTCGCGCGTCGCGGCGCCGACGGTCGTCCGCAATGGCCGATCCTGGTGGGGCATTCGCTGGGCGGGCCGATCGCGGCGTGGGCGGCGGCGGAATGGCCGGACCGCGTCGGCGGGATGGTGATATTGGCGGGCTCGTTCGACCCGGCGCTGGAGGAGCCGGCGTGGTTCAATCACCTCGCGGATAGCGCCGTCGTGAAGTGGACGCTGTCGGAGGCGCTGCGGCATTCAAATGACGAGATCATGGCGGCGCGCGCGGAAACCGAAGCGCTGGAATCGCGCCTGGGCCGAATCCGCTGTCCGGTCGTCTGGCTGCACGGGCGGAAGGACACGCTCGTGCCGTTTGCGAATGTGGAGTTCGCGCGGATGCGCTTGACGGATGTGGCGTCGTGGAAGTTGATCGACTGGCCGGATGAGGGGCACTTCATTCCATGGACGCGCGAGGCGGAAGTGCGCGCGGCGATTCGGTCGCTCGCAGGGACGGAGCCGGAGCGCGATTAGGTTCTGTTTGCCGGATGGCGCCCGAGACGTTCGCCCGTTCGGGGCGTGATCGCCGGCGCTTCTCCTGCGGAGTGTCTTTTTCGCGTGACTTAGCGGATTTCGCCGTGACGCGCTCGCCCATTCCGATATCCGGTCGGGCCGGCCTCGAATCCCTGGGCTTCGCGGGCGCGATTGATCAGTTCGTGTTCGGCCTGCAGCCAGTCGCTGAGCGGGCTGCCGGCGTCGCCGGTGCGTTCAAGGTAAATTTCGTAGGCGCGCACCTGGATGTCTTCAAGCGTCGGCACGCTCAGAAAGCCGGTCAGGGCTTCACGGCGGTCGATTTCCCGTGTTTCGTTCTTGCGCATGGGACCGATCCTCTTTTTCCCGGTTCGCGTTTCGGGGAGCCCGATGCGGAGGCTTCCTACCGTCGTATCGGCCGGCGTCCGGGCGACGCTTGAGCGGGGAAGTTCGGGAAAAACGTGGCCCCCGCGGCCCCGGCGCGGGTAGAATTCTTCAGATAAGCCCAGGAGCAGGTGGATCAGCGCGGAGGTCTTCGACATGCGCACGATTGCGACGATCATGACGGGCGTGGGTGTTTTGCTTTCAAACGCGTCGGCGTCGGCGCAGCCGCCGCCCGCGGCGGAAGCGAGCAAGACGACGATCCAGGACGCGCTGCGGCGCGAGGCGCTCGCGGAGCGGCGCGCCCGGGATGTGATTCGGCTGGATTTGCGCAAGCTCGTCGATGAGCGCAAAGCGCGAGAACAGGCCGCGGCCCGCGATGATCAGGCGGCGTCGGCCGACACCGTCATCACCCAGGTCGGGGCGCCGCCGATCGCGCCGTACTACACGCCGTTCAACCCCTATGCGGCGCGGTCGCTGGACGCGGCCTATCAGCAATGGGCGGCGCAGTTTGATTATCACCTCGGCAAGGGTTACGGCATCGGCTATCCCGACATGGGCTTTCGTTATGCGAAGGAACATGCGTTCAATCTTGATCGATACTTTTCCGGCGGACTGGCCGGGTCGCGCTTCGGCGGATACGCGTATTCCGGCGAGACCGGCGGGGCGGCCACGCACACCGAGACTTATGAGGGCCGTCGCGAGCGCCTGAACCTCGAGGACAGCAACCGCCGGGCGGAACGGCTGATCGCGCGGCATCGCATCGCGTATGAGGAGGGCGCGGCGCTGCTGCGGGCCGGGCAGACGCGCGCCGCGGTGACGCGGCTGTCGATGGCGACCCAGCTGAATCACGCGGATCCCGCCGCCCGGATCGTGCTGTCCCAGGCGCGTCTGGCGCTGGGCGACTATGAGGCCGCCGGCGCGGCGTTGCGGCGTGCGTTTGAATTGCAGCCGAACGCGATCTACGAGGAGCTACCGCTGGAGGAGTACCACGCCGACGGCGGGCTGGGGGCGCGGATCGATGAACTCGCGGCGTGGATGGCCCGCGAGAGCGCGTCCCGGGATGTGTACCTGCTGCGGGCGTATCTGGAATGGCGGCGCGGCAAGCTGGACGTCGCACGGGCGGCGCTGGAGCGACTGCTGCAGGCGGATCCGGATGATGAGCCGGCAAAGGCGCTGCTGGGGCTGGTCGGCGGCTAAGCCTCGGGATGCTGCGGGTCGTGATACGCGCGTCGTGATGTGCGGGTCGGGATGCGCGGGTCGTCCGCTCGCTTTGCAGTTCGCTCTACAGTCGCTTTGTAGGATGCGGCTTGCCGCATCGCTCTGACTACGTCTACGACGCGTGGAATCGGGTCGTTGAAGTCCGGCTGCCGGACGCGGATTCGCCGATTGCGCCGATTGAGGCGTTCGAGTACGACGGCCTGAACCGCCGGATTCGCAAGACCGTGACCAACTGGGGAACCGGGATCGTGATGGATTCGCTGATCGATACCGAAGGCGTGCAGGCCGGCGACCGCGAGGAGCGGTACTTCTACGCCGGCTGGCGCGTGATCGAGGAACGCACGGGCGGCGGCGATGTGATCGCCCAGACCGTGTGGGGAACCGAGTACATCGACGCCCCGATCTGCCGCGACCGCAACACCAAGTTCGAGACGACCTCGTGCCTCGACGAGAGTTCGCGGCGGTACTTCTACCATCAGGACATCAACTTCCGCGTCACGGCGCTGACCGATGAATCGGGCGAGATCGTCGAACGCTACGACTATGACGCCTACGGCGCCGCCCGCATCTACTCCGGCGGCGCCGTCGCGAACTCCGGCGAAGGCGGCGTGCTGCTCGCCGTCAGCTCCGTCGGCAACCCGTACATGCACCAGGGCCTGCGCCGCGATGATGAGACCGGGACGTTCGAGAACCGTATGCGCTGCTATAACCCGCGGATCGGGCGGTTCATGCAGCGGGATCCGGCTGGGTATGTGGATGGGGCGAACTTATACGAGTACGTTGGATCAAACGCTGTCACTTGGCTTGATCCAATGGGACTCTCGATCTTTGTTCACGAGACGACGGATAGCTACGGCAACACCGTGTGGCACGTCTACCAGTATGTTCATGCTATATGGTGGGTTTGGGATGAAGTGTTCGTAACGACCATTGTATTCGACGCGGATGATCCGGTTTCTGTCTATATGGCAGAACGGCAGTTGTCGTTCATTGAGGCGCAGGTAGCTCTTAACGACTTGGCTAAGGGCGCGATTGCTACGCACGATTTCGTCATTATTATGCTCGGCGTGGTGATTCCTGGCCCTGACGACGCGATCTGGGCGGCCCTTGCCGCGGCCAAGGGTCTAAAATGGGTCAAGGGCATCGGTTGGATAAAGAAGAACGGCAAGCAACTAACTGATGCGGAATGGAAGGAACTCCTAGATGAAGCAGCTGAGGCTAGGCGCGCCTATCATCGCTCGCTTCGGAAAGCCCTGAACCTATCAGACGAAGAGGTGAAGTTGTTCAACGCGTGGGTTAATGCCTTGGGTGATGGGAAGGGAATGTTTCAGCTTCAGCACGGGGTCTTGACGCATTCAAAGACAGCCCTCGCCTTTATGAGTATGCAAAGCAGTTTGTTCAGTGGATGCGAGAAAAGGTCGCGGTAGACGGCGCCACGAGTGCGCTTCGAGAGCGCCTTAGGACACTCGACAGATTAGAGGGCAAATGCCCCTGAGGATTGCTGAAACTCCGCAACTAGACAAGGAACGAAATTTGAGCAGCCTCTTTCACGAAGCACGTATCTGGTGTGCCAGCTTGGACCCGGCTGGACTTCCAGGTTGTACAAGGTCTCTGGCTCTTGTAGAGGGGATTCCAACGCTAAGCGTAGCCGAGTGTAGCGAAGAGATCGGCGAGATTGTAGGTCGTCACCCGGAAGTTGTTGATCAGGTAGTAGTTGCCCGTCGCCGACACCTTGCCCATCGGCAAGATATTGGAACATCGGGACGGATGATTGTAGTTGATTTCAGCGTTGACATTGGGCTCCCGGCTGCCCAGCGTGAATCTGGGGGCTTTTTCGATCTTTCGAGCTGCCCAGGGTGGGATACGTGGATTACCGTTGTTACTAACATAGGAGACCACAAGTTGCTCCAACCGTTACTCGTCGCTTGGGTTCCCCAATCAATGCAAGAGGCCGTTGGTCGAGCTGTGCCCGACGCCCTCGGTACGATTTGTTGGCTGGAGGATTTCCTCAAGGAAGATCGTTACGGTAGTCGAAGGGTTATGCGACAACTCTTGCACTGATGAAGATGACGCGATTGACCTGGATCTCGACGCGGCGGAGGTCGCGCTAACGTATGACAAGAACGGCAACGTCACCAGCGACGGGCTGTTCGACTATATCTATGACGCGTGGAATCGGGTCGTTGAAGTCCGGCTGCCGGACGCGGATTCGCCGATTGCGCCGATCGAGGCGTTCGAGTACGACGGCCTAAACCGGCGGATTCGCAAGACGGTGACCAACTGGGGAACCGGGATCGTGATGGATTCGCTGATCGATGCCGAAGGCGTGCAGGCCGGCGACCGCGCGGAGCGGTACTTCTACGCCGGGCGGGTGGCATCTATGA
>CAZGTH010000011.1:0-159683 GCA_964528455.1 uncultured Planctomycetales bacterium | reverse complement strand
GTCCGACGGGTACGAATACCCGCTCAGAGGCTCGCTTCATAGATTCATGCCTTCGCCGCAGGCGTAAGCATGTGGTGCGCGCGACCGCCCGAGGCTTGACGCCTGACGACCGCGATCCGGCGACGCTGGCGGCGGAGGCCGGGTATGTGAAGCGGATCGCGCCGGCGGTGGTCTGGCTGACGCTGCTGGACGGCACGACGATCGGCGTCACGCCGGAGCACGAGGTCTACACGGAAGCGCAGGGCTGGCGGTACGTCTCGGAACTGGAGACGAGCGTCGCTGGTCGACGCGTGCGGCGCGCCGCTGACGATCGTCGCGATCGATATCGATCCGACGCCGCGGCCGGAGTACAATCTGGAGACCTCGTGCGGGACGTACCTTGCGCCGGGGGATTGGGCGCATAACGGCGGGATATGCAAACTATTCGCCGAAAAGGTGCTTATACGCGTAACCCACCCCACAGGACTCGTAGCCGCCAAGAGGAGAGACTCAGATATGACCACAATTCTGCACCTTGACTCGAGTGCGAGACTCCAGCGCTCGCTAACGCGTAAACTGTCCGCACTATTTGTCGAGTCGTGGAGGTCGCGCGAACCGGACGTGCGGATCATTTATCGTGATCTCGGACGGAATCCACCGGCGCCGGTCTCGGAGGAGTGGATTTCAGCCGCATTCACTGCGCCGCAAGAACGGACGCCGGACATGGAGCGTACGCTTGCTCCGTCCGATGAGATGATTGAGGAACTCTCGGCTGCGAATGTGATAGTGCTGGGCGCGCCCATGTACAACTATGGTCTGCCTGCTGCCTTAAAGGCCTGGGTGGACCAGGTTGTCC
Source organism: uncultured Planctomycetales bacterium (assembly GCA_964528455.1). Classification (GTDB taxonomy): domain Bacteria; phylum Planctomycetota; class Phycisphaerae; order UBA1845; family Fen-1342; genus DSPM01. Next base: position 158,848 of record CAZGTH010000011.1, on the reverse strand, counting down.
GTGTCGGGCGCACGTTTTCGTTTGACCTTTCGCGCGGCGACTTTCCGGTAATGCCGATACTGGTCGGCAAGCAGCTGGTGGTGCTCTCGTCGCGAGGCGAGTTTGGATTTGCTACCGGTGGACCGCGTGATGGCTGGAATCATCTAAGCCCTCACATTCGCACCATCGCAACGCGGCTATTCGGCATTCCCAATTCCGACATTCATGAAGTTGCCGTTGAGTATCAGGAATTCAAGGATGAGCGGCACAATAGGTCTCTCAATGAAGCGCAAGAGTGCGTTGTACGACTGGCTAATCAACTTGCAGAAGCTGCTACCAAGATTCGGTAGGGTGGGTTACGCGAAGCGAACCCACCATTCGCGCGACAATGGACAATGGTGGGTTTCGCTGCGCGTAACCCACCCTACAGGACTACGCTACCATTTTGTAGGCGGGGATGGCAAGTCCGCAGTGCGCGCGGTGTGGTCACCGATCGCGGCGACCGAGAGTCCGGTCGAGCCACTGGTGAACAGACGACCCGCGCCGCGCGCGAGAGCGACCAGATGACCCGGACAGGTAGTGAACCGTCATCCCATTCAAGGGGGCGGTATCGCGTCGCCGGCCCAATTCTCCTGTTGGCGGCGTGCGCCGGCGCAGGGCTGATGTGGCTTGCGGGCGCCCGTCCGTTCCAGGGCGCCGATTGGGGGCATTACTTGCTGATGACCCTCGGCGCGGGTTGCTGCGTCCTCGGACTTTGCACACTACTCTTGCTGCCATACCGCGACGGCGGCGCGGTTCCCGGATGGGTGTGGGCCTGCATTGTGGCCTTGCTGCTGTTGTATGTCGCCGGCGCGACGATCAGCGCGCTTGTGCGCTATCAAGGGCGGCCGTTCTTCGGTTCTCAATGATGGCGCGAATGCGGTGGGTGCCCCATCCTGTAGCGCAGCGGAAGGGTGGGGGACTGATTGGAAAATCGCCGAGTCGTCAGTCCCCCACCCTTCGCTTTGCTCAGGATGGGGCACCAGCGCTTTCGGTTTCCTTCGGGCTCCACGTCGCGCATGCTTGGTATGATCTCATGGCAAAGGCCGGTCTGATTCGCGCGGGAACCGATGCGGCTCCCGAATGGGAGTTGTCGCTGGAGGCTGCGATGCGCCCTGATTCCAAACAACTCGATCTGGCGTTCGGCGAAGCGCACTACAAGATGTTTCCCGAGCTGCGATACTTTGTGAATGGCGAGGCCCCGATCGAAGATATTGAGGTCTACTTTCGATTTCAGAAAGGGTGGCCGCTGGTCGTCACGATCATCCTCCCGATCCTCGCCTCTTATCCGTTGCTCTATCTGTTTGATACCGTGCTGGGCTTCGGGCGCTGGAGCGCCGTCGGGCTGATTGTCCTGGTGTTGTTGACGACCAATGTGCTGTTGCTGAGCCTGGTGATCCCAAAGATCCGGCAGGTCCGGATTCGCGCTGCGCTGCGGGCCCGACTGGCTGAGTTGGGGATTCACACCTGCCGCAACTGCGCCTACGACCTGCGCGGCACGCCACAGCGCTGCCCGGAGTGCGGCACACCGGCATGAGGGGGGCTTGACGAGTGCGGGCGAGACGTACGTGCCACCCACCCATTGCGCGTACCACCCACGGCGCGGACCACCTCTCCGACCCTTCACGTAGCACCCGTTTCGCTCCGCAAACACCCGCTCACTCGGGCGCCACCCGGTCGCGCGCGATCCGCTCGGTTTGCGATTCCCGCCCGATTTCGCCAGAATCTACGTTTTCGGCCAAAAACCGCCGCTCGGGCGCGACGGCGGGCGGCTTCAGGCAGGGGAACGATGAACATCATCACGCATGAGCCGATTCCGACGGCGGTGTTGGACACAATCCGGGCGGCGAAGCGCGTCGCGCTGATCGGGCACGTGACGCCGGACGCGGATTGTCTGGCGGTCATTGGCGCGATGGCGCACGGACTGCGGGCGATGGGCAAGCAGCCCGCGCCGTCGATGCCCGCCGGCAGCGTCGCCGAAAAACTGCAATTCATGGTGGACATCGGCGGTTGGCAGCCGGCGTCGAGCGCCGATCTGGCGGGGTGCGATGTAGCGCTGGTGATGGACACCGCCAAGGACAAGCGCGTCAATGTCGACGGCAAGCTGGAGGCGCTGCCGAACGCGAAAGTCGTCAACGTCGATCATCACAGCTCGAATACGCGCTTTGGCGATGCGCAATGGATCGACGGGGCCCGCTCCAGTTCGGCGGAGATGATCTACGAATTGCTGTGCGCCCTGGATGTGCGGATCACGCCGCAGATCGCGACTTTGATTTACGCCGGCATGCACAGCGATACGGCCGGTTTTTCGCTGCCGAATACGACGCCGCGCAGTCTTGAGGTCGCGGCGGAGCTGGCGCGGGCCGGCGCGGACATCGTCAACACCTGCGAGCAACTCTGCCGCAGCCAGACGCCGCATCTGTTCAATCTGCTGAAGGTCGTCTACGGCAATACGCGCGTGAGCGAAGATGGTCGGCTCGCATGGAGCACGGCGAATTACGACGAGATTCATGGCGCCGGCTGCGTCGCGGAGGACATTGACGACCAGGTGGAAGTGCCGCGCTCGATCCGCGGCGTCACGATCGCCGTGCTCTTCTCCGAAGGCGTGAAGGGCAAGATACGCATGAATTTCCGCGGCGACACGGGCTGCTCGATTCTCGAACTCGCTCAGCAGTTCCACGGCGGCGGCCACTCGCAGGCGGCCGGCGCCATTATGGATGGGACGATCGAAAGCGTCGTCGAGCGCGTGATTCCGGCGGCGCAGGCATATCTCGCGGAGCGATCGTGAACCGACGGTGCGTAAGGGCGCTGTATAGAGAATGAAACGCCATTCCCGTCATTCCCGCGCAGGCGGGAATCCTCGGAGTGAAACGGCGCTGAGTCACAGAGAAAAAAAGCGCTACATCCGGAAGCCGTTGGTCGTCGTGGACCCCCGCCTGCGCGGGGGTGACGCGCGCTACTAAGGTGACGCGCGCCAATGAGTGACGCGCGCCAATGAGTGACGCGCGCTACTTAGGTGACGCGCGCCAATGAGGGGACCGCGCTACTGAGTTACGCGCGCTAATCTCCTGGGCGCATCAGCGCGCTAGTCTCCTGGACGCATACGCGCGCCAATCTCTTGGGCGCGCCAGCGCGCCGCGACGCCGTTACTTATCCAACAGCTCGATCAACGCCCGGTTCTCGCCGCCGGCGCGGGTCAGGCGTTCGCGCAGCGTCGCGCGGTTTTCCGGCGTGTCCTCGAACTTCAGCGTCTCGATCATGATCTTGCGGGCCTGATCCTGCTGACCCAGGGCGACCGCCGCCTCGACCAGCCGCGCGCCGCGTTCGACAACCGCCAGGCCGCTGCCCGGCCCGCGCGGGGCGTGCAGGCTGCAACACGCGCCGCCATCGCCGCGCGTCGCTTGAAAGATCGTGTCTCGCAGCGCGTGGAGCAGCTCGCCGTCGGCGGCCGCGTCCTGATAACGCTTGGCATCAATGAGCTGGTTCAGCACGCGATCGTGCAGCACGCGCCGCGCCTTGGCGGTCGGGGGCAGCGCGTCGTACACCGCCAGTGTGTCGGCCTCATCCGCAAATGCCAGGTTGAACGCCGCCAGATTGCGGGCAAGGTCCACATCGTCGCGCCCGCTGCGCAGTTTTTCGCGCCACGCGGTCCGGCGCTCATCCGCGGCCGCCCGGGCCGGCGGATACGCTTTTGCCAGCTGGGCCAGGGCCGCGGCCAGCGAGTCGCGACGGGCGGCGGCGTAAGGCACGTTCCGCAGCCCGACATCGACGCACTGCAGGTACGCCGCCAGCGCGTCAGCATGACGGCCACGGCGGTCAAGCGCGATCGCAAGATGCTCATGCCCCAGCGGATTTCCCGGACCCAAACGATCAATCAGCGCCCGCGCCCGCGCGACGGCGTCGGTGCCGGCCAGCGCGGCTTCAAGGTCGGCGCGAAATTGGGCCGGGTCGGCAGTAGGCATCAGGATGTCGCGCTCGGCGCCATCAGCGCCCAGCAGCAGGAGCGTGGGCACGGTTTCGATCCGCAGCCGGCGGGCGAGGTCGTCATCCGCGCTGACTTCGAGGCGAACCGACACGACGCGTTTTTCGAGGAGCGTCCGCAGCGCGGCGTCGCCCCAGATCGCCTGCTCGACGCGGGCCCCGGCCAGGCTCCAGCGGGCGCTGAACAACGCCAGGACGGGTTGGTCGGCGTCGCGAGCGGCCGCCAGAGCCGCGTCGAGTGTCTTCGGCTGAAACAACGGGGCGGCGTAGGCCCCGGCGCCGAGTCCGACGGCCACGATGATGCTCAGGGCGGCGCGATTCATTGAGGCGATCCTCCCGGGGCGCGCGTCGTGAGGCGCAGCGCACAAAAAGGTTGTAGCGGCGCGCGTGGACGCCGAACAGCCGGCGCAAAAAAACAACCGCCGAATCGGCCCATCAGGCCTGATTCGGCGGTCGCCGTTTTCCGAGATCGCAGCAACTAGGCGGTATCGGGATCCTGCTCGAGCATCTTGCGCAGATAGCTGTTCTCGCGGCGCGTGGCCTCCAGATCAAACAGCAGGTATTTGATCCAAAGTCGCAGGAAGTCAATATTCTCCTGCATTGACGCGACGCTCTGCTTGATACTCTCTTGCCGCTCCCGGGTTTCTGTGGCGAGTGCCCGCAGACGTTCACGCTCATCTTCTGGAAGCGTGTCGATCTGAGACACCAGCTCCGTCAGTTTTGCCTGGAACTGGGTTTCATCCATGCTTCCGTCCTCCGGGGATAGCACATCAGGAAGTCGCTGAAACCTCTCGGTCCTCGAATGCGATCCATACTACGACTTGCCATTTCTGAATGCAAGGCGACTTTGTGCGCCAAAACAGCGTGTTTTCCGCTGTTTTCGCGAGGTCCGCGCTTGATGACGAAAGATCATTCCCACGCACGAATTTATAAGAACGTGGCCGGGCGGCCGCCGAAAATTGTGCGGAATTTCCTGTCGCCGCCGGCCGGCGCCGCCGACTTAGCGGACCGTGGCGTCCGCGCTTGTGTGCGCTGTTCTCATCCGCTAAACATTGGGCGGCAAATAGCGGATAACTGCGCATGCGACTCACGAAACTACAATACGATATATTATCGCGCCTGCGAGGCGCACAACCGGTTGACCTTGTCCAACTCGTCAGCGACCTTGGCGTGGATCAATCGCAGGTCGCGGGGGCGTGCGCTGATCTGCGCGCGGCGCAGCTGATCGCGCTGCAAGAGGAACAGGATGACGAACTTACGCTCGGCGAGCAGGGCGCGGCGTTTGTCGAAAAACCCCTGCCCGAGCGCGTGATTGTCGCGACCCTCGCCGCGAACGGCGGCGCGTTGCCGCTGACCGAAATCCCGAATCATTGCGAACTTACGACCGGCGATGTCGGGCAAAGTCTGCGCTGGCTCACGCAGCGCGGCTGGGCGACGAAGGACGGGGGCACGCTCAAGCTCGGCGATATCGGACCCGACCCCGCCCCCCAGGCGGACGAGCTGGTGATGCGGGCGCTGGCGGAGCGCGGCCCGACGCGGGCATCCGTGCTGCGGGCGGAGGGACTCGACGTCGCCCCGGCCCTGGAAATCCTTCTGAAGCGGAAGGGATTCGTCACCGCGCGGGCCCGCACCGATCGCACGGCGACCATTACCGACGCCGGGGAGTCGCTGCTCGCCCAGAGCGCGGCGCCGAAGCCGGAGGTCAACCAACTGACGCCGGAGATGCTGGCGGATGGCGGCTGGCGCGAAGTGGAGTTTCGCCCGTATGACGTGACCTTGGCGGCGAAGGCGGCCTATCCGGGCAAAGAGCATGGCTTTCAGCGGACGCTCGACAAGGTGCGGCGCGTTTTTCTGGAACTGGGTTTCAGCGAAGTCGCCAGCCCGTGGGTCGAGTCGAGCTTCTGGGATTTTGACGCGCTGTTTCAGCCGCAGGACCACCCGGCGCGCGACATGCAGGATACGTTCTATATCGCGCGGCCGGATCGCGCGCGCTTACCGGACGATGCGCTGGTGCGGCGGGTGCGCGCCGCGCATGAGGACGGCGGCGACACGGGCTCCACCGGCTGGCGTTATCGCTGGGACGCGGCGCTGGCGCAAAAGCCGGTGCTGCGCACCCATACGACGGCGGCGACGATTCGCGCGTTGGCGGAGAACGCCGATAAGCCGACGGGCAAATACTTTGTGATCGGGCCGGTATTTCGGCGCGAGACGGTGGACTACAAGCATCTGCCGATGTTCCATCAGGTGGACGGCATTATTGTCGACCCTAAAGCGAGTCTTTCGTCGCTGCTCGGCATGCTGACGGCGTTCTACACCAAGATGGGGTTCCCGAAGATTCGCTTCCGCCCGAGCTTTTTCCCGTATACGGAGCCGTCGGCCGAAGTGTATCTGTATGTCGAGAGCCGTCGGGAGTGGATGGAAATGGGCGGCTCGGGGATTTTCCGGCCGGAAGTGACGCGCCCGCTGGGCGTGGAGAACCGGGTGCTGGCGTGGGGGCTGGGGCTGGAGCGTCTGGGCATGATGATCCACGGGTTGAAGAGCATCGGCGAGCTGTACTTCGCGTCGATGCCGTGGCTGCGCGAGGCGCCGCTGATTCGGTCGTAGGCGTCAGTGGTATAATGAGGAGTTGCGAGAGTCTGTTGTTCCGGGAAGATCGCCATGGTTACTGACAACGACAATCTGAAGGCGCTGGCTCAGCTTGCGCTCGATTGGTACGAGCGTAAGGTGCGTGACGCAGTAGAGCCCGACCGCGTGGGTGATTTCGTCGTTATCAACCTTGATACCGGCGAGTTTGAAGTGGACGCGAGCGACGTCGCGGCCAATCGACGGGCACAGGCGCGTTTTCCGTCTGCCAGATTGTTCATGCTGCGGGTGGGGCGCGGGCCGGCATATCGAATTGGCGGCACGGCCCGCAAACGCGAATCATGATTGCGGGGCGTGTGTCGGCAGATCTCGATGCGCTCATTCCCATCATCGTCTTGTCTCGTGACGGTCATCGTCAGTCTATTGAAGCATTGATCGATACTGGTTTCGATGGCGATGTGGCGCTGCCTGCATGGCGGATTAGTCAGTTGGGACTATCGATAGTCAGCCATACCCTCGTCACACTTGGCGATGGGCGGGAGACCGTCCTCGCGTGTTACAGGGCCGGGGTTGGGCTGGGAGATGCTGAGCCGCGTGACGCGCTTGTGATGGAAGTCGAGGGCACCCCTCTTGTGGGAATGGGCTCGCTTAATGGGGCCTCTTTGCGGATCGAGGCTTGGAATAACGGCGTAGTAGGCGGAATGTGGCGGGAGTCGGGGCCGTTTGACTGTGCGTTTGATTACCGGCTTGAAAGCGTCGGGTGGGGTATCTTGCGGGCGCGGATAGGGGATGAGTCATTCCACTGCTGCGCGTCTTGGGTTGGTGACGCCTTGGGGCCCTTCGCCGCTGCGGCGGTAAGCGTGCACGACACGGATGAGGTTCGCCGCTTTTCCTGGTACGAAGAGCCTGGAGAATGGGCATGGGTGCTGACGCCGCACCGAGAGCGGGTGCTTGTTGAGATTCGGCACTACGCGGATCACCTGAATTCGGAAGATCCGGGATATGACCTGTTCGTGGGCGAGATTGGCAGGCGGGACTTTGTCGGCGCCGTGTATCTTGCTCTCGATCGCTTCCTGCAAGCGTGGGGGGTTGAAGGGTATCGGCGTCTGGGCGGCCTTCATCCGTTCCCGATACACGATTTCACCCGGCTGCACGATATCGTCACCCCATGGCTGAAAGAGATGTGAGGTCGCAATGCCCGTAATCAATATGCCGATCGACGATCTGTTACGCCTCGTGAATCGCGGCGGCGAGAGCGTCGTCAGCGCGGACAATGTCGCCGATAAGCTGCACGATATGGGCGTCGAGGTGGACGAAATCACCGCGACGTCGATGTACAAGTGCGGCGTGTGCGGCAAGGTCAGCGAGCGCACCGAGGCGCAGGGCGAACCGTTGCATTGCGCTTCGTGCGGCGTCGATTTTCGCGAACGGGCGGGCAGCTTGTCGACGATCGGCGAGACGCGCGTGGCGCGGCTCGACATGCTTGCGGTGCGGCCGGATATCTTTGATGTCGGCGGCATGGCCCGATACATGCGCGGCTTTGTCGGCGCGCAAACCGGACTGATCGAATACCAGGTCGAGCAAGCGAAGTACAGTGTGAAGGTGGACCCGCGGCTCGGCGCGGATGACAGCTTTCGGCCCTGCATCGCCTGCGCGGTGCTGCGCGGGCTGAAGCTCGACGATCATCGCATCAAGTTCCTGATGAACCTGCAGGAAGATCTGCATTGGGCCCTGGGGCGCGACCGCAAGCTGGCGTCGATCGGGGTGTATGACCTCGACAAGCTCAAGGGCACGGCGTTCCAGTATCGCGCCATCGCGCCGGACGGGCTGCGATTCGTGCCGCTCGGATTCGCGCCGACTGACCCCGGCGCGAACATGACGCCGGGTGAAATCCTGAAGAAGCACCGCACGGGCGAGAAGTACGCCCGGCTGCTGGAGGGGATGGCGGCGTACCCGCTGCTGCAGGATCAGGATGGGCAGGTGTTGTCGATGCCGCCGATCATCAACAGCGAGTCGACGCGCGTCACATTGAGCACGACGCAGTGCTTTGTCGATGTCACCGGGCTGGCGCAGCGCACGGTCGAGCGGGCGTTAAACATCATTGTCACGAGCATTCGCGAAGTGATGCCCGAAGCCCGGCTTGAGGCGGTGACTGTCGATGGGCTCGAGGGCCGGCTGATCACGCCGAACCTGGCTCCGGGAGAGATGCCGCTGGACGTGGCCGAAGCGCGTGACACGATCGGCGCCGCGCTGTCGGCGGCGGCGATCACCGAACTGCTTGAGCGAATGGGGCACGGCGTTGCCGCGGGTTCGACCGAGGCGGCGTTGCGCGTGCGCGTGCCGGCGTGGCGTAACGACATCATGCATCCGGTCGACCTGATCGAAGACGTGGCCGTCGCTTATGGATACGAGAATCTGACCGCGGCGCTGCTGCCGTCGTTCAGCGTGGGGGCGCCGCGCGAAATCGAAGAGCGCTCGGCGATCGCGCGGCGCGTGTTCACTGGCCTGGGTTTTCACCAGGTGATGACACTGACGCTGACCAGTGAGCCGGCCGCGTTCGAAAAATGGCGGATCAGCGAGGACCCGCGGGCCGTCAGGATCGACAACCCGATCAGCGTCGAACAAACCATCGCGCGGGTCACGTTGCTGCCGGGCATTCTGGAGACGATGGCGATCAACCGCCAGTATGATCTGCCGCAGAAACTGTTCGAAGTCGGTGATTGCTGCTTTGTGGAGGCGGAGAGCCAGACCGGCGCCCGCGAGCGGCGGCATTGCGCAGCGGCGATGATCGGCACGCATGTCGGCTTCGCGGACATCCGCGCGGTGACCGACGCGTTTGCCCACGAGCTGGGGCTGACGCTGGAGTTTCGGCCGATCGAGCATCCGAGCTACATCGCCGGGCGGGTGGCGGGCGTGTTTCGCGATGGGCGGCGCCTCGGCGTGATGGGCGAGTTGCACCCGGAAGTGCTGGAGAACTACAGTCTGAAGCATGCCGTCGCGGCGATGGAGATTGAACTGCAGTCGGCGTAGTCGGGGTGATTGGGCGCTCATGAACGCGGATCCGTTTGACAAGCTGCGTGAAATCGTCGCGACGGTGTTGGAGGTGGACATCGCCAAGATCGGGGCCGCGACTTCGCGCGAGAAGACGAAGCAGTGGGACAGCCTGAATCACCTGAATATCTGCGTCGCGGTGGGGCAGGAGTTCGGCGTGGAGATATCCGCGGACGAGATGACGCGCATTCGCAAGGTCTCGGATATCGTGCGCCTGTTGCGGGATCGGGGCCTGGAAATCGAGGCGGACGGGGACGAAGCGGCATGACGACGGTCAATGATCAACTGACGCGCGATCTGGAGCGCTACGGCGGCGCCTATCCGGGCGCGGCCCGCGCGATTGAGCGCTTTACGACGCTGGGGGGCATGTTTCGCGCCGCGGCGCGTGACATGGTGAGCGCCTATGGCGAAACATTTTTCCAGCGGGCCGAGCAGCGCGTGGCGGAAATCGACCATCTGGTCGGTGATGCGCCGGAGAAGTTCGATGACGCCGTGCGGGCGTATATCAAGTTCTGTATGGAATTCATCCGCAAACAGGCGGTGTTCCTGAAGACGGGCGAGTACGCGTTCCGCGACTTCGACAGCATGCAGGAAGACCTGTACGACAACGACGAGGCGATGGAGGAGTTCTACCTGCCCGCGTTGATGTTCAGCTTCATGTTCAGCCCCAACTACTACGAGTTTTACGACTTTTTTCAGCGGGAATTTGTGCCGACGCTGCCGCAACAAGGATTGATCGCGGAGGTCGGCTGCGGCCATGGCGTTTATCTGTGCCAGAGCCTGCTGAGCGCGCCGCGCGTCGCCGGCGTGGGCATCGATGTCGCGCCCGGCGCGTTGAAAGTCGCCCGAAGGATCATGGAGTTTCACGGGATCGGTCCGGAGCGCTGCGAACTCGCGGTGGATGACCTGCGCGGCGGCCTGGCGCGCACCGACGGCTGCGCGGATCGCGTGATCTGCTGCGAGGTGCTGGAGCACTTTCCGGAGCCGCCCGAGGCGATCGGCGAGCTGAAACGCATCATGGCGCCGGACGGGCGGATGATGGTGTCGGCGGCGGTCCGGATGGAAAGCGTGGATCATTTGTACGTCTTCCGCACCTATCAGGAAGTCGCTGAGATGATGCGGGCCGCGGGGCTGCGGATCGTCAGTGAGCGGATTGCGCCGTTGGCGAAGGGCGACCTGCGCGACGCGGCCGAGCGGCTGCGCTTGGCGAATGATCCGAAAGTGCCGGTGGGATACATCTGTATCGCGGAGCACGCGTAAGCGGATTGGCTTCACCTCAGGAGATCGATCGTGGCGAAGGCGGACTGGTATTATCACCGCAAGGGCTGAACGTCCTGCACAAAAGCGCAGGAGTTTCTTGCGAAGAACGACGTGGAAGTGAAGGAAGAGGTCGACGCAAAGGCGAAACTCGGCGCCAGCGACGCGCTGCGATTGGCGCGCGAGGCGAGTGTGGTGATCGCGGCCCGCGGGGCGAAGGCGACGCGATTTGACATGAAGCGCGACGCGCCGAGCGACGATGAACTGCTGAAAGTGATGCTGGGGCCGACCGGTTCGCTGCGGGCGCCCACGATTCGCAAGGGCAAGACGCTGCTCGTCGGCTTCAGCCCGACGGCGTACGCGGAGCTGTTCGGGTAAGGCGCGCCGCGGGCGCTGATGGGTTGGCGGCGCTACTCGAACCGCAGCGCGTCGATCGGGTTCAGGCGGCTGGCGCGCCACGCCGGATAGAACCCGAAGAACAGTCCGACGATCGCCGCGAAGGCGACGGCGATGCCCGCCATCCAGTACGAGATCGCGATGTCCCACTCCAGCTTCCATGAAACGAAGTGGGCCGCGCCCACGCCGACGCCGAATCCCAGCGCGCCCCCGACGCCGCACATCACGACCGCTTCGGTGAGGAACTGTCCGAGCACGTGATAGCCGTTGGCGCCGATCGCCATCCGCAGACCGATTTCGCGCGTACGCTCGGTCACGGAAACGAGCATGATGTTCATGATGCCCACGCCGCCCACGATCAGCGAGATCGACGCGATCGTCATCAGCATCATGTTGAACGTTTGGGCGGTTTCGGCGCTGGCCTGAGCCGACATCGTACGGTCGACGATCCGAAAGTCGTCATCCTCTTCATCCAGCAGCCGGTGGCGCTGGCGCAGCAGCGCGCGAATCTGCGCTTTGGCGACGGCCAGTGGCACGCCCGGCCGCGCGGCGGCGTACAGCGTCTGCGCGATTTCGTCGCCGGCGACTTTGCGCTGGAAAATGTGCCACGGGAACAGGATCACATCGTCTTCATCGCGGCCGAAGCTGCTGGTGCCTTTGCGTTCGAGCACGCCGATGATCTGGAACGGCGCCTTCTTGACGCGGATCGTCTGCCCGATCGGGTCGACGGAGCCAAACAGTTCTTCGGCCGCGGTCGCGCCGATCACGCAAACGGCGCGCCGCAGTTCCATGTCCTCAAACGTGAACAACTGTCCGCGCACGGGCGCCCAGCGGCGAATATCGAAGTACGAGGGATAGCAACCCAGGACCGACGTGTTGTAGTTTCCGTAGGAAGACACGATCTGGCCACCGCGAACCGAATTGGTGGGGGTCGCGGCGCGGATCGCCGGGCAGTCGCGCGCGATCGCCTCGGCGTCTTCGATGGCGAGCGTCGGCGTGACGCCCTGCATGCGCCGCGCGCCGCCGCGCTGAATGCCCCAGAAGCCGATGATCAGCCAGTCGTCGCCCATCGCCTTGAGCTCGCGCTCCACGCGCAGCCGGCCGCCCTCGCCGACGGCGACCATCGCGATCACCGAGCCGACGCCGATCACGATGCCGAGCATCGACAAGGCGGTGCGCACCTTGTTGCGCGTCAGACTCGAAAACGCCTCGCCCAGAACGGTCAGCGGATTCATGCGGCCTCGTCGGCGCGTTTGCGCTTGTCGGATTCGATGACGCCGTCGCGGAAGGCGACGTGGCGCTCGGCCCAGGCGGCGATTTCGGGCTCGTGCGTGACAATGATGATCGTGACGCCGTCGGCGCGATTGAGTTCTCGGAACAGGCCCATCAGCCGCTCGCCGGTGGCGGTGTCGAGGGCGCCGGTCGGCTCGTCCGCCAGCAGCACGGCGGGTTTGGTAATGATGGCGCGGGCCACGGCGACGCGCTGTTGCTGTCCGCCGGACAGTTGATTGGGGTGGTGCTTGAGCCGGTCGGCCAGGCCGACGCGGTCGAGCATTTCCGCGGCCCGCTTGCGGCGCAGCCGGCGGCGTACGCCCTGATACATCAGAGGCAGCGCGACGTTTTCGAGGATCGTGGTGCGAGAAAGCAGGTTGAAACTCTGAAATACGAAGCCGATGCGCTGATTCCGCAGGGCCGCGAGTTGCACACCGGAGAGTCGCTGAATCGGCCGCCCCTCAAAGTGATAGGCGCCGGAGTCCAGGCGATCGAGACATCCGACCAGGTGCATGAAGGTTGACTTGCCCGAGCCGCTGGGCCCGGTGATCGCGAGGAATTCGCCACTCTCGACGCTGAGCGAGACGCTGCGCACGGCGTGGACTTCCACGTCGCCCAGGCGATAGGTCTTGCAGGCCTCTCGAATGTCGATGACGGGTTCAGGCACGCGCGATTACCACAGCTGGAAGCGTCGTTTGGAAGAGTCGGTGGCGTTCAGATTCCAGCCGACGACCAGCGGCATGTCTTCGCGCAGGTCGTCCGACGTGACGGCCGTGTAGCGACCATCGCTGACGCCGAGGCTTACATCGATCTGTTTGAGTTCCCCGTTCGCGAGCGTAAAGACGCGCGGCGAACGGACGCCCTTGCCCGGCGACCAGTTCAATTCGGCCGGGTTGTCATCGGGATTGAATCGCAGGGCCGCGTTGGGGACGCGCAGCACGCCCTCGGCGACATCGGTTTCGAACATGACCGTCGCGGTCATGCCGGGGCGGAGGGCGAGGTCGTCGTTTTCCACTTCGATCAGTGTTTGATACGTCACGACGTTCTCAACGACCGTCTCGGCGAAGCGAACCTGTGTCACCAGGCCGCGGAACAGTCGATCCGAGTAGGCGTCGACGCGGAATTTCGTGGACATGCCGGATTTGATGCGGCCGACATCGGACTCGCTGACGGCGACATTGACGCGCATCTTGCGCAGGTCATTCGCGATCGTGTATAGCGAGGGCGTCTGAAACGACGCGGCGACGGTCTGGCCGACGTCGATATCGCGCGATATGACCACGCCGTCGATCGGAGCGAGAATGATGGTCTTGTCGAATTCGCTGCGGGCGTTGCGCAGTTCGGCGGTCACGGCTTCGACGTTCGCCTGCGCCGCCCGTAGCTGGGCCCGCGCGGCCTGCACCGTCAGCCGGGCCTGGTCCTGCTCGAATTCTGATGAGGCGAACAGCTTGGCGGACTCTTCGATGCGCTGCTGGTCGAGCAAAGCCTGATCGAGCGCGACCTGGGCTTCTTCGACGCGCGCCTCGGCCATCGAGACCGCGGCCTGGCGCTGCTCAATCGTCGCCTTGATGCGGTCCTGATCGAGTTCGACCAGCACGTCACCGGCCTTCACTTCATCATTGAAGTCGGCCGTGTAGCGCGTGACCGTGCCGCTGACCTGCGAGCCGACGACGATCTTGATAACCGGCTCCAGCGTGCCGGTCGCGGTCACCGTGGCGACCACATCGCCGCGCTTGAGCGGCTCGGTGAGAAAGCGCGAGCCGGTCTGGGCCGGAGCGTCGGCGGACTTGTAATAGCCGTACGCCGCGACGCCGGCGCCGGTCAATAACAAAAGCGTGATGAGCGTACCGCGCATGGACCTACCATTGGCGAATGTTCGGGTTATCGAAATCGGGCCGGCCTGCCTGCGGCCGACAATGAAATTGGGCCTGATCCTCTCATCAGATCATATGTCGAATTCGGCGGAATCCCAAATGCGGACCCAAGAAACCGCCCTTAGACCGTCCGGCGCGTCCAGCCGCCATGAACGAACCGCGCCCAGCAGAGCGCGAAGCGGATCACGTTGTCCGCCCACATGCCAATCCACGCCCCCAGCAGGCCACCGCCGAGCACAACGCCGAACAGGTACGCGAGCGGGGCCCGCAGCAGCAGGCCGGCGATGAGGGAGAACACGAAGGTGGCCCGCGTGTCGCCGGCCCCGCGCAGGGCATTCACATAGACGATGCCCATCGCCAGAATCGGTTGAAAAAACGCCAGCACGCGGAAAGGCGGCACGCCGATGTCCGCCACCGCGGGGTCGACCGACATCAGTTCATACATTGGCCGCGCCAGCGTGAAGAACGCGACGCCGCCCAGCGTGGTCAGGGCCGCGCATTGGAGGGCGGCGCGGTGCCCTGCGCGATGGGCCTGCGCCGGCTGACCCGCGCCGAGGTACTGGCCCACCAGCGTTGCGGCGGCGGTCCCCCAGGCGACGGCTGGCAGGTACGTGATCGCTTCCAGGCGCATCGCGATGACGTGGGCGGCGAAGTTCAGCGTCGCCGCCTCGCCGCTGGCGGTGTGCGCGACGACGGTGACGAAAATCATCTGGGCGATGGCCATTACGCCGGCGTCCCCGGCGGCCGGCACGCCGATCGCCAGAATGCGGCGAATCATGCCGGAATCGAATCGCAAGTCGCGCCGTTCGAGGCGCAGGCCGGCGACACCCTTCCACGCCACCCACGCGACGGCGAGACCGCCGATGCTGCGGGCGGCGACGGTGCCGATCGCGATGCCGGTGACGCCCATGCGCGGGGCGCCGAACCAGCCAAACACAAGCGTGGCGGAGACGACGGCGTTGATGATGTTGACGAGCACCATGATGCGCATCGGTGTGCGCGTATCGCCCGCGGCCCGCATCCCGGCCGCGGATACGAGCACGATACTGAACAGCGCATAGCTCAGGCAGTCGATCCGCAGATAGGTGACAAATCCGGCGTGAGCGGACTCGGTTTCGGTAAACGCGAGGGCCAGCAGGTCGGCTGAACTGAACAGCGTCACGGTGACGAGCAGCCCGACCACCGGCGCCAGCACGAACGCCTGGCAGAAAGCGCGATTCGCCGCGGCATGCAGGCCGGCGCCGATCGAGCGACTGATGATCGCGCCCGAACCGACGGCCAGGAGCGTGAACCCGAGCGTCACCATCCAGCCGAGATAGCCGGCGGCGCCGACGGCGGCCGTCGCGTCAGCGCTGACGCGACCGGCGAGCCAGGTATCGACCATCGTGATCAGGAAATTGACGAATTGTTCGCCCAGCATCGGCAGCGCGAGAATGAAGACCTGGCGGTTCATCGAGCGGTCGGAGCGCAGCGCAATCAATCGTCATCCCCGCTGTGCTCAAAGGGCGGGCGGGCGATCAGCATCGGGCGCCGCTGCGCGACGTTAATCAGCAGGCCGAGCGCCAGGAAGTTGGCCCACATGCTGGAGCCGCCGAAACTGACGAATGGCAATGTCATGCCGGTGATCGGCGCGAGGCCGACGATCATCAGCATATTCAGCAGGGCCTGCGCGACGATCATCACGATGGCGCCGATCGCCAGCAAACGGCCGAAAGGCTCGTTCGTGACGGTTACGACCTCCAGGCCGACGATCACGATGACGACATACGCGAGAATAACGAGCACGCAGCCGACCAGGCCCCATTGATTCCCGATCAGGGCGAAAATGAAATCATTGTGCTCTTCGGGCAGCAGCTTGTGGCGCAGAAAGGCTCCCTCGCCATACCCTTCGCCCCAGATGCCGCCCGCGCCGAGCGCGATGAAGCCCTGGCGCAGCTGATATCCCTGTTTGCGATGCCAGTTTTCATCTTCCGAGTTCTGGCGAAACACAACCTGCACGCGCTCTCTTTGATAGCTCTTCATGCCGAAGACATAGAACAGCGGCATCGTAATCAGCCCGGCCGTGACGATCAGCGCGAGGTGCCGCCCGCGCGCGCCGGCGACAAACAGCATCGCGAACAGCACCGGCAGCAGCATCAGCAGCGTGCCCAGGTCCGGCTGCTTGAGAATCAGCGCCATTGGAAACAGTGTCAGCAGGAATGGCGGAATCAATCCGATCCAGGTGCGATATGAGCTGCGATAGCGAAGATACTGGGCCAACGTGATGACCAGCGCCAGTTTCATGAACTCCGACGGCTGCAGAGAGAAGAAGCCAAAGTCAATCCAGCGGTACGTATTGCGCCGTTCCGGGATAAACGAAAAATCGATAATGCCGTAACGATCGACCAGCAGCAGCGCCAGCAGCGCGCAGATCACCGCGTAGATCACGTAGGCGTATTGGCCGACGCGCCGGTAGGAAATCAGAATCGCCATCAGCATCAGGCCGATCCCGGTCGCGATGTACATCAACTGTCGCAGCGTGTGGCTGCCGATCGCCTCGCGGGCGCGCGTGATCCAGTGAGTTGGTTCGGCGACGACATCGCGAATCGGACTGACTTCGGTTGCGGTGTCGGCAACGTCATCCGCCCAACCGCCGGTGCGGTCGGAGGCGTGGATCGTGCCGAGTCCGACGAGCAGCAGGAATGTGACGGGCAACGCAAGGCCCCAGCCGAGGCGCGTGAAACTGAGGGCGGGTCGCCCCATGTCCGCGCGCCCGCGCTGACTCCCACGCCGGGCCGGGCGGGGCCGCCGCGGTTCGGGCTCACGCGTCTGGGCAGGCATGCTAGTGATCGACCGGCGCCCCCAGCATGGGGGTCAGCAGCGCGAGCTTTTCCGCCAGCAATTGCGGCGAGTCGGCCTCGACGTTCAACCGCAGCAGCGGCTCGGTATTGGAAGCCCGCACGTTGAACCACCAGTTCTCATATTCCACGGTCACGCCGTCGAGCTGATCGATCCGGGCGTCTTTGAAACGGTCCTGAATGGCGCGTTGCACCGCGTCCTTGTCGTCAGTCTTGAAGTTGCGCTCGCCGCTGTTCGCGTACTTGCGGAAGGGCGCAATGAGTTCGCCGAGCGATTCGGCGCGGGTCGTCAAGGCGTTGACGACCGCCACGAACGCGAGCATGCCGGAGTCGCAATAGAAATTGTCGCGGAAGTAGAAGTGCCCGCTCAACTCCCCGCCGAACACGCCGTCGTATTCGGCCATCAGGCGTTTCATGTAGACATGCCCGACGCGGCCGCGCTTCGGCACGCCACCGTGGGCGAGCACTGTTTCGGGCACGACCCGACTCGAGCGCAGGTCATAAATCACGGCTGATCCGGGGCGGGCCGCCAGATACTCCCGGGCCAGCAGTGCGGTCAGCAGATCGCACGGGATTGTCTCACCATTCTCGTCGACGAAAATACAGCGATCCGCGTCGCCATCAAAACAGGCGCCGAAGTCCGCGCCGCGCGAGCGCACGGCCTCTTTCAGTTCCACCAGATTCGATTCCACCAGCGGATTCGGCTCATGCTTGAATACGCCATCATGCGTCATATTCAGCGTCGTGACGTCGAACTGCTTGACGTCGCCGAACAGGATCGGGAACCAGCGTCCGGCCATGCCGTTCGACGCGTCGACCACGATCTTTAAGGGCCGCGGCTCGCGCATGAACCCGCGCACAAAGGCGCGGTACGGCTCTGACAGGTCGTGCGACGTGATGCGCCCGCCGATCTCCACTTTGTGCCGGGCGATCGCGGTCGCGATGCGTTCCACTTCCCGCAGTCCGCTGTCACGGCCGATCGGCTTGCCCTTGGGCCCGCAGATTTTGAAGCCGTTGTAGTTCGCCGGATTGTGGCTGGCGGTGACCATCACGCCGCCGCAGCATTTGAAGTGATTGGTCGCGAAGTAGATCTGGGCGGTATCGATCATGCCGATGTCGATGACCGGCGTGCCGGTGGCGACGACGCCCTCGCAAAAGGCCCGCGCCAGATCGGGGCTGCTTTTACGCATGTCGCGGCCGAGGATCAGCTTGCCCATTTCCAGATCGCTGCGATCGCCGAGATTCATGCTGGTTCGCAGAAACTGGGCGGCGCCGTTGCCGACGCGCCAGGCGATCTCCTCGTTCAGAGGCTTCGGATACGTGGCGCGCACGTCGTATGACTTGAAAACGCTGCTGAGCATGGCTACCTCGTTGCGCTGGGCCGCGACATCCGGCGTGCCGCGCGACAGCACCTCCGCCTCAAACGGCCGGGAGTCGCGCTCGTCGTCGTTGAACTGGCAGCCCGGGCACTTGGTGTAGTTCGCCCGACGCCGGCCCAGGCAGACCGCGTCGGAGATCAGGATATGTTCCTCACCGGGACAGTATTTTTCGTTGGGACTGGCCTTGGCCATGACACTCCATTGCCGTGGCGATTGTCGCCCGGCGCTCCAGATGATCCGGCCATGCTAGCAGCCGGCATTTTCATCGGCTACCCTCACATTGTACGCGCTTGGCCGCGCCTGACAGGCGTTCGGCTCCAGCGACGGGCGCGCGATTCCGGAGTCGCCGAAAAAAGTGTCGATCGCCTTCTCAGTGGAGTATCCGCCATGGGCGTTGTCGCAGGAGCGCGGCGATGCGCTGAGCCGCGTACTGGACGAGGTCGGTCCTGACATCTTGACGATTCCCGCCGTTTCCGGACCCCTGACGCGACTCGGGCCGACGTATGGGTGGTTTCACACCGATGGCGGCTGGCACTATCCGCCGGATAGCGCCCGCTATCGCGGCGCGACGCTGCGCCCGCACGCGGCCGGGTGGTTTGGCCGCAAGCATTTTGTGCGAGTGGCGGCGGAAGCCGCCGGATCACGCGGCGTCAAGGCGGTGTTGCGGCTGGGGCTCAGCCGCGTGCCGGCGCTGATTCACCGGTATGCGCATATTCGCGCCCGCAACGCGTGGGACGCGGAATTGCCATGGGCCTGCACGCATCAGCCGGAATGGCGTGAACTGCTGCGCGAAACGATGGCGGAGCTGAGTGATTTCGATCCGCTCGGGTTCGTACTGGATGACGTGTTTCTCGGCGACGCTGCGGCCGCGCCGGCAGCGGCCTGGAATCCGCTGGCCGCGGAGTTGGCGTCAATCTGTCTGTGTCCAACCTGTCGGCAGCGAGCGGCGGACGCGGCGGGCGACGTGGGGGGTGACGCGGACGCGATCGCCCGTTCGATTCGCACGCATTTTTCCCAGGCGCTGTCGAACCCCGACACCACGGCCCGCCGCATTCGAGATGATGGTCCGCTGTCGCGCTTTGTTTCCGCCTCGCAGGCGGATGTCCGCCGCTGGCTGGCCCACCTGAGTGACGCCCGTCCCCAGCAGGGCGTGTGGGTCGCGATGCCGGAGCCGAGCGGGGTCGTGCGCGGGTCCGGGCTGCGCGGCTCGGCGACAGACCTCTTGCATGAGACCGGTTGCGGCTGGTGGCGGCGGATGGGGCTCGCGCCGGCCGCCGCGGATGTCGCGGAGGAGCCATTCGCGGCCGGCTCCGCGATATCGGTCCCCGCGTGGCTGCCGGATTGTCCGGATAGCGAATCGCTGGTTCGCAGCGTGCGTGAATACGCCCGGCGCGGGGCGAGTATTGTCAATCTGACCGGATTGGCGGACGCGGCGGACGAAGCCATCGCCTGGGCGCGGCAGGCGGTCCGGTACGCCCGTCGCGGCTGATCGACCGATTGAGTCAGAGGGCCGCCAACGTGTGGTCGTCGCGCGTGTCTGTCCGAGCAACGGGGTTACATCGCTGTAATCTCAGGGTTTTCGTGGCGGTGGAGTCGAGTTCGCACCGGTGGGGTAAGGGCTTTACAATAATCCGAGGCATGCGCGCAGCTCATCGCGCCAGGTCGAGTCCGTCTTCAGGGAGCTGAATCCGGTGTTTTCGCTAATCAACCGCAAGATCAAACGAATGGTGCTGCGGCAGCAGAAGAAGCGCCCGATCGTGATGATCAGCGACACAACCCTGCGCGACGGGGCGCAGATGCCGGGCATTCGGCTGGAGCCGGCGCAGAAGGTCCAGATCGCGCAGGCGCTGGCGGCCGCCGGTGTGCATTCGATTGACTGCGGCTTTCCGGCAGCGGGCGAGGCGGAGTTTGAGGGCGTCCGGGCGATCGGCAAGGCCGTGAAGGGTCCGGTCCTGTCGGCGCTCGCGCGCACGCATCAGGGCGATGTCGACCAGGCCGCCGAAGCGCTGAGCGGCGTTTCGCCGTTGAAGCGCGCGATCACGCTGTTCATCGGGTCGAGTCCGCTGCATCGCGAATACAAACACGCGATGACCAAATCGCAGATCATCGACACCGCCGCGAACGCGATCAGCCGCGCGACCAAGCAGTTTGAGATCATTTCGTTCGGCGCTGAAGACGCCTCGCGGACCGAACCGGATTTCTTGTGTGAACTGTACGAAGCCGCGATTCAGGCGGGCGCGATTTCGATCGGATACACCGATACCGTCGGCATCCTGACGCCCGATCGCGCGGCCGACGCCGTTCGCCGGATTCAGGACGGCGTCAAGAGTATGGATGACGCCATGCTCGGCGTGCATTTTCACAATGACCTCGGCATGGCGACGGCCAATTCGCTGGCGTGCGTCAAGGCCGGCGCGAACATCGTGCAGGGCACGATCAACGGGATCGGCGAGCGGGCCGGGAATGTGGCGCTGGAAGAAGTTGTGCTGGCGCTCACGCTGTATCCCGAGGAGTACGGCAAGCGCACGCTGGTGGATTCGACGGCCCTCTTCAACCTTTCGCAGCTCGTCGCGGATCTGACGCAGGTGCGGCCGATGGACAACAAGCCGGTGGTTGGCCGCAACCTGTTCCGCACGGAAGCGGGCATTCACCAGGACGGGATTCTCAAGAACCCCGACACGTATATGCCGTTTAAGCCGGAACTGATCGGGGCCGGGCCGGTCACGCTGGTGCTCGGCCGCAACAGCGGTCGCAACGCGGTACGTCATCACCTTGAGATGTCCGGCGTCGAGCCGACCGAAGAGCACGTCGGCCTCGTGTTGGACTACATCAAGACCGGGCGCCACTCGGAAGGCGAGCAGGCGGAGATTGATGGTTTCATGAAGCGGCTCGCGCCTTACATGTCGAAGCCGGAGGCCCCGGCCCCGGCCAAGAACGGCGTGTCGATCCGCGAGCCGGCCTGACAGTCTGGGTGGCGGCGCGGTTCCGACAATGCGACGCCCGCGCCGTCGGGATTCCGGGAATTCACCGTAGGCTGGATTCCCGGCCGCGGCAGCGCGCATTCCGCACGCGCCGCGCCGTCAGAACTGCCGCGGTTCTATCACTGATCCTGCTGAGTCATGTCGTCGGCTGCGCGTCGCGCTTCGCGCTGCGGCGGGCGGGCGTCCCGCGCGATGAGCCGGCGGTGATCGTGTTCTTCGTCGACGGCATGAGCCGTGATGTGACCCGCGAGATGCTGGCGGCGGGGGAACTCCCGACCATCCAGCGCCTCTTTATCGAGGGCGGCGTTGAGGTGGAACACGCGATCGCCTCGCTGCCTTCGCTGACCTACCCGAACACGGTTTCGCTGCTGACCGGCGTCTGGCCCGGGCGCCATGGGGTGACCGGCAATCGCTGGTTTGACCCGCCGACGCTGATTTTTCGCGACTACCTGCTGCCGTGGGCGTTTCGCGACGTGAACCGCGACTTCGACGCCCCGACATTGTTTGAGATGATCGCCGATGAGCCGACGGTCAACGTGCAATGCCCGACGCGGCGCGGCGCGAGTCGCAGCTTCGACAGCCCGGTGCTCAGCGGACTGGATTGGCTCGGCGGGCGATTCGAGCGGGTGGATCGCCGTTCGGCGGGGTGTGTGGACCACGCCGTCGCGTACGCGAACGAGCGTTCCCGCTGGCCACGCGTGACGTGGATCTACATGCCGGGGGTTGATGAGATCGGGCACGAATTCGGCCCGCATAGTCCGCGCTATCGGCGCGCGCTGCGCACGGTCGACGCCGGGGTCGAGCGCGTTACGCGCCGCGTCCAGGCCGCCGGGCTCAACCAAGTGACCTATGTGCTGGTCACGGATCATGGACAGATGACGATCCCTGACGAGCGCCGCTTCAATCTGGAGGACTGGCTGGAACAGTGGTTTGAGATTCACGAGCGGGCCTCCGATTCCGCGGACCCGCAGCGCCGGCGCGAAGCGATCGACCATTGCGATGCGCTGTTGCGGATCGGCGCTGATCGACGGGCGGCGATCTATGTGCGTGGCGGAGACTGGGATCGGCCGGCGACATGGGCGGACCTTGAACGCATCCTCTATCCGCCGGGCAGCGCGCGGAGCGATCCGCCGCCGATCGCGCGATTGCCGGCCGTGGCGCTCGTCTGCTGCCGGGCGGACGCGGAGCGGGTGCGCGTTTTCGCGGGCGCGGGGCAGTTTGTAGTGGAGCAGGGCGACGAAGGGACGCCTGCAAGCGCCCGCTATCGAATCGCCCCCGAAGGGGTGGCCGACGCGGCGGCGGCGCTTGGATACGCGGCGCTGCCGGACGGATTTCGAATCGACGCCTGGCACACGGCGGCGGAGTGGCTCGCGGCCACTCACGGGGCGGCGTATCCGGATTTTGTGCCGCAGGTCAGCACATTGTTCAGCACGCCGCGGGCTGGCGACATTGTGGTGTTTGCCGCGCCCGGCTGGGCGCTGGAAGAGGACGAGGTGGGCCATCACGGCGGGGGGCACCGATCCGACATGCTGGCGCAGCTGTGCTTCGCGGGGCCGGGCCTGCCGCGCGGGGCAAAGCTGCCCTACGCCCGTCTTGTTGATCTGACGCCGACAATTCTGGCGATATTGGGCCGTTCGGCGCCGGGGCCGCTGGATGGGGAGAATTTGCTACCGCGCTTGCGCGAGGCCCGCTGATCAGGTAGTCGCGGCCGCGGGCGGTCGCCCCCCCCGGATGCTACGACAATACCGTCAGGCGTTTGCGGCCGGGGCGATCTTCTTCGATCAGAACCGGAAGTGAACCCGAGGCGACACCTTCCGCGATCACGGCGTCGATCAGCGCGTGGTCGGCGCCGGCGCCGTCCGGGGCGCGCATCGGGATCTGGTTCATCGGCGGCGCGGACTTCCGCACGATCTTGCCGAAGCGCAGCCGCAGCGTCCAGGTGAAGGTGCGGCGGATCGTTTCCGCCAGACCCCACATGCCCAGGCCCTGCCACATCGCGTCCACGAGATACAGCTTGCTCTTCGGCTTCACCAGCGCAATCAGCATCCGCAGCGGGTTGTAGAAGTACATGTACGCGATCCAGATGTTGATCTGCTTGCGCCACGGCTTCGGATGGTTGGACGCGATCACGTAGTTGCCGCCGAGCATGTGCTCATCGACTTTGCGGCCGCCGACGCTTTCGTACGCCATGCCGGAGGTGTAGGTGCCGGAGAATAGCTTCGACCCGGTGGCGGGCACGAGCATCAGGACCTGCATGCTGACCGCCCCGGCCTTCCGCAGCAGGCGGACCTGGTTCAACAGGCCGTACGGGCGCGGGCCGCGACTGATCAGCGGCTGTTCGTCGTGGTGCATCATCATCGGCATCGGGCTGATGCCGTTCTGCTGCAGCAGGCGGAAGGCCTCGCTGGTCTTGTCGACGCTCTGGCCCTTCTTCACCAGTGTCGCCGTCATGTCTTCCACGCCGAGCCACAATGACCGCACGCCCGCGAGCCGCACATCGGGCAGATGATCGCGCAGGCGCAGCGTGTCGTGTACGGTGACCTCCGTGCCCCAGCGGATGCGTTTGCGGATCGGCGCGCCGTCGATCTGTGTCTTCGCGAGCGTTTCGACGATGTCGAGCGTTCGCTCGGTGCTGTTGAAGAAATTGTCGTCGGAGCCGAAGTGGTAGCGCAGGCGAAACGCGTCATATAGCCTGGTCATCTCTTCGGCGATGCGGGCGCCGCTCTTGGCGCGATGCTGTCGCTGGTTGTAGGCCGGAATCGGGCAGTACGGGCACGCGAATTTGCAGCCGAACGTCAGCGTCAGCGAGCCGATCGGGCTGTAGCGGCGCACCTTGTCGTCCGGCAGCGGGCGCGGCCCGAGGGTTTCGGCCCGGCTGGGCGGCTCCAGCAGGCGATATCCGAGGACCGGATCCGGCAGTTCATCCAGATCGCCAACCAGGCGCTGCACGCCGGTGTCGACCAGTTCTTCGGCGACATTCGGACTGGCGCCGCGCGGGTAGACCAGCCCCGGAATTTGATCCAGCGCGCCGGCGTCACGAGCGCGGGCAAAGGCCGCACGCAGCGATTCGCCCGGGCGGCGGGCGTCGAGCAGCGTCTCGACCAGGCTCAGCAGGACATATTCTTCGCCCGTGACGGCGACATCGGCGCCCCACGGGTCAGCCGGGTCGACGCCAAAGGCGTCCCACGGCTCGTAGATGTATTTCGGGCCGCCGACAATGATCAGGGGGCGCTGGGCCGGGGCGAGCCGGCAGGCGTCTCGGATCAGGTCCTGGGCGGACGCGGCGTGCAGTTGCATCGCCGAGATCATGAACAGGTCCGGCACACGGTTATCGACCCGCATGCGCGAGGGGCGGAAGGCGCGATTCCACTGTTGCAGGACGATGCGCGTCTTATCGAAGCCCGCATCCACCATCGCCGAGCCGATCGCCCGCACGCCCGCCGGCGCCATCCGCATGTCAGCGTAGACAAAGGGCAGCATGCGCGTGCGATGATCAAAGGCGCAGGCGATGACCGACGTAAGGTCATGCCGACGCGCATGCGGCCGCAGGCGCGACCGCAGATTGGTCAACGCGCCGGCCGGCAATAGCTCATCACCGCGTTGGCGGCGGGGCAGCTCCATGACTCTCCTTCGGCGGGCGCTTCGCGATCCGCGATGTCGTTGCCCGCGCAAGCGCCGAGTACCCGGCGCGGGTCGTCAGCGTAGCCGAATCGGGTCGAAATCGCCAATAAAAAGCGTCGCTAAGCCTCGGGGACGGCGGACAATAGCTCCAGAACGGTCTGCGGATCGAGATCTGCGATGGTGGGGGTGATGACGTCGGCGGCGCCGACACGCTCCGCCGGCCCGACCCCGATTACGCGCATTTTTGCCGCCTTGGCGGCCGCGACGCCCGCTGCCGCGTCTTCAATGACGAGGCATTGCTCCGGCGGCGTGTGCAGCAGCCGGGCCGCCATCAGGAATACCTGCGGGTCGGGCTTGGACTTCGGCGCGGCCACGCCGTCGACAACGGCGTCGAACATGGACGTGATCCCGAGCCGCTCGAGCACGAACGTGGCGTTCTTGCTGGATGAGCCGATCGCGAGCGGCACGGCCGCGGATCGGAGCGCGCTCAGCAAACGCTCAACGCCCGGTAACAGGTCGGCGCGGCTCATGTGGGCGATCCGGTCGAGGTAATCCTCGTTCTTGCGGTGCAGCAGGTCGTGTTTCTGTGCCGGTGAGAATTCGCTCGTTCGCGCGCCGAGCAGTTTTTCGAGGCTCTGCGGTCGGCTGAGCCCGCGGAGGGCATTATTGGCCTCGTGGTCGAACGGGATTTTCAGCTGTGCCGCAATGCCGCGCCAGCTTTCGAAGTGCAGTTCGGCGGTGTCGGTGATGACACCATCGAGGTCAAAAATAACAGCCGGCATGAAGGGATGATCCTGTGGCGTTTCGCTCGTTCGTCCGGGCGTTGGGAGCGTTTTTACCGGAGATAGCGACCCACGGCCAACGCCGCGCCGCCGCAACGGCTGATAACGCGTCCGGTAAAGGGAAAAGTGTGGCAAAAAGCAATAGCCAGCATTGACGGGCGCTACCGCGCCTGACAACAATGTAAGGTGGAGGACTTCTAAAGGAGGATCCAGCCATGTTGCGAGGAAGAAGCCGCCGTGGGGCGGGCGTGTGGTGTGCGCTGATTGCGCCAGTTGTTCTCGGAACCGCGCCCGCGATCGCGCAGTTCCGTTCGATTGATGGAAGCGGTAACAATCTGACGAATCCCAACTGGGGCGCGACCAACATCTGGTTGCTGCGCGAGTCAAGTGGCGCGTCGTACTTTGACAATCGCGATGCGCCGATGCCGCGACCCAACCCGCGCACCATCAGCAACGGCATCGTTGCGCAGTCGGGCTCGATGGTGAACAACCGCGGCCTGACCGACATGGTCTGGCAGTGGGGACAGTTCGTTGACCACGACCTGGACCTGACGGACGCGGAGAGCCCCGCCGAGGCGATGAACATCCCGGTTCCGATGGGCGACCCCCACTTCGATCCGCTGAACACCGGCACGCAGGTGATCGGCTTCTCGCGTTCGAAGTACGACCATGCGACAGGCACGGTGGCGGGTAACCCGCGCCAGCAGGTGAATGAGATCACGGCCTGGATGGACGCGTCCAACGTATATGGTTCCGACGCGAGTCGCGCCGCTTGGTTGCGCAGCGGCGTCAATGGCCAACTCAAGACATCCGCCGGCAACCTGCTTCCGTTTAACGACGGCACGCAGCCCAATGGAGGCGGTCCGGGCACGAGTCTGTTTGTCGGCGGCGATGTCCGCGCCAACGAGCAGGCTGGCCTCACATCGATGCATACGTTGTGGGTGCGCGAGCACAACCGGCTTGCCGGCGAATTGTCGGCGGCCAATCCGGGCTGGGACGACGATCGCATTTATGACGAAACCCGCGCTCGGGTCGGCGGCATGATGCAGGCGATCACCTATAACGAGTGGTTGCCCGCCTTGCTGGGCGACGGCGCCGTATCGCCGTACGCCGGATACGACTCCAGCGTCGACGGCTCGATCAGTAACGCGTTCTCGACGGCGGCGTTTCGCATCGGGCACACGATGCTGTCGCCGGAATTGCAGCGACTGGATAACGACGGCAACCCGATTTCGGGCGGGGCGCTCGCGCTGCGCGACGCGTTCTTCAATCCGGCCAATATCACGTCCGGCGGTGGCGTGGAGCCGCTGCTGAAGGGCCTGGCGTCGCAGGAGATGCAGGAAATCGACGCGCACGTGATTGATGATGTCCGCAACTTCCTGTTCGGGGCTCCGGGCGCGGGCGGGTTTGACCTGGCGTCGCTGAACATCCAGCGCGGTCGCGACCACGGCCTGGCCGACTACAACACGATGCGGGCCGACTTCGGTCTGGCGCCCGTTACGGATTTTTCAGACATCACCTCCGATGTGGCGTTGCAGCTCGCGCTGCAGGCGATTTACGGAACGGTCGACGACATCGACGCCTGGGTCGGCGGTCTGGCGGAGGATCATGTCGCCGGCGGCAGCGTGGGCGAGCTGTTCCGGGCGGTGATTCTGGATCAATTTGAGCGGCTGCGCGACGGTGACCGCTTCTGGTATGAGAGCCTGTTCAGCGGCGCTGATCTCGAGATGATCGATTCGACGACGCTGGCGGATGTGATCCGCCGCAATACCGGCATCACGAACCTGCAGGATAACGTGTTCTTCATTCCGGAGCCGGCCGGGCTGACGCTCGTGGCGCTGGCGGGATTGGCGCTGGTTCGCCGCCGTCGCTAGGCAGGGTTCACACGCGTTTTTCCGAGCGGCGCGAGGCGACTCGCGCCGCTTCTTTTTTGCCCGCTGTTTCGGCGCCCCCGCGCTGCGCGGGAATGACGGAAGGGGGCGCCCATTCTCTATTTCGTCACCCCCGCGCATGCGGGGGTCCACGACGACCCATACCGCTGATTTCCTTGACGTTTCTTCACTCCGTGGATTCCCGCTGCGCGGGAATGACGCGCGGGGGGGGACGCCTGCGCGCGGATGACGCGCGGGGGGCACGCCGGCGCGCGGATGACGCGCGCCCACCTCCTGTTTCGTCACCCCCGCGCATGCGGGGGTCCACGACGACCCATACCGCTGATTTCCTTGACGTTTCCTCACTCCGTGGATTCCCGCCTGCGCGGGAATGACGCGCGGGGGGGGCCTGCGCGGGAATGACGGGCGTGGGGGACGCCCGCGCGCGGATGCCATGGCGATTGTCCTTGCGGCGCGCGAGCGCGCGGGGACGATCTATTCTCGGACGAACCAAGGCGATCTGATCAAAAGGTCGCTCAAAAAAAACGCGGCGCCGCTCTCCGATAAATGGAACGCCGCTCTCGCGCGAATCGCCGTTCTTCTCACATCGCGTCCCGGAATAATTGAAGCGCGCCGTACGCCGCCGCGCGCCAAATTGCATGTCCGCGCAGATGTTTCATACTTCCCGAGTCTTAGCTCCACATGAGCTAATTGGGGTGGGTTACCAAAATTACAATTTCGTTGGGGGAAGGATCATGAGGAAGTTCCTGCTTGCTACCATTGCGCTGACAGGTGTCCTGTCGGCTCCGGCCATGGCACAGACGTACGCCGAAGTCGGCGACGCGCCGGATGGCGTGCCGGGCGCGCAGCACACCGACGGCGTCGGCTCGCTGAACGCGATCACCGGCCGCATTGACCGCAGCGCCGGCGACCACGTCGACACCTATTCGATTGTCATCACCGACCCGGCGCAGTTCTTCGCCACGACGAAGATCGACCTCGGCGGCAGCGCGACGACGGCCACCGGAAATGCGGATTCGCGTCTGTGGCTGTGGACCGAGCAAGGCGCCCCGGTGCTGGCCAATGACGACGTCAACGCGTTCGGCACGGACACCCTGGCGTCGCTGATCTCCGATCCGTCAACGTTCCCGGCGCTGAGCCAGGGTGAAATCGTCGCCGCGACGGCGGCGCAGACGTCGCTGACGGCCGGCAAGTACCTGCTGTCGATTTCGCTCTTCTCGAACGACCCGGATGATGCCGTCGGCGAGGAAGTGTTCAACTTGGGCGCCGACTTTGACGCCCTGCACGGCCCGGATCCGGCCGCCGGCGCCTTCGCGGCCTGGGAAAACCCGGCGTCGACGACCGTCGCCAGCTACACGATCGCACTGCGCGGCGCCACGTTCTGCGTCCCTGAGCCGGGCAGCATCTCGCTGATCGGTATCGGCCTGGCCGCCCTCGGCCTGCGTCGCCGCAGCTAACACGACTGAAGCATTCACCACCGCCTGATCTCACCGGCCGAGCGATCCGCGCGATCGTTTGGCCGGTGTCTTTTTGTTCTGACCTGCCGCCGCCGCGAAGCGGCGTTCATGTTGTTCGCGGGCGCGTCGGCGCCGGCGGGCGTTCGGAAAACGCCGGAATCCAATTGCTGCCAGCTGCGCGATACAATGCCCGGCTTCATGGCGAAGATCGCGCTGGCGCAAACCAATCCGTTGGTCGGCGACGTCGAAGGCAACGTCGCCGCGATGATTGCGCGCATCTCAGAAGCCCGGCAGGCCGGCGCCGCGTTGATCGTGTTCCCGGAACAGGCGATCCTCGGCTATCCCGCCAAGGACCTCCTGCTGCGGCGTGAGATCATCGATCGCAATGTCGCGGGTCTGCGTGAAATCGCGAATGCCGCAAAGGGAATCGCCGCGCTCGTGGGGTACGCCGCGCCAAATGAGCAGCCGGTGGGGCGCCCGATCTTCAATGCGGCGGCGCTCGTGCGGAATGGCGAGATACTCGGGGTCGTGCGGAAGCGCCTGCTTCCGACATACGACGTATTCGACGAGGCGCGGTATTTCGAACCCGGCGGGAAGCAGGATGTGCTGACGCTGGATGGCCTGAGACTTGGCGTCAACATCTGCGAGGATCTGCTGTTCGAGTCGTTCCATGGGCGGCCGCTGTATGACGCCGATCCGGTCGCCGATCTTGCCCGCCTGCGACCGGACATTCTGATCAATATCTCCGCCTCGCCGTTTGTGCTGGGCAAGCACGCGTGGCGCTCGCGGCTGATTACGGAGCGCGCGCAGCGGCACGCCTGTCCGTTCGTATACGTCAATCAGGTAGGCGGCAACGATGAACTGCTGTTTGATGGTTGCAGCCTGGTCGCCGACGCGACCGGCGCCGTCGCGGGGCAGGCGCCTGCATTTGCCGCGGACATGATGGTTGTCGATACGGACGATCTGGCCGGCGCCCCGCGCGCCGTGTTGCCCGAGGGCGTCGCCAGCCTGCGCCTGGCGCTAGTGACCGGACTGCGCGACTATGCCCGCAAATGCGGCTTTTCGACGGCGGTGATCGGTTTGTCCGGCGGGATTGACTCGGCCGTTGTCGCGGCGCTGGCGGCGGAAGCGCTCGGCGGGGAAAACGTGCGCGGAGTGGCCCTGCCAAGCCGCTTCAGCAGCGACCACAGCGTCGCGGACGCCGCCGCGCTGGCGAAGAACCTGGAGCTGCGTTTCGAGCAGATCGACATCGAGCCGATGCACGCCGCGTTTGAGGCGCAACTTGCCGCGAGCTTCGCCGGTCGGACCACGGACGTGACCGAGGAGAACATTCAGGCCCGCACGCGCGGCGTGATTTTGATGGCGTTGTCGAACAAATTCGGCAGCCTGCTGCTGACAACCGGAAACAAGAGCGAAGTCGCGCTCGGTTATTGCACGCTCTATGGCGATATGGCGGGCGGATTGGCCGTCATCAGCGATGTGCCGAAG
Source organism: uncultured Planctomycetales bacterium (assembly GCA_964528455.1). Lineage (GTDB taxonomy): Bacteria > Planctomycetota > Phycisphaerae > UBA1845 > Fen-1342 > DSPM01. Next base: position 127,979 of record CAZGTH010000011.1, on the reverse strand, counting down.
ACGATGGTGTATCAGCTCGCGCGGCACATGAATGAACAGGCGGGGCGCGCCCTGATCCCGGAGGGCACGCTGACCAAGGCGCCTTCCGCGGAGTTGCGACCGAACCAGACCGACCAGCAGACACTGCCGCCGTACGAGGTCGTGGACGCGGTGCTGGAGATGTACGAAGAACGCCTGATGAGCCGCGATCACATTATTGCGGCTGGGTACGACGCCGCGATTGTCGATGATATTACGCGGCGGATTCGATTGAACGAATACAAGCGCCAGCAGGCGGCGCCGGGTCTGAAAGTGACAACGCGAGCATTCGGGTTTGGGCGGCGCCTGCCGATCGCGGCCCGCTGGTAGCGCAGGATCCGCGCCACCCGCAAGTGAATCTCCGGCCTGAGACAGGACACGCGCATGGGCGTTGAAGCGATTGTGGTTGTCGCGGTGGTCGCCGTCATTCTTGGCTTGCTGATATTCACCCGACTACCGGCGGACGCGGTCATGGTCGGCGGCCTGACGCTGTTGCTCACGATTCCGGTAAAGGGCGCGGAAGGCTGGCGACTCGGCGTGGTCGCGACGGACCGGGCGTTCTCCGGTTTTGCGAATGAGGGGCTGCTGACCGTCGCGGTCCTGTTTGTCGTCGTCACCGGGCTGCGGACGACCGGCGCCGTCGACTGGATCGGGCAGCGCATGCTCGGCCAACCACAGGGGCTCCGGGCGGCGCTCACGCGGATCGTGCTCCCCGTCGCCGGCATGAGCGCGTTTCTCAACAATACGCCGATCGTGGCGATGCTGATCCCCGTGATTTCCGATTGGTCGCGGCGGATCAAGCTGCCAGCCTCCAAGCTGCTGATGCCGCTGAGCTACGCCGCGATTATTGGCGGCACATGTTCGCTGATCGGCACCAGTACGAATCTGGTGGTCAGCGGCATGGTTTCCGCGCAGACCGACTTGCCCGCGATCGGAATTTTTGACGTGACTTGGGTCGGTTTGCCCTGCGCCGTCCTCGGCGCTTCGTTCCTGATATTCGTCGGGCCGAAACTGCTGCCGGACCGCGCTTCGGCGGAGCAGAGCCTGTCCGATGCGCGACAGTTCACGTCCGAAATGATGGTGCCCGTCGGCAGTCCGATCGCCGGCCAGACCGTGCAGGCGGCCGGCATGCGCAATCTTCCCGGCTGCTATCTGGTCGAAATCGATCGCGACGGCGAGATCATTCCGGCGGTCGGGCCGGACGTTACGCTGAAAGAGAATGACCGGCTGGTCTTTGCCGGGGTGGTGGATTCGATTCGCGAGTTGCAGAACCTGCGCGGCCTCGCGCCGGCGACGGATCAGATTTTCAAGCTCGACGCGCCGCGCCGGAAACGGCAGTTGTTCGAGGCGGTCGTGTCGCGCTCGTGCGTCGCGATCGGTAAAACCATCAAGGAAGCCCGTTTTCGCACGGCGTACGGCGCCGCCGTGCTGGCCGTAGCGCGGGCCGGTCAGCGGCTGACCGGGCGCATTGGCGATATCCGCCTGCGCGTTGGCGACGTGCTATTGCTCGAAGCGGCGGAGACGTTCGAGCGTTTTCAACGCGATACGGATGATTTTTTGTTGATTCGTGCGCTGGAAGACTCCGCCCCGCGCCGGCACGAGCGGGCGTCGATCGCGATCGTGATTTTGGTGGCGATGGTGTTGTGCGCTGCGCTGGGCTGGCTCAGTATGTTGCTGGCGGCGATGCTCGCGAGCGGGCTGATGCTGATGACGCGCTGCTGCTCAATCAGCGACGCCCGCCGCAGCGTGGATTGGCCGGTGCTGATTGTGATTGGCGCGGCCCTCGGCGTCGGCGAGGCGCTCAGCTCGTCCGGGGCGGCGTCTGCGCTGGCGGCGACGCTGTTGTCGGTCGCGGGTGATCATCCCTGGCTGGTGCTGGCCGCGATTTACCTCAGCACGTCGTTTCTGACGGAGATTGTCACCAACAATGCCGCCGTCGCGATCGCATTTCCAATCGCGCTCGCCGCGTCAGAACGTCTGGGGGTGAACTTTCAGCCGTTCGTGTTCACGATCATGATGGCGGGCTCGGCCAGTTTCGCGACGCCGCTGGGGTACCAGACGAACCTGATGGTGTTCGGACCGGGCGGTTACCGCTTCACGGATTTCCTGCGGATGGGTGTCGCCATGAACCTGCTGATGGGCATTCCGACGGTGCTGTTGTCGCCGCTGATCTGGCCGTTTTAGTAGCGAGTTCTCGGCCGGCCCGGCATCCTCCGAACGCGCCCCGTCTCGCGTTGCGACTCTCTGACAAAAGGAAACGGGCGCCGACGAAGACCGTCGGCGCCCGTACGCGTTCTGGAGATACAGACCTGCTTAGCGGCGGAAGCGCCGGCGCATCGGGATCAGCGCGAACGGCGCCAGCCCGACCAACCCCGCGCCAAGGCCGCACAGCGGCGTGGTTACGGCAGGCGGCGTCACTTCGTCTGAGACGGCGTCCGTCGTGGGCGTCGGCTCCTGCACGCGGCTGGCGCGGGCGCCGGCCACGCTCGGAACAACGACGATTGACGTGGTCGCAGTGGACACGAATTGCCCGTCATCGACCAGCAGCCGGAAGAAGTAGGTCCCGGGCTTGTTGGCCTGCCACATCGCCATGACATCCTCCAAGCCGGAAAGCGGCTGGAACAGATTGGCGATGTCGTCGGTGTCGAGGTTCGTGCCGAGCTCGTCCACCTGACGCCAGCGATACTTCAACTCATCGCCGCCGTCGGGGTCAAACGATGCCCCGGCGTCGAGCGTCACGATGTTGCCGGCCACAATCGTATCCAGCGGGGTCGTGATGACCGCCGTCGGCTTGCGATTGATCGGGATCTCGCTCAACACCTCGACTCTGACTTCGTCGGTCGATGGCGCGGCGTTCACGTTGTCGTCCACGGTGAGGCGGAAGACGTACGTGCCCACGGTGTTGATCTCGACGGTCGCCTTGGGATCGGTGGGGACGGTCTGCACCGGTTCAACGCGCACCGGGCCCGAGAGCCATTCCCAACTGTAGTTCAGGATGTCTTTTTCCAACACCGAATCGTCGGTTGGGTCAAAACCCACGTTGAACGCGTCAAACGTGCGCGAGCCGTCGAGGCGGACATTCGTACCGACTTTGACGCGCTGATCCGGACCGGCGTCCGCAAACGGCGGCGGATTGGTCGGGCTTGGAAACGGGTTCTGAATCGCGCCGAAGGGCTGGCCGTCGGTAAAGCCGCGGCCCATGTCGGGAACCTCGTTTACGACCTCAATTTCAAGGAACCATCGGACGTCAAAGTTGCTATCGCCGCGAAGGCGGGCCTGACTCCGCCCATTGAATTCCGGCACGTCGAAGAAAAACCCGTCGATCCGAAAGAACGGGACGGGAGCGCCGGCGTTCGGCGGAAAGCCATCGTCCTCCGGAAAATACTCGCCCTCCGCCTCGGCGATCGGTGGCGGCGTCGGCGGATTGTTCATGTTGTTGAAGGGAACCGCCGTAATCCGCAGACGGACCGTCTCGTTGACGGCGGTACCATCCATGTTTGGATCCGCCATCGGCATCCAGTCCAGGTCGTCGATGCGAAACAGGACGAAGACCTGATCGCGCTCGAAGTGCTGGAATTCTGCGATCGCTGATCGTGTTCGCTTGTCCGGATCGGCGCCGTTGGGGTCATAGACGGTAATGACCTGCCCGCTGCGCGTCACCTGCCAACTGATGATCCGAATCGTTGGGGGGAAATTATCATCTTGCGCGACCGCGGGAACGGCCAGGGCCGCGCCGAGCGTAATGAACGCAATCATCGTACGCATGCTGAGACCTTTCTTGATCATGGAGTCACCGTAACATTCGCCGCGAGCCCGTCCGCGTTCGGCGTGAGAAAGAACGAGAACGTGATATTGGCGCCCTCACGATATTCATTGTCGGCGGGCACGCCGCCACCGCCGCGGAAGAAAAGGCCGGGGCGCAGGGGCTCACATTGATAGACGTCGACCTGTGCGAGTGTCTTGATGCCGCCCAATCCGGTCGTGCCTTCAAACACATCGCCCAACGCTCCATCGACGGGCATCGAATCGATCGGCCGTCCATCCTGCGTGAAGACGAACGCCGCACTCTCGCAGGAAACCGGCGGATCTTTGAACACAAGGATCACGTCGGGCGTGACCAGATTAAACGTGCGCGTCGAAGGTGTGACTTCACCCTCGGCGGCGCCGGCGCCTGCCGGGCCGAGTCGCACCCGCGTGGCGCCGGCCATACCCGCGCCATTGAAAACGAACGTGCCGACCGGCAAGACGAACGCGGACCCAAGCCGCGCTTCAGCCGTCAATTGGACGTAGCCGCTGTTCAGCAAGGTGTCTTCCTGCGACGCGTTCGAAATGCTGCTCGCGTTGACCCAGGCCACAAAGGATGTCTCCAGGTCGGCTTCGGGCGCGTTGTTCGAGAAGGTCAGGCCAAGCGCCGAGCGAAATGTCGCGTCTGCCAGGGTCGGCTGTCCCCCGGTCGTGTCCTGGTCATCTGTGGTGAAATCAAAGTCGCCGAACTGTTCGGTAAACGTCTCAAAGGCGCTGCGCTCACTCGACGTCGTGGTCGTCAGGCACCCTGCGCTCACCAGCAGCGTCGATGACACCAAAAGTAGCAAAGCTCGACTCATATTCATGGTTCCTGTCGTGGGTCTACCCCGGGTTAGTTTTCGCCTGAGCCATAGAGCAGATACACTTCGCCCGCCTGCACGCGCTGCCGCGGAGAAGCACGCACCGCCCCGAGGATCAGGTCGCCGAAGCCATCGCCATCCACATCGCCGGCCCCGGCGATTCCGTTGGCCCGGTCTTCCTGCAACCCGAGTCCGGCTCCCAGTTGATCATCGCTGTTGCGGCCGATAAACACCGCGCCGGGCAGGCGCTCCGTGCCGACGTCCGCAAGCTCCAACGTACCCTTCAGATCGGGCGAACCGTAGATCAGGTAGACGACGCCGCAATTCGTGCGATCCACATCGAGCGCCCCGTCCTGATCGATGTCCAGCCGGACGTCGCGTTCCGGCGCGGCGATCAGGATGTCATCATTGCCGTCACCGTCGACATCTCCGGCGGCCGCTACGCGGGCGCCGGCCAGATCGCCTTCTGACTGCCCGACGAAAATGACACCCAGGCCACGATCGTCGAGTTGGTCAAACGGGATCTCCGATTGGGTGAGATTGATCACTTCGCGCGAACCGAAGAACACGGCGGCGCCGCCGCGCCGATCATTCAGCAGCGGTGAGCCGATGATCACGTCGGGTATACCGTCGTTGTTGAAATCGCCGGCCCGATCCTGAGACTGACCCAGGCGCGTGCCCTCCGCGCCCACGACCCGGATGCCGTCAAACACCCGAACCTGCGAGCCGGGGTCATCGTTCAAGGGCAGCGCCAATTCTGAAATAGGCATTTCGCCGCCGACGATCAGGTCACGGATGCGACCGAACACCACGAAGCAGGCGCCGGCGCCGTCCTTGCTCAACGGGTCGCCCACCAGCATGTCGAGCAACCCGTCGTTGTTGAAGTCGTCTACGCCTACCGCGTTACTGAGACGTGCGCCGGTCTGATCGCCCCAGAGTCGAATCGTCGAAGCCGAACTCATGAAGCCGACCCCGGCCGGGACCACGCACGGCTCTCCATCCGTCGTCACCGCCCAGCCGGGCGTTCCGAGCTCGGCCGTCCCGCCAGGGCCCGTGAACGCGCGGAAATCGTCGATGATGTGGTTGTAGGGACCACCGTGCGGGAAGCCACCTGTCCACGGATTCGCCGGCAGGCCCGGCCCGTTCTCGGATCCCCACGGAAAGTAGCCGTCGCCCACGAAGCAGTAATAAATGCTGACGACGCCGGCGCCATTTAGGGGCGATTCCACGAGCCCGGGCGGAAAGCTCATGTTGATCGTGTTGGTCCCGATCGCGGGATCGCGATTGGGCGCGGAGATGATGATCGAGTCAAACTGCCACGCGGATACAGTCTCGCCAAAACCGTCGCCGAATTCATTGGTCGAGAAGCGGCAGCCGAGCCGAATCGAGCCTCTATTGACGCCGTCAAAGCCCGGAACAAAGTGCGCAAAGTAATAGGTTGATCCACCGAACACGCCCGTGCCCGGCGCCTTCGGGCCATAGAAGCCCTCGGGGCAGGGGAAAATCGGCATTCCAGCGGGGTCAACGAGTGTTCCGTCCGGACCGTGATCAAGATTGCCGATCTCGCCCAGATCAATCACGTTCCCGCCCGGGAAACCGAGATCGGGGCGCAACGCGCTGCTCGACACGATGACGACGCAGCCGGTTCGGAAGTACCCGGAAGAATCCAACGGCGTCTCCGCGACCGAGTCGGTAAACGGCATGCCGATCGCCAGTTCACGCGTGCCATCTCGATCCCAGTCAGAGAGGACGGCGGCGCTGCTCATACCACGGCTCGGCCGGATCGGATCAACCGCCTCAGCCGGCCCGGTCAGATACTCGCCGCGCAACAGCGTGCCGATCGAGTTAGCGCTGATTGCTCCACTGAAACGACGGGCGCGCCCATAAACGAGGGCCGCCTCGCCCGTGCCCGTGCGCTGAAGATTCGTGATGAACTGCGGCTTGCCGAATTGCTGCAAGAACAGGAAGTCCGAAAAACCGTCGCCGTCGAGATCACGGATGCCGCTCACGAAGCTGCCGGCGTTGTCGCGCGGGTTGAATCCTTCAAATACGGCGCCCTGCACGAGTCCTTCCGGACGGTCCATGTCGCGCAGGTCGATCGGACCCGCGAGGCGACTGCGCAGCCGGATCGTGCCGGGCGCAAAGCGGTCACTGACGTTCGCGCCGTCGGTGATGCGGGCCAGGATGCGATAGACGCCCGGCTCGAAATTCGCGGTCGGCAGGTCGAAGGTGAAGGAGTCGCCGGCCTGGTTGTCGCTCTCGCGCAGCAGGAAGCCGGAGCCGATCGGGTTGGTCAGATTGTCCGGATCGACCGGGACCAGGAAGATCTGCACCGAAAACGTGCTGTCGGGGTCAACGACTGTCCAGACCACATCGAATCGCGGATTCACCAGGTCGGTCCGGTCGAACACGAAGTTGTCGCGCGGCGATGAGAACGTCAGCCGGGCGGCCTGATTGATCGTCATGCGGCCGGCGGCGTAATCAAACTGGGTGCGCCGACCCTCCTCAAACAACACCACACCCAGGAAGTATGTTCCGCCGTCGAGCGTCGTGGTATCGATCGTGGCGGAGCGGTCCGAAAGCGGAATACCCGCCTGCGCGATGATCTCATTACCGTTCGCGGGGTCCTGATCGACATCAACGATGACGTTGACGGCTGAAAACCCGGTCGTCGCGACCGCGTTCCAGTTCACCACCACCGGCGCGCCGCCGTTGACAGAGAAGTCCGACACCGGCGAGATGACGCTGACCGAGGCCACCGGGCCGATCGTGGCGCCCTCTCCGCCGATACTGGGAATCAAGTCCGTATCGACGCCTGTCGGGCAACCGCCGAGTTGCAGGGTCGCCAGCGTCCCGATTACGGTCATCGTCGCAAACATTCGCTTCATATCAAGAACCCTTGTGGCCGGTTTGCCGTCTTAGTTTCGTGTCCTAGGAGCCGACGCGGTTGATCCGCGCCTGGACCTGGTAGCCCGACGCCGAAGCGCCCGACGATGTCACCTCAAAGGTGATCACGTCGCCGCACCCGAAGTTCACCGTATCCTGCAGGATGATGCCGAACGGCTCGACCTCGATGAACGGATCGGTGACCAGCCCATCGCCGAGCAGCACAAACGCGCCGGGTTGTTCGCGGTCGGTCACATCGCCGAGCGTCACGTCCTGTACCGGACAGACGACGACCTCGCCAAACTCCTCGACCACCCCGAGCACGCCTTCGCGGCGCTCGACGCGACCGCCTTCGTCGCGCCAGCTCAACTCAAAGACAATCGGACGGCCGGCTTTGTTTTCGATGCGGATCAGCACCGCCGGCGAATCGCCGGGAAACTGCGCGGCGCCGGAGCCGAAACCGATGGCGTTGATAAAGTCTGGATTAAGAAAGGGCAGACCGGTGCAGCCGAGCGCCATCGACAGCGTCGCTAGACCGACCAGTGGGCATATCCGCGCAAAACGATTCATCGGCATCCTGCTCCGTTGCGTTGCCTGCAAATGCCCGGCTTAGCTCCCGGGACGAACTTGTACACGAATGGCGAATGTCGCTTCGGCCTCGCCCTCGCCCGCCTGCCCGAACTGCACGATTCGAACTTCGATCACGTCGCCGCAGATGTAGTCGTCACCGGAGAACATGATCCCGCCGCCTTCGCCGAAAACAGCCAGTTCCGCCGTCCCGTCCGCAGTGAGTGCGAAGCCAGGTGAAAAAGCCGCGACCGGACAATCCAGCGAGCGCCCGATGGTCTCCCCGGCGGGAACCGTCAGCACCACGCCGTTTTGCACCGGATTCGTCAGCGCGTCAAAGGCCGCCGACTGAAACAGCACCGGCGCATCCGTATCATTCGTGTAGGCGACGATAATCCGCCCCGGGGGGTTGAACGTATCGGGACTGATGCCAATACCAGCCAGCGCGTCGGGGTTCAGCAAATCCAGTCCGACAACGCAACCGCCGGCCATCGTCGTCGCCAAGGCTCCAACGCAAATGCTCAGCACCCGATTGACTCGCATCTCGATCGCTCCTGATTCGGGGGCCGCCCCGTTCTAACGCCATTGTGCCGACGCCAACAAGCGCCCACAGTGTCCATCCGTTGGCCGGACTGGCGCAACATATTATCGGACAGCTACTTAGCTGTGCGATGCGCTAATACGTCAGCACCGCATGGATCGGGCGGTTTCCGACCCGTTCGCGGCCGTTCAGCGCCGAAAGCTCGATCAACACCGCGATTCCAACGACTTCCGCCCCGATCCCCTCCGCGAGGGCGCAGCTGGCCGAGATCGTGCCGCCCGTCGCGAGCAGGTCGTCCACCACCAGCACGCGTTGCCCCGGCGACAGATCCTCTTCGTGCAGTTCCAACGCGTCGGTGCCGTACTCCAGGTCATATTCCTGTCGGCGTGTCTTCCGTGGCAGCTTGCCCGGCTTTCGAACCGGCATGAAGCCCGCCGACAGGTGATCCGCGACGGCGGTTCCAAAGATGAATCCACGCGATTCGACGCCCAAAACCCGGTCGATCCGCACCGAGCGGAAGGGTTGGGCGATCAGTTCGACAGAGAGCGCGAACGCGGCGGGGTCCGCCAGCAGCGGGGTCACGTCACGAAATAAAATGCCGGGTTTCGGGAAGTCCGGCACGTCGCGAATCAACGCGCGTAGCCGCTCAATTCTGTCCGCGAGCGAGTTTGCCATCAGCAGCCTAAAAAAAGGGCGGATTCACGGGCAGAATCGACCCGGCGTCGGCCGGTCTTTTCGCGCCAAACGGTCCGAGTCCGCATGTTAGTGGACCCTGCAAGGCGCGACAACCGCGCGGGGCCCGCATAGTGAAGCGGCGGGGCAGTCGGGTCGATGCGGGGGGTGTGTCCGCTAATGGGTCGCGGGGAAGGTGGCGAGGTCCGATGGGAACACTGGTCATCGTGCTGGGCGGGCTGCTCACGGCCCTGACCTTCCTCCATCGGGTCGGAATCGCCAAGGCCGAAACGGAAGCGATCCTGGGGATGTACGAGGAACTGCTGGACGAAGCGGGCAGCGCGGAGAAGAAGCGGGCGCAGGGCAAAGGGCGCGACAGCCGGGCGCGGCGGGAAGCGAGTCGGGGGGCCGAGGATCCTCCCGGATAAGGCGCAGGCTGGAGAACGCCGGCGGATCGACGTAGGTTAGGGGACAGATCGCGCGGCGGCGCGCGATTTGTTCGCGGATAAAACCGCGCAGTTCTGGCCCTGCGGCGACGTGATTGCCCCGGAATCACCCCTCATTTCCAAAATGGCTCGTGCTGGCGGTCGCGCTGGTCGGGGCCGGTGTGTCGCTTTGGCGCGCCTGGCCGAACCGGGTGATCGATGGCCATGTGAATCTCCCCGCCTTTGATTTTCATCACTTTTACCTGGACGCCGCCTACGTCTGGGAACATGGCCGGCTCAATCCCGACCTTGACGGGCCGGATCGGTTGTCGCAGCGGCAGCTCCCGTTCTATCTGCCCGTGGTTTCGCTCGCGCTGGCGCCGATCGCGGCGTTTGGTCCGCATTTGGCGGCCGGATTGTGGGCATGCGGACAGGGCGCGGCGGTGTGGGTCTCGCTGTCGATCCTTTGGGGTTGGCTGGCGCGGCGACCGATGGAAGCCGCCGAGCGTGTGCGACGTTTCCTGATTCTGCTGTTGATTTCCGCGCCGGCGATTTTCGAGGCGCTGCGATTCAACCAGCTGAGCTTTTTCGTCTTGGCGCTGGGGTTACTGGCGTTCGAAACGGCGCGCCGTGGCGCCGTGCGGGCCGCGCTGTTTGTCGCGGGCGCGGCGACGTTGAAGCTGTTGCCGGCGCTGCTCGGGCTGTGGCTGGTTGCGACGCGGCGCTGGTGGTCAGCGGCGCTGTCGGGCGTTTTTGCAATCGTCCTGGCTGTGGTCCCGTGCCTGATCATGTGGGGGCCGGCCGAGACCCTGCGGGCGCATCGCGAGTGGCTGGCGCACAATACGCAAGGCGGCGCGGCGGGTGGATTGGCGGATACGCGCGGTTTCGATCACTTTCACGATCATCGCAATCAGAGTTTCACCGCGGTAGCGGCGCGCTGGCTGGCGCTGGATCACCCTGCGCGTGGCGGATTGCCGGTTACCGGTGGGTTGAGTATGCGCGCCGCGCTGCGCATCGGGCAGGCGCTGACGTTGCTGGCCTTGGTGGGGGCGTTGGCGGCGATGTGGCGGTTGGGAGCGCGGCGCGGCGGGCTGGCGCTGATCGATCAGCGAATCTTCGCCGCGGCGATGCTGCTGGCGATTGCGCTGGCGCCGTTGCTGCGACAGTATTACCTGGTGTGGGCGATGCCGGCGCTGTTTGCCATCGCGGCGGAATCGCGCGGCGGGCGACTGGCGCGAAGCGGTCTGGTCATGCTGGTGATCTGGAGCGCGGGGATGTTGTGCTGGTTATCGCCGACGATGCGCGCGGCCGGCGCCCATCTGGCAATGTCGTTGGGGATGTTGGCGGTGTTGCTGACGCGGCCGCCGACCGACGCCAGCGCGGACGAACTACCCTTCGAAGCGCCGCAGGATGACGCAGGCGTTGTGGCCGCCGAAGCCGAACGAGTTTGACAGCGCGATGTTGACACGCGCGTCGCGGGCCTCATTGGCGACATAATCAAGATCGCAACCCTCGGCGGGCTCGTCGAGGTTGATGGTCGGCGGGACGGTGTTGTGCTGAATCGCCTTGATACAGGCGACGGCCTCGATGCCGCCGGACGCGCCGAGCAGGTGGCCGGTGGCGCCCTTGGTGCTGCTGACAAGCAAGCCCTTGCGGGCGTGAGCGCCGAACACACTCTTCACGGCGTTGGTTTCGGCGAGATCGCCCAGCGGCGTGCTGGTGCCGTGGGCGTTGATGTACTGAATGTCTTCGGGATTGAGACGGGCGTCTCGCAGGGCGAGCCGCATCGCGCGGGCCGCGCCGCTGCCCTGCGGATCGGGCTGCACCATGTCGCCGGCGTCCGCCGTGGCGCCATAGCCGATCATCTCGCAGTAGATTTTGGCGCCGCGATTTTTCGCGTGCTGCAGTTCTTCGAAGATCAACGTGCCGGCGCCTTCGCTGAGCACGAATCCGTCGCGATCCTTGTCGAACGGGCGCGACGCGCGCTGCGGATCGTCGTTGCGCGTGCTGAGGGCCTTCATCGCGGCGAAAGCGGCAATCCCCAGCGGAGTCAGCGTCGCTTCTGACCCGCCGGTCATCACCATGTCGGCAAAGCCGAACCGAATGGCGTTGAAGGCGTCGCCCATCGCGTTGCCGGCGGAAGCGCAGGCCGTCGCGACGGTCGTGTTGATCGCCTGGAAATTCAGCCCGATCGAAATATGCCCCACGGCCGAGTTGGCCATGATTTTGGGAATCGTGAACGCGGATACGCGGCTGGGCCCTTTGTTGAGCAGCCGCGTATGCGAGTCTTCGAGTTCACCCAGACCGCCGAGGCCGGCGCCCATGATGACGCCGGCGCGGGTCGGCTCGAATCCGTCAGGTTTAAGCTGGCCGTCATCACGCGCCATAAGGGCGGAGGCGTAGGCCAACTGTGCGAACCGATCCATGCGTTTCAGCAGGCGCTGATCCGCGAAACGGGTGGGTTCGAACCCATGGCAGGCCCCGCCAATCCGCGAGTCGTACGGGCCGGCGTCGAAATGGGTGATGGCGGTGATTCCCGAGCGACCGGAAATCAGGCCATCCCAAAATTCCGACACCGACGCGCCCAAAGGCGTGACGGCTCCGATACCAGTAACGACGACTCTTCGTTGCGACATCACGCGGGCCGGCCTATCCCTGGCTTTCCAGGTGTTGCTTGATGTAATCGCAAGCCTGACCCACCGTCTGGATCTTCTCGGCTTCCTCGTCCGGGATATTGATCTCGAACGCTTCCTCGAGCTCCATTACCAGTTCCACAGTATCCAGCGAGTCGGCGTTCAGGTCATTGACGAACGAGGTCTCTCGCGAGATCTCGTCCTTCGAAACGCCCATCTGCTCGCTAACAATGTCCTTGACCTTGCTCTCGATATCAGCCAAATCGAGCACCTCGGTTCCTCCACAGGGGAACAGCATTCGCCGTTAAGTGAGTCGCCGCCCGGACTCCGCCGCGCCAGCGCAAACGGCGCCCGTCGTGAACGGCGCCGCCTGAAACGGGAAAATCGTAGCGGCATCATCGCGACTTGCCAAGCGCTCGCGGATTCCCGGCCGCGATTCGCCGGGGCGCGGGGCGCTCAGGCCACGATCGCCGCCGATTTCGGCCCCCGCAGGATCAGCCCGATCGGGTCGCCGATGTCCCATGCCGACCGGGCCACGGGGGCGCCCTTTTCGTCGTCCATCCGGCACTGATGCTCGTCCACCAGCACCCGCGCGGCAAAGCGATCGCACTGCGTTTCCTTCCACCGCGGCGATCGTCCGGCGCGGTACGCCAGCCAATGATAAAGCTCGTGCAGGAATACGAACAGGGCCAGGCGCTCCGCGTCGGGGACCGTAAGGTATAGCAGCGGCCGACGCCAGCCGCGCGCGACGCCGACGGTTGGGGCCACGCTGGTCGCGAAGCGAAACGGATAGGCGTTGTCGCGTCCGAGGTTGATGTATACGCGGTCGTCGCGGTAATAGCACGTGCCCGAGAACGGCGCGCCGCGACTGTAGCGCACGCGCGTGATCAGGCCATCGGTCCGCCACGGGCGCGCGTGCCATGCGAACATCGCGTGCAGGCGCACGCTGTCACATGCGGTGGAGTTGCCGAAGTCCAGGGCCGCGCCTCCGTGCCTTGCCCGCGTTGAACGCTCAGGGAACCGAGCAGTCGTTCCCAAAGTCGGCCAGCAACAGCGCGAGATCGTCCAGGCCGATCGCCGACGAGGCGGTCGCGCAATTCGCGCTCGGGTCATACTGCGGGTCGCCCGGGCCGGCGCCGAAGGCCGCCAGCACGCCGGCGAGGTCGGTCAGGTCGATGCGGCAATCACTGTTCACGTCGCATCCGCACGACGCGGCCCCGGGGCATTCGATCACGGCGTTGACGCTGATGCGCACCGGCAGATTGGCGGCATACCAGCGCGTCGGCGCGCCGAAGCGTTTGTTCTCGCGCGGCGCGATATTGAACAGGTTGGCGTTGAACGTCAGTTGTCCGGCCGCGGCGCTCGAGGCGATCGACCATTGGTCGCCGATCGACGCGCCCAGCGTCTGCAGGCTCGCCGGAAGCGGGCAGCCCGCCAGCACGTTGTCTCCGCCGGCGTGGGCGATCCCGACGCCTTGGGTGCTGTTGGCGAGCGGTGCGAGCGTGGTGGCGTCAAAGGTCGTGTTCAGAAAATCAAACCCGATGCGTCCGCTGGAGGGGATCATCGCCGGTGGGTCGATGCTCGACGCGTCAATGACCAGCTGGAACACGCCGGAAAGATTGCCCGCGACGGAGAACGTGGTGGTAAACGCGGCGCGCTCCGCGCCGCCGGCGTCAACGAAATTGACGAGCAGCGCGTAGAGCCGATCGGGATCGGGCGCGACGCCGGCGAGGTTGTTGTTGATCACGACGGTGACGATCAGTTCGGTGAGGCGCGCCTCATCCGCCGGATCGAGCGGCCAGTTGGCGGCGGCGTAGTCGTCCCAGACGATGTCGCCCGGCGCGCCGCTAGCGGTCGGCTCCGCCTGCCAGATGCCGCCCGTGACGTTGCCGAGCTTCAGGAAGCGGACATTGCCGCCTGCGCAATTGGGGTCGGTGTAGCAGGCGCAATCGTCGAAGTAGATATTGGAGAATCCGGCCGATGTGGTCGCGGCGCTCCAACTGTCATAGACCACGGGGCCGCCACCGCGCGGCCGCGTGCTCGGCGCTTCGGGTAGCGCGGCCGTTAGGGCGCCGGGCAGCGGGGCATCGACCGGGGCCGCCGCCGCGTAAATGGTGCGTATGTGCGTCGCGGTCAGTGGCTCCGCCTGGGCTGACGCGCCGGTCAGCATGATCGCGACAAGTCCGACGGCGCCGAGCGCCCGTTGTTTCATTGCGAATCCCTCCGTTGATGCTCAATGCTAGCGATGTCGGGGGGCAGTTCCAAATCCAATCCGCGAACAGGGGGTTTCGGCGGGCGGGGCGAGAAAAAGAGCGAGGCCGCCCTTCGTGAGAAGGACGGCCCCGCGTTTGCTTCAAATCAAAACCTGAACAGGCCCTGGATTAGGGGTTGTTCGGGTCGCAGTCCGTGCCGAACTCAGACAGCAGACCGGCAAGGTCGGCCAGGCCGAGAACTTCCGGCGTGTTCGGATCGCCGTCTTCATCGACCGCGCAGTTGGCGGAGGCGACGAAGCCCGGGTCACCGGCCATGGCGCCGAAGCCCGACAGCAGACCGGAAAGGTCGCCGAGGTCGACGTCGCAGTCGCCGTCAACGTCGCAGACGCAACCCGGCAGCGGACAGCCGACGACGCCACCGACATCAACCGTGAACTCGTTGGCCAGGTTGTTGGCCAGCGCGATGTTCGGGTCCGAGGCGCTGATGAAGAACGACACGTTCCACGCCGAGCCGAGGCCGAAGAACTGATCGACGAACAGCGTCGGATTGTTGAGCATTTCGCCAAGGACGGCGCTGTTGCCCTGAATCCAGAAACCACCGTCGGCAAAGCCGAGCTGCGTGAACTGGTTCGGCTCACCGAAGAAGTTCGGATCGCCAACGTTCGGGCACAGGTTCGGGTCAACGCCGAACGGGACCGCGACGCAGCGACGACCGGCGCCGAAGCACAGGCCGACACCTTCGGCGGGAACGGCGGTGTCGAAAATGCCGGAACCCGGCACGCTCTCGACGATGCCGGTGTTGAACCAGTCATAGCCCATGAAGCCGATGACGCTGGCCGTCGAATCCGGGAAGTTGGCGTCGCCGTTGTAGGCGTTCGCGTCGATCAGCAGGTTGGCCAGGGCGGCGCCGGCGAACAGGTAGCACGGCGAGTTGCCGTTGGTGGCGCCGGTCTGGTTGCCGTTGCCGTCCAGGATTTCCGTGAACAGGCAGTTCAGGCGACCGTTCGGCTGGCTCGGCACCGCGCCGAGGATCGCCGTGATGACCGAGCTGCGCATCGGACGGCTGAAGGTCGACGGATCGTTGCCGTCAAAGCCGAAGGCGGCGAAGTCAGCCAGGTAGTCGTCGCGGACCTGATCAAACAAGCAGCCGAGGGCCTGCAGGTTCGGGTCGCCGCCCGGGTTCGCACACGGGAAGTTCGGGGCCTCATAGACGCCGCCGACGACGTTGCTCATCGCGTAAATCCAGATCCCGATGTTGTTCGGATCGTTGCCGAAGCCGTTCGGGTCCACTTCCCAGGCCTGCGGGTCAAGCGCGATGTTCAGCGGCGAGAGACCGAAAGTCTTGGTGCGGTTGTTGTACACCTGGGTGTCAACGCGGTTCTGCGAGGTGACCTGCGTGGCGCCACCATTGGCGTAACGCAACTCACCCGTCTCGTGGTTGTAATAAGCATACGGCTTCATGTTGACCGGCTTGCCCAGCGACTTCGCCGAGACCTTGGTCGCGGCCCGCTTGAGCGCCGGGACATCAGCCATCGCGGAAGCGCTAACGAGCGCGACACACGCCAGTCCTAGCAGCGTGCTACCAAATTTGCGCATCTCCATTCTCCTCGCACAGTTAGGATGTGACTCGGTCCGTGACCGTGTTAACACGACTTCATGGGGCGGACTGATAATCTGATTCAGTTTCCCGCCTCCCCGATCGAATCGCACAACGCGTTGACGTGGTGATTCAACTCAACGCCTCATCCTAGCGATCGGCGCTAGAAAATCAACCAAAATGCCCACTTTTCGCTGCTGGCGCCCGCCGCGAAATGCTAGGCGGCGGCGGCGGCAGATGTCCACAATTTATCCAAAAGGCCGTGGCGCAACGACTTCCAATAAAACCCATCAAGGGTCGTCACTGCTGTCACAGTCGTTTGCGAATTGCGATAACAGGCCGGCCAAATCGCGCAGATCCACCATTCCGTCCGGATCACGACTGGTCGGTCCGCCGCCCGCACAGTCCTCTGGCAGGCTGCCCACCTCGGAAAAGACAGCCAGCAGGCCGGCAAGGTCCGCTAAGTCGACTCTGCAGTCACCGGTGCTGTCGCAGGTGCAATCCTCCGGCGGATCCATGCCACCGGGGCACTGTTCGCCGGGGACGTTGAAGTCACGCGGCGCGCCGGGGTCAATCTTGATGATGAACGACAACGACTTGGCGGTCGCGTAAATGAACGCCTGATTGGGGTCCGAGAAATTCACGTCGTTCAGGTCGGCCCAATCGTTGAGGTTATAGAGGCCGAAGGTCAGGAAATCGCCGTCAGCCACCGGTCCGTTCGGGTCAGCCAGCGCGTTCAGGCGAATATCGCCGACCGTCGCGGTGAGCGGGTCGCCCATCCAGATGCCGGCGTCGAGCGATGGGTCGAGCGTTCCGAACTGCTGCGAGCTGAACAGCAGCCAGGAGGCGCCGTCCTGCTGGCCGACGTTGACGAGCTCGTTTGGCTCGGGGTGCCCCTGGGAAACGGCTTCGTCGTTGCGCGGGTTGTTCGGCGGGGCGCCGCCGCCCAGCGCGTATCCCAGGCGGGGCTGCTCGCTGCCGTTGCTGAATGCGGGATAGTCGAGAATCAGCGTGCCGCGGGCGGTCGAGAAAGCGTCGTTCACTTCGCCGAGCCCGGAGAAGTCAAAGAAGCCGATGAACGCGGGCTCGCCCGCCTCCAGCACGAACTCGCCGCGAATGGCGTAGGTCACGGCGCCGGTGAAGCTGTCCTGGATAAAGGCGTCCAGGAAAACGCTGCGCTGCGCCAGGTTGCTGTTGTCAGCCTCGACCACGACCACCAGGTCGGTGATGTAGGGCTGCTGCAGGAAATCCGGGTCGCCCTGAATGACCGGCCAGTTGGCGCTGGCGTCGTAGTCATCGAGCGCGATGTCCAGGAAATCGCCGAGCGTGTCGTTCGCGTCGAGCACTTCGCGCGGCGCGGCGTAGGCGGGGAAGATGGTGTTGCGCGTCCCGCCGAGCAGTACCGTCAGCCCGTAGCCGAGACAGTTCGGATCGGCGTAGCAGGTCGGATCAGGCAGTTGCGCGTTGAGACCGAAGATGCCGGCGAACGGCGGTTTGATGTTGGCCGAATCAAAAACGACCGTGGTGGGGGCGCGTGTGGTCGATCCGTAGCGCGGGTTCGGCGTGATTTCGCCGGTCACCAGGTCGATGAAGTTCACGGCCTGCTTGTGCACGATGCGCTTGCGGGTCGGACGCGCCGCCTCGGGGACGATCATGCCCTTGCGCAGTTGGAACGGGTGATTCCCGATCCGCGCCTTTTCGGTCGTCGGGCGCGCAAGTGCGCCGTTCGCCGAGGATTGAAGTTTGACATTGCCGGCCAAGGCCATGACCGCGCCTGCTCCCAGCGCGAGTCCGGCCAGCGCCCACCGCCGTGATTGCATGGCGTTCCCCTCAGAGACTTCTGAATTCATTTTGGATGCCCCGCGCGAATCGATCCGGCTCGCGGCCGGCCGTCGCTCGGTTCACATCCCCCCGAAATCGCAACTTCCGCGACTCTCCAGCGTAGCGATCCGAACTTTGAAATCAAGCCGAAATCGTTTTTTGGCAGGGGTTTACGAACGCGCGTTGGCCGGCGGAGCAATCGTCTCATAAGAACTTCGGGGATCGTGACGCGGGCCGTCCGTGAGCCGTTCCGAAGAGAATCTGAATTTTTTTGAGCGCGCGAGTGGAAATCCGGAAATCACGGGTCCTAGGATTGGATGTTCTCCGGACTGAAACTGGGGAGCCGATGGCTGGGGAACACGGTTGCATGTCCTCCTTTCCAGGGGAGCCGAAGGGAAGGAAGCTTGGGCAGAGCAAACACTCGAGGGCCAGCCGTTCAATAATGGCTGGTCCTCATTTTTTTACAGCGCACGTGGTACGCCGCCATGGCTCCCCAAATCGGGTGGCGTTCCGCATCGGTGAGCGGAAGGGCGCCGGGCAACCGGTCGCCCTCCGCCACTTTTTTTTGCGCGCCGCTGACCTGATCGGGCCGGGCCTCGCCAGACAAAAACAAAACCCCGGCGCGGGGCCGGGGCGGGGGTGATCGCCTGATTCGGACAGTCGGTTCGGTTAGCGGCGACGGATCGCCAGCAGACCGCCAAGCAGCATCAGGCACGCCGAGGCGGGCTCGGGCGTTACGAAGGTGCGGAAGCGCATGTCATAGCTGGGATTGCCGATCGTGTGCTCCCAGGCGCCGCCGTTGTTCTGATCCCACAGATGCCCGCCCGGGTAATAGTCGGTGTTGGTCCCGGACCCGGAGATGGTAAAACCGTACTGGTTCTGGTTACCGCTGAAGTCCTGCGTCGATTCGAGCACAAACGCCAGTTTGTCGCCGGCATTCACGCTGATGTTCGCGGCCGAGAGGTCGAAACTCACCCATCCGTTGGACACCTGACTGGGCAGGAGCGAGATCGATCCGAGCGAGGCGCCGGCGGTGAGTTCCGGCGCGATTCCGTTGACGGGGCGGATGTCGAGCGTCAGCGGGGCCGTGGGGGCGCCGGATTTGAAGAGATCGACTTCGACGCTGGTGAGTTGGCCGGTCTGGCCGACGTCAAATGTCTGGCCGCGGCTGACTTTGAAGCCGAAGGACGGCAACTCGCCGATGACGCCGGAACCCCATTGCGGCCCGACATTTTCCTGATCTAGGAAGCCACCGGCGTGGACGTGGCCGGCCAGTGACACACACACAAACAGCGACGCCAGACTCCAACGGGCCGCTTTTCGATTGATTCGGTTACCCACGATTCTTCCTCCGTATCGCCCGACCTTGGGGGCGTTCGTGTTTGCCGGTTGAGCATGCCGGCGTCGGCGGTCCCTTCGACCGTCCTCATCTCACCTTGCGATAGTCCGGCGCGGCGCGCTCCATTTCGCGGCGAGGATTTTTTCGGGATCCGTTGCGAGCGTCAGGAATGCGATCCGGATATGGACATTGCTATGATGGCGCGGTTCCCGGGCGATTCGCTGGGCGGGCATAACCGAGTCAATCCGATGTCTGACCCAAGCGTCACAGAAATCCTCAATCAACTCGGCCGCGGCGAACCCGCGGCCATGCGGGCGCTCCTGCCGAAGGTCTATGACGAGTTGCGGCGTCTCGCGGCGGTCCACATTGGTGAGGAACGCTCGGGGCATACCCTGCAGCCGACGGCGCTGGTGCACGAGGCGTTCATCCGGCTCGCTGACGGTCCGGCGGCGCCGATGGCGGGGCGCATTCACTTTTTTCGGCTCGCGTCCAAGGTCATGCGGCAGGTTCTGGTCGACCACGCCCGCGGGCGCGCGGCGGCCAAGCGGGAAGGCGGCTGGCAGCGGATCACGCTGGATGGCGGCCTCTGCGCGCAGGATCGGCCATTGATCAACCTGATCGACCTTGAAGACGCGCTGACGAAACTGGAGGGAATGGACGAGCGCATGGCGCGGCTGGTCGAACTGCGCTTTTTCGGCGGTCTGGCGGAGGAAGAGGCCGCCGAAGCGCTGGGCATCTCGCGCACGCAGGCCGCGCGGGATTGGCGAACAGCGCGGGCGTGGCTCGCGAGCGAATTGCCGGAAGCGTAGCGCGATGACGCCGCAACAGTTTGCCGAATTGCGCACCATCTTTGATGAAGCCATCAATCTGCCGGCCGAGGAGCGGGCGCAGTTTGTCCGCTCGCGCAGCGCGGATTCGGAAGTGCTTCAAAAGCTTGAGGCGATGCTGGCGCATGCGGACGCCGGCGCGGCGCTGGAGGTTCCGGCGCTGGGCCGCGGGTTTCACGTCGGCAGCGCGGATGAGATCGAGCGCCGCCTGCTCGAAGCGTTTGAGGCCGAGGGGAGATACCGGATCGAGGCCAAGATCGGGCAGGGCGGTTTCGGCACGGTGTATCGCGCGACGCAACTGCAGCCTGTGACGCGAACGGTCGCGCTAAAGGTTGTGAAGCTGGGGATGGATACGCACCGCGTCGTCGCGCGGTTTGAGGCGGAGCGGCAGACGCTGGCGCAGATGGATCACCCCGCGATCGCGAAGGTGTTCGACGCCGGCGTCATGAGTTCCGGGCGCCCCTACTTTGTGATGGAGTTTGTGCAGGGCGTGCCGATTACGGAGTATTGCCGCGACAAGCGTCTCGATATCGCGGAGCGCTTGCGCCTGTTTGTCGCAGTGTGCCATGCGGTGCAGCATGCGCATCAGAAGGGCGTGATCCATCGTGATCTCAAGCCGAGCAATGTGCTGGTGGGGGAAGCGGACGGGCGGCCGCTGCCGAAAGTGATCGACTTCGGCATCGCGCGTGCGATCGACGCGACCGGCGCCGACGACAGCGGGGCCGTCACGCTGACGGATCAGGGACAGCCGATCGGTACACCGGCGTATATGAGCCCCGAGCAGGCGGCCGGCCAGCGCGACATCGACACGCGAACGGACATCTACTCGCTTGGCGCGCTGCTCTACGAAATGCTGACCGGCGCGCCGCCGCTGGATCGAGCAGCGCTCGCGAACCTGAGCCAGGCGGAGACATTGCAGTTGATTCAGGAGGCGGAGCCGCAGCGGCCTTCGCAACGCGTGGGGTCTTCGGATTCAGTGCGGGCGGCGGGTTTCGCCGGCGCTGGGATGGCGCCGGCTGCGTTGGCGCGGCGGCTGTGCGGCGATCTGGATTGGATCGTGATCACGGCGCTGGAGAAGGATCGCGCGCGGCGCTACGCCACCGTCGGCGACTTCGCCGCGGATGTCGGGCGCCACCTCGCGGATGAGCCGATCCATGCCCATCCGCCGAGCGCGGGCTATCGGCTGCGTAAATTTTCGTTGCGTCACAAGGTCGCGATCGGCGCCGCCGGCCTCGGGCTGCTGGCGCTGGTCGGCGTCAGCGTGGGCCTGGTCTGGTCGCTGCGGGCCGAGGCGCGGGCGCGGACAGACGCGCGGATCGCGGCCGAGATCAACCGGTTTCTCAACGATGACCTGCTCGCGGCCGTGGCGCCCGAGGAGCTTGGGGCCGATGTGCGGGTGCGGGATGTGCTCGACGCGGCGTCACGCAAGATCGAAGGGCGATTCAGTGATCAGCCGGAGGTGGAGGCGTCGATCCGGCTGACGCTGGGCCGGACCTACCGCCGGCTGGCGGAGTTCCAGCAGGCGGAGCGCCATTTGCATCGCGCACTGGACCTGCGGGTGAGCCAATTCGGGACCTCCGACGCGCGCACGCTGGACGTCGCGCATGAGCTGGGCCTGCTTACGTACCTGATTGAGAAGTACCCGGAGGCGGAGGCGCAGGTGCGCGCGGCGTACGAAGGCCGCGCGCGGGCGTTGGGGGCTGACCACCCGGACACGCTTGATTCCGCCTACTGGCTCGCGGTGACGATTGGTGAGCAGGGGCGCTACGCCGAAGCGGAGCCCATGTTCATCGACACGCTCGATCGCTGTCGGCGGACGCTGGGACGATCGCATCAGCAGTCGCTGGTGGCGCTGCGCGGCCTTGCGGTCCTTTACTCGTCGATGGGTGATCCGGAGAAAGCGCGCCCCTTGTACGAAGAAGCGTATCGGCTGACGCGTGAGGCGCTGGGCCTGAACAACTCCGCGACGCTGCTCGCGATGAAGGATCTGGCCAACATGTTGATCGACCACGAACCGCTGCGCGCCAGGGACCTGCTGGTCGAGGCGCTGCAGGCAAGTCAAACCGTTCGTGGCGAACGGCACCCCAGCACGCTGCTGACGATGGGGTCACTCGGGCGCCTGAACGCGAGCCTCGGAGAAGTCACGGCAGCCGAGCAGATGCTTACGCACGCGCGGGATCTGGCGCGCGACACCATGCCCAAAGGGCACACCGTGGTCACGCGTCTCGAAATCTGGCTCGCACAGTTCTATGACAGCCAGGACCGCTTCGACGAAGCGGAGCAGTTGCTGCTCTACGCGATCACCAGTCTCCGGGCTCACTCCGGCCAGACCCATCCGCTGACCCAGCAGACGATTTCGACCATTGTGGAGCACTACCGACGCCGTGGTCGCCCCGACGAGGCCCACGCGTGGGAAGCCGGCCAACGGTAGGCCCGGCCCCGGCGTTGAGTTGGGAAGAAATCAGTCTTACGCCGATTCTTGACACAGTCCAAATATGGACGTAGCATCCGGTCATGTTCGAAGATCCGGCCGCACTCTTACGAAAACACGGCGTCCAGGTCACGGCCCAGCGCCTCGCGATTCTGCGCGCGGTTTCGGCCCGGCCCCACTGCACGGCCGACGCGATCGCGGACTTTGTGCGGGCCGACATCGGCGCGATTTCGCGACAAGCCGTTTATGACGCGCTCGGCATGCTGGCCGAGAAAGGCCTGATCCGGCGGATTCAGCCGGCCGGCTCGTCCGCGCGTTACGAGGACCGGGTCGGCGACAACCACCATCACCTCATCTGCCGCGCCTGCGGAAAGACGGTCGACGTCGATTGCGCGATCGGAAAAACGCCGTGCCTGACGGCGGACGCCGACGCGGGATTCGAGATCGACGAGGCGGAGGTGATCTATTGGGGCACGTGTCCCGCGTGTCTCGGCGAGAGGTCCGGGAATCGCGGAAGAAACACAGACAGCCCGACGAAGCGATGAAACGCAGTCTTTGCGAGATCAAATCAAGTACAGGGAGGATTGACATGTTGGACACCACAATCGAAGGCGCGGAGTTCGCGGCGCGCGAGCCAAACGCCGGATCCATCCGACGGAGACCAGCCTGGGTACTCGCGCTGGCCGTGGGCATCTGCGGCGGCGCCAGCTTTGGCGCGGCGCTGGCCCAGACGGAGAGCGAAGCGGCCGGCAAATGCCCGGTGACGGGCGCGAGCGCGAGCATGAAGCCGACGGCGGTCGGGGCGATGGCGGCGGGAGACTGGTGGCCCGATCAACTGAACCTGCAGATCCTTCACCAGAACGCGCCGGTGGGCAATCCGATGGGCGAGGATTTCAACTATGCGGAAGAGTTCGCCAAGCTCGATCTGGACGCCCTGAAGAAAGACATCGACGCGCTGATGACCGATTCGCAGGACTGGTGGCCGGCCGACTATGGGCATTACGGCCCGCTGTTCATTCGCATGGCATGGCATAGCGCCGGGACGTACCGCGTTTCCGACGGGCGCGGGGGCGCATCCGATGGCACGCAGCGATTTGCGCCGCTCAACAGTTGGCCTGACAATGCGAACCTCGACAAGGCCCGCCGCCTGCTGTGGCCGATCAAGCAGAAATACGGCCGCAAGATCTCATGGGCGGATCTGATGGTCTTTACCGGCAACTGCGCACTGGAGTCGATGGGCTTTGAGACGATGGGTTTCGCCGGTGGTCGTGAGGATGTCTGGGAGCCGCAGAACGATGTGTATTGGGGGCCCGAGAGCGAGTGGCTGGGGGACAAGCGCTACAGCGGCGACCGGGAGCTTGAGAACCCGCTCGCGGCTGTGCAGATGGGTTTGATTTATGTGAATCCGGAAGGCCCGAACGGCAAGCCGGACCCGCTCGCCGCCGCCAAGGACATCCGCGAAACCTTCGGCCGCATGGCGATGAACGATGAGGAGACGGTCGCGCTGATCGCGGGCGGGCACACGCTCGGGAAGGCCCACGGCGCCGGGCCCGCGGATCACGTCGGCCGGGAGCCCGAGGCTGCGAGCATCGAGGAGCAGGGGCTGGGCTGGAAGAACTCGTATGGAAGCGGCAACGCCGGCGACACGATCACCAGCGGCCTCGAAGGCGCATGGACGTCATCGCCGGTGGCGTGGTCGCGCGAGTACTTCGACAACCTGTTCCGCTTCGAGTGGGAACTCGTGAAGAGTCCGGCGGGCGCGAATCAATGGCGGCCGAAGGGTGGCGCAGGCGCGCGACTCGTGCCCGATGCGCACGATCCGTCGAAGCGGCACGCCCCGATGATGTTCACCACCGATCTATCGCTGCGCATGGACCCGGCTTATGCGAAGATTTCGAAGCGATTCCACGAGCACCCGGAAGAGTTTGAAGCGGCGTTCGCGAAGGCGTGGTACAAGCTGACGCATCGCGATCTGGGGCCGCACTCCCGCTGCCTCGGGCCACTTGTCGCCGAGCCGCAGTTGTGGCAGGACCCGGTCCCGGCGGTTGATCACGCCTTGATCGGCGCGCCGGACATCGCCAACCTCAAGCGACAGATTCTGGAGTCGGGGCTCACGATTCCGCAGCTGGTCTCGACGGCCTGGGCGTCGGCGTCCACGTTCCGCGGGTCGGACATGCGCGGCGGGGCGAACGGGGCGCGGGTGCGTCTCGCGCCGCAGCGGGATTGGGAAGTCAACCAACCGGCTGAACTCGCGAAAGCGCTGGCGTCGCTGGAGAAGATTCAGCAGGGCTTCAACCGTCTGCAGTCCGGGGACAAGAAGGTGTCGCTCGCCGACGTGATCGTGCTGGGCGGTTGCGCGGCCGTCGAGGCGGCGGCCAGACAAGCCGGGCACGATGTGGAGGTTCCCTTTATCCCGGGCCGCACGGACGCCTCGCAGGAGTGGACCGATGTGGATTCGTTCGCGCCGCTTGAGCCGCGGGCGGATGGGTTCCGCAACTACCTTTCCGCGGGGGTTGATCGCCGGCCGGAGGAGTTGCTGGTCGATCGGGCGCAGCTGCTTTCACTGACCGCGCCGGAGATGACCGTGCTGATCGGCGGCATGCGCGGGTTGAATGCGAATTTCGAGAACGCCCGACACGGCGTCTTCACGACGCGGCCCGGCGCGCTGACGAATGACTTTTTCGTCAATCTGCTGGACATGAACACGACATGGCGGCCGTCTTCCGCGAACCCGGGAATCTATGAGGGGCTGGACCGGACGACGGGCGAGTTGAAGTGGACCGGCACGCGCGTCGATCTCATTTTCGGCTCCAACTCACAACTGCGGGCCATCGCCGAGGTCTACGCCGCGGATGACGGGCGACAGCAGTTCGTCGAGGACTTCGTGGCGGCGTGGAACAAGGTGATGAATCTGGATCGCTTTGACCTGGACCGATATGAGCGCGCCCCGGCGAACGGGATCGCCGCTTCGCTGAAGGGCGCCGACAGGTAGCCATCAGACGCTGCTGAGCGCGGCCACGCTGCGCTTCGGAGCCGAAGTGAAACACTGCCCGGGCGAGACCGCGAAGAATCGCGGAGATCGCCCGGGCAGTTCACGTTTCGGTCGCGCGCGACCATAATGGTCCGCATTATGTCAGCCAGAGAACTCGAAACCGGCATCGCGTCGCTTCGTTTTTCCCGGCGCATGGCCTTGGCGCTGCTTGACGGGATCCCGGAGGAACACCGGCTGCACGTCCCGGTCCCGGACGGCAATCACGCGACCTGGATCGCGGGTCACCTGGCGTGGGAGGACGACGACATCCTCTCGCACCTGGTCGAAGGGCGCGGCAGCAAGCTGTCGCAGGCGTGGCATGACCAATTCGCCCAAGGCAGCCGTGCGAGTACAGATGCGGATCATTACCCCGACCGCGGCGAGATTCGCGCCGCGCTGGACACGTTGCGAGAGGAGCTTGCCGGCTTCTTTTCTGAATCCGTCGATTGTCTGGCCGATGCGCTGCCGGCGGGGATCCACGCGTTTGCGCGGGACCTGGCGGCGCTGATGCCGGCGCTGGCCTGTCACGAGATGATTCATGTCGGCCAGTTGACGGTGATTCGGAAGAGCCTGCGATTGCCGCCGGTGTTTGGGTGACTGTTCAGCGCCCGGAGATGCCCCCCGTGGGTGGTACGGGCGTCTCGCCCGTCGAAGACATGATGTTGCTGGGCGCCCCGACGCGAATTCGTTTGCTGTGAGGTCCGTCCGCCGCCTTCGCCCCTTTCGGGGCGAATCAAATCGAACGAATGACCACGGGTTACGCGTCGGTCGGCTTACGCCGACCTCGCTTCACCCGTGGCTACCACCCGGCGCCCCTTCGGGGCGGATGCGGATCGGTGCAGATCGATCAGTGCTTTGATGTACTCGTTCACTTGATCGTAGGTTCTTTCCGTTCCGGTGAATTCGCATAGCCAGCGGCGGTTTCGGGGTGATCAGCGGCCCCGCGCTTGCGTGTCGGCTTCAGCGTGCATCAGAAAGTCGCGGACGACGCGGTTGCTTGCCTCCGGCTGTTCGGCCCAGGTCAGGTGCGACGCGTCTTCGATCACATGGATCGAAGCGCCCGGCGTGTGACGCTGATAGTACGCGGTGGTCGCGGGCGTGGCCTCGTCGAAGCGCCCGCAGAGATACAGCGTCGGCGTCCGGATTTCCTTGAGACGATCGACGCGCTCGTAGCTGTTCAGCGTTCCGGTGGCGGTGAATTCGCTGGGCCCCCACATATGCTGATAGACGTCGAGGCCCATTTTCTCCGGTGAAAGGGCGCGCTGCGCGAAGTCGGGCCAGGGATCGGCGCGGCAGACGTGGCGGCTGTAGAAGACCTCGATCGCGGATTGATACTCGGGGGAGTCGAACGTCCCGGTCGCCTCGGCTTCCTGAACCGCCCGCCGGACCGGCTCGGGCATCTGTAACAGCCACGCGCGCTGGTCGGCCATCCAGCGTTTGGCGCTCAGCGCCGGGCCGGCGAGCGTCAGACTGACGACGCCATCCGGCTGGCGCTGGAGCATGTAATCGACCGCGAGCATCGATCCCCACGAATGGCCGAGGATATGCACGCGATCGAGGTTCAGCGCCGCGCGGACCCGCGCCAGTTCGTCGACGTAGCGCTCGACGGTCCACAGCGATTCATCGGCGGGGCGGGTCACCCTCCGCGAGCGATTGCAGCCGCCAGATGATGCGCTTGATTAGGAAGTCCTTGTTGCCGGCCCGCGTGGCCTCGCCGAAGATCTCTTCGTACCTCACGCGGAGCTGCCCGACGGTCATGTTCTTGAGCGCCGCGATCTCTTTGGCAATATTCAGCGCCATGCGTTCTCCTTTCTCTCGCGCTCTCGCAGGGCGTTAACCACGGGCTCCATAAGGGCAAGGGTCGGGAGGAACCTCAAGGCGAGTTTCGCCGGAATCTGCCGCGTTTTTCGACATCGAAATGGCCGCAAGATGTCGCTGCTCGACGTGTCGGATGAGGCCGGCGGCCAGGATGGTTGCCAGCTCGGCGCGGCGTTGGTCCGGCGTCATCGCTACGGGGTGGGTGGGGTCGATGATGATGCGGCGCGTGGCCATCGGCATCTCTCCGAAGAGTCGATGCCGACGACGACCTCCGCTTCGCGGCTGGTGCGTCGTCCGGCGGTTTGTTGGCCCGCGAGTGCAGGCCTCTATCAGTTACATACGCCGTGCGTTAACCGGATGGTCTGGCCAGCCAGAGATTGTTACGATGGGTTGGCAAAACGCGCCATCGCTGCGGCATCAGCCGCGGCAGAGTAACGTCGATGGGAGCAGGCATGATTCCGGAGAACCTACGAGACGCGTTCCGCAGCACGCTGCTGAGCGGCGGCTACAACCTTCTCGTGGGTTCCGGGATTTCGTTGGATAGCACGAACGGGCAGGGTGAAACGCTTCGGAGTGCCGAACAGCTGCGAAGAGACCTGTGTGCGTTGAAAGGTGTCCGAGACACCACGACCCTACCCCGCGTGTACTCTCTACTGAGCGACACAGAACGCAAGACCGAACTTCTCGATCGATTCAACAACTGCGTCCCAGGACCTTCGCTCGGACCGATGCCGCATTTCCTTTGGCGGCGCCTATTTTCGTTCAACATCGATGACGCGGTGGAGGCATTATACCGCACCGCCGCCGAGGCCAAGCAACAGCTGGTCCCCCTGAACTTCGATGCGTCATTCGAGCCGACGCCGGATCGACAAGAACTGCACGCTGTCCACCTGCATGGGTGGGTTGGACGGCCAGATGTCGGCTTCGTTTTCTCTCACGCCGAGTACGCGCGCGTGATGGCCGCGATGAATCCCTGGATGCACTTGTTGTCCGAGATCCTCGCGACCGAGTCCTTCATCATAGCAGGGACATCTCTGAATGAAGTCGATCTGGAATACTACCTTAGCCATAGAAGCGAGGCGACACCTCGAAGAGGCAGAGGGCCGTCCTTGCTTATCGAACCATTTCCAGATGCCGCCACGGAGTCCGATTGCAAGAGATATGGATTAGAGCTAGTGAAAGCAACGTTTGGCGAGTTTCTGGGCTGGCTAAGACGAGAGTTTCCTGCTCCACCGACACTGACTGATCTGATTGTGCCGAATGTCGCGGGACTCTTCCCGGATCGCGGCCTATCCCTCCAACTGCTGAAGTTCTTTGCCGATTTTCGCTTGGTGTCGGCCGGTGATCGTCCAAGATCTCAAGTGCCGAGCGCATTTCTATACGGCCGAGCGCCCGTTAGTGAGGATCTCGATCAGCATATCGACATCGCGCGAATCGATACGGGGCCGATTCGCGCCGAAGTCGAGCAAATGCTGACGCGAGTCAAGCCCGATGGACCCCGGCTCCTAATCGTTTGGGACGACGCTGGAACCGGAAAAACTACAGTCATCCACCGCGTTGGCCATGATTTGGCGCGAAGTGGAAACCCGGTGTTGGCCCTACATACGCTCTCGCGGATCGACGTGAAGGCTGCCACCGATTGCATCGCGTCTGCAACGACCGCTCTTGTGCTCTTGGTCGATGGGTTGGCTGATCATGCGGAGCAAGTCTTTGACCTCATCGAAGATTCGGCAGCGTCGGCGAACCTGGTCGTGCTTGCGTCCGAACGAGCATACCGCCAAGAGTTCGTCGACCTTGTCCTTGGGGACCTGCCTCGCTCCACAAGAGCGCTGCAACCGCTTAACCAGTCGGAGCGAAGGCAGCTGATCGAGCTGTTTCGTCAATACGGATTGGTGGGGACGCCTGCCGCCGTTAAGAACCCAGATGAGTATGGGCTGCGACTCAAGGGCGATGCCGTGGCTGTCGCTGTGTGCCGCATCCTAAATGACTTTCGACCGCTTGAGTCGATCGTTGAATCGCTTTGGACGGATACCCCCGAGCAGCATCGATTGGCCTACCTGAGCGTTGCTCTCGCCCGGCATTGCCACGCTGCTGGAATTCGCTACAGCATCTTACAGTCAATCGTTGGCACCCGGACGTCGCTCGATGACCTGTTTTCAGGTACTGCGCCCTTGGCAGTGGTCGAGAATACGGAAGACGACGAGTACGTATTGCCGGTGAATGCCGTTATCGCTGAACGTACGCTGCACCGAATTGCAGCCAGGGAGCCCACGAGATTGGTAAGTGCTTTTAGCTCCATTGCAGCTGGGTTGGCTCCTCACGTGAATCGGCGCGCCATCATGTTGAGGTCGCCCGAGGCCCGCCTAGCGGGACGGCTGTTCGATGCGGACAAGATTGTCGTTCCGTTGCTTGGCTCAAATGCCGATGGATTCTATGTCGCATCTCAAAAGGAATGGGCATGGAATTCGCGATACTGGGAGCAGCGCGCGCTGCTTGCCGCCCAAGCTGATTTGGATACGGCATTACAATACGCACGACATGCTGTCGCAATCGAATTCCACCCGCACACGCTCACGACGCTTGGGAAGTTGCTGCTCCAACAGATGGAACGAGAGCCGGCCGGACGAGTTGGGATTTTCTCGGAAGCCTTCGACAAGCTCGCGCGTGCGATTGCCGTGGAGGAAAGCCGATCTAGGATCACGGTCCATCCGTACTCCACCCTGTTCTCGGGCGCCGCGCGGTTTCTGGAACTTGGCGAAACGCTAGACTCGACGCAGCAAGCCGAGCTTCGCCAGCACGCAACGGATGCGCGGCGATACTTCGGGAACGACCCGATCCTCAGAGTCGCCCTGAATCGCCTTGACACCATTCTTTGATCCGACGGTGGGTTCGTGACCCTCCGCTCCGCAGCCGGTGCGTCGTCCGGCGGGTTGTTAGCCCGCGCGTGCAGGCCTCTATCAGTTACATACGTGAGCCGTTAACTAACTAAATTAGATGGTGGAAGAAGCGAACCGCCTGACCGGCGTCAGTACCAGCGCTCATACCGCGATGAAGTTTTCGGGTCGCCGTCCTTCTTTGCTTGATTGCAGCCGGAACACAGAAGCTGGAGGTTCGTCACGTCGTTGATGCCGCCGCGCGCTAAGGGAACTATGTGGTCCAAGTGCTTCTCGCTCCGTAGACTGACAAGGTTGGAGATGTCACGGTGACATACGGCGCACGCCCCGCGATCGCGATAGAAGACTGCGCGGCGAGCCCAAGTCGGGATGCGTGAGCGCTTCAGGCCGCCCGGCTTTCGGAACCACCGTTCTTCGTCAGGCTCCACACAATCCACCTCCGAAATCTCATTAGCGATCATTTGGTGAAGGGCGATGAGAAAGGCGCGGTTGAAGAACAGCAGGAAAAACACTTCGTCAATCATCCGCTCAAGAAACGCCTCCAGTGGCCCCTCGTCATACAGCTCGCGATAATAGTCGCCAATGTCGTCCTCGCAGGCGTCCTCGCGCGCTAGGTTGTTTTTCGCGAGCCAGTTTGCGAAGGGCTCATGCGCAATTCCGTGCTTCGCGAGTGCTACGTTCACCCACAGCTTCGCGTGTGGCTGCTTCGTTTTGTTGTCGAGCTCCACACCCGCGAACTCCTCGAAAAGCGTGTTCGAGATGATGAACTCGATGTAGCCATGCAGAGCGCTGAATCTCGGAAAGGGTGCGAGGAATCTCTTGTAGTTCAAATCGCCGAAGAAGCCGTCGAGGCCGCGCAGATACGGCGTCGGATCCTTCATCACGTTGTGGACGATGTTCGTGAAGTAATAAGTCTCGTAGTATTCCATGTGGAAGAGTTCGCTTCTCATGCTATCACCGTGGCCTTCCTGGTCGGCTGGTTAGCTGGCCCGCTGCATGCCAGCATGGCGCGCAGCTTCCACCTCCTTCCCGAGTCGGTCAACGCCAAAGCCGAGTTCCCGCGTTTCGCGATCACGCGAAAGCGGCGGCGCATCGACTGTAACGGCGCGTATGAGCGGAGGTTGCTCTCGGGTTCGAGAGCAACTCACAGCGCTAACTGGATGGGGTCTGTTAACGAGAGAAAGAGAGAATTCTCGGCACTGAGCGGGAGGTAGGCGGCCGGCGCTCGCGATTCGGCGCTCGCGCGGGCGTTCTCTCAGGCCACCGCCGAGAGCCGGAACGCGCGTAAACCCTTGCGGATACTGGCGGAAACGAACGAACCCCGGAAGATCGCTCTCCCGGGGTTCACCGTTAACTCGTCGGTCGCGCTGTTTCGCAACCGCTCTCATAGCTCCCCGAGTAGGATTCGAACCTACAACCTGCCGGTTAACAGCCGGCTGCTCTACCATTGAGCTATCGGGGATCAGCGCCCGCAGCGTCGCGGGCCGCGCAATTTACCATATCGGCTTGGCGGGTCAATATCTGGCGTCGCCGGCCCGGCGGGGCGGCCCGTCCGGCTCGCCTGTGGCAGGGCCGGATGGAGCGCCGATCGCCGTTTAGGCGCCTTTTTAACGGTCCGACACCGGAATCTTCAGCGGGATTTCCTCGCCGCCGTGGACCAGGGCCGTGATTTCGCGGCAGTTCTTGGGCACGAGGAACAGCAGGCAGATCTCGGTGCCGGGGGCCTGCAATTCCTGGCGGGAGATGCCCGGCAGATTCAGGAAGCCCTGTTTGTAGTCGCAGGTCCCGCTGGTCGGATCGGGGTCGTAGACGAACTCGATATACGGTTTGCCGCCGCGGCTGAGCTCGGCCCAGCAGCCGACCATGATGTGGCGGTCGGCGTTGGCGTCCTGCAATTCGAACTGCTTGATCTGATCGACGAAGTTCAGGACCTGGCCGACGATCGTCTTGACCTTGTCGTACTGGAACCGCACCTGAATCAGCGTCATGGTGTCGTCAGGCACCTTGTACTGGCGGATCGGCGTGTCGCCGCGGCCGGTGACAAAGCGCTCCTTGGCGCCGGTCAGACGCCCCTCGACGACGCTTTCGCCCTCGACGGTCAGGGCCTTGACCTTCGACTCCGCGAACTCGAACGGCAAGCCGAGGCTCTGGCTGTTCGTGGAGTTGGCGGCGAATGTCTGGTCGAAATCGACGCCGGTCGGCTGGGCGGCCTGTTCGGCCGCGGCGACGACCGCGTCCGCCACGCCCGGCTCGCGATCGAGCTTGGCGGTCTCGTCATTTCGCGGGATCGCGCCGCGGGCGCGGCGACGATACTCGACAAACCGCGGCTCAAACGACTTGGGCACTTCGAAGGCGAAATCAACCGTCTGAGCGCCCTCGTTCAGTTGAATGTTGTTGTCGTAGTCGGTGATGCGCCACTTGACCGTGCCGCCGTCGGAAAGCTGGCCGCGCACGGCGCAGGCCGGGAACTGCGCCGGCTCCGACCCGACATCGCCGACGATCCGGATCATGGTGGGGCGGAACAGGTGGATGGCGGTGCTGCGGTAGCGATCGGCAGAGTCCTGCGGCAACTCGACGCGGACGCCGATCAGCTTCTTGCCGGCGGCGGCGGAGAACGACTGCGGCGACACGGGCGGCTGGCGGCGCTTTTCAGTGGGCAATTCGCGGCGATACACGGCCGCGTCGACCAGCGCGTCCTCCTCCCACCACTTCTGCACATTCAGCCCGCGGCGGTATCCGTCGCCCTGCTTATTGCGATAGGGCGCGGGCGTGGAGCTGGGCTGCACGGTGTTGCCGGTAAACGCCAGCCAGTCGGCGTAATTCGGATAGACATCACTGAACTCGGTTTCGCCCTTCAGGCTGCCGCTGCTGACCATGGAGAACAGGCCGGCGGCGAAATCGTCGGGCTTGAACCAGACGCTGGCCCGCTCAAACTCGGGCATGAAGGAGTGATCGGCATTGGACTGGTTGTCATTCCGCGGGTAGCGCTGGAAGCCGAGCACGCTGTCGCCCAGCGGGAGTTGAAAGATTGAAACCAGCAGCACGCCGACCACGATCTCGGCGCCGATAAAGCCGCAGACCGCGCCGCCGGCCCAATCGAGCGCCTGCGGGACCTTGAGGTTGCCGCGGATCATGGTGTCGGCCAGCAGGCGCAGCGTGAGCATGACGGCGAAGAACAGCAGGATCATGACCGAGGCTTCGGTGTAGCCCGGAGCCGTGCCCAGCTGCTTGACCATTGCGCCGCCGATCGCCTCGGAGAATCCGAACGAGACCGCGAGCGCGACAATCGCGCAGAAAACATGAAGCAGGCCGCTGAACAGGCCCCAGATGGAATGCATGAACGTCATCGCCAGCACGAGGACGGCGGCAGTCAGGTTTAGCGCCACGTTGGGTCTCCTTTTCGGCCGACGGCCGGGCTTTAGCTCGCGGCCTTGGCGGACGACGGCGATGACGGACGGGCGGCCTGGGCCGGTCGGGTCACGCGAATCACCTCGTCGATACTGGTTGTGCCGTCAATCACCTTGGCGAGGGCCTGCTGCTGCAGGTTCAGCCCGCTCTTCTTCATCAGGACGCCCTTCAGCTCGTCTCCCCCGGCAATAATTCCACGCCGGACGTCGTCATCGACCTCCAGCATGACGAAAACGCCGACGCGGCCGTTGTAGCCCGATCCGCTGCACGCCTCGCACAGGATCGGTTGTCCCTGCTTGTCGAACTGCGGCTCCGGCGGGCGGTAAAGCACCTGATCCGCCGGCATGCCGAGCTTCTGCAGCGTGGCGGCGTCGGGCTTGTAGGCGGTTCGGCAAGTCGTGCACAGCTTGCGTGCCAGTCGCTGATGGAAGACCGCCCGCAGGCCGCGCGCGACCAGTTTCGCGTCATCCACCATCGCGATCCAGCGGCGCAGGCCGTCGACCAGATCGAGGGCCTGAATGCCGGTGATGACCTGAGGCTTCTTCGAAACCTCCGCCAGGAGCGGCGGCACGGTGCGGTCCTTGATGGTCGGCACGATAACGACATCCGGGTCGGAGCGGGTGACGCGGATCAGGTCGTCATAGAAGGTGCGCTCGCCGCCGGGCACGTGGACGTGCTGCGTGACGTTGTCGATGCGCACTTCCTGTTCGTATTCGATGGTCTGGATGTTGAGCAGAAACGCGTCTTTGCTGCGCGTGACGCTGTGAACCGTGGTGGTCAGGCCCTGCTTGGGCGGGGCGGTGAACAGCAGCACGCCGTGTTCTTCATGCAGCAGCTCGCGGACGCGCGCCAACTGCGCCTCGGTGAAGCCCAGGTCGCCAACCTTGAAGAAGCGCTCGTCGCCGAGAATCCGCACGGACAACTGCTCGCCCGCGGTGGACCCCTGCGTCCGCACGATCAGGTCAAACTTGCGATCGGCGATGGCCGCGGACAGGCGGCCCATCTGGGGCTTGCGGCGTTCCTCCAGGCTGAGCTGCGCGGCTTTCTTGAAAAAGCCGATGATCGCGTCGCCTTCGGCGCGCGGCATCGGTTCACGGTCGGCGTTGATGCCGTCGATGACGAGACGGACCTTTGCGGCCTCGCCCGCCGGCTGAACGAAGATATCGGAGCCGATGCGGCGCAGGGCGTCGAACAACACGGTTTGCGCGAGCGCGAACGCGTGGCGGCCATCGTTATCTTCCGGCAGCGTGACGGGCTTTTTGTCCGGTCCGGTCAGGCGGACGAACTCGTTCACTTCGAGGCGTTTTTCGGCCGAACCGCGTTCGCCGGCCATCAGGCGCTTGATGTGGGCGGCGGTCATGACCTTGTCGGTTTCGACGACGAGGCCGTTGCGGTGCACGACATAGGCGATCATGACGGCCAGATTCAGGACGGCCGCGGCCGCCAGGGCGGCGCCGAAGATCGGCACGAAGAGCATCAGGCACAGGCTGGCGATGCCGAGCCCGAGGTTGCCGACGTTCCAGGCGACGCGGTAGGTGTTGACCGCGACGCTGTCCTTGTCGACCCACTCGGCGAACTTTGCCCAGCCGACGAAAACGAGCACAACCAGCAGCAGCTTCCACCAACTGACGTACACCGTCGACTCGGGGAGCTGCGCCAGCAATTCGGTAGCCGTGATCGGCATTCTGACTCCTTCGGAACCGGTCGCGCCGTTTTTTTCGCGACCAGGCCGGCCGCATGGTCGAACGCGGCGCGGGTCCGCCGCGCGCGTGACTTCCGCCGGGGGCAGCCGCCCGACCGTCAGGCGGCCATTCTATGGGGATGGCGTCCAGAGACAACGGCCCCCGGAAAATGCGGGCGGGGCCCGCGTTCCGGGTCGGCCGGTCAGCTCAGGATGCTCGCGGCACTGGTCCGAATGCCCTTGAGGGCCATCTTCAGCTCGTCGGGGTTCGGGCAGGACTCGTACGCCGTCGCGTGGTCGATGAATCCGGTTTCGACCAGTTGTCGCAGGTGCTCGGTAAAGTCGATCATGCCGTCCGAATAGGAGGAGCGGATGACGTTGATGATTTCATTGTCGCGCTCTTCACGGATCAGCTTCTTGATCGAGCCGTTGGCGATCATGACCTCGACCGTCGGAACAAGCGGGACGCCGTCCTTCACGGAGGGGATCAGCTTCTGGCAGATGACGGAGCGCAGGTTGAACTCCAGCGCCTGCCGCATGCTGCGCCGCTCTTCGGCCGGGAACAGGTCGAGAATACGCGAGATCGTCTGGGACGCGCTCGACGCGTGAATCGTGCCGAACACCAGGTGGCCCGTTTCCGCGGCGTGGACGGCGGCGCTGAAAGTCTCGATATCGCGCATTTCACCGACGAGCACGACGTCCGGATCTTCACGCATCAGGTACTTCAGCGCCAGGTGAAAGTCCGGCACGTCGATGCCGATCTCGCGCTGATTAATGATCGCTTTCTTGTCCGTGAACATGTATTCGATCGGGTCTTCGACCGTCACGATGTGCACCGGCGAGCGCTCGTTGATGTAGTCAATCATCGACGCGATCGTCGTGCTCTTTCCGGAGCCGGTGATACCGGCCAGCAGCACCATCCCCTGGTTGAACTGCGCGATTTTCTCCATCGGCTTGACCGGGAGATAGAGCTGGTCGAACCGCAGAATGTTCTTGCTGACGCGGCGGGCCGCGACCGACATCTTGCCCTTCTGCTGAAAGGCGTTGATACGAAAACGGTCGGCGTCACCTTTTTCGCCGACGTCATACGCGAAGTCGACCGCGCCGTACTTCTTGTACAGTTCGACCTGGTCTTCGCTCAGCAGTTCGAAAATGCCGTCGCGGATCTGCTGGCCGGTCAGCGGGCCGCCGGTCAGCGGGCGCAGGTCGCCCTTCATGCGGACATGCGGCGTGATGTCCGCCTTCAGGTGCAGGTCAGACACCTTCAGTTCGATGACGGTCTTGAAATACTTATTGAGGAACGGCTCCGCTTTTTTCGGAGTCGCGGGCAAGCCCGGCAGTGTCGCCGGCTCGTGGGCCACTTCCTTCATGTATGTCGCACCCCTGCATGGAATGAGCCGTGCCACTGTCGTCACGGCCAGAAGAGCGCCCCGCCGCAGGCGCTCCGATCTTTGCTCTTCGTCAGCCGTAGTGTAGCGACCCCATGCTGGCCGATCTAGCGCGCTTTCGGGAATCGGACGTTGCGGCGGGTCGGGTCGGCGGCGCCCGCCGCCCGCGTCGGCTCAGGGTCGCTCGAACCGGAGCAGGTAGTTTTCCCGCAGCGCCGGTGGCGTCAGTTCGCGATCAAATCGAAACCCGGCGGCTTCGATCTCCGCGCGAACCACCGCCTTGCCGGCCCGCACGTGCCCCAGGACCCAATCCCGGCTGACACCCTCGATGCGCTCAAAATCCAACACGTACAGCGCGCCGCCGGGACGCAGCGCCTGAAACATCGACGCCAAGGTCTGGTCCGGATACTCAAAGTGGTGATAGGTGTCGGCCACGAAAATCAGGTCGACGGACGCGGGCGGCGTTTCGATGGACGTTTCGCTGCAAAGTCGGGTCGTGATGTGTCGCAAGCCGCGCTTGTCCGCCTCGGCGCGCACATGCGCAATGAACTTCGGCACGATGTCAATGGCGATCACCTGCCCGCTCGGCGTCACGCGCTGCGCAAGCAGGGGCTCAAACAAGCCCGTGCCGCAGCCGACATCCGCCACCGTCTGTCCGGGTTGAATCCCCAGGGCCTCGACGATCGCGGCGCGGTGGACATACACCTCGCGGCTTTCGGCCTCAAAGCGGGCAACCCATTCACTCACATTCAGGTCGGCCGCCTGGTATGGGGCGTTGATGCCCGGCTTCACGCTCTCGGGGCGCGGCGCCGCGCAGCCGCCGCCACTCATCGCCGCCAACAGTCCGATCGCCGCGAGTCGATTCCACATGTTCCGCATGCTCCCTGTAAAGAATTTCGCGCCGCCGCGTTTCAGGCGCCCACGCGCCGCTTGCGCCGCCGGCTTGCGCTCCGATCAGACATCGCCTGTTTCGCCGGCGTCGAAGTCGATCAGGGCCTTCGGCGGCAGCGCGACGCGCAGCGCGTTGAGCACCGCCACGACATCGATGATCTCCTGGCAGATCGCCCCGGCCACCGGCGGCAGGTACCCGGCGGCGGCGAACATCATGCCCACGATACTCAGGGCCATCCCGCCGATGGCGCTCTGCAGGGCCACGCGGCGCATCCGGCGGCTGATGTGCAGAAACTCGTCGATCTTGCGCAACGAGCTGTCCAGCACGACGACGTCCGCCGCCTCGGTTGTCACATCGCTGTTCTGGCCGAAGGCGACGCCGACGGTCGCGGCCATCAGCGCCGGCGCGTCGTTGATCCCGTCTCCGACGAACATCGTGTTCGCCCGGGCGGTTTCCTTGTTCACGATTTCGAGTTTCTGCTCCGGGCTCTGGCTGAAGTACACATCGCCGATTCCCACCCGCTCCGCCAGGTAGCGCACTTCCGATTCGCGATCGCCGGAGACCATCAGGGTCCGCTCGATCCCGTGTCGCGGTCCCAGATGACGGATGAACGAAGCGCCGTCGCGGCGCGGCGTGTCGCGAAACTGATACGTCGCCGCATATTGACCGTCGATCAGAATCACGCATTCCAGCCCGCCGACCTGTGGCGGCAGCGGCGCGTCCGGACGCTGTGCCATCAGCTTCTTGCGGCTGGTGACTTCGATCGCGTGACCACCGACCATTCCGCGCAGGCCCTGTCCCGGCGGCTCGCTGATCTCGGTGACGCTGTGGGTTACCGCTTTGGCCTTACTCGCCGCCGCCAGGATCGCGCGCGCCAGCGGATGTTTCGAATACCGTTCCAGGCTGCTCACCAGCGACAGGATTTCATCCGCCTGCGCGGGGTCGGCACAAACCTGTTCAACCAGCTTGGGTTCGCCGTATGTGAGCGTTCCCGTCTTGTCGAAGATCAGCGTCCGGCACGTATCCGCAGTCTCCAGTGACGACGGATCGCGGATGATGATCGCCCGCCGCGCGGCGAGCGAGATCGAACCAATGATCGCCACGGGAATCGCGATCAGCAGCGGGCAGGGCGTTGCGACGACCATGACGGCCAGAAAGCGCACCGGGTCGCCCGTCGCCACCCACGCCGCGACGGCGATCGCGACGGCGACCGGCGTGTACCACGCCCCCAGCTGGTCCGCCATCCGCCGCATCCGCGGCTTCTGCTGCTCCGAGGCCTCCATGACCTTCATGATCTTGGCGTAGCGCGAGTCGATCGCGCGCTTGTCGGTTCGGATCGTCAGGGCGGATTCGCCGTTGATCGCGCCGGACAGCACGGCCGAGCCCGGCGTTTTCGACATCATGTAGGGTTCGCCGGTGAGGTACGACTCATCCATCACGCCGTGACCTTCAACCACGGTTCCGTCAATCGGGCAGATCTCGTGCGGGAACACGACCAGCACGTCGCCCACCGCGACGCGCTCGAGCGGCAGGTCTTCGACAACCGAGTCGATCTTCTTGTGCGCGACCGAGGGCATGCGCTTGCTGAGCGCCCGCAGCACGGAAGACGCGCTGCGCACCGCATAGGCCTCCAGCGCCTCGCCGCCGGAGAGCATCAGCACGACCAGCGCGCCGGCGAGGTATTCGCCCAGCAGGGCGGAAACGACGATGGAGATTCCCGCCAGCAGGTCTGAGCCGAACTGCCGTCGGGCCATCTTGACGAGCAGATCCCACACCAGCGGGACGCCGCCGAGCACGAACACCAGCCACAACGGCGCATGCTGCAGCGTCTGCGAAGCGCCGACGCCGAATCGCAGCGCGAGATGCGCGGCGATCATCACAATCGTGAACAGCGCGATCAGCGTTTCGCGCGATTTCCAGCCGGGCGTGTCGGCGCCGCGCTCCGGGGGCGATATGGCGGGGCCGCTGGTTGTTTCGCTCGAATCCACGAGACCCTTTCCCGCGCACCGCGGCGTCCGCCGCCGGCGGGTGCGCAAGACTACCGCCGACCGGCGTTCCCGGCGATTTTGAGGGCGGCGCCCGGAAACGTCCGGCGCCGGCGCGTCATCCGGTTATCCTGCGGGGCCAGAACGCCGGTCGTGACCGGCCGATCGCTACGGAGCGCACCGATGCCCAACCCGCCCGCCTATCGCGACGCCGCGCAGGAAACCTGGCGCATGTTCCGCATCATGGCGGAGTTTGTCGAAGGCTTTGACATTCTCGCCAATGTCGGACCGGCGGTGTCGATTTTCGGCTCCGCCCGCACGGATCCGGCGGATCCGATGTATCAGGACGCCGTGCGCGTGGCGGAGATGCTGACGCGGCGCGGCTTCGCGGTGATCACCGGCGGCGGGCCGGGCATCATGGAAGCGGGTAACAAGGGCGCCGCCGAGGCGGGTGGGAAAAGCGTCGGGCTGAACATCTCGCTGCCGCATGAGCAGAAGCCGAACCCGTATCAGAATGTTGAAGTGAACTTCCACTACTTCTTTGCCCGCAAAGTGATGTTCGTGAAGTACGCCGTCGCGTATGTCTGCTTCCCCGGCGGCTTCGGCACGCTGGATGAATTTTTTGAGTCGATGACGCTGATTCAGACCGGCAAGGCGCAGCGCTTCCCGGTCGTGCTGATCGGCTCGGCATACTGGAACCCGCTGGTCGACTGGCTGCGCGACAATGTGCTGGCCCGTGGCTGCATCAGCCCCGGCGATCTCGATCTGTTTCATGTCACGGACAATCTGGACGAGGCGGTCGAGATGATCGACGCGTATTTCGCCGAGCACCGCGAACTGGCGCAGCCGCCGGCCCCCGCGGAGGAGGCGACCCGCCCGCCGGAAGAACGCCTGACGGCGGAAGGCACGCGTTTCGGCAAGCACATCCACAAAGACGGCGGCTCCGACGCGCGCCCGTGATACACGCCCCGAAGGGGCGCCGGACAGTAGCCACGGGTGAAGCGAGGTCGGCGCCAGCCGACCGACGCGTAACCCGTGGTTTGCTCGTCTGATTGTGACTCGCCCCGAAGGGGCGAAGGAAGCGGACCAAGTCGCCGACAGACAGCGCGAAGCCGCGCCCGATCCGGCCAATGCGGCCCCAGCGCCCCGTAGGATCGGCCCGCCCGATTTGCTAAAATGCGCGCTCACCTGAATCAACGGAGGCGGAAATGCGAAGCTGGATTTTCTGCGCGGGCGCGATGGCTGCGCTGGCGGTCGCGGCGCCGGGGGGCACGCATGGGTCGGACGGTTCGGATGGCGCCTTCGCGCCGCTCGCGAATCTCACGCTGGATCTGAGCCTGGCGGCCACCGCGAGTTGGGACACGCCGAGCCCGGTCGCGGGGCAGGGCGTGTATGACCCCGACCGCTGGGCGGTCGTCTACAAGTTCACCACCATCAATGTGCCGAGCGGCGTGACGGTCACGTTCGCCAATCACCCGAGCGGCGCGCCGGTGATCTGGCTGGCGAGCGGCGATGTCACAATCGCCGGCACACTGCAACTCACCGGCGGGGCCGGGCACAACACCAACGTCGTGCCGTTTGTGTCGACGCCGGGGCCGGGCGGCTTTGGCGGCGCGCTGGGCACGTCCGACGGCGGCGGCGGATTCGGTCCGGGCGGCTCGGACGACATCAGCGGGTTCGCGGGCGGCGGTGGCCATTCCGCGGTGGGCAACGGCGCGCCGGGCGGCGCGATTTACGGCAACGCCGCGATTCTCCCACTGATCGGCGGTTCGGGCGGCTCGACGGTCAGCGGCGCGACCAACGGCGCGGGCGCCGGCGGCGGCGCGATCCTGATCGCGAGCGATACACAGATTCTGGTTTCCGGGACGATCATCGCCGACGGCGGGCTGGAGGGGGCGTTTAACGCGGCCGCCGGCAAGGGCAGCGGCGGGGCGATCCGGCTGATCGCGGACACGATCGCGGGGACGGGCAATCTCCTCGCGCGCGGCGGCGATGACCAGTTTGGCACGGACGGCGCCGCCGGACGTATTCGCCTGGAAACGCCGAACAACCTGCGCGGCGGTTCGTCGAATCCGGCGTCGGTATGGTCAGCGACGCAGGGCCCGGTGTTTCCGCCGGCGCCCGCGCCGAAGCTGACCGTCGTCAGCGTGGCGACGATTCCCGCGCCGGCGGACCCGTTGGCGGGGATTGATACGGAAGACGTGGTGATCGACGACCCGAACATGATCGCGATTGAGATCGCGGCGGAGAATGTGCCGCTCGGCACGCAGGTGCAGGTGCGGATCGTGCCGCTGCGCGGGGCGGTGATCAACGTGCTGTCGACGCCGCTGGCGGGAACGCTGGGCGCATCCAGCGCGACGGCGACGGTGGCCCTGCCGCGGGGGCGCAGCGAGATTCAGCTGCGCGCGAACTGGAC
The DNA here is from genome assembly GCA_964528455.1 of uncultured Planctomycetales bacterium. Taxonomy (GTDB): domain Bacteria; phylum Planctomycetota; class Phycisphaerae; order UBA1845; family Fen-1342; genus DSPM01. Next base: position 85,892 of record CAZGTH010000011.1, on the reverse strand, counting down.
GCCATGAGCGTGAGAAACGCGATTCTGGCGATCGCTGCGGCGTGTTGCGCCGGCGGCGCAGCCGCGCAAGAGGCGATTTCGCGTCCGGTAACCGTGTTCAACATTGGCGCGGCGCCGGTCGCGGTCGATGAGGCGCATTCGCGCGGCGTGACGGTTTTCAACGCGGCGTCGGCGGCGCCATTCGCGGCGAGCGAGGCCATCGGACGCTCCGTGAGCGTGTGTAACTCCACCTACTTCGGCGGCGGCGACCTTGAGTGCGACGCGGATGTTGACCTTTCCGACTTATCAGGCTTTCTCGGCGTGTTCGGACTTTGTGAAGAAGCGCCAGGATTCCTGCCGGCGGCGGACCTGGATGGCAGCGGCTGTATCGATTTGGCCGATTTGTCCGGGTTATTATCCGTATTTGGCGCTACGCCGTAGGACGGAGGTCGCCAATCACGCTGGTCGTGGCCTATGATGAGCATCCGAATCGTCCCGAAACCTGTTAGTCCCCCTTGCTGGAGGAGTTGGTCCATGTCGCGTTCCCTCGCTTCGATCGCGCTCAGTGTGATTCTTATTCCGACCGCGCTGGCGGATTGCCCGGAGAGTTGGCCGGTGACGATTTCCACTACCGGCGGAACGGTGACGTGGATGTCGCCGACGAATGTCTCGGCGATTGCCGACGATTACGTGGTGTCGTTGTCGGTGTCGGATGTGCGGGCGGACATCGAGTGGGGGCCGTTTGTCTTCGAAGACATCAGCCTGATCGATCAGCTCGACCCGAACCAGTTGTTTCAATCCGCCGCGGTCGCCGGCCCGTTGCCGGTTGTCGCGTCAACCCAGGACCTCGCGGTCCCGCCGCCGCCGGCAGCGCCGGCGGTCACGGGCAGCGTCGTCGTCGCGCTGGACGCGAACGGCTTTGCGAACGTCAGCGCCATGGATGTGACGCTCGGCTCGGCGCAGGTTGTGCTGCCGGTGTTCGGCCTGCAGACGGTCACGCTGACGCGGATCGAGTTGCGGGGCGTGGTTGCGGTGAGTCCGTCGCTGCGCGCGGATCTGAATGATGATGGCGCAGTGGCGCTGGAAGACCTTTCGGCATTGCTGGCGGCGTTTTCGCAGTGTGGCGTGGACCTGCCGGCCGATCTCAACGACGACGGATGCGTAGCGCTGGAAGATCTCGCCGGCCTGCTGGCGAGTTTCGGTGCTTCGGTCTGTCCGTAGATCGGGCGGCAACGGTTTCGATGGGTGGATTACCCGGAAGGTCCTGGCAACGAATGAAGCAACCTGATCGCGCGTTTTGTCTTGCGCTAGTAGTGTTTTTCGTGTGTCCCGCAGCCGTCGTCTTCGCCGGACCGGGGGTTGATCCGGCCTGCGCGCCGCCGCCCACTTGCTGTGGGGCGGTCATTCCTGAAACGGCGCCATTCGACTCTTCGACGAGCTTCCATGACGCGGGCAACGGGTGTGTCATCACCGACCAGATGGATGCGCGCGGCGCGCAGCCGGTGGATGTGACGCTATCGACGCCGACACTGGACGCGAACGGGCATGTGCGGCTCGGGTGGACATCGCGGCTGACCGCGACCGACTTGCGCCCGTATCTGCTCGATACATTCCACCGACAGGGTCCGGCCTTCTGGGGCGCGGCGAGCGGCATGGCCTGGTTCGATGCGGATACGCCGCGTATCCGGCCGGTCGCTTCGGTTTCGATGAGCGACGGCGTGTACGTTAGCGGCGGCGGCGTTGGCGGAAAGACGCCGATTCCTTTTTGCGGGAACGCGAACTATCTGTTCGGTCATGCGGACGGCTGGTTGCACCGTTCGACGGACGGTGTGAACTGGGAAGTGGTCGGGTTGTTTCCGGCGACCGTGATGGCTCCGCTACAGAGTGGGGCGCTGTTGCGCGTGCGGACCACGACGGGTAGCGGTCCCGAGGCGTATCGCAGTGATGATGATGGCGTGACGTGGACGCGGTCGGTATGGGCGGACAGCGGCGCGCCGTTCTCGTTCCTTACGCCGAATGCGACGATCGTGAACTGGGGCGTCCATCAGGCCCAGAACGGCACGATCATCATGGTCGAGTACAGCGTGAACTCGAACGGACGATACATCTATCGCTCCGTGGACGATGGTGTGAGCTGGTCGCTGGTTCACGACTCGGGCTTCGATGTGATCCATCACTACCACGCGGTGTGCAAGCAGGAAGCGCTGGGGCGCTGGGTCGCGATCACGGGCGACAACCGCGGCGATCGCCCGCGCAACTTTGTGAAGGTCAGCGACGACGATGGCGTGACATGGCATGACTACACGATGCCGAACGAAATCTGGATGCAACCCACGTATCTGCTGGAGTATGGTCATCCCACGCGCTTGCTGTTCGGCAGCGACGCGAGCTGGCAGGTGGGATGGTTTGATGTTTCCGACGGTCCGAAGGCGAAGGATATCGCGTCGATCGTGACCAATTGGGATCGCCGGCCGAATCGCCACACGTGCTTCTTCATGTTTGCGCATGACGGCCTGTACTACGCCTGTCACCGAATCGCCGAATATGGCGGTGACTATCCGGTGATCAGCGTCAGTCGAAACCTGACGGATTGGGCGGTTTATCACCGCTTTGACGAGACCGAAGTGTCGGCCCTCGGGTTCGGCGGCGAGTGGGGTGGAAAACTCCGGCTGGCGGTGTTCACGGACAATGGCTGGCGCAGCCTGGCGCTGAGTCCGGCGCGATTGGCGGAGCGCACCGCGGTGGTGGTGATGCCGGCATCTGAGAATCTGCTCAGCGTGAACGAAAGCCAGATGACGACCGTGGAAAACTGGGTGAACGCCAGCCCGCCGGATGCGCAGGGCGGTCGGGGCGCGTTCTGGAGCGGCGCGGGCGGTATGCAGGGCGACGGCTCGCTGCGCTACCAGCGGTCGGACGGCCTGCGGATGGCGCTGCGCACGCCGAGTGTGCCCTATGTGCCCAACCAGACGTACCAGGCGCGGCTGTGGATGCGCGGCAACGCCGGTCTGGTGCAGATGCGTTGGGCGGTAAACACAACCGCCACTGGCGAATCCATCTGGGGGCAACTGGCGGCGGAGGACTGGCAGGAGTTCATTACGCCGCCAATCACGATTCCGTCGGGGGTTGGCGATCTCAAGCTGGAGATTGTCGTTTTCCCGAATCTGGGTGTCGGCTGCGATGTGTGGATCGACAACATCACGATCAGTCGCGCCCCGGCGGTGGCGTGGTCGCAGGGCGGTCCGTCGCTGAGCGACTCGATGTTCACGTGGGCGACAGTCGGCGATGCCTGGACCAATGTGCTGTCGATTCAGACCGACGATATGGCAGATTTCTACCGCGGGCATGATCCGCGTCTGATCAAGTCGTGGGGGGACGACCCGAACAACGACATGCGCCTGGTTTACATCCCGATCGAGAAGCGATTCGAGCTGCGGCGCTATCGCGGCGGGGCGCAGATCGGTCAGGTGCGCGTCAACGCCGCCCCGTTCCAGCGCAACGCGGAGATCCGCTTCGTTGTCCGCGCGAATGGTGATCGGATGGCGCTGAGCGTCGCCAACGGCCGCATCCAGCGGACGCGTTGCGGGCGTCCGGACGATCGTTTTCGAAACCAGACGCTGTTGATGCGTTGGGGGGATAGCGCCGACGCGGCCCTGCCGCTCTCACTGATTGACGACCACCTCTATGAGGGATGGGTGAACGAAGGCGAGTTCGGAGCCGTTCTGCGGGACCCGAACGCGGGCGCCGCGTGGGCGCCGGCGCAGTATCGCATCGAGCGCCGCGTCGAGGGCGGAGACTGGGTCACGATCGGCGCGGCCGATGTGGGGGATTCCAGCTTTGTCGATGCGGACGCTCCAACCGGGGCGACATATCGCGTGATCGCGGAAGGCGCGTTGGGCGCCGCGCCGCCCTCGAACGAAATGGTCGCCACCCTGCCGGGCGATGTGACCGGCGATGGCGCGGTGGATGTGGCCGACCTGGCGGCTTTTCTGGCGACATTCTCGCGCTGTCAGGGGGACGACGGCTTTGATCCCGCCGCCGATCTGACGGGTGACGGATGCGCCTCGCTGGCCGACCTGTCGTTGTTGCTGAGCCATTTCGGTCGGGCGGAAGGGGGCTAGTTTCCCGGGTCTCGCCAAAAAAAAGTCAGGCGGCGCCCGCGGGCAAATTACCCGCGCGCGCCGCCCGCTCGCACGCGATCCGTCCGCGCGCGTTTCCGATTTGTTGAGTCTTATCTGGGTTGCTTAGTAGCGTTCGCGCCGGCCACCGCCGCCGCCACCACCGTAGCCACCGCGACCGCCGCCACCGCCACCGCCGTAGCCACCGCGACCACCGCCGCCACCGCCACCGCCGTAGCCACCACCGCCGCCACCCTCGCGCGGGCGGGCTTCGTTGACGGTCATGGCGCGGCCGTCGAGTTCGGAGCCGTTCAGCGCCGCGATCGCGGCGCGACCTTCGTCCTCATTCGGCATTTCGACGAACCCGAAACCGCGTGAGCGGCCGGTTTCTCGATCAACCAGGATCGACGCGTTGGTGACCTCCCCGTGGGCGGCAAACGCCGCGCGCAAGGACTCTTCTGTCGACTTGTACGATATGTTCCCAACAAAGATTCGCACCGCCGCCGCTCCTGTCTGACCTATCTCGCGCTGGTGAGCGCCGTATGCGCGTGGGTTTCGCCGAGTGAATCCCGCCGCACTCGTTGGGAAGCGTAGACCGAACCGTTACCATCCGTCAACGATTAATTAGGGACGAAAAGGGCCGCGTGCGCCCGCCCTGAGGTCGACCGCTCCGGAGCTCCGGCTTGCCAGACGCGCCTTTTTTCATCATCGACCACGCGGCTGATCTGCCGGCCCCCCGCGCGAGTTGGGCCGCGCCGATGGCGCCGCCGGTCGGCGTCCTGATGTGCCCGCCGGACCAATTCGACGTCATCGACGTCAAGAATCCGCATATGGCGGATCAGATTGGCCGCGTCGACCGGGACCGCGCCCGACGGCAGTGGGACGCGCTGGCGAAAGCGTTTGAGGCCGCGGGACTGCGGGTGGAGGTGGTGGACGCGGCCGCGGATTGTGAGGACATGGTGTTCTGCGCGAACCCGGTGTTCACGGGCGTCACGAAGGACGGTCGGCCGTGCTGCGTGCCGGCGCAGATGAAGCATGCGTCGCGGCGGCGGGAGACGCCGTTGTTGCAGCGCTGGTTTGCGGACGCGGGCTATGAGATTCGCCCGATCGATGTGCCGCTGTTCGAAGGCGGGGGCGACGCGGTCTGGCATCCTGGTCGGCGGCTGATCTGGGGCGGTTACGGGCATCGGACGGACGCGGACGCGTACGCCGCGCTGAGCTCGGCGCTGGACGCGCCGGTGCTGCGGCTGCGGCTGCTGTCGGACCGCTTTTATCACTTGGATACCTGTCTATGCGCCCTCGATGAAGAGACGGCGCTGATCAATCCGGCATCGTTTGACGCGGCCGGGTTGGAGTTGATTCGATCCGTGTTTGCGCGCGTGATCGAATGTCCGGCGGATGAGGCGAATGACGCGCTGGCTTGCAACGCGGTCGCTGCGCCGTCCGGCGCGGTTGTGCTGCCGGCGGGGGCTCCGCGCGCGGCGGCGCTGCTGCGCGCGGCTGGATATCGCGTGATGGAGGTCGACACGAGTGAGTTCCAGAAGTCCGGCGGCAGTTGTTACTGCATGAAGATGTGGCGGTGGTAGGCAGGGGGCCGCCGTCGTGGGGCGCCGGCCCGGCGCCGTCGCGCGTTCCATTGGACAGAAAGGACAATGCGCCGTTTGTCCGGCTAGAACAGCAGGTCGACCCGCAGCGGCTTGTTCTCCAGCAGGCTCGATTCCTGGAAGGTATCCGCATGCAGATACACGAGCCCCGGCTCGGCATGTGGCGCCCCGAGGCGCGCGTGGCATGAGCGCAAGCCGCCCAGCCAGCGGCGGGCGTCGGCGATGAAGACGAGATCACCCTCGTTGGCCTTCAGGCGCTCCATCTGGGGCGCGGCCAGGCGCACGATCGGGTACTCGGCGGGCGGCGGTCCGCCACCGGCGGCGCGGATGCGCGCGATTTCGGGATCAACGACATCCTGGATGGGGTTGAGCGAGAGCCGGGCGCTGGTGGCGGCGACGCCATCTTCCGACAGCAACGGCATCACCTGCACCGTCTTTCCGATGGCGCGATTGGGCTCGGCGCCTTTGAACAGTTTCTGACTCAGGCGCATCGAGCCGATCCAAAGACCGGCGATGCTGTCGGCGCTCTTCTTGGTCGTAAACCATGAAACAACGACGCCGAGGAGCGCGGAATTCACCAAGCCAAACATCGCCCGCATGAACGGGTAGTCGCCCTTCTCGTCCGGCTGGACGCCATGCAGCCAGTTCGCGAACGGCTCCACCAGGCCGGGATACAGTTTTGATAGATATAAGAAGCCGATGCCGCCGACCATCGACGCCAGCGCCCCGGCGGAAGTGAATCCCTTCCAGAACGCGCCCATGAAGACCGCGGCCACGATCGGCGGCGTCACAAGCGCCTGAAAATCGCCGTGCATCTTGTAGAGGTCCTCGCCACGCGAGGCGAACCACAGCGCCAGCGAGAGGCCAACGGCGGAGGTGCAGACCGTGGCGATGCGCGCCACGAACATATAGTGGCGGTCATCGCGGTTCTTGGCCACATAGGGCTGATACACGTCGTAGACAAACAGCGAGGCCGACGCGTTTGTCAGCGTATCGAGCGTCGACATCAACGCCGCCGCCAGCGCGGCGAGCACAAAGCCGAAGACCCCCGGGCTGCAAAGAAACTCGGCGACGGTGACGAAGGCCTCATTGGCCTCAGTTGGCGCCTCGATCAGCCCCATTTTCACGCAGACGTTGCACAACCAGCCGGCGTTGCCGACGACGATCATGGAGATCGGCAGGATCAGCGCCGTGTTGAAGAGAATCACCTTGCGGCCTTCATTCACGCTGCGGGCGGCCATGAAGCGCATCATCAGTCCCTGGTTGACGAACAGGAACATGATGCTGGCGGCGATGGCGTCCTGCCAGAAGATGCCGACGAAACTGAAGTTGTTCGGTTCGCTGAATCCGGAGAACGGCAGGCGCTCGGAAAGCGTCAGGTTCTGCCAGAAGGTGGCGAGCCCGTCGATGATGCCGCCGTCCATGCCGATCCGATTCAAGCCGATCGCGAACAGCAACAGTCCGGCGAACAGCAGCATGCCGCCCTGCATCAGGTCGGTGAAAATGACCGCGGTTTGACCGCCGGCGGTGATGTAGATGGCGGAGACGATCGCGATGACGACGATCGCGACCTCGACATCCACGCCGAGGATCTGATTGGCCGCCTTGCCGAGCGTGAACAGGTTGTAGCCGATGTACATCAACATGTAGTTGAGCATCAGCAGCATGGCGGCGATGCGACAGGGCGTGTTGAAGCGGCGCTCGAAATACTCGGCGACACTGCGCACGCGTGAGAAGTAGATGATCGGCAGCCAGCCGAACATGAAGAACGGAATGAAGAACCAGTCGTTGGTATAGCTCATGCCGCTCGACAGGCCGTGTTGATAGCCGGTCTGGGCATACTTGATGAAGCTGTGCGAGCCGACGCCGGTGGCGACCATGCTCATGCCGATCAGCCACCAGGAGAACTTGCTGCCGCTGAAGAAAAAGTCGCGCGTGGATTTGGTGAAGCGGCCGAAAATACTGCCGAAGCCGAGCACCAGGGCCAGGTAGCCGATGATGACGATGTAGTCGATGGTTTCACCGCGCCCGGACTGATGGGCGTATGGCGCTGTCGCAAGCAAGAACGTCAAAGCTTAACCCTTGCGGCTATCCGGAAACAGGCGGACTCACGGGATACACATACAGCGCGGCCAGATACCAGGTCAGATGCAGCGCGAAATACCAGCAGAACCCGCCGATCAGCACGAAGAACCAGAAGCGATCGCGCCGATTCGACAGGTCGCATGCGCCGGAGCGCAGGATGATCGTCAGGCCGGTCGCGAAGATGACCAGACCAACGCCGTATTGATAAATGAACGGATACCAGATCGGGGACAACCGCGCGTCCTCGGGTCAGGGTTCTTTACTTCGCCAGTTGTTGAAACAGGCGCGCGATCGTCTCGGCGCCGCGATCCAGATCGGGAATAAACGCTTTTTCGTTCGGGCCGTGCGCGTTGCAATGCGGGCTCGCGAAGCCGAGCAGAATCGACGGCGCGCCAAGCTCATGCTGGAACATCGGCAGAATCGGCAGCGACCCGCCTTCGCGGATCAGGGCCGGCTCCTGCCCGTACGCGTCGCGCAGCGCCCGCTCCGCCGCCTTCAGCACCGGCGAGTCGATCGGCGTGACATACGCGTCCGCTGAGCCGTGCGACTTGATCTCCAGCGTCACGCCCTTCGGGCAGCGCTCGCGGATCGTCTCGTCGAACGCGGCCGCGATCTTTTCGGCGTTCTGGTTCGGCACGAGCCGCATGCTGATTTTCGCGCCCGCTTTGGCGGGAATGATCGTGTTGGCTCCCGGCTGCATGAAGCCGCCGAAGATGCCGTTGCAGTCCAGCGTCGGGCGGCACGAACGCCGCTCCTGCGTGGTCCAGCCGACTTCGCCGGCGGGCATCGTGTTCGGGCCGAGGCTGTCGAGATATTCGCGCTCGTTGAATGGGAGCGCCGCCAGGCGTTCGCGCTCTTCGGCGGACGCGTCCTGCACGTTCTTGTAAAAGTCCTTCACCGTCACCCTGCCATCGGCGTCATGCAGCGACGCGACCAGCCGGGCGACGACATTGGTTGGATTGGGAATCACGCCGCCGTGGGTGCCGCTGTGCAGATCGACGGTCGGCCCGCTGACGAGGATTTCCTTGTAGACCAGCCCCCGCGTGCCGATTGTCAGCGTCGGAAAGCCGTCTTTGTACATGCCGGTGTCGGAAATCAGGACGGCTTCGGCAGCAAGCATGTCGCGGTGTTTCGCGACGAATGGGGCGAGATTGGGCGAGCCGATTTCTTCCTCGGCCTCGATCAGGAATTTCACGTTCACGGGCAGCTTGCCGTGCGTTTTGAGCCACGCCTCGGCGGCCCGCAGGTAGAGCAGGACCTGGCCCTTGTCGTCGGCGGAGCCGCGGCAGATCAGCCAATCGCCCTTGACCACCGGCTCAAACGGATCGGCGTCCCACAGGGACAAATCGCCGGTCGGCTGCACATCGACATGGCCGTAGGCGAGGTACGTCGGCGCGTTCGGGGCGCCGGTCCACTCGGCGTAGACCAGCGGATGGCCGCCGGTTTCCATGATTTTCGACTTCAGGCCGATTTTTTCGCACAACTCGTGCGTGAATTTGACGGACTTGGCGACGTCGCCGCGATGCTCATCCTTGGTGCTGATGCTGGGAATCGCGCACAGGTCGCGCGTCCATTGCAGGTGCGTGTCGCGATGTTGCTTGAGGTGCGAAAGAACCTGATCCATCGTCGAACCCTTCCTTGAGACCGACCGCGAGCGCGGATCGCGCGCTGTGCTTGCCGCCCTGGCGCGCTGCGCCCCGCGGTCCTGCCCGCTTTGTCGTCAGAATTTCATGCGCTCAAAATATTCGCCGATTCGCCGCGACGCCCGCGTCTGCCCCGAGGCGAGCCGCGATTATAGCGGGCGGCCCGCTATACTCCAGCCGTGAATGTGATCCGTGTTTTACCGCCGAATGTCGTCAATCGCATCGCCGCCGGCGAGTGCGTCGAGCGCCCCGCCAGCGTCGTCAAAGAACTGGTGGAGAACGCCCTCGACGCCGGGGCCGGTCGGATTGATGTCCTGATCGAGGATGGCGGTCGCGCGCTGATTCAGGTTGCGGACGACGGTTGCGGTATGTCCGCCGAAGACCTGCGCTTATGCGTCGAGCCGCACGCCACCAGCAAGATTCGCGAAGACCGCGATCTGTTTTCGATTCACACCATGGGCTTTCGCGGCGAAGCGCTGCCGAGCATCGGCTCGATCGCGCGGATGCGCATCACGACGCGCCCCGGCGATCAGGATGTCGGCCACTGGCTTGAGGTTGACGCGGGGCAGATCGAGGGGCCGACGCCCTGCGCCGCCGCGCCCGGCACGCTGATCGAAGTGCGCGATCTGTTCTATTGCGTGCCCGCGAGGCGAAAGTTCCTGCGGACGAATCAGACCGAGGTCGGGCACATCGGCGAACAACTGGCCCGCATCGCCATGGCGCATCCGCATGTGGCGTTCAGCCTGCGGCATGACAAACGCGCGCTGCATGACCTGCCCGCGATCCCGGAGCCACTGAATGCGCACGGCGACACGCCACGCGAAGAAGACCCGCGCTGGCGGCGGATTCGCGATTTCTTCGGCCCCGATCTGGCCGACACGCTGCTGCCGGTCTCGCGCGAAAGCCCGGACCTGCGGCTGACCGGCTTCGTGGCGCCGCCGAAGGAGAGCCGCGGCTCCAGCAAATGGGAATACGTCTTTATCAATGGCCGCTATGTGCGTGACCGATTTGTGTCGCATGCGATCAAAGAGGCTTATCGCAGCTTGATCGACCCCGGGCGCTATCCGGTCGCGTTTCTGTTTCTGACCGTCGATCCGGCGGCGGTAGATGTAAACGTCCATCCGACGAAGATCGAGGTCCGCTGGCGCGATTCGAACTTGGTCCACGGCCAGACGCTGGCGGCGCTGCGCGATAAGTTCCTGCGCACGAATCTCGATCGCGGCTTGACGCTGAAGCCCGGTGACTCGAACGAGCACGCGTCCGCCGCCCGACAGGCGATGGTGGAGTTCTTCACGCGGGCCGAGCCGCGCCCGCGCGAGGAATGGCGCCGGCAGGGACCGACGGGACGTGACTGGCGTTCGCCGCCCGCCGCGCCGCCGGCGCCAGCCGAGTGGAGCGCGGAAGCCCGACCCAACGCGGCGACAGAATGGACCACGAACGCCCCCGAGCGCGCCGCGGCGCCCGAGCGCGACATTTCCGATGGATCGCCGCCGGGCGACGCCCACGCGGCGGCGCTGACGCCGGCCTCCGCCAGCCACGAGGCCGCGCCGTGGCCCATGCCGCGGGCGCTCCAGATTCACGACGCCTACATCGTCGCCGAGACCGCCGATGGCCTGATGATTATCGATCAGCACGCGTTGCACGAGCGCATCATGTACGAAGCGCTGCGGGCGCGGGTTTCGCGCGGGCCGCTGGAATCGCAACGTCTGTTGATCCCTGACATTGTGCCGGTGGCCGCCGAGCGGATCGCGGCGCTGGAGACTCACGCCGACGCGCTGGCCCGGCTCGGGATCGAGTTGACCGCCGCCGGCCCGCAAAGCGTCTCGATTCAGGCGTTCCCATCGTTTCTGGAGCGTGTGGATCGCGTGGCGTTTGTGCGTGATCTGCTGGACATGCTCAGCGAGCAGGGAGCGCGTCCGGAGCCGGACACGCTGCTGCACGAATTGCTCGACATGATGGCCTGCAAGGCCGCGATCAAGGCGGGCGACTCGCTGACGGCGAGCGAGATCACATCATTGCTCGAACAGCGCGAAGCCGCGGACCGCAGCAGTAACTGCCCGCACGGCCGCCCGACCACGCTGCGAATGACGCTGGCGGAGTTGGAGCGTCAGTTCAAGCGGCGGTAGCCGTGGCGGCGCTCGGTAGCCGTGGCTTCGCTCGGTAGGCTGGGCTCCGCCCAGCTTCCGCGCGCACTTGCGCTGAAGACCGGGCGTCGCTTCGCACAGCGTCCGCCTACTTCGCGTCGTTCGGCGCGAAGCGGGCCAGATAGGCCCAGTAATACGGCCCCAGCGAGCCGGAATGCAGGTAGCACGGACGCCGGTCAAGACTGCGTATTCGCGGCGTGTCGGCGAGCCAGGTTTCGAGGTTCCAACTGTACGACGCGCCGGTGGATTCGCGGACTTCGTTGCGGTAGTGATCGAAATGCCGCAGCACCTTGCCCTCGACCGGCAGCCGCACCTCCAGCATATACACCGCTTTTCGCGCCACGCGCAACAGTTCGCGACAGACGGCGCCCGGCTCGGCGACGTGGTCCAACACGGACACCGTGAAGACGTAGTCGAACTCGCCTTCGCCGTGTTGCGCGACGGTTGATTCATCTCCGAGGCGCAGGTCCAGACCCGACGCTTCGCGGCCGAGGCGGATCGCTTCGGGGTTGATGTCGTAGCCGACGATCCGCGCGTCCGGCAGCGCCGCCCGCACCGCCGCGAGATTGCGTCCGACATTGCAGCCGAATTCCAGCACGCTCCTGGCGTCGAGGGCGCGAGCGACATCCGCCACCAGCACGGCCCACGGCTTGGCGTTTTTGTACCAGGTCTTGACTTCGTATTCGCTCCAGAATTCCTTGGCGAAATCGTCCTCCTGCGCCGGCATGTCGGCGGCACGGGTGATGACGAAGCCTTGGCGATCGAGGTCGGCGACGGTTTGCGGGAGCGGTGGGTAGCGCAACGATTCGGCGTCCGCGAGGCGCAGTCTGCGCTCATCCGCCGCGATCGCGAGCGCGTCGCGCAGCGGCGGGCCCGTGAGGCGACTGCCCGGCGCGCCGGCAACGCCGGGTTCGGCGACCAGCACCGGGATGGTCTCGCGTTCGCGCGCCGCCAGGACCGTCGGATGTTGTTCGATCTCGCCGCCGCCGCGACATACCAGCGGCGCGCGGCGCTCCGCCAGCCAAGTCAGCACATCAGGCGGCAGGGGGGCGTCGGCGCGCGGGTCGAACGCGAGGGCGCGCAGCCAGCCCTGGCGCCACAGCGATTCGAGCTGGTTGAGCGTAAATTCGAGCCCGGCCGGCGTGGCGATATCCACCGGCGCCCAGCGTGCGGCGGGGAAAACATGATCCAGCGGGTCGCAGCGCGCCGCGAGCACGCCGACCCCTTCGAGCGGCGGGGCATCGGCGGGGACGATGAGCGCGAGGCCGGCCGCGCGCCGCGCCTCGGCGATGGCCGCGTCGGCGGCGGCCAGATCACCGACGGGCGCCCACACGCAGACATCGGCGGCGCTCGTGGCGCGCGAATCCGGCGGCCCCGGTAGTTCGGCAATCGGCTCCACGCGGGCGGTATGGATTCGTAACGATCCGACGCCGCTGAGGCGGATCGCCAGGCATGCGCCGCGCCGACCACGATGCGCCCGAAACGAAAGGTCGATCGGCCCGGCCCCAATCGTGCGCGCCGTGTGGGCGATCTGGCGGGTCTCGTCGTATTCAATCAATGACGCGCGGGCCGCGCCGCCTTCGAGTCGGCAATCCAACGTGATGCGGACAAGCCGGCCGGGCGCCAGGCCAAACGGATCATGGTTGATCGGCTCGGCGAAGCGGGTGTTTTCGCGGGTGGTGAGATACGCGTGCTGGCCGGCGGGCAGGTCAAACCGCCAGACGCCGGATTCGTTGCGGAGGCCGGCGACGGCGGTAGCGCGCAACGGGGCCAGGGTGGCGCCCGCGGTTGTTTCGATGGTGAGTTGATCGGTCATGATGTCGCGGGGCCTGAGCGCGCGGCGTGGCGATCCCCATTCGCTGTGGTGGGCGCGGCCCGCGTTACCGATGCGGGTGAGCGCCGCGCCGATACGTTACTGCAGGATTCTGGCCACGTCGTTGATCGTGACGAACAACGCGCCGATCAGGATCACCGCCAGGCCGACCATCGTGCTGATCATCTGGGCTTTCAGGCTGAGTGGTCGGCCCCGGATCCACTCGATCAGGAGAAACGCGATCAGACCGCCATCGAGCACCGGCAGCGGCAGGAAATTCAGCACGGCCAGGTTGATCGACAGGAAGCCGAGGAAGAACAGCAGCTCGGACCATCCGGCGCTGGCCCGCTGCTGCGCGACCTGCACGATTCCGACCGGCCCGGCGAACTGATCGGCGCTGACTTTGCGGCTGGCCCAGGCTTTCAGGCCGAGCAGCACCTGCATGATATTCTCGTAGGACTGGCTGAAGCCGAGCCCCATCGCGTGGAAGATGTTGTCGGCGCGATCGACTTCCGCCAGCGGCTCGAACGCGGCCTCGGTCGCGAACGCGACGCGGGTCATCCACGGGTCCCAGTTCTCCGCCGTCACAGCGAAGCGGGTGGAGCGCTTCTCGGAGGCATAGGCCGAATCGCGATATTCCACTTCGACAGTCTGACCGATCCGCGCTTGCAGCATGGCGCGCACCGCGGACGGATTTGGCAGGCTCAGCTTTGCGCCGGCATCTGACTTCGTTTCGCGCAGGCCGTCGATCGCCACGATCCGCGCGCCCCAAGGCAGTTTTGCTTCGCTCGACAGCGAAGCCGGCACACGGATCACGGTCGACGCCCGCTGGCCGGCCGATTCAAACTCGAGTTTCGCTTCGGAACCGGCGATCGCCCGGAACGCGTAGGTCAGGTCCAGCCAGGTCTTCGTCTCGACATCGCCCACTTTGAGGATGCGGGCGCCGCGCGGCAGTCCGGCGGCGGCGGCGGGCGTTCCCTCGACCACCGTCGCGATGATGGGTGGCGAGCGATCGGGGAAGGCCGCGGTGATGAATGTGACGCCGATGCGCGGCGGCGGGTTGCTGAACATCGCAAACCGCGCCCGCGGTCGCACTTTGAGGTCAAGCTCGGCGCCGTCGCGCCAGACGCGGAGCGCCAGATCGCGACCCACGCTGTGCTGGATGTTGTCGGTGATCTCGCCATATGTCGGAAATGCGGACGCGCCACAGGACAAAATGACGTCGCCGGCTTTGACGCCACCTGCTTCCGCGGGCTGGTCCTCGACAACGGACTTCACATCCTGCAGCGGTACCAGGCCAAGCAGGTTCGGCTCGCTCGCGGCGAGCGTTCCGATCACGACGAGCCGGCGGCGTTCGTAGCAGGTGACGGTGCTCGTCTTCGAAGGGTCCTTCGGGTCAGGACGCTCGACGGTCAGCTTGAGCAGTTCGCCTTCGGTCTGGGCCACGGCCGCCTGGGCGTCGAGCGGATTGGAAACGGAGCGACCGTTGACGTGCGTCAGACGATCGCCGGCCTTCGGCGTTTCGAGCCCCTGCAGCGGGCGGCTGTCGGCGGCGTAGACCAGCGTCTGCATCGGCGTGACGGCCAGAATCCGCATGCCAAGGTCGGTGTTCATCTCGGTATCGACCGAAATCGGCTGGGGCAGGCGCGCGCCATCGCGCTCGATCGTGAGCGCGAGCTGCTCTCCCTCATCCGACATCAACGCCGCGACGATGACGTCGGTCAGTCGGCGGACCGGCTTGTCATCAACCGCGAGGATGCGATCGCCCATCTGGATGCCGGCCGTGGCGAGCGTGCTTTCGGGATCAATCGGACCGACCACCGGCGGCGTAATCTTGACGCCGGCCATGAAGACGACCGTGAACAGGACCAGGGCGAGCAGCACATTGAAGACGACACCCGCGGAGGCGACCATGATCCGGCGACTGACGGGTTGCTTGTGAAAGGCGCGCGGGTCGTCGCTCATGCGGATTTCGTTCGACTTCTCATCGATGATGATGTCGTCCTGTCCGAGCATGCGCACATAACCACCGAACGGCAGCGCCTTCAGGCAATAGTCGGTTTCGCCATAGCTGCGTTCGCGCAGATCGCTGGCCGAGTATTCGGGTCGATTGCCGAATGTCAGGCCTTCGCCGCGGCGCCAGCCGATCAGGCGGTAGCCGAAGCCGACCGCGAAGCGATCCACGCGGATGCCGACCCACTTGGCGGCGAGAAAGTGACCGAGCTCGTGAACGAAGATGATCGCGGAGAAGCCGATCACGACGAGCAGGATGTTGAACGCGCCGGTGAGAAACTCCATGATCGCCGAGGCGGCGAGCAGCGGCGCTACGAATGTGTCAGGCATGCGGCTACCTCTTCGCGGGCCCAGGCGTCGGTTCTCAATAAGTCTTCGAGCGTGGGCTGGGGAATATTGCGGTGTTCCTCAAAGACGGATTGCGTCAGTTCGACAATCTGCCCGAACCGGATTGCGCCGGCTCGGAAGCGCTCCACTGCGGCTTCGTTGGCGGCGTTCAGCGCCGCGCCGGATGAGCCACCCAGCCGCGCCGCCTCGTATCCCAGACGCAGCGCCGGGAAACGACCCGGGTCCGGCGGTTCCAGCGACAGGCGACGAATGCGCGACCAATCCGGGGCGCCGCTGTCTTTCGGCAGGCGCGCCGGAAACGTCAGCGCATATTGTATCGGGGTTCGCATATCGGGCGCGCCGAGCTGGGCGATCACGGATCCGTCCACAAACTCCACCATGGAGTGGATAATCGACTCCGGATGAATCAGGACGTCGATCCGGTCGGGGGGCATGTCAAAAAGCAGGCTGGCCTCGATCACTTCGAGCGCCTTGTTCATCATCGTGGCGCTGTCGATCGTGATTTTCGGGCCCATATCCCAGGTCGGGTGCCGCAGCGCATCCGCCAATGTCGCGTCGCGGATGCGATCCACGCTCCATTCGCGAAAGGGCCCGCCGGACGCGGTCAGGCACAAACGGCGAACCTCCTCGGGCTGTCCGGCTTGCAGGCATTGAAAAATCGCGGAGTGCTCGCTGTCGACCGGGATCAGCCGGCAGCCGCGCTGTCTGGCGAGCGGCATCAGCAGCGAACCGGCGATGACGAGCGATTCCTTGTTGGCGATGCCGACATCCAGGCCGCGCTCGACCGCGGCGAGCGTGGGGGCCAGGCCCGCGGCGCCGACAATGGCGGACAGGACGAAATCCGCCTCGGTCTCGCGCACCAGATCGACCAGGGCCGCTTCGCCGGCGTAAACGCGGGCCGCGCCGATCTCGGCGCGCAAACCGTCCGCGAGCGCCTCGTCGCCGAGGCCAATCGCGCGCGCGCCGGTTTCGCGGGCCTGGATCGCAAGCTCGCGCCAGCGCGAATGCGCCGTGAGCCCGACGATCTCGACCCGATCCGCCAGCGCTGTCGCGACATCGATGGCGGCGCGACCGATCGACCCGGTCGAGCCCAGAATGATGATTCGCTTCCGCATCGTACGCCGCAAACTATAGCCCTCGCAGGCGTTAGAGGCCAATTGCAGCGTCGGTTGACGACTGCGCGACGCGATCTCACAATGCGGTCCGACGGGTCGTAGGTCGTCCGGCCGAGGAATCCTGCATGAAGTCATATGAAGTCCTGCGCGACGCTGCGGAGACGATCGGCGTTAAGGCCTTGGCCGCCCGCCTGAATCTGAGCACCGCCCTGGTGTACAAATGGTGCCAGGAATCGATGAAGGACGATCCCGGCAGCTCCGGCGCCCGCAATCCGCTCGATCGGCTGAAGGAAATATTCGACGCGACGAAGGACGAGCGGGTCATCAACTGGATGTGCAATCAGGCCGGCGGCTTTTTCGTCAAGAATCCGGCCACGTCGGCTGACCCGTACGACACGGCGTTGCTGGGGGTGACGCAGCGGATGGTGGTTGACTTTGGCGCGATGCTCTCTGCCGTCAGTCGCAGCATCGAGAATGATGGCCAGATCACGCCGGACGAGGCCGACCACATCCGCCAGGCGTGGGAAAACCTGAAGACGAACGCCGAGCGGTTTGTAATCGCTTGTGAGCGTGGGATTTACGCGAAGCGCAAGTAGCTTTGGCTACTGGCGTGGTTTTGACAGACCCACCGGCTTTCCGAGCGCTACCCGCATAATGATCCCGAGGCGCAGCCCTTCGTGGGAGCGGATCAGCTTGCGCAATCCGCTGCGTTCCTGTCGCGGTTGGGCGGGTTCCAGCGGGGCCGCGACCCCCTCGCTGATCGCGATCGGGGGGGCCCCATCCTCGCCGCGATAGGTGAATCGGGCAGCCCGCTCCTTGGCGCGACGCGCCTCGCGAACCCCCTGGCGTCCGGCCCGTTCCAGCCGCCGCGCTTTGCGCTCGTCATCCTGGCGCTCAGAGGATCGGCCGCGTTCCGGCCTTCCGGCGGTCGGCGGCGGCGCCTGCGCGCGCGCCGGCGCCTGTGGCGGGCGCGGCGGCGGGGGCGGGCGGGCCGGTTTCTGTTCGGGCTCGATCAGTTCCGCCTCGATCAGCGCCTCGTTCAGCAGGTCGCGCAGCGAGGGAGACTTGTCGGCCCCCTTTGGGCCCGTTTGCTGCGACTTTTTCTTGACCGCATTAATCAGGCCGCCGATGACTGCGCCCAGCGTCACGATCGCCAGCACGGCCAGGTCGGCCAGGTCGCCGATGTCCGCCAGCATGAACGGCGCGGAGCCCATCGGCTACACCCCCTTTGACGGCTGGTCTTCGTCGGCGATGCTCTTGCGCATCGTGGTGTCGGCTTCGATGTTCCGCATGCGGTAGTAGTCCATCAGGCCGAGATTGCCGTTGCGGAACGCCTCCGCCATCGCTTTGGGGATCTCCGCTTCGGCCAGCACGACTTTCGCGCGGTTTTCCTCGACGGTGGCGCGGTTTTCCTGTTCCTGGGCGATGGCCATCGCGCGGCGTTTTTCGGCTTCCGCCTGATATAGCTTCTTGTCGGCCTCGGCCTGATCTTCGCGCAGGCGGGCGCCGATGTTTTCGCCGACATCCACATCGGCGATGTCAATCGACAGAATCTCGTACGCCGTGCCGCCGTCGAGGCCCTTGGACAGTACAGCCTTGGAGATCTTGTCCGGGTTTTCCAGCACCTCGGTGTGATTGTTGGCGGAGCCGATCGCGGACACGATGCCTTCGCCGACGCGGGCGATTACGGTCTCTTCGGTGGCGCCACCGACGAGGCGGTGAATATTCGTCTTTACGGTCACGCGGGCGCGAGCCTTCAGCTGAATGCCATCCTTGGCGACGGCGTCGATCGTGGTGCGCCCCTGCGACGGATTGGGGCAGTCAATGACCTTCGGGTTCACGGTCGTGTTCACGGCGTCAACGATGTCGCGCCCGGCGAGGTCGATCGCGCAGGCGGTCTTGAAGTCCAGCGGGATATTGGCGCGCTGGGCTGAAATCAACGCGTGCACGACGTTCTCGACCCGGCCCCGGGCCAGATAGTGGGATTCGAGCGCGGCGGTGGTGATATCTTCCAATCCGCCTTTAACGGCCTGAATCTTGGTCCGCACGATGACCGTGCTGTTGACCTTGCGGAGCCACATGCCGATCAGGTCGGCCATTTTCACGTTGGCGCCGGCGCTCCACGCTTCGACGTAAAGGCGGCCGAAGTTCGCGAACACGATGACCGCGAAGAAGAAAAGCAGGATGCCAAACAGGCCCACGCCCCAGACCATCAGCGACTTCAAATCGGTTTGGCCGGCGCCGAGGAGGCCGAATTGCGCGACAACCCCGGTCGTTGCGAACAGTCCCATCATGCGAGTCCTTCCTTGATCAAGTCGTCAGATCAGCGGTTCAAGATTTCTCTATGCGTCGGTTGGCAGCGGGCGCACCACGACCGTGCGACCCTCATGCCGCATCACTTGTACGCGTAAACCCGCGTCCACGTATTCGCCTTGCGAAGAAACGTCGAAAATATCCTGACCGAAACGCGCCTGCCCGCCGGGACGGAGCGCGCCGGTAACCACGCCGATATCACCCGGCAACAACTCGGCTCGCGGCGGCGGTGGCGGGCCGGTCGGAATCGGCTCCGGGTTCGCCAGCAACACGCGGCGCACGATCGGAATGTGCTGGCCATACGTCAGCAGCAGCAGAATCCCGATCACCGAGATGACCATGCTGCTCGCCATGACGAGCACGCCGTCGCGCAACGCGTCATAGGTGCCCTGCAGCTTCGGCATCGTGAACCACGGGGTGTTCGGCTCCGAAGGCACGAAGGTCCCCAGCAACGAGCCCAGCACCATCAGCAGGCCGAGCACGCCGGCCACGCCGAAGCCCGGGATCAGGAAGACCTCAACCGCCAGTAAACCGAGGCCCAGCACCAGCAGCACGATCGTCCAGACGTCCGCGAGTCCGGCCGCATAGGGCGCGGCCAGGAAAATCCCCAGCGCGATCAGCGCCACGAATCCGGGCACGAGCACGCCCGGCGATTGCAGTTCCATATAGCCCGCGAGCAGGAAAATGACCATCAGCAGACCGCGAATCATCGGGCTGTTGAGCCAGGCCGCGAATCGCTCCCAGCCGGTCACATCCAGCCGGCTTGGCAGGGCGCTGAGCTGCAGCACATCACGCAGCGTCGACTCGTCAGCGGCAATGTGCCGGGCGAAGCCGAACGCGCGGGCTTCGGTCTGGGTCATTGTCAGCAGCGAATCAGCGCGGTCGATCGGCTGCTCGACCGGGTAGTCGTGCCCGTCCAGCGTGTACGTCTTTACGAGCTTCCAGCTTCCGTCGGGCTGATCATCGACGCGGCGTTTCTTCTCATCTGTGCCGACGAACTCGCGTCGGCTGTTTTCAGTGTTTTCAATCCACCACACTTCTTCGCCGACCGTGACCATCGCGCGGCTGAGCAACGGGTCATAACGATTCCGCACGGCCGAATCGCGGAACTCCTGCAGGATCGGGCTTTCCATTTTGGCGCGTTCGGCTGGCGGCATCTCGGCCAGGCCGCCCATCGGGTCGACCATGATCGGCGCGCAATCGCCGAAGCGAACGGATTGCGTCAGGACGATTTCATTACACGCGACCGCGATCATTGCGCCGGCGCTCAGCGCGTCGTCGTTGATCCACGCGACGCTGCGCACATCGGTCGGGAGATTCTTGATCAGCGAGCAGATGTCGAGGGCGCTGGTGACCATGCCGCCCGGCGTATCCAGCTCAAAGACAATCGTCTTTACGCCGTTTGCGATGGCGTCATCCACCCGACGCCGCAAGCTATCGGTGGTGATATCAGTAATCGGACCGACGATCGGGATGATCGCGGCGTCGCCCGAGGCGACCGCTGGCGCCGCAGCCCACCCGCCGCCTGAGGCGGTGATGAGCAGGAGCAGCGAAGCTAGGCCGGGTTTCGGACGGCGGACCCTGCGCGGGGGAAACATGGGAAACTCCTGTGACCAATGAACGGCGCGACTACAGAGGATATTCGCCCGACGCGGCCGCGTCAGCCACTAGAAAACTAGCGTAAAAGTATATCGCGGGTGGCTTGCATCGCCTGCGGCATGGAATCGACCACTCGATCGAAGTCGAGCGGCGTCGGTTCCGGGCCCTCCAGGCCGAGCGTCTGACGCAGCCCGGCGCGTACCGGCACATTCCGCGAGTCGCTGGCGGCCAGCGCCCGCTCGACCTCGGCCGACACCAAAAAGTCGATCAGTTCGCGCGCGGCGTCCGGGTGGGGGGCGTTCTCGACCATCGCCACGCTGCAGGGAATCCACATCACCGGCACGTCATCGCTCAGCGCCGGGTACGTCAGGCCGATCGGCCGGTCGTTGCGCTGCGCGACCCATACATCATCGGTATCGGTCGCGCCGAGCAGCGCCGCGCCGCCGTCGACCAGCCGCACACATTGCGCGTTGCCCTCGGCGACGCGTACGCCGGCGGCGCGCAGCGCTTTGAGAAATGTCGTGGCTTCGTCCTGGCCCCAATAGGCGAACATGGCCGCGACGTGGCCGCGGGTGGTGCCGAATTGCGGATTGGCGAGCGCCAACTCCGCCGCCCAGCGCGGATCGGCGAGGTCGGCCCAGTTGCGCGGCGTGTCGGCGGCATTCAGGCGGTCGGTGCGGAACGCCAGCACGCGGGCCCGCGCGCCGCACGCCGTCCAGCGGTGGTCAGCGTCGCGCCAGGCGCTCGGGATGTCGGCCGCGGCAGGACTGTCGTAGGGCGTGAAGACGCCGGCGCGGGCGAGCTCGATCGTGCCGAAGACTTCGCTGGACCACCACACGTCGCAGCGCGGCGCGCCGGCTTCGCGGCGCAGGCGACCGAGCAAACCGGTGGTCTTACCGGCCTCGGAATCAAACACGGGCGCGACTTCGATTCCTGTCGCGCGCTGAAATTTTTTGATGATGTCTTCGGCGAAGGGTTGATCGACCGAGGTGTACAGGACGACGCGGCGTGCAGCGGTCGATTCCGCGTTTTTCGCGTCAGAAGGCGTTTTTTCACAGCCCCACAGGGGTAGTGTCAGCCCCAGCGCGACGAGGAGGCGAATTGATCTCATGTCCCGGACTTTAAGAAAACGCGCGAATTTCCTCAATCTGCGCCGAGGCGCAACCGATACCACCAGCGACTTCACGATGGAAGTCATTGGTAATTTGGCATCTTGGACGAACAGCGAGATATTGGGAGATTGCTCCATGGCTAACGCCCGCAACAAGCGCAGCAGCGCCCGACGTAGCAGCAGCTCGACCTGGAACCGTGGCGGCGCGACCCGCGCCTCCAGCAGCAGCTATGGCCGTTCCACCGGCACGCGTTCGAGCACCAGCTACAGCCCGACGCAGTACTCGACCGCCCGCAACGAGATTCAGGCCCGCGTCGGTTCGTACAAGAACCTGAACAGCCAGTTCACCGGCAGCGGCCGCGTGACGGCGTTCTCGCCGACCACCGCCAATCGCTGGATCAAGCTGGTCAACAACGGCGCCCGCGTCTTCAAGTTCTCGAACAAGGAATTCACGCAGAAGTTCGGCGCCCGCTTCGGCGAGTTCACGCCGACCGCCGCCTGCCGCGAACTCCGCAAGAAGTTCGGTCAGGGCGTCAAGGCCGTCACGCGCGGCAAGGGCTCGAACTGGCTGGTCGCCTGCTCGCCGAACATCAGCGCCCGTCCGTTCGGCAGCTACAACTGGTAGAACCACCCACGGGGGTGAGTTCGAATCACGAACCACACTCTCGCTGGATTCGTCATTCTCGCGAGGCCCGCCAACTTCTGGCGGGCCTTTGCTTTTGCGCCGATTCCTCCGGCGGCCCCGCCGCCGATAGAATGCTCCAGTGGACGCGTTGCGCCCGATACGACAGGATCCGCGCGTCGCAAAGCTGGCGGACCTGCTGAAACACGCGAAGACCCCGGTGACCGCCGATGGGTTGTGGGGTTCCGCTGCGCCGATTGTCGCCGCCCTGGCCGCGGAGGCGCTCCAGCGGCCATTGCTCCTGGTCACCGCGCATACCGATGACGCCGACGATACGCGTGACGATGTCGAAACCGCGCTCGGTTTCGCGCCCGAATTGCTGCCCGCGCTCGACCAGATGCCCGGCGATCCGCCCGACGCCGAGACGCTCGCGGAACGGCTGCGCCTCTGTCTGCGACTGCTGGAGTCCGACCCGGACGCCGCGCCGCCGATGATTGTCGCACCGATCCTGGCGCTGATGCAGCCGGTTCCCAGCGCCGTCGCCGTCGAACGCCATTGTCGGGTGGTGCGCGTCGGCCAGCCGCTTGATCAGACGGCGTTTCTCGGCTGGTTGGAAGAACACGGGTTTCTTCGCTGCGAACAGGTTGAGCAGCCGGCCGACTACGCGACGCGCGGCGGGATCATTGATGTGTTCGCCCCGGGTCGCGATCGGCCGGTGCGGATCGAGTTGTTCGGCGACACGATTGACTCGATCCGCCTGTTTGACGCGGGCACGCAGCGCTCCTCGCAGTCGATCGAGGCGATCCGCCTGCCCGCTCCGGCGATCGTGGATGGCTGGCGCAGCGGGACGCCGCACGAGGATACGACGAGTTTTCTGGCGCTGGCCCCGGCGGACGCGCTGATCGCGATCATCGAGCCGAGCGAAACACAGGAAATCGGGCGCACCTGCCTGCAACGTCTGGGCGAGCGGGCGGGGTTGATCCCCGCCGATTCGCTGTTCGAGCGGTTCAACGCGTTTTCCCAGCTTCATCTTGCGCGGTTCGCGGCCGGATCCGATATCGGCCTCGAAGTCGGGAGCCTGCCGCAGTTTGAGGCGAAGACGGAACGGGCGTTCGAGGCGCTGGCCGAATTGGCGCGCGAGTGCGACGTGGTCGTGTTCTGCGAGAATCTCGGCGAGCAACAGCGCTTCCGCGAGTTACTTGACCAATCGCCGGAGAAGCTCACGCGGGTCTCGACGTTTGTCGGGGCGTTGCGCCGCGGCTTTCGCTGGAACAATACGGCCTTTGTTCCGAATCACGAGCTGTTTCAGCGCACGCGGCGCCGCACGCTGCGGCGTGTCGCGCCGGCCCGGCCGATCGACAGTTTTTTCGATCTGAGCCCGGGCGATCACGTCGTGCACGTCGCGCATGGCATCGGGCGTTTCGCCGGACTCAAGACGCTGACGCGCGGCGATCAGACCAGCGAGTATCTCGAAATCGAATTCGCCGATGGCGCGACCGTACACACGCCGGTCAGCCAGATTCATGTCGTGCAGAAGTACATTGGGGCCGCCAAGGGCAAGCCGGTGCTCAGCAAGCTCGGCGGCAGCGCCTGGAAGCGGGCCCGGGATCGCGTCGCGGACGCGGTCACCGACCTTGCGGCGGAATTGCTGGCGCTGCAGGCGGAGCGCGAAACGGAAAAGGGCGTCGCCTATCCGGCGGACACCTTGTGGCAGGCCGAGTTTGAAGAGGCGTTTCCCTATACGGAGACTGAAGATCAGCTGCGCGCGCTGGGCGAAATCAAGAACGACTTGACGCGCCGCCGGCCGATGGACCGGCTGATTTGTGGCGATGTGGGCTTCGGAAAGACCGAGCTGGCGATCCGAGCGGCGTTCAAAGTCGTGGAGTATGGTCGGCAGGTCGCGGTGCTGGCGCCGACGACGGTGCTGGCGGAACAACACCAGGTGACGTTTCGCGAGCGGCTGGCGGATTATCCGTTCACGATCGAGTCGCTCTCGCGCTTCCGCACCACGGCCGAGGCGAAACGGATCGTGAAGGCCGTCGGTGAAGGCCGCGTGGACATCCTGATCGGGACGCATCGGATCCTGTCAAAAGACGTGCGGTTCGCCGATCTCGGGCTGGTCATCATTGATGAGGAACAGCGGTTTGGCGTCGAGGCCAAAGAGCGGTTGAAGCAGGTGCGCTCGACGGTCGATGTGCTGATGCTCAGCGCGACGCCGATCCCGCGAACGCTTCATATGGCGCTGGTGGGTATCCGCGATATCTCGTCGCTGGCGACACCCCCGCTCGATCGCCGCGCGATCGTGACGCAGGTGCGGTTGTGGGAGCGGACGCTGATCCGCGACGCGCTGCTGCGCGAGTTGAATCGCGAGGGCCAGGCGTTTTTCGTGCATAACTTTGTGCATGACATCCACGAAGTGGCCAACGAGATACGCTCGATCGTGCCCGAAGCGCGGGTCGTTGTCGGGCATGGACAGATGAAGCCGGCGGAGCTGGAGCAGGTGATGTTGCAGTTCATGCGCCGCGAGGCGGATGTGCTCGTCTCGACGAATATCATCGAATCCGGGATCGACAACCCGACCGCCAACACGATGATCATCAATCGCGCGGATCGATTCGGCCTGGCGGACCTGCATCAGTTGCGCGGGCGTGTCGGGCGCTCCGGCCGCCGCGCCTATTGCTACCTGCTGCTGACGCCGAAGCGCCCGGTGAAGGACATCGCCGCCCGGCGGCTCAAGGCGATTGAGCATTACAGCGGGCTCGGCGCGGGCTTTCAGATCGCGATGCGCGATCTGGAGATTCGCGGCGCGGGCAATCTGCTCGGTTCCGAGCAAAGCGGGCACATCGACGCCGTCGGCTATGAGATGTATTGCGAGCTGCTTGAGCAGGCCGTGCGGCGAATGAAGGATGAGCCGGCCGAGCCGTGGAAGCCGGTGAATCTGGAACTAGGCGTGTCGGCGTCGATTCCGAAGAGCTACATTCGCGCCGATCGGCAGCGGATGGAGGTGTATAAGCGCCTGGCGACGACGCGCGATATTCGTTCGTTGCGTGAACTCACGACCGACCTGCGCGACGCGTTCGGTCCGACGCCGCCGGACGTGGAGACCCTGCTGACGCTGGCGGAAATCCGCGTGTTGAGCCAGCCGTGGGGGATCCGTTCGATTGTGAGCCGCGATCCGGACGTGGTTTTTGCGATCGAAGATCTGAAGCGCGCGGAGCCGTTGTTTCAAAGCGGGCCGGGCTCGCCGCGCATGCCGGACCCTCAGACGATCCACTGGCGGCTGCCGAAACGGTTCTTCCGGCCGGATTTGCTGCTGCAAACGCTGCGCGAACAATTCGCGCAAGCCGAGGCGGCGCCCATGACGGCGCTGGCGGGCGGATCGGCGTAAGGCGGCTGTCGACGCCGGCGTGGCAACCAACCGATAGACGAGGTGGGCGCGCCGCGCTGGTCGGACGGGTGGCGGGCCCCGCGTTGGCGCCGTTACAATCCGCGTGAACGTCTCAGGCGGATCGCCAGAACTTCCCGGAGAAGCGCACATGCGTCAGAAGCATCATCCCAAAGACGCTGAAGTCGAATCGATGATGGAAGTCATGCTCAGCCGCAGCTACGTTGAGTTTCGCGGCCTGGAGCCGTTCTGTCCGCCGATCAACCTGTACGAGTCGAAGCAGTCGCTGCATGTGTGCATCGATCTGTCGGGCGTGGATCGCGAGTCGATCGACGTGCGCTGCGCGCCGCGGACGCTGACGATTCAGGGGCATCGCCCGCGGCCGAGTTCCGAGGGAATCGGGGCTGTGAGTGTGCATGAGATGGAAATTCCCGACGGACCCTTCAAGCGCGAAATCGAGCTTCCGGAGGCGGTCAGCGTCGATCACGTCAAGGCTTCCTACGACAAGGGCTACCTATGGATCACCCTGCCGAAGACAAAGTAGCGGTCGACGAAGCGCCGATCGAGACGCAAACGGACGATGGCGCCGGCCCCGAGGCGGACGCCAAGCCCGAGATTCCCGACATCCTGCCGGTGCTGCCGGTCCGGAATGTGGTGGTCTATCCCGGCACGGTCATGCCGCTCACGATTGGTCGCGACAAGTCCAAGCGTCTGATTGACGACGTGCTGGCCGGGTCGAAGCTCGTCGGCATTTTCGCGCAGCGCCACGAGGAAGTCGAAGATCCGAGCATTGATAATGTCTACCGCGTCGGCACCGCCGCGCAGGTGCTGAAGCTGCTGCGTTCCGGCGACGGCGCCCACACGCTGCTGGTGCATGGGATCGTGCGGCTCGGCCTTGAAGAGTTCGTCGCGACGGATCCCTATTGGAAAGCCAAGATCAACGTCCACGAGGACCGCGAAGAGTCCTCGATGGAACTGGAAGCGCTTGCGTACTCCGCGCGACGCACCGCCGCGGAAGTCATCGAACTCAGCCCGAATGTGCCCGAAGAGGCGCTGCAGGTGCTGCACAGCATCGACCAGCCTGGCGCGCTGTCCGATTTCCTCGCGGCGAATCTGTCGCTGGATGTCGTGCAGAAGCAGGAGCTGCTCGAGACGTTCGATGTCGCCGACCGGCTCCGAAAGATCAACGCGACGCTGCAGAATCAGCTCGAAGTGCTGCGCCTGGCCGCAAAGATCCAGACGGATGTGCGCACGCAGATCGACCGCACCCAGCGCGAGTATTACCTGCAGGAGCAGATGAAGGCGATTCAGCGCGAGCTTGGCGAAACCGATTCACGCGCCGCGGAGATCGAAGAACTGCGCGAGAAAGTCGCCAAGACGGATATGCCGGAAGAGGTCGAGCGCGAGGCGCAGCGCGAATTGCAGCGCCTGGAGCGGCTCAGCCCCGGCTCGCCGGAAAACGGCATCATTCGCGACTATCTGGATTGGCTGGTGGAGCTCCCGTGGACGGCGCAATCGGCCGAGCGCATCGACCTCGATGAGGCCGAGCGGATTCTCGACGAGGATCATTTCGGCCTGGAGCGCGTCAAGCGGCACATTCTGGAGCATCTCGCGGTTCGAAAGCTGAAGCCGGACGGAAAGTCGCAGATTCTGTGTTTCGTCGGTCCGCCCGGTGTGGGCAAGACGTCGATCGCGACGAGTATCGCCCGCGCGCTGGAGCGCGAATTCGTGCGGATCGCGCTGGGCGGCGTGCGTGACGAAGCCGACATTCGCGGCCATCGGCGCACCTACATCGGCGCGTATCCGGGCCGCATCATTCAGGAAATCCGCAAAGCCGGCGTGCGCAACCCCGTCATTCTGCTGGATGAGCTGGATAAGCTGGGGGCGGATTTTCGCGGCGATCCGGCGTCGGCGCTGCTGGAAGTGCTGGACCCGGAGCAGAACCACACCTTCACCGATCATTATCTCGGCGTGCCGTTCGATCTGTCGCGCGTGTTGTTTATCGCCACGGCGAACTACATGGAGCCGGTGGCCGCGGCCCTGCGCGACCGCATGGATGTCATCGAGCTCTCCGGCTACACGACCGCCGAGAAAATGGAGATCGCGCGACGCTATCTCGTCAAACGCCAGCTTGAGGACAACGGCCTGGCCGAAAAGAACGTGGACTTCAGCAAGGAAGCGCTGCTCGCGATTATCGAGAAGCACACGCGCGAAGCGGGCGTGCGGACGCTGAATCGCCGTATCGGCGCGGTGGCGCGCGGCCTCGCGGCGCGCGTCGCACGGGGTAAAAAGATCAGCGCGACGATCAAGGAAGCTGATCTCACGCCGTTCCTCGGCCCGCCGCGCTTTGAACGCGAAGTCGCCTCGCGCACGTCCGTGCCGGGGGTTGTCACCGGTCTGGCGTATACGCCGGTCGGCGGCGAGATCATCTTCGTCGAGGCGACGCTGATGCCGGGCCGCGGATCGTTCATGCTGACGGGCCAGATCGGCGACGTGATGCGGGAATCGGCGCAGGCCGCGCTGTCGTTGATCCGCTCGCGCGCGAAGTCATTTGGCGTCAAGGCGGAAACGCTCGCGCAATCGGACATTCACATTCACGTTCCCGCCGGCGCGATTCCCAAGGATGGCCCGTCCGCCGGCGTGGCGATGCTGACGGCGCTGGTCTCACTGCTGCAGGGTCGCAAGGCGAAGGCGACAGTCGGCATGACCGGCGAGATCACGTTGCGCGGCCTCGTGCTGCCGATCGGCGGTGTGAAGGAGAAGGTGCTCGCCGCGCACCGCGCCGGGCTGACGACCGTGATTCTGCCGAAGCGCAACGCGTCGGATCTCGACGATGTGCCCAAGGAAGTACGCGACAAGGTGAAGTTCGTGTTGGCCGAGCGGGTGGAAGATGTGCTCGAAGCGGCGTTGGAGCCCACGAAAAAGGCCTCGGCCGGGAAAACGCCCAAGAAAGCGCGCCGCGCGAAGTCCACGAAAACCACAAAGTCGGCCAAGAAGGCCAAGACGGCCAAGACGGCCACGCGGAAGAAACCCAAGGCCAAGTCGACGCGGAAGGCCGCGAAGTCGAAGCCCGGCGCGGCCAGGCGGAAACCGGCGGCGGCCCGTTCGGCGGCGTCCAAGGGCGACGCCCGCGCCCCGGCGCGCGCCGCGAGAAGCCGCTAGGCGGGCGGCCAGGGGCCGAAAATATGGCGGCGATTCCGCTCCCGGCGTTTCCAGGGCCTTTGAATGGAATCCAGGCCGTGTTCCATAACCCTTTGCTGGTCAACGGATTCCGCTTGCAGCCGCCTGCCCGGTCGCCTAATATGCCCTTCAGTAATCGGCGTTGGTGATCCTCACATTCTTTGCTCAGCACAGCTGCCCCCGTCGTTTTCGGGGCGGCCCAATTTAGGGGAGCGCGATGAAGACGGTGACCAAGAAGGATTTGGTTGATCGGATCGCGAATGAGACCGGTCAGAAGCGGGTCGCTGTCAAGAAAACGGTTCAATCATTCCTCGACGCCATTGTCGCTGAACTGAGCCAGGGCAACCGCCTTGAGTTTCGCGATTTCGGCGTCTTTGAGATCCGGGTCCGGGCCGCTCGGAAAGCCCATAATCCCCGCACCAAAGAGAGCGTCTACGTCGGGCCGCAGCGAACGGTCAAGTTCAAAGTGGGCCGGCTGATGCGTGAGCAACTGGAGAGCGAGGAAGCCTCGGTCGGATCGCAGGCAGTGGAAGCCCCGATCTCGATGGCGGCCAGTTCCAACCACCGACCCAATACACATGCCGTAAACGCTCCCGGGCGACTGGGAACATAGGCGCCGCCGGCGCTTCACGCCACCGGCGTGGACTTGGACCGTTCGCTGATTCGCTGCGGCGAGAACGCCGGTTCTTCAGCGCCGTTTTCACACACAATCTTTTCGATGAGTTCCGCCGTTCCGGGGGCGAGCGTGAGGCCGCTGCGGAAATGGCCGGTCGCGACGAAAGCGTTCTTCAAACCCGGCACACGCCCGATCACCGGGGCGCCATCCCGCGAACCCGGTCGCAACCCGGCCCAGGTCCGTTCGATGGGAAACTCGAGCAGGCCGGGCGCGAACTTCGCCGTGGTTTGAATCAGTCCCAATGCCGCGGACGCCGTCGGCCGGTCGTCAAACCCCGCGTTGTGTTCTTCGGTGGAGCCGATCAGGATGCGACCGTCACGGCGGGGGGCGAGATAGCCGGCGCCAAACGCGATCGTGCGGGTCAGCACCCCCGGCCGGGCGCGGAGCAACACGATCTGGCCGCGCACCGGATAGGCCAACTCGGCCAGACCCAGCCGTGTTCCGAGCGATCCCGACCAGGCGCCGCCGCTCAACAGGACGCCGCCGCACGGCAGCACGGCGGTCGGCGTGGAAACGGCTTCGACCGCGCCATTGTTGAACACGAAGTCCATGGCGCGCGCCTGAGGCAGAACCGTGACGCCGACCTTGCCGAGGGCTCCGAGTAGTCCTTCCATCAGGCGCGGATTGTCGACAAGCGAGATGTCGCGACGGAGCAGGGCGCCATCGAAATCACCCGTCAGCGTCGG
The DNA here is from genome assembly GCA_964528455.1 of uncultured Planctomycetales bacterium. Lineage (GTDB taxonomy): Bacteria > Planctomycetota > Phycisphaerae > UBA1845 > Fen-1342 > DSPM01. The sequence continues at coordinate 55,461 of CAZGTH010000011.1, read as the reverse complement.
CTCCAGCGTTCGGGCCATTTCCGGGCTGATTCGCTCGGCGGTCGGCGGGTTGGTCGCCGCGCCACTGGCGATCGCGGCCTGCACTTCGCGCTCGGCGGCGGCGAGCTGGTTCGCGTCGTAGATCAGGTCCAGGCCGCCGACCGTGTCGAACTCGGGGTCGATCCCGCTCAGTTCGTGGATCAGCGACGCCCACTCGGCGTAGAGGGTCACACTGCGTCGCCGCAGGAGGGCGAGCGGATCTTGTCGTGCGAAGCTGCCGGGCGTGATGATGCCCGCGCCTGCCGGCGAGGCTTCGCCGCCGGTCTTGCCGCGGTCGAGCAGTGTGACACGTAGTCCGCCGCGCGCCAGGCGCAATGCGCACGCCGCCCCGATGACCCCGCCGCCGATCACGATCATGTCCGGATGTTGCGCCACAGAATCTTCCTTCTTCCCGCGAAACCGGCAGTATACGCCGCCCGTCGGTTCGTGCCGGGCTCGCGTGGCGGGGGCGCGGCGGTTTCACTAGAATCGCGGGCATGTTTGACGCGCTATCAGAACGATTTTCACGGATTTTCTCCGGCCTGTCGGGTCAGTCGAAGATCTCGGAATCCAATGTCCGCGAGGCGATGCGCGAGATTCGCACCGCGCTGCTCGAAGCGGACGTCAATATCGAAATCGCCCGCAAGTTCTGTGATGACTGCCTTGAGAAGGCGCTCGGCACAGAGGTCCTGAGCAACGTCCGTCCCGAGCAGATGATCGTCAAGGTCGTTTATGACGAGCTTGTGGCGCTGATGGGGCCAATCGAAACGCGGATTCCCTTCGTCAGCCAGCCGCCGACCGTGATTCTGATGGCCGGCTTGCAGGGGTCCGGCAAGACGACGACCTGCGCCAAGCTGGCCCGGTATTGCATGCGGCGCGGCAAGCAACCGATGCTGGTCGCGGCCGACCTGAAGCGCCCGGCGGCCATCGACCAGTTGGAGTTTCTGGGCAAGCAACTTGAAATCCCGGTCCACGCCGAGCGGGATCACCAGAATCCGGTCGTGGTCTGCCGCAACGCGGTCGCCAGCGCGCGCAAGCAGAATCGCGACGTGGTGATTCTGGACACCGCCGGTCGGCTCGCGATCGACGAAGAGTTGATGGACGAAATCGCGAAGGTCGCCAACGCGACCAAGCCGCACCAGATTTACCTCGTGCTCGACGCGATGACCGGCCAGGACGCGGTCAGCACGGCCAAGCGGTTCGATGAGCGCCTGGAACTGGACGGCGCGATTCTGACGAAGTTCGACTCGGACACGCGCGGCGGCGCCGCGCTGAGCGTCAAGGCGGTGACCGGCAAGCCGATCAAGTTCATCGGCGTTGGCGAAAAGCTGGACGCGATCGAGGAGTTTCACCCGGAGCGCATCGCGTCGCGGATTCTGGGCATGGGCGACATCGTGTCGTTCGTCGAAAAGGCCCAGGAGCACATCGACAGCGAGCAGGCCGCCCGCACCCAGAAGCGGATGGAGAAAGGCTCGCTCGGCCTCGATGACTTCCTGAACCAGCTCGACAGCTTCCGCAAAATGGGGCCGATGAAGCAGATCCTCAAGATGATCCCGGGGGTCGGATCGGCGCTGAAGGACATGGAGTTTTCCGACAGCGACATGAACCGCCTGCGCGGGATCATCCACTCCATGACCCCGAAGGAGCGCCGCGACCCCGAGCATATCGAGGCGTCCCGCCGGCGACGGATTGCGCGCGGCGCGGGCGTCGAGCAGGATGAAGTCAGCGGGCTGGTCAAGCAGTTTGTGCGGATGCGCGGCATGATGAAGCAGATGTCGGGCCTGGGCATGGGCGACCGGCTGAAGATGACGCAGGCGATGGCGAAAATGGGCGGCATGGAGGGCGGCATGCTGCCACGCGCGAAGAAGGGCAGCACGAAGTACAACCCGCGCCGTCCGGATAAGCGAAAAAAACGCCGGCGCTAGGCGCGGGCAGATGCGATCCAGGCCCGGCCTCGCAGATTGGCCCGCCGCCGCTCAAATTCACTTGAATCCCCACCGCTGTCCGCGTAGCCTCCATGCAGGTGAGTTGACATTCATCTCCGATTTGGCCGGTCGGCCACGCTTGGGAGGCGTCGGAAATGGGTTCGCGCTTTGCGCTTTCTGCGCTGGGGCTTTGCGCCTGCGCTGTGTTCTTTTGCGCCCCGGTTGCGCGCGGTGGGGCGGGCCTGTTTTTCTCGGACGTAACCGACGCCACGCTCGGCGCTGAGATTCGGTTCAAGCGCTCCGCATTTCACTTTGGCGGGACTGTCGCGGACCTGAACAACGACGGCCTGCCCGATGTCGCCTATCACCGCATCTTCTGGAACAACGGCGACGGGACGTTTCGCGTTACCGAACTCCCCGGCGCGCCCCCGGAGGACGAGCTTGCGACCGTAACGGCGGCCGACGTGGACGGCGACGGCTGGATCGACCTGCTCAACAACGGGCGGCTGTATCGCAATGACGCCGATGGCGGATTTACGCTGCTTCCGGGCTATGTCCCGGTCGCGCTGCGTGGCGCTGGGTGGGGCGACTACGACCTTGACGGCGACCTCGACCTGCTGCTCGCCGGTGGCTACCAGGGTGGTCAGGCCATGCTTGAAAACACGCCTGCGGGATTTGTCGATCGCTGGGAGCAGCGGCGGGCGGAGGTCTACTCGCCGGCCCCGACGCCGTGGGTGCCGTTCACGCCGCGTGTGATTGACCTCGATCAGGACGGGCTGCCCGACATCCTCTGGGTGAATGACCACGGGCGCAGCGAGTTCTGGCGGCAGACGAGCCTGGGCGTCTTCGAGAACGTGACCGACGCGTTTGGCTTTGGGGTCAGCGAATCGGAAATGGGCTGCGATGTGGACGACATCGACAATGACGGCGACTGGGATGTCGTGATCCAGGATATCTACGGCGGCGTGCTTTACTTCAACCACGGCGCGGCCGGTTTTGACGAGGCGGCTTTCCAGGCGGGCGTGCGGCGCTACGGCTGGGGCTGGGGCGTCAGCTTCATGGACCTGGACAACGACGGGCTGCTCGATTTCGTGGGCGTCGGGCAGATGACGCAGTTTTTCGGGGCGCCGGATTCCGGGGTACGCGCGTGGCGGCAGATTCCCGGCGCCGGGGCGACGCCGCGGTTTGAATACGTCACTCCGAGCGCGGGATTGCAGCACCGCGCCGACGCGTTTGGCCTTTCCGAGTTTGATATGGACGCCGACGGCGACCTGGACTTGCTGGTCTACGGTCGCTGGATGTTTCGCAATGAATTGCCACCCGACACGCATTGGCTGCGCGTGGAGCTCGAGACGAGCGCGGAGCCCAGCATTCCGCCCAACGGGCTTGGCTCGATCGTGCGCGCGCGGATCGGCGCGCGGGAACTGATGCGCCGCGTTGATGGCGGGGGCAACTATCGTTCGCAAAGCGAGAGCATCGCCCATTTCGGCTTGGGCGCCGACACCGTGGTCGACGAACTGCGGGTGGAATGGACGAATGGCGACATCACGACGCTGCGGAACATCGCCGCGGATCAGACGCTGCTGATTCGCGCGCGGAGTCTGGACTGCGCCGCTGATATCAGCGGCAATGGGCGCATCGATCTGGCGGATGTCGCGTTGCTGTTGCAATCCTTTGGCGCCGTCGAATCCGACGCGTGGTTTGATGAACGCGCCGATCTGGCGCGGGACGGTGGCGTCAATCTGCGCGACCTGGCCGAACTGCTGGCGCGCTGGAACAATGAATGCCATCCGCCCGCGGCGGAGCGTCCCGCGCCGCTCGCGATCGCGGCGCCGACAGACGCGGGCGCCGGGCGGCCGGCGGAGATCGTGTGGACCGACAGCAAGCCGCGCGCGCACCAGATTGAGGCGATTACGGCCTGGCGCGATCAGACGTTTGACTTCGAAGACCCGAACCAAACGCCGCTCGATTTTGACGCGGATACGGGTTGGATATCGACGACCGCGGACGCGGTTTCCGGCACGCGTTCCTTTCGTTCGGGGGCGGTCGCGCAATCGCAGGCGTCCCTCGTGATTTCAGGGCCGGCCCGGGTGCGCTTCTTCGTTCGAACCGAAGCGACCGCCGAGGATCGACTCGCCATCCGAGTAGACGGCGTGTTGCGCCGTGAGATCAGCGGCGACACGGCGTGGTCGGCGGAGGAGATTGTCGTCGAAGGCGGCGAGCACGCGCTTAGTTGGACCTTCAACGACGCTGACCTTGCCCAGAGCTTCGGCATCAATGCGGCGCTCATCGACGATCTGCAGATTCGTCAGGCCGAGTGGACGCCGATCGACGGGATGGCGCTGTTGAATGAAACGCAACCGGCGTTCGTCGCTGACTTTGAGAGTGGCGCCTGGGACGCGCGACTGCGCGCGGACAGCCCGGCCTGGAGCATTGCGGGAAACACGATGGACGGCGGTTATTTGCGCTCGCCGGCATTGGCGCAAAACGAGCGCGCCCAGCTCGCGATGCGCGCGCCCGTCGCGGGCGCACTGCGATTCCGCTATCGCACGCTCGGCGATGGGGCGCAGGCGTCGGTTATCGCGACATCTACGCAGACGCTGCCGCAGTCGACCGATTGGCGCGAGGTGGTCTTCGCGGTTCCGCAAGGATCGGCCAACGTGTTCTGGCGCGTGTTCAATGCCGGCGACCAACTCGTAACGCTCGAGATCGACGATATCGACTACGCGCCGCACGCGCCGGCTGACGCTGAAGATGCGATCGATCCCGGCGTGAATCAAACACAGTGGACACCAACCGCGCCGGGCGCGGAGTGCATGCTTCGCATTCGAGCGCGCCGTCCCGAGGGAACCTGGGGACCGTGGAATTTCAGTCCGCCGTTTGAGGTGGCGGAGTAGGAAGGCGGCATCGGCGCCCCGCCGCCGTGGGGCTAGCTCATGTCCATCGGATCCACGTCAATCCGCAGGCGCTTGGCGCGGACGCGCAGCGCCTTTTCCGCCTCCGCCGCGAGCAGCAGCCGCTGCGCGACGCCGCGCGGGCAGCGCGCGAGCACCTGCCAGCGCGACATGCCGCGCAGGCGGGCCGCGACGCATGATTCGGCCCGCTCAACGCGAATCTCCGCGTCGACGCGGGCGGCGATGCGCTTCAGGCGCTCCGCGAGCGACTCCGCTTCCCGCCGCGCCGGCCCCGGGCGCTCGTCGGAAACCACGAATCGCACCAGGCGCGTATAGGGCGGCTGGCGCAGCGACGCGCGCAGGCGCAACTCATCGGCGGCGAACGCCTCATAGTCCATCGCGGCGGCTTGCCGCACCACGGTGGACTGCGGATCGGCGCATTGGATCAGCGCGAGTGAAGCGCCGCGCTGCCGACCGGCCCGACCGATGACCTGCGTAATCATGTGAAACGCGTGCTCGGCGGCGCGAAAATCCGCCAGCCACAGGCCCGCGTCAGCGTCGATCACACACACGAGCGTCACCCGCGGAAAGTCGAGCCCCTTGGCGATCATCTGTGTGCCGATCATCACGTCGGCGGCTCCTGCGGCGAACGCCCCCAGCGCATCGGCGTAGTCCGCGCGGGTGCTCATCGTGTCGCTGTCGAGGCGCACGATTGCGGCCCCCGGGAGCGCCCGATCCACCTCTTCCTGCAAACGCTCGATCGCCAGACCTGCGCGCTCCAGCGCGCCACCGCACGAATCATCCGGACAGGATTGCGGGGTCGCCGTCCGGCGTTCGCAGCGATGGCAGACAAGCTGATTTTCCGCGCGGTGCCAGACCATCGGCGATTGACACCGTTCACAACGGACCAGCAGGCCGCATTGCGCGCACTTGAGCCAGGTCGCATAGCCGCGGCGGTTGTGCAGCAGGATCGCCTGCCCGCCGGCGGCGCGCGTCTCGCGCAATGCGGCCTTCGCTTCGGCGGACAGCAATTCACCGCCGGTCGCGAAATCGTGGGCGACAACGCGGGTTGTCGGCAGGTCAGCGCCGGGAACGCGCTGGTCGAGCCGCGACAGCGTGTAGTGGGGGAGGGTGGCCGCGTTGTGCCAAGTTTCCATCGACGGCGTGCCACTGCCGAGCACGACCGTCGCGCCGAGTTGCTGCGCCCGCTTGATCGCGACATCGCGCGCGTGATAGAGCGGCGACTTGAGGTTCTTGTAGCTCGTGTCCTGCTCTTCGTCGATGACCAGTAGGCCGAGGCGCGGCAGCGGCGCAAACACCGCCGCGCGCGTGCCGATCACGACATCCACCGTCCCGCTCGCGGCCCGCAGCCACGCGTCGCGCCGCTGCGCCGGCGTGAGGCGGCTATGAATGACCTCGACGTTGGCGAAGCGCCGCGCCAGGCGCTCGACGATCTGCGTCGCCAACGCGATCTCCGGCGCGAGCAGGATCGCCTGCTTGCCGCGCGCGACGGCGGCCCGGATCGCGCGGACATATACCTCGGTCTTGCCGCTGCCCGGCACGCCGAAAAGCGTAATCACGTTCAAGCCCGGCTCGCGCGTCGCGGCGAGAATCCGGTCGAGCGCGGATTGTTGCGCCGCCGTGAGCGAGAACGCGTCTTCCGGCGTTGGCGCCGGGGGCGGTGTCGTCTCCAGATCGCCGGCGTGATGCGCCACCAGCGACCGTTCGGTCAGCGCTTCGATCCACCCGTCGCGCCGCATGCTCTGTAGTAGTCCGGGGCTGACGCCCGTGCGGGCGAGCAGCGCGGCGCGTTCGATCGGTCCGCCGCGCAGGGCGTCGATCACCGTTTGGCGTTTTTCAGAGAGTCGCGACGCGTCGGCGTCGGGCGCTGGCGTGGCCGTCAGCCGCAGCCGTGTGACGCGCTTGGAGCGCGGCGCGCGCAGGGTCGCCGGGGCCATCGCCTCGATCGCCTGCGCGGCCGGACAGAAGTAGTACTGGCTGATCCATTCGGCCAGTTCGACCATCGGCGGCGGGAGGCTTACGCCGTGCGGCGCCACGCCGGCGATCGGGCGGCGCGTATGGTCCCACGGGGCTTGCGAGACGCGCAACACCCAGCCTTCAACGAGCCGCGCGGATCGGCCGTACGGCACGGACACCAGCACGCCGGGCTGGACCTGATCCCGCAGTTCGTCGGGGACGCCGTAGGCGTAGATCTTGCGCCCGCCGCGGCGTGGGGCGACATCGGCTACCCACTCGACGCGCCGCTCGCCCTCGGCGCCGAGCAGCCACATCTGATCGGACTTTTTCGGCATGGGTCGTTCATTTCGCCGGGTAGTCGCCGCAGGACTTCACATGGACGATACTGACGATGTACGGCTTCATCAAATCAGGGACGCTGAATGACCGAAGTACGCCCGATTGTCGTGGTCGCCGAGGATGATGAGGCGACCCGCGCGCTGCTGACGCGGCAGATGGAGGCCGCGGGGTTCGATGTGCGCGCGTTTGCCAACGGGCGGTTGGCGCTGGATGCGGTGCGGACGCTGGATGCGGCGATCGTGGTGGCGGACTGGCACATGCCGGATATGGACGGCATCAGCCTGTGCCAGGCGGTGAGCGAGTTGCGCGACGCCCACGCCCTGCGCACTTGCTTCTTTCTGCTGCTGACGGCGCAGTCCGACACGCACTCGATCGTGCGCGGGCTCGAAGCCGGAGCCGATGACTACCTGACGAAGCCGTATCACAAGGAGGAGTTGCTGGCCAGAATGCGCGCCGGCCAGCGCATCAACGAGCTGCAGGAACTGCTGTGGCGACGCCAGCGCGAGCTGGAACGTGTCAATACCGAACTCGCGCGGATGACCCACCGGCTGGAAAAGCTCGCGAACACGGATGTTCTGACCGGCCTCTCAAACCGGCGTCACTTCTTTGAGCGGGCGGCGGAATTCTGGTCGCTCGCGTGCCGCCATGATCATCCACTGACATGCATGATGTTCGATATCGATCGCTTCAAGCGCGTGAATGACACCTGGGGGCACGCCGCCGGCGATCAGGTCCTCCGGCAGGTGTCGGCGCTCGTGCGGGAGGAGGTCCGCAAGTCCGACATCCTCGGGCGCATCGGCGGCGAGGAATTCTGTGTGCTGATGTTCGCCGCCAGTTGCGAAGGGGCGGCCCAGACCGCCGAGCGCCTGCGCGGCGTCATCGCGGCGGAGGAATTTACGTTTGAGGGTCACCGGATTCCCGTCACGCTGAGCCTTGGCGTCGCGGAGCGGTCCGCCGGCCACACCGGGGTCGATGCGTTGCTGGCGGACGCCGACGCGATGCTCTACAAGGCCAAACACGCCGGCCGCAACCAGGTGTGGGCCCTGATCAACGGTGGCGTGCGAATCACGCCCCCGTCGGTCGCGGCCGTCGACTAAGGAAAAAGGCGCCGGGGCCACATGGGCCACGCGGCGGTTACAATCCGACCATGCGAATCCTGGTTACCAATGACGATGGCATCATGGCGCCCGGCGTCGCGGCGCTGTATCGCGCCGTGCGCGATCTTGGCGAGGTCGAGGTCGTCGCGCCCGAAACGTCGCAATCGGCCGGGGGGCACTCAATCTCGGTGCTGTCGCCGATGATGGCCCACCGCGTGCATGTGCATGGCGAGTTCGAGGCCTGGAGCGTCGATGGCAGTCCCGCCGACTGCGTGAAGCTCGCGATCCTGAAGCTGCTCAAGTGGCGGCCGGATTTCGTGTTGAGCGGCGTGAACGCCGGCGTGAATACGGCGATCAACGTGCTCTATAGCGGCACGGTGGCCGGGGCGATCGAAGGCGCATGTTTCGGCATCCCGGCGATGGCGTTTTCGCTGGAGCTTTCGGAAGACCTGGACTTCGACGGCGCCGGCGCGGTCGCGCGCAGCCTGTTCCTGGAGTTTGTGAAGACCCAACCCGAGCCGGGGGTCTGCCTGAACGTCAACATTCCGAAGTTTGACGATGGCTGGCCGCATGGCACGCGCGTCGTGCCGCAGGCGGTGGTTCCGATGCAGGATCGTTATCACGTGCAGCACGATCCGCGCGGCAATCCGGTGTATTGGCTGGATGGCGCCATGCCCGATCACCCGGTCGACTCCGGCACCGATCTCGCCGCGATCTATGAACGCTATGTGGCGATCACTCCCCTGCGATTTGACCTGACCGACCACAAGCGCATGGCGGCGATGGCGGCCGTCGGTTGGCCGCAGGCGTTTGAGCGGATGGAAGCGCCGACGGGTTAGCTGTCACGGTTTCGGGGTCGGACCCCATTGCCATTTGCTCAGGCCGCGCAAGTCGCGAATGAAGATATCCGCGCCGACGATCGCGATATGGGCCCACGTCTCCCGATCCGACACCTCGCGGCGATCCAGCAGGTCGAACTTTTCCGGATTCATGCGAATCAGCAGAAGTTCCCCGCGCTGATCCAGCGCGAGCAGCCGGTCCCCATTGCTGGCGATGCTCCAGTATTTGCCGAACGGCTCCGAGCGCCAGCGCTCGGCTCCGTCGCGCAGGTCGAGGCAACTCAACCGGCCGTTGCCGAGGTGCAGGTAGGCGAAGTCTTCGTGAATGACGGGCGAGGACATGTATCCCTGCCCCTTGCCGGTCCACGCTTCATCGGCGAACAGCCCTTTCGCGCCGCGCTCGACTTTGTAGAAGAATGTCCCGTTCTGGTATGAACTGGTCAGCACACCATCCCCGTATGCGCGCGGCGTCAGGATGTTCATGCCCCGAAAATTCGGCACGAACTGGGTCCACAACGGTTCGCCGGTCCGCGGATCGACACCGGACAACTCCTGGCGCCCTTGCACGAGCAGTTGGCGCTTGCCGGCGATGTCCGCGATGACCGGTGAAGAAAACGCGCTGGAGAGCATTCCGCCCGGCTCGACCAGGGTGCGCCAGACTTCGGCCCCGGTCCGCTTGTCGAGCTTGCAGAACGAAGCGCCGGCCTGCACATACACGGCGTCCCCGTCGATCAGCGGGGATGAGACGAAGCCGAACGCCGGTAACGGCGTCTGGTAGCGACTCATGAAGTCGATCCGCCAGCGCTCAGCGCCGGTCCCGGCGTCGAGACAGTGCAGTGTGTCGCGCATGCCCGCGACGAACAGCGCATCGGTTTCGGCGTCGTAGGCGGGCGTGGCGCGGATCCAGTCGCCGTTTTCCTTGGCGAAGAACGGGACGCTGAGGGCGCCCGTCCAGCGGGTGGACCATAACTCCCGGCCGCTGGCGCGATCAAACGCGCGAGCCGATTCCCATTTCTCGTCGATTGTCTCGGTGACGAAAACGCGATCGCCGGCGACGATCGGCCCCGAGTAGCTCGGGCCGAGTTCGACGCGCCAGACGCGCGTCACTCCCTTCAGATCGGACGGCCAGACAGCGCCGGGCGCGACGCGCGTGTCGCGGGTCGGACCGTGAAACTGCGGCCATGACGCTTCGCCGCCGATCGCGGCGCCGGCGGTTCCGATGGCAAGTGAAAAGAGCAAGCCCGGTTTCCAGCGCTGATTCCACATTGTCCGTCTCCCCTTTGGCCGTCTCTCGGATCTGAAACCTGAGCATACCCTGTTACGGTTCGCGGGAAACCAACCGTCGGTTTCAACGCGCGAGAATAGCGGCGCCAGCGCGCGTCCGCTTTACACGCCGCGTTCCGCCGTCAGAATCCGGCCATGCACGAGATGTACCACACGCTGACGGATGTCGTTGTCCTATTCGGAACCGGTCTGGTGGCGGCCTGGCTGGGGCGCTACCTCCGCGCCCCGGCCGTCATCGGGTTCCTGCTGGCCGGCGTTGCGTTGGGGCCGCACGGGCTGCATTTGCTGGAGCGCGAGCGGATCGATTTTTTTGCCGAGCTGGCGTTGGTGCTGCTGCTGTTCACGATCGGACTCGAACTGTCGCCGGCGCCGTTGGTCCAGGCGGGCCCGCGATTGGCGCTGGCGGCGATCGGGCAGATTGGCCTGACGGTCGTGATTTTCGCGGGTCTGGCGATGTGGCTGACGGACTGGGGCTTCGCGGCGTCCCTGTTGTGCGGCATCGCGATCTCCCTTTCCAGCACGGCGATTGTGCTGAAACAGCTCAGCGACGCGGGCGAGACCGATACGCCCGCCGGCGGCTTGATGACCGGCATTTTGCTGATCCAGGATGTGTTCGTGATCATCGTGATGATCGCGCTGCCGCTGTTTTCGCGCGAGGAAGGCGCCAGCCTCGGCGGCGTGCTGACCAAGTTCGGCGTCGGCTTTGCCGTGATCGTCGTGGCCACGATTCTCGCGCAGCGCCTGTTGCCGCTGCTGGTCAAAGAGATTTTTCGACGCGGCGGCCAGGAATTGATGACGATATTCGCGGTCGCGATGGCCTGTGGCGGGGCGTGGCTGGCCGGACTGGCGGATTGGTCGTGGCCGCTCGGCGCCTGTATCGCGGGCCTGTTGCTCGCGCAGACGGACTTGCGGCATCAGCTGTTCGCCGAAATCTCGCCGTTTCGCAGCGCATTCAACGCGCTGTTCTTTGTGTCGATCGGGATGTTGGCGGATGTCGAGCTCGCGCGCGATCACGCGTTACTGATTTTGGCGATTGTCGTCGTGATTCTGATCGCGAAGCTGCTGATTACCAGCGGCGCGGCGCGGCTGGCGGGCTGGGCCCCGCGGATCGCGATCATCGCCGGCCTGGGCCTGTGCACCGTCAGCGAGTTTGGCTATGTGCTGGCGGCGGAGGCTGCGCGGCGCGGACTGCTCAGCGAGGAGGTCATGCGGCCGCTGGTGACGGTGATTGTCGGAAGCATGTTGCTGGGCGGGCCGCTCGTGCCGCTGGCGGGAAGGCTGGGGAGCTGGCTGGCGACACGGCTGCGCCTGTCGACGGACACGCCGTTGCAGATCGAAAGTGACCGCCCGCGCGCGGATGTGATTGTGGTGGGTTATGGCGTCAACGGGCGCAATCTGTCGCAGGTCTTGAAGTCGACCGGCATCCCGTACGCGGTCATTGAGTTCAGCCGCACACTGGCCGAAATCGCGCGCAAGGACGGCGCGCGGGTGATCGTGGGCGACGCGACGCGGGCTGAGATTCTCGAGCATGCCGGCATTCGCACAGCCAAGGCGCTGGTGGTGGCGATCGCCGATCGGCAGGCGACGCGGCGGATTGTGACGCAGGGGCGGCAGATGCGCTCTGATCTGTATCTGCTGGCGCGCACGCGCTTCGTCACGGAGCTGAATGTGCTGTACGCCGCGGGCGCCGACGATGTGATTCCGGAGGAGTTTGAAACGTCGATCGAGATCTTCGCGCACGTGCTGGAGCGGTTCCGTGTGCCGCGGAACGTGATTGAGCAGCAGGTGATGCTGGTGCGGGCGGGGCGATACCGCATGCTGCGCGGCCTCCGGGACGACCACGCGACGCGTCTGGAGTGGGCGCAGGCGCTCGAAACCGCCGTTACGGAGACGCACTACCTCGTCGCCGGCAGCCCGGCGATCGGGAAGACGATTCGCGAACTCGATCTGCGCGCGAAGACAGGCGTGACAATCGTCGCGATCACGCGCAAGGGCCGACCGATGGCCAACCCGACGCCGGACGTTCGCTTGGAAGGGGCGGATGTGCTGGTGTTGGTGGGGGCGCATCACGCGCTGCTCGCCGCGCGCGAAATGCTGGCCCCCGGCGTCGAGCGCGGTAACGAGGGTCGCGTCGGGTATTAGGTTCTGTTCGACGGATCACGTTCCGTGCTCGCTCGCCCCGAAGGGACGCGGCGCGGGCGGTGGGTCGGCGACTAGTCCGCTTCCTTCGCCCCTTCGGGGCGAGTCACAATCAGACGCGCAAACCACGGGTTACGCGTCGGTCGGCTTGCGCCGACCTCGCTTCACCTGTGGCTACTCTCCGGCGCCCCTTCGGGGCGTGAGTATCGGCGTGCGGCGGCAGCGTATTGTCGCGCTCGGGCCTTGTCGCGCTCAGGCCGTGATCGTTTGGCGTGCTGGCGGCGGTCGCAGCGCGCTGGCGCGGCGGTGGCGTTTGTCGCGCTCGGGGCCAGATTCACTCTCTGCTTCGATCCGTCACACAACTTAGCGAGTAGCAAAAAAAGAAAACACAGCCGAGGACGGCTGTGTTTTCAATCGCAGTGTTCGGGTGGGCTTCGCCCAACCGCGTGAATTCGGCAGTACGTTCGGCCCGCCGCGGCTAACCGCCGTTGTTTTTGGCCGAGTTCTGCGCGAGTTGGCGCGGCCACGGCAGATTGCCGGCCAGCTTGACGCGCAAATGCAGCAGGGCGGTCTCCAGTTGCGGATCGGTGTCCGGCGCCTCGAACGGGTCGGAGCGCAGCCACTGAATATCCGCTTCCGACATCAGCTCTTCCTCGCCGTCATCTTCGTCGGGCGTGTCGTCGCGCAGCGTGCTGAGGTCGACCGCGACCGCCTCGCCGTCTTTGTCCTCTTTGGCGTCCACGCGGCCGTTCTGAATGATGTAGGCGAGGTTCTGCCGCTCAATCACCTTCATCAGTTCTTTCGGCATTAACTCGACCTTCCAATCCGGATCGATGCCCCACGTGTCCGCGTCGGCGCTGGCCTTGTGTGGTGTGCGACCGCTCGGCTGGATGTGATACAACGCGGTGGTCAGCTTCAGGCGGGCGTCGACATCGCGACCAAAACGCGTCGCGAGGCTCATCACGCGCTGCACGCTGCCCTTGCCGAAGGTCCGCTCGCCCAGCACCACGGCGCGATCATGATCCTGCAATACGCCGGCGAGAATCTCCGATGCGCTGGCGCTGCCGTCGTTGACCAGCACGACCAGCGGGAGATCCGGGAATTCGGCCCCGCCGCTGACGCGATGATGCACGGAGCGTTCCTTGCGTCCCTCGGTCGAGACCACTTCGCCGTCGTCCAGGAAGGTGCTGACCGCGCTGATCGCGATGTCCAGCAGTCCACCGGGGTTATTGCGCAGATCCAGGATCAGACCGCGCATGCCCTGTCGATCGGCTTCGCGCAGCGCGATGTCAAGCTCAGCCTGTGAGCTCGGGTTGAAGCCGGTCAGCTTGATGTAGGCCACGCCGGCGTCGCGATCGAGGATGTAGTCCCACTTGTCCTGCGAATCGCCCAGGCGGTGAACGCCGCGGATCGTGGTCAGTTCAATCCGTCGGCGCGTAAGCGGAAAATCGACGTAGCCACCGGTGGAGGGGCGGAACATGGTCAGCGTGACGAGCGTGCCTTCGGGTCCGGTGATGTTGCGGACCGCCTCTTCGGTCGACCAGCCCTTCGTGCTTTCGCCGTTGACGCGCACGATCAGATCATCGGGGCGCACACCGGCCTCCAGCGCGGGCGAGTTTTCCAGCGGGGTGGTGACCTTCAGACGTTTTGTGTCTTCATCGACGCCGAGCTGAATGCCGACGCCAAAGAACTGGCCGACCAGCATTTTCTCGAACTCGCGCACGTCGGCCGGCCAGACCATCGAGGAAAACTCGTCGAGTTGCTCCAGCGCGCCTTCGGTGAATTCGACCACCAGCAGGCCGGTCGGGATTTCGATCGTCTCCCGGTTGATGCGGGCCAGGTCCTGAAACAGCTTTTCAAGGTCTCTGCGTGTGAAATTCGTGGTGCGGTCGAGCAGGTTGCGCTTCTCGCGCATCAGGCTCATGAACGACTCGCGCATGTTCGGGCTGCCCAGCCCGGCGAAGCGCTCGTGCATCTTCGGCGTCGTGCCGAGCGTCATCAGGGAATCCAGCGCCCCCTGGCCCATCTTCAGAAAATCGGGTTCGGTGTAGTAGGCGTCGTCCACGCGGCGGAGCGCGGTGAAAAGCAGATCGGGCCCGACGTCTTCCAGGCGGCGTTTCACGTCGTCATCGGTCTTGTACAGCGAATCGAGACGGGCGTGCCGCGCGGCGGCCTTGCGGAAGTCCCGGACGCCCTTGTCCTTCGGGTCGATGGCCGACGCGGTCGCGTAGTACGCCCACGCGGTCGACCACTTCTCCTCAGACATTTTCTCCTGGGCGACCTCCAGCGCACGGCGCTTCAGCTCCTGCACCCAGTCCTGCTTGGCGAAGGCGTCCTTGTCTTCGCAGTAGGCCCGCGCCTGCGTGGCGAACCGCAAGGCCAGGTAGACCTTGCCTTCGTCGGCGGCTTTGTGGCCCTGCTCGACCATCCAGTCATAGGTGCTCTGACGCAGGACATCGCGCTGGCCGGCCATCGCCTGAAAGGCGGTCAACCAGTCTTCGGCGTGTGAAACGCGCGCGTCATCGGCCTCCGCCTGCTTCAGCGCGGTCAGCGCGGTTCGCCCCTCGTCATAGTCGCCGCGCAAGATTGCGCCAAACGCGGTGTGGACATCCTGCGCATGGGCGGCGACCGCCGTTGACAAAAACAACCCGATCAGGCCCAGGCGCTTCAAGGTCCTCTGCATCCTTTTCCTTTCCAAAGCTGGCCGGCCGTCCTGCCGGAAACTACGTCTCGTATTATACGACGGCCCGACTTGGGGGGCGCCGGTCAGGTATTTAACCTGAAGACGCGCTGGCGTGATGAGCTGCCCCGGCCTGCCCCTTTCCCACACCAAGTGTACGAAACAGTTCGAGGATAGTTGCCTGTCCGGGAAAAACCGCCCATATTGGCGCATTATGCCGATCCGCGCCCAGTCAAAAAGCTCAAAGCACCCGAGCGCACGCCCCCGGCGTTTCCTCGGCGTTGATCCCGGATTGCAGCGCACCGGTTATGCGGTCCTCGAAGGGCGCGCGTCGGGGCCTGCTGTCCTTGAGGCCGGGGTGATCCGGCTCGATCGGCGGGATTCGCTCGCCGCCCGCCTGGGTGAGCTGGATCGCTGCCTGGCGGAGATTATCGCCAATCAGCGGCCGCAGGTGCTGGTTTGCGAAGAGTTGTTCGCCCACTATCGCCATCCACGCACCGCGATTCTGATGGCGCACGCGCGCGGTGTGATTCTGGCGCTGGCGGCGCGATCGTCACTCGAGTTCGTGAGCGTCGCCGCCACGCGCGTCAAGAAACTGCTGACCGGACGCGGTCACGCCGGCAAGGCCCAGATGCAGTATGGGGTCACGCTGACACTCGGGCTGAGTGGCTTGCCGGAGCCCAACGACGTCGCGGACGCGATGGGCATCGCGTATTGCGGGATGCATGCGGAATTGACGAACCCCGAAATCGCGCGCGACGGACTTGCCGTCAAGCGCGGCCGCCTGAACGGGACCATGCGATGATCTATCGCGTCTCGGGCGCCCTGATCGACGTCACGGAAACCTCCGCCATCGTCGAAACGCACGGATTGGCGTACGAAGTGTGCATGCCGGCGGTTTCGCTGCGTGAGCTGCGCACGCGCATCGGTGAAGAACTGACGCTGCATACCATCCAGCACATCGACGGAAATCCGGCCTACGGCGGAATGAGCTTTCGCCTGCTGGGGTTTGTGACGCCGGAAGATCGGGAGTTCTTTACCGAACTGACGCGTGTGAAGGGCCTGGGAGCGCGGAAGGCGCTGCGCGCGATTGATCAACCGCCGCCGCGGATTGCGGCCGCGATTGAGGCCGGCGACGAGAAGTTCCTGTCCTCGCTGCCCGAGATCGGGAAGCGCACGGCGGCGCAGATCGTAACCGACCTGCGCGGCGAAATGGCCCGCTTCGCGATTGTCGCGAGCGGGGTGGCTGCGGCCGACGCGGCGCCCGCGCGCCGTCTGACGAACGCGCAACAGGTCGCGGCCCAGATCCTCGTGGCATGGGGAGATCGGCTGGCCGACGCGGAGGCGCTCGTCCGCCGGGTCACGGCGGAGCAGGTGGACCTCGACCAACCCGAGGACATCGTGCGGGTGGCGTATCGCCTGAAGCAGGGCGCGTAACCCGAGCGCAGTCTCTGTTTCTCCGGATCGGGGCCGGCAATCACGTAGGCAAGGAGCATGTTTATGGCACGTTCTCGCGTTGTGCCGTTAACTTTTGAAGGCGCCAACGGACATCAACTGGCGGCAAGGCTGGACCGGCCGGCGGGGCGGATGCGGGCGACGGCGCTGTTTGCGCACTGTTTTACCTGCACAAAGGACTTCAATGCCGCGGTTCGGATCGCGCGGGGCTTGGCGCAACGCGGGTTCGGCGTGATGCGTTTCGATTTCGCGGGCCTAGGCAGCAGCGAAGGCGACTTTGCCGACACGAATTTCTCGTCGAATGTCGAGGATTTGATACGCGCCGCCGCCTGGTTGCGTGAAAACCATCAGGCGCCGTCGCTGCTCATCGGTCACAGCCTCGGCGGGGCCGCCACGATCGCCGCGGCCGAGCACATCTCGGAAGCGGTAGGCGTGGTGACGATCAACGCGCCGGCCGACCCGTCACATCTTGGCGAAGTGCTGTCGGCGGCGCGCGACCAGGCCGTTGCGGAGGGGGAAGCAACCGTGCGAATCGGTGGGCGCCCGTTTCGACTGCGCAAGCAGTTTTTTGACGACATTGCCGAGCAGCCGCAGGCGCGACGCGTCGCCGGCCTGCGCAAGGCGTTGCTGATTCTGCACAGCGTTGCGGATGAGACGGTCTCAATCGATAACGCGGCCAAGCTGTTTCAGCAGGCGAAGCATCCGAAGAGCTTTGTGTCGCTGGATCGGGCGGATCACATCATTTCGCGTGTGGAAGACGCCGAATACGTCGCGGAGGTGATCGCGGCCTGGGCCAGTCGCTATCTGCCGCCGGTCGAGGAAGTGGAAACCGCCGAGCCGCAGACGGTGATTGTGCGCGAGTCGGGTTTCGGTAAGTTCATGAACGACATCGTCGCGGGCGAGCATCGACTGAGCGCCGATGAGCCGCGCGCCGTCGGCGGCGATGACACCGGACCGACGCCGTATGACCTGTTGCTCGCTGCGCTGGGCGCGTGCACATCCATGACGCTGCGGATGTACGCCGAGCGCAAGGACGCGCCGCTGGAACGCGTGACGGTGAAGCTGAAGCACAAGAAGATTCACGCGGAAGACTGTCAGGAGTGTGAAACGAAAAGCGGCGCCGTAGACTGGATTGAGCGCGACATTACGCTGGACGGAGACGACCTGACGCCGGCGCAGCGGCAGCGCCTGATTGAGATCGCCGAACGGTGCCCGGTGCATCGCACACTGCAATCGGAAGTCGTGATCAAGACGCGCGGCGTCGACGCGCGCGGGGGTATCTCATGAAGCTGGGTGTAATGGGGGCCGGTCTGGGCGCGATGGGCTGGGAAAAGGCCCTTGATTACTGCAAGCACATCGGCCTCGACGCGATCGAGTTGCCCGTCGGCGCTTATCCCGGGCAGCCGTTCTTCGATCCGCGTGAAGTGCTCGCGTCGGCCGAGTCACAGCGACGCGTGCGCGACGACGTGGCGAAGCGCGGGCTGGAGATCATCGGACTGGCCGTGCACGGCAATCCGGTGAGTCCGAATCGCGAGCTCGCCAAGGCGCATGAGGCCGCGCACGATGTCGCCGTGCGGCTGGCGCCGAAGCTGGGCACGAATGTCGTCATCAACTTCTCCGGCTGTCCGGGCGGGTCCGCGCAGGATACGACGCCGAACTGGGTAACCTGCCCGTGGCCGGGCGAGTTCGAAGAAATCCTGCGGTACCAGTGGGAAGATGTGCTGATCCCGTTCTGGTCCAAGAAGAACAAGGCGGCGGAAGCGGAGGGTGTGCGGGTCGCGTTCGAGGCTCACCCGGGTTTCTGCGTATACAACCCCGAGACAATTCTGCGCCTGCGGGCCGCGGCCGGGGCGCAGCTCGGCGCGAATCTGGATCCGTCACATTTCTTCTGGCAGGGGATTGATCCGGTCGAATCGGCGCGCGTCCTGGGAGAGGCGGGCTGTATCTTCCATGTGCACGGCAAGGACACGGGGATTGACCCGCACAATACGCGGATCAACGGCGCGCTGGACACGAAGAGCTACGGCGATCTGCGCGGACGCTCGTGGGTGTTTCGCACCTGCGGCTATGGCCATGGCGATGACTTCTGGAAGCCGTTCATCAGCATGCTGCGGCGCTACGACTATGACGGCGTCATCAGCATCGAACACGAGGATAGCCTGATGAGCGTGCAGGAAGGATTCGAGAAGGCGGTGCGGTATCTGCGGGGCGTAATAATCGAACAAACCGCCGGACAGTCGTGGTGGTTTTGATCGTCGGGGCTGATCGGATGAGGGCAATATGATCGCGCTTGTTACGCTGGGTATTGTCGGCGCCTTTCAGGAAGAGCTCACGCGCATCGGCGCATCCGTGCTGATCGGCGGGCTGGTCGGCCTTGAACGCGAAGTCAGGTCCAAGGCCGCGGGCATCCGCACGATGATCCTGATCTGTACCGGCGCGTGCATCTTCTCGATGGTGTCGGATAACGTCAGCGGCCCGATGGTCGATCGGTCGCGCATCGCGGCGCAAATCGTCAGCGGCGTCGGCTTTCTCGGGGCCGGCGCGATCCTGCGCGACAGAGGTCGGGTGCAGGGATTGACCACGGCGGCCGCGATCTGGCTGGTCGCGGCGACGGGCATGGCGTGCGGATTCGGGATGTACACGATCGCGTTTACCGGGGCGATTGTGACCGGCGTTGTGTTGCTGCTCTTTCAGTATGTTGTGCGCCCCATCTCCAGACGGCGCGAAACGCGGAGCTACCGGATTGCGACCGATGGCGAGGTGACGCTGAAAGACCTGGAACGCATGTTCCGCGAGTTCAAACTTTCTGTGCTGCATCGGAATATGTACGAGGACGACGAGAGCATCATCTTCGAACTGCGGGCGCGCGGGCATTTCAAAATGCACCTGGGGTTGCGTGAGCGTTTGATCGCGATGGACCACGTGCGCATTCACCGCTGACGCGGGGCGCGGGGACGCGGTCGGGCAGGGCGTAGGCTTCAGGCGTCGTTCCACGGAGTGCAAGAAACGCCTAGGAAATCAACGGTATTAGTCGTCGTGGACCCCCGCCTGCGCGGGGGTGACGAATAGAGAATGGGGCGCCGTTCCCGTCACTCCCGTCACTCCCGTCACTTCCGTCATTCCCGTCATTCCCGTCACTCCCGTTATTCCCGTCCTTCCCGTCATTCCCGTCCTTCCCGTTATTCCCGTCACGCCCGTCATTCCCGTCACGCCCGTCACTCCCGTCACCCCCGCGCAGGCGGGGGTCCACGACAACCAACGGCGCTCGGTGTCTTGACGCCCCTCACTCCATGCGTTCCCGCCTGCTGGAATGACGGAAGTGGTGGCCCCTCAGGAGCGCCGCGCCGAGGCCCGTCATCAGAACCGAATCTGTGGTCCCGGCAGTGGACACAGCCGCTCCAGCCGCGCTTCGCTGACCTCGACGCCGAGCCCCGGCGCCGCTGACGGCTTCAGCCGACCGCCGCGCCTGAATCGCACCTGGCGATCGGTCAGGTCGTCGCGCAGCAGAAACCCACCGAACGCGCCTTCCGCGAATCGCACATCGGGGTTCGCCGAGAGAAAGGCGGCCCCCGCGGCGGACAGCAGGCTGGTTTCACCCACGAGACATCCGAGCTGCAAGTCGCGCCGCGCCGCGCGGACCAGACCCGCGATCCGCAGCGCCGCCATCAGCCCGCCATTCTTGGCGATGCGAACATTAAACACGCGGATCGCGCCGTCTTCGATCAGCCGTTCGGCGTCCTGCACGGTGATCAGCGATTCGTCCGCGATCAGCGCGCACGACGTGCGCGAGGCGAGATCAGGCAGATCATCGTCATGCATGCGGCTCATCGGTTGCTCGATAGCGGACACGGAGTGCTTTTCCAGAAACGGGGCGACGCTGACGGCTTCGGTAAGCGTCCAGCCGGAGTTCGCGTCGACGCGCAGCGTCGCCTGGCCCCGCTGCACGGCCGACCCCAGCAGCCGATGCGTAGCCACCAACCGCTCTTCCCAGCCCTCGGTCGCCACTTTGAGTTTGAAATCGCGCAGGCCATAGCAGCGCTGCGCCCGAACGGCGGCGGCGAGCTTCCAACTCCTTGAGCCGACGACGATGCCGGAATAGCGGGCCGGCTCGCCTCGCGGCTCGGCGCGGGCGGGGTCGACTCCGTCGGCGCCGGCGAGGACAAACTGCGCCACATCGCGCGCCGGTCGCCGGAACACCTTGCCGGCCAGGTCAATCAGCGCCAACTCCACCGCGGCGCGGGCCGCGGTGACCAGGCGACCGTCAATAAAATAGGGCAGGGCCTCGATCTGTTCGCAGGCGTCTTCGAACGACGTCGCGCGGAAGCTCAGCAGGTGCGGAACGAAAAGCGCGGCGATGTCATCAATCACGGTGGCCGCGGTCTCGTGCGTGACGTATGTGCGCGCGAGCGTCTCGCCGTACCCCGCCGTGTCGGAGAATGGCGGCTCGGCGCCGAGGCGAACGACGACGGGGTCCGCGACGGAACGGGCCGCGGCGGCGTGCTCGAATCGAAACCGCATCGGAATCGCAAGCGGGTATATCCGCAGTTCCCGCAGGCGCAGCGTGACGCTCATTGCGGACTTGCGGCGGATCGTTCGAACGGAATCGGCGAAATCCCGGCCCGATCCAGCGCGGCCCTTCCGGCGGGACTGAACAGGAACCGGACGGCTTCCTCCACGTTGGCGCCGGCGTCTGCGCGATGGTAGACGTAGATCACTTTCGCGAAGGGGTAACGGTCCGCCTCGATCGCCTCCAGCGAAGGAAGGACGGCCTCGCCCTCGCGCTCCAGCCGCAAACCGAGATAACGCGCCGAGCCGTCATACCCGACCGCGGCGAACCCGAGCGCCAGCGGGTCGCCGGCGACGGCGTCGACGATCGCCGTGTCCGGCTGCAACGCCTGCCACGGCTCCTTGTCAAAGAAAATCCCGGCCTGGCCGAGCAGCAGGCGGCCGCCGCGCGTGGCGCGTTGCGGCCCGAGCATCCGAATCGGACCCGCATCACCGCCGATTTCGCTCCAGTCGCTGATTTGTCCACGCAGAATCATCTTCAGGTGCTTGGCGAACAGGCTGTCGACCGGGTTGGACGGGTGGACGTACAGGGCGAAGCCGTAGTACCCGACCCGGCGTCCGATCGGCGTCGTCGGAAAATCCGCCAATTCGCGAGGAGTCAGTGGGCGATCGACGCAGGCCAGGTCACATTCGCCGGCCGCCAGCCGCTCGAAGCCGTCAATCGAGAACGCCGACGGGCCGACGCGGCTGAGGCGAAACACCGGGTCTTTGCATTGGCCCAGCCAGGTATCGACCAGATCGGTCGGAATCTGGCCGCCCGACAGGCGAATTGCGTGAATCTCGCGACCTGGCGCGCAGCCGCCCGCCAGCGCCAGAATCCCGAAAAGTCCGGCCAGCAGGCCGCGGCGGCGTTGAACGCATGCGCGCATGGCGTCTACACTGCCGGACTTCAAGCCAGTACGACGAAAGGACTGCCCGCGATGTCGGTCGAAACCACGATTGTCGATTTGAAGCATCATGTCGGCCAGAACGTAACGCTGCGCGGTTGGCTGTACAACAGCCGATCCAGCGGCAAGCTCCAGTTCCTCATCATCCGCGACGGAACGGGCCTGTGCCAGTGCGTCATGGAAAAGACCGACGCCAACGCCGACCTGTTCGAGGCCGTCAAGCGGTTGGGGCAGGAATCGTCGCTGATCGTCAGCGGCGAGGCGCGGGCCGACGAGCGCAGCGCCGGCGGGCACGAACTACAGGTCAGCGGCGTCGAGATTGTCCAGAACGCCGAGCATTATCCGATTTCGCCCAAGCCGCACGGCGTTGAGTTCCTGATGAACCACCGACATCTGTGGTTCCGGTCACAGCGGCAATGGGTCATCATGCGGATTCGGGCGACGGTCGTGGATGCGATCCGGCGGTTCTTCAACGATCGCGGCTTTCTGCTGATCGATACGCCGATCTTCGCGCCGTCCGCCGGCGAAGGGGCGCAGACGCTGTTTGAGGTCGATTACTTCGGCGACACGGTTTATCTGGCGCAGACCGGCCAGCTTTATCTGGAAGCGGCCTGCATGGCCCATCGCAAGGTGTACTGCTTCGGGCCGACATTCCGCGCCGAGAAGAGCAAGACCCGCCGGCATTTGACCGAGTTCTGGATGGTGGAGCCGGAGATCGCGTTTTGCGAGTTGAGTGATGTCGTTGCGCTGGCGGAAGATTTTGTGCATGAGATCGTGCAGCGCGTGTTACGCGACCATCGCGCCGATCTCGAAACACTGGGCCGCGACATCGCCGCGCTTGAGCGCGTACAGAAGCCGTTCTATCGCCTCACCTATTCCGAAGCGGCGGACATCCTGCACAGCGATCGCGCGCGGAAGTTGCTGGAAGACGACATGGCCCGCGTGACGGCCCGTATCGCGGAACTGAAGACGTCGATCGCGGCCAAAGACGCCGAGCGCACGGCGCAGGGCGTAAAGAAATGGAAGGTCGACAAACTGACGCAGGAGCTCGCCGATGAGCGCGAGGAGCTTGGCGATCTCGAAGTCGAGCTGGAGAACATTCCGAAGCACATGGAACTCGCCGCGAATTTCGAGTGGGGCGGCGATCTCGGCGGCTCGGACGAAACGATCATCGCCCGCCTGCACGATCGGCCGGTGTTCGTCACGCATTACCCGCGTGACTGCAAGGCGTTCTACATGCGCCGGCACGACGCCGACCCCCGCCTGGTCGAAAACTTCGACCTGCTCGCGCCGGAGGGCTATGGCGAAATCATCGGCGGCTCGCAGCGCGAAGAGCGGCTGGATGTGCTGACCGAGCGCATGGCGGAAGAGAAGCTCGACCCGGCCCCGTACGAGTGGTACCTGGACCTGCGGCGTTACGGCACGGCGCCGCACGGCGGCTTCGGACTGGGCGTGGAACGCACGGTCGCGTGGGTATGTGGGTTGAAGCACGTGCGCGAGACAGTCCCGTACGCGCGGATGATGGGGCGGATGTACCCGTAAGCGGATATGCCCGGACGTGGGGCTACAAGGACGCGCCACCCGGATCCTTCAAGCGGACTCCGACCGCGGAGCGCATTGCCGAACTTCGACGGGATTACCGCGACATGCAAATGATGTGTCTTGGTAATGTTCCCCCATGTGACGCCATTGTCGATGCGCTTCAGCGGCGGAACTTGAGATCCACGCCGGCGCCGAGGGCTAATCCCGAACGACTGTTGCGAGTGATGACATGCCGGCCAAGAACAAGAAGCTGACGCGAACGATACTCAAGCGACTGACCGACGAACGTTCGTGGGAACGCGGCGAGGCATACTTTGATGATGGCGCTGTGTACGCGTTGCTTGAAGACGGCGATGCCATTCGCGCCAGGGTCCGAGGGCAACGCACCTGCCGTGTGCGGCTTTGCGTTGATGATGGCGAATGGGGCGGCGAATGCTCCTGCCCGATGGGCGACGCAGGCGTGTTTTGCAAGCACTGTGTCGCCGTCGGATTGGCCTGTATTGACGCGGGCCTGGACCCGGCGAAAGGTGCAGGCGGTCGCGGGAACTCCTCGGGGCGAAAGCAAAGCCGCGAACAAGTATGCCAAGCCGTGTCGCTGGATGATCTGCGGCACTACCTCCTCACACAACGCAACGATGAACTGGTTCACATCGTTATGGAGCAGGCGATGGAGGACGACCGCCTGCGCGAATCGCTATTGATGAAGGTTGCACGACAGCAACCTGACGGCCCCAACCTCGTGACCTTTCGCGACGCGATCGACAGTGCCACGGACACCGGCGGATTTGTGGACCAAAACTCGGCGTACGGCTTTGCCCGCGGCATTGACAACCTGATCGACTCGATTGCGCAGCTTCTCAAGGAGGGGCATGCCGACGCCGTAATCGAGCTGTCCGAGCGTGCGTTGGAGCGATGTGAAGATGCGCTGGGCATGATGGAGGATTCCGACGGTGAAATGACGAGCCTGCTGGAGCGAATCCAGGAGATGCACCATGCCGCCTGCGTAGCTGCCAAGCCCGATCCAGTGAAACTCGCCCATCGGCTGTTTGACTGGGAGATGACGACGGATTGGGACACATTCTACGGGGCTGCGGAAGCCTACGCGGACGTGCTGGAAAGTACAGGCCTGACGGTTTACAGACAGCTCGCCGAGTCAGCATGGAAAGGGGTTCCGAGCCTCGGCCCGGGCGATGATCGGCGTAGTTTCGAGAGTTCGCGGTTTCGGCTGACGTCGATCATGGGATCGCTTGCTCGCGCCGACGGCGATGTTGAGGCCCTCGTGGCGGTCAAGTGCCGGGATCTATCGTCGCCTTATGCGTACCTACAGGTCGCCGAGATTTATCAGGAAGCCGGCGCACCGGATAAGGCGCTGCGTTGGGCGGAGGACGGCATCGAGGCTTTCCCAAATCGGCCCGACGAACGGCTATTCGAGTTCGTAGCAAACGAGTATCACCGCCAAGAGCGACACGATGATGCGATGGCGCTGATCTGGGCGAATTTCGTAGAACGCCCGTACCTGCATTCCTACGAGGAGCTGAAACGCCACGCGACTCGTGCCAAGGCATGGAACGCCTGGCGCGAGAAGGCCATCAGCCACATCCGGACGGCCATTCGCGAAACGCGCCGCGAGTCAGCGAACCGCAGCCCCTCCGGCATAATGAACAAGGACCACTCGGCTCTGGTCGAGATACTCCTCTGGGAGAAGAAGCCGGAGAAAGCGTGGGAAGAGGCAAAGGCGGGCGGTTGTGATGAGCGCTTTTGGATACGGCTAGCCAAGCTGCGCGAGAAGCTGCATCCAGCCGACTCGCTTGAGATTTATCGACGGCAAGTCGAGCCGATCATCAATCACAAGAACAAGGACGCCTATCGCGAAGCCGTAGCGATGATCAAGAAGGTCGGCGAGCTCATGCGTCGGGTTGGACGTTCGAGGGACTTCCCCGCCTATGTCGCGTCAATCCGTGACGGCCATCGCCGGAAACGCAATCTCATTGCACTGCTCGACCGCGTGAGTTAGGCCGCTACTTACGGCCTGAATTCGCAGATGCCAAACGCCAGCAGCGCAACGTTGCGCCCGAAGAATGCCAGTCTTTGAGGCTGCTCATCGCCAGCAAACACTGGATCCAGGTCCTGAGGCTTGATTTCAGTGGGCGATCCGGTACGTTGTAGAGCGTCTGGTCGATGATCGAACGCGCATCGACCGAAGCGTAGTGCAAGACTGCGTTTGCGGGCGTAATTCAGTGGTAGAATGCCAGCTTCCCAAGCTGGACGTCGTCGGTTCGAATCCGATCGCCCGCTTTGAAATCTAAGTCCGTGGCTGATCGCAAGTTAGCGAGCCTTTCCGCGTCGGAAAGTGCAGCCCGAAGGTTCGAGCGCAAAACGGTATATACCGTTTTGGCTCCGACTGAAGGAGCTGCACAATGCCGAAACTCACGAAAAAACTCCCGTCCTATCGCCTCCACAAGGTCTCCTGCCAAGCCGTCGTCACAATTGCAGGCCGCGACCATTATCTCGGTCCGCACGGCTCGCCGGAGAGCATCGCCGCTTACAAGCGTCTGATTTCAGAATGGACTGCCGCCGGTCCGGCGGTCGTTGTGGCCACTGCTTCGGCGACGAAGTCTGGCGCCGACTTCCGAATCTGCGAACTGCTCGCCGCGTACTACGAACACGCCGACGCCTATTACGTCAAGGACGGCGAACTGACCGGCGAGGCCAAGAACATCAAGGACGCGACGCGCTTGTTGCAGGCGCTCTACGGCATGACGCCGGTCAACGACTTCGGCCCGATGGCGCTCAAGGCCGTGCGGCAGAAGATGATCAAGTCGAAGCTCTCGCGGCGTGTCATCAACTTCCGCGTCAACCGCATCCGCCGCGTCTTCAAATGGGGCGTCGAGAATCAGCTTGTCGCGCCCGGTGTGCTTCATGCCCTCCAAGCCGTCGCGGCGCTTCGAGCCGGCCGAACTGAGGCCCGCGAGACCGGGCCGGTTCGGCCCGTACCAGAGGAGAGCGTGAACGCAATCCTCCCCTTCGTTACGCCGCAGGTGCGGGCGATGATCGAACTTCAGCAGTTGACCGGCATGCGCCCCAATGAAGTGACGGCCATGCGGCCGATTGACATCGACCGCAGCCAAGCGACGTGGACCTATCGCCCCGCCCGCCACAAGACCGAACATCATGGCATCGAGCGGCTGATCTACCTTGGACCCAGAGCACAGGCGATAATCACACCGTATCTGCTCCGGCCGGCCGAGGCGTATTTGTTCAGCCCGAAGGAGGCGGTGAAGCAGTCCCGCGATCGCCTGCGACGAGGCAACAACCCGCCGAAGAAGCGTCGGCCGTCGCCGAAACGCATCCCCGGCAACCGCTACACCCGTCGCAGCTACTACAGTGCCATCAAGCGAGGCTGCCACAAGGCCGGTATCGAGGTGTGGGGACCCAACCGCCTACGGCACTCGGCAGCGACGTATTTGCGGAAGCGGTTCGGCATCGAAGCGGCCCGCGTCGTGCTGGGTCACCGTTCGAGTGCCGTCACCGAGGTCTACGCGGAGCTTGATCGGAGCAAGGCCGCTGACATCATGGCGGAAGTTGGTTAGGCTTTCGCTTCGATACCGGCAGGCGACTGCCGTGCAGGCTCCGGCCGCCCCGCATGGGGTAGCCGGAGCCTGAATCGTTTCTTGAGCCTCCAGGAGCCCAGTGCTACTTGGAATTCGACTTGCGACTGCGCGGAGATTGGTCGAGACCGAGCGCCTTCGATACCGCAGCATTCGCTTGGTCCAGTTGTCGCTGGCGGATGCGGGTCATCGTTGCAGGCGGAAGCTGGGCCGGCGCCGAGCCGGTGAGCCGCTCGGAAAAACGCTGAAGCGCCTCCCGGCTCGTGTACGTCGTGCCCCCGATACGAACCGTTTCCAGCACGACTCCCTTGATGCCGCGAAGCGTCCACCGATACACGGCGCTGATGTGCAGGCGTTTGCCGTTCGGCCGTAGCGGCAGGCAACGCGGCACGTCGCGCAATGGAGTCAGGTTCTCCGCCGCCAGGTCAATCATGGCCACACGCTTGTTGGCCGCGCGCCCGGTGATGACAATCCGCGACGGCTTTCGGTGCGTCACCAAGGCAATTCACGCCCTCTTTCGCCGCATGTATGTCCGCGCGGAGCATTTCGGCCAGTTCGTCCGGGATACGAAAAATCGGCTGGTCGGGTTCCGGCACAATCAGGAACGAGCCGAGGTCTTCCGCCGTTTCAGGACGGAGCGGCAAGGCCTGTTCGCCGTAGCGCACTCCATGACCAATTGCAATGATGACCGCCGGCGACTCGCCGAGTCGGAATGACGCGGGCGTCAATCTGCGAAGCTCTTGTAGTTCAAGTCCGGTTTCGTTGGCGAGGCGATACAGCATCGAGCGTTCAGGCCCGGTCATGCCGAATCGAACCGGGCCATCCCACGTTGTTGCGAAAAGGACCGTCAGCTCTTGGGTTGTGAGGGTGCAACCATGCTGGTCACGGAATTCGACGTACGACTTCGTAGTGCGCTTCGTGCGCGCCTGACCGTTTCTCACGATGCACCTCGCGGTTGGGCCTGCTTCATTTGTTCCCACTGAGCAGCCGAGGGAGCACCGGCCGCCAGCCACGCGTCGATGACGCGTTTGTCCCACCGCACGGCCCGCCCGAGCCGCACGGGTTCAGGCAATCGGCCGAGGCTCAGCAGTTTCCACACGTGAGCGCGACTGATGCCGAGCCGCGATGCCAGTTCTCTGGCGGTCAGCCCGAGCTGCTCTACCCCCGCCTTGCGTCGCTCTCCCGCGCAGCCGCCTTGCTGAGGCGCGGCGGCACTGGGCTCGACCTCAGCGTCCCCAGCTCTTTGATTTGTCGTGTCCGCCACGAGCGATTCTCCGTTGCAGGCTCAGCCGACCGAAGCAGGTTTGGTCTCCATTCGAAACCGTCCGAAGCCGGTCGAATTGTCACGAGTCCATTGAGGATGCTCGCCGACCGTCTAAACCGCCTAACGCGAAGTTCGCCGCTCCCGACCGCAGCCCCGAGACCGCCTCACCGCCCACGGGCTCGCTCGCGCTCCCCCTCGCCCTGTTGGGGAAGCATCAAGGACAGCGGCCCCTCCAGGAACCCCAAAGAGCACGCCAACCCCCGCCACCGCCGCGCCGCCGCCGTTGTCATGCTCTTTGCCGCTTCGCTCACGCAGCCCCGCCGGCCACTGCCTTGCCGCGAAGAGTCTTCTGAAGCCCGACTTCGCCCCCAGCAGTGGGCGAAGGTCGAAGTCGGCCTTCAAAGTGGGCTGGGTCCCATTCTGAAAGCGGCGTCGTGAAGCAGTTGCGACGCATTGACCAACCGGTCCGCGGAGCTTGTGCCGCCGGCCCTTAAACAAAGAACGACGACATGAACGCCAGCGATGAAACACGAACGATGAGCCCGAACGCGACACCGCGCATCTACGTGGCTTCTCTTGCCGACTACAACGCGGGCCGCTTGCACGGCCGGTGGATTGAAGCGAACCAGCCGATTGAATGCATTCGCGAGCAAGTCACGGCGATGCTGCGCGAATCGCGCGAACTCGTAGCCGAAGAATGGGCCATCCATGATTATGAGAATTTCGCGGGCTTGCGGCTGTCGGAATTCGAGGACCTTCAATGCGTGGCCGAGGTAGCTCGGCTCATGGGCGAGCACGGGCCAGTGTTTGCCGGGCTCGTCAGCCATATCGGGGGCGCGTCCGACTTTGAGGAGGCGCGTCGCTGGATGGAGGAGGGTTATCGCGGCGCCTTCGACAGCCTCGCGGAATACGCCGAAGAAACCGTGACCGACTGCTTTGCGGATCATCTGAACCAGCTTCCTGATTTCATCCGGTATCACATCGACTTTCAGGGCATCGGCGAGGATTTTGAGATGAGCGGAGACATCTTCACTATTTCCTGTGGCGGGAGGTTGCACGTCTTCGACAGCAGCATTTAACTAGGGTGACTGTCGCTCGCCCCAACCGGCTAACTATGGAACGGGCTTCATTTCACGGGCGTCGCCGGGATGACTCGGCGGTGCTGCAGTTCGCCGCCGCCGATCCCACACCACACCCGCCGCGCCGCCCACAGGCTCGCTGGCGCTCCCCCTCACCCCGGCTGCGGAAGGCCGCGAGCATGCTGGCCCGCAGCCGCCCCGAAGAGCACGCCAATTCCCCGCAGCCGCTCCGCCGCGCATTGGCATGCTCTTCGCAGAGCACCGCCGCCCCGCCAGCACGCTCGCCGCCGAAGTTCTTAGAAGCCCGACTTCGACCCCAGAAGGGCTCGAAGGTCGAAGTCGGCCTTCCAAGTGGGTTAGGTCCCACTCTGAAAGCACGTCGTGAGGAGTTTGCGACGGATTACTAACTGGCCCGCGGAGCTTGTGCCGCGGGACTAGACAGAGAATGAATATGAACGTCAAAGATGAAAAGCAAACGAAGCGTCCACGAGCAGACGAAGGACGAGAGTACCTTGTCTTCAATGTTACGGATGGAATTCTGGCCACTCCGAATTTACTGACTTTGGCGGAAGCAGAAGCATTCGTGCGGGACTTCCCTCGGGGGTATAAACGGCGGGGATACTATCTCACGAGAGACCAGAAGCGAATTGCACCCAACGAGGTTGAGCTGCGTATCGTGCCCGCCTCTGGCTTCGGAGAAGTTCAGAATGCTGCCAACGAGCGGTCGACGCCCCTTCTCAAAGCCAAATTCTATCCGAGACTTGAGGAGGATCTCGAAGACATTGGTCCCAGGATGGGCCATGAACCGGACGAACTGAGACGGCTCGCGATCGAAGCTGTCCAAACTCGCCACCAGGAGGGCTTCGTACGCCATCCGATCGAATTGGCGAACACCGACGACGTGTTGGGAAGATTCACGCCCACCACTTACGACCTGCCAGTAGGCTCCTTCACGCTGCATTTTTCATACGAAGCGGATGGAATCTTGATCAGGGGCTTCAGCTGGCAGGTCACCGGTAAGCGGCGAGATGAGCGGGACGGTTTTTGGTCGTACCGCTAACGACTCTGGCATCCCGCCGCGCTGGTTCACTATCCGGCCCGCGTCGGGATGCCCGGACGCGAAGAACGGCCCCGGACGACTGTATGGCTCAGGCCTCTCTCGGCTCGGACAATCTTGAAAAGGGATCGTTGACGGTTCCTGGCGTCGGGCGAATGCTCGGCGCCGCTCTTTGTCCGATCCGATGAACAGGTCGGTCCAAATATCCGCAAGCAGCCTCGATAACCGCTTTGGCGGAATGGTGTCGGGCGACGGAAAGAGCGGCGGAAAGCCCAAGCGAAATACTTCAGTGAACAGGATCGGCTAGCCGCCTCGTGGGCCCTCCCGATTCTCCGCATTCACGCGAGGTCGCGGGAAATGCTCCGGTTCGCCGCCGCTTCGCTCGGCTCACATCGTCGCCCCCCATCCACCCATCAGCCGCCCTACGCCCCAACCCCAGCCAACCAGCACCCCGCCGCACAACCACGAAACGGCCACGGCAAACGAATTGGGAGACACGTCTTCAGACGGGAAACCGCGAGCTGACACGCCAGACGAGGAACCGGTAAAGCTGCAGATCGAAGACCGAAACAGTGAGACAGGGGAACGCTTGAACTGGGCAAGAATCCCCCAACGGAAAACGCGACGGGACAATATGACGCGCAGACACTGGCCTGCCGGCACGGAGAGGACGGGCAAACCCGGCAACGGCAAGGACTTGGAGACGGGAGACGCGAAACGGGAGACGTAGAGTGGGGCGCTTCGCCGGTCGTCCAAGTGACAAACTGCGGCCATCCGTCCGGTCTTCCAGCGGAGGACCAACCAAATGGCACTCAACGATCGCGACGCCGACCTGCTGAAGACCCTTACGACGCGTGTCCGTCTATTCACGACGGAGCAGATCACCCGCACATGGTGGATGCACCGTCAGGGGCCGTTTACGGCTGCCCGGCGACGCCTTCGCGCTTTGTGCCACGAAGGGCTGCTTGAAGAGAGGCCAATACTTGCGGAGCCGCTTCTCGGGATAGCGGTCCCTGTGAGCGTCTGGACACCGGGCGAGCCGACGCCCGATTTTCATGCCATTGCCTGGCGGCTGCAAAGCCGCTGGACCGAGACCGCACGCGAAACCGTGGTCTATCTGGCCACCGATTTCGCTGCGGACATGCTCGGCGGCGTCGCTGCCCGACTGCCAACGCTGGGGCAGGAAACCCATGACCTTCACGTCAGCGAGGTCTACCTGCGGATGCGCCGCGAGCGGCCGCAGCTCGCCGCGTACTGGCTCGGAGAGGAGATCGTCCGGCCGACCCGCACGGACGAGAAGCTCCCCGATGCGCTCATCGTGGACCCGCGCGGTAACCCTGTCCGGGTCATCGAATTCGGCGGCCGCTACGACCACCGGCGGGTCGCGGCCTTTCATCTGGATTGCCAATCACGAGGACTGCCCTACGAGCTATGGTAGACGAGACCCCCGACAAAGCGACCGCGTCCGATGGCTTATCCGATCACCAGCGGTGCGTGCTTCAGCACATCCGACTGTTCCGGATCACGACTCAAGAATCGGCGCGGCGCGCTTGCTTCGCACCCGCGTCAACGCCCAGCGGCGTGGACAGCTTCTTCGCCCGACTCCGCAAGCGGGGCTTCGTACGGGCGGCGCAGCTCGCGGGCACGGAGAAATACTACTACCTGACGAAGAAGACTTATCAGAGCGTCTTCAGCGAGCCGGCCGCCGAGGAGCGCGTAGGGAGCTACGCCGTCGTCGAGTGGTACGGCCGATTGGTCTTTTGCATGCGGCAGCCGGAGGTGCGGAAGAAGCTCCACTGGTCGGAATTCGACCGGCTGTTTCCGCAGCTCCACGACCCGCGTCAACCACGGCGCCACATCTTCTACATCGACAAGGAGACCGGTATCGGCAGGCTCGGCCTCATCTACGTGGACCCGGGCAATCGTTTCGACCGGGTGTGCAACCGCATCCGGAACCAGCTCGTTGGCAAACTCCTGGCCCAAGGCGCATGGCGCGAACATGTGATCGATGGGGACCGCCTGACGATCGCGATCGTATGCACTGCCGCCATGCGGGCGGCCCAGCTTCAACAGGAACTCGATCCAGCCAGTCATTGGCCGCGAATTCGGTTCTGCTTTGAAGCACTCCCGGAGCTACTTCCACTCGTCCATCGGCGGCACGCGGAATCCAATCGCAATCGTGTCAAGAAATCGGAGCCGATCTGATGCGCCCGAACGTAGCCGAGACCAAGGATCCGCTCAATCTCGACCTGCTGCCGGATTCGGCACGGCGCATGGAGCTGAATTACCGCACGGCGACAGACCCGGCCGCAGTGCCCCAACTTTGGTCGCTTATGAGCAACGCCGTGCTCAGCGCGGCGACATTGTTCGCGGCCCGCTTACTCTTGCAGCTTCAACCACCGCGGCTCGTGACCGCGCTGCTAACTGCCGTCAGCCTGTTGGTGCTGGCCGCTGCTGTGACAAAGTGGCGACGTGGCCAAGTAACGACAGCCGCACTCGTGGCACTCTCGGCGCCGGTGCTCGTGATAACGCTGCTCACGCCCGCATCGCCGGGGTTCGTGTGGGTCGCGCTGCTTTTTGCCGTGTGCCTCACCGTCCGACTTGCACTCGCGTGGGTTGAGCACGCGGCGGCGTGGTACTCCGCGGACTTTTCTGTAGCGATTTCGGACCGACGGCGTTTTCTCACGGTCTGGAACCCACGCACCATGGACCGCGCGCTGCGCGACTCCGGCGGCTCGCATTCGATTGTCCGCATGCGAGAAGCGGCGGAGCGCGAAGCGCTTCGAAGCAGATTGTTGCTCGTTTCAGCCGCATGCGTGGCCGGGATCGCACTTCAGGTGCTCTTCGCCGATGACCTCTCCGAATCGCTGATCATCACCCTGGCGCTCGCTGCCTTCTTCATCATCGTCGCGGTTCGCAGCGTTCAGGGTTTCTGCGCAAGTACCGGCCGGTCCCGCGCGTTCGTCCTTGCCAGTATCCGCCGCGGAGCAGTGCTGTGGTTCGGATACAACCATCACGGAACACATGCGCCGGGCGTCATGCTCAGCCCCGCAGGATTTTCCGGTCAGCGGCGCCGGCAGTTCTGGCTAGCGTTCGCAACATTCTGTGCGACGTGCACCCTGGCCTGCTCCTACTTCGCGGGGACGCTTCGCAGCGCCGGGGAGCAGGCCCACACCCGCTTACTCATCGGCCAGCGCGGACCGGTATCAGATAACAGCAAGTTTGCGTTGCGGCTCACCCGAGCCGGACATTCGGCGGTCGTTCGGCTGCGCGGCCCCGTCGAAGGTCGCATCTTACTCGGGTTGCTTACCGATCTCCCTCGACGCTGGCCAGCACTCGTCATGGCCGTTGTCGTCTGTGCGGTTCTCGCACCGCTTACGTTTCTTATGGCGCTGCTTGCGATTTGCGGCCGAACGCTGGCGCACTTCGCGGCGACATTCGATGCCGATTCTCCTTACCGGCGTGACATCACAATTTGGAACGCCGCTGTTGAACGCCTGCGCCAGTCCCGCGATCGTCTGGAGTCGGAGCACGTCTGGCTCGGCATCGCGGTTGAAACCGATTCTCCGGTGATCATGCATCGGCAGCTTGCGACCGAGCACGTTCATCTCATGGGCAGTACCGGGTCGAACAAGACGTCGGTGGGCGTCACCCAATTGCTGGAGCAGCTCATTGGGCCCGATTCATCGCTCCTGGTGCTCGAT
The DNA here is from genome assembly GCA_964528455.1 of uncultured Planctomycetales bacterium. Lineage (GTDB taxonomy): Bacteria > Planctomycetota > Phycisphaerae > UBA1845 > Fen-1342 > DSPM01. Next base: position 21,107 of record CAZGTH010000011.1, on the reverse strand, counting down.
CTCAAGGGCGACATGGCCCTCTTCGAGGCGGCTCGCCTAGCCGCCGCCAATGCTCGCGACCGCAGTGGAACCGTTCGCCCGATCCGCTTCCGATGGTTCACGTCCGAGAGCAACCGTTCCAGCTACACATTTAACCCGTTGTCGCAATCCTATCTCACGTCCTTGCCGCGACTGGAACGCACGCAGATTCTGTCCCGCGCGCTGGGCCTGGAGCATGGCGAGGGATATGGACGGGGTCACTTCTCTTCGCAGAACCGCAATGCGCTGCTCAAGCTGCTGACCGCCTGTCCCGACGTGGACTCGTTTCGCAAGCTGCACGAAGAAGGTCGGCGTCAGAAGAAACTCTTCACGAGCTGGGAACGCGAACACGCGTCTGATTTCTTCTCGACGATCCACACGCTGGCAAACATTGATGCGCTGAATCTCACCCAGCGCGACCGCATCGATCCATCGGTGCTGACCCATGCCATCGATATGAGCGATCTCGTACGCGAGCCAAACATCGCTTACTTCCGGTTGCCGGCGACGTCGCAGGCGGCTGCAAACCGGGAGATTGGCAAACTGGCCATCTACGGCCTGCTCACGGCTCTTCGCCAACTGGGACGATTCGACCGCCAGATTTACATCGTTATCGACGAGTTTCAGCAGCTCGTTTCTTACGACCTGGCCGTCATTCTGCAACAGGCTCGCTCCTATGGAATCGGCGTGATCATGGCGCACCAAACCCAGAGCGACTTAAAGCTGCCGGAAACTGACATGACCCAAGTCGTGGAAGAGAACACGCACTTCAAGCAGATCTTTTCGGTCAACGATCTGGGCCATCGCAAGGCGCTGGAGCAGCTTTCCGGCGAAGCGCTCTACCACTTGGCTGGTTGGAAGCAGGGGTTCGAAGCCTATGGCGACAACGTGCTCGCACCCGGAGTCGGATTGCCGAGCCAAGACCTGTTCGCCGACGACGTGGAGGTGAATGTCTCCTCCAGCGTAGGGCCGCGCTTGCGCGCGAACGACCTGATCGAAATGAGCGCGCGGCCCAACCTGTGCATGGTGCAGTTCAAGCGCAATGTCGGCTACGGGCAGTACGACGGCTTCCCGATTCTGATGCTGGCGGACTACCACATTCCACGCAGCGTGTACCAGCAGCGGCTTTCCGCGCCTTGGCCTTCGCCGGAGAGCGCCAGCGGCTTGATCGTCGCCCCGCTGCCGGGCGAATGCTTCTTCTATCAAATCGGCGTGGAGAAGACATCCGCAATGCGACAGATGCCGTTGCCGTTCGTATTGGAGACGCCGTCTGACGCCAGCGGAGCAGAAACTCCGCCGGCACTGACAAATCCACCGTCCGCGTCGGGTGAGTCAATGCGCGCGGCAGCGGATCGAAATCCGATCGCCGACGCACTGGACTCTCTGTAAGGAGAATAATGTGAGTTCCCTAACGCCCCGACAAACTGAACGACGCTATCTTTGGACCCTGGTTACGTGGTTGTTTTGCGCGTTGTGTTTATTCGCGCTCATTCACATGCTCGCGCCGGCGTGCAACTCGGCCGGCACGACGGCCGACGGGACGTTCAGTGCCCTGGAACCGGCGGCGGGCGCATCTACCGCGGCAGCAGCAATTACGAACGAGCAAGCCGTTGCAACCGCCCGGCGATTCGCGGACGAGGCTCGCGCGCGCTCGCGGGCGCGCTTGCAGCAGCTCCAGCACACGGCGGACGACCTCCTCGCACTGACAAGAACATTCGAGCGAAAGCATGATGCATGGAGCGCACTCTCATCGGCATTGCTGACGGACGAACGCGGACAGCGCTTGGCCACCGATGCCGATGTCGTTCAAGACTATCGCTCACTGACGCGGATCGCTCGCCCGGCTCGCAATCTGGCGGAGCACGTGCGCGAGCGGGTCGAGACGTTGATGCAGCCTGTGCGTGCGGCGCTCACGGCAAACGACTCGGCGTACATACCGTCTGAAGGTCTCGTCGAACTCTTGGAACGCGAGCGACAGTCGGTCACCGCGGCGATTGACAGCTATTCTCGCGCGCAGGAGCACCTGGAGGGGTTGCTCGCCGCATTAGTCCATCAAACAGGTACCGAGACGCTGTCCGCTGTTATCGAGCGAGTGGTCGCGGCGGAGGCACGGGCACAGGCGGGTGCCGTTGCCGCGGCGCGGATCGAAGCCGTACAGGAGACGCGAAAAAATCTGGCCCAGGCGGAAGGGGCGAAGGTTCGCGGAGTCGGTCAGTCAGAAGTGGAGCGCATCCAGGCCGAAGAGGATGCCGAGCAGGCGCGGATCGATGGAGAATCGCTGCGTATCCGTCAGCAAGGCGAGCGCGAGCGGTTGCTGAAACTGGCCAAGGACGCTGACATTCAGGCTCGATTCGCCCCATTTCTCGCTTCGGGGCGGCGCTATCCGGCGCGATACGAGGGCAGCGTGCGCTGGTTGGAGCGGAAGCCGTCTGGACGTACCGCGCCACGCCCCGTCTCGCTTCGCGAGTTGAAAACCGGCGGCGTGCTCGATGATTTCGATTGCTTCATCGCGGCCGCGACTTCGAGCAAGTCGAAGACGAGCGCCCAGAACGATCGTCCACATTGGCCGATGCCGGCGGCGCCGACTGAATGGCAATCCCTTCGCCGCGACTTCGAGCTATTTCAACAGCTTCTACCCGTTTGGGTTGAGCTTCGAATCGTGCCGGCAGACTAGAGTTCCAACAACAACGGCTGACCAACCGCCCATGGACCACCCGTCGGTAGGCCACAAATCGCATCGAACCGGCATTGCCGTGTGCGTATGGCAGAGCGATCGTTGACGTGCCGTGTCCGTGGCACCTGCGGACCGGCACGCGGCCTTGTCACAGCAACCGCCAGAGGCGCCTGCGATGTCATGGCTGCCGCTCGGGCTGGCCGGCGACGCCGGCCCTCGCTGGCGACTCGCCGGCGACAAGCTCATTCAGTAACTTATCCCCCGTGCTCAATCGCGCTGCACATCGCAATAGCTGTTTGCTCGACGCTTGCTCAGAAGTGCGATAAAAGGAAACGACCCCAAGAGAGTGTGTGAACTCTCTTGGGGTCTAAACGACGGTTATCGAACTATGCCAGAGGATTTCCATTGACGGTGGATGCGACGTACACGAATCGCGCACATGGCCACGCCAATGAGATCGTCTCCTGTGAACACAGTTGAGTATCCGCTCGGGCATTCCCTGGAGGCAGCTACCTTCACCCGAATGGTGTAGGTGAAGACGCCCCGTCCCCAGTTATCGCCATTGATCCAGATCACCGCATAAACAGATGATCCGGGCCACGCCGACACCCTTTTCGCGGGATGCTTACCTTCTCTCGTCCATCGTCGTTTCCTCTTTCTGAATAAGCCCATAGGCCCCCTCTTGGGTTATTGGTTTCACGCCTCCTCCACTTCCACACCGAACAACAGAACCGAAGTTCTGCTGTACGCTGAAGACAGACAGGTGCGGGAACCAACATGGGTGGACCAAAGCCAATCAGAAGCGCCATTCTATTCTCACGCCGAGGGCGCACCGGCGGATTGACAAACCCCAACGAGGGGGAAGTCGCAGGATTGTACGCACGGCGCCCGCGCTGGGCGATCGTCGTGCGCAGAAAGGCGAGGGGGGCATCAGCGACGACGCCCAAGTTCCCCTTGCGCGTCAGATCCTCCCGTCCAAAGCGGTCCACCAGCGCCTTTTCAGGTACCACGCAAACGTTGCGTGGGCTCGTAAAGACCGGTCGATCGGTCTGCATTTGTCGCGTCAACGAAGAGGTTCTGGAGACTTGCGACAGGGAATGGTGGGCTGAGCCGGCGAGGGTCGTCTCCGCGACCGAGACGATCGCTCACCTTCGCAACCGACCGAACGGACAAGGACGGACGGTTTTCATACTTCGTGGGGGGAACGAAGGCTTGGGATGGTACGCCGCGGCTCCGCACCGTAGAATCCGGGCCCGGGGAGGCAATTCCCGGCCAGTACGGAAGTTAGGTTCGAATTTTGGCGGAGTCTCACATGGAAACTCCATCGACGCACAACGTCACCCGGTGGCTGCAAGAAATCCACGACCCGCAGACCGCCCAGGAAGCGTGGGCGCGTCTTGTCGAGCGACTTTACCCCGTGTCATTCGTGCGCGCCCGACGGCGCGGCCTGTCGGAAGCGGACGCTGCCAGCGTCGAGCAGCGCGCCCTGCTCAAATTATTCTCTCGGCTCCAGGCGGGGCAGGTGTCTGTCACGCACCGGGGGCAGCTCTTCGGCCTCCTCAGCAAGATCGCTCATGACGAGGTCGTCGACCGCGTCAAGGCCAAGCAGCGCCTCGCTCTGCGCGAGAACCTCTTCGCTGACGGCGACGATTCCGCGGTGGACGACACCCTGCCGCGCTGGCTCGGCGGGGTCGAGCCATCGCTTGAGGAACAGGAAGAAGCCAACTTATTGGAGCGGCGATTTCTCGCCGCGCTGAGCGACGAACAGCTCGCGGTCTACCAGCTTCGAGTCGAGGAGGACCTGTCAGTAGACGAGATCAAGGACCGGCTGGGCGGTTCCCGCGAAAGCGTCTACCGCCGGCTGCAAGAGATGGACGACATCATTCGCGCACTGGGATCCGATACTGAACTCGCGTGGGCCCGGGAGGCCCACCGGGTCAACGAATCGCGCGAAATTCTCCAGGCAGCCGAGGGCAACGCAGAAGCACCGGCGCGAGAGGTGCTTCGACTGTGGCTGGCCGGCCAGGAAGCCCCACAGATCGCGCGAGAGCGCGCAACCACACCAGCTCGCGTGTACGCGATGCTCAGGCACGTGGACGACGTTGTTTACGTTCTCCGCCGACAGGACAAGCTCAACGACCTTCGCGAGCGCATTCAAGCGGCTGGAAACGAGCAACTCGTGGATGACCTTCGCGCCATCATCAAGAAGCGCAAGTGGGCTGTCTTCGAGGCATGGATCGCGGGGCAAGTTATCACCGAATTGCTCTCCAATCCCGAATTCACCGCATCGGTCGTGTTTGCCACACTGCGAGCCGTTCACGAATCTTCTAGGGCCATTCGTCGAGTGCTTTGATGCCGCGCTTTCCCGAAAGAGCCAAGCTCGATCCGGAAACGGCGCGCCGCGTGGACGCCGCTGCGGATGCTGCCGCGCGGAACGGTAGCTTGGAATCGATTGCAGCTATAGTGCAGCAACTTGGCGACTTCAGCGGGCTGGCGCGCTTAGCGCTGTTGCGAACGCTGCTTCGCGAGCACTTCGAAGTGATCCAGAACGCTGGTGGACGGTTGCCGACCGTCGGTGAGTATTTGCAGGCGTTCGCCGACGACAGCGAACGAGCCATCGTGCGCGAGATTTTCGCCGAGCAGCTTCCGGCACTCCATGTCGAGCTTGGCCGCGAGATCGGTCGAGGCGGCATGGGCGTCATTTACGAAGCGCGGCAGACGACCGTCGGCGGGCGCCGCGTGGCGGTGAAGATGCTCGACATCGGCGCCGGCAATCAGGCCTTCCTCTGGAACCGGCTTCGCGAAGAAGTCGATGTGCTCGCCCAAATTCAATCATCGAATGTCGTCCGCGTCTTTGAGGTGGGGCTGATCGACGGCCAGCTTGGTTTCGTGATGGAGCTGGCCGAGCAAAACCTTGAACAGCGAACCGGCGGGCATCCTCAGGACCCGCGCCACGCCGCCCAAGTCGTTGCCAAGCTCGCCGTCGCCGTTCAAGCCGCCCACGACCACCCGAAGCGACTGATTCATCAGGATCTCAAGCCGTCCAACGTTCTCGTCTTCGACGGCCCTGAGCACAAGATCGCCGACTTTGGTCTCTTTCGCTCCGCCGACGAAGGGCGCACCGCTGACCGGCAGCGCGTGCTCGGCACGCCGGGCTGGCTCGCCCCCGAGCAAGCCCGCGGCGAACCGGCTACATTCGCCACCGACGTGTGGGGACTGGGGGCGATTCTCTACTTTCTCCTGACCGGCAGCGCGCCATTCCCGTCGGAGCGCGAACGCATTCAGGAAGTCTCATCGGGGCTGCTTCTTCCACCTGGTCAACGCCGCCGTGCGGCCGGCGGCGACGCGCTCGATCCTCGGCTTGAGGCAATTGTCCTCAAGTGCCTTTCCCGTGACCCAGCTCAGCGTTATCGCCGCCCGATCGAGATCGCCGAAGAGTTGCAGCGCTACCTGAACGCTCAGCCCGTACTCGCACGTCTGCCGAGCCACACGCGCCGCAGACGCACCGTCCGCGTCGCGCTTGCCGCCGTCGTTGCTCTCGCTTTGATTGCCGCCGCCCTTCCCGTGCTGCGGACGTGGCAAAAGTGGACGGAAGGTGTGCCGCCACATAGTTTGGGGACGGAAAGCGCATCGCGTGTCGAGCCGCCGCCGCAATCCGAAGTGACGCCGGACGATGCCGGGAAGCTCGATGATGCGGTACAAGCGCCGGCGAGCGGTCCGGACATCGCTGTCGATGATCCGAAAAGCGAGAGTCCGGAGGCTCCCGACACGATTCCAGGCGGCGGTACCGTTTCAAATCGCGGCGATCCAACGAACGAACAAACGAACAGCTCTCCGGGAGGCAAATCGGTCACAAGCGATGACCAAGCGGATTTCGCTCGCTGGCCGGCTGTCTTCTCGCGAGAGTTCAGCACGGGTGGTGGCGGGTTGCCGGCAAATGTGGAGTTTCAATTCGCGCCCACGTCGGACTTGCTGAACTCCGCTTCCTCCGAACTAAAGGCACGGATCACGGCCGACCCCGATGCGCGGGTTGTTGAGGCATGGACGTTCGAGTTGCGGCCGGGCGACCGCGGCAGTCAGCAAGAACTGCACTTCACGCGCACGCTGAAGGTTCGGTTGCGGGAGAACGGAAATACCAGCGAGCAGACCTTTGACGTTCGCAGCGGCTTCTGCACACGCGAGATGAGCGAGCGATATTTCAAGGCCGGAGCGCAGCGATTCGTTTGTGAACCGAAGCGAAATTCGGCCGGCGGATTACAGCAGTTCCGCGACGTTGGCCGCGGCACGCTGGTCACGGGGCGGTTCAATTGGAAGGGGGCGACCCGCAACCACTATGAGGTTGCGGTAGATGACGAGCGGTGGATTATTTGGAGCCTCGTGCCCAGGAACTGAAGCACCCTTCAGGTCGTGATCAGCTTCGACTCTGCCCGATACCGATAGCGCTGCAATCGGCCCGTGAATGCAACCATGTAGAGCGCGATCAACCCGGCAGCCGCCGCGTAAAGTTTGGCTGCAATGCGATCATGATCCGCCGCAAAGAGGTATGCACACCCGGCCACGAGAAGTAATCCCGCTACCAGCACGGCCCGCACGGTTTCGTCTCCAGTACGCCCGCCGATGGCGAGCTGGCGGCTGGGGTGGTGCGACTGAAAGCCGACGACGCTCTCGCCGAGCAGCGCGTTGAGCTGTTGCTCAACTGCTTCGATCCGCCGCAGTGCGTCCTCGAAAGAACGGGCATGGTTCACGGTCAGACGCAGGAGCCACACCGCTGCGATGGGCAGGCCGACCAGGAGCAGTTCGCGCGTCGCCATCGGAAGCGTGTTCGCGGCGCCCAGGAAGGCGGCGAGCGTCGTTCCCGCAACCGGTATACGCCGATCCAGCGCCGTCAGGCGAAACAGGACCAGCACGTACATTGACCGATATTCTTCGGCAAGGGCGGCGAGTTTCGCTTTCTGAAGACAGGTTAGTTCGGCGTCAGACATGAGGGCCCCAGCGGCAGTTTGACGCTGGCGTATCACATTCGTCGCGGCCGGGGCAACTTAGGGCACCAAGTCGGAAGGCCGGACTCCAAGAGCTTTGGCCAGCTTGGCCAGGTTAACAATCGCGACGTTGCGCTCGCCGCGCTCGATTCCGCCCACATAGTTGCGGTGCAAGCCAGACTTGAAGCCAAGTTCCTCCTGCGACCAGCCCTTGGCCTCGCGCAGCTCTCGCACCTTCGCACCGACCCACCGCTTGATTTCTTTGGGGATCATGGCTTCTCCAGTTGACATCACACTCATAGGCGGTACGATCATCTACACACGATAAGTGGTACGTGGCGAAAGGAGGGCTGTTCCATGGACGCCCGTGTCACCGCTTTGACGTTCGATTCCATTACCATTGGCGATGCCGCGGCCCATCAGCTCGACGGCCCCCAGTTGCTCACCCGCCTGCTGGATACGGCTGCCGAATACGTCGGTCAATTACGGCGGCGCATTGAAGCCGCTGAACTGCCGTCGCGAGTCGCGCTTTTCGGTCGCGTACGAGGCACCGGCCCCGGAGTGTCGTTCACGCAGCTTTTCGAGCGACTGCGGGCGGCATTTCCGCTGCCGCTCGTGTCGCCGTTCGAGGAGTGCAGCAGCGTCGCCGGCGCCGTGATGGAAGCCCGCGATCTCGTCTCGCCACGGCGCGATGATGCGCTGCTCGTGCTGCGGTTCGAGGCCAGCTCGCGCGAATTGCCGATGCACGCGCATGAAGATTCCGAGCGGTTCATTTACGTCGTCTCCGGCCGCGGCTTCTTCCACGTCGCGAATGAGCGTGTGAACGAGTTTTCGGGCCGCAACATCCGTCATATACCGGTGCGGGCATCGGATATTGTCATGTTCAGCCGCGGAACCATGCACACGTTCAGCACCGACCGCGAGCCGCTCGTGCTGCTGTCGTATCACGCGCCGTATGTGCCGTTGGAAGACGCGGGGCAATATGCCGTGCCCGCGGTGCGAGTCTGTCCGGGGTTGACCGCCGACCCGCAGCAGTCGCAGATCGCGTGCGATGCGGCCTGGCTGTGCGTGGCGTGAGGTTGCGGACGGCGTTGGTGAGGAGCCCTCGGACTCAGGCATTACCGGCAGGAGGGGACGGGGAGGCGAAACCAAACGGCGAAACGGAGAGGGAAAAGCGCAGGCGAGCGCGACCCCGGGTCTGCCGCAGCCGCCGTCATCGGGTCCCAAGGGCCTGTCGGCCTCGCCGGGCGAGGACCCGATGACGACGGCTTTATACGGCAGACCAGGACGAAGGCGTTTTGGATTGAGGGTTGATTGCAGTCAATTCACATGAAGAATGAGAATCGGGACTGCGTCGGCCTGTTATGTGGTACATGGCGAAGGATCCCACCGACGTTTCGCGCTGCAGAAAGCGTAATAGGTTCAAGGTTGATAAGCTCGGTGCTGTTCCAGTTCATCTTGGTCAGCGCGAGCAACTCAGAAAGCAGAGTGATCTCACCGGCCTCCGCGTGGTCAAGCTGTACGTCGAGCGTGCGCGGTGCATAAAGGCCGGGATAGCATCGGTAGAAGTCCACACTCCCCTGCGTGTAGAGCAAACACCCGCCGGAATGGATCATTGCCGTCCCACGTAGCGGCGGATAGCTCTTTGGGCGATACAGCCGCGTATGTGAAGGCCGAAGCGATAACAGGTCATACGCGTCGAGCCGAAGCTCCTTCACGGCAGCGGCGCAGCCATCGAGCTCTGCTTCGGTGTAGTACGAACTCTTGTGGCATACAAGCCTCGCCGGCGATGTCCGATGCTCGCGGCGAAATGCCTCGACTGCTTGCGTTAAGAGTTGGTTCGCGTCCTGCGGTGAAAGATGCGGCGTATTGTCGTGGTCGTCGAGCACGGCAGGCCCGCCGCGGACTACCATACCTTCTCCCCGCTCATTGAATACTTGCGCGACGCTGGTGCGCAACGACTGGGACGCCGGATCGTGATAGAAGCTGACGCCCATGTAGCAGGTCATCAAATCAGTCGCTTCGCGTGACAGCCGCCAGGGAATCCCGCCGGCCTTGTAATAGAGTGCACAAAAGAAATTCCAGGCGCGCGTAGCTTCGTCTTGAAGATCGCGAATGGGCGTTCCGTCGCGACGGAAGCGATACACCCCACCGAGATACGTTGCGGGGCGCACAACTTGCACCGGACGAGCCAGATCGAGCGCCCTGGCCTTGAACGCGTCGTGCCAGACAATGTCGTCACCGCGGTGCCGCCGGCGCCTCGACCGCGGACCCGTCTCAGGCACAGCACGAACATCGATACGCCGGACGAACTCCTCCGGTAATAAACAGAGTACGACGTGTGCATTCGCTTTCTCGATCAGATCGGCCGCGCCCTGGCAGTAGCGCTCGATTGACACACGGTAGAACGACGCATCATCCGTTTCCAGCGCTTCGCGCAGATCCGCTCCGGAGATCTTGTCAATTAGCCGATCATCGACGACGAAGTCGCAAATCGTCCCGTGCGTGCCGAAGCCAGGGAACCCGACAAAGAGCGTTGTTCGCTTGGATTTCTTCGCGTCGACTCCAGTTCGGCAGCGATCAATCCACACTCGAAGCTGTTCGACGTCCTTCGCAATGCCGACGACTCCCAAGCGGACAACCTGTGGTGCCGACGAGAGTCCTGCGTCAAGCGGACCATGCTCAGTCAATCCATGCCGGATATCAATGTGGCGACCCGCCCCCGCGAATTCGAGCTCTGGTTCATCAATGAAGTAAAGCTTCATGAGTCACTCTCATCTTCAAGCTCATCCCAAAGCGTCAGATCTCCATTTGTTTCAGCTTCTGTCAGCTCCACGACATCTTCCACGGGCTGTTCTGCGGGTGTCCTCTTATCGCCTTTCGACCAGAGTGCATCGTCGATTCCGACGTCGAGGTCGGCCTCAAGCAGTTGTCCGAATCCAAGGTGCGGGTAGTTGTCGGCAAACAATCCCTCTCGGTCGCGAAGCAACGCAGCAAACATGACGACACTACCGCCTACGGCTCCGCTTCCCTCAATGCTCTTGATCTTCGCTAGGTATTCCTCATGGTACGGGTGCTTCTTCACCCCATCGGACGTGAATAGATACGTCGGATTGATCTCCAGACACCAACGATCATCGAAGAACCGGAAGCGCGGCTCGAAGCCAACGTGTCGGTAACAGAATAGCTTTGATGGATCACGTTCGGAGCGGTACTCGCGAAATACGTCACGTACTGCGTGCTGCTGGCGGCTTCGGTAGCGCTTCACGCGTCGGGAGAGATCTGGCGTCTTCTTGAAGAAGAGAGCTTCGTCCTCCTTGCTGTATCGCATTCCGATCTTTCCCGCAAAGGATCGCAAGCACTCGTTCAGAAGCCAGACGAATAATCGTCGCTTCTCCGGGACGTCCGTGAATGCCCATTCCAAAGTTTCAATCCAATCAACGCTTTCAATTTGGCACACTGACGTCCAGGGAATGTCCCGAAGGTCATGCACGCTGTAGACGAACTTATTAAAAAGAAGCCATTCGCGCGGCGGATACTGAACGTTCTTCTTCAATTCCTCGAAGAGCACTTTCTGCTCACGTAATTCTGTCTTCGCCCAGTAGATGAGTTGAGGCAGACGCGTGATTTCCAGGAGATTCGTGTACAGGCGTTCCCGCTTTGGAGCCGGCCGAAAGTATGTACCCGCGCCGGCGGCCTGTACGAGTTGCAGTAGCCGATCAGCAGCAGTAGTTGTGAGTGCATTGGCGCGCTTATCGAAGACTATCCGTCGCGACTTCTGATGCGACGGGTCATCGCGAAAGTAGTCTTTAACGGAAACCCACCAGGCCTCGTCCGTCTTCGGACGCGACACGACGAGAAGAACGGGCATATTGCCGCGCCGCCAGTAATCAAGGTCGCGCGGCGTGCAAGTGAACTCGAATGACGTGTCGGTTTCCTTCTCAAGCGTTGTGCGACCTTTGCTCTGAACGGCAATCCATGCGTTTGTCGCCTCGCCACTTTGCAGGTCTCGGACCTCCACAAAGCCATCAATGCCGGCGTCAAGGGGAGCATTTGTCGGGTGCCACGGGAAGCCAATATCGAGGAAACGGCGACCAATGAACTGAACGGCCGTTTCGCCGAGAATCTGCTCGCGCGTGATTCGTTTCGCCACTCGTCGCATGGGGTGCCCAATTCCGTCACCAAGGGTTCGACGCTCGCAAGAGCGGTCGTCTCTCGGCCGGTAATTATCTCGGACTCTTCGCCTAACCGCCACTCCCTCACGGCTCGACGTGGGAGGGCGGGGCGGCTCTGCCGCCCCGCGCCTCGATCGCCGCTTCGAGTTTGGCCAGCCAAGGGGCTCGATTGACCCCGTTGCGCGAAAAATGATATGTTCGCTCGGTCGCTGCTCTTTCTCCGCTATCTGGTCCCTCGCTCCCATCGCTCCCTTGACCGCGCCGCTGTCTGAAGCGCCGCCGCGAGGGGAGGGCATGCTGCCAATCATGAAAGGAGGTTCTGTCACCCCCGTCGGGCTCGTGCGCGGGAAACCGCGACAGTGCCCATTGTGACCGCGCCGGCGTCCCGCTTGCTCGCGCCCGTCGGCCATTCCTGTGAGCAAACCGCTCCGGACCCCATCCCCCGGAGCCAAGGAGAACATGATGCCAAAGCCAAACGGTAACAAAGATCGCCCAGTTCACGAGGTGCGGCTCGGCCGCATCAAGGCGGTGGTCTGGGCAAACGAGGTTGAAGGCGTGACGCGCCACAACGTCCAGCTCCGTCGCATCTACAAGGATGGCGACGAATGGGCGCAGACCGATTCATTCGGCCGCGACGACCTTCCACTGGTCGGCAAGGTCGCGGATCTGGCGCACACGTGGATCTTTGAACACGCCCAAGACAAGACGTAGTTTGCCGAGAGGTTTCTTCGAGGACATACGCAGCATGCCCTCAACCTCTCCAATTGGCTCCACCCGCCTTCGCGGCTGATCTCTCAACATTTCCATCTGAGTAAGAACACGAATCGCCGTCTCTCGTTCGCGCGCCTTCCGCAGCCCGAGCGAGAGGACCGGTGGTGCACACCTGAGGTTCTATGTCACCCTTTTTGAAGGAGAGTTCACATGCAAGTTCTCACGAAGGCGTCTCACGAGTTGTTCTCGCGGCGCCCCGACGAGCGGTTTGAAACGCTTCAGGAGCTTTGGAATCGCTGCCACAATGACCAGCAACAGTCGCTTGACCGCTGGCACCCGCCACAGGCGTTGAAAATCGAACCGGCAGGGCGCAATCCCCGGCTGGTTCTCGGCCAGGACGGGACATTCCAGCTCAACGACTGGAGCTTTTCGCAGCTCTGCCGGCTGGCGAACGTCAGCAAGGACACGGTCAACCGCGTCTCATCCGACACGGCCTGCCGTATCCTGACCGAAACGTTGCCGACCGACGGCAAGCCCCTCCAGGCGCTCACGTTGGAAAACGACGTGCGCGCTCTTCACGCCGCCAGCTACACGCGGCTGTACAACGCCGATCTGCTCACGATGCTCCGCGAGTTCGCGACGGATTTTCAGCCGCCGCAGCAGGGCGTCAACGGCGCGACCGGTCTGTATTGCGGGGAGCAGGACATGTTCTGCTTCCTGATCGACCCGACCGGCTGGGCCGAAATCGACGGCGAGGCGTTCGCTCCGGGGTTCTTTCTCTGGAACAGCGAAGTCGGCCGTCGCTCGGTAGGCGTGCAGACCTTCTGGTTTCAGGCGGTCTGTGCTAATCACATCGTCTGGGATGCAATTGACGTGGTCGAGTTCACGCGCAAGCACACGGCCAACGTCCACGAAGCCATCGACGGAATTCGCCGCGTCATCCTGAATCTGGTTGAGAAGCGCGACGAACGGCGGGCCGGATTCGTTCGGGTCATCAGCAACGCGATGAAGACCAAGCTCGGTGACAACGCCGATGCTGTGATCGCGACGCTGGTCAAGAACGGCATCGGCAAGTCCGTCGCGAAGCAGGCTCTCGAAATCGCCCAGCGGAAGGGTCGCTTCACGATCTTTTCGATGGTCGATGCCCTGACGCGAATCTCCGGCAACATGAAATTTGCCGGAGACCGCGCCGAAGCAGACGAAAAGGCGGGCAAGCTGCTGGCTCTCGCCGTCTGATTCACTTCAATCGGTGAACGGTTCGCCGATACGCGGTTTTCTCTCAGAGGCCCACGCACCACCGGGCCTCTCGCCTTCGCGTCAACGGTAAGGCTGCCAGCATCAGTAGCAGTAACGACGATGGCTCGGGCACATACAAAAGTGAAATCGGGTTCGATATGCTGGTGGCGAACGATCCGAGGAATGCGCCTGTATCGCCATTGAATCGCAGTATATCGCCGTTGTGAAAACTTGAGACGAGCAGTTCGCCAGAAGGTGTGAACAAGAGGCTGCTCGGACCATCGAGATTGCCGCCGCTTGCGAAGACACCCTCGAAAGCCCCCGACATCCCATCGTATCGGAGCACCTGATCCGACCCGAGGCTGCAGACGAAAAGGTCACCGTCAGGGCCGAAGGCAGAATCTTGAGGTTGGCTCAGCCCACCACCCGACGCGAATGTGCTGAGCAATGCACCGGTAGCACCGTCGTAAAGCTGCACCGAATCGGCGAAGAAGCTGCTCACGAGCACGTCGCTGCTCGGAGTTGGCGTTAGCCCGGTCGGGCCGCCCGCGGCTGCGAACTGCCCGATGAACGCACCGGTCACTGCGTCGTACTGGAGGACTGAAGAGACGGCGCTGCTCGAAACAAGGAGATTGCCATTAGGGCCGAAGATAACGCCGTCGGGACGGTTTAGGCCGCCGCCACTTGCAAAGCTCGAAATGAAGGCCCCGGTTTGACCGTCGTAGCGCATCACTTCATTTGTCCAGTAGCTGGAGACGAAGAGATCGCCGCTCGGTCCAAACGTCATTCCAGATGGTCCAATGAGGCCGCCTCCGCTCGCGAAGACGCCTAAGAGGGTCCCGTCGTCCGCGTAACGGAGGACTTGATTGCCGGAAAACGCGCCTACCAGCACGTCAGCTGATGCACTGGTGGCGCAAAAAAGAACCGCTCCGACAAGAATGCTACGCATAATCACGTTACCTTTCCCGCTCACGATATTCGAGGAACTTCTCACGGCTCGCAGCCCGACGATGCGGCTACGCCTTTCAATCGCCCGATGCGATCCGGTATAAAGGCGTAAAGCGGGGCGAACTTCTGCACGCTCTCGCACGGAATCTGGCGACAATGAGAATTCACGCGGACAAGTCATCGCCGGCCAATGAGCACCAACTCCTGCTGCGGCAAGAGCTTATGGTTGCCGTTTACGACCAACTCCGCCTGCTCGCCGCTGAGTTGCTGCGAGCAGAACGGCGGGGTCACACGCTCCAGCCGACTGCGGTCGTGCACGAGGCGTATGCACGCCTTTGCGTGGCGCGTCAAGTCGAGTGGCGCAATCCCGCCCACTTTTTTGCGTTCGCGGCCGCCATCATCCGCAGGGTCTTAGTCGACCATGCGCGAAGCCGCGATGCCCTCAAACGCGGCGGCGGGCGAGTGCGCGTCTCGCTGTCGGAGTCGGCTCTCGCATCCACCAATACCGACGTTGACATTCTCGATCTGAACGCGGGCCTTACAGAACTGTCCCAATTGAGCGCGGTACAGGCCCAGGTTGTCGAGTTGCGCTTCTTCGGTGGATTGACGACCGAAGAGGCGGCCTCTGAAATGGGGATCGCCGTGCGCACTGCAGACAAGTACTGGGCTGCGGCGCGCGCATGGCTCGCGGCAAGGCTGGATTCCAACGCCAATGACGCCTGATCGCCATGAACGGGTCACGGATCTTTTCGATGTTGCGCGCCGGCTGAAATCCGAGCAGCGCGCTGGGTATCTCCGTGATGCTTGCCAAGGCGATGAAGCCTTGGTTGACGCTGTCGAGCGGCTTCTGCGGTACCACGATCACCATCCGGAATTTCTAGAAGACTCGATTGTCTCGCCGTTCGTTCGTCAGAAGGTTAGAGACCAACTGCTGACCATCGACGACCACCTGCTGTCGGAGGTCGGACCGTGGCGGCTCCTGCGTGTCATTGGCGAAGGTGGATTCGCCAGAGTCTATCTCGCCGAACAGACAACGCCTATCCGTCGTCGTGTCGCCATCAAGGTGATACGGCTGGGGGTGGATACCCAACATGTACTACGGCGATTCGAATTGGAGCGGCAGACGCTGGCAGCTCTCAAACATCCCGGCATCGCCACGTTGCACGAGGCGGGGACGATCGATGACGGCTCCGGCCGACCGTATTTCGTCATGGAGCATATTGATGGCCTTCCGATCAATGCGTATTGCCGAGAGAAGAATCTGCCTCTGCGCGAACGCTTGCGGCTATTAACGCTGGTCTGTGACGCTGTACAGTACGCCCATGCCAAGGGTGTCATTCATCGGGACCTCAAGCCTTCTAATGTGCTCGTCCAGTGCGAGGCCGGCGAAGCGATACCCAAGATCATCGACTTCGGTGTCGCGAAGGCCTTGCTCGACGGCGCGGCGCCGGAGCATACTTTTGCGACACGCGAGGGAGAACTGATTGGCACGCTAGCCTATATGAGCCCGGAGCAGGTCAACGGTCGTGCGGATGTGCGTTCGGACGTCTACGCGATCGGGGTCATGGCGTACGAACTGGTCTCCGGTGAACTGCCAATCGAAGTCCGCGGGTTGCCGCTGCTCGATGCGTTGCAGCGCCTCCGCGATACCGAACCACTGAGGGTGTCCAAGCATCGTCCCGAACTGCGCGGCGATTTGGAGATTATTCTCTCCCGGGCGCTCACCAAGCAGCCGGATGAGCGTTACGCATCGGCAGATGCGCTTGGCACCGACTTCGCGCGGTTTCTACGTTCCGAACCCATCCTTGCTCGCGACAACACGGTGGCCTACGTCGCTTGGACGCTGGGGCGAAAGCACAGAGCCACGCTCGCGCTGGGGCTGATTTGTGGAACCATCGGACTGGGCGGCGGCCTGTTCGGAGTGAGCGCCTATATTCAAGGCCGGGTAGATCATAGCCGGCGCGTTGCCAGTGCGGAGAGCCGAACGCGAATTCACATCGCGACACTCGAAGCGCAGAGCGGCACATTGAGGGTGCGGGAATCCATGGCTGCCGAAGCACTGGACGACACGCGGGATCTGCTGGCGAGTGATTCGTCCAACCCTGCGATGCTCACCTTGCGGGCCGACGCCCTTCGTCAGGCGTCCAACATAGCCGTGGAGAAGGGTGAATTCGCCGAGGCGATGCAATATCGTCAAGAGGCTCTGGCACATCGTCAGCGCGCCGCCAGCGTAAGCCCGGACGACGACTCGATCCTGTCACGATTGGTGACGGATCTCGTGGTCGTGGCCGACATGCATGTGAGGCTGAGCGACGTTCAGGTGGCACAGTCATGGTATGACCGTTCCCATAGAGTTGCCCAACAGTTAATGCAGCGCTCCCCGTCCGACGAGCACGCATCAGTCTTGGCTTGGAGCCATCAGCGATTGGCAGCACGGGCGTTCGCCCGTGCCGATATGAACGAAGCGACCCAACAAGCGCAGGCGGCGCTGGACCTCATCGCCGGCATCCTGCGCAACCGACCCCAAGACACGGACGCGATGGACTGCGCCCGCATCTGTCATGGGCTTCGGGGATCGGTGGCCGGGAACACCGGCCGGCCAGAGGATGCGCGACAGGAGTTTGAGCGGGCCCTTCGATACGCAACCGCGATGTTCAGCGCCGAGCCAGGCATGCGGCGCTATGCCGTCGGCTATCTACATGCGCTGATGGCGGCCTTGGATCATTCAGAGGCCGAAGATTCCGATCCCATCGCGCGCCGGGCCGACATAAGGGACGGCTTCGACGTGGCAAAACGCCTCGTGGAACTGGATCCGCACGAGCGCGACGCCTTGCTGTTCGCTGCAAATTTCTCCGTACGGCTGGCAACCCTCGCTGCACAGGACCGTGACCACGAAGAAGTACAGCGCCGCTTGACTGATGCCATTGATTGGTTTGCGCGAATCCCCGGGGACGATGCGGTGCGACAGTGGGGCATCGGTGGCACGTACTGGGATGGCAGCCTCCTCTTTTCAGGAATGGGACGCGCGGACCTCGCCGACGAATGGCTGGATCGCGCATTGGCCCAGTTCCGTGAGGTCTGTGCTCGATCCGACGCGACTCCGATCCACCTCAGGGGTCTCGCTCAGTTACTTGTAGATCCGCGGCTCGGCGAACGCCGGGATCACGAACAGGCATTGGTGCTCGCGACGACAGCGTTTCAACGCGAAACGCCTCCGTCCACGGAGGCCCTTTGCGCCCTTGGTCGAGTGCACACAGCGCGTGGCGAGCATGACACCGCATTGCAGTGCTTTCGAAAGGCCGCGGAAATGAACACCGATTCGAGTTTTGCGCACGTCATCGCCACCGAGATGGCGCGCGCCGCAGCCGGTCTCGAACAAAGCCCGTAGGCGGCTAAGCGTCGCCGTGACAGCCTCGGAACATTCGTTGGAGCCGCATATGTTTGACGAAATCCCAATCGAAGAAGTCAATTCCGGTGGTCACAAGGCCGAAGTATTCCGCGACGTAATAGCCGGCAAGCCGCAGTTCTCCTTCAGCATGTTTCGACTAACCCGCCGCGATGGCCGCTGGATGCTCGACCCTCCCATCCGTCCTGCGGATGCCGCTTCGCTCTCGCAACTCATGAACAAGGCCCAGGCGGCCTGTGACGAATGGAAGAAGTTAACGGAGGAGCAGAGCACGCCGGATGATCGTGGCGGCCGGTCTGCAAACCCTGAGGAATAGGCGGACAGTTGAGCCGCATTGCCAAGCCGAGTTCGCTTGCTTCATGCCAGGTACGTGTGGCAGACTCCAGAGAATGGAGATACCCCACATGATGCCCTCTTCATCAGGCTCAGACGTTACGCAGTATTATTCCACCTGCCGCGAAAACGTCGCTTTCGTACTCGATATGCTGGAGGCAATGCGCGGCGAAACCGACATGATCGGCGACGCGAATGCTGCACGATTCTGGGCGGGAATCAGTGACGCCATCAAAGCCTTCGCTGTATCCAATCTCCTCGAATAGACACGCACCCCATCAGGCTTTCCTTCTTGGCATCGCTATGGCACCGTAGCGATTCGTGCTCTCTTCCACTTCGTGTCAGGTAGCCGCATCGAGTTTCAGGCGGCTGAGGCTCGTCGCATGTGCGAGATTCTCGACGTCAACTATGCCGAGATCGAGGCGGAAGCCGTTCGCGCACTCCCGCAGCCGAAGAGTTTGGGGGCTCAGCGAATCCGAGCCGACAGAGGCTCAGTCGTTCGATTCCGACGCTAAGGCCGAGTGTGCTGACCCGGACGCGAAAGTTCGCCATGCGGCCACAACACCGGAGACGGCGCACGCACCCGAGCCTCTGAAGCAACGGCCGCGAGTGCCAGGCCGCCGCCGCAGCTCACGAGAGAAGAATCCGCGACCGCGAGCACGCCGGTAACCGCTCTCCGGACCGCGAGGGTATTCGGCGTCTCCGAGCGACGCCGAATACCCCGCCTTTTCGTTCCCACTATTGTTAAACGGTGTTTCCGCGTGCGCATGGCCTGCATCCCCGACTCAGCTTCCTCACGTCTTGATTCACCCGTCTTCACCCCCGAAAATCAATCGAAGCCGCCGCCGGCGACCGACGTCCGGTAGCGCGGCAAAATCTAGTGGCTAACGCGGTATAACTGCACGGGCTGTGGTGGCGCGTGGAGAACGATAAGACATGAGCCGAATAAACTTGCCGCTGGGGAAGAAGCCGCTCCCAGTCATCCAACGGGTTGCAGACCCAGTTGATCGGATTGAGGACTTCGCGAAGCTGCTTGAATGGCTGTTGGTAATCCACGTTCCCGGCGCGGACGAGGCAGAGGGCCTTGGATATCTCGGGGAACATGTTCAACGCCACGCGGATAAGTTCTCAAACATCCGGTTTGTGAACGCCGCCATCGGCATTTACAACGACATCAAACACGCGAAACCAGTAAAGGATCGTCCGCCGCCAACTAAGGTGCAAATCGAAGGTGCCGCGAAAAATCTCGAACAGGCGGTTCTGGAAATACTGCCTTACGTCCCCGAGCCAGTTCGCCGGGCCGTCGTGGGCGACGCTTGGATCACACGGTTTTGGCGGAGCACACGCCCTGCGGCCGGCGTGCTAGCGGGGCTGGTTCTTTTCGGCATTGCCGTCACGAGCATCATTTCGGGAAACTCGACGCGTACCTCCACTGAGGTGGACAGGCGTAGCAATGCTCGCCCTGAACAAGATCAACCGCGACGAGCGGACAACCTTGCAGCGGCGTCGCTCGGTGCCGTCGATGATCTTGAGCGCGCGGCCGTGAATTGGGATTCGGCCACGACGAGCCTCATGACAAACGACGCCGGCCGAAAATTGGCCTCATCGACGGACGCTGTCCGCGACTTTCTCGCGCTGCGCGCGGGCCCATGGCCAGCGGTTGCCCAGGTGAAAGGAAGACGCCAAGAAGCTATGCGCCTCGCAGAGGCGGCACGGGCTGGAAAGTCGGAATTTGCACCGACGCATCCAGTTTTTGTACAGCTTGAGACGCTTTTTCGCCGCAGTCGAGAAGAGCGTCGCGCCTGCGTCGATGCCCTGGAACAATTGGACCGCCTGATTGAGCGGCACCGATCCGCTTTGCCTTCCAAGAAGACGCTTGGCGAAGCGATAGATGACTTAAACGCGGCCGAAGCGATTGCCCGACGTGTTGCCGAACGTAAAGTCGCAGATGAGAGGGAGCGCAAGCGAGTTGAGTCAGCGAAAGCAGCGGAAGAACGCAAGCGCGCACTAGACGTGCGCTATGCAGCGGCGAGGGCCGAGTACCAGCGGCTGCAAGCACTGGCGGCTGATCCCGAGATCCAGAAGCAGTTTGCGCCATTCCTGGAGCGTGGAACACGCGTGCCTTTCCGCGACTACGAAGGTGTGCGCTGGCGAAACGAGTTCGGCCGCAAGGCGGGGCAGCCGACGCCAATGCATTTCAGTTGGCTCCAGCAGGCTCGAGTGCTCAATTCCGTGGATGACATGGTCGCCGTCGGCTGTGATGCCGGCAACGACCGGCCGAAGTGGATCGCGCCGACGACCGCAGCCGATTGGCAGAAATTCGGCGAGCGATTCGAGCTTCTCAAACAGCTTGCCCCCGTCTGGCATGACAAGGGGCTTCTCGGTCCCCGCCCAGGCACGCCTCATTTGCAAAATCCAGACGACGATTACGAGATGGAGCAGAAGCTGGAAGGGAAATGACGGCGCAATGTTCGGCATGTCCGGCCCCGGTAGTTCGCCGGTCACCGGCCCTTGCTGCGGATTAAAAACTCATGCTACTCTGCGCGTGATAAACTGGATTATCACGTAGAGGGGCATCTATGAGCGAGCCGTTGTCAAGCGTGTTGGAACTGGTTGCGGTTTTTTCC
>CAZGTH010000010.1:0-185937 GCA_964528455.1 uncultured Planctomycetales bacterium | reverse complement strand
CCCACTACCGCAATCAGAGGAAACGATAGGACCTTGCTTGAAACGGCACTAGGCGTTCCCGGCGCTCACGGCCCCCGGCAGGGGGTCGGAACCGCCGCGTCGGGTCGGGTGGCCTGCTCTCGGGGCAGCAGTGAACATGATCGGCGCAAGATCGAGGAGGCGATGACACTCTGCGGATTGAGTCAGGTAGGTGGGTGGCTTCGCGCAGGCCCGAGCACGTGCTCACGCCTTCGGCGAAAATGCCAACCCTCGCCGGGGGACTCGTGTTCTACCTGTTCAATCAAGGAAGAGCTGTCGCGTTCGCGGCTGATAAATATGTTGCGCGAACCACCGGTACACGGCGATGGCGTGCGCACGTTCGCATCCGAGGGAAGGGAACTCGTGACTCATACACGCTCGGAGTCCGCTTTTTTTCACTGGCCCGGACGTAAGAAACGTGGCCGATCGACAATACGTCGAGGCGTGGCACTTCAGAAAGCCGAAGTTAGCGGCTAGCGCTCCGCCGGTCTGATCAGATCAGCCAGATCCGCGATATCGCTTTGCCGCTTGGCCGTCAGATCGGGATCGCGGGCGAGCTTTTCGAGGGCGCGCCGCGTCAGGTCCGTCACTCGGTGCGGTCCCAGCGCCGTCGTCGCCCGCATCCAGTTATCCCACAACCGATCGGACGCAAGCCGCTCCTTGTGGGCCAAGCCGACCAGGTTTCGCTCGATCTCGGCGGCAAGCCGCTCGGGCACTTCGGGGGAACGGCGCAACACCAGTCGATAGGCGAGCAACAACCTGGCCATCAGGTCGTCGCTCAGGCGCGCTTCATCGAACCGCGCCTGACATCGCCGACTGGCGTCGCGCAACAGCTCCAGCCCGTTCCGCTCATCCAACTCTGGTTCGGCCACGAGGGACCGCAGGGCCTCGATCGCCTCCCAGTACGCCTTGGGCGGGTCGGTGGGAAAGTCGGCCGGCAATTCCGAGTTCGCCGCGTCGATCCAGAACGAATCGCCCCAGGCCTGAGCGCAGCTCTTGTTGACCGAGTCGATAAACACTTCGCTCTCGACTGTCGTCGCCCAACTCAACGCATCCATGAGCAACTCATCCGCCATGGAACGATATGCCTCATTCTCCTCGACGAAAACCATCATCACCAGAGCCGCGCCGGCTTCATCCCCCGGCGAACCGCGGCCGCCGCCGGCGCGCACGTACGCCGCCGCCCCGTCAGCCAAGCGGCGCCGGGCCCCCGCTGCGAATCGAGCCGGCGAGCGACGTCCGACATTACCGATCAGGTCCATTACGAAATCGCCAGAACCCTTGTTCAACAGTGGATGCCCATCATCGTACACAAGCTCACTCAACAGGCGATCAACCGCGCTATCGTCGATCACTTCCTTGGACTTGACAAACTCGGTGAGCGCGCTCAAACGCGCCATCATGCGCGGGAAGTTCTCGTGGTAGGTGTCGTCAACCGGAATCGGCCCCGGATCGAGTAGAGCCCATGCCTCTTTCTCACGCGGCATGTGAAATTGAGGCGGGATGGCTCCAATCTGAGAAAGAAGGAGCAGTAACCACATGATCATCCCCTGGAGCGGACCACACATCACTATTCAATAACGCAACCCGTGAAGACAAACCTGCAGTCATCTTTGCACTTCTGAAACGCGCTCGGCCAATTTTGGAAGTGCAGGCAACACTGTTTGCACGACTCGCAATCGCCACATGCGTATGCGCATCCATTCGTGCAGCCGGCTGGATCCCAGCACTTCGCCTCGTTCAGATCGTCGCCCGAACATGGCCGCGGCGTAATGATGTCGTCGAGCATCGCGTTCGCCGCCGGATCGAAACTCCCCAGCATCGCGGCCGCCGCGATCGCTGCGGCCGCTAATGTTCGCGATCGCACGCGCATCATATCATCTCCTGCCGAATGGTTGCTCCGACAGGCGGCACTTGGCCCGCCGGCATTCGATCAGGCTACCCCCCCCCCCGCCTCGGCCTCAACGGAAAAACTCATCGCCATCGGTTTTTCTTGGGTCGAAATCGCAAGATCCCGAAATGGCGCTCGTGAGCAGCGTGGCGGACGGAGAGTAGCTATGACCAAGTCGCGAAGCCGCGTTTGCGCCCCATCCTGAGGCGCCGCGGAGGGTCCGGCCCCCGCTCGTGCTTCCGGCGGCACGGCAGGGGTCGGAACCGCCGCGTCGGGCCCCCCGGCCCCGGATTTGACAATCCCGCTCCTCCCCAGCTACATTCCGCGGCTCGGCGTCCGCCACCGACGCCGGTGTTTGCCCGTTCGCACGGGGCGCGTGCGGCTTTGCCGCACAATGGGTCTTCAGTCTCGCGGCTGAGGGTTCAGGCCTCCGAACGGGTCCACGACCGCGACCTCTGAACGAGTCGGGTGGCACGCCGGCGAATTGCCGGTCGGGCGGATTTTCGACGGGTGTATTACCCGGTGGTGTAATTGGTAACACAGCAGGTTTTGGTCCTGTCATTCCTGGTTCGAGTCCAGGCCGGGTAGATCCTGCCGGCGCTCGGGTTGGCGCGGCGGGTTTTTCGCAGACGCCACGCGCCTGGGCGACGGGTCCTGTGTCGTTTGCGCTTTGGTCAGGAATCGAGCAACGCATGAGTCAGCCACGCATCGGAGCCATCATTCTCGCCGCCGGCAAGGGCACGCGCCTGAAGTCCGAGCTGCCGAAAGTGCTGCATCCGATCCTTGGCCGGCCCATGCTGGCGTATGTGTTCGACGCGTGTCGCGAAGCCGGGGTCGAGGCCCTGATCGGCGTGGTCGGTCACGGGCGCGACCAGGTGGTCGACGCCTTCGCCGACGCCCGCGACATCGTCTGGGTCGACCAGACCGAGCAGCTCGGCACCGGCCACGCCGCGATGGTCTGTCGCGACGCGTTCAAGGATCGCTTTGATCACGTGTTCGTGTTGTGCGGCGATGGCCCGCTGATCCGCGCGGAAACGCTGAAAGCCGTCCTGAACCGCCACCTGACGGAGGGCCTGGCCGCAACGCTCGCGACGGCGGAACTCGACGACCCCACCGGCTATGGCCGGATCACGCGCGACGCCGGAGGCGGGCTGACCGGCATCGTCGAGCACCGCGATTGCACGCCGGCGCAGCTGCAGATTCGTGAAGTGAATCCGAGCTATTACTGCTTCAGCGCGCCGGAGTTTCTCACCGCGCTCGGCCAGTTGCGTCCGAACAACGCGAAAAACGAGTACTACATTACGGATTGCGTCGGGCTGTTGCTCGCCGCGGGACACCGCGTCGACGCGATTACCGCCGTCTCCCCCGAAGATATCTACAGCATCAACTCGCGGCGCGAGCTGGCGCTGGTCAACCGCGTGATGCGCGACCGCATCAACGCCCAGTGGATGGATGACGGCGTCACGCTGGTCGACCCGACCACCACCTGGATCGACGCCCGCGCGACCATCGGCGTCGACACGATCATCGAACCATTCAGCGTCATCGCCGGCCCGGCCCGCATCGGACGCGAGTGCCACATCGGCCCGTTCGCCCGGCTGGAGGCCGACGAAATCGCGGACGGCACGCGCGTGCTCGGCGCGGCGGGAGCGATCGCGTGAAGGAATTCCGCGTATTCGCCGGCCGCAGTAACCCGCCCCTCGCGCAGAAGGTGTGCGACTATCTCGGCATTTCGATGGGACGCCGCCTGCTCGAGGATTTCCCGGATGGCGAAATCTCGCTGAAGCTGCAGGAAGACGTGCGCGGGCGCGACACGTTCGTGATTCAATCGACGTGCCATCCGGTCAATCGCAATCTGATGGAACTGCTGATCTTCATCGATTGCCTGAAACGCGCATCGGCCGACCGCATTACCGCGGTGATCCCCTACTTTGGCTACGCGCGGCAGGACCGCAAGGACGAGGGCCGCGTGCCGATTACGGCCAAGCTGGCGGCCAATCTCGTCACCACCGCCGGCGCCGATCGCGTGCTGACGCTCGACCTGCACGCCGCCCAGATTCAGGGCTTCTTTGATATTCCGGTGGACAATCTCTCGGCCAGCCCGGTGCTGACGGCCTTCATGGAATCATTCAGCAACGGCCCGATGGTGATGGTCAGCCCGGACGTCGGCAACGCCAAGGAAACCCGCGCCTTCGCCGAGCGACTGGGCGTGGACCTGGCGATCATCGACAAACGGCGCGTCAGCGGTGATCGGGCCGTTTCGTTTACGATCATCGGCGACGTCGCCGGCCGCACCGCGATCATGGTCGATGACATCATCGCGACCGCCGGCACCGTCGCCGAAGGGTGCAAGCTGGTGCGTGAGCGCGGCGCGAATCGCGTCGTCGTCGCGGCGACGCACGGCGTATTGTGCGGTCCGGCCGTACAGCGACTGGTGGACGCGGGCATCGATCAACTCGCGATCACCGATACGATTCCGCTGCCCGCCGGGGCCAGTCGCATCACGGGGCTGCAGGTATTGTCGGTCAGTGAACTGTTGGGCGAAGCGATCCGTCGCATTCACCATGATGAGTCAGTCAGTAGTCTGTTCTTGAAATAGGCGTTGGCGCGGGGCGCGTGTGCGGGCCCGCAGTGACGAGGAGCAAGAGAATGTCATTCGCGAATCTAACCGGCGAACGCCGCAACCTGGGCGGCAAGGAAAACAATCGCCTGCGCAAGCGTGGCCTGATCCCCGCGGTGATCTACGGTCACGGCGAAGATCCCGAGTTCGTGGCGGTCTCCGGCAAGGGGCTGCGTCACGCGATCGAGGAGCTTCAGCACGTCGTCAACCTGAACGTTGGCGCCGGCGAGGCGCAGTACCTGATCAAGGATGTGCAGTATTGCCACCTGAACAAGGACGCGATTCACGTCGACCTGATGCGCGTCGACGCCAATGAGCGCGTCCGCGTCCGCGTCGCGATCGAGCTCAAGGGCGACCCGAAGGGCACGCACGAGGGCGGCGTCCTGACGCACGTCATGACCGAACTCGAAGTCGAGTGCGGCCTGATGTCGATTCCCGAACTGATCGAGCCCAACGTGTCGCACCTCGGCATCGGCGAATCGCTGCACGTGTCGGACCTCAAGCTGCCCGAAGGCGTCGTCGCGCTCGACGATCCGAACGATGTCGTCGCCACCATCAAGGTGCCGCGCGGCCTGTCGGCGGATGAAGAAGCCGCCATGTCCGGCGAGGGCGACGAGGCCGCCGAGCCGGAGATGATCGGGCGGGTCGCGAAGGATACGGAAGGCGAGTCTGACAAGTCGTGAAGCTGATCGCGGGACTCGGGAATCCGGGGCGCCGCTACGACGGCACGCGCCACAATGTCGGATTCGAAGTCGTGGACGAACTCGCGCGACGCTGGAAAACAGACGCGACCGCCTACGACAAGAAGTTTGAAGCCGCGCTCGGCGACGCCGTATTCGCCGGCGAGCGCGCTTTGCTGATCCGCCCGCTCACGTTCATGAACCTGAGCGGGGCGAGTGTGCAGGCGGCGGCCCGATTCTACAAAATCGAGCTGCCCGACATCCTGGTCGTCTGTGACGACCTCGACCTGCCGCTCGGTCGCGTCCGGCTGCGGGCCAGCGGGTCGGCGGGCGGGCAGAAGGGCCTGGCGGACATCTTGTCCCGCCTGGGTTCGACGGATGTGGCGCGGCTGCGCGTGGGGATCGACAAACCCCCGCGCGGCACGGCGACCGAATGGGTGCTGAGCCGCTATTCGCCGCAGGAGCGCGACGTGATGAATGAAACCATCGCGCGGGCGGCGGACGCGGTCGAGTGTTGGATACGCGAAGGACTCGAACCGGCGATGAACCGGTTCAATCAGAAAGCGGACTGATCGCGCCAGGCGGCGCGTGGCGAAGGAGATACCGGCCGTGAGACGCTACGAAGGAATGTTCCTGTTCGACAATGCGGTCGCCCATGAGTGGCAGCCGGTCGACGCGGAAGTGCGCCGGCTGATGGACCGCATCGGCGCAACGCTGGAAGTGTGCCTGAAATTCGACGAGCGCAAGCTCGCTTTCGAAATCAACGGGCGCAAGCGCGGCACGTATGTGCTGACCTATTTCAAGGTCGACCCGAGCAAGATCGACGCGCTGGAGCACGACTCGCATCTCAGCGAGCCGGTGCTGCGGGCGCTGTTCCTGCGCACGGACATCACCGACGAAAAGGTCGAAGAACTCAAGAAACACCCGGTCGAAACGCCGTTGCAGCCTGTCAGCGATCGCCGCGAAGGACGCGGCCGTGATCGCGACGACGGCGACGGCCGCGACGGGCGTGATGGACGTCGCGGCGAACGCCGTCCGCGCTTCGGACGCGACGATGATCGCGGCGACCGCGGCGGAGACCGGGATCGCGGTGGCGATCGCCCGCGCGAAGGCCGGGAACGCGGTGGAGAAGGGCGCGCCAGAGACAGCGAGCGCAGTGAAGAGGCCGACCAGGACTAGTCGCATCCGGAGATCCGGCACATGGCCAATTTCAACAAAGTCATCCTGATGGGCAACCTGACGCGCGACCCGGAACTCAAGTACCTGCCGAGCAATACGGCCGTGTGTGAGTTCGGTCTCGCCGTCAATCGCACCTGGCGCGACGCGAACGGCCAGCAGCAGGAAGATACTTGTTTCGTCGACTGCGCCTGCTTCGGGCGGGCCGCCGAAACGCTGAACCAGTACATGTCGAAAGGCAAGCCGCTCCTGATCGACGGCCGCCTGAAATACGACAGCTGGACGGCGCAGGACGGCACGAAGCGCTCGAAACTGCGTGTCGTCGTCGAGAACTTTCAGTTCGTCGGCGGCCGCGGTGAAGGCGGCGGAGGTGGCGCGGGTGGCAGTGGCGGCGGCGAGCGCGGAGAGCGCCCCGAACGTCCACAGCGCGACAGCGGTCGGCGCCAGGCTCCGGAGCCGTCCGGGCGGCGCGACGACTACGACAGCGGCCCCGGCCCGAGTGACGAGGATATTCCGTTTTAGTCGCGCAGCGACTGAAACCAGCGGGAATCAGTGAATCAGTAACCAGGACTTCAGCAGCAAGGAAGAACACAGATGGCGAGAGCCCCGATTGGCAAACCG
This sequence comes from uncultured Planctomycetales bacterium, assembly GCA_964528455.1. Classification (GTDB taxonomy): domain Bacteria; phylum Planctomycetota; class Phycisphaerae; order UBA1845; family Fen-1342; genus DSPM01. The sequence goes on along the minus strand of CAZGTH010000010.1, from coordinate 178,931 downwards.
AAGAAGAAGAAGCCCCGTCGCGGCGCCGACACGAAGTTTCGCGGCCCCGCGGTCAAGATCGAAGACGTCAACTGGAAAGATGTCGGCGTCTTGCAGAAACTGACCAGCGCCCAGGGAAAGATTTTCTCGCGGAAGCGCACCGGCCTGACCGCCTCGGGGCAGCGTGAACTGACCCGCGCGATCAAGCACGCGCGTTTCATGGCGCTGATCCCGTTCGTCAGCTAACGAGATAGAACGCGCCGGCGAAGGCCGCGTCAGACTACGATTGCTCGTCGCGGGCGCGCCCCGTGACGTCGAGGATTTGGACAATGGATCTGTTACTGACAAAAGATGTTCGCAAGCTCGGTCACGTCGGCGACGTCGTCAACGTGAAAGCCGGCTACGCGCGCAATTACCTGTTGCCGCAGGGCCTGGCCACTTGGCCGACCGAAGACAACCTGAAGGCGATTGAGTCGGAAAAGGTCGCCGCCGCGCAGCGTCGCGCCGCGGAAATGCGCCGCTTCAACGAAATCGCCGAGAAGCTCGTCGGCGAAAGCGTGACGATCGAAGCCAACGCCAACGAGGAAGGCACGCTCTACGGCTCGGTCGGCAAGCCCGAGATTGTCGCCGCATTGCGCGAAAAAGGCCATCCGGTCTCGGCGGAGCACGTCGTGCTTGCTCACCCGATCCGCTCCCTCGATAATGTGACCGTCAAGCTTGAGTTCCACGACGATGTGACCGTGGACGTCAAGGTCTGGGTCGTACGCGAGGGCGCTTTGCCGAATGCCGAATCCGACGAAGACGAGAACGACGACGACGGCGACGCGGGCGACAACGAAGCCTGAAACGCCCGGACGGGGCAGTTTTGATCGCGCGCTGCCGCATTCCGCGGATGCGGAGCGCGCCCTGCTCGGCGCCATGCTGCAGGACGCCGCCGCCATCGGCGAGGCGATCACCGAGCTGCAGGGCGTTGGCGGCGAGGCGTTCTTCTTCCCGCGCCACGAAGCCCTCTACGACCATATGGTCGATATGTACGACGGCTCGCGCCCGATCGACGGCGTCGTCATCGCCGATGAGCTGACGCGCCGCGGCGTGTTTGAGTCGCTCGGCGGATACGACTATCTCGGCGAACTCGTCGCCGCCTCGCCGTCCGCCTACCGGGCCGCCTACTACGCCCGCATCGTTCGCGAGAAGCACCTGCTGCGGCGCCTGATCGGCGCTTCGCACAAGGTCATCGACGTCGCCTTCGAAGACAAACAGGCGGCCGCCGAGGTCCTCGATTACGCCGAAAAGGAAATATTCGAGGTCACCGAGCAGCGCGTGCTCGGCGGCTCGATGCGCCTGCCCGACCTCGTCGCGGAGGTCTTTCGCCAGATCGAAGAACACGACGGCAGCATGCTCACCGGCCTGCCGACCGGCTACCTGATGCTCGACGAGCTCACGTCCGGGCTGCAGAACGGCGAATTGATCATCGTCGCCGGCCGCCCGTCGATGGGAAAAACCGCGCTCGGCGTCAACATGGCGGAGCATATGGCCTTCAATGCCGATACGCCGGTCCTGTTCTTCTCGCTGGAAATGAGCCGGCAGCAACTCGCGCAGCGCATCCTGTGCAGTCGGGCGCGCGTCGATTCACAGGCCGTACGCCGCGGCCGGCTCGACGCGGTGGACCTGCAGCGCCTGCAGGACGCCGCCAACGACATTCACAGCAAGCCGTTCCTGATCGACGACACGTCGAGCCTGACGATCCTGGAGTTGCGGGCCCGTTCGCGAATGGCGTGGCGCAAGCACGGCACGCGCGCGATTTTCGTCGACTATCTGCAGTTGATGCGCGCCCCCGGCACGGAATCGCGCCAGCAGGAGGTCGCCGAGATTTCGCGCGGACTCAAGGCGCTCGCCAAGGAGCTCAATCTCCCGGTCATCGCCATGGCCCAGCTCAACCGCAACACCGAAGATCGCAGCGGCAACAAACCGCGCATGAGCGACCTGCGCGAATCCGGCGCAATTGAGCAGGACGCCGATGTCGTCGCCCTGCTGCACCGCGAGTCGTATTACAAAGTCGGCGTCGATCAGGAAGCCTCGCAGGATACCGACGCCGAGCTGATCATCGCCAAGCAGCGTAACGGCCCGGTCGACACCGTGCCGCTGCACTTCAATCGCAAATACACCCGCTTCGACAACCCGCAATTCGGCGCCCGCTACGCCAACGTCCCCGAAGCCGGCGGCGGCTAACGCCCGCTTGCCGACGATGACGTGGTTCGGACGTGAGAATCCGCGCGTCGTGTGTGAGAATTCGCTCGTCGGACGTGAGAATCCGCGCGTCGTGTGTGAGAATCCGCGCGTCGGAGTGAGAGTCCGCGCGTCGGACGTGGCGACTGGCGCCCGCGATCTGGACGTGGCGGCGACGATCACACGTCGTGCGACGCCGGCGCTTCTAGCGCCGGCGCGCCGAAATGACGCCCCGAAGGGGCGCCGGACCATAGCCACGGGTGAAGCGCGGTCGGCGCAGCCGACCGACGCGTAACCCGTGGTCCCGTTCCGCCATTCTGATTCGCCCCGAAGGGGCGAAGGAGCCGTAGACCGCCCCGCTGCACGCCACCTCCGCCCCTCCGGGCCGAACCGGATCCAACAAACACCACCCGCCGTCGGACGACCCGCCAACGCCGCTACGTATCACTCCCCAACGTCTCCGCCCGCACCGACCACTTCAACACCGCCGCCCGCGAGCGTCGCCCGTCCATCCGCGCTTCCAGCGGAATGTCCACCCGCACATGCCGGATCAACTCGCTCTCATACGCCGCCGGCAGCGCCGCCAGCCACGCCCAATCCACAAAGCCGCGCTCCAGTTCCGGGTCCACCGTCAGATAGGCCACCCCCAGCGACGTGAGATTGTGAAAAAAGTGGCTGCCCTGCGATGAATCCACTTTGAAGTGGTCAAGCGATGTTTCGACAATCACCCGCGCCGCGGATATCTGCGCCCATGTCACCGGAATCCCCAGCCACGGATTCGACGACCCCCACCGCCCCGGCCCGATCAACAGCGCCCGCCGCTTCTCCGCGATCAGCGCCTCGTTCAACTGCCCAAGCTCCGCGGCAATCGCCGGCGTCTTGGCCGGATCAAACGTCTCCGGCTTCACATACACGACATCATGCAGTCCATCGGCGATGCCGTTGCCCAGCGCCATCTCCGACGACACCAGCAGCGCATCGGCCGGCAAGCCGTCGATTTCCACCGGCTCCTGCTCGCCGGTCACGCCGAACGGGCGGACCTGCAGCACCGCGAACTGCCGCGGCTTCGCTTCCAGGTTCACCGCGAATTCCAGCTCCACCGGGCCCGCGAAACCAAGCCGGCCGAGTTCCAGCAACTCGGTGAGGATCCGCGCCAGGGGAAATAGATCGGATTTCAGAATGTGCGCGAAGGTCACCACGCGCACACCCGGCCGATAGACGCCGTCATAGAACGCTTCGTTCTCATGCGACCACACCGAACCGACCGGCTCCAGCGTGCCATGCGTCTCGGCCACGCTGAGATCGAGCCGATCGACCGAGGCAAGTTCTTCCGTCGAAACCGGCCGATCCGCGTCGCTCAGATTGATCGCGTAAAAGGCCCGCTGCGAATGGGAGATAAACGCCTTGCCCAGCGAGAGCTGTGGCAGCACGTGCGGGTTCCTGGGCGAGAATCGCAGCGCCTCGGCGCCCTCCACCACGGACTGTCCGAGCCCGAGCGCGAGCGTCGCGACGCCATCCTCCGGCTTCATATGGCCGAACGGGTAGAAGTTGTAGCTGCGCGCCACACCGGCGAAGCTGGGGTAGTAGTAGTGATCGTGCATCGATCCGACCACTTCCATCAGCATCACGCCCATCTTCTGCTCTTCGATGCGGTGCGGCGTCGCCAGCAGATACTGCCGCGATTGCTCGTAATACGTCGACGCGTACACCAGTTTGATCGCGTCGCACAGTTGACTGAGCCGCACCCGGGCGTCGGCATGGTTATTGGGGACCATGATCGTGCTGAACACGCCGGCGAACGGGTGATAGGGTGAATCCTCGAGCGTGCTGGACGATCGAACCGCCAGCGGCGCATGGGCGTGCGCAAGATACGCGCGCAAGTGATCCACCAATACCCGCGGCAACTCCGCCTTCAGAAAGGCCTGCCGAATCCAGTCATCGTCGGCCTTGTAGAGCGCGAGCGTCCGAAGCTGGTTCTGGTCCAGAAATTCGTCGAAAACATCCGTGCCGATCATCACCGACCGCGGCACCAGAATCGCGACGTCGTCAAATTCCTTATGAAGCTGATAGCGTTCAAGCAGCGCGTCAAAAAAAGCCAGACCGCGCGCCTTGCCGCCCAGCGAGCCGCCGCCGATGCGCGTCAGGCGACTGCCCGGTCCGAATCGTTCGCGCGAAAAATCCTCGACGACGCCGCGGCGGTTTTGCCGGATCGCGCCGTCGACCTCCTGAATCAGGTAGGCCCGCAGGCCCTCCATGCCGCCGAATTCGCTGACCTTCCGCGGGCGCAGCTTGCGCGCCAGCACGAATTCCGTGCGCGCCCGCAGCCAGTTGGAGAAGTGATTACGACTGGCGTGGTAATCAAGCGACTCCGCCGGCACCTCGCGCAGCACCGCCCGCATCTGGTACAGGTTGGAGGCCCGGGCGACTTCCTCGCCGGTCGGCAGCCGAAAAATGAAGTCGCCGAAGCCGAAGTTGTTCAGCATGAACTGGCGCAGGTCCTGCAGCAGCGTGGTTGACCACTTGTGCAGAAACGCCGCGTTCAGTTGTTCCGCGATCTCGCGATTCGAGACTTCCGATGACTGCAGCAATGTCGGAATGTCGGGGTTGTCTTCCTTGATCTGCCGAATGAACGCGGCGCCCGCCTGCGCGTCGATCCGCCCCTCGCGCGGAAAGCGCACATCGGTGATGATTCCGAAGATGTATGAGCGGTATTCCGAATAGAGCGCGACGCCTTCCTCGAAGGTCGTCGCCACCAGCACCTTCGGTCGGGCCCGCAGCCGCAGCAGCTTGTGCATACGGTTGATGCCCTCCAGCATCACCGCCCGCGTCTGCCGCACCAGTTCGCTGTAGACAATCGGCAGATACGACGAAAGGTATCGAACCGAGTCCTCGATCAGGATGATGACGCCGACCCCGCCGACATGCGTGTCGTGCTTCGCGTTCCAGCGATCCTCAACCGTCTTGATGATCGCCAGCAGCAGCTTGGCGTCGCCGTGCCAGACGTAGATCCCGTCAACCGCCAGCGTTTGGGCGTTTTCGCCGAACTGCGCCAGTTCCACCTCATTCGCCGCCAGCAGCACGGTCGGCACGTCCTGCTGGATCGCCTTGACCGCGCCGACAAACTCGGCGATTCCCATCCCGCCCAGCCGCGCCATCGCGATGACCAGATCAAACTCGCCGCTGGCGACCGCGCCGAGCGCCTCATGTCCGGTCGACACACGATGCACCGTCGGCGCATGCGTCAGGCCGAGGTCGGTGTATTCCGAGAAAATCAACTCGCTCAGCAGGCCGTCTTCTTCAAGGATGAACGAGTCATACGGGCTGGAGACGAGCAGAATCGACTCCACCCGCCGCGGCATCAGGTTGGGAAATCGGCCCAGCCGCCAGTCGTGGCCGGCCGAAAAGTCGCTGTTGTCGACGGGCTTCTTCATCCCCGCAGTTTAGACGAAGTCGGCGGCGCGCATGAAGTCCGCCGCTAAGGGTGGGCCCGGCGCCACGCTGCCGCCGGATGGTGAGCATCCCGCCCCACATTTCTGCTTGGTCTACGGCACCGCACCGATCGCCCAGTCCAGCAGCAGCAGTGAATCCTGGAACCCGATCGGGAACACGCTGTCATCCAGCCGCGCCCGCAGGAATGATTGCTCGCGCAACAGCACGTTGTTGCCGCAGCTCGTGTCCATCAGCGCGCTGCAATTCTTGGTGTGAACCAGCCCCAGCAAATGCCCGATCTCGTGGGAAACCGTATTGCCCAGCGCGGTCGCCATCTGCTCCAGCGAAGGCAAACCCTGGAACGCCGCCAGAAAGCTCCCCGTAAAGACGATCGCGTTGTCCGATCGATCCTTGTTCCCGGTGTCAATCTGCTCAGAGATCGCGAAGGCCCGCGTGTTCGCGCCCCCGAAGAAAACCGTCGTGTGCGCCGTGCTCGGCTTGGCGTTGTCGTCGGAGTTGAGCAGTGTCAACTGAAATCCGTCGAATCGGCTCCCCACAATCTCCTGCACCCGGGCTTTCAGCGTGGCGGTGTCCGTCGCCCGCAGCCCGACATCCACCGCGCTGAACGGCTGCAGCGTAAACGTGCCGACATTCGCGATGCGCTGATTCGCGCCGCCGAACCAGTTGAGAAATACCGTCTGACCACCTGGCGCGGAAATCCCGACACCGCGCGTGATCGTAATCGTCATCGTATAGTTGCCCGTCGACCCGCCGCCCGGAAACGCCACCACCCCGACGAAGTACTCGTCCGCGCGCCGCGCGACAATGTCGATCAGCGGATTCAGATTGCTCGAGTCCGCGGCCCGGTCATCATTGAAGGCATGCATGTTCTGATTGGTGTCGAACAGCGCCGCGACCGGGTCGAGATTGCCGCTGGTGGCCCGCACGTCGATCACCACGCGATCGCCGATCGCCAGCGCGCCGATTCCGTACACGTCCGTATCGCCGCCGGCGACGATCGATCCGGTGAAGCTCACGCCACTGTCACCAACCGCCAGCGCCGTGGCCGTGTTGAACGAGTCATTCGTGCCGTTGTCCACCATCGGCACAACATTGCCGTCGGTGTCCGTGGTCATCGGCACGCAGCCGCCGAGGAAGGTCACGATAACAGCAGTAAACAGACCGGCCCCGCGTGCCGAAAGCGTCCTGGCGTTTATCGACATGTTGTCTCGTTTGCGCCGGTTGGGTCGCCGGCTAGTTCTCGTCCGTCCCCGCGGCGATCGCCTGACACGTGCCGCACGATCGGCACACATCAAAGCCGGGTACCCGCGCCCGCGCGGTGAGCGGTCGCAAGGCGCCGCTCTTGGCCGCCGGGCTTAACCCGACAATCTGCGCCAGCAACGCCGGCGTATCCTGCATCGCGAACCCGAACACGCTGTCCTCGACCCGCGCCCGGCTGAAGGACTGCGGCCCGACCAGTTCCCAAGCCGACCCCGTCGTGTCCATCACGTCGTCGGTCTCCTGCGTATGATAGAGCCCTAACAGGTGTCCGATTTCGTGGCTCGCGACGTTCGCGATCATCGAGGCCATCTGCTCCGGCGTCAATTCCATCACCGCGTAACGGGCGAACCCGTCAATGTAAATCACCGCCGCCTGTGACGGATTGCTGTTGTAGCCGTCCACATTATCGGCCAGTCCCAGCAGATCGCTCTGATAGCCGCCAAAGTGCGCCACCGACACCGCCCCCTCCGGCCGGGGCTGCTCGCTCGAACTCAGAATATCGACGTTGAAGGCCGCGTAGTCCTCCCGCACCAGCTCGATCACGCGCTCGCGGATTGCTTTCGTCTGATCGGCGTAGGCGGCCCCGAGCACGGCGCCATCAAAGGGCGCAAAATTCAGCGGCGACCGCTGCTGAATGCGCAATCCGGACGCGCCGCCGAAATTCAGCCAGACGGTCTGACGGGTGGGGCCCGGGATCGCTTTCGATCCGAGGTTGCGCACCCGAAACGTGAAACTCCCGGCGCGGCCCGCCGGAGCCATCACGCCGACGCGCAGCTCCTCGACCGGCTCGCGCAGAATGTGCGTGAGTGCCGCGCCGGAGGACAGATTGCCGCGGGCGAGCAGATTCTCCCGCTCATCGAGCAGCACGACGACAAATGAACTGATTGAAAGTCCGAAATCCGCGCTGACGGTCCAGGTCGATCCGGCCTCGGCGGCGCCGACGGCGTAGACCCGATATTCGTTGGCGTTGACATGCCCTTCGATCGTCGCCGTCTGCCCCTGACTGACGGCGCCGTCGCTTTGCGCGCCGAGCACCAGGGCGGCGTCCTTGCTGTCGAACGGCGCAATCGGGGCGCAGCCCCATAATGACACAACCAGAGTCAATGACCCCGTGAGCGCGACACGCATGATTCCCCTCGCTGCCGGTTCCCTTCCCGGGCGAAGTGTTCGATTCAAAATGGGCAAGGAACCCGCGAGTGTCGGGAAATGCGCGAATCGCGGACGGCGTGGCGGACAATGGGCTAATTCAAGCGGGCCAGCGGAAGTTTCGATGCCTACGCATCAGCCGCTAACCGGAAGGATTGCCGATGGACGCCGAGAAAATCGTCAAGATGTGCCCGGACGTGATTCACGAGATGGTCGAATCCGTCCAGGTCGCCACGCATGGCAAGGTCATGTCTGATAAGCGCTCGACCGAGCGCTGGCCGTTCCCCGGCACCTGCGAACTATGGCTGCCGGATGAGTGCTACGGTGAGCAGCATCTGCTCGCGACGCTGCACAATCTGAGCAACAGCGGCCTGGCGATGCGCACCCGCCGCCCGATCCCGTCCAACACGGCGATCACGATCGCAATCCACCTGCCGCACCTCAGCGCCCACGGCCGCGCGATCGTCCGCCACTGCACGCGGGCGCCGTACGGGTATCTGGTGGGTGTGGAATTCACGTTCCGGGATGAAGAAGAGGAATAGCCGCTCCGCGATTCCGACATCATCGATCAAAGGGCCGAGGCGTGATAAGCGTCTCGGCCTTTTCGCTGCGCCAGGCGCACGGCGCTTTCAACACCGTTGCGACGCGCCGGGCCGGGGGCGGCCGCGCATCGGGCCGCCCGGCTGCGCGGCTGGGCTCTGGCGCCCGGCTGGCCTACAATCCGCGCCATGAATGTCCAAACCATCACGCACACGCTCGCCAACGGCCTGCGCATCCATTGCGAAATCATGCCCCGCGTTCGCTCGTCCGCGATCGGGTTTCTCGCCGCCGCCGGCTCCCGCGATGAGACCCCGCCACAGCACGGCGTGAGCCACTTTCTGGAGCACATGTGCTTCAAAGGCACCCGAAAACGCGATTGGCGCGAGATCACGGTCCGATTCGATGAACTCGGCTCCATCTACAACGCCTTCACCGGCAAAGAGCACACGATGTACTACGGCTGGACGCCGAGCGGCCGGGCCGAGGACCAACTCGAGTTGCTCGCCGACATGATGCGGCCCGCGCTGCCGCCGGAAGAGTTCGAGACCGAGCGCAAGGTGATTCTCGAAGAAATCGCGATGTCCGGCGACAGTTTCGATCATCATGTCTGGAACTACCTGCACGAGACCGTCTTCGGCCAACACCCGCTGGCGCACGAGATCCTCGGCGAGCGCGAAACAATCGCCGACATGCCGCGGCAGATCATGGTTGACTATCACGCCCAGATGTACGCGCCCAACAACCTGTGGCTGGTCGCGACCGGCGCCGTCGATCCGGACGCGCTGTTCAGGGCCGCCGAACGCTATTGCGGCGACTGGGCGCCGAGCGCCAACGGCCGACCGAAGTTTCCGCCGCCGCCGGCCCCGCGTCCCGGCGTCGCGTCGCAGAAGCTGGAGCAGTTTCAGCAGCAGACCGTGGCCGTGCTGTACCCGTCCGTGGCTTCCACGCATGAAGATTCTGATACGCTTGACGCGTTCTGCGCGATTTTCGGCGGGTCGAATTCGCGCTGCTACTGGAACATCGTGCAGGAGGGCGTTTGCGCGTCAGCCGGCGCGGCCTGGCTGAACTACCTCGACAGCGGCATGATGGCCCTCTACGCCGACGGTGAGCCGGAGCAGTGCGAATCGATGCTCACGGCCTTGCGAAATGAAGCCCGCAAGATCATCGACGGCGGCGTCACCGCCGACGAGATCCAGCGCGTGAAGAACCAGCAACGGACGCGTTTCGCCCTTGAGGGTGAAAGCCCGCGTACCCGGTTGATGCAGATTGTCGACGATCTGGAAACCATCGGCCGCTCGCGCAGCGTCGAGGAGCGTCTGGCCGCGGTCGATGCGGTTTCGGACGCCACGATCCGCCGGCATTTTGAGCAACACCCAATCACCGGCCCCGGCCTGACCCTCACCGTCGGCCCGCGCGAATGGAGCCCCGAGCCGGGCTAAACCGCTTCGGGGCATCGAATTACGGCTTTCGGGGTTGCCGGGCGCGCGCCCATTGGCTACCTTAACTTCTGGAGTCGCAGTCGGTTTGCCGTAACGCCCGTATTCATCTCCGCGCGCGGGCTTGGGAGGCGCTATTGAAAGCAGTTAAGATCCTGACGGCGGTGGCGGTTCTCGCCTACGCCGGCTGGCGGATTTTTGATATGAACGCGAGCGCTCCGCAGCCGGGGCAGAGCGAGGCTCATATGCTGCCGCTGCTGTGCACGGACTGCGGGAAGTCGTACGCCGCGCGCGTGCACAAGCCGCCGCTCGTATGGAAATGCCGTTTCTGCTCAAAGGACGCGGCTGTTGAAGCGCGGCATTGCCTGAAGTGCGACGCGCTCTTTCCGCAGCCGGAGGGCGAGTCGCAGGCCTGTCCGAAGTGCGGGGGCGCCGCGGTGGATCTTCCGATGCCATCCCGGCTGGATGACCCGAATCCGTAGCCGCAACACCGACGAGGAAGGCGAGTTTTGAGGCGAGGTATGAAGCAAATCAAGCATGGCTTCACGTTGATCGAGCTGCTGGTCGTCGTGGCGATCATCGCACTGCTGATCAGCATCCTGCTGCCGGCGCTGAAAGGCGCGAAGGCCCAGGCGCGGCGGGTCGTTTGCACGACCAACCTGCGCACGATGTACCAGTCAATGTACAACTATGCCGACGAGAACAGTGAGGTCATGGTTGGCGGCATCATGCGCGCGTCGTCGTCCAGCGGCCTGACCGAGTGGGGCAACTGGGCCACCGCCCTGCTGCCGTACCTGGGCTACTACGACGGCGACATTGTTGAGCGACGTCGGCTGTGGAACGAAAATCGCCATGTGGAGCTCGCGCAGGTGTTTTCGGCGCAGCCGTTGCTCCAATGCCCCGACAACCCCGACCCCGAGCAGCCGCTGGACTATGTCGCGTCGGCCATGTCGATGCCCTATGACGACAGCGCGGTCCCGCGCGACCTGCGCGGCGGCGGCCGCCCCGGCGAGAATTTCCAGGTCGTGTACGGCGCCCAGAACGACCCCGCGTATCGTCCGTTCTTCAAGATCGACACGGTCCCGGACCCCGCGCGACACGTCTACTTCACCGAGAATCATGTCTCGCTCTATGTCCCCGCGACCGGGAGCAGCAAGTCGCTCGCGTTTCACTCGTTCTTCTTCGCCTCACAGTTGCCGTTTGGCGGCTGGCCGCGGATCGCGAATGATATTCGCCATCCCGGCGGCATTGATGTGGGCTTTTATGACGGGCACGTCGAAACGCGCGCGCCAAGCTGGCTCGACGCCGGCTGGCCGCGGTCGTTGGGACAGCGCCTGATTAACCTGTCGCCGACATCGGAACGGTATTACTAACGTCAACTTGGCGGCAGCGCCGCCCGCTGGAGCCTGGTAATGAAGCGAATCCACCGCGGTTTCACGCTGATCGAATTGCTGGTCGTTGTCGCGATCATCGCGCTGCTGATCAGCATCCTGTTGCCGTCGTTGAAAGGGGCGCGGGCCCAGGCCCGGCGCACGCTCTGCACCACCAACCTGCGCACACAGTGCCAGACGATGTACCTCTATGCCAGCGATAACGCCGAAGTCATGGTGGGCGGCATCATGGGGTTTGAGCCGGTCGGCGGTGGAAATCAGGAATGGGGAAATTGGTTCACGGCGATGCTGCCTTACCTGGGCAACGATCAGAACTTCATTGAGCGGCGCCGCATGTGGCGCCAGTTGCGCCAGCGCGATCTCGTAAAACTGATGCTCACGCAGCCCATCTTCCAGTGCCCGGACAACCCCGACCCTGAACAGCCGGTCGACTACGTCGCGTCGGCGATCCCGATCCCGTACACCACGTATGCCATCAACGCCGACGTATCGGGCGGCGGCCGAAACGGCGACGCGTTTCGCGGCGTCGCCGGTTTTCAGGAGTATCGCCCCTTCTTCCGACTGGAAGACGTTCCGAATGCCGGGCTTTACGTCTACATCACGGAAAATCACCCTTCGCTCTACGTTCCCGTCACATTCGCGATCGACAAGTCATTGCGGTTTCATACGTTCTTCCTGACGTCGCAACTGCCGTTCGGCGCCTTCCCGCGGATTGCGAACGACATTCGCCATCCGGGCGGCATCGACATGGTGTTCTATGACGGGCACGTGGAAACCAACCTGCCGAGCTGGCTCGATCCGGGCTGGCCGCTTTCACTGGGGCAGCGCCTGATCCACCTGACGCAGGTGCCGGAAAGCGAGTTCTAGCCGCGGCTGACGGGGCCGCGCCAGTGAGATGACTCCGAAACGCCCGCGCTGGCGCCGGGCGTTTTCTTTTCTATGATCCGAATGGTGTGCGAACCATGGGAGTGCGGAACAATGGCGGCGAAAACTGTGAAGTGCGCGAAACTGGGCCGGGAGTTGCCCGGTATTGACCCCGATACGCCCGTCGGCGACCAGGCCCTGAAGATGGTAATGCTGATCGGCGGCCGCGCCCTGCGCGATCGGATCGCGGAGAACATTTCGGCCGAGGCGATGTCCAAGTGGAACGATCACATGCTGATGGTGATCAATGAGTACCGCCTCGACCCCACCTCGGATGATTCAAACCCGATCCTGGCGCAGCATATGGAGGCGTTCTTCTTCGGCGAGCAGCCGGACATCCCCAACTACGTGCCGCCCACCGAGGCCGAAGGTCCGATCTAACCGTGACGCCGTATATTGAGAGCGGCGTTTGCGTCGTCGTGTTCGCCTACGATGTCGGTCAGCAGATCGATCTCGACGCGGCACAGCGCAGCGCCGGCGGGCAGTCGCAACGGCTGGCCGGCGCGAAGCGCCGTTCGCCGCCCCACTTTCAGTTTGACCCGGCGCCGATCACGCTGACCCAGCCCATCGAGCCGCTCACCATCGCCGGCCGCCCGCTCGCCCCGCAGGCCGAGATCACGCTGTTCGATTTCGGGGCGGTATCCGTGGCCTATCGCATTGATCTGCGCGGCCCGCTGGACGATCTCATCGACATCGGCGTCGCGCTGTACGAGAACCCGGCGCTACTCACCGCGTCGCGGGCGCTGGTCGACGCGCTGATCGCGGCGCCGATGGCGGGTGTCCGGAAGCCGCATGTCGCGCCGATTGTGGAAGACTACTGCGTCTATCAGATTCGCGCGCTGCGCGATTGCCCGATCGAACACGCCGTGGAGCGCCATGGAGAAACTCTGGCGTTGATCCTGCGCGCGGAGCGGGAGGACTTATCCGCGCAATCGCAAGCGGACGCGCTGTCCTCGCGATTATCCTTCGGCAGCAGCGACACCGCGATCATCGACTGGAACGGCGCGATCCTGCTGGACGCGGATTCCGATGATGCGCTGGCGGTGTTGTCGTACGCGAATGTCGAGCTGCTTGAAATGCGCTTTTTGGACGACCAGCTCGACGCGGCCCTGCAACTGGCGTGGGAAACGAGTCTGAAGCGCGGCTGGTCGGCGTTCCTGCCCGGCGCCGGACGGGCCGAGCAACAGCGCGTCGCCGACTTTCAGATCGACGGGGCCCTGCTGTTCGAAGGCGTCAACAACGCCGTCAAGCTGCTCGGCGATCAGTATCTGGCCCGGCTTTACCGCCTCGCGTCCGACCGCCTGCACCTGCCCGACTGGGACGCGAACATCATGCGCAAACTGGCCGCGCTCGATAGCATGTATCAGAAGATATCTGACCAGCGCGCCGCGTGGCGCATGGAAGCCCTGGAGTGGGTCATCATCGTGCTGATCGCTGTCTCGATCGTGCTGCCGATGTTGCCGGGCTTCTATAAGTGACGAACCAACGCAAGGAGTCGCCCTTGTCCATTCGCGTTCTGGCGCATTTCGTCGCCCGCCCCGAGCGGATCGATGATCTTGCCGCGTTGCTTACGGGACTGGTCGCGCCGACCCGGGCCGAGGTCGGATGCCGACATTACACGCTGTGGCGCCATCGAGAGGCGCCGGAGCGTTTCACGATGGTCGAAGCCTGGGATAGCGAAGAGGCGCTCGCGGCGCACTTTGAAACACCCCACCTGCGCCACGCGGTGGCTGCGCTCGACGCCCTGCTGGCCGCGCCGCTTACGCTCGATAAATACACCGAAGCGACGCCGGACTAAGCTCCCCCCAGCGCGCGAAGCGCACGCCCATCTCCGCTGACCGCGGGCAGCGTCTATCATGCGCCAGTTCCGCGCCGATAACGAGAAACGAAATGACAGAAACGCCGATTCCAGCCGCCGCGCCGCCCGAAGCCCGATTGCGCGAATCCGATCTGACCGCCGCCATCGCGCGCGGCGATCATGTCGCGTGCAACGCCTGGCTGGAGGCCGCGACGGGTTCCGACGAGGTCCATGCGCTGACCGCGCTGTCTGACGAACAGCGCTGCGCCCTGTTGCGACTGCTATCGCCGGAAGACGCCGCGGATGTGATCGATCAGTTGCCGGAGTCGCTGGCCGTCGGCGCGCTCGAGGAACTCGACGCCGCACTCGCGGCCGAAATCATCGAGGAGATGCCGAGCGACGAGCGCGCCGACTACATCAAGGCGCTGGATCGCGGCGACGCCGAAGCGATCCTGACGGCGCTCGATGACGAAGTCGCCGCCGATGTCAGGCGCCTCGCCGCTTACGACGAGGACGCCGCCGGCGCGCTGATGCGCAGCGAGTTTCTCGCTTTTCCGGAGCGCATGACGGTGCGCGACGTGCTGGCGGACATGGAGGCCAACGCCGAGCGTTACGCGGATTACAACGTGCAGTACAGCTATGTCGTCGACGAGGCCGGCCGGCTGCGTGGCGTACTGCCGATCCGCGGCCTGCTGCTGGCCAAGCGCGCCCGGCCGGTCACCGAGATCATGATCCCGGATCCGATCGCCGTGGTGGACACGCTCTCGTTTGATGAGCTTGCCGCGGTGTTTGACGAGCACCCGTTCATGGGACTGCCGGTGACGGCCGCCGATGGCACGTTGCTCGGTATCGTCGAGTATGGCGACGTGACCCACGCCCGCGTCGAAGAGGCCGATGATCTCTATCGTCAGTCACAGGGTATCGTCGGTGGTGACGAGTTGCGCAGCATGCCGCTGACGGTGCGTTCCCGTCGGCGCCTGGCGTGGCTCAGCGCCAATATCGTCCTCAACATCGCGGCGGCGAGCGTGATCGCGCTGCACCAGGAAACGCTGCAGGCGGTGATCGCGCTGGCCGTGTTCCTGCCGATCATCTCCGATATGAGCGGCTGCTCCGGCAGTCAGGCGGTCGCGGTCAGCATCCGCGAATTGACGCTCGGCGTAACCCGCCCGCGCGACTTCCTGCGCGTCTGGTTCAAGGAGGGCGCGGTCGGCATCGTCAACGGCATCGTGCTCGGCGCGTTGATCGGCCTGGTGACCTACCTTTGGAAGGGGAACGTATACCTGAGCGCGGTCGTCGGCGTCGCGCTGGCGGTGAATACCGTCATCGCGGTGTGCGTCGGCGGCCTGGTGCCGCTGATTCTGAAAGGGCTCAAGACCGATCCGGCTCTCGCGTCGGGACCGATCCTGACGACGGTCACGGATATCTGCGGCTTCATGCTCGTACTGACGCTCGCGTCGCAGATGATGTCGTACCTGACGGCCTAGCCCCGGGCGCCGCCGCAGGCCCCGCTTACTTCACTGCGGGCGCCGGCTGGCGCGTCTGCGAGAGCACGGCTTCCTCCAGAATCGCCAGTCCGCGCTCCAGCTCGTCGTCCGTAATCACAAGCGGAGCCAGCACGCGAATGGCGTTTCCGTCGATTCCGGCCGAGATCATCAGCAATCCCCGCTCGCGCGCGGCGGTGATGATGCGCTTGACGAGCGCGCCCGCCGGACGGGCCGGGTCGCCATCTTCGGAGAATTCGATCGCCACCATCGCCCCGAGCCCGCGCACATCGGTCACTTCGGGCACGCGTGAGGCGATCGATTCAAAGCGCCGGCGGATCTCAGCCCCGGTGTGCGCCGCGCGGCGGTTGAGGTCCAGTCTTTCCATCTGCGCGATCGTCGCCAGAGCGCCCGCGCAGGCGACCGGATTGCCGGCGTACGTTCCGCCCAACGTGCCGGGCGTCACACGATCCATCACGTCCGCCCGCCCGATGACACACGCGATCGGCAAGCCGCCGCCCATCGACTTCGCCCACGGCGAGATATCCGGCGTCACGTCGTAATGCTGATACGACGCCCAGCGGCCGGTACGGCAAAAGCCGGTCTGCACCTCGTCGATAATCAGCATGATGCCGTGTTCGTCACAGATGCGCCGCAAGCCCTTTACATACGCCTGCGGCGCGACGTTGAATCCGCCCTCACCTTGCACGAGTTCCAGGATAATGGCGGCGACATTGCCGGGGGCGACGGTGTTGCGAAACGCCGCGTCGAGCCGATCCAGCTCGCGCCGCGACACTTCATCTTCAGACATGCCCTCGCCCGGGCGCACGACCGGGTACGGCAACCGATAAATCTCCGGCGCGAAGGGACCGCAGCCCGTCTTCAGCGCCACTTTGGACGTCAGCGAGGCGCACAGCAGCGTGCGGCCATGAAACGCCGTTGTATAGCAGATGACCGCGGAACGCCCGGTCGCCTGCCGCGCGATTTTGATGGAGTTCTCCACCGCCTCGGCGCCCGTGCTGACCAGCATCACTTTCGAGGCGGGGCCGTGCGGGAACAGTTCGACCAGTTTCTCGCACAGCGCGACATACGGTTCATAGGTCGCGACATGAATGCACGTGTGCAGCAGCTTTCCCGCCTGATCGCGAATGGCGCGTACGACTTCATCGTCACAGTGGCCGACATTCATCACGCCGATGCCGCCGACGAAGTCAATGAACTCGCGACCATCAAGGTCCGTGATCGTCGCGCCGCGCGCATGCGCCGCCGTCATCGGCGTGAGCCGCGACACGCCGGGACACACCACGCGGTCGCGCCGTTTGATCAGGTCATCACTCTTCGACATCCCGCCGCTCCTTGCCACGTTTGTCGAGGTCAAAGCTGCCATGACACGTACTTCAATTCCGTGTATTCATCCATGGCGTATCGACCGCCCTCGCGCCCGAAACCCGAGTGTTTCACGCCACCGAACGGCGCCTGCGCCGTGGATGGGCCGCCATCATTCGCCCCCACCACGCCATATTCCAGCGCCTCCGCGACGCGCATCAGCCGCGACGCGTCCCGCGTGAAGAAATACGCCGCCAAGCCGTATTCTGAATCGTTGGCCCATTCGATCACTTCCGCTTCATCCGTAAATCGCCGCACCGGCGCCACCGGACCAAACGTCTCCTCGCGGCAGATCTTCATGTCCGGCGTCATGCCTTCGAGCAGCGTCGGCACGTAGAACCGGTCCGCGAGACCCTTGATCCGCTTCCGCTCGCCGCCCACCGCCACCGTGGCCCCGTTGGAGCGCGCGTTCTCGACATGATCTTCGACCTTTTCGACGGCGGCGTCATTGATCAGCGGTCCGATCTGCACGCCTTCCTGCACGCCGTTCCCGACGGTCAGCGCTTCAATCTCGCGCGCGAAGCGCCGCGTAAACTCGTCGTAAATGCCGGCCTGAACATAAAAGCGATTCGCGCAGATGCACGTCTGGCCGGCGTTGCGGAACTTGCACGCCACCGCGGCCTTCACGGCCTTCTCCACGTCCGCGTCGTCGAAGACGAGAAACGGCGCATGGCCGCCCAGCTCCAGCGACAATCGCAGGACATGCTTCGCCGCCTGGGCCATCAGCAGCCGGCCGATTTCCGTCGATCCGGTAAACGACAGCTTGCGCACGCGATCATCGTCGAAAATCGCCTTGCCGATCGCCCGCGAATCACCCGTCACGATGTTGACGACGCCCGCCGGAATCCCCGCTTCGCAGGCCAGTTCACCAATCGCGATCGCCGACAACGGCGTTTCCGCCGCGGGCTTGATCACCACCGGGCATCCACAGGCCAACGCGGGGCCGAGCTTCCGCGTAATCATCGCCGCCGGGAAGTTCCAAGGCGTGATGATCGCCGTGACGCCGACCGGCTGCCGCAGAACCAGAATCCGCTTGTCTGGCGCGGAAGCGGGGACAATATCGCCGTTGAGCCGCTTCGCCTCCTCGCCGGCCCATTCGAGAAACGAGGCCGCATAGCCAATCTCGCCGCGCGCCTCGGCCAGGGGCTTGCCCTGTTCCAGGGTCATGATGCGGGCCAACCGGTCGACATCGCGCCGCATCAGTCGGCCCAGCGCGGTGACCAGCGCCCCGCGCTCGCCAGCCGGGCGCTTCGCCCATGCTTCGCGCGCTCCCCACGCCGCGTCGATCGCGGTCCGGGTCTCGGCCCCGCCGATCGAAGGGACATCGGCCAACACGGCATCGTTCGCCGGGTTTGTCACCTGAAGCGTGGCGCCGTCCGCCGCCGCGACCCACTGCCCGCCTATCAGGTTCTTGGTTTGCAAAGCCTTTTGCCCAAAGAAATTACGGCCGCAGCCGAACCGGAACCGCCACGGTCCGCGCCAATAAATCGTATCCCAACGCCGGACGTTCGGGTAGGTGGGTTGCTGCACAGCGCAACCCGCCATCTTGGGGCTGAGGGATCAGCGAGTAGCGCACAGCCCACCAATAACTGAGCCTGCTCGCGCCCAACGGATATTAGAAGTTGACTATGATGTAAATGGAAACGGAGAAGGGGGGATTCGAACCCCCGATACCCCTTTAAAGGGTATGACGGTTTAGCAAACCGTTGCCTTAAGCCGCTCGGCCACCTCTCCAAACAACCCACTTCGATCGGGAACGCGGGTTTATCCATATTCTAGTCCGGGCAAGCCAACCCGCAACCCCTCCCCCAGAAGGCGTGGTCGCCGGCCTCCGGCGGAGAAAACCGGGCGCAGGCTCCGAAAAAAACAGGCCGGCACTTGAACTGGCTGCTACAACTGTCATAGACTTGCTACAGATGTAACAGGGAGCGATCCGTGCGACTGACCGACACCGAGTGGAACGTCATGAATGTCCTCTGGGACCATCACCCGGCGACCGCTCGCGATACGTTGACGCGGCTGGGCGACAATACTGACTGGGCATATGCCACGGTCAAGACCATCCTGACGCGCCTGGCTGACAAAGGCGCCCTGTCCGTCGAGAAAAGGCACAACGTCAGCTACTTCACACCGATCGTTTCACGCGAGCAGGCGCGGCGCAGCGCCGTGAAATCGCTGCTGGACCGCGCATTCGAGGGCTCCGTCGCCCCACTCATCCATTTTCTGATGCACGACGAACGAATGAGCAGGCGAGACCGGGCCACCCTCGAGTCAATGTTCGAGGGCGCGGACCGCGAAAACAGAAGCGATCAGGAAGGCGTGGAATGAACACCTTGGTCAGCATCAGCACAACCTGGTGGTCATGGGTCTGGCTCTCGTTCTGGCAGACCGCGCTCCTCATCGGCGTCGTATACCTGCTGGACCGCATCGGTCGGCGGCGTCTTTGGCCTCAGGCGCGGCTGGCGTTGTGGAGCATCGTGTTGGTGAAACTGGCCTTGCCACCGACGCTCTCCCTGCCAACCGGCGTGTCCGCCCCGCTGATCGACCACGGCGGCGTCCCATACCTCGTCGGCGGCATTGCGCAAACGATCGATCAGCAGATCGGCAACCGCGCGGTGCTGGAGCATTGGACCGGCGTCGCCTCACGCGTCGCGACGCTTCCGGAAACGGGCATCGCCAAGCAGTGGACAGCATGGCTGTTTCTCGTATGGCTCATGGTCGCGATAGTCCTTGCCGGCCGACGCTTCCAGGCTGCCCGCGAGACACGGCGTCGAATCATGATCGATGCTCTGCCCAAGCCCGAATGGCTGGAGCGGCGCGTCAAGCGCGTGTCGCAGCGATCCGGCCTTATTACGCCGCCGGCTGTCGTCGTCTCGGATCGGATTGTCGGGGCGGCGGTGCTGGGGCTCCGATCGCCGACGCTGGTCGTGTCTCCGGAAGTACTCATCATGTCCAGTCGCCGGGACTTGGACCATATTCTGGCCCACGAATTGACCCACATTCGCCGCCGCGACCTTTGGGTTCAATCGATCGGCGAGGTGTTCGGCATCCTCTACTGGTTCAATCCGTTTGTGCCTGTCGCCCTGCGGCGGCTGCGGGCGGCCATTGAGCAGTGCTGCGATGCGGAAGCGATGGCGACCACGCGGCGCGCGGGTTATCGCGAGACGCTGATCAACACCGCGCGCTGGATGCGGGTGGGACCGCGCCAGGTTGCGCAACTCGGTCTGATCGCGCACCCGAGTGAGTTGGTTGACCGGGTCTGGCAACTCGGGCGGGGTCGGGGCGCGTCGGTCTCCGCGCGACGACGAATCGCCGCCGTTTTCGGCGTCGCGTTCGGCGCAGTCGCCATCCCGATGGCCCCCCCGGACCTGGGCTGGTATAGCGGCCCGCTGGGGCTTGAGCGGCCGCCAACGCTGCAGTGCGCCGGGTTTCCTCCCTGTCCCGATCGAGCTGACTCGACCCCCGAGCGTGTCGGGATGGTCCCCTGTAACAGTTTCTGACTCACCCAACTGACTGAACCGGTTCGCTGCGGGGCGAATCGCGATTCGGTGAAGGCGCTGCGTCCATGCCGACTGATAGGTTATCTAGGGCATAAATAGGCCGTCAGCGAACCACCAACCATCGGAGGCAGTACATGAAAGCGGTAAGAACTGGAATCACCATCGGCCTGGCAATGGCCACGATCGCGCCGGCCCTGGCCGGCGTACGCGCCGTACACGCCTCGCCGGACACCCCGGCGGTCGACGTGATTGTCAACGACAATTTCGCCATGCCGGCGTTCACCAACGCGCCCTTCACCGGCGTGACGCCGTATGCGGCGCTGCCGACGGGCTCCTACAACTTCAAGGTCGTGCCGACCGGGCAAATGGCGCCGGTTCCGATTAACGCGGACGTTGCGATCGATGGAGCCACCGACTATTCGATCGTGGCGGCGGACACGTTCGCCAGCATCACGCCGCTCGTGTTTGAGGACGACAACACGATCGCCAATGGGCAGGCTCGTGTGCGCTTGTTGCACCTGTCGCCAAACGCCCCGAACGTCGACGTTGGCCTCGCCGGCGGCGGCCCGATCCTGTTTAGCAACGTCGCATTCACGGAGAGCGGCGGCTACCAGACCGTCAACCCCGGGACGTATGACCTGGATGTCCTCGTGGCGGGGACTTCAACGGTCGCGCTGCCGGTCCGCGGACTCACCCTGGAGGCGAACACGGTCTACACGGTTTACGCGATGGGCTTGCTGAACAACCTTGACACGCCGCTGCAGGCGATCGTCTCGGTAGATGCCGTGCCCGAGCCGAGCGCGCTGCTGATGCTGGCGCTCGCCGGCGCCGGTCTGATTCGTCGTCGGTAAAGGAACCGGGCCAACGGACGACCTGAGCGAAGTCCCTCGGCAGGGGCCACCGCCCCTTGGGGAGCCGTCGCGGGCTTCGTCGGGCGTCCAACAACTCGCCTGTTTCCCCTGAAGCCCCGCCATCGCGCCCGCCGCGCTGGCGGGGCCCTTCTTTCATCGCTTGCGCAGGTGGGTTACGGGGGTTTCCTAAAACTCGAAATCCGCATCCGTCAGGCCGACGTTCACCTGCAGATCGTGAAACACATAGCTGCCCAGCAGCGTCTTGCCTTCGCGATCGGCGTAGGAATACAGCCCCGTCGGCATCAGCCATTCCTGATCCAGGTGCAGCACCAGCTTCGCGTCCGGGTAGTCGCCGTTCTCGCCGGTGTACGGCAGATAACGCACCATACGGAACGTCGGACGGCCATCGATCACATCTTCCCCGTCGTAGCGGTAATCCAGCGTGCCGCGCTGCTGGGCCATTGAATTGATGTCGTGCAGCAGGGTCAGGGTCGAGTAGAACCCGAATTCGTCGATCGAACGACGACTCGCCTCGCGCGAGCGCTTCCCGTGGATCTCGATGTCCACTTCCGACACGAACAGCCGCGCAATCGCGCCGTTCGGCTCAACCTTTGCCAGTTTGCGCCCCTTGCTGTCGCGGAATTCGGGCGAGTCGATGTACAGCGCCCGACGGGCCTGGTCCGCATTCTTCTTCCAGATCATGAACACGCTATGCGGATAGTCGCGGAATCGGACCTCGATCTCTTCCGCCTTCCCGAGTTTGCCGGCGACGCGCTCCTGCTTGATAAACGTGGCGGTGTAATCCTCGATCACCGCCTCGTACAGCCGCGTGCCCAGTTCGGACAGCGCCCGAGGCTCGCTCTGGGCGCGCCGCACCAGCTCCGCCTTGCTCGGCTTCGCGAACCGCTGCGTGTGCGCGGCCAGCTCAACGACGCCGTCCGGTCCACGCGGCTTCGTCGCCCGCCCGGCGTCCGCATTCGGCAGCAACACGATCCCACCGGCCAGCGCGCAAGCGCACATCACCACTAGTCGGGACAAACGGAATGACTTCATGGAAACTCCTGCAAAAACAAACTCGGTGGGGCCAGCGACGACCGCCTCCGATCGTTACCATCCATGGACATCGGCTGCTCGATCCGTGAGCATTGACCGGACTGATGCGACCTCGCTTGCGCAGAGGCAGGGCTTTCTGCCTAGGCGGGCACGTCGCCCAAGATATTATCGTCTCGCCCCCGGCCACCCAAGCGCAACTTTGACCATCGCCCAGTTTTCTATATGTTCGGGCGCTCCGAGTTGCGGATTACGGCTTTTTCATCTGCCCAGGTCCGAATCTGCCGTTCAAACGCCGACGCGTCCGCGGCCAGCTCGATCGTGTGGGCCTCAGAGGCGAATTCAATCACATCCATTGGCCCCGCCGAGACACGGGCGGCCCACGCCCGCAGCGGCGCATTGCGGATGATGGCATCCCGCCCGGCCAGCAGCAGCGTGAGCGGCGATCTGATCGCGCCGGCGGCTGCGCGCTGTGTGCGTCCATCCAAGCGCGCGGACCACGCCAGAAACCGCGCCGTGGCGTGTGTCAGGCGCAACGGGTCGTTCTCAATAAACAGGCGGCCGGCCGGGTTATCCGTGAACAGATTGGCGTCGTTGAGCGGGATTTCGAACGCCCCGCGGCCCCCCGCGCCGAGATTGAGGGCGATCGCCACCTTTCGGCGCAGCGGCACGTCGACCCGCGGAAAAATCCCCGGCGTGATCAGCAGCACCCGCGAAAACCGCTCCGGCCAGCGAATCGCCGCGGCCGCCGCCAGCTTGCCACCCCAACTCAGCCCGACCAGCTCGATCGCCGGTCGCTGGTAACGGGCGTCAATCCAATCGCACAGGTCGTGCAGGTCGGTCAGCCAGCGCTGCGCGTCGGGCGTATCGCCGCGCGCCGCGGTGTTCATCCCGCTGCCACGCCGATCCGGCGCCACGACGGCCCAGTCATTCTGGGCGAGAATCGACGCGGACCACTGATACCAGGCGCTGTGCGATTGAATGCCGTGCAGATAAATCCGCACGCCGCGCGGCCGGCCGGCGCGCTCCCAATGGCGACCGCGCGCGACATACCCGTCGCTGAACCGCCATTCGCCGATCGCAGGTGGTGTGAGGGGTGGCCGCATGCCCGGCCTTACGCTTCGCCGACGAACGCGGCGATCTTACAGCTCACTCTGGTCCAGCACGCGGTAGTTTCGCATCGCGAGCGCGGCCGCCCCCGCGGCGAGATTATCGACCTGAACGACGAGACACGGGCCGCGCGACTCGCCCGGTAGCAAGGGATACACATAGTTGATGTTGACCTCACCGGCGATCAGGGCTGCGCAAATCGACATCAGCCCTTTCTTCCCCGGCGGCATCTCGACCACCAATACCTCGTTTTCGCTGATCGGAAAGCGGTGTTCGCTGAGCCGTTCCCGGGCGCCGTCCGGGTCGTCGACCATGAACCGCACAATCGCGCAGTCAACGGCGGCATCCACGCTGAGGCCGAGCATATCGATATCGCCGGGCTCAAACAGCCGCGTCAGGCGCAGCAACTGCCCCAGCCGGTTCTCAAGAAAAACAGACAGTTGTCGGCAAACCGGGAAGTCACTGCCATGCGCGGTATCGAGCGGTTCGAGCGACATGTCGCCTCGCGAGTTTCGGTTGACGCGCCTCGGCAAGTCCGGCGCGCATCGCGGTAGACTATCTCGCGCCGGGCGTCGTGTACAGGATTTTCTCGAAATGCCGAAGCGGTCGGCGTTTCCAACCCGCGCCGCCGCGCGCCATTGCGAGGGCCTGTGATTCAACCGTCGCTCCACACAATGCCGGCCTCCCCGCCCATGCTGGCCGCCCTGATCTTCGGCGCGCCGGCCCTGCTGGCGGGGCTCGCGGCGGTGGCGCTGCCGGTCGTGATTCACCTGTTGATGCGCCCCCGGCCGCGGCGGGTCCGTTTTCCGGCGATCCAGCGCGTCACCGGGATTCTCGTCGCCGGACGCAAAGCGCAGCGCGTGCGACAGTGGCGGCTGTTGCTGATCCGCGCCGCGGCGCTGGCGTGCGTGCCGCTGTTGCTGGCCGGGCCACGCTGCGCCGCCCCGGCGGATGCGCCCCAGGGACCGGTCGCGCGCGTGATCGTCATCGATGACTCCGCCAGCATGGACTACACGACCATCGCCGGGAAGACCCGGGGCGCGCTGGCCCGCGAGGCGGCATCCGAGATCGCGGCGGCGACCCGCGCCGAGCCGGCGGGGTCCGAACTGGGCCTCGTGAGAACACGCCGGTCCGACACCGATACGCCACTGACGAGTGAACTGGTGCGTGTCGAGGCGGCGCTGCGGCGCGCGACGACCCCCGACGCCTCCGCCGTCGCGCAGGCCGCGCCGCTCGGCCAGACGGTGCGCCGCGCTGCGGAGATGTTGCGCGCGGCGGGCCCGGCGCGGCGCGAGATTGTCGTCGTCAGCGACCAACTGGCGAGCGCCTGGCGCGATGTCAGCGCATCGCAGATCGTCGGCGTGACCGATCTCGCCGTCCGGCTGGTCGCGATCGACGCCGAGCCGCTCTCCAATCTGGCGATTGTCAATGCGCAACTGGCCGGCCCGGCATTCGCGGGCGCGCCGCTCTCGATTGAGACCACCGTCCGCGCCAGCGGCGCCGTGGGGACTTGCCAACTCGAAATCACTGACGACGAGGGGCAGACATTGGCGCGCAGCGCCCCGGAGGCGCTGAGCGATGGCGTCCGCGCCATCCCGGTTGACGTGCCACCGCTCGACGTAGGCTGGCATGCGCTCCGCATCCGCGTCACGCCGGAAGATCGACTCGCGTTTGACCAGGAGCGCTGGGTCGCGTTCCGTGTCAGTCCGCGCCCGATCGTCTGGCTGATCGAAAGTGGACGACCGGCGGACGCCCTGACACTGCGGATCATCAGCGCGCTACTGGCGCCGGATATGCTGGCGCCGGAGCGGCAGCGGGTTTCGATGCGGCGATTGTCGACCACAATCGACAGCGCGGTGATCGATGAGACGCCGGCATTGATCGTCACGACGCTCAGCGACGCGGGCCCGGAGTTGGCGAAGCGCATTCGCGACGCCGTCGAGCGCGGCGCGCAGCTCCTGATATTGCCCGGCGGCGCGGGCGAAGATTGGCCGGCGCTGCGCGGTTTGATCGCAACCACGCCGGTGGCCGTCGAGACGCTCGAATCCCCGCAGCGGATCCGCTGGACCGCGGACGCCCCGCTTGATGGCGCCGTCGGAATCGATGAGTTGACGCGCGCGGATGTCACGCGGCGACTATCCGCGTTGCGCCCCGTCGACGGCGCGCGCACCGTCGCCCAGTTTGAAGATGGCGCCCCCGCTTGGCTCGACGCCCGCGTCGGGCAAGGTCGCGTCACGCTGATCGCGACGACGCCCGACCCGGCTTGGAGCGGATTGGGCGCGCGCGCCGCCGGCCTGCTGACATTGTTGCATCGCATGGCGGAGCCGGAACGGGCCGCAGTCCCCGCATTCGAGATCGGCGCCGCGCGGCGTGACGCGCTTTTCGGCGGCGTGGATGGCCGCGCGATCGTTCGCGGTCCCGGTCGAACCGCCGTGACCGATGTCGTGCTCCGCGGCGGGGCGCCGGAAGCGCACTGGCCCGCTGAGCGGCCGGGGGTCTACATGGTCGACGCCGCCGGCGGCGAGGGGCGTTATGTCGTGAACTGGCCCGCCGCCGAGAGCGCGCCGGAGATCGCCGTTCCAGCGGAGTTGGCGGAGCGCCTCGGCGCTCCGGTTACAATGCGGGCGCCGGACGGCGTGGCGCCGGGAGGGTCTTCAACCTGGACGCCGGACGCGTTTGTGACCTTGGCGCTGCTGCTGCTGGCGTTGATTGCGCTGGAAACGTGGCTTTCGGCGCGTCGCGCGCCAGCGCCCGCGAGCCGTGCGACCGAACCGGGATAGTCGAGACAAAGGGCCCTTTCAACAGACATGTTTCCACGCCAGCCAGCACTCATCGGCATGATCCACGTCGGCGCGCTGCCGGGTACGCCGCGAGCCGCGGAGCCGATCACCGCGCTGGCGGAGCGCGCCGCCCACGAAGCGCGCCTGTACGCGAACGCCGGCTTCGACGCGCTGATGATCGAGAACATGCACGACACGCCCTATCTCAACGGCGCGGTCGGGCCGGAAATCGTCGCGGGCATGACGGCCGTGGGGCTCGCGCTGCGGGCCGCTGTGCCCTTGCCGTTTGGCGTGCAGGTGTTGGCGGCCGCCAATCACGAGGCGCTGGCCGTCGCGCTGGCCTGCGGCGCGGCGTTTGTGCGCGTCGAGAACTTTGTGTTCGCGCATGTCGCGGATGAGGGGCTGATGCCGACCGCCAGCGCCGGGCCGCTGCTCCGCTATCGCCGTCACATCGGCGCTGACCACATTCGCATCCTCGCCGATATTCGCAAGAAGCACGCCGCGCACGCGGTTACGGCGGATCTGGACATCGGCGAAATCACCAGCGGCGCGACCTTCAGCGGCGCCGACGGCGTCATCATCACCGGCGCCGCCACCGGCCGCCCGGCGGCCCTCGCGGACGTCAGAGCCGCCCGCGCCGCGACGAACGGACTGGTCTGCGTCGGCTCCGGCGTGACGCCGGAATCGCTGCCGGAGTTGTGGCCGCATGTGGACGGGTTTATCGTGGGATCGGCCGTGAAACGCGATGGGTACTGGGCCAATGAGCCGGACGCGGACCGCGCCGCCGCGCTCGTCGCCGCCGCGCGCAAGTGCGAGCGAAAGTAGCTTTCTGGCGGGTTTTTCCAATGATCGAAGTCATCTGCGGCTGCATGTTCGCGGGCAAGACCACCGCCCTGATCGTCCGCCTGGAAGCGGCGCAGGCCGAGGGCTTGCGCGTCGCGGCGTTTCGACACGCCGGCGATGACCGCTACGACGCCGAAGCGCTCGCCACACATGACGCCCGCCGCTTTCCGGCCCGGCCGGCGCGCAGCGCGGCGGAGATCGAGCGCGCCGCGGCGGACTTCGACGTGATCGGCGTGGATGAGGCGCATTTCTTCGGCCCGGCCCTGACGGCGGCGGCGGAGCGGATATCGCGCAGCGGCCGCCGCCTGATCGCGGTCGGGCTGGATTTCAACGCGTGGGGCGGTCCGTTCGAGCCGTTTCCGGAATTGAAGCGCATCGCCGAGCGGGTCGACGCGTTGACGGCGCCGTGCGCGGATTGCGGCGCCCCGGCGCGCTATTCGCAACGCGTGACGCCGGTGCTGACACGCCTGATGGTTGGCGGGATCGGCGATTACCTGCCGAAATGCGGCGGATGTTTCAAGGCGCTGCCGGGCGAGCCGGCGCCGCTCGCCGGGGCGTGAATTTGACATCCGTCCGGTGTCGGATATGCTCTGGGATTCTGCTGCGGGGTAGAGCAGTTGGTAGCTCGTCGGGCTCATAACCCGGAGGTCGGAGGTTCGAGTCCTCCCCCCGCTAGTTGCGACAAGTCGCTTGGGGCCAGCCATTTATGGCCGGCCCTTTTGCTGCGCGGCGGGGGCGGTTTTGGGGGGTGGATACGCCGCTTGATGATTCACGAAGCGGCCTTCATGTCGGAGACGAGCCGCGCCAGCGGGTCGAGAAACGCCGGGTCAAACGCTTCATCGACATGGTTGGAGTTCCAAAGGCCGGACTTGCGCACGCGCTCCCTATCGGAGTGATGGCCAAGCCAGTTCTCCGAAGGCGCGTCGAGCGGCTCCTTGCCGAAGTTACTGAGCAGCGCAATCGCGTTACGCTCGATGTAGCCGCGCATGCTCGCCGTTCCGAGTTCGTGGTCGATCGCAACCCAGAGCAGCGACATGGCGCCGATGCTACGACTAACCTCGCTCTCAAGCGCAGCCTCGCCGGCGCGAACGTCCTTCCGAGCGGTTTTTCTCACTCCCCAAGTCGGGCAATCGCGCCCATGCCGTTCAGCCAGAGCGTTCCCGACGAGCAGCCGGAAGATTGAAGTGCGGTGGTTGCCGCCAGCCGGATGCTGGCGGCCGCGATGCTGGCGCAGGCGAGTCCAAAGTTTCGTCTTTGAATTGCCGTTCAGGGCATGGGAGCCGACGCGGACGATCCGCGGTCCCGTTCCCGTATCGCTGCGATGCTCTCCGTCCTCGCGGAAGAAGTACACACCGCGCTTCGGCCAGCGCATGCGGCCGGAACAATCCGTGAGCCGGCGCGCGCCGCCGCACGCGACCTCAAGCTGGTCCAGTACAGTATAGAACTGTCGCAGCTTCTCAAGTCGGTCACGAATCATAGGAACAAGTAGCCATCAGAAGCGGAGCGCGATGAAGCGGATAGATAGTAACGATGGGGCCGCTTCCATCATGTCGCGAGTATAACGCCTTGGACAGGAGTTACTCGCGCGGTCCCCCAAGGACCGCGCCCGATGCGATGCATGCGTCGCGCCACGGAGGCGCGGCGCGATTCGCTCGAACGTCGCCTATCGCGGATGGAGAGACAGCGCCATGGAAACGACGCAATTCCTGAATGTCGATCTGAAGCTCGAATCCGTGACCGGGCTGGCGGAGTTTTCCGCGCAGTTCGGCCGCCACGGAAGTGCGCTTCACGAAACCGAACTCGATGGGCTGTGGCGCGGCGTTTACGAACTCCACATGGACTCGGACGATCCGGCGACTGCCCTGACGGGGCTGTGCGCGGCGATCGAGTCACTGACCGGGGCCGCTCGCGAGACATGGCATCACGCCAAACGGCGCGACGTCTCCATCGGCATCCAAGGCGGCGTCCAGCCCTGGACCACCGAGTGGGCGATCGAGCCGGCCCTCCTCAAGCGCATATCGGAAACCGGCGCCCGGCTGATCATCTGTGTCTACGCGACAGGAGGTAAGGCGATCAACAGTTCCGAAGGCGAATCAAGCCCGGCGCCGGACTAGCACGGACCACGCCGCAAGACGCCGCGCGCCGACAACCTTCATCCCGCAGCCTTCATCGCGGCGATAAATCGCCCCAGCCGATCGAGAAATGCCGGATCAAACGCCTCATCTACGTGATTGGAATTCCAAAGCCCGGACTTGCGCACACGCTCGCGGTTGCAGTAATGGCCGAGCCAGTTCTCCGATGGCGCATCAATCGGCTCCTTGTCGAAGTTGCTCAGCAGCGCGATCGCGTTGCGCTCGATATCGCCGCGCAGGCTCGCCAGTCCGGGTTCATCGTCGATCGCAACCCAGAGCAGCGGCATGGCGCCGATGGTGCGGCTGACCTCGCGCTCCAGCGCATCCTCGTCGGCGCGAACGTCCTTCCGCGCGACACGTCTCACACCCCAGGTCGGACAATCGCGCCCGTGCCGGTCAACCAACGCCGCCCCGACGATCATCCGGAATATTGAACCGCGATGGTTACCGCCATCCGGCTCCTGCCGGCCGCGATGCTGACGCAGGCGCGTCCAGAGCTTCGTTCTTGAATTAGCGTTCAACGCATGTGTTCCGACGCGGACGATCCGCGGCCCGGCGCCGGTATCGCTGCGATGCTCTCCATCCTCGCGGAAAAAGTAGACGCCGCGCTGCGGCCATCCCAGGCGGCTTGAACACTCACCGAGGCGGCGCGCGCCCCGGCACACGCGCTCAAGCTCGTCCATCAGGTCGTAGAACCGTCGCAGAAGATCGAGTCGGTCATGCATCACGGCAATAGAGTATCCCGCAGCAGCGGAGCGATCCATGTGATGCGCGGCGTGGGGCGCGGAATGGCATGCTCTCGCCCAATGTGTACCGGTTGCGCACGCCCCGCGCGCCGATCGCCTCAAACACGCCGCGCGACAATGAATGTGATGTCGTCGAGTTGGCGGGCCGACCCGCAGAACGTCGAAACCGCCTGGCGCAGCGCCTGTGCGATTTCCTCCGCGCTGTCGCGGGCCGTCGCGCGGATGACATCACGCACGCGGTCCTTGCCAAAGTGCTGTCCGGCTTCGTTCTGCGCTTCCCAGACGCCGTCGGTCGAGATCAGCACGACGCTGCCGGGTGGCAACTCCGAGAGCGATTCCTCCGGGTATACCTCTCCTGCGCTGATTCCGAGCGGCAGGCCGCCGTCGCGAAGCTCGATGAACGTGTCCTTGTCCGGAATGTAGATGAAAGGCGGATCGTGGCCGGCGGAGGCCAGGTGCAACTCGCCGCGATCACCATCGAGCGTCACCAGCGCCATCGTCATGAAACGCGTCCCGCCGGTCACTTCGTAGAGCAGATCGTTGAGATGGCCCAGAAGTTCGGCGAGCGACCCGGTTTCGCTGCAGCGGCTGCGGAGAATACCGCGCGCCGTGGCCATGAGCATCGCCGCCGCGATCCCGTGACCGACGACATCGCCCAGCGCGAGCACAACCGAGTGCCGCGAAAGCTCACTGACTTCGAGATAGTCGTAGTAGTCGCCGCCGGTCTGATCGCAGTACGTGCTGTGGCCCGCGATGTCGAGCCCCTTCACGCACGGCGTCTCTGATGGGAGGAGGTTCTGCTGCACCTCCATGGCGAGCGCGAGCGATCGGCGGAGTTCCATGTGGTCGCGCAGGTCGGCGGTCATGCGGTTGATATCGCCCGAGAGATCGGCCAGTTCGCGCGCATACGGCAGGTCGATCTCCAGGTTCAGTTCGCCCTCGCCGATGCGGCGCACATGCTGGGATAGCTTGACGATCGGACGCGCCATAAGCATCGCCAGAAGCACGCCAAGGCCGAGCGTTCCCAGCGTAACGCCCGCGGTGAACCAGGCGCTGCGGCGGCGGCCGGCGTCGATTTCGGCCATGAAATCAGATTCCGGAACGAGCGTGACGATCACCCAACTCAGCCCGGTAGCGTGTCGATAAGGAGATGCGCGGAGCCACTCGCGCCGACCGCCGACCTCGATGACCTCTTCGTGAGCCGCGCCGACGGCCCCCACCGAGCCGAACACACCGGCGAGGCGATCGGTGGATACCGAGATCCACTCGTCGGGCCCGGCGCCGGCTCTCAGCCGTGCGCCCTCGGCATCGACCAGCGGAGCGCCGGTAGACGAGGCGAGCATGAGCCCGTCGCCATCAACGAGATAGGCCCGCCCGGTCCGGCCGATCCGCAACCCCGAGAGATAGCGCGAGATGTCCTGAAGGCTGAGGTCGGCGTCCATCACGCCGATGAGCGCGCCCGCGTCATCGTAGCAGGGCCACCCGAAGGCGATGCCGAGCGTCGCGTCTTTTGACTCGCCGCCGCCGACCCACAGGAAGGGCTCGCTCCATGTCGGACGCCCGGCGTTCTTCGGAGCGATGTACCACGGCCGGACGCGCGGGTCGAAGGCGAACGAACTGGCGGGCTCGGAATCGATGCGGCCGTCGGCGTCCACGCGGTATTCGACAATCTGCGCGCCGGTCTGATCGTCCTTAATCGCGTAGTAAAGATGCGCGTCGTCGGCGGCGTAGCGGGCGACCCACGTGCACCGCCCATCCTCGCCGCCCCACGTGATGGCGCTGAGAACGCCAAAAGCGCGAAACTGCTCGACCAGCACGCTCGCCCACGCGCGAGGCGCCGCGGGATCGAAACGGCCGCTTTCGATCAGGGCGATGTTGGCCTGGTCAACGCGACGCGGCGTATCGACCAGCGCATCCACATACTGGCCGATCTGCTCGTGAATCTGGGCGAGCTGGTGCGAAACCAGGCGCTCTACTGCCGCGCGTCCCTGAATCGTGCTGATGGCGATCAAGACGCCCGCCGCCAGCAGCCCGGGAAGAACGAGAAGGATGGGGGCGATGAAGCGGATGGATAGCCGAGAGAGAATCGCTTTCATCGTGGCGGGGAGTATAACGACTCGGGTGGAGCTGCCCGGCGCGCGTCCCGATCGCGCTTAAGCGCCTATCAGGCCCATGACCGCTCGCGAAATTTCCCCGATCTTCGCCGGAAAACGCCGATCCGCCCGCCCTATGCTTGGTTGACCAGTCTCATTTTTCCTCTGGAGGGACGCAGTGACGCTTCGAATGACCTTCGTGGCATGGTCGGTTCTCGCATCCGCCGCAGCCGGACGGGCCGACATCGCCATTAATTGGACCAACGCGCCGGACGCCTTTGATCCGGCTGAGCAGGCCGTGATCCGGACCGCGATCGAGTGCTGGGAGCGCGTGATCGAAGACTATGGCGACGCCGCCCAGCCGGCGGTGCTCGACGTGGATATCTCGCAGACCCAGACCCCGCAGATCGGCGCCGCCTTCAACATCGTCCCGGGCGTCTCCTCGTTGCCCGCCTCGGCGTCGATCATCATCGACAATGGCGCGTTCGCGAATCAGATCGGCGGCTGGTTTGTCGACCCCACGCCGACCCAGAACGAGGAATTCCTGGCGTCGGGGTTTGATCATTACGGCGGCGCCCTGGCGCCCAGCCCGGCCGCGGGCAAGATCGACCTGTTGAGCGTGGTCGTCCACGAATTGGGACACGCGCTCGGGTTTTCCGAGAGCCTGTCGCTGTGGGCCGCGGCGTCCAACAACTCCACCGGCGTTCTCACGTACGGCCCGGGGCAGACGATCCGGCTGCTGGGCCCCTCTAACTTCAACTCCCTGAGCCACCTGAGTCACCTCGACGCGCCATACGACCTGATGTGCTCGGCCGGCACATTTCCCGGCCCTGACGGCGCCGCCAACCGGGGCGGCTTCGGCGACCGCCGCGTGCCGAGCCAGCTGAACCTGGAAATCCTGTCCGGCATCTACGGCTACGGCGTCGACTTCGACGGCCTGCACGCCCCGATCCCGGAACCCGGCATGATCGGGATGTTCGTCCTCGGCGGCGCGATGCTGATGCGGCGTCGCGGCTAAGCCGCGAAACGCGCGCCCGCCGCTCGCCGCCGGCGCTATGATCTGGCATGAATACGTTTGCGCCCGATTCCGCGATTGACCGCCACGAGCGCCGCCGGCGTGAAATGATCAGCCAGCAACTCCGCGCCCACGGCATCCAGAATGAGCGCGTGCTCGACGCGATGGGCAAACTGCCGCGCGAGTGGTTCGTCGCGCCGGATCTGATCGAAAGCGCGTACGAAGACCGCGCACTGAAGATCGATTGCGAACAGACGATCTCGCAGCCCTTCATGGTCGCGCGCATGACCGAACTGCTCGAACTTCGCCCGACCGACCGCGTGCTCGAGATCGGCGGCGGCTCCGGCTATCAGACCGCGGTGCTGGCGTCGCTCGCCGCGCAGGTGTACAGCGTCGAACGGCACGCGGCGCTGGCCGACAGCGCCGCCCGACGGCTGCGCGCTCTCGGCCTGCGCAACATCGAAACCCGCATCGGCGACGGCTCGCTCGGCTGGCCGGCGCACGCCCCGTTCGACGCCATCATCGTGACCGCCGGCGCGCCGCGCCTGGCGCCGGCGCTGATCGATCAACTGGCCGAAGGCGGGCGGCTGGTGGCGCCGGTCGGCGAAATGGCAAACCAGCGCCTGATCCGCATCCGCCGCGAGAACGGAAAGATCGCGAGTGAAGACATGCTTTCATGCCGTTTCGTGCCGCTGATCGGCGCCGGCGGCTGGCCGGAAGGAGATTAGTTAACTCCAACTTCGCGCGAGACTTCGCGCGCAGCGCGGGCCAGGTCGATCGCCTCGGAACGGCGCGTCTTCCCCCCGCGCACCACTCACAAAGATCGCGCCCGGATACCATGGCGAATGAATGCCCACAATGGTGAGCCCGAATGGCGATCAACAGCCTGCTCGAAACGCCGATCCTGATCCGCGTGCTCGCCTTGATCGGCGCAATCGCGCTGCTCGTGACGCTGTTCCGGCGGATTCGAGCCGGTGAATGGTGCAGCATTTGGCGCATCGCCGGATTCGCGCTCATCGTCGGCCTCGCCACCGCCGGCGCACTGATCGCATTGCAGGGTGGCACGTTGATGAGTTGGCTCGCGCTGACGCTCGACGCCTCGTTCGTCGCCATCTGGGTCACCGGCATCGCCCTTCTGCTCGGCGCGCGAGCCGATTACAGCATCGCGACGCCGTTGATCCGCGGCGCGCTCCGAAAGAGCGAACGCCCGCCTCGTCCGGAGGCGCCTTGCTCATACTGCGGCTTTGATCTGCGGGCCCACGCGCCCGAGGCGCCCTGCCCGGAATGCGGCACGATCGCTCTGCCCGCGCCCCGTCGTCCGATCCTCACGTGCGGGTTGCTGGCCGCATTACTCGCGGCCGGGCCTTATTCCTGGGACATCGCCAACCCAATCGGAATCGCCCTGTTTGGCGAGTGGGTCGAACTTGAGCGCGCTGTGGTCGTCGGCCACACCTACCACACCTTTCTGTGTGAGCGAACCGCGATCGCAATGGCGATCGAACTGATTTGCGCCTTTCTGTTTCTATCGATCGCTCGGCGCGCGCTTCCGCGGCTTGATCCCACGATTCGAATCCGCGCCGTCGAGACCTTCGCGGTCGTCTTTCTACTTATCGCGAGCTGGGTCGAGAACCTCACAATCCTGCCCGCATATCCCGCGATCGCGGTGGGCACAATCGGGGGAATCGCGTTCTACGCCTGGGCGATGCTTCGGGTGCTGTCGACGCGCTCCGCCTTGCGGACCGTGCATCGCCATTTCTCGCGGATCGCATGGGTGGTTGCGTTGGGGGGCGTCGGGATAATCGGTACCCATATCTCCGGCGCCCTCCTCAAGCATCAATGCCATTTTTTTTTCTTCCGCACGCCGTGTCGGCGTCAGCGTTGCACTTTCCCGAGGGTGGATACTGTCGCGTTACTCACGCGGACTATTCGATCACGATCGTTCCGGAAGACGAATTGAATGTCAGGCTGTTCGGTCCCCTACCTCCCGGCTACCCATTTCGCTTCTGGGGCAAGCTTGCTAGTTACACAGTGTGGGTCGCGCCGGTCGTCGGGTGGGTGACATTTCTCGCGTCCCTCGGCCTGATCCTCAGCATCGCCATCGTCGGCGTCCGGCGCCGCCTGCCTACTGATCCGGAAACTCCGCCCGCAGCCCTTCCCGAATCGCCGCCCGGTCCGCCGCACTGACGCCCGCCGCTTCCGCGGCGCGCAGCGTTTCTTCCACCCCCGCCGCGTCGCCGGATTCGGCGCGCAGCCACGCCAGCCAGCTCCACGCGCCGAGATGATCCGCCCGCAGCGCCAGCGCCGCGCGCAGCCACGGGGCCACATCCGGCCGCGCGATCGGCGGATTGCGCACGTACAGCGTCGCCACGCGCACATACGCGTCGGCCAGCCGCGCATCGGACGCGGCCGGCGTGTCGGTCGGCGGCGCGTCGACACTGGTCGGCATGCGATACGCCGCCAGACGATCGAGAAGCTCCCGCGCCACGGCCGGCTCGCCGGTCTCGACCGCGACCAGCGCCTTATCCAGCAGCCCGCCTTCGAACGCCGCGTCGCGGGCCACCGGGTCGGCGAACAATGTCCGCAGCAGCGCCCGCGCGTGCATCTCCTGCCGCGCGGCGATCAGGTAGCGTACGCGCCGCAACTCGAACGGGCGCCGCTGCGCTTCGCCCTTTTGCGCCTGAATCTGCGGCAGGCGCGTGATCGCCTGCAAACTCGCATCCGCCGCGTAAATCGCGTTCTTCAGTCCCGATCGATAGCGATACTCCGCCTCTTCGATCTTCGTCGTCGAAAACAGCGTCGGGAAGCGGCTCAACACCAGCGGGACCTGATACAACGCCGCCGCCGGCAGTGTCGCCCGCGCGGCGGATTCGAAATCGCCACGCAGCGCGAGAAACGCCGCCTGCAGGCGATAGACCTCCGGGGCGAGATGCCCGAGAATCGTGTCAGCGTCGCTCTGCGGGTTGATCGGCGCGGCCTCGCGCCGCAGGCCGTCGAGCGTTTCGATGAATCCCGGCTCCCGCGCGAGCGCCAGCAATACGCCGCGCCAGCGCGGGTGAAACGTCACGGGCGCCATTTCGCCGCTTTCATCCGGAATCAGATCATTCCGCAACGCGTCGCGCAGCAGTTCGAACTTCTCGACCAGTGTGCTCGGATAGCGCGTCAGCGCCATCAGTGTTTCAAAGTCGTAGGGGTCGCGCCGCCGGTGCATGCGCCAGGCCTGATCCGCCGCCGCCGTCCAGTCCGCGGCCAGGCGCGGGTTGAACGGCTCCTGCAGCGCCGAGAGCATTTCGGCGGCCTGCGCGGCG
Organism: uncultured Planctomycetales bacterium; assembly: GCA_964528455.1. Taxonomy (GTDB): domain Bacteria; phylum Planctomycetota; class Phycisphaerae; order UBA1845; family Fen-1342; genus DSPM01. Next base: position 142,489 of record CAZGTH010000010.1, on the reverse strand, counting down.
AGCGCGGCGACGCGGCCGAACAGCGCCGCCCGCTTATGCAGGGTGTTGGCCGCCTGATGCGCAAGCGTCAGCCGCTCCAGCGCATCCGCGTGCAGCGTGGCCAGCGTCGCCGCATCGGCGCCGCCATTGTACGCCTGACCAAAGCGGAGAAACGCGAGCCGCCCGCCATCAACGCGCGATTGCAACGCTTCATGCGCAGCGAGCAGCTTGCGCACCGGATCGAGCAGTAATCGCTCGGCGGCCAGCGAATCCGTCACGGCGCGATCAAAGTCGCCCTGCGCGCGCGCGACCGTCGCTTCGCGGCGCAGCAACGCGCCTTCCCAATCTGAAACCGCCGCCCAGCCGGCGCCGGTCGCGGCGATGATGGCCGCGAAACCCACCGCGACGCGCGCGGCGGTGCGCTGCGTCGAAGACTCCGGATGACTCTGGGCGGGCGCGGCGTCTCCGTTTTCTCCGCTGCGCGACACGCCGCGACAGGCCGCCCACAATAATCCCATTAACGTGAACAGGACGGCCGGCGGTCCGGGCAGGCGCGGCCCCACGCCGAACAGGCTGTCGACAATCAGGGCGGTCAGCGCCGCGACGAGCGCGATGAACAAGCCGCGCTTGGCGCGCGCCCGGGCGGACCGCATCAGCGCCAACGCGCCGATCACCGTCGCCACATAGCCGCCGACAAACGTGACCCCGCCGACCAGCCCGATTTCCGCCAGCACTTCGAACAACTCGTTGTGCGCGTGCTCGACCAGGTTCGACCCCATGAACGCCGCCGGGTCGAGCGCGTTGTCATAGGCCGACATCGATGTCGCGTAGCGCGGATACGCGCCGGCGCCGACGCCGCTGATCGGTCGCTGTCCCCACATGCCGGCCGCATACTGCCAGGCGTACAGTCGAAATCGAATCGTCGCGCCGCGGGCCATCGCGAAATCGAACGACGATTGCGAGACCCACAACGTCACACTCGCGGCGGCGGTCAGCGTCACGGCCATCAGCACCCAGCGGCCGCGACGCCCCGATGGCAGGTACAACAGCATCCACAGGCCCATCAGCATGCCGACCGCCGCCCCGCGCGAGCCGGCCAGCCGGAAGCACCACAACAACGCCGGCGCGGCGATCAGCGCCAGGATCATGCGGCGAATCCGCACGCGGCGCTCAACCGCGCCTACGTCATCTCGCCAGCGAAAGGCACGCAGGCCCTGCCAGACCCACATCAGCACGATCAGAATCGCCGGCGCCAGACACGCCCCGAGCGTGCTCGGGTTGCCGAGCGGAAAGCCGGGTCGGTGATACGGATTGCGCTCATGGAAATACCAGATGCACATCACGCCGCCGAGCGCCGCGATCACGACATAGGCCACCAGCACGCGATCGATATGCCGCGACTCGATTGTCCACGCCAGCCCGATCGCGTACGCGATGCCCAACCCATACAACGTCGCCTGACCGAGCGATGTCGGCGCGTCGCCGGACCAACTGGCGGACGCAAAGGAGACGCCCACCCACGCCAGCAGGAACAGCTGCGCGTAGAACCACGCGCCGCGATCGGCGCGCCGCTCCGGTGGAAAGACGCCCGACAGGAAGGCGCGCACCGCGAACAGCACCAGCGCGGCGCAGGCGCCCAAATGAAAGACCAGCGATTTGATCTCAACGCCGTTCGGCGTCTGCCCAACATAGCCGAGCGCCATGACGTCGATCAGCGGCTTGAGCAGGGAGGATGGGCGCCAGGGAATCTGGCCCGGGAACGTCGCGCCGGCCACCGGGCTGATGAGAAACCAGACCCCGATCAGCGTCGCGATCGCCACGACGCTCGCGAGCGACGAGACCACGAGCCGCGTCCGCTCAGCGGAAGCGCGTTCAGCCCCAGTCGCGCCATTGCTCAGTGGAGAACTCCGTTGTGCGAACCGACGATCGGGCGCGGCCGCCCCATAGCCGGTGGATCATATGCTCAGTCGGCCCCGGCTGTCGGCGGCGGTCCGTCCGCGGTCGCGTTCCGCCGCTCCAGTACGTGCACGACCGTCTCGAGTCTGGAGCGCACTTTGGCCATGTCCCACGGCCGCGCGTCCTTGTCCTGCTCGCAGCAGTCCATAATCAGCCGGGACAGCGGCAGCGGGATATCGCGCACGACTTCATGCGGCGGCTCGTTGCTGCGTTGCGCGTCGAGCGAAAGTTTCTTTTCGCCCACCGCGCCCGCCGGCAGCGCGGTCCGCAGCCATTTGCCGGTGAATGTGGAGTACATCGTGGCGCCGAGGTTATAGATGTCGGTGCGCTGGTCGAGCGGGGTGCGCTGCACCTGCTCGGGCGCGATGTAATCGGGTGTGCCCTGCACGCGCTGCTTGGTAAAGCCGATCGGGCAGCTTTGCCCGTAGTCAATCAGCTTGATCGAGCCGTCCGCCAGCACCATGATGTTGTTCGGCTTGACGTCGGCGTGGACAATCCCGGCCTTGTGCATTACCGCCAGCGCGTCGACGACCTTGATAAAGAGTGTGACCAGTTTCAGCAGGTCGCGCGGCTCGTCGGCCGGAAACCGCTCCTCAAGCCGGATCCCGTCGACATATTCCATGATCAGAAACAGCTCACGCGTCTTCAGCCACTTTCGCACGCGGACCAGCTGATAGACCTTCCGCAGGGCGGGATCGTCAACCTTCTTGCCGATTTCATGCTCGTTTTCGCACTGCTCCAGAAAACGATCGTCCTGCGGCCCCTTGCGCACGGTGTGCTTGATCGCGACCTGGCGGCGCGTGGAGCGCTCCACGGCCTCATAGATCACCGCCCCCGCCCCGCGGCCGATGCGGGTGCGAATGTCATATCCTGGTAAATGGGCAAACGCGCGCATGCGGTTCCGATACGGGACAAGTTGAGTCGCGGTGTTTTACCAGACGGGGGAAAGGATGCCCAGTCGAAGGAATTGCGGCGGACGCTCCACTGCTTGCCCGATCGGCTAACGCGCCGCCAGCAGCCCCTTCCGCGCCAGCAGGTCCGCCCAGGCGACCGCCTGCGCTTCATTCGCGCCGGCCAGCTCCGACGTGATCGAGACCCCATTCTGGGGAAGGCCGTGCAACTCCCGCAGGCTGCCGATGGCCGCAAGCAGCGTGCGCGCCTGCGGCTCCGCCAACTCGTCCGCCGCGGAACCGACGATCAATGCGCGCACCAGAGGCCCGTTCGGGCGCCAGTCGCGCTGACCATCCGGAAAAAGAATCAGCTCGTAATGGGCGGGATCAAATCGCACATCGACCGGCGCGTAGTCGATCACGACGCGACTCACCGGCGACATCGAAGCGCTCTGCAGCACGCGCGGCGACGCGGTCCAGCCCTGCCGGGCCGGCTCAATCCAAAGCAGGAAACCCGCCGTTACTGTCATCGCCGTGGCGAGACAGCCGATCACGACAAAATTTCTGCGTTCGTCTTGCACCGCTGAATCCTTCGTGCGCTACGCGGTCATCCTGACCTGAGCGCCCATTTTGCCGCGACTGCCGCCGGATGCAACGACGAATCCGGTAATTCTCGCGATTTTTTCGGAAGTTCCCCTCGGGCCGGCGTCCGACGGATCGGTGAACCGCCCTTTCGTAATATACTAATCGGCATGTCGGGAAGATCGGTGAAATCCACGTTTCTCGCGGCAGTCGCCCTGTTCGCGCCGGATGTTGTCGGGCGCGCCGATGTGATCAAACTCACCGATCGTCCCGCGTTGCAGGCGGTCGACGTCACTGATTTTTCGGGCGGCGCGATTCGATTTCGGGGTGTGACCGACGTCCTGTTCACGCGACCACTGAACGAAGTCGAGTGGCTGGACCTCGAAGAATCGCCACAATTCTCGGACGCCGAACTCGCGCGCGTCGCCGGGTTGACCGCCGAAGCCCTGAAGGGCTACCTCGCGGTCGCCGAGCGCCCGCCCAGCGCCTGGGTTGGTCGCCTGGCGCAGACGCGCGTCATTCAACTGAGCGACGACGCAGGCCGTTTTGACGCCGCTGTCGCCCTCTATATTGAGATGCTCCTCAGCGCGCCGACCGCGGATCTGAGCATCCGGCCACGAAAACCCGGCCCCCCGGGCAGCCCGCTGAACCAGCGCGGTCGCGAAATGCTCCTGGCGGCCCTCGAATCCCGCCCGAAGCCGACCGTCGCGGATGCGCTCCGCTCGCTATTGCTCGAAATCGGGCTGACGGACGGGCTGGAAAAGCCGCTCGACTTCACGGCGGAGCCCGCCGAAACCGCTACCGCCGAAAAGCCCGAGGAACTGCCGGCGCTGTTTGGGCCGGAACGCCGGGCGGCGGCGGCTACTACGGCGGCCGTGTACCTCCCGCCCGATTCGCTCGTCTGGGGGGTTGCGGATCAGCGCCTCGCCGCGGTCGATGCCGCCGGCGCGCTGCAGTTGATCGACGCGGCCCGGCCGTGGACCCGCTCGTCTGATAAGGACCGTGCCCGTCTGCTCCGCGCCCGGGCGTTACTGGCGCTCGATCGCGCCAACGAGGCGTTGCGCGAGGCCCGGCCACTGGTGGAAAACACCGATCGCGCGACCCGGGACGCCGCGCTGTATCATGTCGGGCTGGCCTCAGCGCAGATCGGCGACGTGGACGGGGCCCGGGCGGCCTGGACGCGGCTGGCCGCGGAAACCGCGGATCTGAAACTCCGGGCCACGGCCGAGGAACGACTGAAATCCCTGCAACCGGCAAAATGAACCCGCAAACGTACTTTCTTGAGACCTTCGGCTGTCAGATGAACATCCTCGACAGCCAGCTTGTGGAAACACAGCTGCGTGGGCGCGGGATGCGACCGGTCGGCGCCTGGCGCGACGCCGATGTCGTGCTCTTCAACACCTGCAGCGTCCGCCAGCACGCCGAAGACAAGGTCAACAGCCGGCTCGGCGAGATGCGCGGCTTCAAACAGGGTCGGCCCGAAACGATCGTAGGCGTGATCGGCTGCATGGCCGAGCGCGAAAAAGAGGGCCTGTTTGTCCGCGCGCCGCACATTGATCTGTTATGCGGTCCGGGCGAACTCAACCAGTTGCCCGGATTGATCGACGAGGTGATCGAGCGCCAGGAGCGTGTCACCGCGTTGGCGGGCAGCCTGTCGCGCCGCACCGAGGTCCTGCAGCGGGCCCTCGAGTACGATAGCCTGGAGGCGCTCGACCTGTCGCGCGCGCCGGATGTAGAGGCCAATGTGCTGCAGTCGTACATCCGCGTGCAGCGCGGGTGCGACAAGTTCTGCACGTACTGCGTGGTGCCATTCACGCGCGGCCCGGAGCGGAGCCGGCCCGCGGCGCATATCGTGCAGGAAGCCCGCACGCTGGCGGAGCGCGGCTGTCGCGAAATCACGCTGCTCGGCCAGACGGTCAATTCCTATATGCACCAAGACGACGGCCTGCCGGTGACTTTCGCGCATCTGCTTGAGCGCGTGCAGGAAGTCGACGGCATTGACCGCGTGCGGTTTGTTACGAGCTTCCCGGCCGACTGGGATGAAGACATTTTCCGCGTGATGCGCGACTATCCGAAAGTGATGCCGTATCTGCACATTCCGGCCCAAAGCGGGTCCGACCGCGTGCTGCAGAAAATGAAACGCGGCTACACCGTCGACAGCTATCGCCGCCTGATGGACACCGCGCGCAAGTATGTGCCCGACATCGCGCTCGCCGGCGATTTCATCGTGGGCTTTTGCGACGAGAGCGAGGCGGATTTCGCGCAGTCGATTCAACTGGTCCGCGACATCGGCTACGCCGGCCTGTACGTGTTCAAGTATTCGCCGCGCCCCGGCACCCGCGCCGACCGCCATTTCGAGGACACCGTTCCCGACGAGGTCAAAGCCCGGCGCTGCAATGAGTTGATCGCCGTCCAGCGCGAAATCGGCGCCGCCCGGCGTCAGGGGATGATCGGCAGCGCCGTGGACGTGCTCGTCGAGGGATTCAGCCGCCTCGCGCGGCGCGCCCAGGGCCAGACCAAGGCGATGCTTCGCACCCGCGGCAAACAATCACCCTCCTTTGGGACCGGACCGGACGTAGGTGAAGAGGCGGTTCTGCCGCAGTCCGAGCAGGATCGCGGCAGCGAAGTCTCACCCGAACACACAGGGCAACTCGTCGGTCGCACGCCGCACGATACGATCACCGTCTTCGACGCGCCCGCGGCCATGATTGGCGCGATTGTGCGGGTCTACGTCGAGGACGCGTCGCCCCATACCCTGTTCGGTCGCCTGATCGAAGTCGTTTCCCCGCCGAGGCCGCCCGCGTCCCGGCCGGCGGCCTCCGATCGACCCGGCGCGGTCGGTCTCCCGCTGCTCCGCTGAGGCCCGCCGCGGCTGGGCCGCGTGGTTGCAATCGGGTTCGCCACTGGACTAGACTGTCGGGCTTTAGCCCACGCAGAGCGGAGAGCCGATGCAGCTCGCGAAGATCATTCAGCCGGACCACATCATTGCCCCGCTTGAGGCGACCGAAAAAACCGCCGCCATCACCGCCCTGGTCGACAAACTCGCGACCGCGGGCGCGCTGACCAAGCGCGACATGGTGCTGGACGCCGTGCTGAAGCGCGAAGCGGAGCGCACCACCGGCATCGGCTACGGCCTGGCGATCCCGCACGGCAAAGTGGATTGCTGTGAAAGCGTGGTCATCGCAATCGGCAAACCGGCGACGCCGATCGAGTATCAAAGTTACGACGGCAAACCGGTGATCATGATCGCATTGGTCATCAGCCCGCCGGCCCAGACCAGTCTGCATATCAAAGCGCTCGCCGATCTGACGCGCCTGTGGCACAGCCTGGAGTTCCGCGACGCGATTCAGGCGGCCGGCAACCCCGAAGAAGTCCACGCGGCGATCGGGAAATTCGAAACCGCCGCAGGCTAAAAAAACGACTCGCCCGACGGAGCCCGCCGGACGAGTCGCTGAATCTGCATCACGCCGGTCTTGGCGCCTATCGCGACAGCGCCGCCTCCGATTCCACCAGCTGCTCCCCATCGCCATTGAGCGGGCGGGCGCCCGCGGCCGACTTGCGGTCCACCAGCGGACGCTGGGCGCGGAATCGGGCTGTGAGATCGGACCAGTCGATCACCAGTCTCCCGCCTTGGGCGTCATGCTGCTTTTCCCACTCCATCAGCAGATTGAGACAGGCGTGATCGATGTAATCCAACTCCTCCAGATTGACGTGGAGTTCGGTGTCACTCGCCGTCTGGTCAAGCGCCTCAGCGAGGAGCGGCAATCGGACCACGGTCGCAGCCCCAATCAACCGCAGACTCGTCCGCTTCTTCTCCGGCTCTTCCGTGCGCTCGATCTCCAAGTGGCTGAACGTGTAGATCAACTTCGCCATACTGAGGCCCAAACCGATCATGACACCCGACAGCAGATCGATCGCGACGACGCCAATCACGGTGGCCGCGTAAATCGCGACCTCGCTGCGTCCGTAGCCGGCGAGTTTGCGTATCGCCTGGATGTTCATCAGCTTGTAGCCGGTATAGACGAGAATGGCGGCCAGCGCGGCCTGCGGAATCATCTGCAGCACAAACGGCAGCGCAACCACGAAGAGCAGCAGCCACACGGCGTGCAGAATGGCCGATGCGCGCGTCCGACCGCCGGCGTTCACGTTCGCGGCGCTACGCACGATGACGCCGGTCATCGGCAGCGCCCCCACCACGCCGCACAACATGTTTCCGACGCCCTGCGCAGCGAGTTCACGGTCGTAGTTGGTGCGTGGCCCCGTGTGCATCTGGTCAACCGCGGTGGCGCACAGCAGCGTTTCCGCACTGGCGACCACCGCCATGGCCACCGCCGCCAGAATCACGGAACCTGACGCCAGCGCACCAAGCGTGGCGAACGTCGGCAACTGCACGGCGTCCATCAGGTTTGCCGGCACATCAATCTTGCGAATCTCGAGGCCAAAAATGGACGCCGCCATCGTCCCCAGCACAACGGCCACCAGCGGAGCCGGAATGACGCGCAACTTGCGCGGCACATAACTCCAGCCGACGATCGCGAGGACCGTGATCAAGCCGATCACGGCCGCCAGCTGATTCTGCGGGTTGGTCTCCGATGGCACCAGCCCTTTCCAAATCGCGATCGGAATCGACACGAGGTTGGCGATCCCGCCCCCGCGCGGGTCGTCATCCACCATCACGTGGAACTGACTGGAGAAAATCAGCACGCCAATACCCGCCAGCATCCCCTGAATCACGGCCGGCGAGACGGCCCGGAACCATTGCCCTAACTTCAGCAGCCCGGCGACCAACTGGATCGCGCCGGCGGCCAGCACGATCACGCCCAATGTCGCGAAGTCATACTTGGCGATCAGCTCGTAAACGATGACGCTCAAACCGGCCGCCGGCCCGCTCACCTGCAGCGGCGAACCCGCCAGAAATCCGACCACCAGCCCGCCGATGATGCCGGTCATCAACCCGGCGGCGGGCGGCGCGCCGGACGCGATCGCAATGCCCATGCACAGCGGCAACGCCACCAGAAAAACAACAATCGAAGCTAAGAAATCACGCCGAAAGTTCTCCGGCACTATCTTGTCCATCGTCCCCACTCCTTGTCTGCTTAAGCGCGGCTGGGCGTCAGCGCGTCTCGGTAGTCATCCGCCAACTCGGCGATCGGGCGGAAACGCCCTTCGGAGGGGTCATAGGCCAGCACGTCGCCGCTTTCGAAACGGTACTCCCACGCGTGCAACGCCACGCGTCGCTCCTCAATCGCCGCGGCCACGGTCGGATGCGTGCGCAGATGATCCAGCTGCGCGAGCGCGCTGCGTTGAATCACCGCGTTCAGCATCTCCTCGGGCGAAAGCTGCTCATTCCAGCTTGACACCACGCGCAGCGCCGTCTCGGCGTACTTCAACCATGCCGCCATCTCGCGGAAGTGGCCCAGTGTCTCGCGATTCAGCAGCCCCTGCATCGCGCCGCAATGAGAGTGGCCACACACCACGATGTCCTTGACGCCGAGCCCCTCTACCGCGAACTCGATCGTGGCCGCTTCTCCACCGGCGCCGGCGCCATACGGCGGGACGATCGCCCCGGCGTTACGCATGACGAACAACTCACCCGGTTTGGTGCTCGTCACCAGGCTGGGATGAATGCGGGAATCTGAACAGGTGATGAACAACGTGTGCGGACGCTGCCCCTTCGCGAGCTGCTCGAAGAGCTCGCCGTGCTCGGCGTGCTGGTCACGCTGATACCGAAGGACGCCTTCAACCAATGCGCGCATCTGAATTCTCCAAAACCCGCGTCAGGCGGGGTCGTGAGCCGAGGACATTTTGCCACACCACGCGCCCGGGCAGCGCAACACTGCCCCCGGCACGGGCGACTTGATCGATGGAATCTAGTGGTGAATTCTGTGGCGGGCGAGGAAACGCCGCGCGGAACCGCGAATCAACAGAGGAGTGGCGCCCCGCGATCAGCAAAGCGGGAACGACCATGGTGACTGATCAGCGGCGGCGACCACTGCCCGACCGATTGGGCGCGGACGGCCCAGGCGCCCGAACCACCGCTGCGGGCCGTCAGCTGTGGACGCTGCCCGACGTGAGCGGTTTCGCTCAGCAGCCGCTCGTGGCCAACCACGCGCTCGTCAAGGTGTTCGACCCCGACGACGACGCAGTTCATGCCCGCAAATGCGACAGCTAGCAGTATTATCCGGACTATGTCTCTCAACGCCCACCCTGATTCGTCGCCAACGCGTCCCGGACAAATGATAAGGTGGATACCCCATGCTGGGCAAGGGGGGCAGCTGCGGGTCAGGGCTTGGCGACCAGCGCCTGGTCCGCGTGAATTTGCTCCATCAACTGGCCGAGCGTCTCGAAGGTCAGCGCCTGTGGCCCGTCGCTGAGGGCCTTTGACGGATCGGGGTGAAACTCGACCATCACGCCATGCGCGCCGCAGGCCAGCGCCGCGCGCGTCAGGGCCGGCACCCAGCGCCACTCGCCGCACGCGTGCGACGGGTCGACGATAATCGGCAGGTGCGTGCGCTCCTTCACGACTGGAACTGCGCTGAGGTCAAGCGTGTTGCGCGTCGCGGTCTCGAAGGTGCGAATGCCGCGTTCGCACAGAATCACGCGCTGGTTGCCGTGCGCCAGGATGTACTCGGCCGCCGCCAGCCATTCGTCGATGGACGCCATCAAGCCGCGCTTCAACATCACCGGACGATCGGCCTGCCCGATTTCCTTCAGCAGCGAGAAGTTCTGCATGTTGCGGGCGCCGAGTTGCAGAATGTCCGACTTCTGCGCGACGCGCTCGACATCCGCCGGGTGCATGACCTCGGTGATGATCGGCAGGTTGAACAGCCGCCCGGCCTCCTCGAGCAGGTCCAGGCCCTCATAGCCGAGTCCCTGAAACGAATACGGCGATGTGCGCGGCTTGAAACATCCGCCCCGAAGAATGTCCACGCCGAGCTCGTGCGCGATCTTCGCGCACGCCAGGATCTGATCGCGCGACTCGACGCTGCACGGTCCGGCGATCATCACCGGACGCTCGCCGCCGATCGTCACGTTGCGCACGGTGATCGTCGTGTTCTGAGCGCGCGTGGCCCGAGAGACAAGCTTGTACGGCGCTTTCTCCAGTGTCTTCAGCACCGCCGGCTCAATCGCGTCATTTCCCGTCTTTGGAGCGCGCTCCGCCCGCGGACGCTGCGCCCGCTTCGGCTCCGCCGGCTGCGCGTCGCGCGTGGTGCGCGACGGATACGACCCGAGCGTCTTGAGGAAACTCGTGTGCCGCGTCAGTTCGCGGAGCGCCGCCTGCACGTCGGCGTCAGCCACATTGCCGCGGAAGTCGACGTAGAACAGATACTCCCATGGCGTATTCGGCCGCGGGCGCGACTCCAGTTTGGTCAGATTCAGCCGGTGCTCGTGGAACACGTTCAGGCACTGCAATAAAGCGCCTTCCTCGTCGCGGGTCGCGAATATCACCGACGTCTTGCAGGGGATGCGCTCGTCAAACCGCATCGGCTGCCCCGTGACGACGACAAACCGCGTGAAATTCTCTTTTTGATTCGTGATGTCGCGGCGGATCACGTGCAGCCCATAAATCCGCGCCGCCTCTTCGCTGGCGATCGCGGCCTGCGACAGGTCCTTCGCGCGGGCCACCTGTTGCGCCGCCATCGCCGTGTCCGCGAATGACTCCACGTGGCAGTCCTGCAGCGAATTCAGGTAGTCGGAGCATTGCACCAGCGCCTGCGGATGCGAATACACGCGGCGAATACTGCTCACCGGCACCGGCTCCAGCGCCAGCAGGCAATGCTCGACCTTCAACACCTCTTCGCCCACCAGCGCCAGGTTCATCCGCGCCAGCAGGTCATACGCTTCGTTGATCGAACCCGCGGTCGTGTTCTCGATCGGCAGCACGGCGTAGTCCGTCTCGCCGTTGCGGACCGCATCCAGCGCTTCGCGGAAAGTGCGAAAACCGCGATAGTTCACTTCGACGCCGCGCGGCGAAAAATGGCGCTCCGCCGCGATCTGGCTGAATGCGCCCTGCGCTCCCTGGTAGGCGACTTTCAGCGTGCGCTCGGCGCGCTCCGGATTGTGCTCATCAAGCAGGTCCTGATGCTGGCGGCGGACGGAGTAGTCGAGAATCTCGCGGAAAATGCGCGTCAGCAGAAAGCCGTCGACACCGGTTTTCTGGCCGAGTTCAACGATCCGCGTCAGCAGTTCTTCCTCGCGTGTGACATCGCGAATCGCGTCAGCGCCCCCGGCCTTCAACGCCCCGATCTCGTCAACCACCGCCAGGCGCCGGGCGAGATCGTCGACCAGCCGCGAGTCCAGTGAATCAAGCTGCTCACGCAGTTTTTGCAGTTCGGGCGTCAATTGCGGCCGCTCCTACGCGATATCGGACGGAGTCTCACAGCCTGCCCCGCCGGGCAATGCCGAATCCGTAGATGATATCGACCGGCGTGGGGGGTTGAAACACGTTTGCCCATCGGCGGCGGAGTTTCCGCGAATTCAGCCGGCGAAGGCGCGCTCAAACGCCCAATACAGGCCGACCAGCGCGATCAGGCCCGACACCGGCCAGACGATCGCGTACCGATACCATTCGCGCCGGCGGAACCAGCCCACCGCCAGCCACGCAATCGCAATCACGCTGAGCTGGCCCAGCTCCACGCCGACATTGAAGCCGATCAGGGCCGGGACGAACTGCCCGGCGGGCATGCCCAGTTCGCGCAGCACGCCGGCGAACCCCATCCCGTGCAATAGCCCGAACACGAAAACAACGGCCGGTCGCCACGGTGTGAGATCGCGCACGAAGAGGTTCTCAATCGCCACATACGCGATCGATAGCGCGATCAACGGCTCCACCACACTGGATGGAAGCGAGGCGATATTCGCCAGTGACAGCGCCAGCGTGATCGAGTGCGCGACCGTGAACGCCGTCACCTGCCAGACCAGCGGCCGCAGCTCCGTACTCAGCAGGAACAGCCCGAGCACGAAGAGAATGTGATCCAGCCCCTTTGGAATGATGTGCTCGAAACCGAGCGCGAGATAGCGCGTCACAACAAAGTCGTGCGCGGTCGCCCCGGGCTGGCCCAGTCGATACGCCGGACAATCCTCACCCGGCGCGAGCGTATGCCTGGCCCCGCCCAGCGTCTCTTCTTCGAGGATGGTCAGCTCAACCGCATTGAAGGCCCGCGACGCGCCGAAGACGAACTCGCTCGCCCCCACGGGCATCCGCCCGGCCAAACGTCCGATCGTTCCCAGGACGCTGACGTCGTCGGGGTTGGCTCGCCATCCACCGTACTCGGGAAACGTAACCGTCGCGTCAATTAATTCCCCGTCGACGCGCAGCCGTGTCCAGCGCAAGACCGTTCGCCGCGCCTGATCAATGGCCGCGGCCAGTTCGTCGGGCGGCAGCGCTCGCAGCGTGGCGGCCAACTCGGCCGACGACTCCTCGGGCCGCGCGCCCAGCGCGAGCGCGTCGACGTCGATCGTCAAATCGGCGATGAACGAGCCATCCTGTCGAATCACGCAAAGCACGCGCGTAATCGTGAAATCGTGCGCCAGCGCCGGCGCGACGCTAGCGAGACCCGCGATCAAAACCCAGATTCGCCGCTTCATGTAGCGCCCCCGCCGATGCGAATCGCAGCGGGGACATCGCTCTCCGGCCAGCGGCGCCCGGAATGGATGACCCGCGCGACGATTTCCAGACTGTCCACCAGGCGCGGGCCGGGACGGCTGAAATAGGCCGACCCGTCGGTCACCCAGACGGCGCCAGCGGCGACGCAACGCATATCGGCGACCTGAGGCTGCGCCAGGAACGCCGGAACATCCCGCATCGTACGGCCGACGGAATACCCGCAGCACGCGATCAGAATGATATCGGGGTCCGCTTCTTTCAGCGCATCGGGCGCGATCTGCCGCGAGCGCGCCCCGGCCACGGCGATCGGCTCGACGCCGCCGGCAATCTCCACCAGCTCGGGGGTCCAGTGCCCACACGAGAACAGCGGGTCGAGCCACTCCAGCACAACCACGCGCGGCGGCAGCGCGTCAGAAGAGGCGACGGCGCGGACCTGCTCCACTCGGTCGCGCAGCGCCGCGTTCAGTTCGCGCCCCGCATCCGAACAGCCGGCAGCGTCGGCCACCTGTTGAATGTTGTCCAGCACATCGCCGAAACGCGTGGGCTCCAGATACACGACCCGCGGCGGCTGACCGGCGCCGATCCGGTCGATTTCACTGAGAAAAGCGCGTACTTCGCGATCATCCACCGCGCAGACATCGCAAAGGGTCTGCGTAACGATCAGGTCGGGTCGCAGCGCCCGCATCTGATCAAAATCGAGCGTGTAAAGCGCCTGGCTCGCCGACCGCTGTTCGCGGACAAGCGCGTCAATTTCACCACTGCTCGCGTCGGTGGGTATCCGCGTGCGCGTGACTTTTGGCAGGCGGTCGACACCGACCGGATAATCACACTCATGCGTGACGCCGACGAGGTTGTCACGCAATCCAAGCGCGCAAACGATCTCTGTCGCGCTCGGCAGCAGCGAGACGATCCGGGGCGCGGGTTGTGGGGTTGCGCGGCGCATTTCAGCAGAGGGGATCGTACGCGGGCCGGCGGCTGAAGCCCAACTGCCGGCGCCTCAGGGGCGGGCCGCATCCTCAGCGCGCCCCCACGCCTCACGCAATTCAGCGACCTTTCGGCGCGCCCCCTGCCCCACGTCGTGCGTTTCGCCAAAGTGCGCAACGATGATCTCCGCTGCGGGAACCATCAGCGACTCCGCTTCCTCGAACGCGCCGTCGTGATACAGGGCTTCTCCCAGCGCCAACTCCGCGGCGGCCGCCAGGTAGGGACGGATTCTCATGATCGGCGCGTTGCCGCGATAGACCTCCGCCGCCTCACGCAGGATCGGGATCGCATCTGAGTACCGCTCCGCCTCCAGATAGGCCTTGCCCAGGTTCAGCAGTGTGTTCGCCAGATCCTGGTGCGTCGGGCCCAGCAGGTCACGGCGCAGCGCCGCGGCCGCCAGCCCGGATTCGATCGCCCCGGCCAGATCGCCGGCCCCCTTCTGATTCCGCGCCAGATTATGCAGCGCCTCGGCGACTTCGACGTGCTGTTCGCCATAGGCCGCGATGGCCGCATCGACATGCGCCTGCGACGCCTCCGCCGCGGCCGCATACTCGCCAAGCTTGCTCAGCGTCTGCGCGATTTCGCCGCGGGCCAGCGCGATTCTCGGCGCATGCGCCGCCCCCCCTGTTTCGTATATCCGTACCGCCTGCGCGAGGTAACCGAGCGCCGCCTCGCGCTGCGCATCCGCCGCGCTCGCATCGGCGTTGGCCAGCGCCTCGGCCAGCGCCGCCAGGTTGATGAGTATGCCGGCCTCGAACGTGTCATTGGGCACGCCCAGCGAGCGACGGGCCGCCAACGCCGCCTCCAGCGCGACGCCGGCCTCTTCGTATCGCCGGGCGAGCTTCAGCAAGGCGCCTTTGTTGGAAAGGATCTGGGCCCGAAACGCGACGTCCTGCGACAACGCGCCGTCCGCGACATCGAGCGCGGCGTCGTACAAAGCCAGCCCCGGCGCAGGGTCGGCGTTCGTCCAGCGGGCGTGGTTCGCCTGCTGCGCGATCGTCACCGCCACCCGCGGATGATGCGCCCCGAACAGCGCCGTCCGAATGCGCAGCGCGTCATCAAAGTACGCGTCGGCTTCAGCCACGAGCGCGCTTCTGGCGCCGTCAACATCCTCACGCATCAGTCGCGCCCGCCACGAAGCCACGTGACCGAGCCCGGACAGGTTGCGCGCGATGTGCTCGTCGATCTCGCCACTCACCGGCTCGATCAGTGCGATCGCTTCGCGCATCGCCACCTCGGCGTCGTCGAGATTTCGCATCTGATGCAGCACAGCGCCTTTTGTGGTCAGGACTTCACCCGCGGCGCGGTCGCCCTCGGCGGACTGCACGCCGTCCGTTTGGGCCAGCGCGCTGTCGCACGCCGCCAGCGCCAATGCGTACTCACCCGTGCGGAGTCTCAGTTCCGCCAGATCTCGCCATAACAGCGCCATGGGGATCCGCTGATCTCCGGGCAGGTCCGCGCGGATCTCGATCGCCCGCGACAGCAGCGCCTCGGCTTCCCGCCGCGCGCCGATGTTCGTGTATGCCCTGCCGATGGCGCCGAGCAGCGCCGCCTGCTGCTCGGGGAACTCCGCAAATTCGTCGTCGACCCGCGCCGCGGCGGTGTCGAGCACCTCGCGAACCGACAGGACACGCGTGTCCTCGCCGGATTCGTAGGGGTCCGCCGCCTGAATCGCATCGGCGAGGAAACCCGCGACCGCCTGCGCCTCACTGGCGGAACGCTGCGCCGCGTCGCGCTGCTCGGCGATCAGTCGCGCCTGCACGCCGAACGTCACGGCCGCCGCCACCGACATCACAACAAAACCGGCCGCGACCGACGCCGCCACACGGTGCCGCTTGAGCGTTTTTCGCAGGACATACATGCGGCTGTCGCGGCGCGCGTTAATCGCGTCACCGGCGCGATAGCGCCGCAGGTCCTCGGCCAATTCCGCCACGCTCTGGTAGCGCCGGGCCGGGTCTTTCTGGAGGCACTTTTGCGTGATCGTGTCGAGGTCTTTGTCGACTTCGCGCCGAATCGTCGTCAGCGAGCGCGGCTCGGCGGATTGGATGTTCCGCATCACCGACAGCGTGTCGTCAAAAACCGCGTAAGGAAACTCGCCGGTCAGCGTCTGGCACAGCATCACGCCGATCGCGTACACGTCGGTCCGCACATCCACCGCGTCCGGCTCGGCGCCAAGCTGCTCCGGCGCGGCCCACGGCAGCGAGCCGACAAAGTGGCCGGTGTGCGTCATCGCGCCGGCGTGCGAATCGTCGACAACTTCGCTGGTCTGCAGTTTGGCGAGGCCAAAGTCCAACACGCGCGGCTCGCCGCGGTCATCGACACGGATGTTGCCGGGCTTCAAGTCGCGGTGGATCACGCCGCGCTGGTGGGCGGCGTGGACGGCGTCACATACATCGATGAACAGCGCGACCAGGCGCGGAATATCGCGATGGATGCGGGCGCAATAGCTGTCGAGACTCACGCCGGGGACGAAGTCCATGACGATGTAGCGCACGCCGGCGGTGGCGCCGCTGTCGTGGATGGCGACGATGTTCGGATGGCGCAGATTGGCGAGAATCTGGGCCTCGCGCTCGAAGCGCATCCGATCGCGCGGGCCGGCGAAAGCGCCGGCGAGCAGCGCTTTGATCGCGACATCGCGGTTGGTGGCGGTCTGGCGCGCCCGATAGACGACGCCCTGCCCGCCGCGCTGGATTTCTTCAATGATCTCGTAGCCCGGCAACGTAGGGGTCGCGTCGGGCAGGCCGATGACGGCAGGGTCGGAGGCGTCGAGATTGGTCAGTTCGCGGGTTTCGGCGAAGTCGATCGGCACGCGCACGCCGGCGCCGGACTCGCTGTCCGCATTGCGCAGGGCGCCGCGAATCAGCGCCAGTTTGCGCAGCTCGACGCGGAGTTCGGGCAGCAGGTCGGCGTGACTGGAAAGAAACTCATCCTCAGCGCCGCCCTCGCCCGTCATGCGGCGCGAGAGGAATTCGCCGGCGAGTCGCCGGGCGAGATCGACTCGGTTGTTGGCGGCTTCCGGCATTGTGTGCCCCGCAGAGGCGTTGATGGCCCCGGTGGGGCACAGTCAATCTATGATTATGACCTGTGACGCGAGAAAGTGCGCCACTGGACTAGAAGCGGAAACGGGGGACGGCGCTTTCGGGTGATTTTTCCGGGTGGCGCTCGTTTTCGTCACCCCCGCGGAGCGCGGGAATGACGCGCATGGCGCAGCGCCGGCGGCTTACGGTCCGTTTGGCGCGACGCCCAAGCCTGCGGCGTCCGGTGGCGTGATCGTCTCCCCATCTCGTTCCAATCCCGGAAACGGGTCTTCGGCGAGCAGCAGATGGCCGTCCAGATCGATCACGTCCGCCAGCGACGCAATGTGCAGCGCCGGGGCCACCGCCAGGCCGCTGGACAGAAAACAGCCGAGCATCACGCGCAGGCCGCAGGCGCGGGCGATGGCGATGCTCGCCAGCGCCTCGCGCACGCCGCCGCATTTGGCGAGTTTGATGTTGACGCCATCGACGACGCCGACGAGGCGCGGAATATCCGCCGGGCGTTCGCAGCTTTCGTCCGCGATCAACGGCGCGACGCCGAGCGCGGACAATTCGCGCATCGCCGGCCAGTCCGCCTTGGGCACGGGTTGTTCGATCAGCCACGGGTTGAAGCGACGCAGCGCCTCAAGCCGCGGGACCGCCTCGGCCGGCGTCCAGGCCTGGTTCGCGTCGAGCAGCAACGGGCCGTCAAACCGGGCGCGGATCGCGGCCAGCGCGGCGTCATCGTGCGGGCCGCCGACTTTGATTTTCAGCATTGTGTATCCGGCGGCGAGCGCCTCATCCACGGCCACCGCGACGTCGTCAGCATTCGCGACACTGATCGTGAACAGCGTTCGGACGCGCGGGCGCCCCAGCCCAAGCCAGCGCCACAGCGGCACATTGAACCGCCGCGCGGCCCAGTCGTGCAGGGCGCTGTCGAGCGCGGCGACGGTCGCGCGCTGGTCGCCAAAATCGCGCAACAGCCGCTGAATCAGCGGCGCGATCGCCAGCGGATCATCTCCCAGCCGCGACGCGACGCCCGGCAATGTCGCCTCGGCGGATTCCAGGCTCTGGCCATAGATGGGCGACGGCGTGATTTCGCCAAAACCGGTCAGGCCGTCGTGCTCGAGCGCGATGGCGATGGTCTCTTTGTGATCGAGCGCGGATTGGGATGTCGCGAAGCGCCGCTTCGGCGCGATGCGCATCCGCCGCCAGGTAAGGCGCATCAGTCGTCGTACTCTTCGACGATATTCACGTCATCGAGCCCGGACAGGCTGACGACGGCCTGGCGATCGACAAAGACGCGGCGGCGGTTCACATTGCGAACGCCGGTGCGCTCGAGTTCGCTGGCGCGCGAGATATACACTTCCTTACCGCTGTGACCGTCGTTGCGGTCGTGCACATCGGCGTCGGCGAGCCAATAGCCGCGCTCATCGTGCGCGATCAGCGTCCCGATATACAGCAACGGTCCCTGCGTATCGAGGACGACGCGGCGATTCACATAGTCGGTCAGGTTCGGCGACGACATCGCGGCTCCAACTGGGGGCGCGGCGACAGGCTCCGCCGGCCCGGCTATCGTACAGATGTCAGAAAAGTGTACCACGCCCCGCCGCGCTCGACGCGGGTCTTTCGCGACGCCGGGAGCGGCGAGCCGGCGCAGTTTGGGCGACCATGGCGATTGTCCGTGACGAGGGGATCGTGCTGCGGCTTTCCGACTATTCGGAAACGTCGCAGATCGTCACGCTGTTCTCGCGCGGGCATGGCATGGCGCGGCTGCTGGCGAAGGGGACGCGCCGCAACACCAAAGACCGCTTCATGCCGGGGTTGGATCTGCTGGAGCGCGGCGAAGCGCGCTTCAGGCTGGCCCGACCGGACGCCGGCTTGGGCACACTGACGGAATGGAAACAGCGTGACGCGTTTCCGCACATTCGCCGCGCGCTGGAGCGGGTTTACGCGGCGACGTACGCCGCCGAGGCGACACTGGCCACCACGACCGAGCATGACCCGCATCCGGGGTTGTTTGACGCCTTCACGGCCCTGCTGTCCGCGTTGAATCGCGAAACATCCGCCCCGAGCGAGGAATCGCCGGCGGTCGAGCTGGTGCGGTTTCTTTCCACGATGCTGCGCGAAGTGGGTTTCATGCCGACGATGCGCGAATGCGTCGGATGCGGCAAGCCGCGCAGCGAAATCCGCGCTGCGCGGTTCAGTTCCGCCCGTGGCGGACTGGTGTGCGCCGCGTGCGCGAAGGACACGCCGGAGAGTCGGCCGGCGCCGGCGGCGGTGGCGCGCGGCGCGCGGGTGGGCGAAGCGCCGCTGGCGTGGCTGGAGGTGCTGGACTATCACCTGACGCGCGTGATCGGACGCCCGCTGCGCGGGAGCCGGCAGATATTGCGCGGCGCGAGTTCCGCCGATAAAATGTGACGGGCCTTTCGGGGATAAGCGTCGGCGAACCCGGTTCGGGGCGCCTATACTCCGTAGCAGAACGATCGAACGCGGCCGAATTGAGGAGGGCGCCGGCTTTGAGCAGTCAGGGCGCGGATATCCCGGAGTTGACCCCGCTGTTTCCGCTGAAAGCGGTACTTTTTCCGCGGGCGGAACTCCCGCTGCACATTTTCGAGCCGCGCTACCGCACGCTGACCGCGGATGCGCTGGCCGGCGAACGCATGATCGCGATCGCCCTGCTCAAACCCGGATATGACAATCTCTACTACACGCTGCACGCGCCGGTTCATGCGACGATCGGCGTCGGGCGCGTCACGATGTGCAATCAGCTCTCGGATGGGCGCTATGCGCTCGTGCTGCGCGGCGTCGGGCGGGCCCGCATGATCGAGGAACTGCCCGGGCGCCCGTATCGATTCGCCCGAATCGAGGCGGTGTGTGACCAGAGCCGCACGTCGGAAGATACGTTGCGCCGCCTGCGCGAGGAGTTGCGCACGGCGGTGGCCGACGCGATGCAGGAGCCGCGCTGTGCGGATCAGCTCACGCGGATGTGTGACGGCGAGCTTCCGCTGCCGGCGTTGACAGACCTGATCGCGAGCCGAATGCCGTTTGCGCCGCCGGTCGCGCAGGTCCTGCTGGAAGAGGCGGAGGTCGCGACCCGCACGCGGCGTCTGATCGAACATCTGCGCACGCTCGCCGCGGTCGTGAGAAACCGACGGCGGCAATGGGCGGGTGAGATGAGCCAGAACTAAGGCAGGTCTCGCCTGGCGGCGATCGGCGCGACCGGGGCGACGATTGTCACAGCCGGGCGGCGCTTTTGCTTGGGGCCGCCCCGTTCCCGTAACAGTTCCCGGGCCATTACGCCGGTCATCGCGATGGCGCTCAGCGCCGCGATCAGCAGAATCACCACCTTCACCACGCCGACGCCGCGCTCGAACGCGCGGGTACCCGCCGGGTCATAGGCCATGCGGTGCACGAACCGGGCGCGACCCGCGAGCGTGCCGTGCCGCAGGCTGAAATGATCCGGCGTCATCCCGTTGAGGCGACCGACATCGAGCAGCGTGTCGGAAAAAACGCCGGCGGCGGTGGCGCACAGCGGCCCGCGATCGACATCGCTCATTTTCATATCGTGCGGCGTGCGATCGCCCGGCGGCCCCTGGGCGTCGTGCAGCTTGCAGGGCTGGGCGCAGGGCACGCCGGCCAGCGCCAGCGCGCGGACGCCGAACAGATCGGCCTGTCGCTCAAAGCGGCGCGATACCCAGCCGAACAGAATGCCCCACTTGATGGCGAGCGCGAGCGTGAGCGCCATGTGAACGACCTGCGACACATCCACGCCGAACGGCCGCGCGATGATCATGGTCGTGGTGTATAGGCAGCCGCTGATCGCCGCGAACAACAGGAAGAACAGAATGTGATGGCGTTTTACATGGCCGGCTTCATGTCCAAACACGGCCTCAATCTTGCGGTCATCCATCTGCTCGAGCATGCCATCGGTAATCATGACGTAGCGCAGCGGCGCGACCACACCCATGACGGCGGCGTTGATGACCATGCCGCGCGTGTTCCAGACGAGAATTTCGCGGCAGCGGAGGCGCATCTTTTCGCACATGAGATTCAGCCGGTCGCGCAGCGGCCCCTCGGGCAGCGGCGTGGTGATCCAGACATACCGCAGGATCAACGGAGCGAAGATCGCCACGCCGATCGCGACGCCGCCGACAATCAGATCCGGCGCGAACTCCAGCGGGATCAGGTCATGGATCTCACGCCGATAGCGATAGACGACGTCTCGCGCCAGCAGAATCAGACCGAGCGGGATGAGAATGAACAGCACCTGGTGGCGGAACTGAAACGCGACATACTCGCGCAAGCCCCAGACCGGTCGCGCCGGGGTGCGGCGGACGAAGGACTCTTCGAGAATGATGCCGCGCAACGCGCGTTCGCCGGGATAGGTGACAACCCAGATCAGCAGCAGGCAGATCAGAAAAGGCGTCATGCCGAGCAAGCCCGGAACCGCCGGCCAGGCGCCGATCGGCTTGAGCTTTTCCAGCATCGGGAGCCACGGCACAAACATGAGCAGCGCGGTGAACAACAATGCGACAAGCCACTGGGTGGTGAAGGCGCTGGTGGCGAGACGGTGCTGGCCGACGAACGGATTCTCCGGATTCTCGTCAATCGCGCGGACGCCGCTGCGCACCATCAGCGCCGCCCACGCCGGCGGCAGCAACGTGGCGCCCGCGACAGCGGCCATGATCGCGCCCGGGTCATGCATGACCGCATAGAACGGCTGCGGGAGCCACAGCACGAGGGAAAGAACGAGGATGGTGACCATCATCATGGCGTCGGATCATAGTGCCGAACCGGACAAGCCGAAATCGATCCAATGGTCACTTCACAAGCGTGTCGCGCGATTCCCCGACCGATATCGCCAAATCGCACGCGGGCGGATCGCCCGCCAACCCGCTGAATCCTAGCGACGATCTCTGTACTGCACGTGGCAGACTTTACATGAATCATTCACAGCCCGGAGACGGCTGGCGAGTTCATCCGCCGGCGCGCGGGCCGTGAGCGCATCTTCAAAGGCCAGCGCGGCGCTCCACGAATCGCGCATCATTGCCTGGAAGTCCGCGGGGCGCCCCGCCAGATCGGGGGACTCTCGCAGTCCGCGCAGCAGGTTCTCCAGCCGCCCCGCTTCCGCGAGCGGAACCAAGTCCGGATGATCGGGCGGGGTTGTCCACCCCGCGTCGCGCACTTCGGTAAGATGGTCGTATGCGGATTGCGCATCCGCCATCGCCTGCACAAAGCCCGGCGCCGGCGTTACCTCGGGAAAGTCATTTGACACGGAACGGAACTCGGCGTCGGAGACGGGGCTGGCGGCTTCGACACACGCATACAGACCCGTGTAGTGATCGCTTGTGCCCGCTTTCTTCATGAACGCGATCGCCTGCGGGACCGTCAGCTCATTCAGCATGACCGCGGCCGAAGCCGCCGCCGCCGGACCACGGTGCTTGCCGTGATGACAATGGACATAGATCGGAGCGGGCAGGTCCCGGACGGCGCGGGCGATTTCCAGTTGCCGCTGATGATTGATGCCGTGATAGCCGACGGGAAAGTGCACGTAGCGCAGGCCATGCCGCTGCGCCGCGGCGACATCCGGCGGGGCCCCGTCGACCGACAGCACTGTCCGGACGCCGCGCTGCGCCAAGGCCGCAAAGCCGGCCTCGCCTTCGGGGGCTGATCCGCTGATCAAGCCGGGCGCCAGTTCGATCACGTTGTGAATCGGCTCATGAGCCGGCGCGGGGCTCGCCTGATATGTGTTCAGGTCGTTCCGGCCGCTTCGGGCGCATGCCAGCCCGCCGACCAGCAACACGAACGCGGGGGAAACGAACATCGCCGTCCATGGCCCGGCGCTACGCCTCAGAATAGCGCTGCGCATCTCCACTCCTCACTCAGGAATCGCGCACCTCGGCGAGCGGGTCCACGCTGCGATGTCCGCCCGGATGGGCCAGTTCGTGATCGGAAGGCTCTAGGTGCGACGTGATTCGCAGGCGGTGCTTGAACATGCCTCGCAACCGCTCCTCCACCTGCGTGGCGCGTCGATGCGCGTCCACCAGCGTCAGATCGCCGGGCGCCAGCAAGTGCACGTCGACCCATACTTCTTCATTCACTTTTCGACATCGAAGCTGATGAAACTCCCGGATCAGACCGTCGTCAACCGCCTTCGACAACCCATCCAGCAGTTTGTTGACGATCGACGGGCTGACTTCATCCATCAGGCCGGCGTAAGAGACGCGCAGCATCGACACGCCGGTATACATGATGTACATGCCAAGCCCGATCGCGACGGCCGGATCGATCCACCAGACGCCCGTGAGCATGACGAGCGCGACGCCGAGGATCGAGGCGACCGTCGTCCACATATCGGACAGCACGTGCTGGCCATTGGCGACCAGGATGACCGTATTGTGCGCGCGACCAATGCGAACCAACGACAAACCCAGCACGAAGTTGATCACCGCCAACCCGCCCGAGATCAGCAGCCCGACGCCGAGGTTGCGCAACTCCGGCGCCACAACTAATCCGCGAATGCCGGCCACGATGATCGAAACCGACGCGGCGAAGACCAGCGCGCCCTCAAAGCCGGCGGAAAAGTAGGCGATTCGCCCATGCCCATAGGGGTGCGCCGCGTCCGCGGGTCGGGCCGCGTACCACAGCGCGAACGCGGCCAACCCCGTGGCCACTCCGTGCACGAGGGACTCGGCAAAGTCCGACAGGATCGCGACGCTGCCAGTCAGGTACCACGCCACCCCCTTGCCGGCCAGCATCAGAAAGCTGACGGCTACGCTGATCCGCATGGCGATGGAACGGGCGTCGCGCGGCATGGGCTTAGTCCAGCATCCGCAGCACGGCCCGGACCGGGCTCGCGTCGAAGCCACAAAGCGGCAACGGCAGCGCGATGAGTTCATACGCGCCGGCCGGGACATCGCGCAGCACGAGCCCCTCGAGAATCGCCATATCATTCCGCAGGAAACGCTGATGCGCGGGCAGATCCTTCGAAGAAAACACGTCCACGCTCGGCGTATCGACGCCGATCAGGCGCACGCCGCGCGCGTGGAGCGCATCGACCAGCGCCGGCTCCAAACCGGCGAAGTCCTGATTGAACTCGGTCGGATCCGGAAAGGTGCCGCTGGCGATCAAGACGCGCTCGGCGGTAATCGCGGCGCCGAGCATGTCGACGGATACGCGCCCGTTGCGCGGGCAGTCTTTGACGTGGATCACCTGGCATGGCCCGATGTAGTAAGACAGGTCGCGCTGCTCGATCGTCGGCGCGTCGAGGCCATAGTGGCTCGGCGCGTCCGCATGCGCGCCGACATGCACGCTTGCGCGGAACGTCGACAGCGTAAGATTCGCGCCTGTCGCCATATCAAGCAGCACCTCGCGCGCGGGCGGCGTATCGCCCGGCCAGACCTTGAGATCCGCCGTAATCATGGGCGTAATGTCGAAAATCATGCCGCAAATCCTCTGTCGACCGCCGCTTGTCTTTTTCTCGGACACTCGCCGGCGCAGCCCGCCGCTCGCGTCTGAACACGCGCGCGAGCCAGCGCCGCGTACGCCCGATCATGTTAGCGAGTTTTGGCGGCCGCTTCCGAGAACAACTGTGGCCGGACCGCGCCGCGCGCATTCCGCGCGCAACGCGGCAGAATCGCATTGAAGCGCGCCCCCGGTCATCCCTAGTATTCGACTAACCGCAGGGGGGGTCCTGCCGGTCGCATCAAACAGGGTAATTGGAGCAGCCATGAAGCGCCTCATGCAGGGCGGGTTCGCCTTATCTTTCGCTGTCGCCGCTATGGTTTCCGCTCAGGCGGAAACGGTGTCCTTTCCGGTGACCTATCCCGCGTTCAGCCATCCGAATGGGAACGCCAGCGCCAACACACTGGCGCAGGATGATCGGGACTACGGGCTGCGCCTCGACACCAACGGGCGGGTCAACACGTTTCACTTCGTCAACGTCACGATGACGTTCTACAACCCGGCGAGCCCGGACAACTCGACGCTGATGGCCCGCCTCGAAGGCGACATCGCCCATCTGCAGAGTTCCGAAGGCGGCGCGCTGGGTTATTCAGCGAACTCCGGGTATGACCCGGAGGATCAGGTCTACTCGTTTGTCGCTGACTTTCGCGTAATCGGCGCCAGCGGCGGCTGGAACACCGGCGCCGTGCCCTATGGCGATATGTTCGATGACCTGCGTTCGGCGACGCCGGAAAATGATCGCCTGTCGTTCGCGCTGCATGACACGACGCTCACGCCGCAGTTTGCCCCGGGCGACGCGGTGTTCGACGGTGCGCTCAATTGGGACGAGTACCCCGGCAGCGACGCCGCGCCGAACAACGGCTCGTTCTATATCACGCCGCGTCACCGTCTGACGAATGCCGCCTTCGCGGGCAGCGAGTGGGACGTCCTCGGCGCGGCCGGTTGGCTGGAGCGCTCGGAAGATGACGGCCGCCCGGCGACCAACGACTTCCTGTTCTATCTCGGCGCGACGCCGGTGCCGGAGCCGACCTCGGCGCTGCTGGTCGGCGTGATGGCGCTGTTCGCGACGCGTCGGCGGTAACAAAACGCTTCGGGGCTCCCTACGCCAAGACCGACACCAACCACATCCGAAGCGAGCGGCCATGTTCCGGGGGGAACGTGGCCGCGTTTTTTTTTGTTCGAAAACGAGGCGCAGCAAAATGCGCAGCAAAAAGCGCGCAGCCTGCGGCGGCCAGCCCCGGACGCGAAAAGACAGCGCGGGCAGCCCCAACGGCGCAACCCGCGACGGCGTCCGCACTTGGCTCAAAATGTCACAGGGAGGCCGAAGTAGGCAATATTACTCGATGGGCGTTACAGGACTCGAACCTGTGACCTCATCCGTGTGAAGGATGCGCTCTAGCCAACTGAGCTAAACGCCCGCACCGCGGATTCTCGCCGCTCGACGGGCGCCCCGTCAAGCCTTGTGGGCGGTTCGCACGGCGGGCGGCCCGCTCCGGCCGGACGCGGCCCGGGACGCGCGCCCCACGCCTTGCCGCTCCACTCGCTGCCGCCGATGCCGCCGCAGCCCAATGCCTTGCCGCTCCACTCGCTGCCGCCGATGCCGCCGAAGCCCAATGCCTTGCCGCCCCACTGGCTGCCGCCCCGCCCGCGCCGCCGAAATCGAGACCGCTATCGGATATGCTTCCAAGATCAGTGGGCCCGGGCTAACCAAATCGTCTCCTGCGTGTCGGAGTAGATTAACATGCGTCTTAGTCGAATAAGAAAAAAACCAACGCGATCCGATCGAACGCCATCTTGCCGACCGGGTCGTCCAAAACTGTCAAACGCGTGTCGCGCGGCGGCCGGCGCCGCGATTGCCGCCGCTGCGCTGCTCAGCGGCACGGCGCTCGGCGGCGGAGACGCGGTGGACGCCGGCAAGTACGCCGATCACGCGCGGCGGATCACCGCCGCCGCGACCGAGACCGATGGCGCTTTTCGCAAACTCGTCGAACTATGCGACGACATCGGCCCGCGCGCGAGCGGGTCGGAAAATCTGGCCCGCGCCGTCGAATGGGCGCAGGCCGCGATGCGGCGCGACGGGCACGAGAACGTGCGGGCCGAACCGGTGATGGTCCCGCGCTGGACGCGCGGCGCCGAATCGCTGCGCGTGACCGCCCCGCGCGAAATCGACATCCCGATGCTGGGCCTGGGCGGGTCGGTCGCGACGCCGCCGGACGGGCTTGAGGCCGAGATCATCAGCGTCGACAACGACGAAGCCCTGACCGCGCTCGGCGACGCGGCCGCCGGCAAGATCGTGCTGTTCAACTACCCGATGTCACGCGACAACGAACGCTTCGGCGCGGGCTACGGCACGGCGGTGCGCTACCGCACCGCCGGCGCGACCATGGCGGCCCGCGCGGGGGCGGTCGCATGCCTCGTCCGCTCCGTCACCACGCGCACGCTGCAATCGCCGCACACGGGCGCCATGAGCTACGCCGGCGCGCCGCGCCAGATTCCCGCCGCCGCGATCAGCGTCGAAGCCGCGGAGTTGATCGCGCGTTGGAACGCGCGCGGCGTGCCGGTGCGGGCCAAACTGATGATGGAAGCCCAAACCCATCCGCCGGTCGAATCCGCCAACGTCGTGGGCGAGTTGGTTGGCTCCGAGCTCCCCGACGAGATCGTTGTCATCAGCGGGCATCTCGACTCGTGGGATGTCGGCCAGGGGGCCTCGGACGATGGCGGCGGCTGTGTCACCGCGATGGAGGCGCTGACCGTGCTGCGCAAGCTCAACCTGCGCCCGCGACGAACGATCCGCGTCGTGCTGTGGACAAATGAGGAATTCGGCCTCAGCGGCGCGCGGCAATATGTGATCGACCATCAGGACGAAATGAGCCGACATGTGGCCGCGATCGAATCTGACGGCGGCGTCGCGGAGCCGATCGGCCTGGGCGTGCGCACCAACGACGCCGACCGCACGACGCGGGCCGCGCAGACCCTGAAGCAAATCATGGCGCTGATCCCCGGGATGCGGCTCGACGCGTATCCCGGCTATGGCGGGGCCGACATCAGCCGCATGCACGATTTCGGGGTAGCGCAAATCGGCCTCGATGCGGACATGACCCACTATTTTGATGTGCATCACACGCACGCGGACACGGTCGACAAGATTGACCCGCGTGAGTTGCAGCGGAACGTGGCGGTAATGGCCGTGACGGCGTACATCCTGGCCGATATGCCGGGCACGCTCGGCGCGAGCGAGTAGCGCTCCGCCGGCGCCCTTGCGGCCGGCTGATGTGAACACAGTGGTTTCGCGGGCACTCCGCCCGCATCGCAAGAAAGGAAACAGCATGCTCCGAAAGCTCGTCATGTCGTCTGCGGTTCTCAGTGTGATCGCCGCGATCAGCGGCTGTGTGGCCGTCTCGTCAAAGGGCAACATCCACACGCGCGGCGACTATGAAGCCGTCGCCACCAATGACGGCATTTACCTCGTGGACACGAACCGGCATGTGGCGACGAAGGTCCGCGTGGTCAGCGATGAAGAGTTCCGCTCGAAGCGCGACCAAGCGAAGTAACAGTCGTTCGAGCGCGCAAAACGCAGTGGCGCGACCCGGCCGGCAATCCGCGTCGCGCCACTGTTTTGTTTGCGGCCCCAGACGCTATAAGCGTTAGGCGCGCTTTGCCGCGATGATGTGCGGCGGATTGACCGGCGCCGAAGATTCGCCCATCGCCGGATTCGCGCGGGTCTCTACGCCTTCGACGCGTTCGACGACGTCCATCCCATCCACCACGCGGCCGAATGCGCAGTAGCCCCAGCCATCCTGGCCGGGGTAATTCAGAAAATCGTTGTCGGCGACGTTGATGAAAAACTGTGACGAGGCCGAATGCGGATCACTGGTGCGGGCCATCGCGATCGTGCCGCGCTCGTTCTTCAGGCCGCTTTTCGCCTCATTCTTCACCGGCGACCGGGCGCCGGGCAGCGTTTTCTGGCCCGCGCCATAGCCGCCACCCTGAATCATGAAGTTCGGAATCACGCGGTGAAACACGGCCCCGCTGTAAAAGCCGGCGTCGACATATTCGAGGAAGTTCTTGGTCGTTTCCGGCGCGCCGGCTTCTTCCAGTTCCAGCACAATCGTGCCCCAGCGCTCATCGCCCTGCCCGATCTCCAGCGCTACCTTGGGTTTCGCCATCACGCGCCCCCTGTGTGCTACCGCCCGTTCGGCGCGGCGGCCCCCGCCACGCGCATGACTGGCCGTATGCTACTATCAGCGGCCGAACACCGAAACAGGAAGCGTATGCGATTTGGCGGCGCGATCGTGTGGGCGGTCCGGGCGCCGCGCACGCACAGGGAGAAACTGAATGGGTCGCATTTCGGTCGCCGCGTTCAAGCCGAAGGCCGGGAAAGAAGCGGATGTCCTGAAGGTGATCGCGTCGCGCCTGCCGCTGTTGCGCAAGCTGAAGCTGGCGACCGACCGCGAGCCGATCCTGATGCGCTCGCGCGCGGGCGTGATCATCCAGATTTCAGAATGGGTCGACGACGCCGCCATCGACCGCGCCCATCAGACGCCGGGCGTGCTGAAAATGTGGGACGAGTTTGCGGCCTGCTGCGACTATGTGCGCTTGAATACACTCGCGGAAAGCGACGATGACTTCGCGACGTTTGAGGCGATCTAGAGCGATCCCCCTGCGCGCCCACTCCAAACCACGCGGGCGGCACTCCGCTTTGACCTGTGCTTGTGCGGGCGAGACGCGCGGACCACCCGCGCGAGAACCCGGCTCACCGGATCTCAATCACGGCACTTCCACATGATCCAGCACATGCCGCACCACATCGTCGCTCGTCTTCTCTTCCGCTTCGGCTTCGTAACTGATGATTACCCGATGCCGCAGCACGTCCAGCGCGATGTCCTTCACATCCTGCGGCGTCACGTATCCGCGACCGGCGAGAAACGCCATCGCCCGCGCGCCCAGCGCCAGAAAGATCGTCGCCCGCGGTGACGCGCCGTACTGAATCCACTGGCCGATCCGCATCTTGTAGGCCGCGGGCTCGCGCGTGGCGTGCACAATCGCCACGATGTAGTCGCGAATCTTGTCATCCATATAGATTTCATCGATGACGCCGCGCGCATCGAGAATCGCCTGCGGGTTCAGGATCGGTTCGATCTTCGGCGCGCCGCGACGCGTCGCCATGCGGTCGAGAATCTGCCGCTCCTGCTCCGGCGTCGGGTAGCGCACGACCAGTTTCAGCATGAAGCGATCCACCTGCGCCTCGGGCAGCGGATACGTCCCCTCCTGCTCGATCGGGTTCTGCGTCGCCAGCACCAGAAACGGCTCTTCGAGCCGAAACGTCTCATCGCCGATCGTGACCTGGCGCTCCTGCATCGCCTCCAGCATCGCGCTCTGCACCTTGGCCGGCGCGCGGTTGATCTCGTCGGCGAGAATCAGGTTCGAAAAGATCGGCCCCTTCTTCACCCGAAAACTCGAATCCTGCGGGTTGAACACCTGCGTGCCCAGAATGTCCGCCGGCAGCAGGTCCGGCGTGAACTGAATCCGCTGAAAACGGGTATGGATCGCTTTGGCCAGACTCGCGACGGCGGTCGTCTTGGCGAGTCCGGGCACACCCTCCAGCAGAATGTGCCCATTGGCCAGCAGCCCGACCAGCAGTTTCTTCAGCAGATCATCCTGACCGACAATCACCCGCCGCACCTCGGTCAGCAGGCGATCAAAGTTATCGTGATGCTGGCGGACCATTTCGCCGATCTGCTGCACTTCCATATGCGTCGTCATCGTCGTTTGAAGCTCCAAGTCAATTGCGGGGCGCCCGCGAGTCGGGCGGCCCGTGACCACCCGCGCGCCACCCCGGGTGGCACGGGCGTCTCGCCCATACGAAATCCCGCCCCCGAATCCCGGGTCCCAACCGCGAACGAAACCATACGCCCAATCCCGGCGTGACTCAATTTCGACCGGTTTCGGTCGCGGCCGCTGTCAGGAAATAGAGCGGGGGAACCGTTATAATCCGGGATTCGACGCGGCCTCCCCCTTCCGCCGCGTGATCCGAACCCGCGCGTCGCAGAGGAGCGCTCATGATCGTTCGATGTGGTTGTGCCGTCGCCGTTATCGTCTCCGTCTCGTTGGCGAACGCCGCCGCGCACGCCGGGGCCGAAGTCAACACGGCCGGTCGCTACGCCACCCTGACGTCGTCGCACTATATCGACCACATCAAGATTCTCGCCGGCGACGCGTTTGAGGGTCGCGGCACCGGCAGCGCCGGCAATGACCGCGCGGCCGAGTATATCTCGAGCCACTTCGCCGAATACGGCCTGCAGCCGATGGGCACGGATGGCTGGTATCAGCCGTTCGATGTGCACGCGCGCAAGACGCTGAATGAATCAGCGGCGCTGTTCGCAGTCGAGGGTCTGGACGCGAAGTGGCAGATCCGGCGCGACTGGATACCGTTTCCGATGTCAGCCATGGAAGAAGTCGAGACAACGAAACAGAGGTCGGCAGGCGCCCTTCCGGACGATGCCAAGCTGGCCGAGGCAGTCGCGGGCCTTGACAAGGACACGCTCAACTATTCTTTCGAAGGGATACTCGATGCAAACGGCAGCCCCGTGGAGCAAGCCCCGGAGCCAGAAGAGCCCGCGCCTCCCCCCGGCGGCGGCGCGCTCGCCTCGCGCGTGTCGAAGGCCCTAAACACCGCGGCGGCCAAGACCCCCGATCGCAACGGAGTAATCGCAACCGACGGCGCGCTCGAAGCCCCGCTCGCGTTCGCCGGCTTCGGTATCGCCGCCGAAGAGCACGACTATGACGACTACAAGCACTTCAATGTCGAAGGCAAAGCGGTGATCGTCTTTCGCTATGAACCCAAAGCCGAGGATCCCGAAAGCAAGTTCGGCGGCAAATCGGCGTCGGCCCACGCCACGTTCATTCGCAAGTGTCGCGTCGCCGCTGATCGCGGCGCCGTGGCCGTCATCATCGTCAACCCGCCCGATCGCGACGACTCCAACCCGGATGACCTGTACCCGTTCGATACCGAGAACACGCGCACGTCATACCGCGTGCCGCTGATTCAGATCAAACGCGACGTCGCCGACGCGATTCTCGCCAAAGCCGACGCCCCGACGCTGTCGGAGCTGCACGCCGAGTGCCAGGCCGGCAAGCAGGCGTCGCGCGATCTGAAACTGACCATGCGGCTGAAGACCGGCCTCCAGTATCTCCAGACGCGCAACGTCATCGGCTACCTTCCCGGCGATGGTTCGACCGACGAAATCGTCGTCGTCGGCTCGCACTTTGACCACGAAGGCATCAAGCCGCCCGGCTTCTATCGCGCCGAAGGGCCGCCCGCGATTCACAACGGGGCGGACGACAACGCCTCCGGGACGGCCGGCATGCTCGAACTGGCGCGCACGCTCTCCGCCGGCCCGAAGCTGCGCCGCAACCTGCTGTTCATCGCGTTCGCGGGGGAGGAAATGGGCCTGCTGGGCAGTCGCCATTTTGTCGAACACCCGACCGTCGCCTGGGATCGCATCCGCGCGATGATGAACTTCGACATGATCGGCCGCTATGGACAGGGCAAGTTCGAAATCTGGGGCACAAGCACCGCCGCCGAGTATCCCGAACTGGTCGAGCGCATCGCGGATCGGCAGGGACTGGAATACAAGGCGCCGCGATCAAAGGACCTGGCCGACCTGTTCGGCCGCAGCGATCACGCGCCGTTCTTCGAAAAAGGCGTGCCCGTGATGTTCCCGTTTACGGGTGTGCATCGCGACTATCACCGTCCCGAGGACGACTGGGAGTTGATTGACGCGGATGGCGCCGTCCGCGTGCTGGACCTCGCCCGCGAAGTGCTGGTCGAGATCGCAAACATGCGCGAAGGGCCGACGTTCCTCGGGCCCGAAGAAAAAACCGAGGCGCCTGAAGCGGCGGCGGACGCGGATGCGGCGGACGGCGCGGACGCGGACGAAGACCCGGCCCCGCCCCGTCGCGGCGGCCGAGCCCGCATCGGCTTCATGCCGGCCTATGGCGATGATCGTGACGGTGTCCTCGTCGAGACGGTGACATCGGAGACCGCCAAGGCCGCCGGACTGCGCGACGGCGATCGCCTGCTCCGGATCGAGGACATCGATATCGCCGGCATGCGCGATTACATGACCGCCATGAGCGGCCGCGAGCCGGGGCAGGTCATCAAACTGGTCGTGGAACGCGACGGCAAGCAGGTCACACTGGAAGTGCCGCTGGCGGAGTAGGCCGGCGTGGCGACGCGCAGGCCCCCGCGACTTGCGATAAACTGCGGTTTTGCCACCCGCGCGCGGAGCGATCCGCCTGCGGCGGATGAATCCACGGACGCGAGCAAGCATGGCGCTGAAAGACCTCGGGCACACCTGCGTCGTCGGCCTGCAATGGGGCGACGAGGGCAAGGGAAAGATCGTCGACGTTCTGCTGGAGAACTTTGACATCGTCGTCCGCTATGGCGGCGGCGCCAACGCCGGACACACCGTGCTGATCGGCGCTGACAAGTTCGCCCTGCACCAGCTTCCCACCGGCGTGCTCCGCCCGAACGTGCACGCCGTCATCGCCTGCGGCGCCGTGATCGACCCCGCCACGCTGATCGGCGAGATCGACAACCTGCGCACCCGCAACGTCAGCGTCGATCGCCTCGCGATCAGCGACCGCGCGCAACTCGTCATGCCCTGGCATCGGCGCGAAGACGTGCTCGCCGAGCAGGCCGCCGGCGCCGACGCCCGCCTCGGCACAACCGCGCGCGGTATCGGCCCTTGTTATTCTGACAAAGTTTCACGACGCTGGGGCCTGCGGATGTGCGAGCTGTTCGACGCCGACCGCTTCCGGGCCCGCGTCGCGCAGATTGTCGCGCACAAGAACGCGTACTTCGGCGCATTGTACGACTTTCGCGAAGTGTTTAACGCCGACGAGATCGCCGATGAGTATCTCGCGTTCTCCGAGCGCCTGCGGCCGTTTGTCGCCGACACTACGACGCTGCTGGCGGACGCGATGGCCGCCGACAAGCGCGTCCTGTTCGAAGGCGCCCAGGGCAGCCTGCTCGACATCGACCATGGCACCTATCCGTTCGTCACCAGCTCGTCCACCGGTGTCGGCGGCGTGGCCAGCGGCGCGGGCGTGCCGCCGATGTCGATCCGGTCGGTCATCGGCGTGCTGAAGGCCTACAGCACGCGAGTCGGCGCCGGCCCATTTCCGAGCGAACTGCACGACGAAACGGGCGACCGCATCCGCGAAGCCGGCGGCGAGTATGGCACGACCACCGGCCGCCCGCGACGCTGCGGCTGGTTCGACGCCGTCGCCGCTTCGTACACCGTGCGCACCAGCGGCCCGACGCGCCTGGCCGTGCTGCATCTCGACACACTTTCGGGGTTTGAAGAGATCAAAATCTGCGTCGGTTATCAGTGGCGCGGCGAAATGATGAACACGCTGCCTGCGGCGACGTACAGATTGGATGAAGTGACGCCCGTGTTCGAATCGCACGCCGGCTGGAGCGAAGATGTCTCCGGCTGCCGTGAAATCGGGGCCTTGCCGGCGGCAACGCGCGCCTATCTCGACCGGCTGAGCGAGTTGCTGCGCACGCCGATCGGAATTGTCGGCGTCGGCCCGGCGCGGGATCAGACCATTTTCATTGATGAGTAAATCGCCGATGTCCGACCACACGCCTTTCGACCCCATGACGCGTCTCGGCGTGCCGCGCGAGCGACTGCCGCGTCACGTCGCGATCATCATGGACGGCAACGGGCGCTGGGCGCAACAGCAGGGCAAGCCGCGGGTCGAGGGGCACCGCCACGGCGCGAAGGCGGTGCGCGAAATCGTCACCGAGTGCGCCAGGCTCGGCCTGGAATGCCTGACGTTGTACAGCTTCAGCGAGGAAAACTGGCGACGGCCGGCGGATGAAGTCAACGCGCTGATGGAGTTGTACGCGCAGTATCTCGCCGACGAACGGGCCACGATCCTGGACAACAACATTCGGTGCCGGCAGATCGGTAAACGGCAGGGCCTGCCGTCGGCAGTGGTCGAACAACTCGACCTGACGGAGGAGGCCAGCGCCGACTCGTCCGGCATGACACTGCTGCTCGCGCTGAACTACGGCGGCCGCTCAGAGATCGTGGAAGCCGCCCGCCGGCTCGCGATGCGCGCCGCCAAGGGCGCGATTGACCCGGAAGATATTGACGAGAAGTCGTTCGCAAACGAGTTGTACACGCGCGATGTGGTCGATCCGGATCTGGTGATACGCACAGCCGGCGAAATGCGCGTCAGCAATTTCCTGCTGTGGCAGATCAGTTACGCCGAATTGTTCGTCAGCGAGACGTTATGGCCGGACTTTGCCGCCGCGGACCTGCATGAGGCGTTCCGCGCGTTCGCGGGTCGCGATCGGCGATTTGGCGCCGTCGAAACCGCCAAGTCCTGAGGGGCTCAGCGTCGAAGGGAGTCGGCCGCGCCGTGCTGCTCAAACGTGTGATCACCGGTTGTCTGCTGATCGTGTTCCTGCTGCTGGCCGTCTGGCTGGACGGAACGCTGTCGGCGCGCGGCGCAACCGCCGCGACCTGGTCCGCCGGCCGCTGGCAGGTCGGTCTGATCGCCACGATTACGATCCTCGGCTTCAGCCAGATGGCGATTCGCGAACTGGTGCGTTTTGCCCGCGCCCGACAATACGCCGTGATGAGCTTCCTCGCGCACTTCGGCGCAGCGGGTTTCGTGCTGGGGCCGTACCTCGTCAACGCCGCCGGCTGGAACCCGGCGATCTGGTGGGAACTGTTCGCCGCCTGGCTGAGCGGGTTGATCATGGCCGCGTTTGTCGGCCAGATGATTCGCGCTCGCGCTGATGGCGCGCTCGCCGCCATCGCCGTCACCACCCTGGTCACGCTGTACGGCGGCGCGTTCGGCGCCTTCGTGGTCGCCGCCCGGCTTGAGGTCGGCGGCTGGGCGGGGATTGCGGTCGTGCTGTATTCGATTCTGCTGGTCAAAGTGACGGATATCGGCGCGTTCTTCACCGGCAGCCTGCTCGGCCGCACGCGCCTGATTCCGTGGCTGAGCCCGAAGAAGACAATCGAAGGGCTGATGGGCGGCATCGTGGTGACGATGATGATGGCGGCGGCGCTGCAATGGGTGCTGTCCGCCTGCGGAATTCAGGCCGTCGAAGATCCGCTGATGCACCCCCTGCTGGCGCTGGTGCTGTTCGGCGTGGTGATGGCCGGCGTATCCGTTTTCGGCGACCTGTGCGCCAGCCTGTTGAAGCGCGACGCCGGATTCAAGGACTCGGGCGATGCCCTGCCGGGCCTCGGTGGCGTGCTGGATGTGTTTGATTCGCCGATTCTGGCCGCGCCGGTGATCTGGCTGTTCTGGACGCGCGTCGCGCCCGCCCTGTTCACGATTTCCGAAGCGCAGTAGCCGCTACATCGACCAGCGCCACCACACCAGCACCGCGACCCCCAGCAATACGCGATAGACAGCGAAGACGGTAAAACGGCGGCGCTTGATGAATTTCATGAACGCGGCAATCACCAGCAGCGCGACCAGGAACGATACCGCGGCGCCCACCAGCACAATCGCCATGCTGTCCGAATTCAGATCCTCGCGATACTTCCACAATCGCACCGCGCTGGCGCCGAACATCGTCGGAATCGCCAGAAAAAAGGAGAACTCCGCCGCCACGCTCGGCGACAGTCCGACCGTCATGCCGCCCATGATGGTCGCGGCGCTGCGCGACGTCCCCGGCCACATCGACACGCATTGGGCGCAACCGATCAGAAACGCCTGCAGCATCGAAACATCTTCCACATCCATGCGGCGCTTGGTCCGAAACGCGCTGTCGATCCACCAGATCACAAACGCCCCGACAATCAGCGCGATCGCGACCGGCACGGGCTTTTCCAGATGCGCCTCCAGCAAGTCGTTCACCTGAAACACGAGCTGCAGCAGGACCGCCGGCGCCAACGCGATCAGCAGCTTGGGCACAATGTGGGCGCTGAAGCCCGGCTGTCTCGGATGGAAGGTCGCCTGCCACAGCTTGCGCCAGAAGTAAACAATGACCGCCGAAATGGCGCCGAGCTGGCTGACGACCAGGAACACGCGCCACTTCGGCAGCTCGGGGTCGATCCCGAGCAGCGGCTGTGCGATAATCATGTGCCCCGTGCTGGAGACCGGCAGGAACTCCGTGAGTCCCTCGATCACGCCCATCACGATCGCCTGCAGCAACTCGTACATGCCGCCCCTAACCCGCCAATCCGAGCCAAACCGCAAATGGCGTCAATCGCCACAACGCCTGCCCCGCCAGATTCGCATACACGCCGGCGACCAGGTCATCCACCAGAATGCCCCATCCGGCCGGCAGGCGTTCGGCCTGCGCGGCGGGCGGCGTCTTGAGCACGTCGAACAATCGAAACAGGAAAAATTGCGTCGCGAAAACCGCCCCGAACCCGAACAGGCCCGAAAACGCGACGGGCGGCAGGAACATCAACGCGATCCACTGCCCCGCGAACTCGTCGAGCACAAACGGCTTCGGGTCTTTGCGCCCGAATTCGGCGATCGCCCATTCACCCCAATGCACGGCGAAGTGACTGGCCGCGGCCACGCCCAGGAACGCCAGCGCATCGAGCGACCAGACCGGAAGACCAAACACCAGCATCGGCCAGGCGCAGGCGGCGAACAGCCCGCAAGAAGCGAGCGAACCCCATGACCCGGAGGCGAACGGCGCGTAGCCGGAACCGAGCACCGTGATGACCGCATGTCGAATCGTGAAGCGCCGGGTTCCGCTCAACCTCGCGCCCCTTGCGAGACGGCGCGCGTCGCGCCGGCGGTGGGTCGGGCGTCCGCCCGTTGGGCGGGGTCATTCGGCGGGGTCGGCGCAGACGGGGCGCCGCCGAGCGCCTCGCGCGTTAGCATGAACCGCCGCGCGCGACCGACATATGCGACGATCGACACCGCCGTGACAATCACAGTCGCCCACACCATCGTTTCGCGCAGCCAGGCCAGGGAAGTCGGGAACCACGCCAGAACGCCCAGCACGACGCAGACCGTCGCCGACTGCACGAACATCTTGACTTTGCCCACCCAGTTCGCGGCGAAGCTGTCGCCGGAAGACTCGCTGAAGGATCGGATCGCCGAGACCAGCAACTCGCGCAGCAGCACGACAATCACCATCCACGGCGCCACCCCCGTGACGTTTGCGCCGGCTTTCGGATCAAAGAAGTGCCGGCTGGCGAAGAAGATGAACGCCCCGCACACGATGACCTTGTCCACCACCGGATCCACGACACGACCGAACGAAGTGACCTGGCCCCAGGCCCGCGCCAGCCAGCCGTCCAGCACGTCGGTCAGCGCCGCCACCAGAAACACCCAGAACGCAGCGGCCAGCAGCGTCGACTGGTCAGCGCCCTTGGCGAAATCGACGAAACTGAGCAACGCAAAAAAAACCACGCTGAGCGCCAGGCGCCCGAGGGTAATTTGATTGGGAATGTTGATCCGCATCCGCATCCGCGTCCTCACCGGCCGTCGGCCAGTGTAGCGATCCACTCCGGCTTGGCAAAAAAACCGCGGCGCTTGACCGGGGCGGATGGCGGCGGCCCCCGGATCCGAAACGGTTACATCGGGTAGTGCTGGCGAATCTCAAGCCGGTGGCCGGAGGGGTCGTGCGTGATCAGCAGCTGGTCGCAGACGGACAACCCATGCAGCCGGGAACAAGGCCACTCGTTGTCAACCAGCCGTCGCTCGAGCGCCGCCAACGAAGCCACGGTCAGGGCGAGCCGCCGCCGCATCGGATCGAGCAGCGCGTCATGGGCGCGAGCCAGTAACAACCCGCACCGCACAGGGCCAAAGCCGATCATCGTCGGCGGGCAAGCCGATCGCGGCCACTCCGGCAGTTCCAGCCAGTCGCGATAGAACCGCCGGGCCGCTTCCAACCGATGCGTGTCACATTCCACGCGCGTTTCCCGCACAATCATCAGCCGCGTCAGCAGCGGCGGATCCGGAATCGCGACGCCGCCCACGGAGCGCGGGCTGCCCGCCGCGCTCGCGCGCTGATCGACCGACCGAGACGAGGGCCGATCACTCACAAACGCTCCCGAATACCCCAAGCACGCCCGCGAGATCACTCAGATCCACGCACAGGCTGCCGTCCAGGTCCGCCGCCGGAATAAACGCCGGATCGCCCGCGCACAGCCCGA
The DNA here is from genome assembly GCA_964528455.1 of uncultured Planctomycetales bacterium. Taxonomy (GTDB): domain Bacteria; phylum Planctomycetota; class Phycisphaerae; order UBA1845; family Fen-1342; genus DSPM01. The sequence goes on along the minus strand of CAZGTH010000010.1, from coordinate 103,851 downwards.
ACGTCGATAGCAGACCGGCAAGGTCAGCCAGGTCAACGACCTGATCGCCCGTCACATCGCCAACACACTCCACGCAGCCGCCGGTCGAAATCCGGCTCACCGTCAGTTCATATTGATTGCGCGTGTCCGACGCGAGATACACCCGCGCCAGCGCCAGCACCGGCGCTGTTCCGCCGTTCACATACGTCACCGTCTCCAGGTCGCCGGTGGTCGTGGACTCATCCACCGCATTCCCATCGCAGTCGTCATAGATCGCCAGGTCAATATCGCCCCAGGCCGCCAGGTGACTCAGCGAGAGCGTCACCGTCTCACACGGCTGCACAATCACGCCGTACCAGTCATCATTCTGCCGCTTGACCACGAGGCCTGACGTGACGCCATCGGCGATCGGGGCGGCGTTGTAGCAATCGTCGTTCACCTCGAGCGCGTCATCCGGGCCGATCAACAGGTCGTCCTGAATCAGGGGATGCGCGTTCCGGAATTTTCCGTAGACGCCGGCGGTGGAATTGCAGCCCGGCGCCACGGCGGCGTACGCGTGTCCGACAAACGACTGATTCGACACGCGATAGAGCCCCGACCCCGACGTGCTGAATTCGACTTTGCCGTCCGTTTGAAAGTCAATCGGATAAAAGTTGGCGCCGAAGGTGTTGCCCGCCGTGCGTACGCCAAACATGATCCGCTTGAAACTGCCCATCGGATGGTGAATGCCCGCGATCGCCGTGTCGGCCGTGACGCTGTCCGTGTCCCAGCCGGCCCAGGTCAGTCCGTTGGGCAAGGCCCCCTCGATCAGGATCAGCGAAAAGTCAGTGCCGCTGGTCCCGGGCTCTGACGCGATCAGGTTCGCGTAGTTCGACTGCGGCACAGTCGACAGCGACGGCGCCGCGCCATTGCAGACGCTCGTTTGATAGAACCAGTAAACAGTCGCGCTCTCCGCCTCAGATTGCGCGCTGCAGCAGTGCTCGGCCGTATAGAGGTAAGGCGTAAAGTCGCTGAAGTTGGTGGCCAGCAGCGTGCCGCAGCAGACGTGTAACTGCCCGACTGTCGCGTTGTCGCCGGACTCCACATACGTGACGCGCGCTGTCGCGTTGCGCAATGGATGCCAGGCGGTCTGACAGGTGACGTCCGTGTGACATGGCCCGGCGCGCGTCGCGAACTCGTCAAATGGCCGCGGACCCGCCGGCGCGAAAATATCGCGGTAGATGTGCGTGACGTGCGAGATCGTCAGCGGCGCGACGCCGTGATCGCCCACCGGCGCGAGATACGCCACAAACGCCGCGTCGCCTTCCAGATTCGTCGTCCAGAACTGACCATGGCCAAACGGGCCGGCGCCGTGAAACACCTGCCGCTGCGCGGGCGCCGCCGCCGACCATACCCACAACTCCGCGCCGGCCGACATCGTTGTCTGATCGAACAGCAGCTTCACGCCGTACGCGCCGGGTGAAGCGATCCGCGCCAGCCACACGCGTCGCCCGGACGCGTCGGCGAACCATCCGTCCGGTAAATCATCGGAGGACACCGCGACCTCGCGCCCGACGCCCGCGGACAACCGCGCGAGCGTCACCACATTCGGATCCACCGCGGCGCGATCCGCCGCCCGCAGCGCGGCGTTGTCCAGCGCGGGCAATGTCATCCAGGCGGCCTGACTGTCCGCGGTCTCCACCAGCCCGTCGACCCACGCGGCCGCGATCGGCTTGGCCGCGTCAGACCGCGCATCAACCACCATCGGAGCCGACGTCGGCTCGACGCCGCTAACCGCCCGCGTCGCCAGCGCCTCATCCGCAAAACCGGACGTAGTAATCCACCCGGTGAGCGCGACAAGCGCGCTGGTCCGAATAAACATAATCTGCAAACCCATTCGTTCGCCTCCTCCAGCCAGACGTGTGTCACGCCCGGCGCCTCTCCGCGTCATTCTAGCCTCGCGCGCGGCCTGAATCAGACCCCGCGCGCCGCGCTGTCGCGCATTTTTGCGACAACTTCCGTCACCATCGACGGGGCAACGCATTATAGGAACCGGAAAGCCGTTGGAGTTCGCGCGATCGTTTCCTATAATGCACGCCGTATTGAGCCCATTTCGTCGGCGAGCATTCGCCGCGGCGGTCGCACTGGAGGGTCGACCGCCTGATTGGTGGACGGGAAAGGAGCCCCCGATTGTCGGCGTTTGACTGGCGCGCCCCCCGCGCGTCGTGGATGATGTTGTGTGCCTGCGCGCTGAGCGCTGGAGCCCGCGCGGACACGGCGGGAGCGCCGCGCTTTGAGGCCGGCCCGGCGAGCAGTTTTTCCGATAATATCCTGCGATCGCCGGACCCGCTGATCGCGGGCGAATATGTGCTCGGGCTGGACGGGCCGCTCGATCCGGCCCGCGCCGCCGCGCTGCGGATCGCCGGCGCGACCCCGCTCGATTTCCTGCCGCCGAACGGTTGGATCACGCGGATTGATGGCCCGGTGGATTTCAGCGCTCTCCCGTTCGTCATCGGCGTGTGGCCTTACCCGGCGGATGCGCGGATCTCCGCTGATCTGAGGACCCGGATCGACAACGAAACGCCGAAAACGCCACTCCTCATCGATGTCACGTTGTTCGAGCAATGCGACGCGGACGCGGCCGGCGACGCCTGCGCCGCCATCGCCGGCGGCGCGCTGCGCGCCGAGTGGATCGGCGGCAATCTGACGCTGACCTTCGCAACGACGCTCGACGGCGCCGCGGCGCTCGCCGCGCTGGAGCATGTGCAGTTCGTCGAGCCCGCCCCGCAGCCCGATATCCGCAACAACGACGCCCGCTGGACCGTCCAGTCAACGATCCCCAACCGCACGCCATTCTATGAACACGGCCTGACCGGCGACGGCGAAGTCATCGGCATTATCGATCATCACATCGACCTGCGGCATTGCTCGTTCGCCGACGAGGAAGGCGTGGGCGTCAGTCATCGCAAGCTCGCCGGATACTTCACCGCCCCCGGCTCACTCCGGCACGGCACGCATGTCGCCGGAATCGCGGCTGGTGACGGCGGCGCGTTCGATACGCGGCGTGGCGTGGCCTACAACGCGCGACTGGCATACTCGCCGATCCCGGGTTTCGGCGAGCAAGGCGTGCTCGCGACATTCGCGCGGCATGCCGATGTCGGCGCGCGCATTCACAACAACAGCTGGGGCGATGACACCACCGGCGCCTACAACACGCTGCCGCGCGCGATCGACAGCTACGCCTGGGAACATGAAGACGAGCTGATCGTCCTGGCCGTCACCAACAGCGAAGTCACCCGCAACCCCGAGAACGCCAAGAACGCCATCGCCGTCGGCGCCGCCGATCACTATCCAAACGAAGACGCGTTTTGCCGCGGCGGAAGCGGCCCGACGCTCGACGGACGCCGCAAGCCGGACGTCATGGCCTCGGGTTGTTCGGTAATGTCGGCCGCGTTCTCCACCACATGCGGCGCGCGCGAGCTCGACGGCACCTCGATGGCGGCGCCCGCCGTCAGCGGAGCCGCGGCGCTGATTCGCGAGTACTACCGCGCCGGCTACTACCCGACCGGCCGCCCGAATCCGAATCACGCGTTTACGCCCACCGGCGCCTTGCTCAAAGCCACGCTGATCAACTCCGCCCAAGACATGCTCGACGTTTTCGCCTATCCGAATCCACAAGAAGGCTGGGGCCGCGTTGTCGCGGATGAGGCCGTGTATTTCCCCGGCGACGCGCGCACGATGCTGTGCGATGATGTGCGCAACGCGGATGGACTGAACACCGGCGAGACATTCACGCGGGATGTGATCGTTGAAGCGTCGGATGAGCCGCTGCGCGTCACGCTCGTCTGGACCGAGCCGCCCGCCACCGCCGGGGCCGCGATCGCCGCCATCAACGACTTGAATCTTGTCGTCAACAGCCCGGACGGCAGCGCCTACAACGGGAATCTGCTTGCGGCCGGCGTCTCGATTGAAGGCGCGACGACCGATGGACTGAACAATGTCGAGCAGGTCATCGTGCCCAGCCCGCCGATCGGCGCGTGGCGGATCCGGGTCGTCGCCACCGGCGTGAATGTCGGCCCGCAGGGGTTCGCGCTGGTGACCACCGGCGCGCTCGAGATACCCACCCCCGCCATCGACGCCGAATTCATCAGCAAACTCCCCACCGCCGCCCCCGCGCACCAGGAAGTGCCGATCACCGTCGAGCTGTTCGAAAACAGCGCGGCGCCCGGTCCGGCGGGTCCGCTGCTCTGGTGGCGGGCCCATCCGGCGCAGCCGTTCTCGCCGACGCCGATGCGGCTCTTCGCCGGCCGATGGACCGGCGCCCTGCCCGCCGCGGATTGTGACGCGGCGCCGCAGTGGTATCTGGCGATCGAGACGGACGACGAGACCACGCTGACCTGGCCGACGGACGCGCCGGATTCGGTTTTTCAGTATGAAATCGGCGAGACGGTCGACCTGTTCACCGACGACATGGAAACCGACCGCGGCTGGATCGCGGGCGGCGCACTCGACACCGCCACCGCCGGCGCGTGGGTGCGGGCGACGCCGGTGACGTCGGCGTCCAAGCCGACCAGCGACCATTCGCCCGCGGGCGTGGCGTGCTGGATGACCGGCAGCGGGATACCGGGCGGCTTCGCCGGCGACTATGACGTTGACGGCGGCGCGACAACGCTGATGTCGCCGCTGATCGACCTCTCCACGGCGCGGCGCGCGATGATCAGCTATTGGCGCTGGTACTCCAACAACGCCGGCGGGGGCGCCGCCGACGACACATTCCTCGTCCAGATTTCAAACGACGATGGGCGCAACTGGATCGCGGTCGAAACCGTCGGCCCGGAGGGCTACGAGACCGACCCCGGCTGGTACTACCACGAATTCGCCGCCGAGTCCGTCACCTCGCTGACCACCGAAATGCGCGTGCGATTCATCGCGTCCGACACCGCGGCGGATTCAATCGTCGACGCGGCGATTGACGACTTCCGCGTACGCGCCTTCGCGTGTGATGAAGCGATTTGCCGCGGCGACATCACGGCCGACGGGGTGATCGACATCGAGGACCTCGCCGCCATGCTGGCGGGTTACGCGCGTTGCGCGCCCGACCCGTTGTTCAGTCCCGCCGGCGATTTTGACGGCGACGGCTGCTACACATCCGCGGATTTGGCCGGGATGCTGGCGCGCTGGTCGTTGAGTTGTCCGTAGGGCGCTGATCGCCCAGGTCCTGTTCGACGGATCACGTTTTATGCTGCCTCGCCCCGAGGGGCGTGAGTATCGGCGCGCTTGCGGCGGTCGCCGCGCGCGCTCTCGATCGGCGCGGCGGTGGCGTATTGTCGCGCTCGGGTCCAGATTCATTCTCTCGCTTCGATCCGTCAAACACGGCCTCTAGTAGTTCGGGAACGGCTGTGCGGCGGCGCTGATTCCAGTGATCGTGACGAAGACAAAGAACAGAAGCGACAGCAGAATCAGCAGCGCAATGAGAAGTGAAAGCGCCTTGTACGCGTGTTTATTGCCGAACTGATACCGCTCGATCCCCACATCGCGCAGGTCGGATCCACACTCCGGGCAGACGAAGGTGACCGCGCCCTGCACGGCGTATCCGCAGCCACCACAAACCGGGTAGGGCCGAGGCGTTTTTCGCGTCGCGAGCCACAACAACAGCAGAAGCAAGAACGGCAGCGCGGAACCGCATACGCACCACAACCCGCCAACTGCAGTCATCTCGCCTCCGCCACGGTCCGGCCCTACGGCGCCACCCCCTCCACCCGCGCCCGGCTCACCGCCACGATCATCGCGCCGCTCAGCGCCAGCGTAACCGCCACCGCCTTGCGCCGCGTAAACGGTTCCTTCAAAAAGATGGTCGCCAGCACCAGCGAAAACGCCATCGAAGTCTGGTTCAGCACGGCCGCCGTCGTCGGATTGGCGTACTTGTACCCGCCCAGCCACAGGATGAACGCCAGATACGTCCCAAGGAATGACGCCGGCGCCATCAGCAGCCAGTTGCGCGACGGACGCGTCACCACGGCGATGTCTTTGCGGCGACTCGGCAGCGCCAGCGCGAGTATCCACAGCGGCGCCGTTCCCGCCGCCATGCGGATCGTCGCCGCCCACAACAGCGGCACGCGCTCCAGCGCCGGCTTGGCGTAGACGATACCGAACGCCATCGTGCCCATCGCCAACAGGCCGCAGATGATGCCCGCGACCAGTTGCCGACCCGATCGCCCGGCCGGCGGCGCATGACCGGACGCCGTCAGCACCCCCATCACGACCAGCGCCGCCCCGATCAGCCCCGCCGTCGATGGCGCCTGCCCCAGCAGCCAAATCGACATCAGCAGCACGAACGGCGTGTAGGCGCATTCGGTGACCGACAACAGGCTCACGCCCAGCAGATCGAGGCCGTAGAAAAACAGCACATCGGCGATCGCGATCCCGAGAAACCCGCTCAGGCACAGAATCGCCAGATCCGACCCGGAAATCCCGCTCCACGCCCCGAGCAACCCGGGTACCAGCAGGACGGTCGGCGCGAAGAGCGCGAGGGACAGCGTGTTCTTGTACAGATTCAGCGCCAGCGGCGAGGCCCGCTGACCGCTCAGTTTGAACAGAATCACGGCGAACGCCCACGCCAGCGCCGCCCCAAGGCTCATCGCCTCGCCGATCAGCGGGATGTGGGACAGATCATTCATTGAGGGCGTGGACTGTATCGCCCCCGGCGCTTCTCGTCGCCCGAGAAGAATCTTAGTGCAATCGCACAAACACTATTGAAATCGGACCCGACGAACGCTATCCTGCGAGCCCTCGGAATCGGCGCCATTGAGCGGAAAGAAACCGGTTCCGACCCCGATTCGCGCAACCTTAACATTCACTGAATTGCAGGGCAACCGGCCGCCCATAATGTGCCCCGCGTTGGGGGCGGAACGTGACTTCCCAAGAACCGGGTGAAACCCGCGCCGGCGAGCGCGGAAGGCGAGTTTTCCATCCCTCAGACAGAGGGTCTGTCGGGCTGTTTTTCAATCTCCAGGAGGAAGAGAGAATGCGGAATCGTTTTTTGGTCGCTTTGGCCGGCTGTCTGAGCGCGTTTGCCGTCCCGTCGTTCGCGGCGGACTGCAACGACGCGTGTGAGACAACCAATCAGGCCGGTCGCACGTTCGAAGCCTTCACCGCCATCACCGTCTACGGCCCGAACGGCGTTGACGCCCCGACCGTCCGTCAGTGGGTGCCGGTCATGGTCGCCGACACGGCCGGCAATCAGTTCAACCAGGTCGCCATGAACATCGTGAACGGTCGCATCATGGGCGCGACGACGATCTTCGACCCGATCGACATCGTCCTGACTTTCGGTACCGCCGACGAACTCGACTCCGATGGCGGTTTCACGAGCAACAACGCGGTCGTTTTCGAAGCCGCGAACAATAGCAACACCGTCGGCGCGCTGCTGTCGAACGGTACGGTTGTCAGCCGGGCCGCGTTCGCCGGCGCTCAGAACAACATTGAATTCGTCGAGACCAGCCCGAATCAGCAGACGGCGATTCCGGAGCCGACCGCCGGCACGCCGATTCTCACCGGCGCCGGCATCGACGGCGCCGCCGGCTCGGCGTTTCTGAGCACGCCGTCGGCCGCCCTCACTGGCGCCTCGTTCATCATGGGCCAGTCGAACTTCTCGACCGACGGCAGCATGCCGGTCGCGATCAACGTCTGGACCGGCCTCAACGCCGGCACGGTACCGGTGGCCGCCAATACCCCGAACCACAGCTACCTGCAGGGCGATGTCCGCCTGGCCGCCGGTTTCGGCGACCCCGGTGACGAGCGCCTCACGGCCCCGATCTTCGCGATCGTCGGCGGCGATACCTATGTCGCCTTCGGCTACAACGACACGACCGACGGCGGCTCAGCCCGCCCCGCGGTCCTGTTCGTAGATGTGCTCGACGCCAACGACTCGCTCGGCGACGCCGCGCAGATTGCCGCCCCGGCGGGTTTCCGCTTCATCGACCACCAGGCCACCGGTGGCGGCGCCAACCCGTTTGAAGGTCCGCACTTCAGCATGAACAGCAGCGGCCAGATTTGTGCCTTGGTGGAGAGCACCGCAACCGTCCCGTCGTACGCGATCCTCGTGTACGACCCGATCTTCGGCGGTGGCCGCATCACCGGCTACAGCGCGCCGACTACGATCGCCGACGCCGGCCTGATCGACAATGTCGACGACAACATGACCGGCCCGATCCTCCTGACCGACGCGAATGACGTTGTGATCAACATCATCAGCGCCTTCTCGGGTGTCAGCATCAACGACAAGGGCGACGTTTCCTTCTCGGCCGTCTTTGACTCGGGTGTGCTGATCGACCCGAACGATCCGAACGTAGGGACTTTCGACGACACCGGCATGTTCTACTTCGACTCGTCGGAAGACGCCCTGTTCCGCGTCGCGACCGAGTTCGCCCTGATCGACACGATCCCGGGCGGCGGCGTTGACCCGAACCTCACCGGCGTCCGCATCGGCCTGATCCGTCAGGAAGACAGCGCCTCGTTCTTCGCCAATTCGATGGCGCCCAACGCCAACGTCTTGGGCGTCCCGTTCGAGAACGCCGGTTCGGGTGACGGCCTTGGCGATCACGACGGCATTCTGGTTGTCGCGGTCGGCCATATCGGCGACCTGAACTTCGACAACACCGTGGATCTCAGCGACCTCGCCGGCCTCCTGGCGGGCTTCGGCGCCAGCCTCGGCGACGCCAACTACGACCCGCAGGCGGACCTCGACCTCGACGGCACGATCGGCCTGGGCGACCTCGCCGGCCTGCTGGCGAACTTCGGCGCCAGTTTCTAGGCGACGGCAATCCTGCCGAATCTGACTTCGAGGGCGCTCACGGCGACGTGAGCGCCCTTTTTCTTGCCCGCAGAGGGCCGCTGCGCCGCCCGCGCGTTGTGCCTGCGGCCCGCCTCGGCTACAAAACGCGGCTTCATTCCCGGCTTTTTGGCGCGGAATCAGAACGAAATACCAGGAGAGGCGAACCGCTATGTCCCTCGCGAATGAGGTGCTTCAGAAAATTAACGACCGCAAGGCGGTGATCGGCGTGATCGGGCTCGGTTACGTCGGCCTGCCGCTGGTGCGCGAGTTCTGCAAAGCGGAATTCCGCGTGGTCGGGTTTGATGTCGATGAGACGAAGGTCAAGGCGCTCGAATCCGGCAAGACCTATATCCGCCATCTGCCGGGCAAAGAGTTCCAGGAACTCATCAAACGCAAGCTGTTTTCGCCGACCACCAACATGGATCGCCTCAAGGAAGTCGATGCGATTCTGATCTGCGTGCCGACCCCGCTCGATAAGATGCAGGAGCCGGACATGTCCTATGTCCGCGGCACGGCGGAGACGATCGCGAAGCGCCTGCGCAAGGGACAGCTCGTCTCGCTTGAGTCGACGACCTATCCCGGCACAACCCGCGAAGTTGTGCAGCCGCTGCTCGACGCGACCGGCCTCAAGGTCGAGAAGGACTACTTCCTGGCCTATTCGCCCGAGCGCGAGGATCCCGGCAACAAGCACTTCTCCACCGGCACGATTCCGAAAGTCGTCGGCGCCATCGGCCCCAACAGTCTGAAACTCGCGAAGGCCGTCTACGCGTCGATTGTCGGACAGGTCGTTCCCGTTTCCACCTGCGAGGCCGCCGAAGCGACCAAGATCGTCGAGAATGTTTACCGTTGCATCAACATCGCGATGGTGAACGAGTTGAAGATGCTGTTCGAGCGGATGGGCATTGACGTCTGGGAAGTCATCGAAGCGGCCAAGACCAAGCCCTTCGGGTTTCAGGCGTTTTATCCCGGTCCCGGTCTCGGCGGTCACTGCATCCCGATCGACCCGCTGTACCTGTCGTGGAAAGCCCGCGAGTTCGGCAAACCGACGCGCTTCATCGAGCTGGCGTGGGAGATCAACACGCAGATGCCGGAGCATGTGATCAACCGCGTCATCGAAGCGCTGAATGATCACGGCAAGTCGGTCAAGGGCGCGAACGTGCTGATCCTCGGCCTGGCCTATAAGAAGGACGTGGACGACGTGCGTGAATCGCCGTCGGTGCATCTGATCGAATTGCTGCAGAAGCGCGGCGCGAAGGTCAGCTATCACGACCCGTTCATCCCGTCCGGTAAGCCGATGCGCGAGCACAACATTACTAACATGCGCAGCGTCAAACTGACCGCGGAAGCGTTGAAAAAGTCGGATTGCGTCCTGATCGCCACCGACCACAGCAACGTGGATTACGACTTCGTCTGCGAGCATGCGCAGCTCGTCGTCGACACCCGCAACGCCACCGGCGCCAAGAAACGCCCGAAAAAAGTCGTCAAGGCGTAGCGGCCCGCGACGATCCGCGACCCGAGTTGCAGCCGCCTCCCGCGCAGACCGATGCCATCGCTGGTGTTCGGGAAAGCGCGGGAGGCGGCTTTGTCGCTGGACCTCAGTGAATATATCGACGGCTGGGACTGCCCCCGCGACCAGATCGCGGCGCGGCTGGTTACCGGACGAGACGGCGACACGCTCGCGCAGATGCGCGTCGACCTCGGCGTGCTGCAGATGGCGCTCAGCGGCCGACCGGATGGCGAGCGTTATCACGGCCTCCCCACCGCGCTCGACTTCGTCCAGCATGAAATGCGCGTCAGCCGCGACATGGACGCCGTCCACTGGCGTGAACTGCACCGCGAATTGCAGCAATTCAACTACCGGCGCCTGGCCTTGAGCCGCCTGGCCGACGATGCGCTTGAACGGCATGACGCCGAGTTGGCCCGCTCGCTGATCGCCGGGGCCGTGTCCGACATCGAAGACTCGCTCGACGCCCTGAGTCTGCTGGAGCGCCATACCCGCCAGCGACCGCCCGAAATCAGCCTGGTGCCGACACTGATCTTCAATCGCGCCCGGCTGCGCTCGCGATTGGCCACGCTGGATGAGCGCATCGATGAGGCGATCGAAGAAGCGGAATCCGGCGTCCGTGGCTTGGAGCAGATTCTGCTCGATTACGGCGTGGACGCCGAAACCATCGAGGAAGACGCGGGCGTGATGTTCCTGCGCAAGATCGCCAGTGACCTGCGCGAGAAGCACCAGATCAAGCATACGTTGCAGGAACAACTCGCCGAAGCGATCGCCAACGATGACTTTGAGGCGGCAGCGCGGCTGCGCGACGAGTTGCGCCGCCGCGGCTACCCTGACGCCCCGCCGGAAGCCGACTGATCGAAAACCCGCAGCGGCGTGCCGGGATCGCATTGAGCGCCACGTTTACCGTCTTATAATGCCGCCGAACGGGTCCGCGCCGCGCATCGAGCGCCGGCGCGGCGCCCGGCCGGTGGAGCCCTACGACATGTCTGAAAGCCCCGAGTCCTGGCGCCCCGCGCTGCGCAGCGCGTCATTCCCGGTGTTGCGCCTGTTGCGCGTATATCGCTATGCGCTCGACGCCCGGCGCGTGGCGATGGCGTTTCTCGCCGTCGCGCTGGTCGCCATCCTCGGCCGGTCGCTCGACGCCGCGTGGGTCTCGGCCGGGTACGGCGTCGAGGTGCGTGGCGCAGGCGACGAGAAATCGCTGATGGGCCCGTTTTCGGTGCTGGCAAGCGAGCAGGCCGACGCCGCGGCGGCCATCATTCGCGGGGCATGGTCGGGCGACTGGGGCGCGCATCCCGTGGGCCGTTCGTCCGTCATGAACGGCGCGGGTGATGCGATTTCCAGCGCCCATGCGATGTTTCATGAACAACCGCTCTACATGCTGCTCTTCGGCGTGATCGCCCTATTCATCGTCGCGCTGTTCGGCGGGGCGATCTGCCGCAGCGCCGTTTGCGAGATGGGTCGCGATCGCGTGATCAGCGTCAGCGACGCGATCTCATTCGCAAAGGCGCGCATTGTCGGAATGACGATGCCGATCATCACCGTCATCCTCCTGATCGCGCTACTGCTCGTGATGCTCTGGCTGTGGGGGCTCGTGTTCGGCTGGCTGGTCGCCACCTGCGCCGGCGGTTTGTTCTACGTCATCTTCGGTCTGCTGTTCGGCTTCGCGTTGCTGCTGGGTTTCATCGCCGCGACGATGGCCCTGTTGACCGCGATCAGCTTCCCACTCATCTGGCCGGCGGTCGCCGCAGAGGGCTCGGGCGGCGCCGATGCGCTGTCGCGCGCGGTGGGATTTCTCACGACGCGCCCGGGGGTCGTGCTCACGTTCTGGCTGATTCTGCTCATTCTGGGCGGCGTCGCCGTGACGGGCGCCCGCGCGTTCGGGGTCGGCACGCTGGCGGTCACGCAGTCGGTTGTCCAAAGTGGCATGGGCGATGTGCAGTTGTGGGAGATGCCGCCGCCGACCATGCTCCCGCCCGCCAAGCCGGGCGCCATCCCGTTCTGGGGCACGTTCCCGGATGGCGAGCTCGGCGCCGGCGCGGCGATCGGCCGTTTCTTCGTCAAGCTATGGGTCTTCAGCGTCCTGGCGGCGGTCATCGGCTATGCGCTGAGCTTCTTCATGTGCGGCGCCTCCCAGGCATACCTGCTCCTCAGACGCTCGATCGATCAGGTCGAGTTCGAGGACATTTACGATGACGGCTCTTCTCCCGAGGCGACCACGGTAGCCACGCCTGCAGCGGCCGAATCGTCCCCCGAGTGAGACCTTCACCCGATCGGCGAATCCAAGCGCCGATTGGCATAGAATAAATGGTTATGAGCGACCACCCCGCCAGCCCGATCGACCTGCCGCGCATCGAACGCGCTGTCCGCGAGATATTGCTCGCGATCGGCGAAGACCCGGAGCGCGACGGCCTGAAAAAAACCCCCGGGCGCGTCGCGCGGATGTACGCCGAACTGTTTCGCGGCCTGCACGAAGACCCGGACCGCCACCTGGAAACGGTGTTTGACGAGAACCACCACGAACTCGTCGTACTGCGCGACATCCCGTTCAACAGCATGTGCGAGCATCATCTGATGCCATTCGAAGGGAAGGCCCACCTGGCCTACATCCCCGGCGGAAAAGTGGTCGGCCTCAGCAAACTCGCCCGCATCGTCGACGGCTACGCCGCCCGCCCGCAGGTACAGGAGCGCCTCACGACGCAGCTCGCCGATGTGCTGGCTGAAAAGGTGCATGTCCAAGGGGCGGCGGTGGTGATCGAGGCGGTCCACACCTGCATGACCTGTCGCGGCGTCCGCAAACCAGGCAGCGTGATGGTCACGTCGGCCCTGCGCGGCGTGATGCACAGCAACGAAAGCACGCGCTCCGAGGCGATGCGTCTGCTGTATCGCGGCTAGTCCGTTGTCACGCATCTGGGGGACTTCCGCGCCCATTTTCTGACTTTTTTGTTGACTTTCGATTTTCCGCGCGCATAATCCCGGACCCGTCGCACTGGGAGATATGTGGTGTTTGCGCAGATCCATCTCAAATCGCCGCCTGCTTGGCGAACATCGCCGGGCGAAGCGTATCCGCGCCACAAGCGCGGGTCGTTCTCCGTCGACTAATCCCTTACTTCCCCATTTGTCGTATTCGTTCCGGAAGTCGTCCCTGTTCGGGCGCAATTGCGCGCCGGGCGCCGGCGCGTTGCGCCGCACAGCGCTCGCTGGAAAGAGAGCAAAACCATGAGCGAAAAGATCAAGACCAACGGGCGGATCATGGCCCGCGAAACCGCGCCGGAGGACATCCGGTCCGGGCACTTTATCGCGGCGCTGTACTTCAACTTTGAAGTGCTGTCTGACAGCGCGGTCGAAGAATCTGCCTGGCGGCAGCCGCGACCCGTGCCGGTGCAGTGCCTGCCACCCGCAACCGGACACCCGCTGCGCGTCATCGACGTGTGCCTGCCGTTCGTGCTGGCCCGCGACGTCGACGGCGATCTGCGCACGATTGACACGCGGCGTTGGCGCCTGGCGCGGGTCACGAAGCGCTTCGGCCGCGCCGTGTTTGAGGGCGTCAAGGCCAAACAGGCGCGCGACCGCAAGCGGGCCAAGGGCGATTGCAATGACGATTGAACTCAGCGACCCGCCTGCGGGATGTCGCCGAGAATTGGACACCGCGAAAAACCGGGGGTCGGCGTTCTCGCCGATCCCCGGTCGCGCGCCGGGCCGTATGCGATGTGGTCGCCGACGATCACGGGTTCGCCCATGAAATCGTGAAACACCGCGCTCATCGCTCCACCGGCGCCAGCGCGGCGCGCAGTTTCTCCACCACCCGTTCAATCTGCGCCGCCGTCGTCTCGCGCCCCAGGCTGAAACGAATCGCCCCGTACCCCGTCGCGGTCGGGACTTTCATCGCCGCCAGCGTCGCCGACAGCGTCGCCCCGCCCGTGTGGCAGGCCGAACCGGTCGTCGCGGCGACGCCGTCGAGCTTTTCGAGCAGCGCACCGCCGATCTGGTCGCGAAAGCCGACGTTCAGCGTATTCGGCAGCCGCTCGGTCGGGTGGCCGTGCAGCGCGACGAGTTCGCCGAACTCCGCGCGCAGCAGATCCCAGAACTGATCGCGCAGCGCGCGGACGCGCGGCATGCCGATATCCCGCGCCGCCAGCCCGCAGGCCGCGCCAAAACCGACAATGAACTCGACATTCTCCGTGCCGCTGCGCCAGTCGCGCTCCTGCCCGGCGCCGTGAATCAACGGATCGATCCGCTCAAATCCCTGCCGCACATACAGCGCCCCGACGCCCTTCGGGGCGTAGAGCTTATGCCCGGCCAGGCTCATCAACGTCACATTCAACTCGTCAACATTCACGGCGACCTTGCCGACGGACTGCGCCGCGTCCGAATGAAACGGCACATCCGCCTCGCGCGCCATCGCGCCGATCTCGGCAATCGGCTGAATCGTCCCGACTTCGTTGTTCGCGTGCATCACGCTGATCAGACATGTCCGCGGCGTGATCGCCGCTATCACATCCGCCGGCGACACGCGGCCGTGGCGATCCACCGGCAGCCACGTCACCTTCGCGCCGAAGCGCTGCGTGAGATACTCGATCGGCCGCCGGACCGATGGATGCTCCACCGAGGAGGAAATGATGTGATCCCGCTGCGGCATGTTGGCGAAGTAAACGCCCTTGATCACATGATTGTTCGATTCACTGGCGCCACTCGTAAACAGCACTTCGTCCGGCTGCGCGCCGATCAGCGCCGCCACCTGTCCGCGGGCCCGGGCCAGCCCCTCACCGGCCGGCCGTCCGGCCCAGTGCTTGGTGTGCGGGTTGCCGTAATGTTCCCGCAGGTACGGCTCCATCGCGTCGATTACTTCCGGCGCGACGGGCGTGGACGCGTTGTAGTCCAGGTAGATTCGATCCGACATGCCTTCCCCGATTGCGATTCCTGATAAACGCGGCGCGCGCTTGCCGCTACTGCCCGAAGTTGAGCAGTTCGATCCGCGGCAGTCCGGCATACAGGACCGGCGCCTCGCCATCCTCGCTGACCATGTACCCCAGATGATAAGGCGCGCAGTCGATCAGTCCGCCCCCCGTCGGGTCGACCTGCCGCCAGCGCCCATCGATCCACACCTCCGCCCATACATGCCCCTGCCCGCCAAAGACCCAACCCACCACCTGTCGCGCCGGAATGCCCTTCGCCCGGCACAGCGTGATGAAGCAGTCGGAGAAATCCCAGCAATGTCCGTGACGCTGGCGCAGCGCCTGCGCGGCGCCATAACGCGACCCGGTCTGACCGGCGAAGCGGATGTTCTCGTTTGGTCGCAACCAGCGCAACAGCGCCACGACAGCGTCGGCATCCGCTTCAGCGCCGGCGGTGATTTCCGCCGCCAACTTGCGAAAGGCAGGATCGTCGGCCGGCCATCGCGCCGTGGGTTCGACGCAATCGCGCGGCGCGGCGCCTTCCGCAATCGCGCCGCCGGCGCCGCAAGTCAGCGTCACGTCCACATACGGGACCGCGCCCACCCGTGGCAGGTCTTTGAACTGATAGCGCGCCAGGCCGGAGGTCGCGTCGCGCGATTCCGCGATCGGCGCCGGGTGAAACGTATACTCGTCCCCGGGGCGCGCCGGCAGCGTCAGCGTGGCGCCAAATTCAAACGCCGCCAGAAGTTCATCGCGCCGCGCCCGCGCGTCCGTGTCGGTCGCGTCCTCGGCGGCGGCGATCGCCAGCACCGCCTCATTCCACTTCATGTAATCGCGGCAGCGCGTCATCGGCGCCAATCGCATCGATACCCGGTAACGCAACGGCTCGGGACGTTTCCCGAACCCGAGGTCATACACGGCCCGCCGGATCAGGTTCTCGTCACGCCCCACGAACTCGATCACCGTCTCGTCCATCTGCCGACAGGTAAACGCCGGCTTTGACCCGCGCAGTCGTGTCAGCAGACGCTCCGCTTCAGTCGCATTCGAGGCCACAATCGTGTTGACCTGCACGCGGTTTCCCATCACCGAGAACACGGCGTTCGACAGCTCGCGCACATCCGCGCCCAGGCGCTGTCCGATCCGCCCCGCCTGCTCCGCGCCGACTTCGTTCGAGCTCACCACCTGCCATTCCGGCGGCAGGACGCGAATCGCCCGCCGCGCTACCGGATCGAGCCGTTCGAGTTGGGCATGCGCAACGGCGGTGACACAAATGGCGGTAATGGCCACTTTCAACGAAATGCTGATTCGCATTGCAGTTCTCCCCAGCAGAAAACGCAGTGTAGCGGGACCGCGCCGGACCGCGGAACCCCAATCCCCGCGCGGATCGGCCACCCACTCGGATATGATGCGCGCATATGACCAACCAGCCGCAACCGAAGAAACCGACGACGACAAGCCCCGACCCGGAGTTGCGGGCGCTGGTCGACGCATACGGCGGTCAGGTTTACGCGCTCGGTCTGCGCTTCTGCGCTGATCGGCACGACGCCGAAGACTTAGCGCAGAACGTCTTTCTGGAAGCGACGCGATCGTGGCAGTCGTTTGAGGGTCGATCCAGCCCGAAGACATGGCTCTATACGATCGCCGCGCGGGTCTGCCAGCGCATGCGGCGGAAGCGCGCCGGAGAGCCCGCGCGGATCGGCTCGCTGGACGAGTTGCTGCCATTCGGCGAACCGCGGATCGCCGCCATCGCCGCTGAACAGGACGAGCCCGCCCAGGCCGAGATTCGACGCGAAGCGCGCGAGCAAGTGGAACGGTCCATCGCGCTGCTGCCGGAGGAGTTTCGCATCCCGCTGATCCTCAAGGAAATCGTCGGCTTCTCGGTTCCGGAAGTGGCGCAGATTCTCGGCGTCGAACAGGGCACGATCAAGAGCCGCGTGCATCGCGCCCGCCTCCGGCTGCGCGCGGATGTGGATCGCGTGCTGCCGCGCCAGCCGCGCGCCGCGCCCCCACCGGCCTACCCCGTACAGGTATGCCTCGACCTGCTGAACGCAAAACAGGAAGCGCTGGATCGTGGCGTTCCGTTTGATCAGGAGGTGATCTGCGATCGCTGCCGATCGGTCTTCGCCTCGCTCGACCTGACCCGGGACGCCTGCCAAGATCTGGCGGGGGGCCGCCTCCCGGCGGGGCTGCGCGAACGCCTGCTGGCCGCGATTCAGGCCCGATAACCGCCCATTTTCGGAGAAATCGCATCATCGGCGGGAACGAAGCCCACTCGCCCTGTCACCAATAAGTTGGAGGGACGCGACTTGTCGCTGTCCTTCCCGAAAGGAGACGCCGGATGTTCATGCGGATGGTATATGACGAGAAGCTCGCCCAGGCCGCGTATCTGATCGGCTGCCAGCGGACCGGCGAGGCGATCGTGATCGACCCCGAGCGCGATGTCGATCGATACATCAATCTCGCGGCCGAGAACGGCCTGCGCATCACGGCGGTCGCCGAGACACATATTCACGCCGACTTTGTTTCCGGGGCGCGGGAGCTCGCGGAGCGCGGCGCCAAAGTCTATGTCTCCGACGAAGGCGGGCCCGAGTGGCGCAGCGAATGGCTGGAGAAGAAGGCCGCCGGCGGCGCCTATACGCATCAGCGCCTGCGCGACGGCGACACGTTCAAGATCGGGCAGATCGAATTCAAGACGCTGCACACGCCCGGCCACACGCCTGAACACATCTCGTTCCTCGTGACCGACCGCGGCGCGGGCGCGACTGAGCCGATCGGAATGGCCACCGGCGACTTTGTGTTTGTCGGCGACCTCGGGCGACCGGATTTGCTCGAGTCGGCCGCCGGACAGATCGGCGCCATGGAACCGGCGGCGCATCAGCTTTTCACCAGCGTCGGCCGGCTGCGTGGCATACCCGAGTTTGTTCAGGTGTGGCCGGCGCACGGGGCCGGCAGCGCCTGCGGCAAGTCGCTCGGCGCGGTGCCGGCCAGCACGATCGGCTATGAGCGCCGGTTCAACCCAGCGATTCAGGCCGCGTCAGATGAGAATCGCTTCGTGGATTACATTCTCAGCGGCCAGCCGGAGCCGCCGCTGTACTTCGCGCGCATGAAGCGCGTAAACCGCGCCGGCCCCGATGTCCTTGGGCGTTTGCCGCAACCGGAGCTGATGAGCGTTGACGCGCTGCGCAAGCTGGACGGCCGGCGGGTAACGATCATCGACACGCGCGACTGGAACGCCTATCGCGCCGGACACGCGCCGGGCGCGCTGTCCTTCCCGCTGAACAAGGCCTTCAATACCGACGCCGGATCGATGATTGACGCCGATCAGGACATCTACCTGATCATCGATCCGCCCCGCGTCGACGAAGCGGTGCGCGATCTGATCCGCATCGGACTCGACCGCATCCGCGGCTGGTATCCCGCGGACGAAATGGACGCCTATGCGGCGGCCGGCGGATCGCTCGAAACGCTGCCGGAAATCTCCGCCGATGACGCCGCCGCCCGGGTCGAGGACGGCCGTTTCCACGTGCTTGACGTGCGCCGCGCGACGGAATTCGCCGAGGGTCACATTCGCGGCGCGCAGCAAATCGCGCATACCCGCCTCGCGGCGCGCCTGGATGAGATTCCACGCGATAAACCGCTGCTCGTGCATTGCCTCGGCGGCGTGCGTTCGGCGCGATCCAGCGCCTTGCTGCAACGCGCCGGATTCGACGTGACCAACCTCGCCGGCGGGATTCGGGCCTGGGAACAGTCGCACGATATCGAGCGGTAACAAAAGGAGACTTCACATGACAACCACCATCGCCGCCAGCCGCGACGCCAAGTTGAATCCGGTCACACCGGACGTGCTCGCCAAGTGGCGCGACGCCGGGGACGCGGCGCTGATCGACGTGCGGGAGGATTTTGAGCGCGCTGCGGAGTGGATCCCCGGCGCCACCCAAATTCCTCTTGGGGAGTTGGATGCGGACGCGATCCGCGAGCGTCACCACGATCAGCGCGTCGTGTTCTATTGCCGCTCCGGCAAGCGCTCGCTCGACGCAGCGCGGCGCTATCAGCACGACGATAAACCCGCCTTCTACCTCGCCGGCGGTATCGAGGCCTGGAAGGCGGCGCGCCTGCCTGTGGAGCGTGGGATTGGCGCCGGTCGCATGGATGTGATGCGACAAACGCAGATCGTGATTGGAACATTTGTGCTGACCGGTGTCCTGCTCGGCGCCTTTGTGTCGCCGTGGTTCCTGATCCTCAGCGGCTTCATGGGCGCCGGACTGATCTTCGCCGGCGCCTCAGGGTCGTGCGGCATGGCGCTCATGATCGCAAAGCTGCCCTGGAACCGCGTCGCAGGCTGCCCGACCAAGTGAGTAAACCCAGACAAGGAGCAACGCGATGACCGCGAAACAACATTACGATCAATGGCCCAGCGCGATCGCCGCCATGAAAGACGCCGCCCCGGACATCGCCCGCGCTTTCGGCGGAATGTTTCAGAAGCTGATGGGACCTGGCGCTTTGAGCGTTCGCGAGAAAGAGTTGATCGCGCTGGCGATCGGCATGGCCGTGCGATGCGAATCCTGTCTCTATGCGCATCTGGAGAAGGCGTTGCACGCGGGCGCGACCCGCGAGCAGATCATCGAAATGGCCGGTGTCGTCGTGATGATGCAGGGCGGCCCGGGCTATGTGCATGTGCCGCCGCTCGTCGAGGCGCTGGCGGAACTCGAACGCCGGAGCGCGGCGGAATAATCGGCCGGGAAGCGCGCGGCCTTAGCCGGGCTCGCCAAAATCCAGCGAAACACGATAACCAGTGCGCCACAGCGGATACGCCGTCTGGCAGCGGTAGCCGACGAACTCCGCCGGATCGAGCCCGCGCGACTGGAACAAGTACCGCAACAATTCCGGATGCCGCGCAAACGCCGGCGTGTCGACCTGTCGCAGGCCCGGACCGAGCACCTCCAGGCGCGGCCCGCCGGCGAAACGCGTCTGCCAGCGCTCGCCGACCGTCGACGCGAAGTCCGGGCGCCAGAGATGCACGTCCAGCCCCGGCACGCAACGCCGCGCAATATCACGGTGCAGAAACACATCCAGCAGCAGCCAGCGCACCGGAAAATTGATCAGCGCCCACACCTCTTCCATGAACGGCGAGGCGACAACCGGATGCGCCATCAAGCCCCGCAATCCAAACACCAGATCGCACGCCCCGCCGGCGCCCGTCGCCGGGTCAACCGTCTGCACCAAAAACTCGTTCGGCTGTCGCGCGCGCACGATCGGCGGCGGGTCAGTGGAAAACTCGCGCAATAATTCCAGTGGCATGTCATCCGCGGCGGCTTCGTCACACAACGGGTGAAACCGCCCCAGTTCGGCCGCGTCATCGGCGCTGGTCTCGCTGGGCGGCGGCGTGTTGAACACATGAAACGTCAGGGGTACCGCGTCTTCGCGGGCCACATGATTGATCAATCCATGCGCCCGCGTCTGCATCAGGCGATCCGGACGCGCGACCGGCGAATAAATATGGGCCGCGAGCCAGGTCTGCGATTGGCGCCCCGTGAGCGCCGCGGCCGCTTCGAACAGTTGCCGCGCATACGCGTCCAGCTGCTCCGGCTGTGTGGCGTGCGGCGTGTGGCTGGCACTGATCCGCGACAACAGCTTCGCGCGGCTGCCGGCCACCCGCGCCAGGACATCGGCATAGTCATCAACCGCCGCCTTCAGCCGCCGGGTCGCGTCCTGAATCTCTTTTTCGCGCGGCCAGTGCTGACCGGCGGATTCCACCAGGCCTTTCAGGCCGGCGACCCCCGGTAGCTGACCGACCAGCGCGAGTCCGCAAAACGGCTGGGTGACGGCGGAAACCGCCCGCTGGCAGGTGGTGCGCTCAATTTCCAGTGTCCGGGCCAAGCCGCTGGCGGTCTGGGCCTCCACCGGCACAACCGCCAGGAAATCACGCAAATCGCGGTGCAAACCGCGCAGAGCCTGCTCCAAAGCCGCCTGCTGGGCGGGTTCCAGCGGTTTTTCATGGGTGACGGTCGACATGCGTGACCCCAGTGTAGGCCCGTTTCCGCCTGTCCGAAAGACGGCGTCGCCATGCGACGAAAAAGTGCTTGACATGAGATCAGGATATGCTGAGAATGTGCTCAGCACAAGAGAAGTTTCTCCGGCGGGCTCGTCTGCCCTTATTCGCCGGGGAACAATGGAGCATGCCACGAGCAAGGAGAAAAGCATGCGTGGATTTGGATGGGCCGCTTTGGCGATCGCGGGTTTGGCCGCCGGCGGGGCGACCGCGGGCACAACGACGTTCACCGGCGGAATCGAGGGCTGGGGCGTTTTCTTCGACAACGACGGCACGCTGGGAGACTTTCTGGAGACCGAGGACGGCAACCCCGACGAGAACCTGCGCTGGACCATGGTCGACACGTTCGGCTGCCGGTTCTTCAACGAAACCAACCCCGACACGCTCGGCGATTACAGCCGCTTTACCGACGGCGTGCGTCTGGCCGTGGATGTCCGCACCGATGACATTTCGTCGTTTGGCCGCCAGCTGACGCGGAACCTGATCGTCGAACTCGTTGATCGGATCGGCGAGCCCAACGACTTCATCCAGCCCGTGACTGTCTGGTACAACCTGGGTTCGATTCGGGTCGGCGAGCCGAACGATCCGAACACCTGGTTCGACCCCCCGACGTGGGAATCGTTTGAAGTCGTGATCGACGACGTGACCTCGGCGACGCTGCCTGCGGGCTGGGGTGGGACCGGCGCCGAAGATCCGATGACGTTCGAGCCCGTCCTGCCGCCGGGACGCACCTTTGCCGATGTGCTGCAGAATGTCGACGAAATCCGCTTTACGACCTACGAGCCCGGCTACTTCTACGCCTTTACGAACTTCCAACTCGCGTTCGACAATCCAACGGTCGCGGCGGTCGAAGCGCCGTGCGTTGGCGATCTCAACGACGACAACATGGTGGACCTGTCCGATCTCGCCGGATTGCTGTCGGCGTTCGGCAGCTCGACCGGCGATCCGAACTTCAATCCGCTGGCCGATGTTGACGACGACGGTGTCATCGGCCTTGGCGACCTGGCCGGACTGCTGGCGAATTTCGGTTTGCCTTGTCCATAACGGTTCCGTTCCCGCGCTCCTCTCGCCGGTAGCGCGCCTCCATCGTTCGCCTCCGTCTCCCGCCGAAGGCCGGATCTGACAATCCGGCCTTCGGCCCTTTTACGCGCGCCCGTTGACGACTCTGACCGAACGGTCTATCAATCCCGCAATCCCGTCTGGCTGTCGCGCCGCACGGGTCATTTCCAGCGAACCAAACGGGAGGACACCAATGGGACTCGTCAAGGAATTCAAGGACTTTGCCATTAAGGGCAACGCCGTCGACATGGCGGTGGGCATCGTCATCGGAGCCGCGTTCACCGGCGTCGTCGGGTCGCTGGTCAAGGATGTGATGATGCCACCCCTGGGTTTCGTCACCGGCGGTGTCGACTTCGCGGACAAAATGATCGTGCTGAAGGCGGCCGACGGCGACAAACCGGAAGTGGCGCTTACGTACGGCAACTTCATCAACGCGGTTATTCAGTTCCTGATCGTCGCGTTTGCCTTGTTCATGGTTGTCAAAGCGATGAATACGCTGAAGCGGAAGGAGGAGGCCGTCGCCGCGCCGGCCGCCCCACCTGCGGATGTCCAACTCCTTACCGAGATTCGCGACCTGCTGGCCAAGAAACAATAGACAAAGCCGGGTTCCGCGCGGCGCTCCGCGAATAGCGGCGCGCCGCGCCGATTTTCCCGGAAATCGCCCGTTACAAACGCAAGCCCCGCCCGCGGTTAAGACATTCATTACCAGCGTCGGAGTGGCCGGCGCTTTCGGCGTCTGCCGTGGATCGACGTTCGATCGACGCCCCGTATCGCGCTCCCGCGCGATTCGGGCGCACGCCTTTACATCAGACAATTGGAGGAGGGCCAAAATGCGCTCGATCCGCGCTGCGCTCCCAATCTGCGCACTGTGCCTGGCGACGACCGCGGCGCCCGCACGCGCCGCCGAGACCGTAACCAGCTTCGAATTCACCGAACTCACCGGAGAGTTCCGCGTGGGCATCGGAAAGCACATGGTCAAATTCCTGAACGGGCGCGCGCAGACGATCGGCGTGCCATCGCTCTACACATCGGGGATTCACGCCTGGATGATTCCGCCCGGCGCAACCGGCGTGGTCACGTTCGCGACCGCGGCCGGCGAAGTCGAACTGTTCATTCGCGACCAAAGCGCCGGCGTCAGCAGCGAACTCCGCGTCTTTGACACCGCCGGAGCCCTGATCACAACTATCAATGGCGTAACGACCGGTTTTACGCCGGTCGCGCTGACGCGCAATCTCGCCAGCGAGTTGCCGATCGGCCGCATCGAGTTTGAGAACAACGGCGCCGCCGGCTTCGCCGTGATGGACGACTTCACCTACTGCGTTGCGAACTTCCCGCGCCTCGGCAACCATCTGCCTTCGATCCAGCCCGGCAACACGCATGTCGCGCTGACGACAATCGCGACCGACCTGACCGCGCCAAACTGGGGCGCGAGCCCGCCCGGCCAGCCCGACCTGCTGTTCGTATCCGACCAGTCAGGCGAGTTGTGGCGCATCAACACAATCACCGCCGCCCGCGATCTCTTCCTCGATGCCAGCGCACGGCTTGTCCCGCTCGGGGCGTTTGGTCCGGGATCGTTCGACGAGCGCGGCCTGCTTGGATTCGCGTTTCACCCCGACTACCAGACCAATGGCCTGATCTACACCTACACGTCGGAGCCCGACGCGTCGGCGCCGGACTTCTCCACCATTCCGCCCAGCCAGAATCCCAACCATCAGGCGGTCATCGGTGAATGGCGAACAATGACGGTTCCGCCGGACCCGAACGCGATCATCGACCCGACCAGTTTCCGCGAGCTGCTGCGCGTGGATCAGCCGCAATTCAACCACAATGCCGGCGCGATCAACTTCGGGCCCGACGACATGCTGTACATCGCGTTCGGCGACGGCGGCGCCCGCGATGATCAGGATGTCGGGAATGTGTTCGGTCACGGTCTGGGCAACGGCCCGAACCGCGGGAACCCGCTCGGCGCGGTCCTGCGGATTGATCCGCAGGGAAACAACGCCGCCAACGGACAGTACGGCATCCCGGCCGACAATCCGTTTGTCGGCGAGGCCGGCGTCGTCGAAGAAATCTACGCCTTCGGATTCCGCAACCCGTTTCGCTTTTCGTTTGACAGCGCCACCGGTGATCTGTGGCTGGCGGATGTCGGACAGGGCTTCATCGAAGAGGTCGACATCGTCACAGCCGGCGGCGATTACGGCTGGAACTTCTACGAGGGCTCTTCGTTCTTCGTGCCCGACGGGAATCAGCCCGGTTTCATTACCAATGTGAACCCCGGCGCGCCGCTCGATGCGATCCCGCCGGTCGCGGAATATGACCACGAAGACGGCATCGCGATCATCGGCGGATTTGTGTATCGCGGCGAACGCATCCCGCCGCTGGCCGGGCGTTATGTATTCGGCGAATTTGCCGCGACATTCTCAAACGACGGACGCCTGTTCCATCTCGACGCCAACGACACGATCGTCGAGTTCAATCTCATCGGTCAGGCGGACTTTGGTCATTCGCTGCTGGGAATGGGACAGGACGGGCATGGTGAGTTGTACGCGCTCGTCAACCAGACCGGCACGCCGTTCGGCGACACCGGCGCCGTGCTGCGGATCGACCTGCGTGTCGGCGACGCGACCGGCGACGGCGAAGTGACACTGTCCGATCTGGCGGCGCTACTCGCGTCCTTCGGTCTGAGCGCCGCAGACCCCGGATTCCTGCCGGCGGCCGATTTCACGCGGGACGGCGTCGTTGATCTCGCCGACCTTGCCGCGTTGTTGGCGGCCTTCGGCGCCTAGGCGCCCGACGCTACAGAACTACCAGCTTCCCCTGGTATGCGAAGGCGTCGCCGGTTCCGCCGGCGGCGCCTTTGCCGATTTTTCAGAAACGCCGATCCACGGATCGATCAGCGCCGCGTGTGACCGCGCCGCCAGGCGCTCCGCGATCTGATCCGGCGTCATCAGGCGCCGCAGATACTCGGCCGCGACCTCATCTGTAAAGGCCGCGTTCTTCGTGTAGCGCATTTCGAGGTCGCGATCCTGCGGCGTGGGTTCAATCGTCTCGATCACCCGTTCGCGGATCCGCTGCGCAACAGAGGCCTGCGCCGCGCGCACCGCGCGCATTCCGAGCGTAAACGGATCACACGCCGCCGTCGGCGGAAACGCGTGCCAGAGGATCGGCCCGGAGTCCAGCCCCTTTGTCAGTTTGTGAATTGTCGCGCCGACATATTCCGGCCGCTCGTCATACAGCGCCCAGAAGTTCGTTGAACTGCCGCGATACAGCGGAGACACGCCCATGTGAATGTTGATCGCATTCCGCGCGACCAGCGCGTCGCACAGGGGACCGCGAATGTAGCTCGCGCCGAAAACGACAAACACATCCGCCGATAGCGCCGGCTGCAAGTCGCGCAACCCGACCCGGCTCAGGTCGCCGAGCTTCAGCGACATGCTGCGCACACGGCCCGGCAGAAAGCGCACGGCGCCAAACTCCTCGCGCTCCGCCGCCTGCACGCGCGCGAAGTAATCGCGCATCACATCCGAGCGGCGAAAGAAGTCCTCCACCTGCCCGGGAAATGTCGTCACGCATTCCTGCACGGCGTAGACCGTGTCCGCGACACGCGCCAAGGCCTCGATCAACGCGATATGGCGTGGCTGATTGCTGGTAAACACCGCGATCCGCATTTCGGACCTCCCTCGACGCGTCAGCGCAGCGCCGTTTCGCTCAGCATGTTGATGTGATCCTCGCGCGGCAGCTCAAGCGCCGATCCGCCCGCCGGCGCCATGTTCGCGCGAAATCCGAGCGTCACGCCCAGATCGCGCAGGATGCCCAGCGTCGCCGGCGAGTATGAGTTGCACGGGTGCGACATCGTGGTCGGCCGCTCGCGCATGACCTCCATCAGCAGCGCCAGATTGTCGGCGTATTCCGCCCGCTGCCGGTCAAGCGACAACTCCGCCAACCGCGTCGGATGCGAATGCGAGTGCAGACCGATGACGTGCCCATCCGCATGCAACGACCGCAACTCGGCGTCGGTCATCCATAACCCGCGGGCCAGCGCTTCCACGCTGACGCCATACGCCGCGATCAATTCGTCCATCACGCGCTGGTAGTCGCGCGGGCCCAGCACATCATCGCGCACGAATCGAAAACGCCGATCGGCCTCACTGTAGAACGCGAACTCCGCCAGGTACCCGTTCGCGTCAAAGTCGCGCAGCGCCACGCCGACGCGCTCAGCCATTGGCGTCGCCGCCAGCAGCCGAAAAAACGCCTCGTAGAAATCGTCGATGCCGGCGAAGCGCGTATCGCGAAAGCGGCGATAAATTTCGAGCCTTGGCGGCGCGCCGCGTAACGTGCCCGTCGCCACAAACCAGAACGCCGTCAGCCCGCGCGCCTTCAGCACCGGACCGGCGACATCGAACTGGCAGCGCAGGTTGTCGTCAAACGTCAGACACACGTCGCGATCGCGCAGCCGATCCGCCGCCGCGCGTTCCGCGTATTCGCGGGCCGACAGCACGCGATCGCCCAGCTCATCCAGCATGTCGCCAAGCATGGCGGCGGAGATCGACCCCTGCCCGCGCGGATGCGCCGGCCCCGCGCCGGCCTGACGCGCTTCTTCATGAAAGTGATGGAACATCACGCCAAACGCCGGCATGCGCGCACCTCTGCGAGCCTCTTCCAACGCCGCCAATTGGCCGGGCCGCGCCCGTGGCGGTACTGTTCTATCGGTCGCGCCGCGAGCGCGGCATGCAAACGCCGGGGACGCGCAAAAACCGCGGGTCTCCGCTCAGAATCCGCCTGATGAGAACAACCGGACATGCCTGACCAAATCGATCCGCCCGCCCTGCCGAATCTCGACGCCTTCGCCGCGCTTGCCATGTCGCGCCGCTCCGTGCGCGACTTTCTCCCCGATCCGATTCCGGAGGCCTTGCTGCGGCGTCTGCTCGATATCACCCGCTGGGCGCCGAGCGGCTACAACCTGCAGCCGACGCGGTTTGTCGTCGTGACGGACGCCGGGCTGCGCGAGCGCCTGTGCCCGGCGTGCATGGATCAGCGGCAGGTGGCGCAGGCCCCGGCGGTAGTCATCTTCACGGGTGATCGGGACGTGGCCCGGAATAACTTCGAAGCCGTGCTGCGGCAGGAGCGAGAGAACGGCTCCGTCTCGCCCGAATACGAAGCCCTGCTGCGCCGCTATGTGCCGCTTGCGTTTTCCACCGCGCCGGCGGGGCTGGGGTGGTGGTGGAAGGCGACGCTGATCCCGATCGCTCGGCTGTTTCGTCCCGTGCCGAGCATACCCGCCGTGCACCGCTCGCACTGGTTGACGAAACAGGTCGCGCTGTCGGCGATGGTGTTCATGCTCGCGGCCCACGCGGCGGGCCTGGCGACCGTGCCGATGGAGGGTTTTGACGAATCCCGCGTGCGACGCGCGCTCGGCATCCCACGCTCACAGATCATTCCGCTGATCGTGACCGTCGGCTACGCGGCCCCGCACACGTTGACGAAGACCCGCCTGCCGCTTGAGACGCTGACGCGATTCAACGGCTGGCGGGCGTAAGATCGGTCATCGCGATCTACCGTTACTGACACACGTCGCCGAAGACAGCCAGCAGCGCGGCCAAATCCGCCAAACCCGTTTGCCCATCGCAGTCGATATCTCCGGCGCCATTCACGCCGAAGCCGGCCAGCAGTTCCGCAAGGTCGGACAACCCGACTGCATCGTCGCCATCCAGATCGCCGAAGCACGCGATCATCGGAGGGGTCGCGCCGGCTTCATAGGCGCCGATGTCCACAATCGGCGCGTCGCCCGCGCCGGTGTCCGCCGTTGCTGGAACATCAAACCGACGCGCGTTTCCCGCGAGGTCCGTCGAGAGCGACTCGGCCAGATCGCGGTCGCAATCCAGATCCGCGAAGTCCGCCGGCAGTCGGCTGTTGTCGCCGGCGTCAATCGCGGGCGACCCTGCGCCGAGGGCGAAACCACCCGTATTCGGGTCTTCGAACAGCGGGTCGAGGTCCAGATTGCCGACGCCGGGGAATCCGCCCTCGATCAGACTGAAGGTAGCCGTGATGTTCGACGGCGCGTTGGGCTCAGCGATCGCGCCGCCGACGTTGTTCCAAATGATGGTGTTGTGCAGGTCAGCCGTCGCTCCCTCAAGCGACAATCCGCCGGCAAGCGCCCCGAGATTGTCGACGACCGTGCAGTTCGTCAGCGTAAGGACGGAGCCATTTGCGAACACCGCTCCGGCCTTGGTACTCGCGTTTCCATTGCCGACCATCAGGCAATTGATCAGCCGCGTATCCTGGCCGGCGCGGCTCTCGACGGCGCCCGCCTGCGGTCCGCGATTTCCGGATAGCACGCAATTAAGCAGCGTGACGCTTTCGGCGCTCTCATCGCGCACGGCCGCCCCACCGCGATTATCGCGGAGATCGCAACGATCGAGCAGGCAGCGCGCCCCGTTCCAGACGCGCACGGCGTTGCGGGTGTTGCCGGTAAATGTGGAGCGCCGGGCGATCGCACTGGCATTGGTCGTGACCAGGTCGCCCACACCAAGGGCGGCGCCGATGTTGTCTTCGAAACTACACGACTCAAACACCGCCGCCTGTGTCAAGACTCCCACGGCTCCGGAAAAATCAAACTCGGTCGTGTTTTCGATAAAGCGAGTCCGGGCGATGTCGACCGAGGACTCGATCAGGAGCGCCGCCGCCGAACCCGCCTGATTCCCGCGAAACTCGCAGTCAACGATGGACACGCTCTCGGAGCTGACGTTGGACTCAACGAGCATTCCTCCACCGGCAACGCCGACATTGTCGATGAAGTGACAATCGCGCACGCGAATTCTCGTTCCGCTGACGGTCAGTCCACCAGCGCGCGGATTCGCGCTCGTATGTGCGTTACGCTCAAAGCGACAATCCTCGACGAGTACGTCGCTGCCTGTCAGCGCGGCGCCCCCCTGACTATTGTCTTCGAAGATGCTACTCTTGACTGTGCCCGCCCCACTGGCCATCGACAGACCCGATTCGTTTCGAGCGAACAAGCATCTCTCGACTTCGATGGCTCCTGCCAGGCCCGTACCGGTGTTGTCCGTAAACGTGGAGTCGGAAACGATCCCCGTGACAGCGGAGAGCGCTAACCCTGCCCGATTCGCATTCCATACGCAATCCACGATCTCGACGGCACACTCCTCGATCGTAGCCCCGCGGCTTGTGTTTCCGCTGAACGCGCAGCCTTCGAGGACAACGACATCCGCGCCGGCGACAAACAATCCCTCCCCAGCACTATCCGTGAAGACACAGCCCTCCAAGAGCAAAGACCCGCCTGTCCAATAGGCGCCATCTCCCGCCCCCGTGTTTCCCCCGTTCCGTAGGAATTCGCATTGTCGAAACGCGCCTTCGGAAGCGACACCGAGCAAACCGCCGCCCAGCAAAGAACTTGCGCCGTTCTCGACGAACTGCACATTCTCGAACTCAGCCTCGGAATCAATCAGACTGACCCCAACGTCATTAGTGCCCTGAATGATCGAACCCTGTACCGTGAGTCGAACGCCGACAAGCGCGTCGATCGCCGGGCCCTCGTTGGCCGTAAACTCGCCACCCTCGACATCGCAGGTGACGTTGCGAATACACGCCAACCCGATTTCGTTCTCAAGTATGCGACAATCCGATAGCGACGCGCTCGCGCCTGAGATCAGCAGCACACCCTCCCGAGCATTGCCTTGAATCACGCAATCGGACATAACCGCAAGTGCGCTCTGGACCAGTATTCCAACGTCACGGTTATCCGCGACGCGGGCGCGTATCATCGTCAACGCGCGGAGGCGATCCGATCGAACGCCGGTCAGGTTGCGCTCGATGCGACAGTCCTGGACAGTCAGCGTCCCGCTTCGCAAGTCGATGCCCACATCGCCATTGTCGAGGATGTCGCAATCAAGCACGGCGACTTCGGTTGGGCCGGTGAGTTCTATGCCCGAACCGCCGCAATCGCGAATCTCACACCCTTCGATCACGACCGGCTCTATGATTGAACTGATAACCAGCCCGGCTCCTCCCGCCGAACGAATGGAACAGTCCGTGAGCGTAGCGCCATCACGCACATTCACGCCATCCTCCGCACTGTCAAGAATAGCGCAACGAATCAGGCTCCCACGGCGCATCTCCAGCGGCAGCGCCGTGCGCAACAGGACACAATCCGTCATGGTGACCGCGCCAAACCCTCGCCGAATCGCTGCGTTGTCGACAAACCGGACACCCCGCAGTTCGATCTCGCCGTCCAGGTCGAGCGGACCGGCGAAGTTCGGAAAGTTTCGAATGCCGATGCCTTCGACGACACTGCCGGTCGACCCGGCCCTGAATTGAAGGGAGCCCGGGTTCTGTGTGTAGTCAAACACGCACGCGTTCGGATCGCCGCTGGCGGATCGAATCGTGAGCGACAAATTGATCTCGACGTTCAGGTCGTTGGTGGACGTATAAACACCGTCCGCCAGGACGATTTCATCCCCCGCCTGGGCGGCGGCCACCGCGGCGCTCAGCGTCGGTTGATCCCCCGGCACATTGATCACGTCTGCCAGGCTCGACATGCCTCCGCAGGCGATAAAGCTCAGACCGATCATCAGACGATCGCGGGCCGACGGGCTTCGAAGGCTCATTTGAGGTTCCTTCCACAGTGGGTCGTTGGTGGGCTACTCAGGCTGGGCCATACTCGCGCGCCGGCACTTCGGGCGGAGATAGCCGCGATGGCGGGCGGTACATCCGCCATTATTAGACTATGTCCCCGACGGGCGGGGAAGGCAAGGACAATTACTGAATTTCCGGTAAATTCGCTTACCGGCAATCCGATCCGAAACCCGCCAGCAACGCGGCCAGATCCGCGAGGTCGACGAGGCCGCTGCGGTCGATATCGCCCGCCAGGCCGCGGCCGGCGGAGCCGAAATCCGCGAGCAACTGCGCCAGGTCGGACAGATCCACCACACAGTCGCTTCCCGCGATGTCAATGTCGTCGCAGCCGCTGCCAGGGCAGCCGATGTCGATGCGGAACAGGCCACTCGAGCCGGGCGAATCCGGTAATGACGCCAGCGCGATGATGCCGCCGTCATCGGTCAGGCGAATATCCGAGACGAATCCGATCCTCTGATCGCCCGTCGGCGTCTCGACCATGTCGCCGCCGCCGAGGCCGCGCCGCAGATTGCCGAGCGGGTCATCGCCGTACACGGTCGGCAGGTCCGTCAGCGGATCGTCGTGTAATCCGTGAAACGCCAGCCGGCCATTTCGCGAGTAACGCACGGGGCCGTAGTTCCCGAACGGCGGGAAGTTCACAAACATGAACGGCGGCGCATTGTCCGGCGGCGTGGCGCCCTGGCGCGCAATATTGACCAGCCCGGCGTCCGTCACACGCCACAATCCACGCGCCCCCCCGTCGGAATCCTGGGCGAAGAATGCGGCGCCGTTCGGGTGCGGCGATGTCCACGCGAGATTGAACAACACCGTGTCTTCCGGCAACCCGGGTAGCGGGTCATTGCTGACCATCAGCGGGCGCACGCCGTTCGCGTCAGCCATGAACAGCCCAAAGGGATCGAGCGGGGGCAGATTCGCGCCGGTCAGCGCTGCGCCGAACGACATCGCGCCCACGCCATCCGTGTGCGGCAGCCCAAACGAGTGAAGCCGGCCGTAGAACATGCCCGGCAAACCATGGGCGGGATCCCCTTCTCGCGCGAGCAGCCCCAAAGCGCCGTCGCGATATTCATAGAGCGCCTGATCGTTGGCGGTCGTCAGCCCCGGCCCGGAGAGCCGCGCCATCAGGTGCACAATCGGCCCGTTGGCGACGGCGCCGACGCTCTCGATCGTGCCCGTCGCGTCGGGGACGTCCGGAATCGGATCGCCCACAAAATAAATCGGCGTAATGCCGGCGGTGGTCGCGATCGCCAGCGCCTGATTCCCGCTGGTGGTCATGCTAAACACCAGTTCGCCATTGCGCGAGGCCGCGCCGACGGCGCGCAGCCAATCTCCCCAGACCTCGCCCGGCCGGCCGGGGATCTCATCCCCTTCCACCGCCAGCACAACGGGCGCCTCCCCCGGCCGCACATACAGCAGCGCCGAATTCGCCCCAACCGCGACGGGGCCGCTCAACACCGCGCGCAGAAAAACCGTGGTGTCATCCGCCATGCCGAGCGCGGAAAACCCGCCGAGCACAACATCCGCCGGTAAGCCGGTGATCGCATCGCCCTTGCGCAGCAACAACTGGGCATGCCCCGGCTCCACCAGCCACAGCGCGAACTCATTGTCCGGCGTCACATCCGTCCCGATCAGCCGGGCGATCACCAGCGTCTGGCCGATGCGATTCGTCAGAATCGGATTGCCCGGCCCGAAGATCGCCTGCACGACGACACCCTCCGGCAGCCCCGGCGCGGGACCCGGCGAGAACAGATGCCGCACGCGGATATCCGCCGTGGCGATCGTCGTCATCGAAACAAGAAGCGCGACCGAAGCGAGCGTGCGAAGTGACATCATGGCTCCTCCTGATGCGTGCTGCGAAACAACGCGAGACAGACCCCATCGCCAGGACTTGCAGACGTCCCATTCTGGCCCGACCGAACGCCCGTGGCAAGAGAATTCGAGGTAATTGACGGACATTGGTTGGGGCAAAAAACGGAAGCGGGAAACCGATGGAACAAGGGCCGCACCACGCTTCCGCGTAAGAATAAAGACCGCCGGCGCTGTTGCGCCGACGGCCTTAATCTGTACTGATGTCGCAGCGACCGGCGGCTATTGCGTCGGCGGCAGAGAAACCATCACATTGTCCGCGGATCGCGACGAAAAGCGCCGGATCATCTCCACAATCTGCTCATGTCGCCGGGCGTCATACTTCGGACCGCGATACATGAACGGGTCGCCCACGCCACCGAAGTACGGCAGCAGCGGGATACCCGCGGCGAGGTCGCTGGCGTAGCCGTTGAAGATCTCGCTCCGCTGACGGATCGCCTCGCGATCCTGCGCGTTGCGCAGATCGTCATACGGATCAAATCCATAGTTGAGCTGGAAGTCCGGCGGCACATAGGTCAGATCACTCAGGTCATACACCGCGATGTACCGCTCACGCCCGTCGTTGTCCGTCCACGGCTGGCCGACCGCCACCTGCCCGTTGTCGGTCCGCGACGCGACGCGATCCTGCCAGTCATCCGGGTACGCGACTTCGCGATCGGGCGCAAGACGCGCTTCATCCGCCTGCGTCAGGCGCCGCGACTCCTGCGCGAGAGTCCGCTCGCGCAGCGCCGCCTGATACTGAATGTCCTCGTGCTGCGCCGTCGCCGCGACCGACGCCTCGTCCACGACAACCACGGTGTCGGTCGATTTCATCGCGCCGATCGCTTCGACATCCACGCCGCGCTGCGCCAGGCGACCCAGCAGGCCTTCCGCCTGCAGACGAAGCTCCTCAACGCGATCAGTCGATTCCACATCGCGCAACATGGCGAGCGCGGCCTTCGCGCGCTTCACAGCTTCCAGCGCGCCGTCCGATCGCAGCGCCTTCCGCGCCAGCACCAGTTGCAGCTTCGCGTTGGCGACGGCCGCGTCCGTCTGCGCAGCGCGGAGATCATCGGCGTCCACTTCCGCCGGCTCGGTCGCCACCTGGGCCGCGACAGCTTCGGCGATCAGCCGGGCATCGTCGGCGTCATCCACCGCTAGCGCGGGCGCCGTCATCGCAATCACAATGGCCAAACCCGTCAATTTACGAGCGATCATGTTTCTTGCTCCTGTCGCCAGCGACGCCATGCCGCCTTGTCAAAACCAATTTGATTCTCACCTGTGATCTTACGCAGGGCCTCCAGCACCTCGCTGCGAAAAACCGTGACTTCCTGCTTATTCCATCGGCGCGGATTGGGGTTCGACATCCCGATTGTCGGATGCGCCCCGTAAATCGGCACCCCGATCCCCGGCGCGTGCGTCAGCCCCGTATGGCCGAGGCGAACATTGATCGGCTGATAAAAAACCTGCGTAAAGCCGCCGTAGTAGCTGCGCACGGGTATCTCTACCAGCTTGCGGCGCTGGGCGGTGAGCGCGTCGATCAGGTCGTCGATCGCGGCCGGATCGCCGATCTCCCCGAGCGTAACGGCGGCGTTGCGGATCAGGCCGTCATTGTCGCTTTGCAGGGCGCGCCGGATCTGCGGCACGACCCGCGCATCATTGCGGATCTTCAACTGGCGCGTCGCGACCAGACGGACCTGCTCATCCGGGTCCATGATCGCCAACAGCGCCAGGTTCATCGTCGCTTCGTCATGCGGGAACCGCGCCAGCGCCTCGACCAGCACGCGGCGGCTCACCACCGCGCCGCGACTCAGCGCCTGCGTCAGCGGCAGGATCGCCAGCGGGTCTTCAATCGCCAGAATTCGCTCGCGCCCATCCGCCACGAGATTCGAGACATTGGTTTCCAGCAGGTTGGCCTGGATGGCGCGAATTCGCAGACCCCATTCCGTCTGCACCGCCTCAATCAGCCGCGCGTCTTCGTCTTCCGCCGGCGCCGCTGCGCCGGCGTCATCTTCGGCGGCTTTTTCCGCGACGCGCTTCGCGCCGCGCCCGGCGACCCAGATACCGTTGACTTTGACGTAGCCGAGCGCTTCACGCGCCGCCGCGGAACTCGCGTCCAGTTCAAGCGCCCGTTCATAGTGCCGACGAGCGTGAGAGCCGAGACCATTCGCAATGCA
Organism: uncultured Planctomycetales bacterium; assembly: GCA_964528455.1. Taxonomy (GTDB): domain Bacteria; phylum Planctomycetota; class Phycisphaerae; order UBA1845; family Fen-1342; genus DSPM01. The sequence continues at coordinate 68,882 of CAZGTH010000010.1, read as the reverse complement.
CCACTCGGCCAACTCGACCTGACCGGCGGCGGAATCGCCCGCGGCCTTCTGTCGGGCTTCGTAGTCTGTGAGAATTGTCGGCGCGGATTCAATGCGCTTGATCGCGTCGCGCGGCAGCGTCACCCGCCCGACCAGCGTCTCAACAACAACGGTATCGCCGTTGTCCGTGACGCGGCCCGACACCGTGCCGCCACTTTCGAGGTAGACAATATCCGCGCGGCCTTCCCCGACGGCGGTGAGCACCATCAAAAGCAAGGCGAAGGTGATTTGCGGTCGGCTTCTCGCGAAACCGACGCGGCTGGCGCGCTCAGACGGCATGGACGCCCCTAGTTCCCGGGTCGCTTGGCCTGATTATAGGCCATCGCGGGTGTCCGGGCAGCGCAGAAACCGGTTTTTGTCAGGCAGAGCGGGTCAGGCGCCGCTGTCGAGCACGCGCGGGACGCGGAAATGCCCGTCAATCCTGGCCGGAGCGTTGCGCAATGCCGCCTCGGCGCCGAGACTGGGGGCCGGCTCGTCGGGTCGGGTGACGTCAAAAAGCTCAATCGGGTGGCGCAGCGGCGCGACGTCCGACGTGTCGAGCTCGCCGAGTTGATCCACATATTCCAGAATGCGGGCAAGCTGCGGCGCGAAAGAAGCAGCCTCCGCGTCGGTGACTTTCACCCGGGCCAGCCGGGCGATGTGGCGAACGGTATCGGGCGTGATTTCAGCCGACATGGGCGGCTACCCCGTGGAGCGGTAAGAACCCTAGGCGCTGGCGGCGGCCTGCTCAGCCGGCCAAGTGCGTTTCAGCGGCTTGGTGATCAAGCCCATGCGAATCGCCTTGGCGCTCACCCGGATGCGGACCACGCGGCCATCGACCAGCGCCCGCACCTTCTGAATGTTCGGCTTGAACTTGCGATTCGTAATGCCGGTGGTCTTGCGACCGACGCCGCCGAGGTACTTGGCCTTGCCGCGCCGCGCGTACGAGCGACCGGAAATGGTTCTTTTGCCGGTAAACGGGCACAAACGGGCCATGACGCAACACTCCGCGGGTCTTGATCAATATCAGAATCAACGGCCGCGACCGACCTTCCGGGCACGGCGAGTTCCGTAAAGTAGCGTGGTCGCCGGGGGGCGTCAAACCCCGCATCCGCCGCCCGCAGGCGGAATCCGCCGCAAAGCGCCCCAAAACCCGTATAATAGAGACTTTGAAGCTACGAGCCGGAGACTCACATGTCGCTGTCTTCACGCTGCCTGGCCCCGCTCGCCGTCGGGGTCCTGATCCTCGCGCCGCTGGCCGGTTGCCCCAAGGCCGGGCCGGAACAAAACGCCAAGGCTGCGGAGGCGGCCCAGGCCCCGCCACAGCCATATGACGTGGTGATCGTCCTGATCGATACGCTCCGGGCCGATCACCTCGGCGTGTACGGCTACGACCGGCCGACCTCGCCGAACCTGATCGCGCTGGCGAAAGAGGCGGTGGTCTTTGAGCAGGCGCACTCCCCCGCGCCCTGGACCCTGCCGTCCGTCGTTTCGTTGCAACTTTCCAAATTCGTCTGCGAGCACAGCGTCTATTACGACAGCCAGCGGATCGCGGCCACCGCCAAACCGATGGCGCTGCAGCTGCAATCGGCCGGGTACCAGACGGCGTGCTTCTATCGCAACCCCTACGCCGGCGCGATGTCCGGTCTGGATCGCGGCTTCGACCTGTGCGCCAGTCCGCGCGTCCAGATGTCCGGCCGCGAAGTCGCCGCGTGGCTAAAGGAAGTAAAGAAGGACAATTTCTATCTCTACATCCACAACACGGAGCCGCACGACCCGTGGCTGGCGGAGCCGGACGAACTGGCGGATCTTGGGCTTCAGGCCTCGAAGCAGGTAACCAGCGCGATCGAACAGGTTTTCCGCGCCTATCGCCCGCTGACCAAAGTCGATTTCCAGAAATACGACAAGGACATCTCCAAAATCGGCACGACCGACAACACGGATGAGCAGCTGCCCGTCATGGACGCGATGGAGAAGATGCGCCAGCCGATTGTCGACTGCTATGACGCGCGCGTGCTCGAAGCGGACAAGCGCGTCGGCACCATCGTCACCGCGCTGAAAGAAGCCAATCGCTGGGACAACACGCTGTTCATTCTGCTGGCGGATCATGGCGAGGAATTTGGCGAGCACGGCGGCTGGCAGCACGATCAGGCCGCGTATGACGAACTCGTCCGTGTCCCGCTGATCGTCAAGCTGCCGAAGGGCGCGCATGCCGGCAAGCGCGTCGCCACGCCGGTCAGCCTGATCGACGTCTTTCCGACCGTGATGGACGTGCTCAATCGCGAGGAATTGGCGGCGGAAACGCGTGGCGAGAGTTTTCTGCCGCTGATCGAAAACCCGGACGCGAAGTCGGACCTGCGGGTCACGTCGATGCGCTACAACAAGAAAAAGTACTTCCGGCCGAACAAAGAACTGCGCGGCGACATCAACGTCGTGATGCGGCTCGGCAAATGGAAGGGCATTTTGAACGCCGAGGTGAACACTTTCGAGTTGTATGACATCGAAGCCGACCCGGGAGAGACGACCAATGTCGCCGCGGAGCGCGAGCAGATCGCCGAGCGCATGCGCGCCTACGGCGTGAAATTCCTCGGCGACTGCCTGAGCGGCAAGATGGACGCGGGCGCCGCTGGCGAACTGAGCGCCGCCGACCGCGCCGCGCTGAAATCGCTCGGCTACATCAACAAGGACGATGAGACGCCGTGAGCGAGACCCGATGAGCGGCAAGGGCCCCCGCAAAAAACGCGTCTCATTCAAGCAGAACCGCGGCCAGCGGCAGCGGCAGGATGATTGGACCAAACGTTACCACGGCGACCGCGACGCGCTCGAAGACGCCGCCGGCAGCGAATCGGTCCGCGCCAAAGGCGACCTGTCGCGCAAGCGCACCATCATGGTCGATGCGGCCGACGCCCCGGTTGTCGATCGGGCGCTGTGGCAGGCCGGCGTCATCACCCGCATCGAGGGAATCTACTGCTTCACGGACGCGCGGGACGGGTCCGGCGAATGGAAGCTGACCGTCCGCCGCGTGCTGCGGACACTGATGATCGATGAGCGCGCCGCCGTCGTCGTGGGCGATCGCGTCTGGTTTTCTGATCACTCCGCCTACCACGGCGGAGAGCGGGCTGGCGTGATCGAACAGGTCGAACCCCGCACCACGACGCTGTCGCGCCGCGATCGGCGAAAACGCGAGCACGTGCTCGTCGCCAACGCCGACCAGACGCTGATCGTCGCCAGCGTCGCGCAGCCGGGGCTCAAGCCGCACCTGATCGATCGCTATCTGATCGCCGCGACCACCGGCGGCCTGCGCCCGATCATCGCCTTCAATAAGTGCGACCTGATCGGCGAAGTCGACGCGGAAGAAAACCCGCTCGGTCAGAGCGTCGACGATGTCTTCGAAGAATTCACGCGCCTCGGATACGCCTGCGTGCGCACCAGCGCAACCAGCGGAGAAGGCATCGCCGCCCTGCGCGAGTGCCTGCGCGACCACGCCACCGTCGTGTCCGGACAGAGCGGCGTCGGTAAGAGTTCGCTGATCAACGCCGCCCAGCCGGGCATGCGACTCGTCACCAGCGACGTGAGTGATTTCAACGAGAAGGGCCGCCATACCACCACGCATTCGCGCCTGCTGAAGCTGGAGTTTGGCGGCTACGTCGTCGATACGCCGGGCATTCGCAGCTTTGATATGTGGGCGATCGATCCGGGCGAATTGGAGGCGCTGTTCCCGGAGATCGCGCCGCTCGTGCCGGTGTGCCGTTTTCGCGATTGCGTACACCGCGATGAAGCCGGCTGCGCGGTGCGCGCCGCGGCCGATGCTGGCAAGATCAGCCCGCGGCGTTACTACAGCTACTTGAAAATGCTGGACGAAGTATAAGCTTGGCCGCGACCCAGCCGGGCGCCCAGACGTCTGCGCCCCGAAGGGGCGCCGGACGGTAGCCACGGGTGAAGCAAGGTCGGCGCAGCCGACCGACGCGTAACCCGTGGTAAAGCGCGATTGATGATTCGCCCTGAAAGGGCGAAGGAGTCATCACCAGGCCGTCCACCGCCTGCGCCGTGATGCCACGCTACCCCTGCGAGCCGAGCCGATAACGCCACTAGCCCCGCACACACATCGCATACGCCGCCAACGTCGCCGCCGTTGTTTTCTCCACGCTCAACTCCGCCGCCACCCACTCCGCCGCCCGATCGCCGACCGCGCGCGCGTCCGCCGGGGCCGCATGGATCGCGCCCAGCGCCGCCGCCAGCGCCGCCACCGAGTCATCCGGCGTCAACCATAAACGCCGCGCGTCGTCCGGCCCGGCGAGTTCGCGCATCACGGGCAATGGCGGCGCGATCACCGGCGCCCCGACCGCCATCGCCTCAAGCACGACGTTCGGCATGCCCTCGGTGCGCGACGGGCACGCCACACAATCCGCCGCGGCGAACAGCGCGTCGAGATCATCCCGCCAGCCCAGCAGCGCGATCCGCTCGGCGTACGGCGACTGCGCCTTTCGCGCCGCGATCCGCGCCGCGTCCGGACCGTCCCCGGCGATCAACAGCCGCGCCGCGCCGCCGCGCGCCGCGCCGACAAAGGAATCGAAGGCGTCCATCAACACATCCACGCGTTTGACCGGATCGAGCCGCCCCGCCCACGCGACCACGAACGCGTCAGCGGGCAATTCCAACGCCTGCCGCGCCGCCCGGCGCGCCGGCGGCGCGCGCCGTTCGACACTCGGCGGCGCCACGAACACCCGCGCGGGATCGCGCCGAAACGCGGCCACCACGTGCGCCGCCAACGCCGCGCTGTTCACGAGATGGCCGCAGTCCCAGCCGCGCGTCCAGCGCTCCAACCACACGTGCCAGCGCCGCTCCACTTCAATCGTCGCGGTGCTGGTGATCACCGGAATCTTCAGCCGCCGACCGATGACGCGGGCCGCGAAGTTCGCATGTACGAGTGTCGAGTGAATGATCTCCGGCTTGCGCTCACGCAGCGCGCGTTCCAGCCGTCGAAACACGCCCGTCGAAAACACGCTTTCGGCGCCGGCCGCAAACACGTCGAAACCATCCGCCCGCAGATCGCGCCCGACCGGGCCCAGCGGCGCCAGACAGCCGACACCTACCTCCTGCCCGGCGTCGCGCAGGCCGCGCGCCAGGCGGGCGATTCGCAGCGGCGCCCCGCCGCGCTCCAGATCAGTGATAAGCAGTGCGACGCGCATGTCAGCGATCGTCTGGCTCGCTCCAGCGCGGCAATGGCGGCGGCTCAAACGTGCGCAGGCGCTCGAACAACCGCGTGAGGTCGTCATCCACCATCAACAGTCCGCGATGCTGAGGGCGGATCAGCCCGCGCGCGACGGCATGGTCGAGGTACGCGACCAGCGGATCAAAAAAGCCCGCGACATTGAGCATGCCAACGGGCTTGTGATGAATTCCGAGCTGCGCCCAGGTGACGATCTCGAATGTCTCATCGAGCGTGCCAAGCCCGCCGGGCAGCGTGAGAAAAGCGTCCGACAGGTCCGCCATCTTCGCCTTCCGCTCGTGCATCGTGCTGACGATCTGCAGATTCGCCACCTGCGGATGGGCCGATTCCGACTCGCGCAGCGAATGCGGAATCACGCCGATGACATCGCCATCCTCAGCCAGGGCCGCATCCGCCACGGCCCCCATCAGCCCCACCGCTCCGCCGCCGTACACCAGCGTGAGCCCTTCGCGCGCGATGGCGCCGCCGACGGCCCGGGCCGCCTCGGTATAACGCGGGTCATTGCCCGCGCTGGATCCGCAAAAAACGCATACACTCGTCAGCGGCTTCCGCATCGATGGTCTCCTGATCCCCACGAAGCGGGATCGTAACGCGCCATTCTCTTGCTGAAAGGCGCGTCCCAATTGTCCGGAGGCTACGCGGCGGCGGGCGGCAGGCCTGCCCCGACCGGCTTGTGAGGGCGCAGCGCCAGCGGCGGGCTTGTCCGATGAAATGTACGCATATCGCATTGCAGGTGCGCGACATCGAGGCGTCGATCCGGTTCTATGCCGACTATTGCGGCATGCGCGTCGTGCATGACCGCCACGAGACCTTTCGCGTCGTCTGGCTGGGCTGGGGCGAGGACCCACCGCTGTTCGTGATCGTGCTGCTGCATCAGGACTTCGAGCGCAACGAACAGCCGCCATATCAGCACATCGGATTGTCGGTGGAGACGCGAGCCGAGGTGGATGAAATCTGCGCTCGCGCGTCAGCGGACGGGACGCCGGTCGAGTGGCCGCCGGTGGATGGCGGGGACATCGTGGGTTACTACGGCGCGATCCGCGATCCGGACGGCAATCTGGTGGAGTTTTCCTGCGGCCAGCGCATCGGATAACGGCGCACGGGGTCAGGGGCACACGACCCCGAACACCGACAACAGTCCCGCGAGGTCCTGCAGGTCGGCGACCCCGTCACAATTCAGGTCAGCGGAAGACGCCCCCCCGAAATCGGCGAGCAGCCCGGCCAGGTCCGCCAACCCGACCATGCGATCACCATCGACATCGCCGCGGCATGGCGTCTGCGTCGCGGGGATTCCGGGAAACTCATACGGACCGATGTCCACCAGCGGAGCCGGGCCGCAACCCGTGTCGGGCGTATTCGGATCGTCCGCGAACCGCGGATGGCCGAACAGATCAATGTTTTCGATCGGCGGATAAAGCAGAAGCGGATTGCAGCCGGCGTCGATGACCACCGAATCACCGTCCGGCCGCAGGTCTTCATCGCCGGTGCCGGGCACGTTGTCCGGCCCAAGCGGATCGCGAAACTGCGGGGCCACATCGGTCACCGCGAATCCGAGCCCGACCCCATCCTCGATCACCGAGTGCGTCGCGGTAAACGCGCCGCCGGTCACGGCCAACCCGGTACCGCCGTGGTCATACACGATCGCGTTGAGAATCAGCGTGTCGGCGTCTTCCGCCCACAGCGCTGGCCCCGCCGCCCCAATATTCGCGATTACCGCCGAGTTGCGCAGCGCGACGCTGCCCGGTCGCTGCCAGACGCCGCCGCCGGCGACCGTCGCCTGGTTCGCGATCAGCTCGCAGTTGAGCACATCCGTGGCGCCGACGCCGGCGATCGCGCCGCCCTCCGCGGCCGTGTTCCGCACGAAACGGCTTCGCTCGATCCGAGCATCGCCGGTCGCATGAACGGCGCCGCCGCGGAGATCCGCCTCGTTCTGCGCAAACAGGCAGTTTGCCAGGCGCAACGACCCGGCGCTGTCGATCGCGCCGCCGCCGTCCGCCGCGTTCGAGGAAAAAACGCATCGTTCCGCGCTCAGCGCGCCCGTACTGCGTACCGCGCCGCCGCTCCCTTCGCTCTCGTTCTTCTCGAACAAGCAATCACGCAGGTTCAGTTCGCCCTCGTTATCGATGGCCCCGCCGATGGCCGCGCAGAAGGTAAGACCATCGCAGGTCAGCGAAAGGCCCGGCTTGACCAGCAGCAACGTCAGCGCATTGTCGGTGCGATCGCCACTCGCGTCATTGCCGAGAATGTCGCCGGTGATGACAGACGCATACCGGGCCGGATCACGGTCATTCGGGTCCGCATTTGGATCGAGGCCGGCGAAACCGCCGCGGATCGTCACCGGCCCGCCGTCGGTTTCGACGATCAATGGCTGCGTCGCGCTCCGCAAGCCATACACGCCCGCGGCCACGTGAATCTCCTGATCGGAGTTCACGGCGTCCACCGCATCGGCCAGCGTGTGATACGCCAGCGCCCAGGTGGAGCCATCTCCGCCCGGGGCGGCCCGCGCGTCCACGCGCAGGACGGCGCCGGACGGCGGCGTCTCCGTCGTCGCGAAGAAGGCGCCGTTGTACGGCAGCAGATTCGCGCCTTGCGACAACACGCCCGTCGCACTGCTGAAGAAAGCGACGATCTGCGTATCGGGCGGCGCGATGGCGCTCATCGCCGGATCGGCGCCATTGTTGGGCGACGGAACGAACACCACATCGCCGAACGAATCGAGCGGAAGCCCGAGCGCTGAAACATCCAGCGCGATTCTCAGCACGGCCCGCAACCCGGTCGCGCTCGCCCCGGAGTCGAACCAGACCACATCGAACTCATTCGGGTCTTTGATCGGGGTCGGCGATGGCGGATTGAACCCCCCCGCGACATTCGCCGCATAATCCGAATTGAACCGGCCGCTCGACTCCGGCGGGCGTGGGACCGAGAAAAACGTGCCGAAGCGATTCGGCACATCAGTACCGGGACCGGCGAATGGCAGCACATCTCCGTTGGGGTCAACGCTAAAGAAATAAACCAGCCGCGTCCCGCCGAGCGGCGCCACCTCGGCCCCTTCGGAAACCCAATCCTCGCCGGGCGCCAGGTCCAGCAGGAAATCAAATACGAACACATCCCGCTCGCCGAGCAGGCCGCCGCCAAAATCCGCAGAAGCCGTATCGACCGGCAATATCGACATGGAAACCTGCGCGCCGGCGATCGGCGCGCAGAGCCCCCCCAGGAACCAAACGAGTTGGCGCAGCAACGGCTCTCCCTCTCCTCGCCACGCGATCGCACAGTGAATCGCGATCGCCGAGTGTTCAACTTATCGACCCCGGCCGCCGCGGCAAAGCCCAACTTCGGCGACTCGCGCGCGTCAGCGGCCCCGAAATCGAGCCTGACGGAGCGATAACCCGAAAATTGCCGATTTCGGCAATGGGTAGCAATCTCGCCCGTCGATGGATACCTTAACGGGATCAGCGGCGTATCTACGTCGATTTGCCCGCACTGCGCAGCATCCACATCACGCGGGCTGAGGTGGGAGATGGCGTCAGGAAGCCGACAGGAGCGCCTGCACGAGCTGATCGACTTTGCCCGCGCCTATCGCGGGTGGAGCCGGTTGCGCACCGCCGACGCGCTCGGCCGCGACACCACCAAGCTCTACCCCAACACCGACAACCCGAAGCTCGACCTGGTCACCGCGCTCTCCGGCGTGCTCGATTGGAGCATCGACGACATCGTCGCCTACATCCGTCAGGATGAACGGCCGCAGGCGGGCGACATCACGGCCGACTTTGAGACCCTTGATCAAAACGCCCGCGACGCCCATTGCGCCGGCGACTTCGACGGCATGCTCTCGCTCGCGCAGCAGATGGCGATCGTCGGAGTATCGCCCGAGCAGCGGGCCCGCGCCGCCAACCGCGAGCACGGCGCCTGGGACGGAATGGGGCGTTACACGAACGCGCTCGAGGCCGCCTGCCGCGGGCTGCAGGAATCCCCGATTCCGACCCGCCGCCGACTGCAGCTGCAAACGAATCTCGCCAACACGCATTACACGCTGTGGGAACTGTCGTCGGCGCTCGCCCATGCCCATCTGGTGGTCGAGTGGTACGAGGAGAATCCGCCCACCGAAACCATCGACCGTAAGAATCAGGCGTTCGCCTGGTACGTGCGCGGCCATGCGTATCGACGCTCCGCCGCGCAGCAGGAAGACGCCGCGGTTACGCATTGGCGATTTGCGCGGCGCGACCTGCAGACCGCGCGCGACACCTATGAAGCCCTGGCCCAAGAATTGAACGATGATCGCCTCGGCGGCATCGCGAATACCTGCGCTGCGGGCTTGCTGGAGGTCGCGGTCGGCCTCGGCGAACTGCCGCCCGAAAAGGCGGTCCACACGCTGATCGAACAGCTTGAGTCCGCGGTGGATCTCGACGCCGTGACCGGCGACTGGCTTGAAAGCTACGGCTGGACCTGCGTTTTCGGCGCGAATATTGCCCTGCGCCGCTTGAAGGGGCGACCGCTGCAGCAGTCAATGGCGATATTCACGAACAAGGCGCTGGACATCGCCGACCGCCTGGATCATTGGGCGCTGCGCGAGCGCGTGTTCACCATGCAGTATGAACTGCACGAAGCGCTTTCGGCCGAAACCGGCCTCAACCTGCCGTATATGATCGATGATGAGGAAAAGAAGCTCATCACGGGAACGATGGGACGCTTCCCGACCTTCCGGCGCACCGGCTGGAAGATATTCCATACCGCCCGCGTCGCGAGTCAGGTGAATGGTCATGGCTAGTCGTCGTCTTGGTTTCATGTGGCTCCTTGGCGCCCTCTTGGTCGCTGGCGCGCCCGCGCCCGCGCAGGACACGCTCAGCGGCGGCACGGCGCCCGTGACAGACCCGACCGACCACTCCAATCAGGATCGCCAGGCGCCGGGCCTGGTCGACCCCGGCCCCGCGACCCCCGACGTCGGCGCGCCCGAGCGCTTCCGCCGAATTTACGTCGACCAGCAGGCCCGCGGCGACGGCGACGGTCGCGACTGGGCCAACGCGTTTCGCGGCCTGAGGCCGGCATTGGCGGCGGCGGCGGTTGAGCCGCTCCGCGTCGAAATCTGGGTGGCCCGTGGCGTCTATGGCGTCGAAGGCGCCGGGGCCTTGGGGCGAAACTCCAGCTTCATCATCCCGCGGCAAACAGCCGTGTACGGCGGCTTCCGCGGCATCGAGCGCCGCCGGACGCAGCGCGACCCGAATCCGGACACCAACGGAACGGTGTTGACGGGGTGGATCTCGGATGGCGTTACTGCGCTGCACGTGGTCCGCTTCGACAGCGTCGGTCGCGACAGTGTGCTGGACGGCTTCACGGTCGAAGGCGGCCTCGCCAATGAGTCTCCGAACCTGAACGGCGCGGGCGCCCACATCTGGCGCGGCTCGCCCACAATTCGCAACGTCATCTTTACCGGCAATGACGCCGCCGGACGCGGCGGCGCCGTGTTCGTCAACGGCGGGTCGCCCGTTTTCACGAACGTGCGCTTCATCGACAACACGGCCCAGCACGGCGGCGCGATCGCCGTCGACGCCGGCAAAATCGATGTCCAGGCTTGTTACTTCGAGAACAACCACGCTGACCTGCACGGCGGCGCCATCTTCGCGCAAAACGCCGATCTGATCCGTCTGCGCGGAAGCGACCTGCGCGGCAACGAGGCGCAGAACGGCGGCGCGCTCGCGCTGCAATTCGTGACCGAGCTCGACGATTTCAGCACGCTCTACAGCGGAAACGTCGCGGAGTTCGGCGGCGCCATCCACTTGTTCAATGTCGGCGACGCCGCTCTGGTAAACGTCACGTTGGCCAACAATGCGGCGAGTGTCGGCGCGGCCCTGCGCCAGAACGGCGGCGCCACGACGATCGCCAATGCGATACTCTGGAACAATCCCTCCGAAGTCGGGACGCAGATTGACGCCGCCCCGACATCCGCGCTGACGCTGTATTGCTCGAACGTGCAGTTCTACCTCGCGGATGGCGATATCGACGAGAACCTGAATTGTTCACTGCAGCCGCGCTTCCAGAATCCCGTCGGCCCCGACGGGCTCGCCGGCACGGCCGATGACAATCTGCGCCTGCAGCGAAACTCGCCCTGCATCGACGCCGGCGACAATCGTCGCCTGCCTTGGGCCGACTTCGGACGCGCGCCGTCACTGCTAACGCGGATGCTGGTGGACGCGGATGGCCAGCCGCGTCGGGTGGATGTCGCGTCGGTCGCGGATACGGGCATCGGTCGCGCGCCGCTGGTTGATCTCGGGGCCTACGAGGCCGGCCCGGACCCGGCGGAACCCGACGATCCGATCGGCCCCCACCCGATTTTGCCGTAGGCCGTGGCGCGCGCCTGCGCCAGGCGCCGCCGCAAACCCGCTATGATTCGGACATTCGTGACTGGAAAGCGTCGCGTCTTCGCGCGATGATGTCTGCGAACGTCGCGGAAAACGCGCAGCACGGCGCAAGGAGGCGCAGCCCCATGAGTCAACGTCCCGATCCGGCCGGCTTGGAAGTGTTCGATAACCCCACGCCCACGCGCGATTATGTCATCACGCACAAGGCGCCGGAATTTACCAGCATGTGCCCGGTTACGGGGCAGCCCGACTTCGGCACGGTCATCATCGAATACACGCCCGACCGCATCTGCGTCGAACTCAAGAGCCTGAAGTTCTACCTCCAGGCGTTCCGCGGCGAGGGGATCTACTACGAAGCCGTGACGAACCGGATTCTCGATGAGCTGGTCGCCCGGCTCGCGCCGCGCTGGATGCGTGTCACGACCGACTGGAAGCCCCGCGGCGGCATGACATCACTGATCGTCGCGGAACATGGACGGGCCTGAGACGCCGCCATCAGCTAGGCTTTCGCCGCCTTCCGCTTTTCGGCCACAAATGCCAGCACCCGCTCCGCCGGCCACGCGTTGACCACCTCATCCCGTCGCAGGCCGGCCCGGCGCCCCGTGACCACGCCATATCGCAGTTGGGCAAACCCGCCCGTCGAATGCGCGTCGCAATTAATCACGATCTTGCAGCCGCGCTCCCGCGCCAGGCGCACATGTCGATCGCTCAAATCCAGCCGATGTCCCGTGGCGTTGATTTCCAGCGCCGTGCCCGTCTCCGCCGCCGCGCGACAGATCGCGTCCATATCCAGCGCCGCTTCTTCCCGCCGCCCCAACAGCCGCCCGGTCGGATGCCCGATCGCGTTCACGTACGGATTGCGCATCGCGCGAATCAGGCGCTCGGTGTTATGTTCCAGACTCGCCTGCGGCCAGACGTGCGCCGACGCGATCACCCAGTCAAGCGTCGCCAGCGTGTCGTCGTCGTAGTCCAGCGAGCCATCCGGCAGAATGTCGACTTCTGACCCGATCCACAGCGCATATTTTTCGCGCTGCGCGACCGCCCGCACTTCGGCCGCGTGCGCCGCCAGTCGCTCGGGCGACAACCCGTTGGCGATCACGCTCGAAGGCGAGTGTTCCGTAATGCACAGGTAGGCGTAGCCCTGCGCCCGCGCCGCGGCGAGCATTTCCTCGATCGAATGCCGCCCGTCGCTGGCGGTGGTGTGCAGGTGCAGCTCGCCGCGGATGTCGTCGACCGTGATCAAGTCCTTTGGAACTTCGGTCCACTCCAGTTCGCCACGATCCTCGCGTAACTCCGGCGGAATCCAAGGCGCCCCGATCGCCGTGTAAATGTCCGCTTCTGTCTTCGATGCGATCACCTTGCCGCTGTCTTCCTCGGTCAGCGCATACTCGTTCAGCGTCCAGCCGCGTTTTTGCGCCATGCCGCGCAGGCGCACGTTATGTTCCTTGGAACCCGTGAAATACAGCAGCGCCGCGCCGAACGCGTCCTGCGCCACAACGCGCAGATCCACCTGAATCTCGCGATCTTCGCCAATCGCGAACAACGCCGAGCCCTTCGTGTCGCCGGCCGCGATCACCTTGCGGGCGCCACTCAACTTCGTAAACGCCTGCACGACCTGCGGCGGATCATCCGCGACGCAAATCAGGTCGATGTCATGCACCGTTTCGCGCCCACGGCGCAGCGAGCCGGCCGCCTCGACACTGCTGACCCCCGGCAGTTCCCGAATCGCGGCGCACAACGTCTCGGCCAGCGGCCACGCCTGACTCAATCGCGTCCGCCCGGAGCCGCGCTCCAGAAACGCGATGCCTTCCAGCATCTTTTCCGCCGTCTTCTTGCCGAACCCCTTCAACTCCGCCACGCGACCGGCGTCGATCGCCTGCTTGAGCGTCTCGATCGAAACGACGTCCAGCTTCTGCCAGAGCTGCCGCACGCGCTTCGGCCCCGTGCCGGGAATCGCGAGGATATCCAACAGCCCTTCCGGCACCTGCGTGGCGAGTTTCTCGCGCTGCTCCAGCCGCCCGGTGTCCAGCAATTCGCGGATCTTCGCCGCCTGAGACTTGCCGACATTCGGCAACTCCTCAAGCTTGTCGCGCGGGTGATCAGCGATCTCCGACGGCAGGTCGTCGATCGTCCGCGCCACCCGCCGATAGGCGTTGACGCGGAAGAACTCCGCGCCTTCGATTTCCAGCATGTCGGCGACTTCGTTGAAGATGCGCGACAGCTCGGCATTCGTCATCAGACTTGCTCCACGACCATAGACGCGGGCGGTTTGACGCCCTTCCGAGCCCACCTTATACCTGCCTCGTCAGGCGACGCGAAGGGAGCCTGGTCCGAGATGATCCGCGCGGAGTATGCGGCATGGCCGATCCGATTCACGGCGACAAACCGATCGTAGTCCAGGAAACGCCCGGCACAAAGGCGTATTGCCAGTGTGGCTTGTCCGCGACGCTTCCCTATTGCGACGGCGCCCACGCCCGCCATCAGACCGGGATCACGCCGCACGTGTGCGTCGTCGAGGTCGAAGGCAAGAAAGCGATCTGCCAATGCCGGCGGACCGCCAACGCGCCGTGGTGTGACGGCGCCCATAAGCAGCCACCCCCGCCAATGTCGTGAGCGCCCCCGCGTTTCCATCCTGCGAAGTCGATCTGCGCGTGCGGTACGCGGAAACCGACGCGATGGGCTATCTGCACCATTCGCGCTATCTGGTCTACTTCGAAATCGGGCGCACCGAACTGCTTCGGCTTGCCGGGTTGCGCTATCGGGACATGGAAGAGCGCGGGCTGTTTTATGTCGTCGCGCGCCTGGAGGTACGGTATCGCGCGCCCGCCCGCTATGACGACGACCTGACCCTCATCACCACGGTCGAGAAGTTCACCCGCGTCCGTGTTGAACACCGCTATGAGCTGAAACGCGGGACCGAGCCGCTCTGCGAAGCGCACTCGACGCTTGTGCTGGTCAGCGCCGATGGCCGGCCGACCGGGCTGCCGGACGACTGGTTCGCGCTGCTGTCCGGCGAGACCGGCTGAGACGCGACTCCCCGGCCCAGTTGCACCGGGCGGCGGAATCGTTCATAATCGTATTCAGTCTCCGGGTTCTACCCCCCTTTGACGAATTTGCTTCGGCCATTCCTGCGGGCGGGCCGACAGCCAGACCCGGATCAGAGCCACTGACCAGACACCAGCTTCTTTTTTTGATTTGGCGCGTCCAATTGTCTGCAACCGGACGCCTTGGGGATGCTTCAGGATGACCAATGAAATGCGCGCTCCGCGAGCGCGGCATGGCGCCTCTCGGCGCGAACCGACGGTGTTTTCGTATGCGCTGCCCGAGAACAATTCTCGGCCCGGACGTCGGCGCGGCGGGAAACGCCCCGGCCAGGGACAGGGCGGCGGCGGTCAGGGCGGCCAGGGTGGTCAAGGTGGCCAAGGCGGCCAAAGCGGCCAGGGCCGCAGTCGCCAGGCCGGTCAGGGTGGCGGCTCGTCCGGCGGACCTTCACGCGGCGGACGCGGTCCGCAGCGCGGCGGCGGCGGTGGTGGCAGCGGTGGTGGCGGAGGCGGTGGTAGCGGCAGAGGCGGTAGCGGAGGCGGCGGCGGTGGTGGTCGCGGCGGTGGCGGCGCCCGCGGCGGGCCCCGGCGCAACTGGGGAGATCGCCGTGGCGGCCGAGCCGCTCCGGCGCAGGGGCCACAACCCAAGCTCGTTTCAACGGAAGCGGCTGGCCTGCGCGAAGGCGTTTATGAAGCGACCGGATCGGGTGGGGCGCTGCGCGACCTGGCTCGCCATCTTGTCCCCCACGCCGAAGACCCGATCGTTCCACCGGATCTCGCCCGCAAGCACGGGCTGCGCGGCGGCGAGACCGTCGCGGGCGAAACGGTCGCCGGCTCGCGCAATGGAACGCGCGTGGTGCAACTGGTCTCCGTAACGGCCATCAACGAGATTCCGATCGAGCAATGGCAGGCCCCGCCGCAATTGCAGGAAACTACCGCGATCGATCCTGACGATCGGCTGCACTTTGATACGCCGGGCGGCCCGGCGACGATGCGCGTCGTGGAGTTGTTCGCGCCGATCGGGCGCGGCCAGCGCGGGTTGATTGTCGCCCCGCCGCGCACCGGCAAGACCATCCTGCTGCAGCAGATGGCGCACGGCATTTCGACCAATCACCCGGACATCTACATGATCGTGCTGCTCATTGACGAGCGGCCGGAAGAAGTCACCGACATGCGCCGCAACGTGCATGGCGAGGTCATCGCGTCCAGCAATGACCTGAGCGTCGAATCGCACGTCCGCGTCGCGCGGATGGTGATCGAGCGCGCCAAGCGCCTCGCCGAAATGGGCAAGAACATCGTGATCCTGCTGGACTCGATCACGCGACTGGCCCGCGCCTTCAACAACTTCATCGGCAGCAGTGGACGGACGATGACCGGCGGACTCGACATCAATGCGCTGCAGGAACCCAAGCAGATCTTCGGCGCCGCCCGCAACATCGAAGGCGGCGGATCGCTGACGATCATCGCCACGGCGCTGGTTGACACCGGCAGCCGCGCCGACGAGTTCATCTTTCAGGAATTCAAGGGCACCGGCAACATGGAACTGTGCCTGGATCGCGAGATGGCGAACCTGCGCATCTGGCCGGCGATCAACCTGCAGCTTTCCGGCACCCGCAAGGAGGAAAAACTCCTCGAGCCGGATACACTGGAGAAGAGCTTCATGCTGCGTCGCCAGTTGCATAACACGCCGCCGCCGAAGGCGATGCAGGCCCTGCTTGAGCGGATGGAGCCGCACAAGGACTTGGAGTCGTTTCTCGCATCGCTGAAGGCGTAGGATTGTGAAACTCGGGGTCTTATCCGACAGCCACGGGCGCGCTACCCGGATCGAAACCGCGCTGACGCTCTTGGAACGCCTCGGCGCCGAGATGTTCATCCACTGTGGCGATGTCGGCGAAGAAAACGCGCTGGCCGCCCTCGCCAGCCGCAACGTGCGGTTTGTCTGGGGCAATACCGACTTTGCCGACGCCGGCATGATCCGCTACGCCCAGCGGATCGGACTGACGCCGCCCACCCGCGTGCCGACTCTCGTCGAGGCCGACAATCGCGTGGTGGCCGTCTTTCACGGCCATGAGCCGCAATTCGAACAACTGGCCCGCCTCGCCACCGGCGACGGGTTCGAAGCGTTCGGCGCCGCCGCCCGCAAGCGCGGCTATGACGCCGTGCTGTTCGGACACACACATCAGCCGATGACGGTCAACGCCGCCGGCGTGCGCCTGCTGAACCCCGGCGCCCTGCATCGCGCCGCGACCTACACCGTGGCCACGCTCGATCTGGCCACTGACGAAGCCCGCCACTGGCGGCTGGTCGATCAACAAAGCGAATGGGCCGAGCCGGTTGAGTATTTCCCCGGGCGCGAATAAGCCGGGATGGGTGGCCTGGCCCTGCACTCGCGAATGACCGACACCTGCCACAGCGCACAACAACTCACGGACTGTTCTCTTTTTCGATTTCCGCTCGAACGGCGGCAACGAATGCGCGCCAATCAACGGGCGTCTGCGCCGCGCGCAGCTCGGCCAACAATGCCTGCACGCGCATCCACGCCGCGCGCTGCGCCCGGCTTTGCGCACAACGGGCGCAGATCGCCTCCAGCGCTTCCAGCGCGCGGGGATCCGGGAGATCATCCAGCGAATCGCTCAGCAGCTTGTCGAACATCTCGGGGTCCATCCCCACCTCTACAAGTAGTCCGCCATTCGTTCACGCAGTCGTTTTCTCGCCTGAAAGACATGCCACTTTACGGCCTCAACGCTGCACTGCATGATCTCGGCGACGTCCTTTTGCGGCATCCGCTCAATCGCGAACAACGTCAGCGCCATCCGCTGCATCGTGGGCAGCCGATCAATCGCGCGCGACAGCGCCTCCAGCAGTTCCTTGTCGCCCAGCGCGGCCTGGGGGCTGCGCGAATGCGATTGCGCCGCGCGCTCCTCCAACTCACCCTCGCGCGTCGCCGTTCGCCCGAAGCGGGCCGCCGCGGCCCGATCCCGCCGCCGATTCAGCGACAGGTTCGCCACAATCCGCATCAGCCATGGCCCGAAACGCTCACGCTCCTGTAGCGTGGAGAGCTTCTGAAAAGCGCGGACAAACGCTTCCTGACACACTTCCAGCGCGTCATGGGCGTCGCCCAGCAAACGCGTCGATACGCTGAACGCGCGGCGTTGATAGCGCTCGACCAGTTCGTCAAACGCGCTGCGATCACCCGCCACCGTTTCCGTGACGAGGATGGCGTCAGAGCGCGGCGCGCCCTCAGGACGATCCGCCATGGTCGACCTCGCTTTCGTGTAGACACACCGCCTCCGCCCACGGTTGGTCCGTGGTTTGCGCGTGGGTCTGAAGTCCGAGAACGATTGGCGCCGCGCGGGCCTTGCCGCCGCCGACGCTTCCGCTCGCTTGCGTCCTTTCAGACGGGCGAAAACGCGCGTTTATTCACGTTTTTTGGCGCCCGTTTGACCCGGTTTGCGGACCCGATTACCGTCGCCGCGGGCGGTCACGCGGCACGCAATCACGCACAACGCGAGCGAGGAGACGGGGAATGGGCTTTACGTCCGGGGCGGCGACGTTTCGCAGATTCTGGATTCAGGGCGATGGCGTCGGACGCGACGTGGACGAGCAGTTTCTCTCCAAGCTCGCCGCCCGCGGGTTTGACGCCCGCGAGGCCACCCTCCGCAGCGAACGCCAGATGGGCTGGATCGGGCCGAATCACATCTTCGAAACCCGCCTCGAGCCGGAGCGCGTCGCCGTCGGGCGATTCGCGCTGTTCGCGCTGCGAATGGACACCTTCGCCGCCCCCGGCGCGGTGCTGCGCGGCTACCAGCAACTCGAAGAAGAAGCCGCCTTACACACCAGCGGCCGTCAGTATCTGAGCCGACGCGAGAAAGGCCTCGCCCGCGAAGCCGCCGTCGCGAAACTCGAACAGGAAGCCCGCGACGGCGCGTGGCGGCGCCTGGCCTCCTGGCCGGTGATGGTCGATCTGCATGAGCAGATCGCCTACCTCGGTCAACTAGGTGATCGCAGCGCGGGCATCTTCTGCGAGTTGTTTCAGGACACATTCGGCGCGCCGCTGGAGCCGATCGACGCGCCGGCATACGCGACCCGCGCCGCGACCGATCTCGGCGAGCAGCGCCGCCTCGATAATCTGGAGCCGTTCCACTTCATCGAGCCGCCGGATGACGCCGCCGCCCTTGATCTGAATCTGACATTCCTCGGACGCGAAATGTTGAGCTGGCTGTGGGCCCGCACACACGCCGACGAGGGAATGCTGCGCCTCTCCCGCGGCGGAGAGGTCGCGGTCATGATCGCGCGCAGCATGCGGATGGAATGCGATTTCAAACTGACCGGCGCCGACACGCTGAGCACGGACGCCCCGACGCGCACCCCCGAGGCCCGCGCCGCGCTGAGCATCGGCAAGCAGCCGGTCAAGGCCGGCCTGACGCTGGGCGGAGCGGCCGGCGAGTTTCAATTGACGCTCGACGCCGCCAAGCTGCACATCTCCAGCCTGCGCGCGGCCGAAAACGAAGACGAAAAAACCGAGAAGAATCCACTGATCCGGCTCGAGCAGCGGCTCGAGTCCATCGTCGAAGCCGCGACCTTGGTTGACGGGCTTTTCGATGTGTTCCTCGCGGCGCGTCTCTCGCCGGAGTGGCCGGCCGAGGCCCGCCGCATGCGCGAATGGGCGGCGACAAGAAAACCGGCGTTGCAGGTCGCCGGATAACGGGTCGCACCGGCGTCTCGCCGGTCGTCCCGGCTCGAACCGGCGTCTCGGTTGTCCCGCGTGGAACCGGCGTCTCGTTATCCCGGGGTAGCGCCGGCGTCTCGCCGGTCGTCCCCGCTCGAACCGGCGTCTCGGTTTGTCCCGAGGGGAACCGGCGTCTCGTTATCCCGGGTAGCACCGGCGTCTCGCCGGTCGTCCCCGATCGAACCGGCGTCTCGCTATCCCGGGGTAGCACCGGCGTCTCGCCGGTCGTGCCTGACCCGCGAGAAAACCGTCCCACCCGCACTCAGCGCGGCGCGCCGACCAATCGGCGCAGCCCATCGACGGTCAACCCCTCCAGCCCGCGCGCGATTTGATCCGTCATGCGCAAATCCTGGTCGTGGTTGTATCCGTTATCGATCCCGACGCAGATCATTCCGGCGGCCTTCGCCGCCCGCGCGCCGCGGTTGGAATCCTCCAGCACGACGCACTGCGCCGGAGAAACCCCAAGACGCTGCGCCGCCAGCAAGAAGATATCCGGAGCCGGCTTGCCGCGCGCCGCGTCGTCGCCGCTGACGATCGCCCCGAACAGCGGCGTCAGTCCGAAGCGCCCCGTCGCCATATCCACCCACGCCCGCGGGGATGACGACGCCAGCGCCGTGGGCCATCCCGCCACGACGGCCCCGCGCAGCAACGCCTCCGCGCCCGGAGCCAGCTCACACCGCTCCTCGTAGATCGGCCGGCCGGCGTTGATGTACAACTCCATGAACGCCGGCTTGTCGAGCGAAAAACCCGCCCTTCCCACGAGTTTCTCGAATAGATCGTGCGGACTCATACCAATCAGTTCGCGCTGATCGGCCGCCGACCAGTCCGCGGCCAGCCGCGGCATCAACCCGGCCTCCAACGGCGGCCAGTGGCGTTCGCTATCGATCAGCACGCCATCCATATCGAAAATCAGCGCGAAATCAGCTTGCAAGGGAAACCTCGGTCAACCCATTTTCAAGATGCCGACGGACGGAGGCCGTTCGCCACATTGTATCCACGCCGAACTCCGCCGACCGGTGGGAACGCGGCCACCCCGGGCTTCTTCCTTCCGCGCCAGTCCTCTTCCCTGCCCCCGCACAATTCTCGAAATTTCCTGTCAGCCATTTCCGCCGCGCGCATTTATGGTGTGTGCATGGTCGGCGTCGACATGGTTTCGAAAGAGCCGTCGCCGGCGCCGGGCGTGCCTGATCGCGCGTCGGCGCCTGACCGCCTGTCGGCGCTCATCGCCGCGCACGAGCCGCGCGTCCGTCGCCTGGCGTATCGGCTGCTCGGCTGGCGCGAGGATGCGGACGACATTGTGCAGGACGTGTTCGTAACGGCCTGGCAAAAGGCGCCGGACATTGACGGCGCCGCGATGTCCGCCTGGCTGGCGCGGGTCACGATCAACGCCTGCCGGGCGCGAATCCGTCGGCAGCGGGTCTGGCTGCGGTGGTTCCAGGCCAGGCAGACGCAAACGACGCCCGCCTCCGCGCCAGATCAGGAGCGCGAATCGGCGCAAGATGAGACCTCGCGCCGCGTGCGCGGGGCGATTCGCGGACTGAAACCGCGCGATCGCGAAGTGATCGTGCTGCGGTACCTGGAAGAGCTTGAAGTGTCGGACATCGCGCGTCTGCTCGACATCAGTCCCAACGCGGTCGAGGCGCGCCTGTCGCGAGCGCGAAAGCGCCTGAAAGAATCATTGGGAAGCGCGGAACAATGGCTGTGAACGACCACGACCTCAAACAACTCATCCAGTCCGCTGATGTGCCGCCGCCGGCCGGGCGCGCGCAGCTCGCCGAGCGCGTCCGGCGGCGGGTGGCGGCGGACGCGGCTCGGCGCCGAGCGGGCCTGATGCTGACCGGATTGGCGGCCGCGATCGGCGCGCTGGCCGTGCTGACGCCGACGACACCCTGGCGCCTGCCAAACGAACCCGGCGCCCTTGTGGAAGTGCCAACGTCGCCGGCGAATCTGACGACATTGTCCGCGGCTGAAGTCGCGCAGCTCCGCGCGGAACTGGCGGAGATTGACGCGAAGCTCGCGAAGCTGGATCAATCGGCGCCGCGCGGCGGGAGCGAATGGGTAGAAGCAGAAGTCGCCCTCGCGCTTGCCGTCGAACAGACGCGGGCCGAGTTGGCGCACGGCGGGCAGTCGGCGCTCAACGCCGCGGCCCGCACGCTTGTCGAAAAAGGTGACCGGTTGTGCTTTGAGTATCACGCCTGCGACGCCGCGGTAGACGTCTGGCAGGACGTGCGGCGGATGTTCCCGGGAACGAGCTGGGCGACATTGGCGGATCGGCGCGTGGCGGCGCGCATGGGGATTTGATTTTGTGTTCATCGGCGAGCACAAGGAGTTGATGTGATGCGGAAACGAATCGTGTGGATAAGTGGTCTGGCATTATCGCTGGGCATGGCGCAGGCGCAGACGGAGACGCCCGCGCTGGAATCAAGCTCCGCCTCGTGCGTGGTCGCGATCTGGGCCGACGCGGAGGTGCTGCCGTTGAACGAGGGCCTGCTGGTCGCGATCCTCGAAAGCGACGGCGTGGCCCCGCGCGCCGCGCGCAACGCGCTGCAATTGGAATCGGACATGGATGTCCGCGAGTCCTACAGCCTGGGTGTCGAGGCCGTCGGGGCCACCGGGCGCGGCGGATTTCGGCGCGTGGGCGAACCGCTGCTCGTGCGGCTTGAAGTCCAGTCGATGGCCGCGCCATTCGCGCCCGCCATGCTGCGTGAAGCGTGCCGCCTGCTGGAAGGCGAGTTGGCCGCGCTCTCGTCGGTCCACGAACAATCGCAGACCGAGCACATCGCCGGGGCCGAGCAGGCGGTTGCGCGGCTGAACCAGCGCGTCGACGAAATCATCAAACGGCGCGAGGAACTGCGGGCCCGGAGTGGCAAGCTCGATCTGCGCTCGTCCGCGATCCAGGACCTCGTCGCCGATACGGAGGAAAGCCTGCGCGAACTGGACATGGAACTGGCCGGTATGCAGGCGCGGGAACAGGCCTTGGTCGACCAGATCAAACAGGTGAATGACCAGGCCCAGGCCGCCCTGGATCAGGAACTCACGGAAGTCTCGCAGCGCATGGCGGCGCGACTGGAGTTGCTCGAACAGCGCGCCGACCGAATCCGCCTGCTCACCGAATCCGGGCATGCGCCGCCGGCTGAACTGGAACAGGTAATGGAGGAGCGCGCCGAAATGATGGCGCAGCTGGACGCCATCAAAATGCAGGCGCGCCAGCGACAGTCACAGGCGACCGGATCGCTCGTAACGAACTTGCGCGAACTTGCGGTCGAAAGCGCGGCGACCCAGGCGCAGCAGGCGCGACTGGCGCAGGTGCTCGCCCAGGTCCGTGAACAGGATCTGATCGGCGTGGCGGAAAAGGCCGATCAGCTTGAGCGCGAGTTGCGCGAAGCGCAGGGCGCTCTGGCGGAGGCCAGGTTGGAAGCGGAGAAACTCGCCGCCAGCGGCCGACGCGGCGGCGGCATCCGCATGCAGGTCATCGGCGACTAAAGGGAACCGCGGCGAAAATCACGTCGGCGGAGACTCGAAAGCCCGGAAGTGGCAGGCAAGATGCCTGCCCCACCCGTGGCGAGGCAAGATGCCTGCCCCACCCGTGGCGAGGCGCGATGCATGCCCACCCGGCGTTTGCGCCGCGCTAGAACTTCGCCTGCGTCCCGCGCTGCACGGCGTCTACCCGCGCGAACCCGATCTCTGTCAGCTTTTGCTTCAGCACGCTGCTCTGATCGGGTTCGCCGTGTACCAGGAACATGTCCTTCGTGCGGTTGGCGTGGGGCTTTAGCATTTCCAGCAGGTCCGCCTGGTCGGCGTGGCCGCTGAAGCCGTGAATCTGGACGACGTCGGCCTTCACGTTGTACGGCTCGCCGAAAATGTTGACCTGCTTCAGCCCTTCGACCAGCCGACGCCCGAGCGTGTGCGCCGCCTGGAAGCCGACAATCATGATCGTGTTGCGCTCATCGCCGATCACGCTCTTCAGGTGATGCCGAATGCGACCGGCCTCGCACATGCCGCTGGCCGAGATCACGACGCACGGCTCGCGGCTGGCCTGCAGCGCCTTGCTCTCGTCAACGCTGCGCGTGTACGTGCAGCAGCGCCCGCCGAGAATGTCGCCGGTGACAAGGTGAAACGCGCGGGCCTCGGCGTCGTAGCACTCCGGGTGCATGCGGAAAACATCGGTGGCGTTCGTCGCCAGCGGGCTGTCGACATAGATGCGGATCCGCGGCAGGTTCTTGGCGATCATCTCCTGATGCAGGTAATAGACGATCGTCTGCGTGCGGCCCACGGAGAAAGCCGGAATCACCACCCGCCCGCCGCGCTTGATCGTGCGGCTGACCACGTCGAGCATCTCGGTCTCGGCGATCGCGACCGCCGGCGTGATCCGCGCGCCATACGTGCTCTCGCAAATCATCGCGTCGCACTCCGGCATCGGCGCCGGATCGCGCAGGATCGGCTTGTCCGGCCGGCCGACATCGCCCGTGAAGTACAGCGTTTTCCGCGCGTCGCCTTCCACGAAGGTCAACAGCACGCCTGCCGAGCCGAGCATGTGCCCGGCTTCGATGAAGCGGGCCTTCACGCCGGGCAGCACATGAAAGTCGCGGTTGTAACTGATCGTCTGCATCATGCCCATCGCTGACAGCACGTTCTCGTACACATAAAGCGGCTCGATCAGCGGCTGGTTCTTCTTGCGGAGCTTCTTGTTCATGTACTCCGCGTCTTCTTCCTGAATGTGCGCTGAATCGGCGAGCATCAGCGCGCACAGGTCGCGCGTCGCGGGCGTGCAGAAAATGGGGCCGTCGTAACCGTCGCGCACCAGCTTCGGCACGCGGCCGGTGTGGTCGATGTGCGCATGCGAGAGGATCACGGCGCTGATCTGCTTCGGGTCCATCGGCCATTGCCGATTCTTCTCTTCGCTATCCGACCGCTTGCCCTGAAACAAGCCGCAATCCAGCGCCAGCCAGCGATCGTTGTGGCGCACCATATGCATCGAGCCGGTTACCTCGCCGGCGGCGCCGTGAAACAGCAACTCGGGCATCAGCTCTCCCCTCGTGCGGATCAGTCGAACACCGGTGCAGTGTAATGCAATCCGGCGATTCGCGCTGGCGGGCGGCGCCGCGCTTGAGTGGCTGGGACAAGCAGTAAGGGCGACATGGTAGCCGGCGGCTCGGGCGCCTTCGGCGCAGCGTAAGCATGCCGCGTTACCTTAGTCGTTATGCCCCTCGCCTCATCCAGTCAGATTGCGCATCGAATCTCCCCTGTCTTGATGCTGGCGGGGTTGGTATCGTCCCATCAATCGGTATCGCCGCGCGGTGCGGCTTACGGTCAGCACTGGTCGGGCGCGGCGGGACGCGTTCTTGGAGGGTGATATGCGCGATTTGCGAGGGGTGTTTGTGCTGGCGCTGCTGGCCGGCGGGCTGCCGCCGACGGCGTGGGGCGCGCCGTATTGGGTGGCGTATGAGGGGAATGTCTTTCCGGAGGAGGACGGCTGGGATCGCGTTGTCGTCGACCTTACTGGAAACAACCCTCCCGGAGCCGTTCGAGGCCTCGGCGGCGGTCGTCTCAGAATTGACTCGTCGAGAAGCCCACTGATCGAGGATTTCTACGAGATCCAGCGGTCGGTAAATCCAGGCATAGGCGAAATGTTCGTGGCGGAGTGGGCTGTAGATGTCGTATCGCTGACCAATCCCGTTGGTTTTAGCGATGTAAACGTAATCATCGCCCCCGACCAAGGGGGGACTCTTGCTTTGTTGATGGCTCCGGATCGCATCGAGAGTCTGCGTGAAGGCTGGTCTGTCGATCTGCCAACCAGCGGATACCACGCCTATCGACTCGTCTCGTTTGACATGGAGACATATGAGTTGTGGGCAGATGGCGTGTTTCTGCGATCCGGGACGTGGGACTTGGTCAGCCTGAATCAGTCCTTTGTTCAGTTTGGCGATGTGTCGCTTGGGGCCGAACTGACATCCATCAGTGATTGGGACTACTTTCGGTTTGGGGTTGTAGCTGAGCCGACATCCGCCACCCTGTCGATGCTGTTGTTCCTCGGAGTACTGAGGAGAGCGAAGTGAAGCAATACGCGATCTTGGTTACTGCTTTCGCGTCTCATTGTGCATTAGGGGCTAACGTTGTGACGCAATGGAATGGGGCCATTTCCAACTCACGATATCTAATCACCGGTAACACGATACAGATTCTATCAAACGATCCAAGCGGCGGAGTCTTCAAACTCAATGCTTATGAGAGCACGGATCCGAGTGTCGCTGGGGATATTGACTCGATAACAGTTGGCGCCGGCGTAACCGGCGTGCTTAGAATCGCGATTCTTCCCGATCCAAACTCTATAAGGACTTACGGCGGGGTCGATGTCAAGAAAATCGACTTCTCCACGCTTGTCAACCCGGAGATCGTCGGTCTGAAAATCAATGGCGACCTCGGGTCCGTCACCAGTGGCGACAAGATCATTCTCGGCGCATCGGGCGTCCGCGGAACGATCAGCAGCGTTTTTGAAGTCGGCGGTGACCTGAAGAACGTGTTCATCTTCGATGACGCGTCTACGGCCATTTCGTTTACCGGCAACCAGACCGCCGACGTCACCTGTGATTCGCCCGGTGACATCACCTTCAACGGCGCCGGGCCCCATGCCGGCACATTCCTGATCGCGGAGCAGTACGGCGGGACGCTGACAATCGGTGGAACCCACAACGGAGAGATCAACATTCGTCGCGGCGGCGCGGTCTACTTCTCGCAGACCGGACCGACGACGATAGGTGACATCGTTGTCGCAGAGATCGACGCCGCGGTTACCGTCGCCTCAACCGGCCAGGCGCTGCAAACGATCACCGGGGAGTTTTACGTCAAGCACTGACGCCTACCTAAGGTTCTGAGCTTTGAAATCTAGAAAGGGGTCGGCGCCCGTGTCGGCCCCTTTCATTTTCGGTGCGCCACCTCCCGCGGGCAGAAAAAGAGCAGGTCTTTCGACCGGCTCCGAACAAATCTCGCGCGATCAGGTCGGCGGTAGCCCACGACTACTCAAGGAACAGTAAGACGCCCAGCGCGATCACCAGCAGCCACGGCATCACGATCAGCGCCAGCAACGTGCGCTGGCCGCGACGCTGGATCTCCGTCGCCGCCGCCTGCGTCTCCATCGCCCGCTCGAAGTTCGCCAGCTGCGTTTTCTGCTGATCGCGTATCTGCTGGAGGATCAGGATCATGGGTTCGGTGGACATGGCCGCTCCTCTGGGTTCGGCGACGTTTCGTGGCCGCATTCCGGGCAGCGCGGTGATGTCTGCCCGCGCAGGTCATAACCGCACTCGGCACAGATCGGCACGCCGCGCTCAATCAACTGTTGCCGCAGGCTGCGCCGGAGCGATGGTCGCGCCCAGCGGCCGTGGCAATACGTCGCAATCAGGCCGCTTCCGCCAATCAACGCCAGCAGCGCAAGCGTCGATATCGAGCCGCTGTTCGAGAGAATTCGCATGAACAGGCAGAGCATGACGGCCCACGCGATGCACTGGACAAACACCATGCGCCAGCGGACGGCGGGATCGCGCAGCGCGCGTCGCACCGCTTCCTGCTGCTCAAAGACATTCGCGAAACGCTCCAGCTCCGGGAGTATCGGGTGTGGCCGCGCGGCGCAAATTTCGATGAGGCGCGCGTCCTCAGAAACGCTCAGACCCATTAGTCGCGCAGAAACGGCGCATCCTTGCGCGTGCAGATCGCGAATCTCCTCGGCCAGCGCAATCGTCTCCCGGTCGCACATCGGGCGCCCTCAAACATTCAAACTCCGTCAGAGGATCGGCGATTGGCATTCAATCCTGAAACAGCCGAAGGCCAGGAACCGTGGTGAGACGGATATCGCTCAGGCCGGGTTGCCCTGCCGCTGCGCCGCCTGTTCGGCCGCGTACGTCAGCTCAAACGACTCGCCCGGATAGGCCCGGCCCAGCGCCGCGTGCACCAGCCCCTGGAACATCGGCGACGGCCGCAGCGGCCGGCTGATCAATTCCGGGTGCGCCTGCGTTCCGATGAAGAACGGATGCGCCGACCCGGGCAATTCAAGAATATTGCGGATATCGTCGCGCACCGTGCGCCCGGAAAAACGCAGACCGGCGGCTTCCAGCGCCGGCACGAACTGCGGATCCACCTCATACCGATGGCGAAAACGCATTCGCGTCCGCTCGCCGAACATGCGGGCCGCCAGCGTCCCGGGCGTCACCTCGATGTCATAGCCACCGAGCCGCATCGTGCCGCCGAACTCTCGAATCTTCTTCTGATCCGGAAGGATGCCGATCACCGGATGCGCTGAGTCGGAGTCAATCTCCGTCGAGTTGGCGTCCGCGAAGCCGCACACATCGCGGGCGTACTCAATCACCGCCATCTGAAAGCCGTAGCAGATACCGAGCCACGGCAGACCGCTGACCCGGGCGTGATGAATGCACGCGATCTTGCCCTCCGCCCCGCGCGAGCCGAACGCCCCCGGCGTGACGATCCCGTGCAGCCCTTCCAGCGCCGTCTCCACATTCTCGAGCGTGATGTCGGTCGTATCGACCCAGCGAATCTGCACGTTGGCGCCCTGCCAGACGCCCGCGTGCTCAAACGCCTTGATGATGCTCGCGTAGGCGTCGCGCACGGAGGTGTACTTGCCGGTCACGCCGATCGACACCTGCCGCGACACGGACCGCAGCCGCGTCGTGTACGCGTTCCAGCGATCGCGGGCCTTGCGCTCCGCCCCTTCGTCCAGGCGGTCGGACAGCTCCAGAAAATCGCACACCGCCCGGTCATACCCCGCCCCGCGCAGCATCTCCGGAATCTGGTACACCGACTCGCAATCATGCATGCTGAACACGCGATCGGACGGCACATTCGAAAACAGCGCGATCTTCTCGCGCACCTCGCGCTGCACCGGATTCTGCGCCCGGCAGGCGATGATGTGCGGCTGAATCCCGCGCTCCATCAACTCGCGCACGCCCAGCTGCGCCGGCTTGCTCTTCTGCTCGCCCAGCGTCGGCGGCTCCATCACATACGTCAGCGCCACGAAGCAGACGCTGTGCGGGCCTTCCTCAAACGCCAGTTGCCGCATCGCCTCGATCAGATACGCGTTCTCCACGTCGCCGACAGTCCCGCCGATCTCGACGAACACGACATCCGCACGCGAGGCCACCGCCAGCTCGCGCAGGCGGTTCATCACTTCGCCGGTTACGTGCGGAATCATCTGCACATCACGACCGAGGTAGCCGCCGGTGCGCTCGCGATCCAGCACGCGGCGGTAAATCTGGCCGCTGGTCACGAAGTTCAATCGGGTCAGGTCGATGTCCAGCGCCCGCTCATATGTGCCGAGGTCCATGTCGCACTCGGCCCCGTCATCCAGCACGAACACCTCGCCGTGCCGGAACGGGTTGAGCGTGCCCGAGTCGATATTCAGATAGCCTTCGAGCTTGATCGGCGCGATCGTCAGGCCCTTGTCCTGCAGGCACCGCGCCAGCGAAGAGCTGAAAATGCCCTTGCCAAGGCCGCTCATGACAGTGCCGACGACAACGACGTACTTCGTGCTACCTTTCTGATATCCGGCGGGAAGGGGGAGGTGAAATTCGGTGTCGGCCGAACGATCACGCGCGGAGCGCAGCAGCTTTTCCGATTCCATCGCGTACGGATCCATGAGTCGCCTGAATGTCCCGACCACGCTGACGCGCCGCCCTGACCGCCAGTGTCGTCGATTCAGCCACTCACCACTCCGTGCCGAACTTTAACCGAGTCTTCGCCGCGCGACAAATCGGGCATAATCTTCGGGCGTATCGACCCCTTTGGGCGCGCCCGTCGTCCGTTCGACCGCGATCGCCCGGCCGTGTTCCAGAATCCGCAACTGCTCCAGCTTCTCGAGTTGCTCCAGCGCCGTCGGCGCCCAACCCGTGTATTCCGGCAGAAACGCCCGGCGATACGCGTATACGCCGACATGCAGCAGCCATGGCCGCCCCCCGCCGCCAGCGTCCCGCACATGCGGGATCAGCGCCCGAGAGAAATACAGCGCGAAGCCGTCCGCATCCACGACCACCTTCACGGCGTTCGGGTCGGCCGGATCCTGGTCCGCCGCGAACGGCGCCGCCAGCGTGCCCGCATCCACCCGGTCCGCCAACATCCGCCGCACGAGCTGGTCGATACACGCCGGCTCGATCTCGGGCTCGTCGCCTTGCACGTTCAAAATCAGGTCGTCGTCTTCGCCCCCCAGCCGCTCGACGACCTCGGCGATGCGGTCGGTCCCGCTCACATGGTCGGCCCG
The DNA here is from genome assembly GCA_964528455.1 of uncultured Planctomycetales bacterium. Taxonomy (GTDB): domain Bacteria; phylum Planctomycetota; class Phycisphaerae; order UBA1845; family Fen-1342; genus DSPM01. Next base: position 39,253 of record CAZGTH010000010.1, on the reverse strand, counting down.
GGTCATCTGGACCTCGCCGCCGAATGATCGGACCGCCTCGCCGATGCGGACGTCGTCGGTGGCGACAATCACCCGCTCGATCGTCTCCGCGGCGGAAACGCGCTCGCAGACGTGTTGAATGAGATACTTCCCAGTGTCGCGCGCCAATGGCTTTCCAGGAAAGCGCGACGCGCCGAATCGGGCCGGAATAATGGCGGTGACTGTGGGCACGGTAAAGGTCCGAAAAAGGCTGGCCTGACGGGTTAGGGCCGGCGCGATCAGTGCCCAATCGACGCCGATCCGCCAACTTCCCGATAACACGGCAGCATGCCGGCTGGCGGGAATCGCGTCAATGCGGACACGTCTGGAACGGGAGCATGTGATGTGGCGACGTAGCGTGGCATATCTGCTGGCGTGCGCGGCGCTGGCCATCGGCGGCTGTCCGAGCGGGCCAACCGACACCCTCGACACCGGCGGCCTGGCGGGAACGCCCGGCGCTTCCGATAATCCTGCCACCGGCGGTGGCGGTAGCGGTTCCGGAGACCTTCCGGGCGGCGACACGAGCTCGCCGGACGCGATGGTCGACGGCGAGACGCCGGACGCGCCAACAACGCCCGAGGAGCCCGAAACACCCCTTCCGGACCCGGTTGTGCCGGCGGCGGTGGGGCAGGTTTTTCTGGGGGACGTGGCGTGCACGGTTACGCAGACGTTGAACGAAAGCGCGACCGCGCCGAAGCAGGACACGTTGGAGATTGAAATCGGTTTCGATAATCAGGGTGAGGCGAGCGGGCACCTTGTTTTTGGATTTAGTGGATCGCCGGACGTTACGGCGCCTATCATTCAGGTGGGTCAATCCACGACCGAGAAAACGACCTCGAACAACCTCAGCATCACGATGGGGATTACGATTCGAGAGGCGGACTACTCGGATGATTCGTTCCGACTGGTGTTCGATGTCGACTATCGCGGCGAAGGCGGCAGCTTGGTGCAGGACGGCGCCGGCGTGCTGACGGTCGAAGGCGTGATCGCGAATGGCACGCTGTCGTACACTGCGGAGATGGCGTACGACGTGGAGCAGTCGGCGGGGTCGCTGAGGTTTCAGACGGGAGAGACGCGAGTTTGCCAAGGCGAGCTCGCTTTACAGTAGGAACACGCACGGTCGCGGGTTCCGCATGAAGTTTCGCGAGGAGAACGGCACATGCCGCACAAGATGCTGATCGCGTTGTTCGTTTCGTGCCTGGCTTTGGGCGCGATGGGCGGCTGTCCGCAGGCCCAGACCCCGAACAACAATAACAACGATAATCCCGGCCAGAACAACGGCCAAAACGGCCAGGACGGCGACGACCAGTCCGGCCAGGACAACCCCGGCGACGACAACGGCGGGGATGACAAGCCGGGCGACAACGCCGGCGGCAACGGCGACGGCGACGATAAGCCGGGCGATGACAACGGCGGAGACAATGGCGGCTCCGATGACAAGCCGGGCGACGACAACGGCGGGAACAACGGCGGCACGGACGACAAGCCCGACGACGGCGGAGACGACAATAACGGCGACGACGACAGCCCGGCGCAGATCGAAGGCGCCTACAACGGCACGGTCCGTTGCACGATCACGCAGTCGCTGAACGGCACGCCGCAGAACCCGACCAATATGAACCGTAACATCGGCATCATGTTCGACGCCGATGGCGTTCCGAACAAGATCATCGTGCCCGGTTTCTCAGCCGGTTCGGCCGAGTTTGAAATCGGCATCACCAAGGTCGGGGAAACCCAGACGGTTGTGCGGACGTCGGGCAACCTGACGGCGACGTACATCGTCACCATTACGGCCGCAAACTACGGCTCGACGCAGATGTCGGTGGAAATGTCGATCGAATACGAGGGTCGCACGACGGCCGGCGACCTGACGCAGGACGGCACGGCAGTCGTGAGCGGCGCCGCGATGCTCGACGCCGATGACAACATCGCGGTCGAAATTCAGTCGGACTACGATGTGGTGCTGTCAACGCCGGACGGGTCGATCTCGTTCGACACCGAAGAGACGACGCGCTGCACGGGAACCCTGATCCGCAACTAGACGCAGGCAGCGCGAACACTGGCTAAATCAAAGAAGGGCGCCGCTTGCGGCGCCCTTTTCCTTATCTTCAGGCCGGGTCCGGTAATCACGCCCAGGGCACGACGATCATCACGCCCCGAAGGGGCGCAGGGTGGTAGCCACGGGTGCAGCGAGGTCGGCGCGAGCCGACCGACGCGTAACCCGTGGTCAGTTCGTTGGATTGTGACTCGCCCCGAAGGGGCGAAGGAGCCGGGCAGAGTCGCCGACCCACCACATGCGCGGCGTCCCCCTGCCCCTTCGGGGCAGAAAATTCTCCGCGCCTGTAATCCACGGGTTGCGCCGCGGTCGGCTCGCGCCGACCTTGCTCCACCCGTGGCTACCACCCTGCGCCCCTTCGGGGCGAGCCAGGCGTGAATCGTGATCCGTCAAACAGAACCTAGACGCAGACATAGAAACGAGCATTGACTACACAAAGAAGGGCGCCGCTTGCGCGCCCTTTTCCTTAGTCATGCAAAGGACCGCCCCTAGCATCGCCTAGATTCGATACGCCGCGTCCACCGGCCGCAACGGCCGGTTCAGCCACAGCGGCCGCCGCAAGCCGCCGCGCGACGGGCGGGCCAGTGCCAGCCACTCGCGATACACGGCCATCGACCGCTCGGTATCGACCACCACGTCGCCGTACTCGTCACCACTCTGGGCCCGCTCCACCCGCACCCGCTGGTGCCAGCAGTGCATGCCGCTGATCGGGTCCGGGTGCACCGGGAAAATCAGATTTTGCGGCACGCCGCCCTCGCGCCACCAGATCCGCCGACTGTCGGAATCCGCGCTTTCGAACGGCCCCGGCCCGCTGAGGGTCTTCAGGCGCCAGACGCCGCCGGTCTGCTCGACGCGCACGACGTTGCCGCTCCAGCGGCTCGCGGGCGGATCATTCGGCCGCCGCCAGCGCCCCAGATGGTGCGAACAGGCGACCACGCCCGGCCGGATCGCCTCGGTCACCCAGCAGCGATCCACAAAGTGGCCGATGACGGTGCTGACGCGCACCAGGTCGCCATCGCGCACGCCCAGCCGCTGGGCGTCGGAGGTGTGAATCCAGACCGGGTTGCGCTGGGAAATCTCATTGAGCCACTTCGCCGAACCGCTGCGCGTGTGAATCAACGTCGGCAGGCGGAACGTCGGCAGCAGGCAGAGTTCCGCGGCGCCCGCTTGCGCAGGGTCGGCGTCGCCGGCGGCGGGCGGGCTATTGCCCCACGCGCTCCACTGCTCCGACGCGACGGGACTTTCCCAGATGTGGCTCTGGATGTATCCCGGAATCGCATGCTCGGCCCAGCCCCATTCCGCCATTGTGCGGCTGTAGAACTCCAGCTTCCCCGAAGGCGTGTGGAAGCCCTCGACCGCGGCGCCGTCGATCATCACGCCGACCCGCGCGCCGTTGCGCGTGATCAGCCCGTTCTGCTGATCGACCAACGTGCCGTCGAGTTCCTTTTCGCTCAGGCGCCGCTCGTTGCGCTGATATGTCTTTTCGCGCACCTCGAACGCGCCGTACCGTCGCATGTAATCCAGCGGCTCCAACTGCTCCCGCGCCGCCTTCTCCTTCAACCCCGGCACGCGCTCGAAGATGTGCGCGTAGTAGTCATCCACCGTCAGCGGCTGCGACGGCGCCCCGGGGCGCTCGAAATACTTGCGAATGCCGAGCGACCCATCCGGATCGATCGCCCACGTCAGCGCGATCCAGAATTCATCCTCTTCCCACACTTCGCCCGGATTCGCCCCGCGCGTGTCCGCGTCCTCGATCCCCTCCGCTCGGCGATGCGCCCGCAACACCGGCTGGCGAAACGCGATCCACGTGCCGGCGTGCGTTTCGTATGTCGTCAGATCGTGCCGCTCCGGACCGTGCCCCATCGGCAACACATAATCCGCGTACAGCGCCGTTTCGTTCCAGGTCGGCGTCAGCGCGATGTGCAAGCCGATCTTTGATTCGTCAGTCAGCGCCTCGATCCAGGAGAACCCGTCCGGGTAGGTCCAGACCGGGTTGAACACGCGCGTGAAGTACACATCCAGCTTGCCGCGGCCCTCTTTCAGAAAGTGCGGCAACAGCTGACTCAGTTCGTAATGCGTCAGCGGATACTCGCGCGGCCAGTGCATCTCGTTCCAGCCGGCCTGCGGCGGCGGCATGTTGATCAGGTCGGCTTTGAACTTGCTCCACGCCGACGGGCTGCAACCGCCGCGTGTGCCGACGCTGCCGGTCAGCACATGCAGGAAGAACAGACAGCGCGAGACCTGCCAGCCGCCAAGGTGCGCGCTGGCCGCGCCGCGCCAGGTATGCGAACAAAACCGCGAACCGGCTTCGCCGATTTTCCGCGCGACCAGAACAATCTGATCCGCGTCGAGACCGCACTCGGCGGCGGCGTATTCCGGCGTGAACTGCGCATACTCGCGCTTCAACAGGTCGATAAACGCCTCGATGTCGGCGCCGTCGGCGTTCATCGCGGCCAGCGAATCGCGCCAGTTCACCCAGCGCTCGACATAATCGCGATCAATCAGGTCTTCGCGCAGCAGCACGTGCGCGATCGCCAGCAGCAGCGCCGCCTCGGTCCCCGGTCTCGTCGGCAGCCAGTAGTGCGCCATCGACGCGGTGTTGCTCAGCCGCGGATCGACGACGCACATCCGCGCGCCGTTCTTGACGCCTTCCGAAATCCGCTGCGCATGCGGGTTGAAGTAATGCCCGCTTTCCAGATGCGCATTCAGCGCAAGAATGAACTGCGCATTCGCGTAATCCGGCGAGGGGCGGTCATAGCCGCTCCAGATCGCGTAGCCGAACCGCGCCCCGGATGAGCAGATATTCGTGTGGCTGTTGTGGCCGTCGACGCCCCAGGCGCGCAGCACGCGATCCACAAAGCCCTCCGAGCCCGGGCGCCCGACGTGATAAACCACCTCATCGTGCCGCTTTTCCTGCAGCGCCTTGCGGATGCGGCCGCCGATGTCGCGCAGCGCCTCATCCCACGACACCGCGCGCCACTGCCCCGCCCCGCGCGGGCCTTCGCGTTTCATCGGCGTCAGGATGCGGTCCGGGTCGTTGACCTGGTTGATCGTCGCCGGGCCCTTGGCGCAGTTCCGCCCGCGACTCCCGGGGTGAACCGGGTTGCCCTCAAACTTCCGCACGCGGCCGGTCTGCTTGTCGACATACGCCAGCAGCCCGCAGGCGCTTTCGCAATTGAAACAGACCGTCGGCACCAGCCGGTACATCCCCAGCGGCCGGGCCTTCGATCCGCCACGCGGGTCGAGCTCGACAAACTCGCCCCATTGATCCGGCGTCGGGTATTTTCGCAGCGGCGTGTCGTGTGGCGGGACCTCGCCCGGCTGCGCCGCCGGCGCAGTTTCCTGCAGCACGCCAAGGCGGATAGCCGCCTGTTCAATCCAGTTGCGCGGCGGTCGGTAGCTCATCGGCCGGACTCCATCGTGCGAGCGCGCGGCGGGGGCGGTGGCCGGCCCGGCGCGGCGTACGGAACCGGCATAGGTTACAATCAAAAGCGACGGCAAGCGCGGCGCAGCAGCGGAACGTAGCTGGGCTCCGCCCAGCTTCACCGGTTGCAGGCGCAAGCAGTCGCGTTCGGGCCCTTAGCTCAGTTGGTTAGAGCAGCGGACTCATAATCTGCCGGTCGCTGGTTCGATCCCAGCAGGGCCCAGTTTGCGAGTGATCTGGCAAGAGAAAGTGCCGACTCATCAATGCGCTGACTCAATGCTCGGAACGACCGTAATGCCTTTCTTGCAAGTGATTTGCACTCGCGCTATGGGCGCCGGAGCAACGTTGGCTCTCAACCTCCGGCGAAGTAAAATTAAGAAAAACTTGCGAATTGCCTTGGGGGGGGTAGGCTCATGTAGCAGGCTGTGGCATCTCAGGCAAAAGGAGTGAGTGATGAAATGGCTGCTTTCCTTGCTGTACGCCGGACTCATCGCAGCGCCAATGTCGGTTACTGGCGACGATCCCGCGAAAACCCCGTCTTCCACACCTCCACATTTCGTCGGATCGGTCGAGTTCGACTTTGAGTCGTCGGACGGCGCTTCGTACAAAGGCGTCTACCATTTGGGTCCAAATGAGGAGCAAAGACTCGATATTCAGATTCCGGTAAAGGTTGACGGATCGCCGGGGCGCGACACCTTGGTATGCTGCGTCACTCCCACCTGTGGCTGGGCCTACTTCCCAAGGACAAGTTTCGTTGTCACTTCAAGCCTACCGGTTGATACCAGCGCCTCTGGTTGGGCGGAGCAACTAAGTTTCCAGATTGGCCAAACGAAGTGGTTTACCGCAATCCTCCGGTACGCTGCCGAACCCACGGAGCGCAATCAGCGAGAAATTGTCCAGTTCATGGGTGACGCGGCGGGAGGCGAAATCCTAAATGTAACTGAGTCGCAGGATGGTGAACGTGCGCCCTTGAAGCTGACACTCGGAGAATACGGAACCATGACGCTCGACGATTGGAAGCCCGATGCAGGCTACAAGTCGGCGCGAACCGTCACATACATGGGAAGCGGGCGTTGGGGAACCGCAGAGTTCACGCACAGGTGGCGTATCACGTCAGTAAACAAAAAGAGACCGGAAGCCACGTTCTTCGAAGCACCGTCGATGCTAGCGCGCGGAGCGATTGGCGAACGCAGAATCATTGATGGCGCTGAGCAAATCGCTGTGTTTCCGCCGAAGCCGACAACCGCCGGGGACAAGTGATGACTAAACTCAGATGGACGGCAATTCTTGGGATCGCAGCGGTGATCGCGTTCGGCGGAAATCATGCGGTTTCTCAAAGCGGTACGCCCCTGTGCTGGACAACGCAGGCCGGTCCCAAGTGTGGAACCGATGCGATACACAATACCGAGCAATGCGGCACTATGACTTGTAACACGAAGCAAGTAGTGTACGACAACCTGACGGAGTGCAAATCCCAGACACCCGGGCTCGTGGATTGCGCTGAGAATGGATGCTATAAGGTTACGTTCTACCGAGCTTGCTCTTGGCCGCACTGCAATGTCACGTCGATGGAGGCTGAACTTGCGCTCGAGGGCCTAAAGGCGACGGGAGACCCTTGTCTGATTGCTACTCTTCAGGACAGGTAGTCCACGTAGGAACGTGCAAAGGCATGTCGGGGCGCCTACAACGGACCCCGACATGGCTCCGCACCTTTACCGTTACCCTTCACCAATCCCGCGCACCGCATTCAGATAGAACACCCACCCCGCCCGCGTTTCCGCCAGCGTGTCGCCCGCGAATTTTTCCAGCCAGACCCGCGCCAGTTCAAACGCCACCACATTCTCCGCCACCACGCTCGCCGCCGGCACGGCACAGACATCGCTGCGCTCGTAATCGCTGCGCTCCGGCTGGCGCGTCTGCAGGTTGACCGACTCCATCCCGCGCAACAGCGTGCTGATCGGCTTCATCACGCCGCGCACGATCAGCGGCATCCCGTTGGTCATCCCGCCTTCGAGACCGCCGGCGTTGTTGCGCGAGCGCACAAAGCCGCACGCCGGCTCGTCGCGCCGCGCCGCGTTGTAGTGGATCGGGTCATGCACATCGCTGCCGGGCAGGCCGGCGCATTCGAAACCCATCCCGATCTCAACCCCTTTGAACGCCTGGATCGAACCCACCGCCTGCATCAGCCGCCCGTCGAGCTTGTCCTGCCAGCGGAAACACGACCCAAGCCCCGGCGGCAGCCCCGTGACGCGCACCTCCACAATCCCGCCGAGCGTGTCCTTGTCGACTTTCGCCTGGCGAATCGCGGCGATCATCTTTTCCGCCGCCGCGGCGTCGGGCGTATACGCCTCATTCGCGTCGCGCGCCTGCGTCAGCGCGTCGAGCGCGATATCCGCCGCGACCGTCGCGCGGGCCGGGCCGATCTGCAGCACAAATCCGGCGCAGCGCACGCCAAACTCCGCCAGCAGCTGCTTCGCGAGCGCGCCGGCGGCGACCCGCGCCGCGGTCTCGCGCGCGGAGGCCCGCTCCAGCGTTTCGCGGCAGTCGTCGGTGATCCACTTCAGACTGCCCGCGAGGTCCGCGTGTCCCGGACGCGGCCGGTGAATCTCCGGCGCGGTGTCGAGGCGGCTGTCGCGATTCGGAATCTGCATCACCAGCGGGGAACCGATCGTCCTGCCACGCCGCACGCCGGACAGGATCGTGACGGCGTCGGTTTCGATCTTCATGCGCCCGCCGCGACCGTATCCGCCCTGTCGGCGGCGGAGTTCGGCGTCGATGGCGGCGGTGTCGACAGGCAGGCCGGCGGGCAGTCCTTCGACGAGAACGGTGAGGGCCGGACCGTGAGATTCGCCGGCGGTGCGATAGTCCAGCATGCGGGCTCCGCGAATCGGATCGACCTAAGCCGCGTGGGGGCCGGGGGTTACGGGCGCCTTCGCCCGGGCCGGCGCGGCCATTGACGCCTTGAATGCCGCCTTTATACTATCGGATTCCCGTTACGGCGGGGCAACAGGGCGGAACAGTAAACCAATCGAACCGAAACGGGCGTAGATGAAGACCGCAAACAAATGTTACCTCGCCAAGCCGGCGGACCGAAATCCGGACTGGTTTATCGTCGACGCGACGGATCAGGTGCTGGGCCGGCTGGCCGTGCGCATCGCCACCGTGCTGATGGGCAAGCATAAGCCGACCTACACGCCGCACGTGGACATGGGCGACCATGTGATCGTGCTGAATGCGCACAAGATTCGCGTGACCGGCAAGAAGGACCAGGAAATTGTATACCAGCGATACTCGCGCTACCCGAGCGGCCTGCGCGAAACCACGCTGGCGCAGCAGCGCAACCGTCAACCGGAGCGCATTCTGGAAGAGGCGGTGCGCCGCATGCTGCCGAAGAACAAGCTGGCGCGCAACATGTTGAAGAAACTGAAGCTGTACAACGGCACGGAGCATCAGCACCAGGCGCAGCAGCCGGTTCCGCTGCCGAACTAGGTAACAAGTTGGCGCGGTCACCGCGCCGGATTTCCGGAGATTGAGCGTTGGCATACGACAGACGTCCACGTGATCGCGACAGGGATCGTGATCGAGAGCGCGAAGAAGCCCGGATCGAGGCCGATAAGGCCGCCGCCAAGCCGGCGGAAGATCTGCCGCCGCCGCCCTCGACCGGCGAATTCTGGGGCACCGGCCGCCGTAAGACCTCGATCGCCCGCGTGAAGCTGACGCCGGCGGGCGGGGGCAAGGGCAAGGTGCTGATCAACAAGCGCGACATCGACAAGTACTTCCCGCTGCCGGAGCATCGCAACGCCGTGCGCGACCCGATGATCGCGACCAGCACCGACGGCGCGTTCAACGTGCACATCAACGTGCATGGCGGCGGCTCCACCGGCCAGGCCGGCGCGATCCGCATGGGCATGGCCCGGGCGCTGTCGCTCGCGGAAAGCCGCTATGAGCCGACGCTGCGTGACCGCGGCTATCTGACCCGCGACGCGCGAATCGTGGAACGCAAGAAATACGGCCGCCGCAAGGCCCGTCGCCGCTTCCAGTTCTCGAAGCGCTAAGCGCGGATTCGGAACGGGATTTCAGAACGAGCAAAGCCCCGCGAATTTCGCGGGGCTTTTTTTTGCGCGAGGCATTTCTTGTTTGCGCGCGAGGTGTGCGCACGTGTGCCACTGCCGTCTCGGCAGTGGTTCTTTCTTCAGCAGAGCAACGGGTTCGAAAACCCCGGCCCGGCCGACACGGCAGTGGCACGCGCCGCGACCACGTGAAGCGAAGTGTCACGCCCCGGCTCGCGAAACCCTACGGGTTCATGTCGCGATAGACATAATCGGGATCAGCCGGGTCATTCCACCAGAACCCGCTCGACGCCTTCCAGTCCGGACCATAGTTCGCCTGGGATGGGTCGGCGTAAGTCGCCGCCGCGTGGCTATCGAGAAAGAGGAAGTTGTGCGTGTTCCAGCGCTGGTGCCAGCCGCGCCGCGGAATCTCCTCCCACTGTGCGGAGTCGAACGGATCTTCGAAGAGGATCACGAACCGAGAAGCATTCAGGCGTCGCTGCACAGCGAGGAATTTGTTCGCGCGCTCGAGGTACTGCGGCGGTCGCTCGGCGCGGTTCGGACCATAGCGCGCCCAGCGCCACACGAAGTGGTAGTTCTCATCGTAACTGCTGCCGTTGGTGTAATAGACGCTGTTGCGGTCGTCCGTCTCGATATCCGTTTCGGTGTGAATAAACCCACCAATGTCCGACGGACACTCGAACACCGGCATCTCGCGACGCTGCTCGAACTCCGCTGTTCCCTCATCCCGCCGCTGGTCCTGAGCGCTCGAAAGCCCCGAGTAGATATAGCGATTGAATGGACGACCCGCCGGCGTGTCGCGATAGGCGGGATTGTCGTACCCCCACCAACCCGGACGGCCGGGATGCCCACCGTAGTAGAACGCATGCAGCGGCGTTGTCGTCATATTGCGCTTCTCGAACGGAAACCACCCGTTCGTCTCCTCGGCGTAGTTCTGCATCGCGATGCCGATCTGGCGCAGGTTGGACAGACACTTCACGCTCTTGGCGGATTCGCGGGCCTTGCTGAGCGATGGCAGCAGGATCGAAATCAGCAAGGCGATGATCGCGACAACCACCAGCAATTCAATCAATGTAAACGCGCGTGCGCGTCGCTGACGCATGATGCGGCCTCCCGATTTCTGCGGCGCCTGGCAAGACGGACATGAAACGCAGACCGGGACAGTATAGCACGCCCCGCCCCCCGATCCCCCTGAAAAGCGGACGGTGGCGCGGGTGGCGCGGGGATGACGGAAGTGGGGCCCACTCTCTGTTTCGTCACCCCCGCGCAGGCGGGGGTCCACGACGACTAACGGCTACAGGACTTGACGCCTTCGCACTCCGTGGATTCCCGCCTGCGCGGGAATGACGGAAGTGGCGCCCACTCTCTATTTCGTCACCCCCGCGCTGGCCACCCGTTCGTCACCCCCGCGCAAGCACACCCACTCGTCACCCCCGCGCAGGCGGGGGCCAACGACGACTAGTGGCGTGAGGACTTGACGCCTTCGCACTCCGTGGATTCCCGCCTCCGCGGGAATGACGAAATGGGGCGCCAACCTAAATCGTCACCCCCGCGCAGGCGGGGGTCCACGACGACTAACGGCTACAGGACTCGACGCCTTCGCACTCCGTGGATTCCCGCGCGCGGGAATGACGGAAGTGGCGCCCATGCTGTTTCGTCACCCCCGCGCAGGCGGGGGTCCACGACGACTAGCGGCTACAGGACTTGACGCCTTTACACTCCGTGGATTCCCGCCTGCGCGGGAATGACGGAAGTGGGGCCCACGCTCTGTTTCGTCACCCCCGCGCAGGCGGGGGTCCACGACGACTAACGGCGTGAGGACTTAGCGCCCTCACACTCCGTGGATTCCCGCCTGCGCGGGAATGACGCGCGCGGGCGCCTCGGCGCGGGAGTGCGCGGGCGCCTGCGCGGGAATGACGCGCGCATGCGCGCTTGACCGCGAAACAAACAAAAAAACCGGCCTGGCGAAGCCAGGCCGGTCGGTCGCATCACTATGAAACACCCGCGCGGAGCAAGCCTACGGCTTCTTCGGCTCCGCCGCCCGGCTGCTCGCGTTCTTCGCCGTTTCCGCCGCCTCGACCGCCTTGCGCTGGGCGCTGGACGGCAGCCGCTCCAGACGCGGCTTGAGCTGGCGATCGAAAATCCGTTGCACCGGCGACTCGAGATCGGTTTTTTGCTGGGTCAGGGTCGCGACCTGCGCCGCGCTGTCTTTGTCTTTCGACTGCCGCAGTTCCGCGATCCGCTTGTCGAGGTCTTCCATCGTCGCCTGCTTGGTCTTGAGATAGCGCTCGCGCTGTTTCTCGCAATCGGTCAGGATCGACTGCGCCCGCTGGCGCTGCTCATCATTCAACTCATACTTCTCACAGAACTCGCGCGTGTAACGCTCCCAGTCGCTTTCCTGCCGCGCCGCCGTCTTCGACCGCACCGCCGTCGGCGTGCGATCCGGCTTGGTCGTGTCCCGCGCGGGGCGACCCCCGGGCGGCGCGACCGCCGGCCCGTCGGAGCCCTCATTCGCCTTGGCGATATCGACTTCCGGGCTGACCTGACGCCGGCCCGGCTTCCGCTCGCCCGGCTTGGCCTTGACCGTCGCGCCGTCTTCATCGGCGTAGCTGATGCCGTCCGCCTCAGCGGCGGCGCGCCGCTCCGCGTCCGCGGCCCGCTTCGCGTCCATTTCTTCGGGGTGGTACATCTGCGGCGGCGGATTCTGATTGGCGCGAGCCGTGGTCCGACGGGCGCGCGGGCGACTCGTCGAGACCTTGGCGAATTCGCCGACGGTCATATCGCCGGTCACCATCGCGTCAATCTGCGACTGCGTCGTGTCAAAGCTCTCATGCATCAGGGCCAGGTCTTCGTCGTGAATCCGCTTCTGCTCATCGGTCAGGATTTCGCGCCAGTCGGCGTTGCCGTCGCTGATGATCTTCTTCGCCTGATTGAACAGCGGCGCTGCGCGCCGTCCCCACGCCGTCACATCATCCTGCGTCAGGTTGGCGCCGCCGTTGATGCGGGCCTCGAACATTTCGCCGACGAGGTTGCGGACTTCGTCTTCGTGCTCGTCGAGAAATCCGTGCGCGCGTTCGCGCAGCAGTTTGCCGGTGTACTCGGCCTGCTCCGCGTCGAGTTCATACTTCTTGACCAGAAATCGGGCGTAGTTGTCGATCAGCAGATCGATATTGTCCATCACGGCGTCGATGCCGGCCCGGCCCGATCGATCCTGGGCCTGCGCCGTTCCGACCGCCAGCCAGCACGCCAACGCGCCGGCGAGAATTCGCGCCTTCATCACTCTTCGCTCCAAATTGAATGTTGCGGGACGCCGCCCGCGTCGCCGGCCGCCCATCCGTCCGAACCCGGTATGATTCACCAACGGGCACGGGACCGCGTCGGCGCGGCCGTCGATGCTCCCATTATACGAATCGACCAGACCCGGGTTGCGAATCCGCCTTCCTCACAAACGGGCGATTCGCGGTTTTGCCGCCGACATGACCCTGAAATTATCGGAGTTCCCATGCCCGCCCGCAAGCCGCCGGCCCTGTGCGTGTTCGACCTCGACGGCACACTGATCGATTCGCTCCAGGACATCGCGGAGGCCGTAAACGCGTCGCTGGCGCTGCTCGGCCGCTCACCCCATCCGCTGGAGGCCTATCGCACGATGGTGGGCGAAGGCGTGCCCATGCTCTGTCGGCGGGCGGCGCCCGACGCGGGCGACCCGGAAATGCAAAGATTGATCGAATTGACCCGTGGCCGTTATCGGGCCTTCGCAATGGTTCATACACGCCCCTATCCCGGGATCAACACAGCGATCGCTGCGCTGGCCGCGCGCGCGGCCAGCCTCGGGGTGCTGACCAACAAGCCGCACGGCATCAGCGTCCGCATTGTGAAAGCGTTATGGCCGGACGGCGCTTTCGATCAGGTGGCGGGATATGTCCGCGAAGCCGACCGCAAGCCGAGCCCGAACACCTTGCTGCGGATGGCCCAAGCGGCGGGCGTGTCGATCGCCGAAACCGTGCTGGTCGGCGACACGCCGACCGACGTGAAAACCGCGCAGGCCGCCGGCAGCCAGATGCTGGCGGTGACGTGGGGCTTTCGGGGGCGCGATGAACTCATCGCGGCCGGAGCGCGCGAGTTGATTGACGATCCGACAGAGATTCCGGCGGCGCTGGGCTATTAGGCGCCCCGGACGGGTCAGGGCGCTGGGGTTCATCGCGATCGGTTGGCATGGTGGGGCCCGACCTCTTAGAGTTTCCTGCATCGTACCGCCGCCTGTCCGCTTCGCATCGACCGTCGCCGACGCAGCCCACGGCGCCCGCCCTCGACTGCGCGACCGCCGCCGTTATGATTTGATCTCCGGTTCGCGGCAATTGGAAGCGCCGGAGCCATGCCGCTTCCGGCCATCATGTGGTGAAGTCATGACCTCAACCAATCGCCTGATCGCGCCCCAGTTCCCCCGCTCCAATGCGTACCACCCTGACTGGGTGGTCCAGAGTGCGAGCGGCGGGGCGAACTCGTTGTGGCTTGTCGAATGGCTGACATCCGCTCTGGATCTCAAGGCCGGGATGAATGTCCTGGATCTGGGATGCGGACTGGGGGCGACATCGATATTCCTGGCGCGCGAATATGGCGCCACGGTTTGGGCCACCGATCTATGGTTCAACCCATCGGAGAATCTGAAGCGCATTCGTGATGCCGGTGTCGCATCGAACGTCTACCCAGTCCATTCCGACGCCCGCACATTGCCGTTCGCGGCGGATTTCTTTGACGCCATCGTGTCGGTCGACGCGTTCCCATACTTCGGTACCGACGATCACTACCTGAGCTACCTGGCGCGATTCGTAAAGCCGAGCGGCGTCATCGCCATCGCTGGCGCCGGCTTCATCGAAGAGATCGAAGGCGACATTCCAGCTCATCTGGCGGAATGGCTGAATGCCGAACCGTCAATGTGGTGCCTACACTCCTCGGCGTGGTGGAGACGGCATTGGGAACGAACCGGTATCGTCGATGTCGAACGCGCCGATTCCATGCCCGACGGCTGGCGCCTTTGGCTTGAATGGCACAAGGTGGTGGCGCCGGACAATCACCTCGAGATTCGATCCGTGGAAGCCGATGGCGGACGGCATATGGGGTACAACCGCATCATCGCCCGTCGTCGGCCGGGTGTCTGTTTGGAGGAGCCGATCGTTTCCGTGCCATCGAACTATGTGCCGACGCCGCTGCTTCGCAATCAGAAGTAGCGCGCCCCACTCCACTACACATTCGAAATCATCCGCGCGATCGGCTTCGTCGGCCCGATGTTCTCCAGGATGATCTTCATCGTCACCACGATCGGCGCCGCCAGCAGCATGCCCGGCACACCCCACAACAGTCCCCAGAAACCCAGCGACAGCAGGATCATCAGCGGACTGATCCCCAACCGCCGGCCCAGCAGGCGCGGCTCCAGATAGCTGCCCGTCGTCTGCTGCGCGCCGAACAGCAAAATCGCCAGCACCAGCGGCTGCCAGCCCATGCCGAACTGAGCGATCGCCATCGCCACCGGCAGCGCCGCGGCGAAGATGCTGCCGATGTACGGCACAAAATTCGCCAGGAACGTGACGATGCCCCACAACAACGCGTACTTCACGCCCATCATCGCGATCATGGCGGCTGAAATCAGCCCGACCAGCGCGCTGATGAACGTTTTGACCACGATATATTCGCCAATGGCGGCGTTGATCGTACGCGTGACATCCAGAATCCGCGTCCCGCGCACGTCGCCGAACGCGCCGCGCACGCGCCGCTCAAAACCGGACGCCTCGGCGACCAGGAAAATCGCGTAGAACATCACAATCAGCGCGCCGGTGAACAGGTCCACAAACCCGTTCAGCGTCCCGCGCAGCATCCCGACCAACTGCTCCGTCGTGACCAGCTTCAGTCGCGGTGGCTCCGGCTCAATCGGTTTGGCCGGCGGCGCCGGCGGGACATCGACCGGCGCGGGCTCGACTTCCGGCTCCTCATCCGGCTTCGCGAACTCAAAGCGCGCCCGCATGCGATCCATCGCCTGATTGGCGTAATCCTCGATGGCGCGCACATAGTCCGGCAACTCGACGCCCAGCGCCCGAACGCCGGTGTAGACCATCTGTCCGGTGAAATACACCGACACCAGCACCGCGCCGACAATCAGCACGACGGAAATCAACGGCGGAACGCGCCGTTTCACAAACCAGCGATGCAGCGGGAAGATCAGGTAGCAGACAAGCGCAGCCAGAAACAACGGGCGCAGGATCAGCGTCAGCTCGCGCAGCAGCACGAACGACAGCGCGATAATCAGGAGCGTCAGCGCCGCGACCGTCAGGCCGTGGCGCAGCCGCCCCTGCATGCTCGCGGCGGGACCATCCGGCGAGGGCGGATTCGGCCCGGGGATTTCGTCAGTGGTAAGTGGCACGGCGGCCGGCGCTCCCGCGATTCTCCGATTCCGAGCGGCCGATCACGCGAAATCGCCCGCGACACATTTTCGGACGCAGCATGGTCGGACAGCCTCGGGCGCGGCGGGCGGGTTGTCAAACCCCGCCGCCCGGCGGTGGGGACGCGGACTGATCAGCCGGCTCCAGCCGCGGGCGTGGTTGACCCCGTCGCCACTGGCCTCATACCATGTATAGACGCAATTCACGGCAATCGGCATCGCGGGGGCGAACGGCCAATCCACCGTTTTTCGAGCGATGCGGCGGCCCGCGTTTGGGAGGCGGCGCAAAATGAACCGAATGATGACCATGCTGGGCCTCTGTCTGGCCGTAGCTGCGCCGTCACTCGCCTCGGGGCAGGCGACCGAGGCTGACACAATTCGCGCCCTGCCGCTGATCGCTGTGGACGCGCGGCGCACGATGTACGTCGAAGATCCAACCGCGGTCGAATCCGCGGCGTGGCTGAACCGCGATGCCCAACATGACAAGACCGGGGCCGTGCGGGAGCCACAAGCGGGCTACCGGGTGGCGGCCCGCGTCATCGTCCGCGTCCGGAACGCGCAAGCCGCGACGGATCTCGGCGCCGACTACACGCTGACGCCGCTGGGCGAATTGCGCGACGCCTACACGATCGACACGACCGACATTTTCGCGGCAGCCGATTTGGCGCAAACGCTGCAGGGCCACGCCGGCGTCTGGCGGGCGGTCGTTGATGTCGAGGCGCCGTACACGCTGCGCGGCGGTCCGACTGATCCGGGCTATACGCAGCAGTGGCACCTGAACAACACCACCTTCGCCATCGCCGACGCGAATCTCGAGCCGGTGTGGATGATGGGCTACAGCGGGCAGGGTATCGGCATCGGCATCGTCGAAGGCACGTGGCAGGTCGGCCATCCGGACCTGACGGCGAACTATGATCCGAACGGCTCGCAGGCCACCGGCGTCATCAGCGGGCACGCCACCTCGGTCGCGGGCGTCGCGGGCGCCTCCGCAAACAACGGGCTTGGGGGCGTGGGCGCGGCGTACGGCGCCCGGCTGAGCACCATTCGCAACGGCACGACCTCCACCAACGCCACCGCCTTCGGCTATCGCAACCAGCGGAATGACGTCAAGAACAACTCGTGGGGGCCGCTCGATATCAACGAACTGTGGGAGATGACCACGGAGGAGCATGACGCGCTGATCGAAGCCGTAACCAACGGGCGCGGCGGCAAAGGCGAGATTTTCGTGTGGGCCGGTGGAAACGGCGGGACGGCGCTGGATCGCGCCGACTATGACCCCTATACGTCCAGTCGCTATACGATTTCGGTCGGGGCGATCACCAACGCCGACGTTCACGCGACCTACTCGGAACCCTCGTCCTCTCATGTATGCGTGACGCATTCGAATGGCGGCTCGCAGTCGATCTACACGACGACGTCAAACGGCAACTACACGTCGGCGTTCGGCGGAACGAGTTCGGCCGCCCCGCTGGCGACGGGCATCGTCGCGCTGATGCTGGACGCGGATCCGAACATCACCTGGCGCGACGCGCAGCACATTCTCATCGAGAGCGCCCGCAAGAATGATCCGGGCGATGAAGACTGGGTCAGCAACGCCGCCGGTTATGACATCAACTATTCGTACGGGTTCGGGGCGGTCGACGCCTTGGCGGTGATTCAGACCACACTGGCCTGGCAGAACGTTGAGCCGGAGCAGTTGATCGAGTCGAACACGGTGATTGTCAACGAAGTCATCCCCGATCGATCGACGGTCGGCGTCACGCGCGCCGTCACGGTCAGCGACACGATCGAAGTGGAAACCGTGGAGTTGGTGGTGAACGTCACCTCGGAATATCTGGGTGATCTGGAGATCACGCTGACCAGCCCCTACGGAACCGAGTCGATCCTCACCCGGCGTAACTTCGATTCCGGCACGGAATTGAATGACTACCGCTTCACCAGCTACCGCGCCTGGGGCGAGCCGTCGAAGGGCGACTGGACCGTGAAGATCGCCGACCGCGGGCTGGGCGACCTGTCCACATGGGTCGACTTTCACCTGAACATCTACGGCACGCCGCGCTGCTTCGGCGATGTCAACGATGACGGGACGATCGGCCTGGACGATCTGGCCGGACTGCTGGCGGGCTTTGGTGTTTCCGCGGGCGGCCCGGGATACGACGTCTGGCTCGACGGGGACCAGAGCGGCTTGATCGACCTGTCCGACCTGGCGGCGTTGCTGGCGCTGTTCGGCACAAACTGCCCGTAAGTAAACGAGCCGGTCAACAACTCCAAAAAAAAGAACAGCGCGCCAGGCGCTGTTCCCCCGGTGCATTTCACGTGTTCGACTACTTGAGCCGAAACTGCCCGCGCCCCACTTTGGCGATGTTCGGCATCTGCGCGCACGCCAGACCGACGCTCTTGGCCAGCGTCTTGTTCTTGCTCTTATAGCCCATCTTCTTCACGGCGTTGGTGATGTCCTTGACCGCCATCGGGCGACCCGTGGACAGCGCCCGCGTGATGTATTCCTTCACCGATCCACGGCGAAAGCTGGTCTTGCGCCGGCCGCCGGCTTTGGGCGCGGCGCTCGCGGCGGCGGCCGGACGCGCGGCCACCGTCCATCCGCCCGCAGGCGCGGAACCCAGCGCCTTGATGGCGTTGTCAATCGCAGCCAAGGCCTGATCGACACGACCGCGCTCAGCCATCAGCGCGGCGCGTGAATCCTGCAAACTCGCGACGGCGCCGTTCCCGGCGCGCGCTCCATACCCAGCGGACATTTTCTTTCTTGGCATCCCCGGAACTCCCTTGAGAACAGTTGTGCCGGGCCGACAGCGCCCGGGCGATGTCCGAAGGGTACACCATTGAAGTAGCGCGTCAAGCAATCACCAGACTGCCAAGTCGACAAATCGTGAAGTGGACAACCCCGCCGGTCGTGACGCTACATGTGAATTGTCACCGCGCGCCGCGTTTCCGAGTCAATGGCGATCAGTCGCCTTTTGGCTCATTTCCACTGCCGGCGAAGAGTTGTTGAATCGACTTCAACTCGATCACCATTTCCGCCCCCAGCAGTTCGAACATCGACTCCCGCATGCCGTACCGGGCCACCACATCCGCGTTTGCACGCACCAGCAGGCCCTCATCTCCGCCGCCGACGCCCATCACGCGGCAGATGACATTGGCAATATGCGTCAGGTCCACCACCGTATCCGGCTCCTCCAACGCGCCCGGATCGTGGTGATAGCGGATGGCGCGCACGATGACTTCCGGCAGACCCCATTGTTCGCACAAACGGGCGCCGACTTCCGGATGCGTAAAGCCCAGCGCAGCCCGCTCCGCCTCCAGAAACGACATGCGCTCGGAATCCACCAACGCCGCCACGCGCGCATACTCCTGCCGCATGTGGGCATTCAACACGGTCTTT
The DNA here is from genome assembly GCA_964528455.1 of uncultured Planctomycetales bacterium. Lineage (GTDB taxonomy): Bacteria > Planctomycetota > Phycisphaerae > UBA1845 > Fen-1342 > DSPM01. Next base: position 19,858 of record CAZGTH010000010.1, on the reverse strand, counting down.
CCGATGTCATGCAGCAGCCCTGTGGTAAACAGCACACCCTCATTCCCGCAGCCGAGCTTGCGTCCCAGCAGTTGGGCCATCAGCGCCACGCCCACCGAGTGACGCCATAGTTCGCCCGGCGGCAATCCGTAGCCCTCCTGCGCCCGCAGCATGACATCCGGCGAGTGGGCCGACATCGCCACCCGCAGCACGCGACCCGTCCCGAGCATCCGTACCGCTTCGTCCAACGACGTAATCGTGCGCCCCGCGCCGGCCTCGGCCGCGTTGGCGCGACGCAACAACTCCGTCGTCACCGCCTGGTCAAACCGGATCGTCTCGAGGATGTCTTCCAGCCGGCTGCTCGGGTCATTGATGACCTCGATCAGGCGGAGCGTGCTGTCCGGCAGCCGGGGCAATTCCCGCGCCTGCGACACAATCTCGTCAATGCTGATCACGCTCACAGGATCGTCTCCCCGTCGCGCGTTTTTACCGTGAACTTCCCGTCGGCGACATTCAGCCGAACGGTGCGCGAAATCGAGCCGCCGACGTGTTCGCCGACGATCGGCACTTCATTCTTCCAGAAGATCTTGCGCAGCGCGAGGTAGTTGCGCTTGCCGATACTGAACGCGCTGTTGTTGTCCATCAGCTGCGATCCACCCGCGATCTTGACGACAATCCGCTTCTTTTCCGCGCCCAGCTTGTACGCGGTGCGAAACAACTGCGGCACGCCCGTGTCGCAGAACATCGCCGGGTTCGCCTTGGCCTTGTCCGGAGAAATGGCACCCTCGGGCAACATGTAGTGCAGTAACCCGCCAACGCGCGCGACCGGGTCCCAGATCGCGACACCGATGCAACTCCCCAGCGAGTAGGTGACGAGCGTCGCGCTGTCATCGTCGGTCACCGCGAGATCCGCAATGTCCACGACCTTGTCAGCCATATGCCCCTGCCCGTCCGGTTATCGCCCGAAAGTCGCGGATTCCGCCAGACTTCCGCGCCCTCTGCTAAAAGTCCGCCAAATCCTCAACGGTCGCCAGCGGCCGCGTCCGCAACGTTCGACCCTTGATTCCGCCCGCGGCCCGATCGAGCCGCGCAGGCGCCGCCACTTGCGCCTGATCCACATTGAACCGGGCGCACATCCGCCCCAGCGCCTGCATCTGGGCGCTCATCTCCTCCGATGCGCTCGCGGATTCCTCCGCGACGGCGGCGTTCCGCTGCGTGACGCCATCGATACGCCGCACCGCGTCGTTGATCTGCTCAATCCCCCGCGATTGCTCGCTCGCGGCGGCGCTGATGTCGGCGATCAAGTCAGCGACTTTCGTCACATGCTCAACGATATTCGCCAGTGACTGCGCCGCGTCCTGCGCGACCGTCGCGCCATCCTTGGCCCGGTTGACGGCGTTTTCGATCAGCGCCGTGGTTTCCTTGGCGGCCTGTGCGCTCCGTTGCGCGAGATTCCGCACTTCCTCCGCGACTACCGCGAAGCCGCGGCCGTGCTCCCCGGCGCGGGCCGCTTCCACCGCCGCATTCAACGCCAGCAGGTTCGTCTGAAACGCGATCTCCTCGATCACCTTGATGATTGTCGAGACATGGCCGGACGCCTCGCCGATGCCGAGCATCGTCTCCCGCATCCGCCCCATCACCTGCTGACCCGAGACCGCCTTCGCCCGCGCCTGGCTGCTCAGGTCATCAGCGGAAGCCGCGTTCCGGGCGCTGTCGCGCACCCGCGCCGTGATCTCCTCAAGCGCGCCGGCCGTTTCCTCCAGCGACGCGGCCTGATCGCAGGCGCCGTCCGCCAATTGCTGCGCGGACGAGCTGATCTGCGCCGCGCCGTCGCTGACCTGGGCCACCGCCTCCCGGATGCCGCCCACAATCCCGCTCAGCCCGCCCACCAAGCGCTGCGCCAGCCACAGCGCATACCCCGCGAAACATGCGGCGCACAGCGCCGCCACGAAGGCGATCTGTGGGGCGTCACCGCCGCTCACGATCGCCGCCCAGGTGACGACGCCCAGCGGCGCCAGTCCCCCGGCGAGCAGCCCGACCACCAGTTTGTGCTTGAATGACATTTTTCGGCGCCCCGGCGTTCGCCACACATCGGACGTGCGGACCCTGCGGCGATTCCACCACAGAACGTACAAACCAAAATCGGCCGGAACCAGCGGGCGCTGCATCACGGCGCCGCGCGGCGTGTTTGCACCGTCGCCCGGCGTGCCGCGGGGCACGGCGTCATGCCGATAACGCTTCGTCTCAATAGAACCCCTCGCCGCCGCACGTTACACTTCCCCTGGCCGCCAGAACTCGCGCGAAAGGACCGCCGAACGCCGTGACCGCCGACCAACAACCAGCCGCGATGCGCCCCGGCGCGGTAGCGCAGAAACTCCTGATTATCGGCCTCGATGGCGCGACGTGGGATGTGCTCGGACCGCGCATGCGCGAAGGCCGCATGCCGCACTTGAAGGCGTTCATCGAGTCCGGCGTCAGCGGGATTCTCGACTCCACCAAGCCGCCGATCACGCCGGCGGCGTGGACGACGTTCATGACCGGCAAACATCCCGGCCGTCACGGGATTCTCGACTTCGAGAAGTATGACGTTTTCACCAATCAGGTCTCGTTCAACAGCACCTACGAGATTCGTGAACGGACGATCTGGGAGATCCTGAGCGAAAAGGGTCTGCGGGTCGGCGCCGTCAATGTGCCGATGACCTATCCGCCGCGCAAGGTCAACGGCTTCATGATCAGCGGATTCGAAACGCCGAGCACCGACGCCGAATTCACGTATCCGCCCGAGCTCAAACATGAGATTCTGAAGGCGATTCCCGATTACGACTATCGCACCAACTGGCGCCGTCGGCCGGGCGCCAACCCGACCGAAGTCTTGCGCGACAACCTCGACTACATCGCCAACAGTTTCGAACAGGGTGTAAAGCTGGTCGAGCTCTGCGGCGCGCGTTATGGCTGGGACGCGCTGATGGTCGTCTACAAGCTGGTCGACAACCTGCAACACAAGACCTGGAAATACCTCGACCCGCGCTTCAACGCCGCGCATCCGCGCGAAGCCGAGATGGTCTATGACTGCTTTGCGCGACTTGACGACGCGATCGGCAAGCTGCTCGCGTATGCCCGGCGGCATGACGCGGTGGTAATGATGATGTCCGACCATGGCCACGGCAGTCTCGAGGGCAAGGCGCAGGCCAATGAACTCCTCCGCAAATGGGGCTACCTGCGCCTGAAGAACCCGTTTACGCGCGTCGCGACGCGATTTCAGCACATTTCACACCGCTTGTTGAAAGGGAAGAAAACCCGCTTTGAGCAGGGCGCCCGCGGCGTCGAGCGCGAGTTGGCCGTTGACTGGGCGCGGACGCGCGCGTGCGTGACGCACGCCGGGATTTACGGCTTCCTGTATCTGAATCTGCGCGGCCGCGGGCCGGTCGGCATCGTCGAGCCGGGCGATTATGAACGCGTGCGCGACGAGATCGCGGATCGGCTGCGCAACGCGATGACGGTCGACCGCGACGGTCGCAGTTTCAAGATCTTCCCCGCGGTCCACAAAGCCGAGACGCTTTACAACTGCACGCGCGAAGAGCGCCCTGAAATGCCTGACCTGTTGCTGGAGCCGGAGCCCGGGCTGGCGGTTGTGCGGCGAATTCGCGGACGCTCCGCCGTGCGCTGGCTGGCGCCCGATCGCATCGAGGGCACCCATCGTTACGAGGGGATGTACGCCCTCGGCGGCGTCGGCGTGAAATCCGGCGCGGAAATCCGGGCGAACATCGCTGACCTGACGCCAACGGCGCTGGCGGCGCTGGGCGTCGGCGTGCCGGACGATATGGACGGTCGCCCGCTGCGCGAGGCGTTTGACGCGCCGCTGAAGGTCCGATCGGAAGCGGCGATTGTCTCCGAACGATCCGCAACCACAGAGGTTTATGACGACGCCGAGCGCCGGTTGCTGGAACAGCGACTGGTGGATCTGGGGTATCTCGAGTGATGATGCGCGCGTCAGCCGGCGCCAAGAGCGCGCGCCCAATCGCTAAAGCACCCGACTCACTGCTTCTTGCTGAAGAACGCCGAGGCGCTACCCAGCGCGTCGCGCATCTGCGCGAGTCCGCGGTGCAGCATCATGTTCACGGCCGGCTTGGTTTTGTCCAGCTTCTCGGCGATTTCGCCGACGGATAACCCCTCGATGTAGCGCAGCCGGATCGCGTCGCGGTACTCCTCACGGATTCCAGCCAACGCCGTGCGCACGGCGTCGATCGCCTCGTGTCCGGCCATCGAGCGGCTGGGTGAGCGCTCATTCACCGCCAGCAACGACAGCAGGTCCTCAACGCTTGACGCGATATTCGGATCGGCCTGCACCTGCTGGCGGCCGCCGCCGCGTTTGGCGGCGCGTTGCGCGCGGGCGAGATCGATCAAGCGGTTCTCGGCGATCCGGGCAAACCAGGCCAGGAAACCGGCGCCGTCTTCCGCCGTGAACTTGTCGATCGAGCGGGCGACGTCCGAACACGCCTCCTGCATGACATCTTCGAAGGCGATCACGCCCTGCAGGTCGGCCGGCAGTTTCGGACGCAGGCGTTCCACGACCGCGTCGTAGTAATGCAGCAGGATTTCTTCCAGAGCCGCCCGATCACCAGCGGCTGCGGCCCGTACGCGCGAGATGTCGACGTGGTCAGCCATCGCGTCCCCTGAAAAAGACGGGTTGCCTAAGGCCCCCGCCCCATGATACTTGCGCCGCGCCCCGCCCGCGAAGAAAAATTTGGCGAAAGCGCGACCGGCGGCCTACGCTTTGAATGGAGAGGCCGCGCTCGCCGAGCGCGATTGTCCGAGAATAACGCGGAGATCATTGCGCGCCGCGGCCGGCGCAGAGGGCGTTATGGCTACTTTGACGCGAAAAACATTGATTGCGCTGGCGCTGGGGGCCTCCGGGCCGCTGGCGCTGGCTACGAATTTCCTCGGGGTCGAGCACGGCAATGTCGGCGGCGCCAGCAGCGCCCTCGACCCCAACGGATCACTCCTCGTCAGCGGCCTGGCCGCCGGACCCGGGGCCGGCGTCGACGCGCTGGTCGGTCGCGGCGAGTTCTTCATCTTCGACACGACGCTTTTTAATCCGGCCGCCACGATCTCCGCTTCTCAGTCCTATAAATTCATCGGCGATGAACCCGGCGATCCGAACCAGACCCTCGGCACGTTGAGCTTTACGGATGGCGGCTCGAGTCTGCTGATCGGCGCCACCTTCGCGTCCGGACCGCCGACGGTCGTCGAAGTGTTCAACGGTGGGATGATGGTCGCGTCCGGGCTCGTGACGTCGCCGGAAGTCGCCAGCGTGCTGCCGATCTCGGGCACAATCGCGTCTGCGAAATCGGAGTGCTTCCGCGATGGGAGCCGCTTTCGCGTGCGCTTGCCCGCTACCGCAATCGTCACCATTTTCGGCGGACCGACGGTCTCCGGCGACGAAGTTCGGGCCCGGCCGGCGACCCCGCTGAACGTGCTCGCGATCCGACGCGTCGAAATGCGCGGTTCCGGCATCTCATCGTTTCGATTGCGCGACGAGCTGGTCGGCAAGTTTGGCTCCGCGCATCGCGGCGCAGGGCCGGTCGAGTTGACCTACCTGGGCGACTGCCCGACTTGCGAGATCGAGATCGCGAATCCGACGCCGTCGGTTATCGGCGGTATTGACGTGGAAACGCGCGGGCTGCGCAGCTTTGAGCAGACCTGGCAGAATCTCGGCACACTCGTCGACGGCGCGCGCCTGCGGTTTGCCGCGACCGGGCGATTCTTCAGCGGCCCGTCGCCGCGCGAAGTCGGCTGGATTGAGGCAGAGGATACAGGCGGACGGATCGAAATCTCGGCGAACTTCGCCGGGCTATCCGCGACCGGGCTGTGCTTCGAGTTTTACAACGCCGGCGCGGCGGTCGGCACCGTCGCTGGACAGCCGCTGAGCGCCGTCGCGAAAGTCATTGACAGCGAATGGCCGGATGGCGCGTTCACACATCGCCGCTTGCCGACGACAACCGTCGGCGTGTCGCGGGCCACATTCGGATTCCTGTGGGACGCGCCACTGCTCGTCGATCCGCCCGGCGGAGGTGGCGCCTTTACCGCCGACGAAATCCGCGTGATTCCCGAGGGGCCGGGCATTCCAGGGCCGACTCAGATTACGACGATCAACGTCACGGAAGAGGAAATCCCCGACCAGGTCATCGACGGAGAAACGCCGGACCCGGGCTGCGATGGCGACATCAACGGCGACGATCTGGTCGACTTGTCAGACCTCGCGGGCATGCTGGCCGCGTTCGGCACCTGCGAGGGCGACCCCAGCTACGCCGAAGAGGCGAACCTGAACCCGGACGAGGACGGATGTATCGATCTGGGTGATCTGGCGGGTCTGCTGGCGAACTTCGGCGGATGCCCGTAACGAGCGCGGGCGCCTGATGGCATGGGGAAGCGCCCGCGTTAGACGGCGGGCGTAGCGCCGGCGTTCGGGTCCATCCACACCCATTCCCAGATATGGCCGTCGAGATCGGAAAATGAGTGACCGTACATGAAGCCGTGATCCTGCGGCTCTTTGAAGGTCTTCGCCCCGGCGCCGACCGCGCGCCGCACCATCTCGTCGACCTCTTCGCGACTCTCGCAGGTCACACAAACCAGGACCTCCGATTGCGCATGCGCGTCGCAGATCGGTCGCGGCGTGAACGTTTTGAAGAAGTCGGCCGTCAGCAGCATCGCGTATATATCGTTGCTGATGACGAGGCACCCGGCCGCCTCGTTCGTAAACTTCGGATCGAACGAGAACCCGAGCCCCTTGAAGAATCGAATCGAGCGCTCGAGATCATTCACCGGCAGATTGACGAAGATCTTGCGGCTCATGATTGGCCGCCTTCCGCCTGCCCCGCCGCGTGTTCACCCTCCGAGGTCGGGATGTATACCGCCTTCCCGGTCATCGGGTCGAAGGGAACTGAGATATGCTCGTGGACGATGCGCCAGTGCCCGTCGATCTTGCGATAGCACACCGTGACCCGCAGCCAGGTCATACCGGCCGGGTGCGTTTTCTCCTCAATGGGATTGACGCGATGCAGGCAGTGCGCGAACGCGACATTGTCGCCGACAGTCAGCTCCAACTCATGATGTTCTGACTTGAACTTCGCCGGGAAACACGGGAGACATTGCTCCCACGCGGCACGATAGGCCGCGGCGCCGCGTGTCTGATGAGGCGGAATCGCGTCAAACAGCAGCGTGTCGCGCGCGTACGGCGCCATCAGGCGGTCCAGGTCCTTCGCTTCCAATGCGCGCGACCATTCGCGGATCAGGGCGCGAATCTCGCGCTCGTCCTCGGTCCGATCAGGCGCCGGTTTCGTGTTGATCGATGCCATGAGTCCACCTCCCCGCGCCCCAGCCGTCAACCGCCGAATTCTACCCCGAACGGGAAGCTGTGCGCCCCGGGCGGTCACCACGCGACGCGTATATCATGCGGGCTGACAGGGTTTCTCGGGAGCCGCGAATGTCCTTTGATATCAACCAGTACGACGCCTCCATCGACTCACTGCAACACGAGACGCGCGTCTTTCAGCCGCCGCCGGAAATCGCCGCGAACGCCCATTGCGGCTCGCTCGCGGACTATGAACAGACCTACCAGCGCTCGATCGCCGACCCGGAGCGTTTCTGGGCCGAGATCGCCAAGTCGTTCTGGTGGCAGCGCCCGTGGGATCGCGTGCTCGAGTGGAGACTGCCGGACGCGAAATGGTTCGTCGGCGGCGTGACCAACCTCGCCTACAACTGCCTGGACCGCCAGATCGAACACGGACGCGGCGATCACACCGCGATCCTGTTCGAAGGCGAGCCCGGCGACACACGGACGCTCAGCTTCAACGACTTGCGCGACGAAGTGTGTCGCTTTGCCAACGCGCTGAAGCGACAAGGCGTGAAGAAAGGCGATCGCGTCACGATCTACATGCCGATGGTTCCCGAAGCCGCGATCGCCATGCTGGCCTGCGCGCGGATCGGCGCGCCGCATTCCGTCATCTTTGGCGGGTTCTCGGCACAGGCGATTGTCGATCGCGTGGAGGACGCCGAGTCGAACATCATCATCACCGCCGATGGCGGTTGGCGGCGCGGCGCGATAGTGGAACTCAAGAAGAGCGTCGATGAAGCGGCCGCCCGCTGCGCTCGGGTCAAGACGGTCATTGTCTATCAGCGCTGCAAGAACGCCGTCTCCATGAAACCCGGTCGTGATCACTGGTGGCATGACCTTGTCGCGCGGGAGTCGACCGACTGCCCGCCCGAGCCGTGCGACGCGGAGGACATGCTGTTCCTGCTCTACACGTCCGGCTCAACCGGCAAGCCCAAGGGGATTCTGCACACGACCGCCGGCTACATGATCTACACGGCCACCACAGCAAAGTACGTCTTCGATCTGAAGCCGGATGATGTGTACTGGTGCACTGCGGATGTCGGCTGGATCACCGGTCACAGTTATGTCGTGTACGGCATTCTGGCCAACGGCGTGACGACCCTGATGTACGAGGGCGCGCCCAACCATCCCGGCTGGGACCGCTTCTGGGACATCATCGAACGCCACAAGGTCACGAAGTTCTACACGGCGCCGACCGCGATTCGCGCCTTCCTGCGCGAAGGGCGCGAACACGTCGACAAGCACGACCTGTCCAGCTTGCGCGTGCTGGGCACCGTTGGCGAGCCGATCAACCCCGAGGCGTGGCTCTGGTATCACGAAGTCATCGGCGGCAAACGCTGCCCGATCGTCGACACCTGGTGGCAGACCGAAACCGGCGGCATCATGATTACCCCCCTGCCGGGCGCCACGCCGACCAAGCCCGGCGCCGCGACGCGCCCGTTCTTCGGCATCGACGCGGCCGTACTCGACAAAAACGGCGCCGAGCGCGAACCACAACAGGGCGGGTTTCTTTGCATCCGCAAACCGTGGCCCGGCATGCTGCGCGGGATCTACGGTGATCATGAGCGCTTCAGGCGACAGTATTTTTCGGAGATTGAGGGTGTCTACTTCGCCGGCGACGCGGCCCAGCACGACGCTGACGGCAACTTCTGGATCATGGGCCGCGTCGACGATGTGCTGAACGTTTCGGGACATCGCCTCGGCACGGCCGAGGTCGAATCCGCGCTGGTCGCGCATCCGGCCGTCGCCGAGGCGGCGGTGATTGGCGTTCCGCATGAGATCAAGGGCAGCGCCGTCGCGGCGTTCGTGACATTGAAGCACGATCGCAAAGCGTCACCGGAACTGCGGGAAGAATTGCGGGCGCACGTGGCGAAGGAAATCGGCGCGATTGCGCGCCCGGATCAGTTGCGGTTCACGCAATCACTGCCAAAGACGCGCAGCGGCAAGATCATGCGTCGCTTACTCAGAGAAGTCGCGGGCGGCGGCGCCGTCCACGGCGACACGACTACGCTGGAGGACTTCAGCGTGCTGGCGAAGCTGAGCGAGAGCGAGGAGGGCTGAGCCCGCCCTCACGTCGCCAGCTTCATCAGGCGTTTCCACTGGTCCGGCGTGACGGGCATCACGGACAGTCGCCCCTGCCGCACCAGCGCGAACTCCGCGAACGAAGGATCCGCCTTTACCGCCTTCAGCGTGATCGGGGCATCCAGCCAGCGGACGAATCGCAACCCGACCGCCGCCAGCCCGTCGGCCCCGTCGCCGCCGTCGGTGGTGGCTTCCGCCTCGGCGACGATCGCCTTCTCTTTCCCGGTGTGATAGACAAACACGGCGTCGCCAGCCTGCATACCGCGCATGTGACGCTGGGCGACCGGATTGCGCACACCGTCCCAAGTCGTCTGCCCGTCGCGCTCCAGGTCGTGCGCGGAATAATCGTCCGGATCGCTCTTTACCAGCCAGTGATTCATGCGGTTACCAATGGCGCAGCCGAGGACGGCCGCCTTCAAACTTCCAACTCCATGAAATGACCATGACCCAACCCGCGATCGCCAGGATCGGATGGCCGGGCCATCCGCTGCGCTTACACCCAGACGTTGACAATCTCGAACGCCAGGCGGATCGTCTCCACCACACCGCCGCACGTGCCCACCTGCAGCAGCGTGGCGCCCGCCAGCAGGGAAAGCCCCCACCGCTTCATTCCGTTCCCATGCATCGTCATCACCCTCATTTTCAGGCGAGTGGCTACCTCGCAGGAGCCGACCCAGTTGGTTTGACCGGTATATTCTACACCGATAGCCTTGTCCGGTCAGGGGTTAGACACGCCCCACGCCGTTGGAGCTTGGAACCCGCGTGAAAAAAGTCGACGCCTCCACCCGCAACCCGCCCAAGCCGGCCAAAGAGCCGGTGATGGCCCAGATCGCCTCTTTCGTGGACCTTTTCGTCTGGCTGCTGGTCTTCAAGAGCTTCTTTCTGCCGTTGTTCATTATCCCCACCGGCTCGATGGCCCAGACGCTCTACGGCGCCAACGGCATCAACGCCTGCCCGAACTGCGGCTACGAGTACCCGGTCGGATTCGATGAGACCTACCCGATGGCGGAATTCGTGCTGCAATGCCCGAACTGCCGCTATGAGCAGCCACTGCCCAACACGCGCATGCCCATGAGCACGACGCCCGCCAACGTCGCCAAGAAGCCGGGGGATCGCATCGTGGTCCACGGCTGGCCGTACGACATCGGCGGACCGTTCGGGCCGCGGCGCTGGGAAGTGGTCGTGTTCAAGGTGCCCAGCGACGGGCAGACGAACTACATCAAGCGCCTGATCGGCCTGCCCGGCGAGACGATCGAGATCATCGACGGCGACCTGTTCGTCGCCCCGCCGGGCGAGAAAACGCTGCGGGTCGCCCACAAGCCGGGTTATGTGCAGGACGTGCTGTGGATGCCGTACTTCGATCAGGATTACCCGCCGCGCGCCCCGTCCACCTCGGTCTGGGGGTCGACCGAGCGCGCTTTCTTCCCGCATTGGGCGCCGAGCGACGGCGCCGGCTGGAGCGGGACCGACACCCGCGCCTTCACCTTCTCCGGAACCGAGGCCGGGGCGCTGCGCTTTGTGACGATGCCCGACTCGCTGCAGCCCGGTCTGGTCACCGATGTGTACGGCTATAACGGCCCGTATCGATACCGCCTGGATGGCCGCGGCGAGTCGCATGTGATGCTGCACCCCGATGTCGTCAGCGACATCCGCCTTTCGACCGAGGCGATCGTGCGCGGGGATGGCTATGTCGAACTCGCCATCGGAAAGCGATACGATCGGTTCTTCGCCCGCCTTTACGGCGACGGCCGCGTCACGCTGGAGCGGGCCAAGTGGGGCGCAGCGACGGAACCGGACGCCGATGCCGCCGACGCGAGCGGCGAGCGCGAGCGCTGGGGCGAAACCACGATCGCGGCGCCGCGAACGCCCACGCGCTTTTCGATTGAACACGCTGATTATCGGGTGATTGTTCGCGCCGGCGATGCGGAACTCGCCTCCACCGAAGCCCAGTACTCCGTCGCGCCGAAGGAGGCGCGGCTGCGGCTCGGCACCAGTCACCCGGTCGAGATTGTCGCGCGCGATTGCGAGGCGACGGTGCGCCGCGTGCTCATCTCGCGCGATGTGCACTATAAGACGAGCCAGCCGGGTATCGCGCGCGGCAACGCCGTCGAGCCCTATTCGCTCGCGCTGCACGACAACGAGTACTTCGTCTGCGGCGACAACAGCCCGCGCAGCCACGACAGCCGTTGGTGGAACACGCAACGGGACGAGGTCGGGCCGCACCTGCGGGCCCGCTTCGCGACCGGCGAATATCACGCCGGCACGGTGCCCAGCGACCAGATGATCGGCCGGGCGTTCTTTGTATATTGGCCGGGCTTCATGCCGCTGATCGGGGATCGGGCGTTGCTGCCGGACACCGGCCGCGTGCGGTTCATCAAGTAACGCGGGGTCCGCGCGTGACCGCTGACGAAACTCCCGGACAACCCGACTACGCCGCGGCGCCTGTGGACGACGGGCCGGGCTTCGACGCGGGCGAACCGCCGGTTTCCCGGCAGATCATCGAGTCCTTTCAGATCGTTCTGACCGCGATGATTCTCGCGTTCGTGTTTCGCGCGTTCTTTATCGAGGCGTTCATCATCCCGACCGGATCGATGGCCCCGTCGCTGGTCGGCGTGCACGGCGCCCAGCTCTGCCCCTATTGCGGCTGGCAGTTTGACTTCGGCCCGATCGGCGCTACCGGGCCGCTGCCTGACGCGGCCCGTTGCCCCAACTGCCGACTGCGCTATCCCACCCGTCCGGATGACGCCAAGAGTGGTGATCGCATCCTGGTTCACAAGTGGCTGTACGACGTGCCCGGCTTCGGACCGCGGCGCTGGGATGTGATCGTCTTTCGCGACCCCACCGACCCACAGCAGAACTTCATCAAGCGCCTGGTAGGCCTGCCCGGCGAGCAGATCGAGATCATTGACGGCGACGTTTTCATTCGCGCCCCCGGCGAAGCGGAGCCGTCGATTCGCCGCAAGACCGATGTGGCCCAGAGCGCATTGTGGTTCCCGGTGCATGACCAGGCATTCCTGTCACTCGAACCAAACGGTCGCCGCGAAACGCCGTGGCGGACGGACAAACCCGAATCGGGTTGGCGCGATCTGCTGACGCGTGAGATCCGTTTCAGCGGCGATGACGGCGCGCCCGGCGCGCTGCGCTTCGAGCCGCGTGATATCGCGCAGCTGCGCGACAGCTACGGCTACAACGACGGCCACAGCGGCGCGGCGCCCGGCGACGTGCGGATCGTGACCGATGTGCAGTTCGCCGATGGCGACGGCTGGCTGGAACTGCGTCTGACGCGCGAGGATACGGTGTTTAGCGCGCGGGTAACGCGCGATGGGCAGGCGACCTTAACCATGAGCGCGCCCGGACGACCGGACGCGCTGATCGGCAGCGCGGCGCTCGGTCGCCTCGGGCGGGCCCGGTTGGAGTTTTCGCATCTTGACTGGCGCGTGGGGCTGCGCGTCAACGGGCGCGAGCGGATCGCCACGACCGACGCCCAGTACCACCCGAATATCGCCTGGCTGCGCGACCATACGCGTCTGGCGCCCACCCGTCCCGAGCTCGTGGCCTCCGGTTTGACGCTCACGCTGCGGGGTCTCCGCATCGATCGCGACGTGCACTACACGCGCGACGCGCCGGGTCGCACCCGCCGCGCCACGCCGGGCGCTCCGTTCGCGCTGGGGGCGGCAGACTACTTCGTGCTCGGCGATAACAGTCCGCGCAGCAGCGACGCCCGTGAATGGGCCGAGGTCGGTCCGCACCTGATGGACGACCTGCGGGCCGGGCGATACACCATCGGCACGGTGCGGCGGGATCAGATTGTCGGCCGGGCGTTCTTTGTGTATCTTCCCGGACTGCTTCCGGCCGAGCGGGGCCGGCCGCGCATGCCGGACATGGGCCGCGTGCGGTTCATCCGTTGAACGGGTTTCCGAGAGTTGTCAACAAACGCCGTTGGCTCGGATAAATGTTTCTTCATACGCCGCGCGGCGCGTTGCACCGTGATCCGCTTCTTGAATCGAGCTTCGTGGACAGCGCGGTCGTAGTCGCGCAAGTCCCGTAAGAAAGATGAGTTATCGATGCCTCGCATAGCGCGCCGCTCCATCTCCGTGCTCGGTTACGGCCTATCGTTTCAGCGGCGAGAGACATGCCGGCGCTTCGGCTCCGGAATGTTCCCCACAAGTTATCCACAATTCACCAACGGTACTGCCTGACATGCTCCTGCGTACCGAAGGCCTGCTGAAAGCTTACGCCGGGCGCGTGGTCGTGGACCGCGTCAGCTACCACGTAAATGAAAGTGAGATCGTCGGTCTGCTTGGCCCGAACGGCGCCGGCAAGACCACGAGCTTTCGGATGACGGTCGGCATGGTCCGCCCGGAGGGTGGCAAGGTCTTCTTTCAGGACCGCGAAATCACGCGCCTGCCGATGTACAAGCGGGCCCGGCGCGGCATCGGCTATCTTTCGCAGGAACCCAGCGTCTTTCAACGACTCTCGGTCGAAGACAACCTGATGGCGATCTGCGAGACCATGCGGATGCGCCGCCGCGATCGACGCCAGAAGGTCGATCAGCTGCTGGAACGCTTCAACCTCACCATTGTTCGCAAGAACCTGGCGAAAACGGTCTCCGGCGGCGAGCGACGCAAGCTGGAGATTGCCCGGGCGCTCATCACCAATCCCCGGCTGATCCTGTTGGACGAGCCGTTCAGCGGCGTGGACCCCAAAGCCGTGGAAGACCTGCGGCGTGAGATCCTGAGGCTGCGGGCGGGCGGGATCGCGATCCTCCTGACCGATCACAATGTGCGCGAAACGCTGAAGGTCACCGACCGCAGCTACGTGATCCACAAAGGGGCGGTCATCTGCGACGGCCCGCCGCGCGAGATCATCAACAACCCGCATGTGCGCGAGGCCTACCTCGGTGAGAGCTTCCGCGGGGACGAGTTTGATGAGGCCGTCGTCGGACCGCAGTAGCGGCCTTCAGCGGACCGCCCCGCCTCCGACCCCTTCCCGTCTGACAGCCTGACCCGACCAGAACGACCCCGCGAACCCGTCTCCGGCCAATCCGCGCCGTGGCTTGTTACAACACCCGCTCCCGGCCGGCGGCAATATTCAACTGCCAGCCCCCCAAACAAAAAAGAGCCCGAGCGGATCCGAAGATCCGCCCGGGCGTCGAAGACTCAGAAATCGGCTTCGTTCAAACTCGTCTTAGCGACGACGGATGAACAGGGCGCCGAGGGCCAGCAGGGCCAGCGAAGCCGGCTCCGGCGTGGCGTAGAACTCGCCGTCCAAGGTCGTCAGGGTGGTGCCCTGCGAACGGGCGCCGTGACCCGACTGCAGCGTACCGACGAGGATGTCGCCAGCGCTGGCCGGACCGGTCTGCGAGAAGTAAACCGAACCACCGTCAAAGCCGGCGACGCCGCTGACGTCGAGGGCGGTGCGATGCACGCCACGATCGAGGCCGTCACCGTTGGTCTCGCTGGTGTCGAACAGCGCGACGTTGAACTCGGTCGCGGTGCGAACCGGGGTCGGGCTGGCCGGGAAGGCCGAGCCGGCCAGGTTGGCGGCGTAGTCGTTGTTGAAGCGACCACCCGAGCCGACCGGGAGCGGCGTCGACGAGAACGTGTGGAACGGAGCGCCAGTGCCCGGACCGGCGTTCGTCGTGTCGGCCGGATTGCCATTGCCGTCCAGGATGTTCTGGAGGTTGTACGCCAGCGCGGCGCCATTCAGGGCGTCAACGCGAACACCCGTCGCCGTCCAGTCATCGCCGACAGCCCAGTTGACCGTCAGGTCGAAGTTGTACGTGCCGTCATTCAGACCGAGGTCGACAACGCTGGCAGTGATCTGCCCGAACGCGGCCGACGACGCAGCCAGCGCAACTACAGAAACCAGAAACTTTCTCACCATTTTCCTCTCCTCTGAAGAAAAGAAATGCCTCAAACGTGTGACCGGGCCCTCCGACCACCGGCTCTTCCTGCTCCTTGAAGAAACCGAACGCCATAGTAGCCCTGTCATTTCCAGATTTCAAGCGAATGTTGGCAGGAAAATCCGCTACGGCTGAAAATTATCGCCTTCGGCCTAGTCCCCTGGCGCCGTCCCGGCCCTGCCAGGGCTGGCGACGCCGTCGCATCCAAATCGCAAATACCGATGGAAGAATATGTTACGAGAAATGGACCCCACCGGGCTTTGCTGCCGGGGAAGCGGGGATTCGCGGTCGGCAGGCCCTAGAATACCGATGAATCTACACCGCCCAACCGCTGTCCGCGGCGGGAGCCGCCCCGCCTGGTTCGCCCGCACGAACGCGTATCATTATCGATCCGGACAAACGCGGCGGCCGATCGCGTCGGGGAACGATTCCAACATGCTTCACGCCTGCGACCTGATCGATCCTCGTCCCGCCCTGGTCGCGTCGCGCGCTCCAATTCGCAACGCCGTCACGATCCCATTGCTGGAAGTCGCACAGCGTGTCGCCGAGCTTCCCGCGCCGGGCGCGGCGATCCGCGTGGCGCAAGTCGGCGATGACGCCGAGGCGATGCGCGATTGGCTGAGCGCGCATGGGCGAGACGCGGCCCTGACGCGTGAGTTCGAGTTTGATGATCGACCGGCGAGCGACCGCCTGCCCGATAGGTTCCGCCTGTGGCGCCCGACAGAATTCATCGAATCCAGCATCGGTCGCATCGCCGCACACCCGCGTGGATCGTCCGACTTGCGGGGCGCCGGGATCGACATCGCCTGTGGCGGCGGGCGCGACGCGGTCTTCGCCGCCGACGCCGGCTATGAGATGTTGGGGGTAGACATACTGCCGGACGCGATCGCCCGCGCGCGTGACCTCGCGGCGCGCTATCTCGCGCCGCCGGCCGGCGCCCGGTTCGAGACGCGGGATGTCACGCAAGCGGAGTTCGCGGATCGATGGCGGGAGCGGTTCGACCTGATTCTCGTTTCGCGCTTTCTGGATCGCGACCTGCTGCCCAAACTGCCGCAGATGCTTCGCCCGGGCGGCGCCCTGCTGTACGAGACGTTTACGACCCGACACCGCGAGCGGAACGAGCGGCCGCGCAGCGCCGCGCGGCTGCTGCGGCCCGACGAGCTTCGTTCAGCGTTCTCGGGCTTGCGGATTCGGCATTACGACGAAAACTGGCGTGAAAACGCGCACACCGCGCGACTTTGGGCCGAACGCCCGGATTAGCGGCCCACCCGCTACGGCCACACCTGCGCATTGCCCGACTGCCAGCGCACGTCCGGCAGGGCCGCCTCCGCGTCCTCAAACCGCTCATATCGCCCGACCAGCACGACGTGCACGGTCTTGAACGCGCGCTCTTCCGGCCGGACGTACGCCTCGAACCCGAGATGCCGCATGCGCCCGGCATGCCGTTCGGCGACCGACGGCTCGTTGTATTCCCCGCAAAGAATCGCGAAATGATCCGCCCGCGCATCCAGCCGGCGTTGCGCCGCCTCGGCAAAGGCGCTGGTCGGATACTCGCTGGCGATCCGCCCGAATTCCTCCCGCGCCGCGTCCCACTTGCCTTGCCGCTCCTTGGCGCAGCCGATCCGAAACAGCACCGCCTCGATCGGCGGAGGGGTCGGCATAATGGCTTCTTCCAACGGCTCCCACAGTGTTTCAAGCTTGGTCGGCTCGCGCGTCCGCGCCGGGCCGCCCGGCATTTCGGCCAACGCGGCTGAATAGTGCCGCTCCGCTCCCGGCCAGTCGCGGGATTCGAACGCCAGCGTGCCGAGGGCGGCGCGCGCCCGCCAACGGTTCGCCGGACCGGAGGCGGCCTCGGCGCAGGTCGTGAGGTCCTGCCGCGCCTCGTCGGGCCGGTTGAGCTGGGCATACGCGAGGCCGCGCGTCATGCGGGCGTCCCAGCGCGTGTCCGATTCCGGCGCCTCCTCGATCAATCGGGACGTCAGGCGCACCGCGTAGTCAAACTGCTTCTGCTTGTACGCGGCGCGGGCCTCGTCGAGCGCCTGCATCTGCTCCGACGTGACACGCGGCCCGCACCCGGCGATGGCGATCAGCACGCAGCCGATGGCGACGGGGCGCCAACGGCTCTCGAAAACGGAAAAGTTGTGCATGTTGGCCATGATACCCGCGCCACGTCCGCTTTGATTGACCCTGCCTGTGTCGACTTCTACGATCGACCGTGCGACAGGCGCCGCCTGCGCCGACCGATTCTTCGCCCGACCCGGAACCCGCCGACATGACCGACCAGCACCCGCGCACGATCCGCGAACTCCGCCAGAGCGGGTACCGCCCGCGCTCCATCAAGGCGGAACTCCGCGAGAACCTGATCGCCCGCCTGCGGGCCGAACAACCGGTGTTCGCCGGCCTCGTCGGCTATGAAAACTCCGTCGTGCCGCAGTTGATCAACGGCATTCTCGCGCAGCATGACATCCTGCTGCTCGGACTGCGCGGCCAGGCCAAAACCCGGATTCTCCGCGCCCTGCCGGCGCTGCTTGACGAATGGATGCCGGTCGTGGCGGATGTCGAACTGTGGGACGACCCGCTGGCGCCCCGGCTGGCCGCCACGCGTCGAACCATCGACATTCACGCCGATGAAACGCCGATCCGCTGGATTCACCGCGACGAGCGCTATCACGAGAAACTCGCGACGCCGGACGTGACGATGGCCGACCTGATCGGCGACATCGACCTGGTCCGCCACGCGGAGGGCCGCCCGCTGAGCGACGAAGGGGTGCTGCACTTCGGCCTCGTGCCGCGCAGCAACCGCGGCATATTCGTGATCAACGAACTGCCCGACCTTGCCCCGCGCATTCAGGTCGGGTTGTTCAACGTGCTCGAAGAGCGCGACGTGCAGATTCGCGGCTTTCCGATCCGGCTGAATCTGGACGTGATGCTGGCGTTCAGCGCCAATCCGGAGGATTACACCAATCGCGGGCGCATCGTCACGCCGCTGAAAGACCGCATCGGCACAATCGTCCGCACGCACTATCCGTTCAGCAACGCCGAGGCGATGCGCATCACGCGCGACAACGCCCGGCTGTCGCGGCCGGAGGGATCGCCGCAGGTCGAGTTGCCGGCGTTTGTCCACGAAACGGTCGAAGAGATGGTGCGCCTGGCGCGCACCAGCCCGCACATCAACCAGCAATCCGGCGTGTCGGTGCGCACGTCGATCGCGGCGGTCGAAGTTGTCGTCGCCAACGCCGAGCAACGCACGATCCGCTTCGACGAGCCGGCGATCGTGCCGCGCGTCAGCGACCTCGACGGCGTGCCCGCCGCCTGCCGCGGCAAAATCGAACTGATGCTGGCCGATGACGACGCGGCGGAAGACAAACTGCTCAACGCGCTGCGCGGCGAGGCGCTGCGCAACGTCGCCGACAATTATCTCGACATGGGCGCGCTCGAGCCGGTCGTCAACGCCTTCCTCGGCGGCGAGCGGAATTTCGAAGTCGGCGACGACCTGCCGGCGGAGCGGATCGTCGCAGCCGGACGCGAGGTCAAAGGGCTGATCCCGATCGCGGAATCGGTGCTGAAACAGTGCGACGGGCGGACGGATTCGCCGCTGTGGCTGGCCAGCGCGGTGGAGTTCGTGCTGGAAGCGCTGCATGTGAACGACAAGCTGAGCAAGTTCACGTATCGGGATCGGGTGTTCTATAAGAAGTAGACGGACGGCGCCTCGCTTGCGGTCGGCCTACGCCCACCCGCTGTGCATCCGCGGCCCCGGGGTCTGTTCACGGACCAGCTTCGCTTCCTGATCCAGCATCCAGCCCCAGCGTTTTTCCACGTCGTCCGCCGCGTGCAGGTCGCGGGCGCGCTCGAGAAACACGCGATAGTGGCCATTCTCCGACGCCCACAGGCCGGCGTATAGCTTCGCGAGTTCGCGGTCGGCGCAATGCCGCGAGAGCATCTCAAACCGCTCGCACGAGCGCGCTTCGATCAGCGATGACACCAGCAGGCGATCCAGCAACTCGCGCGTGCCCTGCCCGTTGCGCACCAATCGCCGCAGGCCGTTCGCGTACGGGCTGCGATGCCCCTTGGTGAGCTTGCCGCCGCGCCGCGCGAGCAGTCGCGTCACCACCGCCAGGTGCTCGACCTCGTCGCGGGCGATGGACGTCATCGTCTGCACCCATTTGGCGGGCGCGACCGGGTCCGGCCAGCGGTTCAGCAACTCCAGCGCGTTGGTCGCGGCTTTCTTTTCCAGATGGGCGTGGTCGTTCAATAACGCCAGCGGATCGCTCAGCGCCTGCGCCGCCCAGACGTCCGGCGTCTTCAGGCGCAGCGGGAGGTCGACGGTGGTTGGTTTCACGGGCATGACGGCATGGTAGCGTGAGGAGGCGCGGGGGGTATTGCGCGATTCGCGCGGACGGTGGATCGCGTGGAATGTGATTAGCGCGGAACATCACGGCTCTTTCACTCCGTGGATTCCCGCCTGCGCGGGAATGACGGAAGTGGCGCCCATTCTGTTT
>CAZGTH010000009.1:0-192972 GCA_964528455.1 uncultured Planctomycetales bacterium | reverse complement strand
TCTACCGCAGCGGCGACAGCGAATACAAGATCAACGGTCAAAGCGTGCGGCTGAAGGATGTGCGCGAGCTGTTCCTCGATACCGGCATCGGCGTCGACGCCTACAGCGTGATCGCGCAGGGACGCGTGGACGCGATGCTGCAGGCCAACCCGCAACAACGCCGCGAGCTTTTCGAGGAAGCCGCCGGCGTCAGTCGTTACAAGCTGCGGCGAATCGAGGCCCAACGCAAGCTCGAACGTTCGCAAAACAACCTGCTCCGCATCAACGACATTATTGAGGAACTGGAGCGGCGGCTGCGCAGCGTGAAGCTGGCCGCCGCCAAGGCCCGAAAGTTTCAGGAATACGACGCCCAGCTGCGCGAGCTGCGGGCGGCGTTCTCACTCTCAGAATATCACGAGCACACGCGGTCATTGGCTCGAATCCGAACGCGCGCGGCGAGTCTGACCGATCTCGTCGCCGCCAAGCGCGTCGAACTGGCGGCGCGCGATTCGGAAGCGGTCGCCCTCGATGCCGAACTGCTCAAGCGGGACGCGGAGATTCGCGAGATCGAAGGCGAGCTCGCGGCGGCCCAGGCGGAGATCAGCGGTCTGGCCGAGCGCGTGACGCAAATCGAGCGGCGTGAATCTGAATTGCGGGAGTCGCGCGATGAGAGCGCCCGCCGCGCCGAGGAACTCGCGGGCACGGCGGCGGCGCTGGCGAAGCGCCATACGGACCTGTCGGCCGAATTGACGGCGCTCCGGGACGAGGAGTCCGCCGGGCTGGCGGCGGTCGACACCGCCCGCGCGGCGCTGGCGGTCGCACAGGAACAGGCGGACGCCGCCAGGCAATCGCTGCAATCGGGCCAGGCGACCGTGTTCGACGCCGCTCGCGAAGTGGCGCGCGTCGACAACCAGCGGTCCGCGGCGGAACAGGACATCGAGGCGCTCGCGGACCGGCTGACGCAGATCGAAGCGCGGTCGCAGCAACTCGTGGAAGCCGGCGATTCGGCCGCGGCCGAGGAGCGGCGCTGCGAGGAGCGGGTTCGCCATCTGGAGCAGAAGGCGGAGACGGCCGCTGAGACGTTGGGCCGGGTCGAGCGCGATCTGGCGGAGGTTCGGGCGCAGGTGGATGCGACCGAATCGCGGCTCAGCGAAGCCGCGGACCAGCGCAGCGCGGCCCGCTCGCGACTGGAATTGCTGCTGGACATGGAGCGGCGCCAGGAAGGCGTCGCGCAAGGTTCGCGGGCGCTGTTGAAGTGGCGCGAGCTGCATCCGGATGGCGGAGTCGTCGGGATCGTGGCCGACCTGCTGCGGGTGGACCCGGATTACGTCGCGGCCTTACGCCCGCTGCTGACACGTATTGAGAATCGCGTGGTTGTGCGGGAGCAGGACGCGTTTTTCGCGGCCCTGCGGGAACACGGCGAGCCGGACTCCGCGGTCGATGTGGTCGCGAATGATCGCTGCCGCCGGACCGCGGCGGGGCAGGCGGAAATGTGGCGCGGGCGCGAAGGTGTGCTCGGGCTGGCCGTGGACGCGGTGCGGGTGGACGCGGGTTTCGAGGCCGCGCTGGATTCGCTGCTTGGCGATGTGGTGCTCGTGGACTCGCTGGATCGCGCGCTGCGTCTGTCGGCGGAAGGGGCCGGCAGATGGACATTTGTCGCCCCCAATGGCGCGATCGTGCGGCCGGATGGTCGCATCTCGATGGGCGTCGGTGAAGGTGGCGGCGGGCTGATCAGCCGTCGGCTTGAGATTGCCCGGCTGGAGAGCGACCTCGAGACGCTGGAGCGCGCTCTGGATGAAGCGACGCGGGCCCGGGCCGGATTGCGATCCCGGGCGGCGGATCTGCAGGTTGAGCGCGACGCGATCCAGAATGGCGTCGCGCAGACACAGCGGGAAATCGGCGCGGCCCGCGCGGAGTTGCGCCGCGCCGCGGATGAGTGCGCCCGTTTCACGCGCGAGCGAGAGTCCCTGGCGGGCGAGGGCGAGGCGCTCGGGTCGCGCCTGTCACGGCGGCGCGAAGACGCGACGCGGCTGGCCGCCGAGCTGGAGCAGGCGGTCGCTCGGCGAGCCGAGGTGGAGCGTCAACTCGGGGCGCTGGAGGCCGGTGTTTCGGCCGCGCTGGACGCGGTTCGGACCCACGGCGATCAGGCGACCGCGGCGCAGGTGGCCGCCGGTCGGATTCAGGAGCGTCGCGAAGCGCGGCAGGCGGCGTTGGATGAGCTTTCGCGTCAGGCGCAGTCGATCGAACGCGAGCGCGAGGGGGCGTTGCGGGCAATTGAGGAGGCGGCGCGTCGGCTTGAGGCGGCGCGGCGCGACCTGGTCGAATCGCGGGAACGGGCGGAGGCGTTGCAGTCCAGCGCTGATCTGATGCGCGAAAAAGCGCTGGGATTGCGCGAGCAGCGCGAGGCGGTCCGCCGCAAGACCGAAACGCGGGGCGCGGTCGCCCGCCGGCTGCAGTCGGAAATCGGACAGGTGGACGCCGGGCTAACGGAGTGTGAGGTCGCGCGGCGCGAGATCGAAGTGCGGGTGGAAAACCTGATCGGTCGTGTCCGCGAGGAATTGGAACTCGACCTGGTCGAACTGTACGCCAGCTATGAGCACAGCGACCGCGATTGGGCCGCCGTCCGCGAAGAAATCGATGACCTGCGCGGCCGGATTACGCGGCTGGGGAACGTGAATCTCGACTCCATCAGCGAGCTGGAAGAGCTTCAGCCGCGCTATGACCATCACATCACGCAGCGTGACGATCTGACGGACGCGATCGGGAAGTTGCAGACGCTGATCGAAGAGTTGGACGAGGAGTCGCGCACGCGCTTCGTGGCATGCTTCGAGGAAGTGCGCGTCGCGTTTCAGGAACTGTTTCGTAAACTCTTTGGTGGTGGAAAAGCCGATATCATTTTAGAGACGCCGGATGATCCGCTGGAGAGCGGCATCGAGATCATCGCGCGGCCGCCGGGTAAGGAGCCGCAATCTATCTCGCTGCTTTCGGGTGGCGAAAAGACGATGACCGCGGTAGCGTTGTTGTTCGCGGTGTTCAAAAGGAAGCCGTCGCCGTTCGCGATTCTGGATGAGGTGGACGCGGCGCTGGACGATTCGAACATCGAGCGGTTCAATAACATGTTGCAAGAGTTTCTGGTAGAGTCTCAGTTCATCGTGATCACGCACAACAAGGCGACGATGCAGCGAGCGGACGTGCTGCACGGAATCACGATGCAGGAGCCGGGAGTGAGCAAACGCGTCAGCGTCCGCTTTGAAGATCGTGTGCATACGCCAGAGGTGGCGTAGCCGTTTGTTTCAGTTCTTTCTTAGTGGAGTGCGCCATGGCTAAGAAGAAAGCGAAGAAGAAGGCCAAGAAGGCCGCGAAGAAGAAGGTAGCAAAGAAGAAGACCGCGAAGAAGAAGGCAGCAAAGAAGAAGGTCGCAAAGAAGAAGACCGCGAAGCGGAAGGGCGCCAAGAAGAAGACTGCGAAGAGAAAGGGCGCCAAGAAGAAGACCGCGAAGAAAAAGGGAGCCAAGAAGACTGCGAAGAAGCGTCGTAAGTCGTCCCGCCGCAAGGCGGCGCCGGCCATGATGCCGATGTAGTCTTTCCCTTCGGTTTTGGGGCACGCGCATTCGGCGCGCGACGCGCAATTCCAGCGCGTCGGCGTCGTTCGCGCGTGCCTTTTTTCGTTTCCGCCGCTTTTCTTGCCACTCGTCCCGCCGCCGGCCCGGCCTGCCCTGCGGCGCCGCTCGCTCCACCCATCCCGGTCAGCTATCCTGCCCCGTTTGTCATGCGACATCAGGCCCGAGGATTGGGGATTCGCTCATGCGAGTAATGGCGGGGGCTGTGGCGGTCATCTTGGGAATCGGCGGCTGGACCCTCCCGGTCGACGCCGGCGTGGAATGTGCGATGGCGCGCGGCGACGCGGTCCATGGTCGCCCGTTTGACGCCAGCGTGGGCCGTGACCCGCGCAACTACCCGCCCGATCCGCAGGTGGACTTCACCTGGCTGCAGCTCGACATCGATTTTTCGGAGCCTCTGACCCGCGCGTTCAGCTGCGAGGAGACGTTGCGGTTCACCACGTTGGCGACGCCGCTGGCCCGCTTGCGGCTGGACGGGATTGATCTGCGGATCGAGTCGGTGCGGGACCTGACCGGGGCGGCGGCGGATTTTCGCTACGACGAGCAGCGACTGACGGTGCGGTATGACCCGCCGCTCGTAGCCGGCGCGGAGGCCGGTCTGATCATTCGCTACCGGTGCGAATCGCCGCAAGGGGGAATGATCTTCGCGCTGCCGGACGCGGGTTATCCGGATCGGCCCCTGATGATCCACACGCAGGGCGAAGCGGAGTTCTCTCGCCACTGGTTTTTTTCGCACGACTCTCCGAACGAGCGCTGCCGGACCGCGATCAGCGTGCTGGCGCCGGCCGAATTGAAGGTCCTTTCCAATGGCGGGCTGGTCAGCCGCGAGGAAGTCGGCGGCGGCATGGCCCGCACGCGATATGAGATGCGCCATCCGCACACGCCGTATCTGGTATCCCTGGTGATCGGGGAATTCGATGTGACGCGCACGATGTGGCGCGGGATTCCGGTCGAGTATTGGGTTCCACCGGGCCAGGCCGAGGGCGTGGAACGCACGTTCGGAAAAACCCCGGCCATGCTCGATTACTTTTCCGCGCAACTCGACTTCGAATATCCGTTTGAGAAATACGCGCAGGCGGTTTGCTACTTGTTCGACTGGGGTGGAATGGAAAACACGTCCGCGACGACGCTGCGCGAAGATGTCGTGCACGACGCCCGGGCGGGTCTGGATTCCGACCTTGAGGGCCTGATTTCGCACGAACTCGCGCATCAGTGGTTCGGCGATGTCGTGACCTGCCGCGCATGGCCGCACATCTGGCTGAATGAGGGCTTCGCGACATACATGGAAGCCGCCTGGTGGGAGCACAGCCGCGGCCGCGCGGCGTATGACGATGACATCTGGCGGACGATGCGCGGCGTCGGTCGCTCAGACCGCGTGGATGCCGTCGCGGGCGTCGTTTTCCCACAATACGACAACCCGGACGATGTGTTCAGCCGGCCCGTGAGCAATCCGTACAGCAAGGGCAGTTGCGTCATTCACATGCTGCGGCGTGAATTGGGCGACGAGCTTTTCTGGGCGTCAATTCAGGAGTATCTGCGCCGCTTCGCGTGGACATCCACGGAGACGGATGACCTTCGCCGGGTGATCGAGGCGCAATCCGGGCGCAGCTTTGAGCGCTTTTTCACGCAGTGGCTGGAGCGCCCGGGAACGCCGCACATCAAGGTGGAATATGACTGGGACGACGCGACGGGGCAGGTGGCGCTGTCGCTCGAACAGACGCAGACCCTGTCGACGGAGCGGCCGGCGTTCGTAGCGGACGTGCCGGTCGTGGTGGAGTTTGCGGGCGGGCGCGTCGAGCGGCGCACGATCGCGCTGCGCGAACGAACCGCGCGGATCACGATCGCGTCGGATGAAGCGCCGATTCAGGTCTGCGTCGACCCGGATCTGCATGTGCTGGCGGTCTGGGACTTGCGCCTGCCGGTGGCTATGCGGATTCACCAGGCGCTGGACGGTCCGACCACCGCCGCCCGCCTGACCGCGATCAGCACCTTGGCGGATGATCACCGCGACGACGTCCGCGCGGCGCTGGCCCGGATCGTCCGGGATAACGAGCGCTACTATGCCGAGCGCAGCGAGGCGGCGTCGGCGCTGGGACAGATGGCGGTCGCCGCGGCCCGTGAAACGCTGTTGGAGTTGATTGCCGACGAACGCGCGCTGCAGGAGCACCACGTGCGGGCGGCGTTAGTCGTGGCGCTGGGCCGATATCGGCGCCCCGAAGTGGCCAAGGCGCTGATTCCTTTCGCGGAGAATGACGCGACGTACACCGTCGAGGAACGCGCGACGCAAGCACTCGGGCGCCAGGACCCGACCGACGAGATCATCGCTGTCCTCGTGCGTAACACCCAGAAACCGTCCCATCAGAACAAGATTCGCCGGGCGGCGGTGGGGGCGCTGGCCCGGTTGGACGCGCAGCGCGGCGTGGAGCCGGCGTTTGACCTGGCGCGTTACGGGGCGCCCTATCGCGGGCGCACGAGCGGCATTTCCGCGTTGGGGGCGCTCGGGGCGGCGCACGAGACCGATCGCATCCGCGGCTTTCTGCTCGACCTGTTGGACGATCCGCACGAGAACGCGGTCGGCGCGGCGATCAGCGCGTTGGGCGCGCTCGGCGATACGGAAGCGATTGATGAGCTGGAGTCGTACGCGGAAGGCGCGGCGCCGGCTGACCTGAGACGACGGGCCCGGAACGCGATCGAAAAGATCCGGGCGAACGAATCCGAATCGGAGGCGCTGCGCTCTCTGCGCGAGCGCGTCGCGTCGCTGGAAGAAAAACTGGAAGAAGTGGGTCATGATGAGGGCGGTGATCCGAATGACGCCGATTAGCGCGTTCGCTCTGACATAACCAAACGACAAGTTGGAGGCGATGATTGGCCGCGCCGCGGTTTTTTGTTCCCGCGTTTGATGAGGGCGTCGTGGCGTTGTCCGCCGAGGAATCGCGGCATGCGCGCCGCGTGCTGCGCCTGCGCGCCGGCGATCTCATCGAACTGTTTGACGGTTCCGGGCGATCGGCGGCGGGCGAGATCATGCCGGATGGTGGGGCGCGCTCGGGGCCGGTCACGGTTCGCGTGGCGCGCGTAACGGACGAGGGTGCGCCGGCGTCGCGACTGACATTGCTGGTCGCCCCGTGCAAGGGGCCACGGCTGACGATGCTGATCGAAAAACTGACCGAGCTCGGCGTCGACGAGATGATTCTGACGCGATTCGAGCGCTCGGTGGTTCGGCTGAAGCCCGAATCAGCGGAAAAGCTGATGCGCACCGCGATCGAGGCCTGCAAGCAGTGTGGTCGAAATCGCGCGCCGATCATCCGCGCGGGAAGAGACTGGACGCGCGATCTCGCCAACTGGCGGGACTCGGCAGGCGGCGCTGCGCAACTGTTCGTCGCGGACCCCGGCCCGAGCGCCACGCCCGTCGAACCCGGTCGCGATGTTGCGGTCGTGATCGGTCCCGAGGGGGGCTTCACCGACGCGGAGCGCGCGGCGCTGATCGCGCAAGGCGCCGTTCCACTTAGACTTGCGCGCAACATCCTGCGCGTCGAGACCGCCGCGATCGCCGCCGCCGCGAAATTCGCGGATTTTTCTTGACAACTCCGACAGGTGTAGTAGACTTACTCCGACACCTGTAGTAGACGCGCAGGCCGCTTTCTCGGAGGCGTCGAACGTGCCCGCTCCTGAAGTCGATCTTTCCTCCGCCGAACTGGAAACGCTGAGCGCGTTGTGGGAGCGCGGGCCATCCACGGTGCGGGATGTGCAGCAATCTCTGGCCGACCGCGGCCGAACCCTGGCTTATACGACAGTGCAGACCTTCCTCAACCGTCTGGAACAGAAGGGCTATGTCGGGTGTGACTGCGATACCAGCCAGGGGCCGGCGTATGTCTACACGCCGATCGTGTCGCGCGAGCGGATCCAGCGGTCCCGGCTGCGGGCGCTGATGGATCAGTTGTACGGCGGGGCGGCCGGACCGCTCATCCTGCAGTTGGTGCGCGACGAGGGATTGACATCAGATGAGGTGGCCGAGTTGCAGACGCTGATCGACGCGCTCGATCGCGCCGCCGGCTCCCGCAAACCGAAAGGCGGGAAGTGATCGTGGAAGCGATACTGGACCGTCTCTGGCTGATCGGCTGGTTGATTGCGCCGCTGACCCTGCTTGTGGCCGCGTTGTGCTACGTGCTGCCCCTGCGGGCCGCGACGCGCCATCGCCTCTGGGTAGCGACGCTGCTTGCGTTTGTGGTGCCGGCGTTCCTGCCACAGGCCCCCGAAGACTGGTTTGCGACCAATGTGACGGCGGCGGGCACGCTGGTGAAATCGTTGCCGCCACCGCCGGGCCCTACGCGTTCCCCGTCGATTGAGCGTCCCCAGCCACAGGGTGAGGAGTGCGTCATCCTGCCGCCGATCGCGGCACAGCCCGGCAGCCAGGCGCCCGCAGCGTTTCCGGTCGTTCTTGCGACCAACGAACAAACCGCCTGCTCGGCGTGCGCGTATGCCTCCAATATAGGCGCCGGGCCCCTTGCGCGGTCAGGCTCAGAAACTCTCCGGAGGGGAACGAAGGCCGAATCGCCGTCCTGCGCCGTCTGCGCCGCGCAACAGCCGGGGCTCAAGCGTCAGTTGGCCGGGCGAGTCGTCGAGACGCGCGACACTTATGTCGTCATGTCCGTCGACGCCGCCCCGGCCCCGGCCGCCGCCGAGACCTGCGACCCGGTCGAGGCGACTCCGCCGACTGCGGCGGTTGTCGGCGATGTCCCGTCGGCGGGTTCGAGCGTCTCTTGGCGCAGCGCGGTCGCGTTCGGTTCGAGCTGGCTTTTCTCCGTCTGGCTGGCGTGGCGGGAGTTTGTCCACGCGTTCCCGCTGCCGCCGGCGCCCTTGTTGATGGGCGTGTCCGCGCTGCTGTTGCTGATTCATGCGATCTCATTGCTCCGCGTGCTGCGGCTGATTCGCGCGTCCCGCCCGGCTGCGCGATCGGTCGTCGAAATGACGCAAGAGCAGGCGAAGCGGATGGGGCTTGCCGCGCCGCGCGCCCTGATGGTGGATGCGCGGGTGTCGCCGATGGTGATCTGCCTCGGCGCGCCGCGATTGATCCTGCCTACGGGCCTTTGGGGCCAACTTGATCTGGATGCGCGGCGGGCGGTGATCTGCCATGAGCTTGCCCACCTGAAGCGTCGCGATCACTGGCTGTGCTGGCTGGAAACGCTGGTCATCGCGATGACCTGGTGGAATCCGGTGTCGTGGTGGTGCGCTCGGCGGTTGCGTGAGGCGGCCGAGGCGAGTTGCGACGCGTGGGTGACGTGGCTGGAGCCGCGCAGCCGCCGCTCATATGCGACGGCGCTGGTGCAGGCGCGGCAGTTTGTCGGACGTTCGTCGTTGGCCGGAACACTTGGTGTAACGCGCGGCCAGATGTCGCGCTTGAAAGGGAGAATCCAGATGATCATGACCACAGGTGAGCGACCGCGCGCGTCGTGGATGGCGACGCTGGCCGTCGGCGCGATGGTAGTGGCGGCTTGGAGCCTCGGGGCCCCGCGCGCCATCGCCCAGTCGGGTTCCGAGCCCCGCGCCCGCGAGATGCGCCCGGAGCCGACCCGGCTCACGCGAGACCGGGACAACGGCGGCGATGATATTGAGAAGCTGACGCGTGAGGTCGAGGAACTCAGCCGCCGGCTCGCGCAGGTGACGCGCCGCCTGAACGACGTCGCGCAGCGGCTCGATCGGCCGGGCGCTGAACCGGAAGTGGCGGACACGCGCTGGGAAGATGCGGACGACGATGATGACGCGCCGGTGCGCGGCGGCTGGTTTGGCCGCGGGCTGTGGGGCAACGATCACGACGACACGCCACCGGCGTTGGAGCCGGGTTCCAGCGTCCGCGTCGCGAATTCGGACCGCGAAGAGCAGTCGCCGTTCGTCGAGGCGGGTGTGAGATCATTCGCGCGACGCTACTGGTTGCCCGAGGGAAAAATGGATGCGATCACGGAACTGATGTCGCGCGACGACGTGCCGGTGCTGGTGCGTCCCGGCTCGGGCGTGATTGAACTGATTGGCTCCGAAGAACAGCATCGCGCGTTCGAGGCGTTTCTGGAAATGATCGCGCCGCCAACTGATCCGGATTGGTCCGGACGAATGATGCGCGGCGCTCCGCGCCCGGCTCGCCTGGAACGTACGCCGCGGCCCGCCGCGCCGCCGCGCCCGGGTTCACAGCCGGCCCCGCCGCCGATGTCGGCCGCCGAACCCCGATAGGTCGCAACCAACAACGCAGCTCCGAGGCCGCCTGACGCGGCTAGGGCTCGCCAGACCGCGGTACTGTACGACTCGATGCCTCCCCAACTCGCCTGGCCGAGTCGTACGCTAGGGGCGTGTTGATATTCCGCCAAGCCGGGACCAACGGTTCCGGGATTTGCGGGGTCAACACGCCCTCCTTTTGCGCCAACAGGCGCGGCGCGGCGTTGGGCGTGCGAATCAACTCCTCTACCTCCGTGCGAATCGCGGGCGAGTAGAGCGCGAACAGCGGCTCGACGCGGCCGCCGGGGCTCAGGGGAATCACGGCGGCGGCGCTCCCGCGAAAACTGAGCAGCCACTCGATCGCGGCGGGCGAGACGAACGGCATGTCGCAGGCGACGATCAGCCAGTCGGCCTCGGGCGGATGGCGCAGCGCGGCGAGGATGCCGGCGAGCGGGCCACGAGCTCCTTCAACGTCGGGAATAGCGCTGACGCCCGCGAGCGGTGGGCCGAGCGCGAAAACGCCGGCCGCGAATGGCGCCGCAGTAGTTTGAATGATCTCAAAGAATGATCGGTCATTGATCTTGAGCGCGTGTTTGGGCGCGCCCATCCGCGTGCTCTGACCGCCAAGGAGAATGCCGACATAGAGGTTGTTGGGCTCGCGGGTCATTCGGTTCTACGCCGGACGAATACGGACGGCGATCGCCTTGAACGCCGGCGTGCGGGATTCGCGGTCTACCGCTGAGGGGACGATCTCGTTCGCTTCGGGATAGTACATGGCCGCATTGCCGACCGTGATGGCGTATGGACGGGCCAGGGCCCGCATTTCGCCGATCGCGCTGCGAACGATCACGGACTGGTCCGCCTTCACGCCGATCGTGCGCATGTCGGTTTCGTTCAGCAGCACGATGTCGCGCCGATCTTGACCGCGATAGATATCTTCCTCTTCATAGACCACGGTATTGAACTGCCCCTCGCTGCGAATTGTCATCAGACGCAGCGCCGTTTCTTTGACGCCGCCGCTGTCACCGTGGTCTGCAATGCGCGTGCTCTCCAGCACATCCGCCGGCAACTCCACGGCGTGAAACCGCGCCCGTCCGGACGGCGTCGGGAACTTCGGCGTGTGAAACGTGCGTCCGGCGATTTGAAATTCCTGTTTCGTGCGGTCGATCTCGCCAATCGCGTCGTATCCGGGAATGATGCGCGCCAGCGCCGCGCGGATGGCGCCGTGATTTTCCAGCGCCGCAAAGTCGACCGGGCAATCCGCCGGCAGAACGCGCCGCGCAATCGCGGCCACGATCTCGACCTCGCTGCGGGCTTCCGCAATCCGCGCCGGGCCGCCGTCGCTCAGGCGGACATAGTTGAACATCGATTCCTGCGTCGTGGGCTGACTCTCTTCGTCGCGGGCTTTCACCGGGAGAATCAGCGTCTCTCTGGCGCGGCCCCAGGCGTGGCCGGTGTTCAGTGTCGTGCTGAGATAGACGCACGCGTCCAACTGCGAAAACGCGGCGGCCGCCGTTCGCGCGTCCGGGTTGCTGCCATACAGATTTCCGCCGAGGCAGAAGGCGTTCTTCAGTCTGCCCGCCCGCATCGCGTCGATGCACGCGAGCGTGTCGAGCCCCGGCGTCGTCGGCAGCTTCACCCCAAACCGCGTCTCCAACCGTCGCAGCACTTCGTCTTTCAGTTGCGGCGCCACGCCGACCGAGCCGACGCCCTGGACATTGCTGTGACCGCGAATCGGCAACAGGCCGGCGTGCGGGCGGCCAAGCATGCCGCGCAACAAGGCCAGGTTGACGATCGCGCGGACATTGTCCACGCCGTGGATATGGTGGGTGATGCCCATTGTCCACGCGAACACGGTCGCTTTGCTGCGGGCAAAGCTGTCCGCCGCGTTGTCGATGGCGCGGCGCGGGACGCCGCCGCGCTTCTCGATTTCCGCCCATGAGATCGCGTCCACGCCGGCGCGCCATGCGTCGACGCCTTCCGTCGCGTCGGCGATAAACGCTCCGTGTACCGATTGTGGATGGCGTTCCAACAGCGACTTCGCGACGCCGGTCAGCACCGCGATATCGCCGCCGATGTGCGGCTGCATATATTGGCTGGCGATCTTTGAGCCCAGCATCATGCTGAGCGGGCGACTCGGGACGCGAAAGTTGACCAGGCCGGTTTCGATCAGCGGGTTGATGACGATTACCTCGCCGCCGCGGCGGCGCACATCGGACAGAATCGTCATCATCCGCGGATGATTCGAGGCGGGGTTGCCGCCGATCAGGAAGACCAGGTCGCAGCCGTACAGGTCATCGAGCGTGATCGTGGCCGTGCCCGAGCCGAGCGCGCTGCTCAGGCCGACGCCGCTGGCCTGATGGCAGTAATAGCTGCAATTGTTGACGTTGTTGGTGCCGTAGAGGCGCGCGAAGAGCTGCCAGAGGAACGCCGCTTCGTTCGAACTGCGACCACTGAAATAGAAAAATGTCTCGTCCGGCGTCACCGCCTTCAGGCGCCGGGCGCAGAAATCCAGCGCCGCGTCCCAGTCGATCGGGCGATAGCCACGGTCGTCCGGCCCGGCGAACATCGGCTGGCCGATGCGCCCGGAGGTCTCGAGTTCGCGGGGCGAGAACCCGCGCAGCGCGTCAAAGCCGTACTCCGCGAAAAATCGCGGCGCAATCTGGCCCTGCATGTCGGCGACCATCGCCTGCAGCGACTTTTTGCAGACCTCTGGAAAGTGGCCGCGCTCGTTGACCATGCCGCCTTTTTGGCCGCCCATGCCGAGCGCGCAGGTCTTGCAGGCGTTGTTGGTGCGGAGGGCCTTGTACAGCTGCGGCAGACCGCCGGCCTCGCGACCCTTGCGGAACGTGTACTTGAGGGCGGCCCAGCCGCCGCCACTGCGCGGACGCTTCATGTGGGCCTCCCGGGGCCGAAGCAGATTCCGCCACTTTATCGCGCCCGCATATGGGGTGGTACCGGCCGCTCTCGCCCCCAATCGCTTGAAGAACCGGCGTGCTACGCGATTTGCAGTCGCCGCTGGTTTTTTCCGCGAATTGGCTGAATAGAATCTCAGGCGAATTCGTCCCTAACTTCACGAAGCCGACGGTGTCTCACCGGACGTCGGCCGGGGATGGCGCCGACTGGCGCGAATTTAGCAGGAGAACACGATGAAACGTGCCTGGAAACTTGCGATCGCGGGATTCGGTTTTGCGGTGCTGAGCGCCGCCTCGGCGTCGGCCGGGTTCGGTTTCAGCTTCGGCTATGGCGACGGCCATTATGTGCGGCCGGCCCGCCACTACTACAGCCACCATCGATACTACGACGGCCCGCGGTATGTCCACCGACATTACCGGACCTACCCGGATCGGTACTACGTCCGCTACCGCTCCTATCCGCGCTACTACGGCCACAGCTATTACGCTCGGCCGTACTACGGCTACGGGCGCTTCTGCCGCTAGTCCGGCGGTTGGCCCGCGGGTGGGGCATGTTCATCGAACAGGGCCGCGAGGCGCGCTTTGGGCAGGATGATCTGCACGAAGCGCCCTCGCGCCAGTAACCGGTCGCCGCAGAACGCCTCGACAGCGGCGACGAGCTTGCGCGATGCGCACTCGGTCGCGGTGGCCCGCACGCTGACCGTGGCGCCGATGCGCGCCGGCGAGACATGATCGACGCTGATATGGGCGCCGATCCCTTCCTCCGCGCCCTCCAGATGCGGCTCCAGCAGTTTCCGCCCGGCGACCTCCATCTGATGCACGATGGTCCAGGTCGCGCACACCGGGTGTTTCAGCACGCCGTCAAAGTGCGGGCACATCGCCTCGGTGACGACGAAGCGCACTTCCGCCGACGACCCGGGCCTGAGCGTGGGCTTCATCGCTGGCTCTTCGTAAGCGGTTTCTGTTTCGCGTCGCAATCTTGAAACGCGTCGGGTTCGATGCGAGCGGGCTCGCCGGTGATCAACCGCGCTGCGCGGTTGCGTGTCCAGTAGTTCCACGCCCACTGAACCAGCACCAGCACGCGGTTTTCAAACTCGACGAGGAATATCAGGTGGACGAACAGCCAGGCCAACCACGCGGGGTAGCCCGAAAAGCGGACTTTCCCAATCTCCGCGACGGCCGCGGCGCGCCCGATGGTGGCCATTGAGCCACGGTGGTGATACTTGAACGGCAGACAGTCCCCTTCGAGATAGCGCAACTCGATGCGGTCCGCGACGTAGCGACCCTGTTGCATCGCGACGGGCGCGATACCGGGCAGCGGCTCGCCAGTCTGATGGCTGTAGTTTGCCAAGTCGCCAACCACGAAGATGTTCGCGGCCCCGGGGATCGACAGATCCGTATTGACCATCACGCGCCCGGCTCGATCGAGGGTTGCGCCGGCGCGGTCGCGCAGCGCTGCGCCGAGCGGGGACGCCTGCACCCCGGCCGCCCAGACCGCGGCGCCGGTCTGCACGACCTGCTTGACGCCGTTGCGCATGACCGTGACGGCGGACTCGCTGACATCAATCACGGCGGTATTCAGCCAGACCGTCACGCCGAGGCGTTCGAGGGCGCGCGTCGCGCGGGCCGAAGATATCTCTGTGTATGCGTTCAGCACGCGGGGACCGGCTTCGATCAGCAGCACGCGGGCGTTGGCGGGGTTGATATGTCGAAAATTGCCGCGCAGCGTCGCGCGGGCGAGTTCGGCGATGGCGCCTGCCATTTCCACGCCGGTCGGCCCGGCGCCGACGACGACAAACGTCAGCAGGCGATGCAGTTCGCCGGGGTCGCGCGCGATCTCCGCCCGTTCAAAAGCGTCGAGCACGCGATGTCGAATATCGATCGCGTCCTCGACCGTCTTGAGGCCCGGCGCGTGGCCTTCCCAGGCGTCATGACCAAAGTACTGGTGCCGCACGCCGGCTGCGATGACAAGCTCGTCGTAGCCGATGCGTTCACCGCTGACGCGGATCGCGTTTTCGTCGGGCAGGATGTCGGTGACCTCGCCGAGGCGCACCGTCACGTTCTTCTGCCGCGCCAGCACGCCGCGCAGCGGAGCGGCGATGTTCGCGGGAGAGAGCCCGCCGGTCGCGACCTGGTAAAGCAGCGGTTGAAACAGGTGAAAGTTGCGGCGATCAATCAGGGTGACGCGAAATGGCTTGCGGTTAAGGCTGCGGGCGCATTCCAACCCGCCGAATCCGCCGCCGACGATCACGACGTGTGGAAGCGTTTCGCTCCGCCCGTTCATGCGTCCGTCGGCCCCGCGCTCTCGGCCAGGACATCGCGCATCGTGTAGAAGCCGGGCGATCGTGTCGCGATCCACTCGGCCGCGCGCAAGGCCCCGCCGGCGAAGACGTCGCGCGTCAGGGCCGCGTGCGACAGCGTGACGACTTCATGCTCCGAGGCGAACCGCAATTCATGCTCGCCGACAACGCCGCCGAGGCGCACCGCGTGCACGCCGATTTCGCCGGTGTCGCGGGCCGGGTCGCCGGGGCCACGGCCATGGCGGGTGGCTGCTGGACGCGCGGCGCGCACCGCGTCCAGCAGCGCGATCGCCGTGCCGCTGGGGGCGTCGACCTTGCGGCGATGGTGCGTCTCGATCAGTTCGATGTCCCATCCGGGCAACGCGGCGGCCGCTTGCGCGACGAGATTGATCAGCAGATTAACGCCGACGCTCATGTTCGGCGCCCAGAGTGTGGGAACGTGATGCGCGGCGGCGCGCAGGCAGTCGCGGGCCGTCTCATCCAGACCGGTGACGCCGTTGACGATCGCCGCGCCGCGCTCCGCGACTTGCGGCGTCCAGTACAGCGCGCCCTCGACCGACGAAAAGTCGATCGCGACGTCAAACTCGTCGGGCAGTTGGTTTGTGATCGATACCGAGGCTGTCGCTGAGTGCGCGTGTCCGGCGGATTTCACGACGACGCCCGCGATCGCATAACGCGCATCGCTCGCCGCCAGCCGCGCGATCGCCTGCCCCATGCGGCCATAGCCGATGATCGCCAGGCGTACCGGCCTCATTCGATTGTCGCGAGCAACTCGCGCATCTCGCCCTGCGTATGGAGGTCGCCGGCCCGGCCCGCGACTTCGATTCCGGTCGCAAGCGTGTCGCGGGCGGTGTCCGGATCGCCGGCGCCGAGCTCGGCCCGCGCGCGATGGTAGTAAGCGACGGCGTACTGCGCGTCCGCCCGAATCGCGCTACTGAAAGCGGCGATCGCACCGGGCCAGTCCTGGAGCTGGATGCACTCCAGGCCCACGCCGTAGTGCGTCATGGGGTCGTCCGGCATGGCGGCGGCCAGTTGTCGAAGCTGTTCCAGACGGGTCATTGGGTCACTTGCCGATCAGCGGATCTTGCGGGCGACGGAGCCTTGGAAATCATAGCCGCCGCCTTCCTTGACGTATTCGACGCCGACGGCCTGAATGCGGCGAATCAGCTGGCGGGCCGCGGCGCTGGAGTCGAACGGCTCCGTGGCGACGAGCACGAACTCGTCGGGGCGCTTCCAGACATGGCTCGGCACGCCCGCGGTGCGCAGATACTTGCAGGCGTCGACCGCGTGCTGCTGCCGGCTCTTCGGAAAATGCTGGACTTTGACGTAGTACTTGCCGGGCTCGAAGTCGAACGCCACCGGCGCAACGGGCGGTTGATTCTGCGGCGGCTGCTGTTTGGGGGGCGCGACCTCGAGCGCCGGGTCTTTTCCGGGCGCTGGCTGGGCAGCATCGTTGTAGGCGTCGTCCTCAACAAACAGCGCCAACGCGTCGCCCTCGGAGTCCATTTCCGCGGCGCCACCGGCCCAATGTCGACCGAGTTGAAACGCGACCGCCAGCGACATCACGAGACACGCGCCGATGATCGTCATGGCGGGCCAGCGCAGGCTCAGATTGACCTGGCCGCGTTCGATTTCGACCGTCGGACTGAGCGGGTCAGCCGGCGCTGGCGCCGGCTTGTGCGGAACAGGCGCCGACTGCGCCGGAGCGAGACGCGACACAGGCGGCTTGGCCGGCTGCGGCTGCGGCTGTGGCGCGGGCTCCGCGGGGCGCGGTTCAGCGCGCAACCCCGCCGCGATTTCGCGCCGGCGGGCGACTTCGTACAGCACGGGTCGTTTCTTCTTGAGCGGCATGTCGTCCTTGACTCATCATTCTGCGGGATTTTCCCGCCATTCTGTGATTCTACGCGCCAGCCACAGGGCGCCAAGCGCGGGGCGCCGATTTCGCCCGCCGGATTCGGCCTACTCGGCCGGCACGGTCGTGAAATACCGCAGGCGAAAGCCGATATCCGACGGCCAGCCGGGATCGAGCTCGTTCAACGGCAGCACATCGGCGTGTCCGTCGAAGAACAGGGCGGTCACGCCGCGCGGGTGCCGGCGATCATTCGCGACGCGCGGGAAAGCGCCAAACGGAATCATCGACGCCTGCATCACGTCATGATAGTCGAGGCGATCTGATGGCAGGCTCGTGTGCGCTTCGGTGATATAGATCAGCTCCGACGGACTGCGACGGCCGAAGTCGGTCAGGCGGAAGTATTGTTCCTGCGGGACGAGCGGGTTGCCGTTGTTGTCGTGCGATCCGATGTTCCGGTATGTCTCGCCCGCCTGGCCCGGCGTGCCGACCTCCGTGGAGTACTCGCGCGCGAATGAGTTCACGACGTAGTGAAGCGATTGCTCGATCCCGCGACAGAAGGGCGAATTGTCGGAACTGGTCGGCTCGACGTCCGGC
This sequence comes from uncultured Planctomycetales bacterium, assembly GCA_964528455.1. GTDB lineage: Bacteria > Planctomycetota > Phycisphaerae > UBA1845 > Fen-1342 > DSPM01. Next base: position 175,512 of record CAZGTH010000009.1, on the reverse strand, counting down.
CAATCGCTGCACTGAAACTGCGGGATCGACGCGCAGACCTGCACGTGGCGCCGGTGGCCGCGACAGGCGCGGCGAAAGTTGAACAGATCGTAGAGGTCGCTGCCGTTGTATCCGAGGGCCGGCATCATTGTCTGGGTGAAGTGCAGATCGCGCTCGGCCCGCACCAGTGTGTCATTGTTTTCGTCGGCGTAGATCAGCGCCGCCTTACCCATCTCCGCCTGATTGGTCAGGCACAGCAACTGCTTGGCCTGCCGGCGGGCGCCGGTCAGCGACGGCAACAGGATCGAGATCAGCAGCGCGATAATCGCGACGACGACCAGCAGCTCGATCAGCGTAAAACCGCGCTGGCGCAAAACACGCCCTGAAGGCATCGACGGCTCCCGGTGGCAATGGCGGCTCGACATGACCCTATAGGGTATCCGGTCCGGCGGCCGCCCGACAACCCATTAACACCCCGCTAATATTGGGGGATTACCGTGCCGCGAGGTCGTCCGGTGCGGCCAGCCAGATTGGAATCGAGGGATTCAACGCGATCATGATCACCAGCCGACGCGATTTTCTACGGGGGGCGCTGGCCGTCTCACTCGGGTTTCGGGGCCTGCGCGAGTTGATCGCCGGCGACGACATTAACAGCGACGATCCCGTTTGGAGCGTGCCGGGGTTCGGCCCACTGCGACCGGACTCGCTCGGCGTATTGGACCTGCCGGATGGCTTCTCCTATCACATCATTTCTTCCTTGGGAGAGAAGATGGACGATGGCCTGCTCGTTCCCGGGCAGCCGGACGGCATGGGCGCGTTCTCCGGCCCGAATGGCGTGACGATTCTGGTCTGCAACCATGAACTCAACCCGAAGATGACGGATCGCAGTCCGTTCGGCCCGGATGGGAAACTGATCAGCCTGATCGACCCGGCGATGGCGTTTGACCGGGGCCACGGAAAGAGACCGTGTCTCGGCGGCACAACCACGCTCGTCTATGACACGCGCGCCAAACATCTCCGCCAGCACTTCCTCAGCCTCGCGTGCACGGAATACAACTGCGCGGGCGGCGTGACGCCCTGGGGCACATGGGTCTCGTGCGAGGAGTCCGTGGAGCGCGCCGACGAATTCTATGAGCACGATCACGGATACGCGTTTGAAGTGCCCGCGGAGACGACGCGGCGGCTGCACAAGCCGATACCGATCAAGGCCATGGGGCGTTTTCGGCACGAGGCGGTGGCGGTCGATCCGCGCACGATGATCGTGTACCAGACCGAGGATCGCGATGAGGGTCTGTTCTATCGCTATCTGCCGAACGAACCCGGCAAACTGCTGGCCGGCGGCAAGCTGCAGGCGCTGGTGATAAAGGGTCGCAAGTCGCTCGATACGCGCAACTGGCCCGACGAAAAAGGCGCGACCGCGACGCATATCCGAGTCGGCGACAAGTTCGAAGCGCAGTGGATGGACATGGAAGACATCGACGCGCCCAAGGACGATCTGCGCTTTCGCGGATTTGACGCCGGCGCGGCGCGGTTCGCGCGGGCCGAGGGCATCTGGTTCGGGCGCGACACGGTGTACTTCGCGTGCACGACCGGCGGACGGATTCAGAAGGGCCAGATCTGGAAGTACAAGCCCAGCCCGGCGGAAGGCGCGGCGGGGGAGTCGCTGCGCTCCGGCACGCTGGAGTTGTTCATTGAGCCGAACCACGCGGGGTTGATCGAGAACGCGGACAACCTGACGGTGGCGCCGTGGGGCGATGTGGTCGTGTGCGAAGACGGTTCCGGCGATCAGTATCTGGTCGGCGTCACGCCGGCCGGCGGCATGTACAAAATCGCCCGCAATGCGCTCAGCAGCTCGGAGTTCGCGGGGGCGTGTTTCTCGCCGGACGGCTCGACGCTGTTTGTGAACATGCAGTCCGCCGGGCGCACATTCGCGATCACCGGCCCGTGGCGCGACATTCGCGGCAGCGCGAGCTAAGGGCGACGGGGCCTCCGTCGGCGACTACGCGACAATCGCCCGACTCGCGGCGCAGCCGACCTGCATTGGCCCCGGCGTCGCCGACGTGTCTTGTCCCCGGCGCCGCCGACGTGCCTTGGCCCCGGCGCAGCCGACCTGCCCTGGCCCCGGCGCCGCCGGCGTGCCTTGGCCCCGGCGCAGCCGACGTGTCTTGGCCCCGGCGCAGCCGATTTGCCTTGGCGCCCGGATGCGATGACTCGGGTGTGCGAAGAATCGGGTTGGCTCGAACGGAATCAATGAGACCATTCGGCCCGCAAGGGCCAACGGAAGTTGCCGGGGGCTTCAGCCCCCGGAAAGCGTCCTCGGGCGCCCGGCCCGGAGGGCCGACGAATTGAGCAATTTGGGATCGCAGTGTTACTTCTGCTCAACTTCAACTGTTGTCAAAGTGCGATTGCGGCTCGTTGGCCCTCCGGGCCGGCGCGTGAGGGTCCGGCAATAAACCGGGCGCTGAAAGCCCCCGGTAAGGCTCGTCGGCCCTCCGGGCCGGCGCCGGGCCGCGGCGGGATGCGCCGGGATGCGGTGGGCCGCGCTTTTCAAGGGCGCGCCTTTGGCGTGACACCCTCCACCCGCATGGCTCGACCGAATTGCGGACATTCGCGCGTTACTTGTACTTCGGCGTCAGTTCGTCGCGCACGCGCTCCAGCAGTTTCTTCGTCGCGCGGACGCCTTCCTCTTCGCTGGTCTTGGAGCCTTCGTATTCGATGCCGATGTAGCCGCGATAGCCGGCGTCCAGCACGATCTTCAGCATCTTGCGATAGTCGGTCTTCGTCTCCAGCCCGTCCTCATCGAATTCGTGCGATTTCGCGCTGACGGCTTTCGCGAACGGCATCAGTTCCGCCACGCCTTTGTAGCGGTCGTACCACTCTTCATCGCGCAGACGAAAGTTGCCGAAGTCCGGCAGTGTGCCGCAGCGCGGGTGATCGACCGCGCGCATCACTTCCGCCAGCCACTTGCCGTTCGATGACAACCCGCCGTGATTCTCGACAATCACGTTGAGGTCGTTCTTCGCCCCGTACTCCGTCAGGCGCCGCAGCCCATCGGCGGCCAGGCGCCGCTGCTCGTCCCAGTCGCCGGCGCTTTGGGCGTTGACGCGGATCGAGTGACAGCCGAGGCGCTTGGCGGCGTCAACCCACGGGTAGTGGTTTTCGATCGCCTGGGCGCGCTTGGCGTCGTCGGCGTCGCCGATCGCGCCCTCGCCGTCAACCATGATCAGCAGGCTGCGCACCCCGTTGTCGGCGGCGCGTTGCTTCATTTCGTCGAGATAGGCGGTGTCGCGGGCCTTGTCTTTGAAGAACGAGTTGACGTACTCGACCGCGTCGATTCCGTAATCGCGTTTGGCCTTCACGATGAAGTCGAGATGGCTCAGTTCGCCGGCGTACAGCATGCGGTGCAGCGACCATTGGGCGAGCGATATGTTGAAAAGCGGCTTCGCGTCGCTCGTGTTGGCGGCGTCGCGCGCGGATTCCTGCGGCGCGAGCGCCGCCCAGACGCCGGCCGGCAGCGCGCCGCCGGCAATCGCGACCACGCCGGCGCGAATCGCCTCGCGGCGGGAGAGCTGACAATCGGAATGCGCAGTGGAATCCGCGCCGCGCGACGACCGGGATGGATCGCTCATGAGGTTGCTCCGCAGGAAGCCTGAAATCGATTGCGCCGCATTGTAACGGGTCAGCGGGTGGCGCGCCGCCCGGCGGCGGGAGGCGGAGAAATCACGCATCAACGCCGGGTCTGTTAAGTTATGATCAGTCGGCTGGTAGTGTGCGCGGGCGCCTTTGGCGCAGTGATGTAGCCCAGCGAAACGAGGCGCCTTTGGAAATGAACGCCCGCGTGATTTTGGAGTGGCGAGCGGCGCGCACAAGGAGCGCGGTGTCCGGTGCGAATGCGACGCGCGGAAAAGCTGGGCTTGGCAGCCCAGCCTACATGACTCTCTCGGGCGATCGGGCGGATGGACACGCTGTGCGAGTGCAGGCTATCATCTCCCCATGCGGTGGTTGACCCTGATTTCGCTCCTCGCGCTTCAACTTCCCGCCGGGCTGCCGATGGCGTGGTCGCAGCTTGCTGGCGGAAGGTCAGCGGCGGCGTGCTGCTGCTGCTGCGCCGGCGCTGTTTGCAATTGCGGCTGCGGCGCTCCGAAACAGGCTTCGGATCAAGCGCCCTCCTCGTCGGATCAAGAACCAGCTTCGCCGATTGACGCGTGCGCTTGCCCGGGCGCGCCTTTACCCGCTCCGATTCCGAAAACCACCGCTCGTTATGAGTTGCGTGTTTCGCCTGAACTGGTCGCCGATATCTTCGTCATCCGACCAGACGCCCCACGCGGGACGCGAGCGTGTTTCAGCTATTGGTCCTGCGGTCCGCCTTTAAGTTTGTCGTTCGTTCGGACGTTCGTGCTCCTCGTCTAAACCGCCAGCCCTTGGCAGGTTTGCGCGCTCCCGCGCGCACGATGGTTCCTTGTTATTACCAAGCAAGAGAGCATACGTCCCGCGCGCTTGCGCGTCGGATATGAGGAGACTTGGAATGCGATTCAATCTGATTGCGGCCGCCGCGCCCCTGTTGTGCGCCATTCAGTTCGGATGTCAGTCGACTAGCCCATCGAACAGCGGTGCGGCGGCCCGACCCGCCCCGCCTGAGGCGCGAGGCGGCGGCGAGTCGACGCTCGGGATGGTGGCGACAATGTACGTCAAGGGCATGTCATGTCCGCTGTGTGCCAACAACATCGACCAGCAGCTGATGCGTGTGCCCGGTGTCGAGCATGTATCCGTGAACCTGGGTAGCGGCGAAGTCCGCGCGATGCTTGATCCGAAGCGGCCCCCGACGCGCGACCAACTCGCCAACGCCATCGAGAACAGCGGCTTTACACTCGACCGCATCGAATCCCCGACGCCTTAAGGAGCGGTCCCATGAAGCGTTCAATCGGCGCCTTTGCACTGGCGCTCTTCGCCCATGGCGCGTCCGTGGTGGCGCTCGGTCAGGAGCCCATCAACGCGGCCGACTCGGCCACCCAGCCATCGCCGGGTCACATCATCCTTAAGGAGCAGTTTCGGTATTACAGCCTGGAATTGGATGAAGGGCCGCGCGCGCGGCGCGGCGATATTGAAGATGTCGTTCTCATGAGCACAATCAACATTGGTCTGCGCTCAGATGTTTCGCTCAGCTTTCGCCTGCCAACGGTGTTCCGCGAGCGGAGTTTTCGCATGTCGGATTCGGATCGTCGGGAGGGCTTCGGAGACCTGACCGCGCTGATAAAGTGGCGCGTCTTTCAGGCCGACACCGGAGCGCTGGACACTGCGCGCTTCAGCCTGATCGGCGGCGCCGAGATTCGGACCGGCGATTCCCCGTTCACCAACGACGCCTATAACCCGGTTCTGGGCGTCGCCTATACCCAGATCGCGGGCCGGCACGGATTCAATGGGTCGTTGCAGTGGACATTCACAACCGCTGGCAACGACGAGCCTGTATTTGTGGGCGAGAGCGTCGCGGATGTCGGCCGCTATGACCTCGCATACTTGTTCCGGCTCTCGCCGGAGGAGTACGCAGCCGACACATACGGCGCCCTGTATCTCGTTTGCGAGCTAAACGGCCTGTACGAAACCAACGGCGACAACGAGTTGTTTGTTTCACCGGGGATCATGTACGAGGCACGGACATGGACGGCGGAGCTGTCCGTGCAGGTTCCAGTCTGGAGCCGAATCAGCAATCGAGCGGAATCAGAATACACCGTCGTCGCGGGCCTGCGTTTTGCGTTCTGAGTTGGACGGAGCGGAAGTCTAGAAGTTCATCGGCTGCAGGGCTGGGCTACCAAGCCCAGCCCCCTTTCATGGCGCGCCTGGCGGACACGCTACGCCGCCCCGACCGCCGCGTTTTTCCGCTTGCGGCGGCGCTTCTTGACGATCCCCATATGCTTCGGCGCGTTCGGCTCGCGCGGCCGCAGTTCGTTCGCCAGTTGGATCACATCGTCCGGCTCGGCCGCGAAGATGTCGGCGCCGACTTCCTGCCACAGCCCGTCGGCGCGGTTGAAGACGCCGCCGGTGACGACGATGTTCATCTGCGGGCAGACGCCGATGTCGCGCACATGCTCCACCAGACGGCGCGTGTGTGGCACATCCTCCGGCTCGGCGCCGAAGATCAGCGTGATCTGCGGACGCAGTTCGCCCAGCAGCGTCACGATCTCGTCATGCGGCACGCCGCCGCAGATGAAGAACGCGTCCCAGCCGTCGGCCTCGAACAGGTCCGCCATGATCTCGGCGGAAATCTCCTCGCGATGATTGCGGGAGCTGATGATCAGCATGCGCTTGCCGTGGCGCGGCTTGGCGGCCAGTCGCTCCTGCAGCTGGTGCGCGATCGTGCGGTTGATGCGCGAGGCCATGTTCTCCATCGCCTGATTCAGGCGGTCGTCGCGGTACATGGCTTCGACGTGTTTCATCGCCGGCCAGACCACGCAGCGGATGACCTCGCTCGCCGGGCGACCGTCGGCGACGGCTTCGCGAATCAGATGCAGGCATTCGCCGCGACGACCGGCCAGCAGCGGCTGGAGATAGCGCAACAGGAGGGGATCAGACATACGGGCCAGGCTCCTCACATCGGGGCTGCGACCTGGCCGCCATCCATGCGCGGCGGGGATTTGATCCCGCGGTCACTGCCACAATCATTTGAAGCCGGCGCCTCCGGCGGCCGGACCGATTCGTAGGACGGAAACGGCTGAAACATCGACGTCTACGCGGGTTGTATCGTCCGGGCGCCGCGCCGCGCTTCGGGAATCGCGCGCTTGATAACTTCGCCGGCGTCGACTCCGGCGGACGGGCCGCCGACCGGCGGGGCGAAATCGGGCGTGATTCTCGGGGATTGAGCGGCCTTTCCCGCGTGCCGGCGGGATTCGCGCCGGTCTGGGGCCCGGTCGTGGCGGAAAAGGGGACGTGCCGCCTCTGCGCGTCGTTCGCGGCTTGACAGGGGCGCCGCGGGCTCTACCGTACACCGCTGCGCCCGCTGATCGGCGGGCGGCTTCGTTACCGGGTGAGGGCAAGATGGGATTCGCGTATACGCCGGGCCTGACCGTCGCGGAACACACCGTTATTCGCAAGGTGCGCCGCCTGCCGCTGAAGGGCCGCGTGCTGGTCGAAAAAGGGCAAAAAGTCGGCGCCGAGGACCTCGTGGCCCAGACCGATCTGCCCGGCGATGTGAAGCCGGTCAATGTGGTGGGCCTGCTCGGGATCTCCGCCGGCGAATTGCCCGAGGTGCTGCTGAAAAAAGAGGGCGACGCGGTCAGCGAGGGCGAGGTCTACGCCCGCACCAAGGGCTTTTTCGGGCTGTTCAAGTCCGAGCTGAAGGCCCCGATCACCGGCAAGATTGAGTCGGTCTCCAGCGTGACCGGGCAGATCATCTTCCAGGGCACGCCGACGCCTCTGCAGAAGAAGGCCTATGTCGCGGGCACGGTCGTGGAAACGGTCGAGGGCGAGTCCGCGACGATCGAGGTCAACGGCGCGTTTGTCCAGGGCATTTTCGGCATCGGCGGCGAGGTCACGGGCGAGCTGGTGACGCTGGTTGACGGTCCCGATCAGTCGCTCGACCCGAAGCGAATTACCGACGCGCATCGCGGCAAGGTGCTGGTCGGTGGCGGGTTGATTTCCGCGGCGGCGGTGAAAGCCGCGGTACAGCATGGCGTGCACGCGATCGTCGCCGGCGGTCTGGATGACGCCGACCTGCGCGACTTTCTGGGCTATGAGCTCGGCGTTGCGATTACGGGCGAAGAGACGCTCGGCGTCACGCTGGTGATTACCGAGGGTTTTGGCGATATCGGCATGGCCCGCGGCACGTTCGAGCTGCTGAAGCGACTCGAGGGCCGCCTGGCGAGCGTCAACGGCGCCACGCAGATTCGGGCCGGCGTGATTCGGCCGGAGCTGATTGTGCCGGCCGCGACGCCGGTGAAGTCCACCGCCGGCTCGAATGAAATGGACGGCATTCTGCAGGTAGGCTCCGCGATTCGCGCGATTCGGGAGCCCTACTTCGGGCGGATCGGCCGCTGTGCCGCTCTGCCGGTAGAATTAGTGGTGCTGAAAAGCGAAACAAAGGTGCGTGTGCTGGAAGTTGAATTTGAGGACGGGCAGCGGGTGACGCTGCCGCGCGCGAATATCGAATTGATCAAGCACTAGGGGCTCCGCCAGTGCGGTGGCCGATAGGAGAATGAGATGAACGGGTTTCTGAACGCGTTTGCCGGTGTCAGCTACAACGAGATCTGGTTTACGTTCATTCTGACGCTGATCAGCGCCTTCTTCGGGGTGCTGACGCAGGGACTGACCGGCGCGGCCTGAGCCGGCGCGACGAACTGACGGGATGGTTGTTTGCCGCGGCGAGGCGTCAGCTTCCCGGAGGCGTAGCTTTTGGGGCGCCGGTTGCTGACCAGTGCCCCGCTTTGAAATGAGACCGCGCGCCGCGCGAACGTCGAAGGAGTCGGGATATGAATCTGCCGGGAATGACGGAAGACCCGTCCGTAATGCAGCGCGCGGATCGCGAGGCGGACCGTCTGCTGGAGCAGCTCAAGAAAGAAGTGAAGTGCGAAGCCCGCGAGAGCGGCCCGCTCCGTCGCGAGTTGAAGATCACGGTGCCGGAAACGGTGCTGCGCGACTATATCGACCACAATTTCAACGAGCTGCGCTCTGACGCGGTCGTGCCCGGTTTTCGCAAGGGCCGCGCTCCGATGGCGCTGATCCAGAAACGCTATTCCTCCGATGTGCGCGAGTCGATGAAGACCGCGATCGTCGGCCAGTCGTTCATGGCGGTCGTCGAGAACGAAGAAATCGAAGCCCTCGGCGATCCGCGTTTTCTGATCGGCGACGACGGCGGCGAGAAGCTGATGGAGTTTCAGGAAGCGCTGACCAAGCTGAAAATCCCGGAGTCGGGCGACTTCAACTACACCTGCGAAGTCGAGGTCAAGCCGACGTTTGACCTGCCGCCGCTGGAGGGCATCGAGGTCAAGCGTCCGGACGTGAAGATTGTCGACGAGGATGTCACGCAGTGGATTGAGCGCCAGCGGAAGATTCGCGGGCGATATGAGCCCCGCCTGGAAGGCGCCGCCGAGGACGACGATCTGGTGGTGGCGGATGTCGACCTGATGGTCGACGGTAAGAGCGTCAAGCACGAGGACAATGTGCAGCTCGGCGTGCGGCCGACGCGCCTGGACGGCATCTCAGTGATGGAAATGGCCGGGGCGCTGCGCGGGGCGAAGGCGGGCGACGAGAAGACCGTCGATATCGAAGTGCCGGCGGACTACGAACGGACCGACCTGCGTGGCAAGAAGGGGCAATTCAAGCTCAAGATTCACGAGCTCAAACGCCTGGCCCCGGTCGAACTGGCCACGTTTGTGACCCAGACCGGCGCCGAGAGCGAGGATCAGCTGCGGCAATTTGTGCGCGAAGACCTCGAACTGGAACGCGATCGACTGGTGCGTCGGGCGGAAAAGGAGCAGGTGCTCGACTATCTGCTGAACCACATCACGATCGATGTGCCGGAAAATCTGTCCGCCCGGCAGACCGATCGGGCCGTCATGCGACAGGTGGTTGATCTCCACCAGCGCGGCGTGCCGGTGGGCGAGATTGAAGCCAAGATTGACGAGCTGCGGACCTCCGCGCGTGAGGAAGTCGTGCGGGATTTGAAGCTCGAATTCATCATGGGCAAGGTCGCGGAAGAGCTCGACGTCTCGGTGAACGACGAGGAGGTCAACACCGAAATCGCCCGCATCGCCGGCTTGTACAACCAGCGTTTTGACCGCGTCCGCGACGATATGCAGAGCCGCGGCCTGATGCCGCAGCTCGCCGAGCAGATTCGCCAGGACAAATGCGTCGCCAAGCTGTTGGAAACGGCAAAGATCACTGAGGTCAAAGACGCCTAGGCGCGTTTGCCGAAATAGAATGATAAGCGGCCCGGACGCAATGCCGGCCGCCCGCACGCCGGACGGGGACGCCGGCCACGAATAAAGGAGTGTTCATGGCGTTCTGGCCCCAGGGAGCCGAGTTTCGAGCGCAAGGGGGAGGGTATCAGGCCTATCGCCAGATGGGTCTGAATGAGATGCTGCTGGACAACCGCATCATCTTCCTCGATCTCCCGCTCGACCCGAATGTGACGATTAACGGCAGCACGATCTGCTCGCACGTGATCAAGAGCATGCTGTACCTGCAGTCCGTCAAGCGTGACCAGGACATTCACATGTACATCAACTGCCCGGGTGGCTCGATTGATGACACGCTGGCGATCTACGACACGATGCGTTTCCTTAACTGCGATATCGCGACGTATTGCGTCGGCGGGGCCAGCAGTGGGGCGGCGCTGATTCTCGCCGCCGGCACCAAGGGCAAACGCTTTGCCCTGCCGCACTCCAAGGTGATGATCCATCAGCCGTGGGGTTATGTCGGCGGGCAGGCGTCGGATATGCGGATTCAGGCGGACGAGATCCTCAAGATCAAGAAAACGCTGATCGAGATCATGTCGGACTGCACCGGACGCGACAAGGGCGACATCGAACGCGACACGGAACGCGACCGTTATCTCGACGCGCGGGAGGCCAAGGAATACGGCCTGATCGACGAGATTCTCGACCACGCCAAAGACGCCAAGAAGAAATAGGGGCCTGCGCATGAAATCATATCTCGTTCCGATTGTCGTCGAGAAGGAAGGTCGCGCGGAGCGCTCGTACGACATCTACTCGCGCCTGCTGAAAGACCGCATTATCTTTCTGGGCGACGAAGTCAGTTCCGATCTCTCGAATGTTGTGATCGCCCAGATGCTGTTCCTCGCCAATGAGGATCCGCGCAGCGACATCAAGCTGTACATCAACTCGCCCGGCGGCTCGGTCTATAGCGGCATGGGCATCTACGACACGATGCAGTTCATCCCGTGCGACGTGCAGACCTACGTCATCGGCGCAGCCGCCAGTATGGCCGCCGTGCTGTTCGCGGCGGGCGCTCACGGCAAGCGCTATGTGCTGCCGCATTCACGGGTGATGATTCACCAGCCGCTCGGCGGCGCCCGCGGGCCGGCGACCGACATCAAGATCGAACTCGATGAAATGATGCGGACGCAGAAGCAGCTCTACGCCGTGCTCGCCAAGCACGCCGGGAAGGACGTCGACACGATCACCAAGGACTGCGACCGCAACAAGTGGCTGGATGCGGATGAGTCCGTGGCCTATGGCCTGGCCGACAAGCGGCTGGAGGCCCCGCCCAAGGAGGCGCCTTCGCTGCGGAGCGTGTAAACTTCCGCCGATGAGCGGAAACTCGATTCAGAACAACATCGCCCGTGCGCCGCGCTCGCGACGCGCGGGCGGTTTTCGTTCCAGCGCGCTGCGGCCGGCGTTCGCGTTTTGCTGCCTGCTGGTGGCTTCGGGTTGCTACAAACCCGTCACCAGCGACACCGATGTAAAGCTCCAGCAACTTGAGCGCACCCTCGCCGAGCGCGAACTCGCGCTGGCGCGGTCTGAGCAAGCGCTCACGGCGCTGCGGCGCGACCTTGCGCAGGCCCGCGGTTTCGACGCGGAGGGCGCGGACGTCTTCGCCCCCACGCGTATTGTCATCGATCGCCTCTCCGGCGGGCAAGATTACGATCGCGCGCCGGGAGATGACGGCGTCACCGTCTATCTTCGCCCGCTGGATCAGTTCGACGACACGATCAAGATCGCGGGCTCGATTCACGCGCAGTTGTTCGATCTGCAGGCGCCCGAAGGCGCCCGGCTGGTGGGCGAAGTCCGCCTGGCGCCGGTCGAGGCGGCGGAGCGCTGGCAGGGCAAGCTGATGACGAATCACTACACGCTGAAGATTCCGTGGGCGCCGCGCCCGCCGGCCAATCCGGAAATCACGATTCGCGTGGCGTTCACCGACGCGATCTGGAAGCGCACGCTGACCGCGCAGGACGTGAGAACGGTGGAACTCCCGGGCGCGTCCGGAGCGGTCTCTCCCTGAAGCGCTCGGGCGATCAAGCCCCGACGTGATGCGCCCAGCGGAACCACCACCATACGCCGTACGCGTTGATGAGCACGCCGAGACCGAGCAACGTCATCGCCAGTTTGCGCGGGGCCTGCGCCGCCGCGAACGCGACCAGAAACGCCAGCGGCACAATCAAATCCAGCAGAAACCGCCAGCCGAACTGCATCCACCCGGTGTTGTAATAAAACACGAGCGGCAACGCGGTCAGCGCCACGCTCACCCACAGCCAGATTGACAGGCGCTTGCGCCAGCCGCCGAGTACCAACACGAGCAGCGCCGGCGTCGTGATCAGCAGGCTGAGCCCTTGCGGGTCAAACGTGGGCAGCGCGTCGCCGTCACGCCAGACCGGCGGCGCCAGCAGCGCCGTCCATAAGTTGCGCGGGGCGTAGCGCAGGTTGAACTGCCCGTGTGACTGGAGTTGGGTCAGCGATGGGTGCGCGTTCTGGCGCGCATAGCCGAAGTCAAACGCGTCGCCGAAGCGCGCGTGGTTGTACCAGAGCAGCGCGGCGATCGCGCACCCAATCGGAATCGCGGACCGCCAGATCCACGCCCGGATGCGCCATTTTCGCGCAGTCGCATGGCGCCAGTCGGCGCTCAACGCCAGCGCCGCCAGCGCCGGCCAGCAGGCCATGACGTGCGGCCGACCCAGCATCGCCAGCGCCAGCGCGCCGCCGACGAGTAACGGTCCGCCATCGACGACCGCGAGCCACGCCGCCAATGCGAGGCAAGAAAACACGCATGTCTGCGCGAAGAACCAGACGTTGCCGTCGATCGCGACCCACCACAACGGCGTACTGAACGCGACCATGGCGGCCGTCCAAAGCGCGGGCGATCCGTCGGCGCCGCGTGAGAGCTTGGACCACCCTGATAGGGCGTTGCCCCGCGCCGGCGTCGAGCTGTCGCTCGCGGAAGAGGGATGACGCGCCGTCACCACGCGGGCCAGGGCCGCATACAGCAAGCCCACGCCCACGGCCGCCAGCACGCCGCTAAACCAGACCACGTTCACCTGCCGCTCAAACAGCAGCGCGGCGGTCAGCAGCAGCGCGGGCAGCGGCGGGAACGGCACATACCAGCGCCCGTCGTGCGGCGTCAGATCGCTGGTATGGGGCGGGTTTTCGAGGTCGAGGCGTCCGGAAAGAAAGGCTTCCGCGAGCACGTCGAAATACGCTTTTTCGGGGGTTTGCGTGTGATTGACAGCCAGCGCCGAGAGTCCGAAAACCGCGATCGCGGCCAGCGTGACCGCCAGCGGGGGAATACGGGAACGTCGGGCGGAGTTTTCAGCCTCTGACATGGGCGCGCAGTATAATTGGGCATAGCCGGATCGGAGTGATGATGAAATCGAGTTTGCGGTGGATCGGAATACCGGCGTTGGCGGCGATCATCGCCCTGAGCGGCGGCTGTGGCGCGTTTTTCCGCGCGAAGTCGAGCGCGGGGACGCCGGCGCAGACTGCGGCGCCTGCGGCGAAAGCGGTCGCGTCGGACGAGCCGGAAGAACATAAGAGTGAGGAGAACCGCGTGGCGCAGAGCGTCAAAACGGAAAAGGCGATGTTCGGGGCCGGGTGCTTCTGGGGTGTCGAGTTGACGTTCCAGACGCTTGACGGCGTGATCGACACCGATGTCGGCTACGCCGGCGGCGGCGTGGAGCGTCCGACCTACAAGGAAGTCTGTACCGACCGTACGGGGCACGCGGAAGTGGTGCTGGTGGAGTACGCCCCGGCGAAGATCAGCTACGAGAAACTGCTCGAGGTCTTCTGGAAGGCGCACGATCCGACGCAGGTGAACCGCCAGGGGCCGGACTACGGCACGCAGTATCGCTCGGCGATTTTCTATTACACGCCGGAGCAGCGCGAAATCGCGACGCGTTCCCGCGCAGCGGCACAGGAGCGCTTCCCGCGCAAGATCGCGACGGAGATCACCGAGGCGGCGCCGTTCTGGCCGGCGGAAGAGTATCATCAGGACTATCTGAAGAAGCGCGGGCAGACGTCGTGCTCGGTCGGCGGGCACTGAGGGCGCCCGCGGTCGTCCTGCCGGGTTCGACCACGGCCAAGATGCCCGAGGCACACCTGAGCGCCGCGCGCACGTTTCGGCGCCCCCGCGCAGCGCGGGAATGACGGAAGTGGCGCCCATTCTACTATTCGGCGCCCCCGCGCAGGCGGGGGTCCACGACGACCATTGGCGTCGGGACTCGGCGGCTCTTCATTGTTCTGCCGCATACCGTTCCAGTTTCCGCAAATCAGGATACGCGATCCGCAACTCGGCGCCGACGCCGATGAGGCTCCGCGAGTTCATTCGCAAGAACATCTGCGAGAATGCGGAAGCGATCTTCACCGATGAGAATCCGTCGTATGGCGACCTGTCGAACGATCGTCGCCGACACGACACCGTGAATCACAGTCAGGATGAGTGGATTCGTGGCGACGCCCACACGAACACCGTAGAGTCGGCGTGGTCGCTGTTCAAGCGTTCGATCGTTGGAGCGTTCCACAAAGTTAGTCGGAAGCATCTTGACCTTTACCTTGATGAGTTCGAGTTCAAGTTCAACAACCGCCACAACCCGTACATCTTCCGCGACGCGCTCAAGGAAATTCTGACTTGTGGCAAGGTCGAGTACAAAGAGCTAGTCGCCTGACTGCAACAACTGATCCCTCTTGCTTACACCCAACGCGGTTAACGAGAATTTGAACCCGGCTTCGTATGTTGTATCACTTATGATGTCTATTAGGCCAACCTTACTCATATGCTTGGCTGTATCCTCAACGGTGACACGATATGCCGGTTCGCCATTGTCCTTTTGAATCGCCACTGAATCCAACGTCATGGACTGGCTGGGGCCGCTGTGCATGGTAACCTCTTGCCCGTGTCGATACGCCCTACACGCGCGCAGGATGTTCCCTGCAACTGTTGATATCTGTGGAAGGCCGTCGCCACTCAGTAGGGCTATTTGCTCATTCTGCTCGGCCCACATTCGGGCTGGCTCTGCGATCAGAAAGCATAAATAGATCGCGCCAATCGCCGCCAGGCCCGCAACAATGGCAACCCCTAGGCCCCCAAACAACCAAGCAGAGCCGACTGCGGCTATGGTGACGACGGATTCCATCAACAAGTGCTCTCGCGCGCGAACAAACGCGCGACGAGCAACCATCGACTCGTACCGCCACCAGCCCATCCCCCAATTATCTCGCCGCCGCGCCTTGCGTCAAGTGGATAATCACGGTTGCTTTCAGTTAGTCTCA
This sequence comes from uncultured Planctomycetales bacterium, assembly GCA_964528455.1. Classification (GTDB taxonomy): domain Bacteria; phylum Planctomycetota; class Phycisphaerae; order UBA1845; family Fen-1342; genus DSPM01. Next base: position 160,324 of record CAZGTH010000009.1, on the reverse strand, counting down.
CATACGGCAAAGCGTCGGGTCAACTCTAGACCGGCTCGCGCCGTTCCGCCCCACACTCGGAACAATGTGGCCCCGCGCTGCCTCTCAGGTCATATCCACACTTCTGGCACGTGCCGCGCGACCTTGGTCGGCGACGCGTGCTTGCTAGAACGAGGACTAGCGCAAGAGGGGGGATCCAGCCCGGGAACATTGGAGTTCGATGGTAGTCGTTTCCCAAGTCCTGAATGTCCCACGACCACCATTCGAGCGATGGAAAACGGAGGCCGCCGTCGAAAGCAGCTAATCCAAACCCGCGGCCCGATGGGAGAAAATTGGGTTGCATCGTCCCGGCCGCCCAAATGAAGTATGAGGGGCCAAGGCGCAGGTCGACGATGTACGCCGATCACTGCGGATTGTTGCCGCTTCTGCGCCAGGCGCGTCGGAATGCGGGGCCGGATGAGCGTCAGCCAGGCGACCGCGAGCGGCGGTATCCAGCCGGGGAATCGGGTTCTCATGGTTGGCGGGGGTGAGGGCCAGCAGTCGGTGGAAGTTCCGTCTGACGTCAGGTCTTTCGGAAGTGTTGTCCACTCGGCAATGGCCGGGCTTCCACCTTCATGGCAGATGATGGTTCCGTCGGACCAAGTAAGCGAGTGCATTCCGACGACCAACCTCGTCGTGAACGCCCAGGATAGCGCCCAAGAAGATACGAGTGAAATGACAACCAGAATCAGAAAGGCTCGGAGAAACCACATAATCTCGCCTGAATCTGACTTTGCGGCGTTGCAACGATGCAAATCATCGCGATGGCGCGGGCTGTGTACCGGGGCGCCAAGGACCGTCTTACTCGTGGCATCTTCCGCTCCTGCGAGTGGGTTCGTTTCCAGCGGCTGCCCCTGACTCGGCCGCGACTACTCGTCGCCGACCGCCGAGATCGCGAATCGCTCGATCTGCTTCGCGTCAGCCGCCAGCAGCCAGATTTCGCCATCTCCGGGGCCGAAGAACACACGCCAACGGTCTTTGTACGGGGCAAGCGGCCCAAGGCGCCGCCAGACCGGTGGTTTCGAATGCAGATCGAGCAGCAGGTAGTCGCTATTCGGGCCGGTAGGGCGGGCGATGACGAATCGTCCGTCGAAGGCGAGATCGGAACTGAACCAATAATCGCGCGCCGGGAAGGGGCCCGCCGCGCTCAGGACCGGGTCGCCCTGCGCGTCGTAAACACTGACGACCCACTCCGCGCGGCCACGGGGCGCGTGGAAGCGTGGGAAAGCGATGAGCGCGAGCGATCCATCGGGCGCGACGGCGGCGGCAACCACCTTATCGATCCAGTCGCCGTTTGCGCGCCGGTTGATATGGCGGATCACTTCGTTCTCCGGCCCGACCAGGAAAATGTCGCGCTCACGAATCAGCCAATATGCGCGCGCCGTTCCGTGAGAGAGACGCGGCGGCGGTTCGATCATGGACCATCGATCCTGCGTTTCGTCCGGCGGGGGCTGTGGCCCAACGCGGGCCCCGGATGGGGCGAACTCGACATAATCGGCGAACACCGCGCCCGTCGCGTCGACATCGATGTGGTCGATCCACTTGTCGACATTGTCATCGGCCGCGAGTCGTAGCCGACGGATCAGGCGTCCATCGGCGCCGAAGACATGCGTCACGCCGGAACGCCCCTCAGCGAGGTAGGTTCGACCGGCGCGGTCGACATGCGCCGCCGTAACCAAGCGCAAATGATTTCCATCGGGTGATTCGCCGTGCGCCCGATCGACAACGCCATCCGCGTTCAGGCGGAGCAGCGCCTGACCATCGCAAACCCACAGCGCGCCGTCCGGCGCCACGCGCAGCGCGTTCGAAGCGGAATCCTCCAGGTTCACCTGTCGACCGGCGGCGGTGGTGATGACCGCGCCGCCGCCGATGATCTGGCCGGCCTGGTTTCGCCACACCAGATGGGGGTCGGGAAAGTCGTCGACGGCGCACCAGGCGCCGTCCGGAGTTACGCCGAGCGCTCCAACCGCAAACCCGTCATCCGGCGTGGGAATCCAGTCGACGCCGTCGTCGCCTGCCGAGCGCGGGTCGAAAATGTTCGCCCTTTCAAGAGAGCGATCGGCCAGCGCGATCCTTCCGTCCGGAAGCTGAAAAAGGCCAATCCGTGGGAGGGATCGTGATGTCCACCAGAAACGCGCGCTCCGCCAGGTTTCCGCCCCGTCGGCATCGTACGCGACCAGAACGCCCCCAAGCTTCTCGGGGCCGAGAAGGCGCAACGCGACGAATTCGCCATCGGCGGTCGCGGTGTAGGCCAGCGGATCGCCTTCGCCGGCGAGCGCGAAGGGTGCGCAAACGCCGGTAGCCGCGTCGATCCGCCACGTCTCAATCACAATATCCGCGGGCTGGTGCGAGGTGTGCCGGATCACCGTGATGATCCAATTGTCGCCGCCGATCCAATCCAGTCGTGGTGGGTGCGCAGCGCGAATCTCCGGCAGTGGGACGCATTGGCTGATGGCGCCCTCGGGAGCGACGCGCAGAAACGTGAACGTCTCGCCGAGTTCACGGCGGAGCAGTCCAAGCTGCGAGGCGCCGTCAATCGCGAAGGCCGCGATGTCGCGGACTTCGGGCAGCGTGTCATTCTCGACGCGAAGGACAACGGAGCCGAGCCGAGATGTCGGCGCTGTTTCCAACTGCGGCTCGTCGGCGGATGTGGAGGCGTTTGCTTTGATAAGGGTTCGGGCGACTTCGCGCACGCGCGATTCCGTGGGATCGCCTTTTTCAATCGCGAAAGTGACGCGCTCCCCATCCTTGGGCGCCCAGATATCGAAACGCCCCGAGGCGCGCGACGCGAACCCACCGTTTGTGAACAGGGCGCCAAGCCGCGTAAACCGTCGCCAGCGCCCCTCGCCGTCGTCACCGAGCCCGCCGATCAGCCGCAGGTTCCAGTGAATGGCGCCATTAATGTCCAGCAGGGCGTAGTAGATGTCGTTTCTCGCCGATCCGACGAGCAGGAGCAGGTCCGTGCCCGGCACGCTGGTCATGTCATGGACCCGCACGTCCGGCGGGAGCTCGGCTTCCACGAGCATGCGTGTCGCGCTCAGGTCGCCCGTTGAAAGTGCGAATTCCCGAAGCTGTTCGTTGCCTCGACCGTGCATGAATACGACCATGCGATCGTGCGCGGGATCGACGATGAGGCTGGATACGGAGCGGCTGATCGAACTTGTGCAGCTAGTTACGCCTTCGCGCGGAAGCGACTCGTCCAACCGAAGCTCCCCGTCCGGCGCGATGATCACACTGTGTAGACTGCCGACCTCACCCGCGACCGGATGGTTGTCAAACCCCAGCGAGTAGGCGTAGCCCGCGACGGTTCCATCGTCGGTCACCACCGCCTCCCAGAATGTGAACGGCAGTGTCGCGGACCATATCTCATCGTTATTGCGAGACAGACGATGCTCACCCGGCCCGCGCCCGCCCATTGTGCTGGGGTTCACGAACAGCGTGTACTCGCCGGATGGCGAAGTGTACGTTGTGGGGTGCAGCAGCGTTGTGACTTCGCGATCAGCACGGGCGCCGCAAGCCACGAGGACGGAGGCGGCCAACAGAGAAACGATGGTTCGCACGACGGGCCTCCGATTCAAGAGGTTACTTCTTCCCCGCGCTCGTCGACCCCGCCAGCGCCACTACGTGCCCCTGCGTCCGGAACAACAGCATCCCTTCCGAGATCGCCGGTGTCGCCATGCAGATTTCGCCCAGTGTGCAGGTCTTCACGCGTTCGAACGCTCGGCCGGCCGCGAGAATGTGCACCTCGCCCTGTTCGCTTGTGAAAAACACCTTGCCATCGCCGGCCACGCCGGACGCGGTGAAGCCGTCGCCGCCGCCGGTGAGGCGGTCGCGGAACAGTTCTTCGCCGGTCTTCGCGTCGAAGGCGGTCAGCAGGCCGTTGTCGGCGCAGAAATACGCCACGCCGCGATAGACCAGCGGCGTCTGCATGTAATTGCCACGCTTCGATACCCACCACGCCATGCCGTCGTTGCCCTGCCCCTCTTCAGGGAGCGTGAGCGGGCCGCGGGCGGTCGTCTTGACCACGAAGATCGGCTTTTGCGGATCGCTCGACTTGAACGGGCGATGGTTGCTCGTCAGGTACACAAGCCCGTCCGCGACGACCGGCGTCGGGACGGGGATTCCGCCGCCGCCGGAAAGGCGCCAGATTTCCGATCCGTCGCCGAGGCGGACCGCCCCGATGTGCTGGCTGCCGTTCATCAGGATTTCCCAGCCGTCCGGGCCGCGATGCGCGGTCGGAGAACTCCAGCCGGTGACATCGAGGCGTTCGACGCGCCAGATTTCGCGGCCGTCGGCGGCGTCGAGCGCGACCAGGAACGGGCCGGCCTTGACGTCGCACTGAATCACGACGCGGTCGTCGACGAGAATCGGCGAGGCGGCAAAGCCCCATTCGAGCGTCGCGTCATTATGCGGCCCCACATCCATCGGGCCGAGATCGCGCGACCACAACGGCTCGCCGTCCATGTCGAACGCAAACACGCCCTCTGTTCCGAAGACGGCGACGACGCGGCGGCCGTCGGTGACCGGCGTGGAGTTGCAATGCGTCGCTTTGGTATGTCGCTTGAATTGCGGCTTCGCGGTCTTGCAGTCGCGCTGCCAGAGCGGAGCGCCGGTTTTCTTGTTCAGGCAATACAGGCGGAAGGTGTGCGCAACCATGTCATCCGCCGAGTCGCCGTCGCCGTAGAGCCCCACGCGCAGCGACGCGTCGCCGCTGGCTGGGATCGCGGTCGTGACGAACACGCGATCGCCGTACACGATCGGCGAGGAGTGCGCCAGGCCGGGGATCGGCGTTTTCCAGGCGACGTTCGCGCCGCCTTCGATGTTCCAATCGGTCGGCAGCGCCGCGCCTTCCGAGACGCCGCTGGCCTGAATACCGCGAAACTGCGGCCAGTCGACGCCGGCGCGCGGCGCTTCGGCGCGGCTGGGCGCGTTCAGCGCGATCGCGAAAAAGAATGGCAGGAGCGCCGCGATGTTGCGGGCGGGATGACGAAGTCGGGCGAGTCGCATGTTCATCTCCAATGGGCGGGCGTCGGCGCCGGCCGACGGGCGGGTTCTGAAACTGCGGCGCATCATAACATCGGGCTGAACAGCGCCGCCACGTTTTCCAGGAAACGCGTATGAATCGGCCGGGCGGCCCATTCCGCGGCGGTGGGGCGCTCGGACTCGCGCTGATAGCGCGTGACCAACGCGCGCATCTTGCTGTTGAAGTCGTAATCGAACACCATCATGGTCAACTCGAAGTTCAGCCAGAAGCTGCGCTGGTCGAGGTTGACCGTGCCGAACAGCGTGACCGCGTCGTCCACCAGCACCGCCTTGGTATGCAGCAATCCGCCGGTGAAGCGGTAGACCTTCACGCCGGCCCCGAGCAGATCGCCGAGGTATGATCGGCTGGCGAGATTGACGAGCCGCGAATCGACATCGCGCGGCACGATCAACTCGACACGCACGCCGCGATTCGCCGCGGCCACCAATGCGGTCAGCACGGCGTCGTCCGGAACGAAGTAGGGGGTTGTCAGTGTCAGGCTTTCGGTGGCGGCGAAGCAGGCGGAGATGATGACCTCGTGGATCACGCTGCCGCGCTGCCCCGGTCCGGACGGCACGAGCTGGGCGCAGGCCTTTCCGGCGTCAGGCGGCGCGCCGAAGGTGGAATCCGCCAGCCCGGCGACATCTTCGCCGGTTTCCAGCTGCCAATCGCCCAGGAACAGCAGATTGAGCGGCTCAACCGGCGGGCCGAGCACGCGCGCGAGTATGTCGATCCACTGCCCGACGTTTTCGTTCTGTTTGAAGTAGCGCGGATCGACAAGATTCATGCTGCCCGTGTATGCGATGCGCCCGTCGATGACGACGATCTTGCGATGATTCCGCAGGTCCGCCCGCACAAAGGCCAGCCGCGCGACGCTGTAGGGCAGCGACGCGACGATCTTCACGCCCGCGGCGCGCAGCCGCTGATGCGTCGCGCTGGTCAGAAAGGGGCGCGCGCCAAGCGCGTCGACCAATACGCGGCAGATCACGCCCCGCAGGGCCGCGCGGCGCAGGGCGTCGGCGACCTCATCCGCGACGCCGCCATTTTCCCAGATGTAGAATTCCAGATGCACGACTTCACGGGCGTTGTCGATATCCGCCGCCAGTCGACGCAGCGCGGTCTCGGCGTCATCGAACAGCTCGAACGCGCCGCCGGGCAGCGGTGGAATGTGGAGCGACGATTCGGCCTGGCGGCTGAGCTGGATCGCGGCGACCGGCAGCGCGTCCCATTCGATCCTGTTCGGGCTTTCGAGCCCGTCGCGCCAGCGGGCGAAGGGTTTTTCCAGCGCGATTTCGCGCATGCGTCGAACGCGCCCAAGGCGCCGCTCGCCGATCAGCAGATACGCGAGGGCGCCGGCGAATGGAATCACCAGAATCGGCGCGAGCCAGGCGAGTGTGGAGCCCGTCGGCAGACGGCGCATGATGACGCGGATCGAAAGGCCGACGCGGATCAGCAGATCCGCCAGCAGCAGCAGGAATGCGCTGAACTGAAACTGATCAATTGAATCAGCGAGCAGCATGATCACAGGGCGCTTCCACGCGTCGGGCACAAATAAAACGGGCGACCCCGCGGGGAGGTCGCCCGTGATTCCCTCAAGCGAACGACACGGCGCAGTCTACTGCGGCGACGTATCCGACGAATCGTCCGGCGTCGGCTTGCCGGAGGTCGGCTCGCGGTAGTGCGTGACGGAGTGCGTCATCACCGTCGCGCCCTTCATGGTTGTCACCGACGACGAAGACTGGAAGAAGTCGAGCTTGCGGACAACGCGTCCGGCCTTGCTCATCATCGCCAGGATGGCCCGCTGGGCGGGATTCTGCGCCTGGCCCTGCATGGCCATCGTCATCGCCAGCGGCACCATCGCCAGCGCCTGGCCGAGCTGGTCGCCGAGCTTGGTCAGGTCGGTGAACGATACCGCGCGGACCGGACCGTCAAACGGCACGCCTTCCTTCTTGAAGCGTTCGTTGGTGCTGAAATTGGGGGCCTTGCCGGCGCCGACCGCGATCGTCTTGGCGATGATCTCCGGGCTGGCGCCGAGCATTACCCACTCGTCATGCACGCCGATCGTCGGGGCCTGCAGGCCGACCATGGCCAGCATGGGCATGATGAGTTTGCGGAAGCCTTCGCCGCCTTCGATTTCGGCGTCAGAAATCGCCACGCCCTGACCGCCCTGGGCCGCGACCATCTGCTCCAACTGATCCATCCAGTCGTTGATCTGCTTGCGCGCCTTTTCCGTGTCGCGCACCTTGATCATGATCACGAACTCGGCCGGGCTGAACGGCGTCGGGCCCGGGACACTGAAGGTGACGAGCGAGCCTTCCATCCAGCTCAGGACATCGCGCTCGACATTGACGCCCATCTGCTCCTGCATCGCGTTCCATTCCGCGATGTGCTCCGGCCCTTCCGGAATGACATCGGTCACGAATGAAATCATGGCGTTGTAGGCGGCGGTGAAGTCAACCCCGCTCATCGCCGAGACATCGCCAGCGTCGGCCGGAACGAACTTGAACGGGTCTTTCAGCGTCCGGTCAGCGTACATAATGCGATACAGATCCGCTTTCTGCGCGTCGCTGCGCAGCAGCGTCTGACTGTGCATGTGCGTGGTCATACCGTCAGTGGTCGCCGTCTCGCCGACGTAGTCCCAGATATCGATCATCTGGAAGACGCGCGCGATGACCTTTTGAATCTGCGCGACTTCTTCATCTTCCTGGGGCGCCATGCTCATGGCCTGATCCACCACGCCGCGCAACTGTGTCATCAACTTGGCGACGTCTACGAAAACAACCGAGTCCTCGCCGGCGGGCAGGTCCGCCAGGGCGTCCTTGAAGCGCTTGGTCTCGACCATCGGCGCGCCCGATTCGCCATTGAGCAGCCGCAGCGTCTGCTCGGGCAGCGTCGAGCCGAACCCGATCAGGATCGCGTCGCCGGAACGAGCGAGCGTCATGGACAGCGGAAACGGAATCGCGACCGGCGTGAGCGTGTGCTTGACCTTGTCGCCTTCGCCCTCGGTCACCAGCACGACCGCGTCGGACGACATCGTGACCAGCTGCTGCGCAATGCCGGACAATCCGGCGAAGTTCGCCGCCGCCTTTTCCTCGCTCGACTTGCAGATGAACACGAACTCAGTCGTCGGAAACGCGATCTTCATCGCGAAGGCCATTTCGCGCTCGGCGAGCGACGACCAGTCGACCATCGCGCCCAGATCGCTCATCTGCTGCCAGGTGGCCTCAAATTCCTCGGCCGTCGCGCCGTTTTCCTCGGCGAAGCCCTGGAACATCCGCTTGATGTCCTTATCGAAGCGGACCTTCTCAATCTCTTCCCAGACGCGCGCCCATTGCGCGCGCACAAATTCCTGGCCGCTGTGCTGACGGCCGAACGCGACCATCGACGCGTCTTCCGGCAACGTCTTGGCCAATGAGTACTTGTCAACCGGTCCGGCGCTCAGGCTCGCCGTGCTGACCAGTGTGGTGGCCAGCGCCAGCAGGAACATGCTTCGTTTGCGCATCGCTTTCATACGCTCCAACTCCTTGTGATGAGGCCAGGTTCGCCGCCGGCCAAAGCCCATAATTCTAACATCTTTTCGACCGATTCACACACCGGCGTTCGGTGGTCCGATCGCCGCTTGAACTCATCCGCCGATTCGAATGCCCTTTGTCTTGCGCGTTTCCGCGACGCGCAACTCTCACGCATACTGCCCGCGTTTGACCCCGACCGCCAGCGTCGGGATTTCGTCAAACATCCCGCCCGGCCCGAAGCCCGACGGAATTACGCCACGTCCGCTACCGCTGTTGTGTCCGTCCGCGGCGACCCCGGCCCCGCGCCTCCGGCCGCGCATCCGCCGCCGCGACCTTTCCGGACGGGCTCGCCTTCAACTCGGTAATGTGGTCCCGCAGGGCCGCCGCCCGTTCGAAGTCGAGTGATTCCGCCGCCTGCAGCATCTCCTTTTCCAGTTCCAGCACGAGTTCGTCGCGATCGTGCTCCTGCTCATCGGAGTGCACCGCCTCGCGGACGCGGCGCATGGCCGATACCTCGGACAGCAGCCCTTCGCGGATCGCCTTGCGCACCGTGTCGGGCGTGATGTTGTTCACCCGGTTGTATTCCAGTTGAATCGCGCGGCGGCGTTCGGTCTCATCCATGGCCCGCTTCATCGAGGGCGTGATCCGATCGCCGTACAGAATCACCATCGCGTTCACGTTGCGCGCGCAGCGGCCGATCATCTGGATCAGCGACGTTTCACTGCGCAGGAAGCCCTCTTTGTCGGCGTCCAGAATCGCCACGAGCGACACCTCGGGCAGGTCGAGCCCCTCGCGCAGCAGATTGACGCCGACCAGCACATCGAAGTCGCCCATCCGCAACTCGCGCAGGATCTCGATGCGCTCCAGCGTGTCCACCTCGCTGTGCAGATAGCGACATCGCAGCCCGCGCTGCTGGATGAAGTCGGACAAGTCCTCGGCCAGGCGCTTGGTCAGCGTCGTGATCAGCGTGCGTTCGTTGGCCGCCGCCCGCGCCGCCGCGCGCTCCAGCAAATCGGGCACCTGCCCGCTCGCCGGGCGCACCTCGATCACGGGATCGACCAGGCCGGTGGGGCGGATCACCTGTTCGACGACTTCGCCGCCGCATTTCTTCAATTCGTACGGCCCGGGCGTGGCACTGACAAACATCCGCTGCGCCGGCACGCTTTCCCACTCGTCGAACCGCAATGGCCGATTGTCGAGACAGCTCGGCAGGCGGAACCCATGCTCGACCAGCACCTCTTTGCGCGATCGATCGCCGCCGTACATGGCGTTGATCTGCGGGATCGTCACATGCGCCTCATCAATCAGCATCAGGAAGTCGTCCGGAAAGTAGTCGATCAGCGTGTACGGCCGGGCGCCGGGCTCGGTTCCGTTCAGGTGCCGCGTGTAGTTTTCGACGCCGCTGCAATAGCCGACCTCGCGCATCATTTCGATGTCATATTTCGTGCGCGCCAGCAGCCGCTGGGCTTCCAGCAGTTTGCCCTGATGCCGTAACTGCATGACGCGCTCGTCCAGTTCCTCCTGAATCGACGCCAGCGCCCGCTCGATGTTGTCCTCCGGCATCACATAGTGCACGGCCGGGTAGATATACAGCTCATCGCGCTCCTGCAGCGTCGCGCCGCTGAGCGGGTTGATCAGCGCGATCCGCTCCACTTCGTCGCCAAAGAATTCGATCCGTACGCCGAATTCTTCGTACGCCGGCACAAGTTCAACGACATCGCCGCGCACGCGGAATCCCTTGCGTTTCAATTCGACCGCGCCGCGTTCATATTGCAGGCGCACCAGTTGCTTCAGCAGTTCGTCCCGGTCGAGCGTCTGGCCCCGCTGGACCGGAATCACGCTCGATTTGTACTCATCCGGCGAGCCGAGGCCGAAAATGCACGACACGCTCGCGACGATCACGACATCCCGCCGCGAAACCAGCGAACTGGTCGCAGACAGGCGCAGCCGGTCAAGGTCGTCGTTCCGTGAGGCGTCTTTCTCGATGTAGATGTCGCGTTGCGGAATGTACGCCTCCGGCTGGTAGTAGTCGTAGTAACTGACGAAGTAAGACACGGCGTTATTCGGCAGGAGGTCACGAAACTCCTCGTAAAGTTGGGCCGCCAGCGTCTTGTTGTGCGAAATCACCAGCGCCGGCTTCCGCAGGCGGGCGATCACGTGCGCCATGGTGAACGTCTTTCCCGAGCCCGTTACGCCCATCAGGCATTGGGCCGGCGCCCCGGCCGCAAAGCGCTCGGTGAGCGCGGCGATGGCCTGCGGCTGATCGCCGCGGGGTTCGAATGGACTGACAACTTCGAATTCACTCATCGCGTAGGGCGTTCCTTTGCCGGTCGTCGCGGATGAAGCCTACCGTTGGATCGGCGACCCCGCAGTTACATTTCCCCCGGAATGATATAACCAGCGACCGCCGAGCGCGCCGACCGCGCCCCTGCGTTCCCCCTCTGGCATTCGGCGCGCGCCAAGGCCTGAGACATACCCTAATCCGAAACCATCGCCACGTGCCGCTCGCGGTAATACGCCCGCGTAGCCCGCAATAACTCGCCCAGCCCGCTCGGCCGCGCGCCGCGGGCCCGGTTGGCCGCGCCAATCAAGAACAACAGTCGCCATTGTTCAAACAGGTACGTATACGCCCGTATCAATGTGAAGCCCGGGTCGTAGATATTGGTCGATTCCGAGGTCGCGCCGTTCAGTTCGATCACGACAAAGTCCCGACCCGCGCGCAGCCCGGCTTCACTGGCATATCGCACATCAAATCGCCCGATGAAAAACCCCTCGAACTGTTGCGCGATTTCGTCGATCCGCGTCTCCAGTTCCGGCGTGATCAGGCGCGAACCGTCGCGAAACAGCGTCCCCTGACAGTGATTGCCGGCTTCCGCCATCCGCAGCCGCTCGCCGCGCTCCAGCACGCGTTCCAACTGATCGTGGAACCGCCGCCGAAACACGTTCGCCTGCATTCGTAGACGCGGATGACGCCAGATCAGCGCTTCCAGCGGCGTTTCGCCATCCCCGGTGAGGAAAGGAAAGTGCTTGTCCGTGATCGAGAAAATACGCCCGTGCGCCCAATCCGGGTGGCGATAGTAGAAAATGCCCGCCTCGTGGGGGCCGGGGTGATAGGCCTGCGCCAATCCAGCGCCGCGGGTTTGCCCCAGCCACTCGCGCGCCGCCTCGCGCGATCGAATCAACCGCACGCCGGCGCCGCGCTCCCCGGCGTTCGGCTTCAGGATGATCGGAAAGGACAATCCCAGCCGCGCCACGGCGCCGTCAAATGCCGCCATGCGCTCGTCAAGGTCGCCATCCGGGACCAGTGCCGCCGCCGCGATCCACTCATCCGGCAACCGCGCGAGGATGTCGGCCTTGGACTCGCCCACCCAGCCGCCGTGTGGAATTCCGGGGTTGGCGGCGGTGGGGAGGGTCAGGCCGCGATGGCGGATCGCCAGCCACACGATCCAAGGCGCGAGCGGCGCGTAAAACAGCCACATCGGCCAGAATTCCCAGCGATGCACGCGACTGAGGCGCGCCATCAGTGTCGCGCGGCCGCGTTCGGTCAACATCGCCTCGATCAGCCGCACGATCAGGAAGAGAATCGCAACCGCCAACAGCACGGCGATCCAGCCGCCGCCGAAGAGTCTTTCCAACGGGCGTTGGATTGGCGGGCCGATCAGCGCGACCAACCCGATCAACACCGGTGTCCAGATCAGGGCGGCCAGCAGGGCGGCGAAGACGAAACTCCCGGCGCGGCGTCCCAGTGCTCCCGCCGCCAGGTACACGGGCAGGCGTGTGCCGGGAATAAACCGGGCCGCGATCACCGCCATCCAGCCGCGGCGATCAAACCAGGCGGCGAATTCATCGAGCCGTTCACGGGTGACACGGCGTTGGATGAACTTCCATTTCAGAAAACGCCCGCCGGCCAGGCGCCCCACGAGCCAGAGCCCGAGGTCGCCCACGAAAATGCCGGCGAAGCAACCGAGCACGGCGACGATCGCGGAGATGCGGCCGGCGCCGATCAGCAGCCCGGCCCCGACGCAGGTAAGGTCTTCGGAGACAAAAGTCGCGATCGCGAGCAGGACGCCCTGGACGACGGGGGAGTCAACCGCGGCGATGTCCGCAACGTCCCAGGCCATCGCGCGCTAGCGGCCGGCCGGACAGCGACCGGCGTCACGTGGCATGGACAGGGCGGCGGGCGGAGCGCCGCATTCAACGTCCGCGCGCGCGGCGTACGTCATACTGACGGTGGTCACATGCGCCTCGGCCACGGTCAGGCCGGTGGTCCACGCCTCGGCCCGGCTCATCCAGACGCTGAGGTGAGGGCGGTCCGGCCAGAGGTGCCGGTGATACGCGTCCTGGGTCGCGATCGGGTCGGCCGGTGGTCTGGTCGGCGGGAACATCTCTGCGAACAGCGCGCCGCGCGGGCCCTCGACCAGTTCATCGCCCAAGCCTGACGACGCGAGCACGAGGGTCCGGCCGAGCGGCGCCACCTCGATCCGCATCCGCCCGGCATCGCCGATTGCGATCAGCGCGGTCTCGCCATCGACGACGGCCAAACGAAAGGGGGCGTATGCGGCCCCGTCCAAGGCGGCCGCTCGCTTTGTGGCGGCGGCGACGTCCGGCGCGTCCGCCAGCAGGGGGATAATCTCACCGCGACTGCGCGGTCCGCGTGGGAATCCGCGGTCGCGGTTGGTCGGGTTGTAGTTGAGCAGCGTCAGCATGAGGCCGAAGCCGTTTATCGCGACCCAGGTTCCGTCGGATTGCGGGTCGATCGGCATCAGCACGGGTACGCCGTTGACTTCGCGAAGGATGGGCCCGTACGCGTCGGGGCGGTGGCGTGACTCGTCGCGGTTGACGAGCATGCGTGTGATCGGCGCGCCCCGGACGTCAGTTTTCAGGACGGTGACGGTGCACATTCCGTTTGTCGCAGATGGGCAATCGTCGCGGGGGCATAGCCAAAGCCGGTAGGCATGGCCACGCCGAGCGTCGCCAGCATGCCGGCGATGATCGCGTTGTGATGAACGGTATGGCTGAGCACGAACATCAGTTCGCGACCGACGCTCGACTCGGTCCGCATGGGCGCGCATCCGGGGTCGTACATGGTCACGGCGACGACCGCGGATCGTGGATCAGCGGAACCGCCGATTTCCCGCACGCTTTTCGCCAGGGTCCGGGCCAGCGAAAGGGCCGCGTCGCGGCGGGTCTCAATCTCTCCGCCGCGTTCGCGCTGCTCATAGTCGATTACGCCGGTCGTGATGCCGCTCAGCAGTGCGGAAACGTGGTCAAGGCAGTGTCGCACGTGTCCGCCGACGGAGCTCTGAAAGACGCCGACCGGTTTGCGCAGATACTGGTCGTCGCTCATCGCGGCGAGAATGTCAGCCAATTGGGCGACTGTGGCCGCCAGCGCGAATACGGCGCCCTGGCCACCGGTCGCATGTCGCGTGTCACTCATTGACACCACCTTTCCCGAAATACCGCGAACCACTCGCAAGTGGCAGGGAATTCCCGATTTGCGGCAGGATATTCGATTCGACGCCGGTCGGCGAGCCGTTTAGAGGCGACTCAGGTGATCCGGATGGCTCCGCACGTGCGCGGCGATCCCGTCCGCGTAGCTCTGCATCACCGCCGCGATCGTCGCGTCGTCAGCGGGCGCCCCGGCCGGCGCCAGCGGCCCGGATCCGACGAGATCAAAGTAGTAGTTTGGACGCGATACCACGAACCCCTGGATGATCGTGGCGCCGCAGCGCAACGCGATCTGCAATGTGCCGGTCAAGAACTCGCGCCGCTCGCCCAGCAGGTCGACCCCACAAGTGCGCAGGCGTTCGTCCCGCACACGGTTGACATCCAGGGCGGCGCCCAGCACCCGATTTTCCTGAAAACACCGAAAAATATCGCGCGGAAAGCTGTCCGCGAACAGGATCCGCACCGCCGCGAGCTCAGGAAAAGTCTCTTCGTATTTTCGCTGGGCGTAGCGTCGCAGCGCGCCCTCGTTCCGGTCGCGCACACCCGCGCACTTGTAGCCCATCAGCGCCATCAACAACCCGGCGACATGGTGCGAGCCGTGATGGCTCAGCATCACGAACAGGCCCTTGCCCGGCGCCAGCCCGCTCTCCACCAGATCCCGACCGAGGAACCGCACACGCTCCATGATTCGTTCGCGCGGCAGCTTGTCGAAAACGAGATAATACAGCTTGTCGCAGCGGGTCCGGATAAAATACGAACGGATGATCTCTCGCGCGCGGGCGGCGGGCAGCCCTTCCGGGAAAACGCGCTTCAACCCCGCGCGATAGCGACGTCGGCGGCGATAATCGACCAGGTACTCGAGGATCGCGAAAGCGCGCCCGACCTGGTAGAGCCCGCCGAGGCCGCAGATGCGGGCGATCGTCGCCAAGGGCCACCGGAGGGCCTCGAATTTCCAGCGCGCCAGCCGGCCCAGCGGCTTGGCGTCCGCGGGTCGATCCGCAGGCCCGTCCGACGCGGGCGCTGGGCGCGCCGGCTTTGTGGCGGCGGTGTCGGAGGTCATGGTGTTGGGGACATCGTTGTGGACACGCGGGGATTGTTACCGTTAAGTGCCGCCGGAGGCAAACCTGGAGTCACCCCCGCCTTGACATCGAAGCGGCGATCGATTCCGATGGTCAGATTCGCAATCGCCGTAGGTCGGCGAGGGCGTCGCAGTCCGTAAAGCATTTTGCAGGATAGGGTTACGTGAGCGTCGCTCCTCAGCCGCAACATGTGATTTCCGGCAACGGTCCGCTGGCCCACCTGCAACGGTTGCTGGGCAGACGGGATACCGTCCGCTACCTCGTCACCAGCCAGCTGAAGGCCGGGCATCGTGACAAGGCGCTCGGGCATCTCTGGAATCTGCTCGACCCACTGCTGTACATGCTGGTCTACTTTTTCGTCTTCGGCGTTTTGTTCGGCCAGTCCGGCCGCGGGCGCAACGCCGACTTCATGTTGTACATCATCAGCGGCGTGCTGATTTGGCGCTTCTTTGACGCGACCGTCAGCCAGTGCGTGACCTGCGTGCGCGGCAATCGCGGCCTGATTCAGGAAATCAACTTCCCCAAATCAGTATTCCCCGTCTCGGTGTGTCTGGCGCGGCTTTATGACCTCGCCTGGGGGCTGATCGTGATGATGGCGGTGCTGCTGGTGATCGGGCACTGGCCGGACTTTCACATTCTGTGGTTGCCGTTTCTGATTGCGATTTTGTTCGCATTTGCGCTCGGGCTGGGGTTTATCGCGGCGTATCTGGGGGCTTTCTTCGCGGACACGCAAAACGTGATGACGGTCGGCCTGCGGCTCTGGTTCTACGGATCGCCGATCTTCTATTACGTCAGCGGCGAACACGCGCTTGGCCCGCTTCAAAAGCCGCACATTCGAGCGATTTACATGTCGAATCCGATGGCGTGCCTGCTCGAATCGGTTCGTGACGTTGTGTTGCGCGCCCAGCCGCCGAATCTGGAATACACCGTGTATGCCGCCTCGATCGCGATCGCCATGCTGGTGACCGGTTTCTGCGTGTTCTCGCGGGGTGAGGGTAAGTTTGCCAAGTATGTCTGACGCTGTAACCGAAACCCAGGCCCCCGAGGTCGCCAGCGCGACCGTCGCGCCGGCGCCCGCGGCTAGCCCGGTCGACCCGGCGGCGCGCGGCGAGCCATCGGTGCTGGCCGAGAACCTCGGCGTGCGCTATCTGGTGCGGTATCACCGCAATGAGGTCACGCTGCGCGAGACATTTGTCCGCCTGCTGCCGGGACGGAAGAAACCGGCCCGCTGGCAGGGCGAGTTCTGGTCGCTGACCGACGTCAACATGCGCGCCTACCCGGGCGAGATCGTCGGCATCGTCGGCAAGAACGGCGCCGGCAAGACCACGTTGCTCAAGGCGCTGGCCGGGATTTGCGGCGCGGACACCGGTCGTGTCGCAGTCCGCGGACGCGTCGGTTGCCTGATGAGCTTCGGCGTCGGCTTTCGGCCCAACCTCAGCGGTCGCGAAAACGTGTACCTCAACGGCACGCTGCTCGGCCTGACCAAGCGGCAGATCGATGAGCGCATCGGAGAAATCGCCGAATTCAGCGAACTCGGGGATTTCTTCGACGCCCAGGTTCGCACCTATTCCGCGGGTATGAAGGGACGCTTGGGATTTTCCATCGCGATTCATATTCAGCCGGATGTGCTCCTGTTGGACGAGGTATTGACGGTCGGAGACGCGTCATTTCGCGCCAAAGCGGGTACGATCGTGGAGCGGTTCCGCACGGAGGACAAGACCGTCATTCTGGCCAGCCACAACATGCCGATGTTGCGGCAGCGCTGCACGCGCTGTGTGTGGCTGGAGCGCGGCAGCGTACGCATGGAGGGTGATCCGCGCGAGGTCACGGAAGCCTACGCCGAATATGCGCGCGGCGACGGCGCGGAGGAGTAGCAGGGAGGGTCCAGTCATGAGCGCCGATCGCGTTAACGAGTTATATCACGGAAAAATATTCACGCGCGAATCGCAGGAAGCCTGCCGCGATCGCGTCCATTGGATGTGCGCGCAGGTCGTCGGCGAGCGCGTGCTCGACGTCGGCTGCTCGCAGGGAATCGCCTCGCTGATTCTCGCGCGCGAAGGCCGCCAGGTGGTTGGCATCGACATCCGTCAGGAGGCGATTGACCAGGCGCTGGCGGAAGTCGCCGATCTGCCACCCGCCGCCCGCGGCAACGTCACGTTTCAGGTCGTGACGCCCGGCCGCTTTCCGTTCGAGGATCATTCGTTTGATTCGGTGCTGCTGGGCGAGATTATTGAACACACCACGCGCCCGGAAGAATTGATCGACGAGGCGGTTCGCCTGCTGCGCCCCGAAGGCCGCGTGATTATCACCACGCCCTTCGGCGTATTGCCCCATCCCGAGCACGTCCGGACCTATTTCCTGACCAATTTCCTGGACATCGTTCGCCCGCGCATGGCGGTGACCGCGCTCGAGGTTCGTCACAAGTATCTGTGCTGCGCCGGCGGTCCGGGCCTCAGGCAGAACGATGCGTTGCTCAGCCCCGAGCGACTGCTGCGTCTGAGCGAAGAGGCCTTTGAGCGCGCCGAGTGGGCGTACATTGACCGGGCCGACAAGCGGAAGCGGGCGCTCGACAAGGCGGTGGCCGACGCCAAGAAGGCGGACGGTCTCGCGGCCAAGTTGAAGGAGGCCCAGGCGGGCGCCGCCGGCGCAAAGAAGCTGAGCGAAACCCAGACGATCCTGATCAAGGCGCTTGGACGCCGACTCTCGTTGCTGCCGGCCGGGCCGCAGCGCGAATGGCTGGCCGCGCGACTGACGGATCTTCCCACCGCGGGTCCCGCCGCGGCGGCGCAGTGGCTCGAAATGTGTCAGCGCGAGGAGGAGGCGGCCCTGCGCGAGCGCGAGGCGCGGGCTGTCGAGGCCGCGATCAAGCCGCGCGAAGCGGCCATGGCCCAATTGCAGCAGCGCCTGGCAAGAATGACCGAGGCGGATTCCGGTGAGAAACGCCGGATCGAATCCGAACTACAGCGCGTCCGCAAGGAAAGCGAAGCGATGCGCGCCGAGCTCAAGCGCGAGAAGGCGGAACTGCGCCGTCTGCGCGGGCGCGTCGCGCGCCGCGAACAACAGCTTGAATACGCCAACGAAAGCCTGCGGCTCAAGGGCGAGGAAGTCCGTTACAAGCTCGGCGACGCGCTGGTGCGCGCCTACGGCAGTCCCGGCGATTTTGTTCGCCTCCCGGGGCGGGTGGTCGGGTTGCTGACGGAGGGGATGCGGCGGCGCCGGTCGCGCAGCGAAATCACGGATGACTTTGTGCCCACGCCCCTGCCGGGCAAGGCGAATGTCGAGCACACGCCGACGCCGGCGCAGCTCCGCGAACCGAAGACCAACGGAAGCGGCGCCCACGCGCCGGCCGGCAAGGCCGCCGGTGTCGTCGTGAAAGACAAGGACTCCGACAAGCCGCCGCTGGTGTTCCACGCGGTGGAGCGTCCGATCCGCGCGCCGCGCTTCAAGCTGCGGGCCGCCGTCATCATGGACGAATTCACTTATGAGTGCTTCTCCGACCAGTGCGAGATGGTGCGCATCACGCCCCAGAACTGGCGGGAGGAGCTCGAAGCCGCCAAACCGGATTTCCTGTTCGTGGAATCGGTGTGGGCGGGCAACGGCGGCAAGTGGAAGTTCCAGGTATCGAAGGCCGACAGCGTGGCGGACAACCCGCTGCCCAAGGTGGCCGCCTGGTGCCGCGAGCACGGCATTCCGTCCGCGTTCTGGTGTAAGGAAGACCCGCCGCACTTTGAGCGGTTCCTGCCCGCGGCGCGCCTGTTTGATCATGTGTTTACATCGGACGCCAACTGCGTGCCGCACTATCGGGAGCGGCTCGGTCACGAGCGCATTTATCCGCTGGCGTTCGCCGCGAGTCCGGACATTCACCACCCGATCGACTCGAAGCGCGAGCGTCCGGGCGATGTCTGCTTCGCCGGCACGTACTACCGCAACAAATATCCGGAGCGGGCCCGCGACATGGAACTGCTTCTCACGCCGGCGCTGGCGTGGGGGCTGCACATTTACGATCGACAGGCGGACTTCAGCGCGAACGACGCCTATCGCTTCCCGGATCTGTTTCAGCCGTGCGTAAAGGGGAGCTTGGATTATCTCGAGATGGTCGACGCCTACAAGAAGTACAAGGTGTTCTTGAACGTCAACTCGGTGAAGGACTCGCCGACGATGTTCTCGCGCCGCGTGCTTGAATTGCTGGCGTGTGGGACGGCTGTCATCAGCACCGATTCAGTGGGCATTCGCGAATTGCTGGGTGAAGACGCGGTGGCGCTGGTCCGCAGCGAGGCCGAGTCACGAGAGACCCTCGAAATGCTGATGCGCAGCCCGGAGTTTCGCGAGCGCATGGTGCTCCGCGGGCAGCGCCGGATCTTCGAGGAGCACACCTACGAGCACCGTTTTGTGCAGATCGCGCGCACGCTCGGCTTTGATATCAGCGTCGCCAGCCGCCGGGTTTGCGTCGTATCATGCACGAACCGACTGCAGCATCTGGACAACGTGATCGCCAACTACAAGCGACAGCACTACGCCAACCGCGAGCTGCTGGTCGTGCTCAATAATGACGCCTTCAAGATCGACGAAGTCCGCGCCCGCCTCGCGGAAATCCCCGACGCGCGCGTCATTCAGGTGCCGGAGCATGAGACGCTGGGGCCGTGTTTGAATCAGGGCATCGAGCAGACCGACGCGGATATCATCGCGAAATTCGATGACGACGATTTCTATGCGCCGCATTACCTGACGGACCTGATGCCGGCCTTTATGTACAGCGACGCCAAGATCGTCGGGAAGCGCTCGTACTTCGCATATCTCGCCGGGCAGAACTGTCTGACGCTGCGCTTCCCCGGCAAGGAGCACAGCTACACCAAGTTCGTCGCCGGCGCGACATTGCTGATCGATCGCGACATCGCCCGCGATATCCGCTTTGGCCCGGAGGCCCGCGGCGTGGACACGGCGTTTCAGGAGCGGGCCCGCGCCGACGGCGTAAAGATCTACTCCGGCGATCGCTTCAACTTTACGGCGACGCGCAGTCCGGCGGCTGATGCGCACACCTGGCAGATTTCCGACCGCGAGTTTCTGGGCAAATCGAAAGTCGTGGCGTTTGTCGATAACTACGACGCCCACGTTTCCGTTTAGGCGACACGATCGCATGGCCGGTAACGACCTGTGCCTGGTTTCGCTCAGCGCCGTCACCTGGGACTTTGCCCTGGTCGGTCGCACGCGCATGCTGACCGAGGCGTGGCGCCGGGATAATCAACCCACGACCTTTGTGCAGGCGCCGTCATGGCGCTCCGCCGCGCAGAAACTGATGCCGCGCCGCGGGGCGGGACAGGACTGGGTGATTCGCCCGTGGCCGACCGCGCCGGCGCGCTTCTGGAGCCGCCTGAGCGAGACTTCGCTGCGGCGCGGGATCGTGCGCCGCGCCGCCGGCCTGCGAAAGCAACTTGAGCGCCGCGTTGACTTTGACAACGCCGTCGCGGTAGTGATCTCGCCGGTCTGGACGCCGTGGCTGGAGGCGTTGCCGTTTCGGGCCATCATCTACGACTGCATTGATGACCTCTCGGTCCAGACGCCGCGCCCGGAGCTCGCGCGGCTCTTCCGCGACTGGGAGGACGAACTGCTTGAACACGCGTCCGGGGCGGTCGTCACCGCCGAAACGCTTGGCGCGGACATTCGGGCCCGCAGGCCGCAACTGGCGTTGCAGACGATTCGCAACGGCGTTGATCCGCAGCGTTTCCGGGAGATCGCCGCGAGCGCGCCGGGACCGCTGGACCTGCCGACATCCGGTCGGCCGATTGTCGGTTTCGTCGGCGCCTTGTACGAGTGGATCGACTGGCCCCTGATCACACGCGTCGCGCGGCGCCTGCCGGAACTGGACTTTGTCTTCGTCGGCCCGGTCGACGGTCGCAGCGACCCCGCCGCCGCCGCCGCGCTGCCGAATGTGAGGCTGCTCGGCCCGCGCCCGTATGGTGTGGTTCCATCGTACATGGCCGGTTTCGATGTTTGCTGGGTGCCGTTCTCGCAGGATCGCATCTCAAGCGCCGCGAACCCCGTGAAGATTTACGAGTATCTCGCGCTCGGCAAGCCTGTGGTTTCGACGCCGGTGGCCGATACCGACTCGTTTGGCGCGCATCTGGCTGTCGCACGCGATGCGGACGCGATGGTGGCGGCGATTCGCGCGGCGCTCGACCAGCGCGAATCAAACGTCGCTGAGCGGATGCGGTTTGCGGACGAGAACTCCTGGCAGCGCCGAGCGCGGGACTATGTCGCGTTCGCCGGTCAGTTGTGCGCCGCCGGCGCGCCGCACGAACGGCCGGCGCCGCCGCCGCCGCGCTCGCCCGCGATGGGTTCCGCCTGATGCGCAAGGTGATGGTGGTATTCGGGACGCGCCCGGAAGCCATCAAACTCGCGCCCGTGATTCACGCGCTCCGCGCGCGGAACGACTGCCACACGCAGGTGTGCTCCACGGGCCAGCACCGCGAACTGCTGACCGGCGCCCTTGCGGTTTTCGGCGTTCAGCCGGATGTGGACCTCGACCTCATGACCCCGGGGCAGACGCCGACGGAAGTGCTCGGCCGCGTCGTGCTGCGTTTCGACGAGTTGCTGCGCACCGAGCGCCCCGACACGCTGGTCGTGCAGGGGGACACGACAACCGTGATGGCCGCGGCGCTGGCGGCGTTCTATACCGGCGTGGAAGTCGCGCACGTCGAAGCCGGGCTGCGCACGCGCGATCGCCGCGCCCCGTTTCCCGAAGAAGTGAATCGTCGCGTGGCCGGCGTCGTGGCGGACCTGCATTTCGCGCCCACGCCCATCGCCCGCGACAACCTGCTGCGTGAAGGCGCCGACGCGGCGCAGGTCTTCGTCACCGGCAACACCGTCGTCGACGCGCTGCGGTTGGCGCAGTCTCGATTGCGGGACACGCCGCTGCCGCCCGCCCTGGATGTGGCGCCTCGTCGTCTCGTGCTCGTTACCGCCCATCGCCGCGAAAGTTTCGGCGCGCCGCTGCGCCAGGTGTGTCAGGCCCTGCGCGATCTTGTCGCGCGGTTCGATGACATCGAGATTGTCTACCCGGTCCACCTCAATCCGAATGTGCATGGCCCGGTCCACGAATTGCTCGGTGGTCAGCCGCGCATTCGCCTGGTGGAACCGCTTGATTACGCTGACATGGTCCGCTTGTTGTCGCGCGCGGCGCTAGTGTTGACCGATTCCGGCGGCGTGCAGGAAGAGGCGCCCGCGTTGGGGGCGCCAGTGCTGATCCTGCGGGACAAGACCGAGCGTCCGGAAGTCGTTGCCGCCGGCGCCGCGCGGCTGGTTGGCACGGACCGCGAGCGGATTGTGGAGAACGCGGCCCAGTTACTGTCGGATCCCGCGGCCCGCGCGGAACTCGCCCGCCCGCGCGAGATTTTCGGAGACGGCCGTGCCGCGGCGCGCATCGTGGAGGTCATTGTCGATCGCGCTCTGCGTACGCCCGAATTTCGGCCGGCGGTCTGAGGCGATCTGTCCGGCATGCGCGCACTCTGGCTGGTTCGATCCAACCTCACACGCCATACCGGTGGCGATACCACGCAGATTCTCAAGACCGCCGAGGCGCTTCGCGCCGCCGGCGCGCAGGTCACGCTCACGTCCGATGTCGACGCGTTTCGCGCGGCGGACACCTATGACGTTGCGCACCTGTTTCACCTCGACCGGCTCTGGGAGAACCTGCCGGCCGCGCGCCTGGCCCGCCGGGTCGGCAGGCCGATCGCGGTCAGCACGATTTACTGGCCCAGCGCCGAACTCGATCGACACGCCCGCGTCGGCGTGCAGGGCCTGCTGGCGCGCCTGCTGGGACCGAATGGTTACCAGTCCCTCCGGCAGGCGCAGCGTGGGGCGCTTGCGGCGATCGAGGCCCGCCGATTGCGCCCGGCGCTCGCCGGTCTGACGCGATTTCGCGCCGGTGTCCGTGAACTGCTGCGCCGCGCAAGCGTGATCCTGCCCAATAGCGGCGCCGAGCGCGATTGTGTGTGGAAATGCTTCGACGTGCAGACGCCGTGCCAGGTGGTGCCGAACGCGGTCGATCCGGCTGTGTTTGGCGGCGTGGCGGCCGGCGTGTCCCAGCGAGCGGGCGTATTGTGCGTAGGGCGCATTGAGCCACGCAAGAATCAACTGGCGCTGATCCGCGCGATGCGCGCCATGTCCACGCCCTTGACGTTTGTGGGCGCCCCCGGCCGCTTCAGCCAGGCGTACGCCGCGGAGTGTCGGCGAGCGGCGGGGCCCAATGTGCGCTGGATTGATCACGTCGACGCGGCCCGGCTGCCGCCGTTGTATCGGGCGGCCGCCGTTCACGCGTGTGTGAGTTGGTATGAAACGCCGGGTCTCGCCAGTCTGGAAGCGGCGTTGTGTGGTTGCGCCCTGGTGTTGACGCCTGGCGGCTCGACGCGCGAGTATTTTGGCGACGAAGCGCATTACGGTCAGCCGGGTCAGCCCGAGACAATTCGAGCGGCGGTCGCGGCGGCCCTGGCCCAGCCGGCGCCGGCGGCGCTCGCGGAGCGCGTCGCGCGCGAGTACAACTGGGCCCGCGCCGCCGAAGCGACGCTGGCGGCCTATCGCCGAATCTCAACAATCTAAGCGGAATACTGCTTGAGCCGATCGCCGCCGACACAGATACAGGAGTCGCCACCTCCGCAGGGCTGTTGCGCGCCGGCGTGGGGGCTGTTCGGCGCCTTGGCCGTCGCGCTGCTGATTCGCGTGTATCTGTGCTGGACCGCGGTCACGATCGCGCCGGATGGCGGTTTGTTTATTCACTACGCGCGCGACTTGCGCGTCGATCCGGTCCCCGCGCTGCGCGACTACTCGCATCGTCAGGCGCCGCTGTATTCCGTGCTGGTCGCGGTGGCGATCACGCCGGCGCGGTGGGTGGCGAGCGGCCCTGACGCCTGGATCCTCGCCGGGCGGTTCGTCGCGACGACTTGTGGTCTGCTGGCGATCGTGGGCGTGTTCGCGCTCACGCGGCGGTTGTACGACGCGCGAGCGGCGATCATCGCGGCGCTGCTGATGGCGATTCTGCCCGACGCCGCCCAGTTGTGCGCAAATGTGCTGTCCGACATGACGCACCTGGCGCTGTACCTGTTCGCGCTGCTGGCGCTGATTGTCGCGATCGAGCGCGGGACTGCGCCGCAATGGGCGTTTCTGACGGGACTCCTGTCGGGGTTGGCGTTCCTGGCGCGGCCCGAGGGCGCCGCAGTTGCCACGATTGGCGTCGGTCTGATTCTGTTTCTCAGTCGCGCCGCGCCGCGAGCGCGGTTCGTCGCGATTCTGGCGCTGGTCGGCGGGTTTGTGCTGGCTGCGGGGCCATATCAGCTGCTCACCGGAAAGCTGGTCGCGAAGAAAGATCTCTTCGAAATGCTGCGGCTGACGCTCGGCTTTGGCGGCGGCTGGGGAGAGTCCGGCGCCGCTTACGCCGCGGAACTGGCGCCGCCGATCGAGGTGCTGCGACAGTGGTTTCGCGCCGGGCGCGTGATTATCCCGGTGCTCGCGATCGCCGCGTTGAAGCTCTGCCCGCCACGTTTTCCGGCGCGGTGGGTGCTCTACACCGCGTTTGCGGCGCATATGGCGCTGCTCAATCTGCTCGACATCCGGCACGGCTATGTGGATCGCCGCCACGCGTTGCTGCTGGCAGTGTTGTGCCTGCCGCCGGCGAGCGCGCTGCTCGACGCGATCGCCGCCAGAGTCGCGCGGCGGCGCGGCGCGGGTTGGCGCAACGGCATGATTGCGGTTTCGCTGGGGGTGTGCCTGCTTGCGTTCGCGCCGTGGCTGCTGCGCCCGGTACAGGCGGGTGATGATCACGTGCCGGCGATGGGGCGATGGCTGGCGGCGCATGCGCCTGCCGACGCGAAGGTCGTCGCGACTTCGCGGCTGCGACGGGTCGCGGTTTACGCGGATCGCGGGTACGCCGAATGGGCGTGGTGGGATTGGCAAACGCGCCATCTGGGGCGCAGTCTGCGTGAGCTTGGTACCTCGTGTGTTGTGCTGCTGGACGTGGATGAGATGACGCGCGGAGATCGCAATCCGGCGTTTTTTGATGAGCTGGAGCGCACGCCGGCGCTTAGCCTGTCGGCGGAGGTCGGCGCGGCCACGGAGCCGGGTTGGTCATTCGCCGGTGGTCGATTGACGCTGCTGCAGGAAGTGGTGGGGCCAGACGGGGGCCGCCGGCGACCGCGCCTGCGGGCGTATTGGTGGGCGCCGGCGCCATAGTGCGCTACGGCGCCGCCGGCGCGGCTAAGCGGATTGTCGCGTCTATTGGGAGGCGTGCGTGTGCGCGTGGGGCGATGCGCATTGCCGGCGGAGGTCATCGGCCAGCGCCTGGAGCGCGGGCGCGCGATGCAGCGCGAAGAAGACCTCCCGATCCGCCAATGCCGCAGCCTGGCGCTGTTGCGCCTGGATCGCATCGGCGCGCGCCTGAAGACTGTCGATCAGCCCCGGATGGGCGGCCAGCAAGGCAGCGTTCGCGGCGTGAATGCGATCGAACGCGGCGCGCCGTTGGGCGCGGTCGGGCGCATTGGCCGCCAGCGCCGCGCGGTGGGCTTCGATGGCGGCGGCCCGCTCGTCCAGCAGGCGGGCGGTTTCGGCGTCTTCCGAAGCGAGTCGGCCCGGGTCGGGGTTTTCAATGTAGCGCTGCGGGTTGTAGCGCGCGTCGCGGACCGCGCGGCGCGCAGCGCGCAACTCGATGATGCGTGCCGGTGGGGCCGCCAGGCGCAACGTGGCGGTTACGCACGCCAGCGGCGGCAGCGCGACGCCGAAGCCGCGCTCCGTGAACTGCTCCGTCACCTCGTCGTACTTCGCGCCGCCAATGCCGTGAATGAACAAGTCGGACAGGAAAAGGCGCATGAATGCCGACAGGCTGAGCGCGCGCGGGCGCAGCAGCCAGCCGTCGTTCTCGATCGGCCAGGGTTGGTCATGTCGATCCGCCCTGCGCAGCGTGTCGATCGCGACGACGCCGATCCGCTCGGCGTCGGCGAACAGCACAATGTCGGCGCCGGCTTGGGCAATCAACAGTCGGCGGCGCGCGGCCCCGGCGCGTTTGATCCAGAAGGGGGTTTCGATGCGGTCATCGACGCGCTGCAGCGGCGGCACAGGTCGCTGCGCCGTTCGAACGCGATGTCGCCGACGGTAATCGCGCTGCGCGTCGTTGTATATCTCCGCGAGCTTCTCCGCCGATAGCAGCCAGCTGGCGACAAATGCGCGGAATGCGCGGGCGCCTGACAAGGCGGAAACGCGGATGACCTTGAGCGGTCGCATGCCCATGGCGTCTTCAATGGCGGCGTCCGCGGCTTCGAACCCGTCACAGGCTTGAATCGGGTCGCCTTGCGCAAGCCAGACGTCCGAATACCGCGTCAACAGCGTGTTGTCGGCTGGCGCCGGCTGGCGGTAGTTGTGTGCCGTCGCGAGATTCTCGAAGAATGCGCGCCAGTCTTTCGCTGAGACCGGCGGCTGAAACGCCATCGCGCGGTTTGCGTCCAGGCCGGGGATGGCGACGAACCGCTGTTCGGACTGGCCAGGTTCCGGCGGCAGCGCGACGCGCAGACTCTTCGGCGTGTCGCTATCCACCATGACGTACACGCCAGCGCAACCCAGCCGCGCGGCTAGCGCCCCGCAGGCGATGCGTTTCGCGAAAACGCCGGCGTGTGAGAATTCGGCCTGGTGTCCGGTGGCGATGACCGGGCCGGACAAGCCGAGCACGGCCCGCAGTTCATCACGCAGCGCCGCGATGGTCGTATCGAGCATGGGCGCGGAAACGCGGACATCAGCCGCCTGCGCCGCGAGGGCGCTCAGGTCGACATGCGCCGGTTCGATCAACGTCGCGCCGCTGTCGGCAGGAGTGTTCAGACGGTCGTAACGAATCAGTCGTTCAGGCATGAGACGCATTTGGCCAGGGTCGGCTCCAGCGCGGTTCGTTCGACACGTAACTCCGCGAGCAGCACTTCGAGGTAGTGCTGAAGGCGCGCCGCCGGATCGTCCAGCGTGGCGCCGAAGCTGCGATTCTGGTCGAGGTAAATGCGTCGCACGG
The DNA here is from genome assembly GCA_964528455.1 of uncultured Planctomycetales bacterium. Lineage (GTDB taxonomy): Bacteria > Planctomycetota > Phycisphaerae > UBA1845 > Fen-1342 > DSPM01. The sequence goes on along the minus strand of CAZGTH010000009.1, from coordinate 133,213 downwards.
GGATTTCGCGAATGCGCAGACCGGCGCGGACGCATTGCGGCCAGAACTGCAGCGGAAACGCGTAGCCCGGCTCGGTCAGCGACAATCGCTCCATCGCCGCGACGCGGTGCGCCTTGAATCCGCAGAACGAGTCGGTGACGCGGAGGTCCAGCAGGATTCGCAGCAGCTCGGTGATCGCGCAATTGATGCGGCGCCGGTCGGGCGGCGCATCATCGTCGTTCAGGTTTTCGTTCAGATAGCGCGATCCGCTGACCACGTCGGCGTCGTCTTCGCGGATGGCGGCGAGAAATTCAGGAATGCGGGCGGGTTCGTGCTGTTCGTCGCAGTCGATCGTGATGACCCAGTCATAGCCGCGACAACTGGCGAACTTGAACGCGTCGATCAGGCTCTGGCCGTAGCCACGATTCTCGGGGTGGTGGATGACCTCGACGCCGCTGGTTTTGCAAAGAATGGCCTCGGTGCCGTCAGTGGAGCCGTCGTTCACGACGAGCAGGTCGTCTGAGTGCTGCCGGACGCAACGCATGACGCGCTCCAGCGTCGGCGCTTCGTTGAAAACCGGCATTGCGACCAGCGTCTTTGGTCCGGACATGCGGCTGCTCCGCCTGAGTTGATTGGATCGTGTGCCCTAGCGATCAGTATAGCGGGCAGGCGGAGGGCTGGCCGGAGGTGGCTGGCAGGGAGGAGCGGCGCGGGTCTCCGGAGCGCTTTCGATGAGGTCCATCGCGGCTTGCACGATGGTTGTGGCCGCCTCGGGGTATGCGATGCGGGCGGCCGCCGCGGCCATGCGGGCCCGGCGGTCGCGGTCTGCCAGCAATTCGCCGACGCGGGCGCCGAGCGTCTGCAGGCGATTGACCTTGATCGCGGCGCCTTGCTCCAACAGGTAATCGCTGTTTCGAAGTTCCGGTCCGGGGATCGGGCTGAAGATCACGAGCGGCGTGTGGGCCGCCAGCGTCTCGGAACTCGTCAGACCGCCGGGCTTGGAGATGATCACGTCAGCCGCCCGCATCCAGACGCCGACGTTTTCGGTGAATCCGAGGACGCGGTGGCGGGCTTGTGCGACGCGGCTTTGCAGGCGCGATTGCAGCCGTGTGTTCCGTCCGGCAATGGCAACCACGGTCGTGTCGGTTCGTGTGACGAGTTGGTCAAATGCGGTCGTGATGGCGTCCGGGTTACAGGCGTTACAAAACAACAGGACGAGGTGCTGATCCGGTTCAATCGCGAGGGCTTTACGGGCGTCCGCGCTGGATGGCAGCGCCGCGAATTGCGGTCGCAGCGGAATACCCGTGACGCGCACATGATTGGCGTCAACGCCACAGGCGATCAGATCGTCGCGGGCCCGCTCGCCGCCGACGCAATACATGTCCGCGGGCTGGGCCCACATCCGATGCGCTTCAAAGTCCGTGACGACGATCACGTTCTTGCAGTCGAGGCGTTCGCGCGCGCATAGACGACCCACAATGTTCGCGGACAAGAAGTGCGTATGGATCACGAGACGCGGTCGGCGGCGGATCAGCCAGCGTTCGAGGCGGCGGACGAACAGGCGCGGCGTGGATGAGCGCGGACGACCGCCGCGCGCCGGATCATCGGTCAGATTTGTCAGCCAGCCGATCAGGCCCGGCAGGATACGAACGGCGGTCATGTAGCCGCCACCGTAGGCCCAGCGAAAAGCGGGATTCGTGAGGGCCAGCGCGTCATGGGATTCGACCGACAGCGCCGGCCGGAGCGAGGTGAACGCTTCACGCAGGGCGCGGGCCGCCGTCGTGTGGCCGGCGCCGGTGGATGCGGACAGGATCAGGATCGGGCGTTCATCGGGCATGCGATCAGGGGGCGCCATCCGGCATGGGGCGCGGGGCGCTGGCGTGCCGTCGATTCGCGAGCGCGGCCAGGGAGATCGTCGCGCTCGCGAGTGTGAGCGTAACGCCGACGCGCGGTGCTACGATCAGATCCACGCCGGTCGGCAGATCAGCCAGACACCGTCGGAAGGCCTCGCGCAGCACGCGCTTGAGTCGATTTCGCACCGGCGCGGCGCCGTGCTTTCGGCTGACGATCAGGCCCAGCCGGGTGGGGCCGTCCTCGTGTGGAAATCTCCACAACGTGATCCGCCCGTCGGAGAAGCGCACGCCACGCTTGATCGCGCGCTGAAAGTCGGCCGACTTTCGCACGCGGCGCAGTCGATACGGCACGCGGTCAGCTTGATTCGGGTTCAAAGAATCCGATGCTGGCGGTGTAACCATGAATGTAGTTCCGAGTTCCCACCGGCCCGAACTCACCGGCGCAACAGAAGCCCGCGGTCGGCAGTCCGCCACAGCGATCGGCTACGGCCCGCGCGTCGTGACTGCGCGAGTTGAACAACCGCGTGCCGCGCCCGTTACAGGTAAACAGCAGCGCGCCGCGCGCCGCCGACGTATCGCTCGCCAGCAGCATATCCTCAAGATCACGTCCGGCGGTAGCGGCGTCGCGCACATGAAACTGAATTGTCTGTCCGGGACGGAACATGTCGTCCACGGCCATCGCGCCGCTGTCCTGATCAAAGCCGATCGCGTTGCGGATCAGGAAGTCGCCGCGGTTGAAAACCCGCTGGTGCTCATCGATGACGCGGCCGACAAACAACCCGCGCCGGACCGCTTCCTGGTCACTGGCGTCGGCGCGGCGCAGCATGTCGAATGCGACATCCTTGGCCGGTTTTCCGGCGAGCTGTTGGATCAGATTGCCGTCGGCCTTGGTGACGACAAGCGATTCGCCGATCGGCCGACACCCCTGCGAGACGATTGTCCGCATCCGCACATCGCCGCTGAACACCAGCCCGCAGGCCCCCTCATGCAGGACCTGGCCGCCGAACACGAAGCGATTTTCACGCGGTTGCGCGCCCGCGGACGCGACGCCGCCGATTACGGGCCGCTCCGGGTACGCCTGTCCGAGCCAGTCGAGCAGTTCGCCCGGCTGGGTAGAGAACGGGTCCGCGAACAGGACGAAATAGGGAGCGTCATCGGCGGGCACGCCCAGAAAATCATTCAGTTCCTCGACGCGTTCAAAGCGGCCGAGATCGGCGCGGGAAAGGTGAAAGGCGCTGATGCGCGTGTTGGGCATGCGCGCCGCCCAAACCGCGAGGGCGGGGGCGCCTTCATATTCGACATCGCCGCAAATCGTCGTTTCGCCCGTGACGCCGGCAAAGGCCCGGGCCCCGGTCAACTCCTGCAGACGCGGCGCGATAAGCTCGAGTTCTTCGCACAGATGGGCGCTGGCGAAGATCAACATCGCGTCCGGCGGGCCGTCCAGTTCGGCCAACACCTGTTTTGCCAGTCGCTCGGCGATTTCCGGCGCCCCGGCGTGGGTTTCGATGGCGGTGACAATTTTCATACAGTCTCTCGGGTCGGCGCATTCCAAACGGAGCCGCAGGCGACCGATCATATCCGGTTTCTTCCAGCCAGATTCTACGCCGCCAATCCGTGCCGGGCGGCGGGGAGCCGGCCATTTTCGGGCGTCGCGCGAGCTGTCGGCGACCGGGCGCCATTTCCGGTTGACTTGCGGCGCGGGAACCGTAGAATTCCGAATCTGCGACTGACGACGGTCGCCGCAGTTCCCAGTTTATCTGGGGTCGTAGCTCAATTGGTCAGAGCGCCGCCCTGTCACGGCGGAGGCTGCGGGTTCGAGTCCCGTCGACCTCGTTTTTTCCCGTTCGCGCTGGTCGCGGCGGGATTTTTTTTGTCTAAGATGACTTGGCAATAACGGAGGCCGTCGAGTGGCTCACCGAGGATCAGGGTAATGATTAACTGGCCGTCCCTCCCCCGTGCCCCGGTTGCGGAGGGCCTGATAGATATTCGAATTGAGCGGTCCGGGACCGAGGACTTTGAGCAGCTAAGGGCCTTTTCCGACTCGCTGGCCCGTGAGTTTCCGGCGAGGGAGGAGATCAAGCAGTTTTCTGGGCAGTTTGCATTTTCTTCAGAGGGGATTCCGACAGTCGAACGAGGGGCTGCGGGTCCCCTCGGATTCTTGGTTCGTTCGGCTGACCGTGGCTGGGCCGCCCAGTTTAGAATGGACGGCTGCACTGTTTCTCGACTTTCCCCCTACACGTCCTGGGCCGATTTGGTTGGGGAAGCGAAACGGCTTTGGGGCCTGTTTCGCGACGCCACCGGACCCGCCAAAGTTACTCGCCTCGCGGTTCGCTTTATCAACAGCATTGTGCTTCCCGTCGGAGAGGATCTTGATCAGACGTTTAGGACCACGTTCCAGGTGGCCCCGGAGCTGCCGCAGGCGGTCGCTGGCTTCTTCCTGCGATTCGTTCTGCCCTTCTCAGATAGCGAGGCGATGGCGATTATCACGCAATCGCTGCATGAGAATAGTACGGAGTGCACGTTTGACATCGACGCATTCACACTCGTCCCCGGGACTACGGAGACGGAGCTCTGGGATAGAGTCGAAGTGTTGCGCGCGATCAAGAATCAGTTGTTCTTCAAGAGCCTGACCGACAAAGCAATCAGGAGATTTGAATGAACACGACCCAAGTGGCGGCCAGCGGCATTCTTGCCGTGTCAGCGATTGGAGCGAGCTCTCAAGCGACAAGTTTGGCGGAAGACCTGTGCCGGCTGGGCGCTTATTATAGTCTGCCGGCGTCGCGCCAGTCGCAAGAGAATCATGAGCGGTTTCTGCGGCTGAGCCGTCACTGGCGTGAAGACACACAGTGGCTCTCCTCGTCCACTCAGATAGCCATGCACCCGGCTTACCAAGCGATAATCGGAATGGGCGACAATGCGCTTAGTTGGATTCTCGCTGATCTTCAACGAACGTCTGCGCCGTGGTTTTGGGCCCTTAAGGCGATTTCAGCCGAGGATCCGGTACCGCCGACGGATCGTGGCGTTGTTGCGAAGATGACGGAAGCTTGGCTTGAATGGGGAAGGCAGAAGGGGCTATTGACGCGTGAGCCTGCCTGAGTTCTTACGTACGGTCAGAGAGTCTTTTCCGAAGCTGCGCGAACACAACTGCCGGCTAACCAGCCCACCAGATACGCGCTACAACTGCATTGGCTGGGCAGCCGAGGACGCGGCTCGTTGGTGGTGGCCGGACCCGCTGGGCCAGTACTACTGGCCCGTTGACGCTACTCGGGCGGAGTCGCTTGGCGCCTTTGAGGCCGTATTCCGGGAGATTGGATACGCGGAGTTATCTGACTCCAGCTTCGAAGCTGAAAAACTGAAGGTTGCCATCTACGTTGATGCGCGAGGATCGCCAACGCATGCGGCCCGTCAGGTTGCGAACGGATGGTGGACAAGCAAGCTCGGTCAGCAAGTCGACATCGAGCACGAGTTACACGCGTTAGAAGGGCCTGTTTATGGTCGTGTCGGAGTCGTTCTTGCCAAGGACCTCTAACCGCCGTCGCATCGAGACGCCCACAATCACGCATCCCAGATAGAGCACCGTTTGCGCCCCGCTGCGGGCGACCACCGACCAGGCGCCGCCTCCGACGGGGTCGGCCGGCACGAGGATCCACGCCGTGGCGACAGTCACCGCCAGAACGGCGAGTTGCACGGGCACTTGCAGCCAGAACAGCCGCATGAATGTCGTCATGAAGCCCAGAATGCTGGCCAGCAGCACCATCGAGTGCCCGCCGACCAGAACCACAAACTGGTCGAAGTACGCGGCGTAGTCTGGACCGTAGACCAGACCCAGGAACCACTCCCCGACGAGCAGAAACGTCAGAAACATGGCGGCGCCAAGGCCGATCGCCAGGCCCGCCAATCGTCGGGCGAGTCGAATGAACGCCGGCAGATCGGACTGGTAGAGCGTGGCGAGACGATGGCCCGCGGCCGTGCCGACCTGAATAATGACGAGCGTGCCGACGCGCGTGATCATTTCCAAAGCGCCGAAGTAGCCCAGCGCGGTCGCGCCTTCATGGGCCGGCGTGGCGGGATCATCCTGGGCGTCGATGATCCAGCGCGGGGCGCTGTCGCAGAGGGTCACGATCAGCGCCACGAGACCGAGCGGAAACGCCTGTCGCGCCAGGCGCCACACCTGCGACCAATCCGTCGCGGTGGTGGTTTGGGCGCCGATTTCGGCGCGGGGACGGTCATACAGGCGCCAGATCAGCACCCAGGCCGCCACATACAACCAGATCGCGGCGGTTGTGGCGCGCGGCAGACCCGGGCCGTCGCCCAGCCACAGCCCGAGTGGGATCAGGGCGGCGAAGGCGGCGAGCATCGCGCCTCCGCGAATCGCGTTGGACCAGGCCATCAGGTCGAGGCGTTCGCGCTTCTGGTAGACGCCCCAGTCGATGTCGGCCAGATGCAGCGCGATTTTGTCCGCGCAGGCGCCGGCGATAATCAGCGCGACCCACCAGTCACCTTTGCTCAGCGCGTGCCACACCACGAATGGGGCGATGCACAATGTCGCGGCGGTGAGCCCGGCGGTGCGCAGCGCGCGGTAGGTCGCGAAGCTGAACTGCTCGCGGGCGTCGGAAACGAAAACGGCGCGCGATTCCAGCGCAAAGAACAACACGATCGGCGCAGAAATCGCCAGTCCGAGCCAGAAATAGCCAAGCGTTTCCGCACCGGCGTAACGGGCAGCGATCGCGATGGCGACGAAACGGCAGAGATTGAACAGTCCGTTGCCGAGCGTCGCATACAGGGCGTTGCGCCGAATCGAGAATCCGCCGATCGGCAATGGAGATACGGAAACGCCCGACGGAGATTCCCGCCGGGCGTCGATGATCGCATCCGATGGATCGGGCGCCTTCGTCAGGGCAGGGCCTGCTCAAACTTGAAGGTGACCTTATCGGTTTCGACGTTGGCGTACAGGCGCAGGACGAGCTGCGTGTCTTCGCTGATGTCGGCGCCGGCCAGCACGTCGTAGACCGCGACCGGCTTGTCGTTCTTGTCCTTGATCTGCTTCGGACGGGTCTTCAGCAGGCGGAACCAGGCGTCGTAGAGCTGCACGGATTCCAGCTTCTCCTGGCCTTCGAGGATGTCGAGCGGGAGCGACTTGTCGCCTTTCGGGAGGTCGATCTCGTCGCCCGCCTTGGGCACGCGGATCTTGACGCCGAGTTCGGTCAGACGCGGATGGTCGATCGTGCCGCCCGCGAAGCGCAGCGGGTTGTCGATCATGATTTCTTCGACCGCGCTGCTGTAGGCGACCTGCACGTAGCCGGAGCCGATCAGCTTCGTCGCGGCGCGCGCGGGGAGTTCGGCGTTCGCGGCCAGCAGAACGCCGCCGGCCTGGAGGATCTGTGGCGTGATCTGCATGTCGCGCATGCGTTCGCGCTGGGCTTCATTGAGGTCATCGCCGCTGATGAGCACGGCGCCGGTGTCGTCCTTCAACTCTTCGAAAATCAGGCGTCCCATCTTGACGACATTGGTCAGACGCTCGCCGGTGACGCGGCACTGCACGGCCAGACGCGAACGATCGCTGCGATCGCCGTCCTTGAGCCACAAGCGGCTCTCCATGACAGCGACGGGTTCGACGCGCATCGGACCTTCAAACTTGGGTTGCTCCGGCTGCGTCACCTGCGACGGACCAACGTCGGTCGGCTGGGTCTGCATTAGGGCGATGAGGGCTCCGGTCAGCAAGAACATCAACATGGCGGCACGACTCCGTTTGGGTTTTTTCTCAATTTGATGCCCGCAATCCCGCATATTCGCGGCGGGACGGCGCGGAGTCAACCGGGGCCGGTTCGGCCGTTCTCGCCGGGCCAGGCGCCTGGCGGGACCGCTATTGGACGGCGATCCGGTGTAACAGTTTGCGAGACAGGGGCGGCTGATCCCGCTCTTCCGGGACTGTCGACACCCGCTCCTCGAAGAACTCCAGCGCCACCGGTGGCGGGTCGATGGCCCCGGCGCCGCCGCCGAAGCGCAGCATCGCTTCGAGTCGCTGGGCGCGGCGGTCGGGGTCGGTGGTCCGCACGATCGCCTTCACCAGCCAGACGCGCCGGGCGGGGCGCAGGTCGCCGAGAAAATCCTCGGGCGACAGGCGTCGTCTGGCGCCGGTGATGTCGATGGCCTCAATGGCGATCTCATCCCAGGTGGGGGCTTCAAACAGGTATCCGAAGGTCGGGTAGCAGGCGAAGGGCCAGCCGCGGACATCTTCCCGGATTCCCCAGATCGCGACGCCGGCGATCAGGGCGGCGCCGACAACCATCGCCGGGCGGCCGCGGTTCCCCGTTTCGCCCGGGACGATTTCGCCCGCGGGCGGCGGCGCGACGATCGAGCAGCCGCGGGTGTCGGCGACGCGGCGATAGATGCCGCGTCCGACGGCGGGGATCGGCCACAACCAAAGCAGCGGCCAGATCGGCCAGAACAGCGGCATCCGCGCCAGCAGGGCGCGATACGCGTCGTAACCCGCCCATGCGCGCTCGCCGACCACCGCGTACATGTCGATTGCCAGCGTCGCGGCGTCGAAACGGCCGACGCCGGCGCGCTCAACGGCGGCCCGGTCCATGCCGTTGACGAATTCGAGCCGGCGGAGCAGATCGAGGGCACACATGATCGCCCCGGCCCGTCGGCACATGCGGCAATTGCCGTCGTACAGGACGATCATCGGGCGCGGGAACAGCCGAGCGCCGATCCAGTCGAACACAGCCCGCCAATCGACGAGCGCGACGTACATGGTCTGCAGCGTGGTGAAGCGAATCCGCAGGATGAGATAAGTCATATTGTGAAACGCCAGCCCGGCGAAGAACGCGAGGATGCGCGTGAACCGAAACAGGATGGCGAATACAAACGTCAGCTCGAAGACGATCGTCGCGATGGCGCCGATCCGCAGCGCCAGGGGAAACCGATCGAGCCGGGCCGCGGGGCGCCAGTCGTCGGTGAACTGGCGCCACACCATGTACATGTAGTGTTTGAGGTTGTCGCTGAATATCCAGTCGACGCCGCCGGCCCACAGCTTGTGGAAGCCGGCGAAAAAGTAGATCAATCCGAACAAGAGCCACAACATCCGCAATGGTCGACCGTAGGCGATGCCGGCGGGCGGCGGGCGGATGTCGCCGCGATCGGCCCGGCGCCGCGCCGCGAATATCGCGTCGAAGGAAAGCGCATCGGCGCAGCGGCTGGCCGCGAGCAACGCCGCGAACCAGACCAGATGGTGATAGTGATTGACTTTTCCGAAGATCTGCGGGAGCCCGAGCACGTACAGGCTCAGCAACGCGGTCAGCACCGCCGCCGGGCGGGTGAACAGGCCGACGACGGCGAGCAAACACGCGGCGCGGAGCGCCAGGACGAGCCAGCCGACGACATCCGGATCGCGGGGCAGCGCGGCGATCAGTGGCCCAAGCCCGCTTGGCGCGACTTCCAGTATCTCCGGAAGTCGCGCGAAGGTGACGGCGTCGAGCTCCCAGGTGAACACGAACAGCGTGAGGAAGACGGCGATCCGCGTGATGGCGAGATTCAACGGATCGGCGGGTTCGGAGAAGAAGCTGCGTAGTTTGGCGGTTATCCCGGCCCGATTGCGCCACGCCAGCACGAGCCCGAATGCGAGGCACACGACCGTGCCGGCCCGCGTCGCCAGGATCCGCCCGCGCGTCTGGAAGAAGCGCAAATCCCGGATGTCGGGCTGCGCGGCGCGGAGCTTCGCGATTGTGTCGTTCAGGAAGCTGTGCGACTCGCCGTTGTAGGCGGCTTCAATAATCGACGGCGCGAACAGCGCATAGCCCAGCGCGCCCGACAGCAGTATCGCGACGAGGATCGCGAGCGTGATCGTCGCGCCGCGCGCGGCGCCTTCGCCTGAGGGTAAGTTGGAATCCGCCATTCGCGTAATGTGACTTCTTCTTGATCAAACAAGCCGTGCGCTAGTCGTACTGATCTCCGACGCGTTCCTGCGCCAGCTTGAGACCGTCGCGGACGCGCTGTTCCATGTCGCGGCGGCATATCAGGGTGGCGTCCGCGGTTTCGACGACGACGAGGTCACGGACGCCGATCAGCACGACCAGCCGACCGCTGTCGGACACCACCAGATTGTCGCGACTCTCGAGCTCGACGACGGTCGCGCCCGAATCTTTGGCGCCCTGCGCATCGGCCTCCCACGCCTCGGCGACGGCGCTCCACGAGCCGATATCGCGCCACTGACATTCCATCGGCACGACCAGCACGTTCTTCGCGTTTTCCATCACGCCGTAATCGATCGAAACGCTCTTCAGGGCCGTGAACTGGGCGCGAATCCGGTCCTGCGCGGTCGCGTCGTTCCAGGATTGCGCGAGTTGTTCCAGCGCGGCGGCGTTATCCGGAAGTTGGCGCCGCAACTCGGCCAGGATCGTCGCGACGCGCCAGCAGAAAATTCCGGCGTTCCAGAGATACTCGCCCTTGGCGACATATCGCTCCGCCGTTTCGAGGTTGGGCTTTTCGACGAAGGCTCGCACGCGATAGGCGCCGCCGCTGAGCGGATCACCCTGACGGATGTAGCCGTAGCCGGTGTGCGGCGTTTTGGGTGGCACACCAAGCGTTACCAGCGGGGCGTCGTCGCGTCGGGCGGCCTTGAGGCCGGCCTGGATGGCTTTCGAAAAAACGGCGATCGGCTCGATGATGTGGTCGGCCGAGAACACCGCCATCACGCCGTCAGGGTCGCGGTGATGGAGCACAGCGGCGGCCAGGCCGATGGCGTTGGCGGTATTCCGGCCGATCGGTTCGCCGATGAAATTCGCGGCGGGCAGTTCCGGCGCCTCGGCGAGGATCAGGTCACGGTGTTCCTGTCCGGCGACCACGAAGGTGTCTTCGATCGGAAACAGCGCGGCGGCGCGGTCGAGCGCATGGCGCAACAGCGAGCGCCCGCCCACGAGTTTGAGGAGCTGCTTGGGGCGAAGACGGCGACTCAGCGGCCAGAGGCGCGTGCCCGAACCGCCCGCCATGATGACCGCATATTGATTCGACATCGGCAAGACTCCGTCAGGTCGGCGCCGCCTGCAAGATCGTCAGCGGCTCGTCGATGCGCAGCGCGACGGCGTCCAGCGCAGCCGGCAACAGGATTGTATCGCCGGCGCGAAACTCGTGAGCGGGGTGGAAATCGGGCGAATCGATGCGGGCGGCCCCGGCGATTGCGGTCCAGACGTGGGGCTTGTTCAACGGCAAACGGCGCGTGTGCGCGCCAGGAGCCAGCGAAAGACGCGACAGCGTGAATGGCGGGCACTCGCAGAGTACCGTTTCGGATGGATCGACGACGCGCGCCGCGGGCCGAATCGTATGGGGGTCGAGATCAAAGCGCGTATTGGCGAGCGCCTGCTCCAGGTGCAGTGGCCGCGGTTTTCCGTCGGGCCCGACGCGGTCCCAGTCGTACAGGCGGTAGGTGACCTCTGACGGCGTTTGGGCTTCGTAGACGACGACGCCGGCGCTGAGGGAGTGGGGCACGCCGCTGGGCAGGTAGTAGCAATCGCCGACGCGCGCGTCATGCGCGACCAGCAGATCGAGTACCGCTCGCGATCCGAGCGCCGCCGTGAGATGTTCGCGCGTGACATTCTCGCGCAATCCGATGAAGACCTGCGCGCCCGGCTCGGCGCGCAGGATGACCCACGCTTCATCTTTGACTTCGCCATCGGGCGGGCGATCGTCGCGCGGGCGCGGGTGGGTCTGCACGCTGAGGCGCTGCGCGGCGTCAAGTAGTTTGACGAGCAGCGGAAAGCGCCCGTGCGCCGGGCGGGCGTCGCCGAGCAGCGCGTCCGGTTGCGCCGCGAACAGGTCACCGAGCGCTCGCCCGACGAATGGCCCGGCTGAGACGCGCGAATCCGCGCCCGGCAGGCTGGCGAGCTGCCAGGACTCGCCGATCGGCTCTGGCGGCGTCGGGCGGGAGGGTCCGAGCATGCGCGCGAGTGTGTCGCCGCCCCAGAGCTTGGGGACGAGGATTGGCGTTAGCGGTATCGGGCCGGGCCGTAGGATCAACCAACTCTCCAGAGGAAGCCAAAATCGCGTCCGGCGCATTATGATGGGAACCTCGGTTTCTGTCGCCGAGTGCGATTGGTCGAGGCGCCGGTTGGTCGGGGCGCCCGTCCGCGGGAAAGTGGGCTGTCCCCCCGCCGGTGCGCGCCGCGCGCGGGTGAGCGATCTGGAGCGAACGTGAATTTTCTCTATCGACCCTTTTACAAAATGTGGAAGGCGCTGGTCGTCCTGCGGCTGATGATGCGCTCTCGGGCGCAGACGTTTACGGCGATCTATCAGTCCAATTGGTGGCGGGACGCGGAGTCGCGCAGCGGCACGGGCTCCAACCTTCAGGCGACCGCGGCGATTCGCAGACAATTGCCCGCGCTGTTGGCCGAGTATGAGATCAAGTCGATGCTTGATGTTCCGTGCGGGGACATGCACTGGATGAGCAAACTCGACCTGCCGGTGGAACGGTACATCGGGGCCGATATCGTCCAGGAGATGGTTGACGAAACGCAAGCGAAGCATGGCGCGCCCGGCCGGGAGTTCATGCGGCTCGACCTCGCCTCCGACGCGCTTCCGAGAACCGACCTTGTTTTCTGCCGGGATTGCCTGGTACATCTCTCGTTCAAGGATGGTCTCGCGGCCATCGATAACATCAAGAAGAGTGGATCGAAATACCTGCTCACGACGACCTATCCGAACCGCGCATCCAACAAGAACATCGTGACCGGCATGTGGCGCCAACTGAACCTCCAGCAGGCGCCATTCCACTTTCCGGAGCCGATCCGACTGATCGATGAAGAGTGTGAAGAGGCCGACGGGACGCAACGCGACAAGAGTCTCGGTCTTTGGCGGATCGCGGACCTGTAAACGACTTTTGCGGCCGGCCCGGGTCGCGATAGAATCCGAGCATTGTCGCGCGGGGCGTGTCGTACCCGCCGTCAGACGGAAACCGCCGCGATTCCGGAGTCTGACCGTTGTCAAAATCGAAAGTCGCGATCCTGCGGACCCGGCCGGGCACGGTCCTGAAGGACTATCACGAGCTGCTGAATCTGGCGGATTATCAGCGCGTGGTCGATCGCAGTGTCGATACGGCGCTCAAGATCAATATCTCGTGGCACTTCTTTTTTCCGGGCAGCTCGACCACGCCGTGGCAGCTCGACGGCGTGATTCGCGCCATGAAAGCGGATGGGTACGACCCGAATCTGATTCACGGCTGCCACAACCGCACGGTCGTGATCGACGCGTATCTCGGCGAGCGCGAGAACAAACAGGTCAATGTGATCGAAGCCCATGGCCTGCGGAACATTCACCTGTATGAGCCGGACCAGGAATGGGTCGATGTCCGCGAGGCGGTGGGCGACCTGACGAAGAAATTCCTGTGTCTGAACGAGGTGTACCCGAACGGGTTCAAGATTCCGAAGCGGTTTCTGGGCGAGAACATCATTCACCTGCCGACGGTCAAGACGCACATCTTCACGACGACGACCGGCGCGATGAAGAACGCCTTTGGCGGCTTGCTCAACGAGCACCGGCATTGGACGCATCCGGTGATTCACGAAACGCTCGTCGATCTGCTGATGATTCAGAAGAAGATTCACCGCGGCGTGTTCGCGGTGATGGACGGGACGTTCGCCGGGGATGGTCCCGGCCCGCGCTGCATGATTCCGCATGTGAAGAACGTGTTGCTCGCCAGTGACGATCAGGTCGCGATCGACGCGGTCGCGGCGAAGCTGATGGGCATCGATCCGATGAGCATCAAGTTCATCAAGCTCGCGCACGACCTGGGCCTGGGCTGCGGCGATCCGCGCGAGATCGAGATTGTCGGCGATGTCGAGGCCGCCAACGAAAACTGGCATTTCGACGGGCCGTTCAAGAAGATGACCTTCGCGTCGAAAATGCAGCACAAGATTTACTGGGGCAACCTCAAGCGGCCGATCGAATGGTCGCTCAAGACGTGGCTGGCGCCGTGGTCGTACATCGCCAGCGTGATTTACCACGACAGTTTCTGGTACCCGACACGGGCCAAACGCCACATGCGCGATGTGCTGCAGAGCGAGTGGGGTCGGCTCTTCAGCAACTGGGAGAACGTCACGCCGAACGACATCGGCTACCCGGATGTGGGGACGGAGCCGGGCCACATTGAGCGGGTTGGCCTGAAGGCGTTCTGGCGTTCGCTGGGGATTCTGGGGACTTGCGTGAAAGAAGCGCCGGAATTTGTGACGAAACGCCGCCGCAAGGTCGTCCATACTGGCGAAGGCGGGGCGCCGATTCGCTGAGCGAGCGGTCGCCGCGTCGGGTTTGACCGAAGGAGATAGGCATGCGCGCGTGCTTTGGACTGATGGTCGTGATGCTGATGGCGGCGCCGGCGCTCGGGGATGACAGCCCGACCGCGGTCGCCAAAGCGCTCGACCGCAATTTTCGCAAACTCAAGTCGATTTCCGCCAATGTCCGCGAAGAGCAGATCAGCCGCGGTCCGGCGGGCGTCTCCACGACGACCAGCGCCGGGAAATACGAATATGTGCGCGCGGACGGCAAGCGGATGATGCGGTTTGAACGGACGGAGACGACGAACATCGCCAGCGGGGCGCTGCCGCCGACGACGAAGTCGATGCTGACGATTTTCGACGGCGAGTACACGACTGTGCAGACGACGATCCGCTCGCTGGTGATCGCCAAGCGGATGAAGAAGGTTGAGGATCTGCCGGCTTTCGGCGGCCGGGCCATGCTCGATCGCATGCTGGGCGAGAACGACGTCAAGCGGCTCGATCCGGAGAAGGACGAGGACGTGGTCGAAGAAGTGGAAGGTCGGGCGGTGGTCAGCTTTGAGGCGCGGCCGAAGCGGAAGGGGCGTGTAGCGCGGAGCGTATACGTCTTTTTCGAGGAAACCGGCGTGCTGGCGCGGATGGAATCATTCAACGATGAGGGCGAGCGACTGAGCCTGCTCACCACGACTGGTGTAAAGACCGACACGGACATCGACCCGAAGCGGTTCGTGTATACGCCGCCGGCGGGCGTGAACGTGATCGACGAGACCGGCGGACTGTAGGGGACGCGATGGAGCGCGACGGGCGGGGGGCGTCGCCTGCGGGTTCGGAAGGGCAGGCGTCGCGCCCGGGCTTTCGCCTGTTTACCTATAACATTCACAAGGCGATCGGCGTGGATCGGCGGTTTGATCCGGAGCGGATCGCGCGCGTCATTCGCCACTATGACCCGGACATCGTGCTGTTGCAGGAAGTGGACCGGTACGCGCCGCGCTCGGCTCGGCTGGATCTGGCGTCGCACCTGGCGAACCTGCTGGAACATCCGCATCGCGCTGTCAGCATGAACGTGCATCTGAAGCACGGGCGTTATGGCAACGCGACACTGACGCGGTTTCCGATCGGGCGGCAGCGGCAGATCGACCTGACGATCTCGTGGAGAAAGCGGCGCGGGGCGCAGCACACGCGCATTCATGTGCGCGACGGCGGCGTCACACGCGATGTGGATGTTTTCAACGTGCATCTCGGCCTGTCGGCCCGCGAGCGCAACCGGCAGGCGCGCATGCTGCTGGCCTCGGACGACATGCGACGACTGAAGGACGACGACGCGGTGGTGATCGCCGGCGATGTGAACGACTGGCGCGGCCTGTTGCCGCCGCTGATGGGTAGCGAGGGCGGCTTTCACTGCGCGCGGGGCGGCAGCGGTCGATCGATTCGGACATTCCCGAGTTATGCGCCGGCGGGCGCGCTGGATCGCGTGTTCTTCCGCGGGCCGCTGGCGATGACGCACATTGCGCGCAGTCGATTGAAAGTGGCGCGGTTGGCGAGCGATCATCTGCCGCTCATCGTGGATTTTGAGTTCGTGGCGTAATCTGGGCCGAGGGGTCGCGTGATGGCCAAGCCGCCGAGTTTCGATGAGTGGTTGGAGTACTCGTTCTCGCTCGGATACCGGGACTGGTGCGACGAACGGGGGCCGGGTTCGTGGCGGCTTAGGCAATTCCTGGAGCGACTGGACATCCCGCTGCGCGCGACCTACCTGACCCGATTATGTGAGTCGCCGTCTTTCATCGCAACGCAGTTTGACGATTCACAGATTGGTGAAGCGGTGTGGTTCCTCTTCATGTTCGGGTCGGAGCACATCGAGACCATCCTGGCTGACGGCGATGTCCCACCGGACGCCCAAGCGCGTCTGGTTCGATCGATTGAGACGCTTTTCGTAGAGCTCTTCGACAAGGTATGCGGAGATCGGGGCGCCGATCCGTGGGGTGAGTACATTCATACGCACGGCGTTGATATGGCCGTCTACATGCTCTGGGGCATGCTCCTGGTCTCGCACATATTCGGGTCCCGCGAACGTGAGTACCTGCGCGTTCCGGCGTTTGAGTCCCTTGAAGGGATTCTGCGCCGCTGCAATTCCGCGTCGTGCCACGTTGGGGCACTGCATGGCCTCGGTCATATTCATGATTACGCACCGAAGACAGTAGAGGCGATCATTGACCGCGCAACAAACCGGCGCGGCTTGGCGCCATGGGTGCGCAACTACGCCAGGGACGCGCGAAGGGGCGCCGTGCAGTAGGCCTGTAAGACAAGCCGCACGGGCGGTGAGCAAGGCCCAAGAAAAAGCAACGCCCCACGCCGTTAGGGCGCGGGGCGTTGGGTCGCATTCGAACGAGTCTGAGGAGACGGCTTAAGGGCAGACGGCGCCGAACTCCGCGAGCAGACCGGCCAAGTCCGCCAGGTCAATGCACTCCGAACCGTCGAGGTCCGCCGCTGCGTTGTATCCGGGGTCGCCGTCGCACGCGCCGAAGGCCGCCAGCAGGCCCGCGAGGTCTGACAGATTCACCACGCCGTCGCCGCTGATGTCGGCCGGGCAGGGCTCGGGATCGTCCGGCGGGTCGTTGTAGCGGAAAACGAGCAGCCCCATGCGCGGCACGGTGATCGTGGCGGACTGGGCGAAGCCGTGCAGCGGGCCGCCGCTGGTCGTGACGCTGCCGCCGTTGCCCAGATTGGCGCCGCCGTAGGAGGTGGCGTCGCTGTTGACGAGTTCATACCAGACGCCGGCCTGCGGGAGGCCGAGGTTGTAGGTGTTGAAGTCGGTGTTGGAAAAGTTCGCGACGATCACGAGGTCGTTGTCGGTCGCAAAGCGATGGAAAGCGATGACGTTGCCGGTGTCGTTGACGTGGAACACGTTGATGCCGGCGTTGGCCTTGGCGGCCGGGTTGTCCTTGCGGGTGGCGATGATGTCGCGGAAGTAGAGGTAGATATCCGAGTACGTGACGCGCTTGGACCAATCAATGCGGTCGTCGCCGGCGGCGCTGCCGCCGCCGAAGCCGGTGTCTTCGAGCCACTCCGCGCCCTGCAGGATCATCGGAATGCCCTGCGCGAACATCAACACGCCATAGGCGAGCTTGGTGCGGCCGCGCGCGAATTGATCGTCATGCGGGAAGGTGGTATCGATGATCGTCGTCATGCGGGCGCCGCCGGTGCTCGGCCACGCTTCATCATGGGCTTCGATGTAGTTGATGATCTGCGTACCCGTGAGCGCGAAGCCGCCGCCGTCGATGACGTTGGCGATGGCGAACATATTCGGGTTACCGCCCTGGCCCCAGCTGATGATCTCGCCGCGCAGCGTGTCGGTGAAGGCGTCGTACCACTGCGCGTCGAAACCGGCGCCGCCGCCGGACGTGCTCTGCGTGATCCAGGTTTCATCCGGCAACTGCTCGGCGACGGAGAACTTGTCGACCCAGCGCCGGTCGATCAGGTCGTTGTATTCGCGCATCAGATTCGCGCCGTCAGCCGGGAAGGCGCCGATGTCCATGTATTCCGTGGCGTCCATGCGGAATCCATCGACATGGAACTCCTCGAGCCAGAACAAGGCCGAGTCGAGGTAGTAGTCGCGCACCTGCGGATTGCCGAAATCCGCCTGGGCGCCCCACGGCGTGTCCTCGGCCGGGGACTTGAAGTAGATCTGGCTGCCGTCGTAGTTCCACAGGTAGTTGTCGGTCGGCGACAAGTGATTCCAGACAATGTCGAGCATGACGCCGATGCCGTGCTGGTGCAGCGTGTCGATCATGTACTTCAGGTCTTCGGGGTCGCCGTATTTCCACTCGGGCGCGTACGCGGTGATCGGGTTGTAGCCGGCGGAGAAGTCGGATGGGAATTCGTTGATCGGCGTCAGCTCGACCATGTTGATGCCGAGCTCGGCCAGGTCGGCGGCGTGGGCCGCGACATCGCGATAGGTCGCGGGAATCGCCCCGGACGCGACCGGGTCATTGCGGCCCGCGAAGGTGCCGACGTGCAGTTCGTAGATGATCATGTCTTCGAACGCGGGCGTCTGCCAGGCGCCGTCATTCCACGTGTAGTCGAACGGGTCCTCGACGTGTGTGTTCATCAGATCGCCGGCGTTGATCGCGCGGGCGCGGGCGTCGGTCTTCCAGTTTTCGCCCGGCTGGAAAAAGAACTTGTATTTGTCGCGATGCGCCGCGTTGGTAATGTGCTTGACGAGGTCATCGCCAACGCGCGTCATGCGCGACGCCAGGTTCTGGGCCCAAGCGTTGAATTCACCGCGAATCCACGCCGCGCCGGCGTTCGGCGCCCACACTTTGAAGACGACGCCGTCAGTCGCGGGCGTCGCTCCGTAGGGCGCGTGCGTCAGGTTCAGGAAGTCGACGACGAAAGACTTCGTCGAATCCGGTTGCGCGTCGTACACGCCGTCATTGCCGATGTAGTCGGTGTCGTTGCCGTCTGTAACTTCGATGACGTACGTCAAAACGTCATCGGCGGCCGCTGGAATCTGGGCCCCCCAGATCGCGTACGGGCCGCGGTCCTCAATGAATACGGCGGGCACGGCGTATGCGTTGTTGGGCTCTTCGACCAGCACCTGCGCCGCCGTCAGATCAAGCCGGTAGGCCTGAAAACGGACCTGAAAACTCTCGCGATTGGTCGGGGCCAGCGGACGGAGGTCCTGCGTCTGCACATGCGACAGACCGCTCCACTCGACGTTGTTGTCGGGCATCGCCATCAGGCAGACGAGAAAGAGAAGGGGCATCTGGATCATTTTCGCCAGGCTCCAGCAAATTTGGTGTTTTCGGGCTTCGGCCGACGCCTCCCGACGGCCGTTTGATCTGACGATCGAGTATAGCGATTTGCGCCGGCCAGGGCCGCTGATTTCCGGTTTCGGGAACGGAGGGCTGGCCCCGATCCGCGGGAAAGAAGCGGGGCCGCCGGTAATCAGCCGACGGCCCCGCGGATCAACGATCAATGCATAGCCGGACTTAGATACCCGGGACCAGCGTCGCCACGTACTGCAGGCCGGGGACGAGGCTGAAGTCCTGCGACGAAGCCGAGCCGCGCATTTCGCCGAGGTTGTCGGCGCCCTGCATGCCGGGCAAGGCCTGGTTCGAGGAGAAGCCGCGACGGTTGCACGGGGTGCCGGCGTCGCCGTCCTGGGCATTGTTGGTCAGCCAGGCGAACAGGCCGACGTTGGTGCTCGAGGCGGTATCCAGGCCGATCAGGTCGCGCGGGATCACGATCTCGATGCCACTGGTCGACGCGACGACCGCATTCGGGTCGGCGTTGCGCGTGTCACAGAAAAAGTCGTTCGGATCATTCGGGTCATCAGCGTCAAAGCACCAGTCACCAACGCCGATCGTGTTGGCGTTGTTGATGGCGATGCGCACGCCGGTGACGCCGGTCGTGGTCAGCACGCCGGAAACACCCATGCCGCCGTCATTGCCGAGCAGGCCGATGCCGAGCGGCGTGTTGTCGCCGGTATTGAGATTGGTCAGGTCGCTGGCGAGCACGAGCTGCGTGTCGCTCTGGCCCGGGAACTTGCCGACCGAGACCACCAGCGAGTAATCGAACGTGCCGTCGAGATCGGTCGAGTCCATGACGCGCAGCAGCGTCGGCAGACCGCCCGCCTGACACGGCAGGTTCGGATCGTCCGTCGACAAGGTCGAAGCCGTCGCGGTCCCCCCGGATGAGACGTCGAAGAACAGCGTCATGGCGTTGTTGTCGCCGAGGTTGCCCGGGATGCCGATGTAGATGTTGTCGCTGTCGGAATCCACAAAGAGCTGCGCAAGCTCGTTCTGGTTGTCGCCGAAACGCGTGTTCGTGTCCTGAATGGCGATCGAGGCGGGCCAATCCGGCGCGCCAATATTAAGGCCGTCAATCGTGGGGGCGGCGAGGCACAGGCCCGCCATTGCGCCCACACTCATGGTGGTCAGAATCTTCTTCATCATGTTTGTCCTCCAGCGGGTCTGACCCGCGTAAGTTCGTTCTTGGCGAGTCGGTCGGTCTAGTTGCAGTCCGATCCGAACTCAGCCAGCAGGCCCGCCAGGTCGGCCAGATCCACCACTCCGCTTCCGTCGAGATCCGCGCCCGCGATGAAACTCGGGTCCGCGGCGTTCGTGCCGAATGCCGACAGCAGGCCGGCGAGGTCGTCGAGGCCGACAACGCAGTCGTCCGTCAGGTCCGAGGTGCAACCGGCGACCGGGCACGGGCTGACCAGCGTATAGCAGACGTACTGCTCGCCCGAGACGTTGTTGAGATTCGGACCGTCATTGCCGAGGTGATCGAAAGAGACAGCGTCGTCATCCGCCGGCAGAATCTGATTCGACGTGAAGCCGGTCGTGCTGCTGACCATGGCGAAAATCTTCATGACCGAACCCGGGCCCGGCTTCGGGTCCATCGTGCTGACGCGCAGCTGAGTCAGCGGAATCGCGAACTCAAAACCGGTCGTGGCCGTGTTGGGATCGCTGTTCGGGTCGAAGATGTTCAGCGCCGTTCCGCCGCTGACGCCGGCGGTGTTCGTGTTGTTGGACGCGCCGAGAAAGCCGAACGGAATCGTGCCCGGGAAGATGCTGCCGAGCTTGCCGCTCGGGCCGGATGCGGTCGGGTCCTGGTCGGTCATCAGGCCGAGAACGACGTTCGAGTGATCGCGACCGGCGACCGGCGAGCCGGCGTTCTTCTGGTCGGCGAGGGTGGTCCAGTTGACGAGGTAGTAGGACCGCGTCTGCGAGCCGAGCGGGGAGCCGCCCGAGAAACCGAGGCAGAAGTTCGGGACGAACTGGCCGTCGTTCGGATCGTTCGGATCGTCGGTGTCGAACGTCATTTGGTCGAGGCCGTTGTCGAAGCTGTTGGCGCCCGTCAGGAATCGCGGCAGGCCGGGGACTTCGACAAAATTGGCGTCCACGGTGTCGAGCACGGCGGCGCCGGTGGCGCCTTCGTCGACATCGATGAACAGGGCGATGCAGTTACCATTGTTCTCGAGGTTGCCGGTCAGGCCGATGTAGAGGAACACGTTGTCATTGGCCAGATACAGCTTGTTCAGCTCCGAGCCGAAGCCGAACGACGTAGTGGCGGCGCTGTCGCCGAAGCTCGTCTGAAACCGCTGTTTGGCGACTTCGACACCGCCGTTCGCGGCGAAATCGGCGGGGATGTTGGTCCCGTCGATCGTTGGCGCGCCAAAAACCAGCGCGGGCGTCGCGAGCATGGCCGCGACCGTAAGCATGATTCTCCGCATTCTCTCTTACCTCCGTGGGAGTCAGTACTGACACCAAGACAGACACTAAAAAGACGAGATGGTCACGAACCCCCCGCGCTTCCGCGTGAACGAACCGCGGTGATGCGAGTCTCCGAAAATTCTCCGGTGGGCCCGTCCTCCGAAGCGATAGTATAAACACTACCCGGCGGAGAAAAAAGTCCGGGGGACGTCCACCCGCGAGATCGGCTTTTCGGGAGCGGATTTCCGGTCTAGGATAGGGACCGATCAAAAAACCCTTCGGCGCCGAGGCGTTCGTTTCGGATGGCGCGATGGTCCTGATAACTTGTTGGAGAGCGGGATTTCCGCTCAGGAGGTCCGAATGTTTGCCCGTTCCGGCCGATGTCGACGCGCTTTCACACTCATCGAACTTCTGGTTGTCGTCGCGATCATCGCGCTGCTGATTTCTATTCTGCTGCCCAGTCTGAAGGGGGCGCGGGATCAGGCCAAGCAGGCCAAGTGCGGCGCGCATCTGCGCGGCGTCGGGCAGGCCGCCGCGACCTGTCGCCTCGAGCAGCGCGACTACGATCCGAGTTGGGATGACGGCGAAACAGCCGGCGTCGAGTACATGTACACGTGGGTCGACGGATTGTTCGACAACGGCTATCTCGGTGATTGGAAGGTCGGTCTTTGCCCGTCGGATGAGCGGCCCGATGAAATCACGGGGCTCTACGGGCGTCGATACTCGAAGCGTTTCACCGACAACCCCGGCACGCAGACGGATGGCCCCTTCGGCGTGCGCACAAGCTATGCGCTCAACAACATTTTCCATTACAACTTTCAGAAAGATCGATTCTCAGACGAAGCGCGCCAGGTCTACGCGGTTGACGGCTATTGGGCGTGGTTCGCGGGCCTGAACGCCGAATGGCTGATTCAGACGCGCTTCCGCGGTTCGCCGGACCCCGGGCCGCAGAACTACCCGCCGGAGTTCTCGTCCACGGTGGCATGGCGCCATCCGAATTTCGGATGTGAAGGCGTATTTATGGATGGCCATGTGGAAGTGATCAAGCCGAATCTGGATCCGGCGGTGATCGGCGCGCCGTTGCGCGAACTCAAGCTGCGAAACGTCGATACCTCGCGGTACTTCACCTGGCTGCCGGGCGAGCGCGCTTCGCGCACGCGCGGGGCGCGTTATCAGGGCGAGGTAGAGGACTGGATCGATCGTCTGCCGGATCATCAGCAGTCAAAAGACAGCGGCAACGTCAAATGGCTCAGCGATATTCGCGGCGGTCCGAACGCGGACAACTACCACCCGACGAACTATCCGGAAGAACTCAGCATCATCTGGCGGACGAACAACCGGGCGTGGTCGAAGCTGCCGTCGGATCCGCTGAATCGCCGCTAGTGAGCGGTGGTGGTGGCGGGGTGTAGCGAGTTCTTGATGCGGCGCCTGGCAGGGAGATACGCGGGCAATGGAAGGCCTTGGTAAGAAAATCACGATGCTGGTGATCGGTGTCGCGGCGCTTGCGTTCGCGGGATATCGCACCTGTCGCGTCACCGCGGATCCGCTGCTGGTGGCGCAGGACCTGGTGGGCGACGGGTATTGCCTGGCTTGCCGCACGGCGCTGCAGTTCACGCACGACAAGGCGGAGCAGGAGCCGCACAAGTGCCCGGCGTGCAATGAACAGGCGGTATATCGCTGGCAGTACTGTTTTGAATGTCATCGTCGCTTCATCCCGCGCCTGGAGCGGGATGTCGAGGGGACGCTGAAGCCGGTGTATCCGCCCGCGTGTGTGGCGTGCGGCTGCGACAATGTGGGCGCCTATCATGAAAAGTTCGTGGACATTCCGCCGATTGAAGATGTCGAGCCGCCACCGATGTAGCCGCAGCGTGTTCGCCTGCGCCGCGCTGGCATTGGCCGCGCCGGCGCTCGCCGAAAACCTGCACTTCACGTACCTGTGGCATCTGGAGCAGCCGATCTATTGGCCGGAGCGCCAGGCGAGCGGCGCGGATCGGTATGAGCGCGCCTGGCAATCGATCCTCCGCACTGACGGCGGGGCGGCGCATCCTGAGAACGACCTGCGCGACATTTTCGGAAAGGCGGACCGCGTCGCCGCGTATCAGTCCCGGCCGCGAGATTCGATTGACGCCATCCGCTGGGCGCCCGAAGCCGGGGCGCAGGTCAGTTACTCGGGCGGCCTGATCGAGAACATCATGAGCTTGGGCGGGGCGGGCCAGCTCGGCTATGCGGCCAACTGGTATTCGGGATTTCGCGAGGCGCGGAACTGGACCACGAGCGGCGGCAAGCCCCGGCTCGACATCGTGCTTTTTCCGCACCACCATCCGTTGCTGCCGCTGTGCGATGACAGCACGGTGCGCAAGGAGATCCAGCTCTATCGCGCGATCTATGACGACGCCTGGGGCGCCACGCCGGCGCCGAGTCGCGGTTTGTTTCCTTCAGAGATGGCCTTTTCGGAGCGACTGATTCCGATCCTGGCGGAAGAGGGCGTGGACTGGGTGATCGTCTCGAACGAGCACATTTCGCGCGCCTGCGAGAACTTCCCGCTCGTGCTGGGCAGTGGCGGCGTCAATTGCGAGCCGCCGAATGCGGCCGATGTGCGCAACCCGGCCCAGGCGAACTGGTATCGCGTGAACATCTCGCGCGGCTGCGCGCCGGCCAACGCCTATCCGTTCTCGTATACGCCGCACCGCGCGCGCTACATCGATCCGGATAGCGGCGTTTCGAGCGAGGTGATTGTCGTGCCGGCGGCGCAGGCGATCAGTTGGGAGGACGGGTATAACCCGATCGGCCTTGGGCACTTCAATACGCTGAACACAGCGAATCCCGCCAATCGGCCGATGCTGGTGATGCTCGCGCACGACGGCGATAACGCCTGGGGCGGCGGGTTCAGCTATTACCTGGAAGCGACGCCGAATCTGGTGGCCAACGCGAGCGGCGCGGGTTATGTGGCGTCGACGGTCGAGCAGTACCTCGCAAACCACCCGGTTCCCGCCAATGATGTGGTGCACGTGGAAGATGGCGCGTGGGTGAACGCCGATGGCGACTTCGGCTCGCCGACGTTTCTGAACTGGAACTGGCCGCTGTCGAATAACGGACAGGTCGATATTCCGAACGGCTGGGCGGAGGATGAGCGGAATTGGGCGGTGATCACGGCGGCGCAGAATCGCGTGGATACGGCGGAGCAGATCGCCGGTCCGGTGAATATCGAGCGCGTCCTGAACCCGACCGCGGCGGCGACGCCGACCGAGCGGGCCTGGCACTATTTTCTGGGCGCGCTGAACAGCGGCTACATGTACTACGGCACGAGCCTGGACTTTGAGGTGAAGCCCAGTATCGCGTGCAATCGGGCGATGGAGTTCGCCGACGCGGTGATCGGCGATGGCGCGCTGGACCAGACGCCACCGACGGTGTTCATTCCGCAGCGCTACCCCTACAACCCGGGCTCGCTGAATTTCGGCCCATCGCACGGCTACCAGCAGGTTGTAGACGACGGCGACTTCTGGATCTGGACGTTCGCCTATGACGTGTCCGGGATCTCGACGGTCACGCTGAAGTATCGGGTCGACGCGGATCAATCCGTGGCGGATGAGAACATGACGTACGCCGGCGGCGCAGGCGTTGGCGCGTGGCAAGCGCTGCCGATGACGCAGCGCGTTTTCCCGAAGGGCAACTTCTTCAATGATCCGTCGATCAATTTTTTCGTTCTGCCGATCTACATCGCCGATCAGTATCACGTTGAAGTCACCGGCCTGCGCGAAACGCTGATTGACTACTATGTCGAGGCGGTGGACGCGCGCGGCTTTGTGAAGCGCTCGCCGATTCAGCATGTGTACATCGGCGACGGCTCCGGCGCGCCGGGTGGCGGCGGCGAGCGTGTCGTCTGGACGCCCGCGCCGGCCCAGGCCGGGGAAAGCCTGTTGCTGAAGTACGATCCGAGCGGCGGTTCGCTCGCGTCCGCGCCGGCGGTGTTCGCGCATGTCGGATTCGATGGCTGGTCAAGCGTCATCGCGCCGGATCCGGCCATGATCTGGAACGCGGGGGCGGGCGTCTGGGAGCTGACGATCTCGGTTCCATTGACGGCCGAACAGGTTGACGCCGCGTTCAACAATGGCGGCGGCGTGTGGGACAACAACAGCGGAGCGGATTGGCACGTGAGTGTGGAGGGCGCGAGCGGTCCGGATTTCGTGATCGACGGCGCGCTCGACGCGAATGTGCCGCTGGTGGCTGCGAACGGCGGCTCCGAGCTGTACGCGGACGTGCGCAACGGCGTGTTGTATGTCGCCGCGACGGACGCGGGCGAGGGGCGCGATCATTTCATCTTTGTCGCGCGGGCTCCGGGGACGCTGCGCGCGGCGCCGTGGGCAAAATCCGGCCAAGTCGCCGATTGGGACGCGTTTCTCGCCGACGAGAACGACAACGATTTTGAAGGCTGGTTCGACGCGCCGGTCGGCGCCGCTGCGCAGGCGGCGACGGGCGCAAACGGCGGCGTGGTCGAGGGCGTGTTCAGTCTCGTCGGGGCCTTCGGCGCGACGCCGGATGAGGTGTGGCTGGCGTTCGGGCCGTACGCAACGGCGGACGGCGGCGCCCTGTCGCCGGGGCGCCAGGCGCCGGTGTCACTGGACAGTGACGCCCACATTCAAGCGGGTGAGTTCGTCAGGCTGGCGCTGGATGCGCCGCTGATCGGCGATGTGGATGGGGACGGCTGCGTCACGCTGAGCGACCTGGCGGGATTGCTGTCGGCCTTCGGCGCATGCGCCGGCGATGCGAGCTTCAACGCCGGGGCGGACTTTGACGACGATGACTGTGTGACGCTCGGCGATCTGTCGGGTCTGTTGGGCAACTTTGGCGCCGGCGATTGCCCCTAGTCGCGATCGACTTGGCGACCCGCTTTCGCTTTTCTTCAGGTAACTCACATGATGAACATCCCGATTGCGCGAGTGGCCGAGTCAAGGACTCGGTATGCGCGCTGGTCGATGCTGCGCCGCCTGATGGGTGGGTTGGCCGTCGCGCTGATCGTGGCGCAGCCCGTCGCGGCGCTGCAGCAGGGAGGCGCCGCGGATGCGCCGTGGATCGCGCGCGGCCAGCGTGGGATGGTCGCGACGGATTCGGCCGAGGCGTCAGAGATTGGCGCTCGCGTGCTTGCGCAGGGCGGCAACGCGTTCGATGCGGCGATCGCGGTTTCCTTCGCGCTGTCGGTGGCGCGCCCGCAAAGCACGGGGCTGGGTGGCGGCGGTTTTCTCGTCGCCTGGCTGGCGGACGAACAGCGCCCGATCGCCATCGACTTCCGCGAAACAGCGCCGGCGGCGGCGACCCCGGATCGCTACGCGAAGTTGGCGCGCGACGCCGGCGCCGGGCCATCGCCCAGCGTGTACGGCGGCGCGGCGGTCGGCGTGCCGGGCCAGCTCGCCGGGCTGGAGTGGATCCACGAGAAACACGGCACGCTGAAGTGGTCGGCGCTGGTGACGCCGGCCATCGACCTGGCCGAGCGCGGCTTTGTGGTCGATCAGCACCTGCGCGACGCGGTGGACGATCTGGTTCGTGACGCGCAGCGGTGGCCGCAGATACGCGCGGCCCATGGGCCGTTGTTCGCGCGGTTCGCGCCAGATGGCGCTGCGCCGGAAGTAGGGCGGCGCCTGCCACGCCCGGACCTCGCCCGTGGCCTGCGACTGATCGCGGAGCGCGGGGCGGGCGCCATGCGCGAAGGGCCGCTGGCGGAAGCCGTGCTGGTGGCGGTCAACCGGGCCGGCGGCGTGATGACGCCGGACGACCTGCGCGGCTACCGCGTGCGCGGGCGCGATCCGCTGCGCGTCCGCTATCGCGGATTTGAACTGGTCACGATGCCGCCGCCATCATCCGGCGGGATCTGCGCGGCGATCACATTGCGGGCGCTGGAGTCGTCCAGCGCAGTGGACCATCTCGCGCGCGACGACGCGCGCGAAATGCTGGCGCGGGTCGAGGCGATGAAGCACGGATTCGCCGACCGGGCGCGCTGGCTCGGAGATCCGGACTTCGCGGAGATTCCGACGGCGTTGCTGCTGGCGCAGGACTACGGTGATGCGGTAAAGGCGGCGTTGGCGGCCGGGCGCCCGTTGGCGCCCGACGCGTATGGTACGAGCGAGATCGCCGGCGCGGCCGGCGGCGTCGCGGGGGACGACGGCGGCACATCGCACTTCTGCATCGTGGACGCGGCCGGCAATGTCGTATCGATGACGGAGACGATCAATGGCGGATTCGGCTCGCTGATCGTCGCCGAGCCGTTCGGTCTGATCCTGAATAATGAACTCGATGACTTTCTGACGGTCCCCGGCAGCGCGAATATGTTCGGTCTGCGCCAGTCGACCGCCAACCTGATTGCGCCGGGCAAGCGGCCACTGTCGAGCATGACGCCGACGATCGTGCTGCGCGACGGCCGGCCGATCCTGGCGCTCGGGGGTTCGGGCGGTCCGCGGATCATTTCCTCGACGCTGCACGTGCTGCTGAATGTGCTCGACGACGAGATGCCGCTCGAAGCCGCGATTGAGCGCGGCCGGCCGCATCATCAATGGTCGCCGGATGAGGTGTATTTTGATCGCGCGCCGTCGGCTGGGCTGCGCGCCGCGTTCACGCAGTTCGGGTACCGGCTGAGCGATGCGCGGCGCACCGGCGTGGTACAAGCGATTCAGATCCGGCCGGACGGCGAACGGGTCGGCGCCAGCGACCCGCGAAAAGGCGGCCGGCCGGTCGCGGCGGAGTGAGCTTGCTTTTCGGGCCGGCAGCGGCCGGGTTTGGCGTCGGTGAGGCGACCGGCGGGACGCCGGTCCCACCCAACTGTCTCACCCAACTGTCCCACCCAATCGCTGTCTCACCCAATCGCTGTCTCACCCTCGCTGTCTCACCCAATCGCTGTGTCACCCAATCGCTGTGTCACCCAATCGCTGTGTCACCCAATCGCTGTGTCACCCGATGGATGCCGCACCCAATGGCTGTCCCGCCGAGTGGCATCCCACCCCAAAGCGCTAGGGCTTTTCGGCTTTTTCCTTCGGCTTCTCCGCGCGCGGCTTCTTCGGCGGTTGTTCCGCCTTGGCCGGGGTCGCGCCGTTCGCCGCCGCGTCCAGGTCGATCGGTTTGGCGTCCTGGCGCTGCTTGCGTGTCGGCAGGCGCTCCAGCCGCCGTTTGAGCTGGTCGAACAGGCGATCAAGTGAGCGGTCAAGATCGGCCGTCAGCGACTTGCGCAGTTCCGAGCCTTCATCAGCGGCGGCGATCCGCGGGTCGAACCGCGCCCGCAGGCCGGCGTCGCGCCCGATGACTTCCTTGTGAAACAGCCACGCCCGCTGCTGCTGCTCGTTGTTGATCTGGAACTTATCGATGAACGCCCGCACATAGCGCGCGTAGCGGTCATCATCTCGCGCGACGTTTGCCGGCGGTGGCGTTGGCGCGGGGGCTGGCGGTTGCGGGGCGCGCTCGGAGACGCCCGCGACGACGCCCGCGTCACTGCCGGGATCCTGATGGGCCTGCGCGGCGGCCTCGGCCGCGGCGTCTTCGGCCGCGATGAGCCGCTCTTCGCCGGCCATCTGAATCGGGTCGTACTGCATGCCCCATTCGTCCGCCGTCCATTCGCCCTGCATCCACTTCTGCGCCATCTGCTCCATCGTGTCCATGCGGTTGGTGGCGGCGGCGACATCGCGCGCCAGAATCTGACGCTGTTCGGGATCCAGCTGCTTCGAAAAGTCATCCGCCAGACGCTGGAATGAAACGCGGCTGTCGCGGAAGACGGGCTGCGCGGTGCGCGTCCAGCGCGCCACCTGGTCCGCCGTAAACGGCTGACCCGCGGCGCGCGTTTGCAGGGCCTCGGTCGCATAGCTCATGATCCGGCCGGAGTGTTTCGTGAACAGCCGCGCGTTTTCGGTCACCAGCATGCGGCGGAGTTTTGCTTCCTGTTTTTCGTCGAGGTAGTAGCGGTCACTGATGACGCCGACGAAGGTGTCGAAGCGCTGGTTGATTTCCCAAGGCGGAATGGACTCGACCGCGCGCATCACGTCGAGCGAGAAATTGTCCGCTTCGGAGTTCCAGCCGTTCTGATCGTAGACGCGGCCGACGGCGTCGAACATATAGCCGGAGTGCCGCTCCCAATCGCCGAGCCCACGGGCGGCGCCGAGGATGCTTCCGACGTGGTTCCGCAGGCGCTCGAAGGTGCTTGACTCCGCCCCGGCGTGGTCGGCGTTGGGATCCTGCGCCAAGCACGCCGACGCCATCAGCCACAGGCAGGTCGCAATCGACAGTTTTCGCATGTATCGCCTCTCCGCCCACACTCTACGGCTGCGGGCATGCCAAGATTGTTTGCGGCTACCGGCGGCGCTTCAAGCGCCGGATCGGAAAATCGCGATCTGGCGCGTTGCCGGACGTTTATTCATCTTTTCGGACGCCAAGGGCGGTCGTCGTGAACAGACTCTCGCACGGGAAGCCCGCGTCGGCGATCGCCTGGGTTCCGCCTTCCTCACGATCGATCACCACGACCACTTTTTCGACCCGGACGCCGGCCGCGGTGAGGGTCTTTGCGGCCTCGATCGCCTGTCCGCCCGATGTGGCGATGTCTTCGACCAGCATCATGCGGTCGCCGCGCTCAAAACTCCCCTCGATCAGCTTTCCGGTGCCGTAGTCGGCTTTTTTCGCGTTACGGACGATCACGAATGGCAGGCCGGACTCCAGCGACGTCGCCGCCGCGAGGGCCACGGCGCCCAGTTCCGGGCCGGCGATGCGGGTGATATCCGGTGTCAGGCGGGCGGCGAAGCGTTTGGCCAGCTCGCGCAGAATCTCTGGGCGGGTCTCGAACAGATATTTGTCGAGGTAGTACTTGCTCTTGCGCCCGGAGCGCAGCGTGAAGTCGCCTTCGAGGAAAGCGGCCGCGCGGAGCGCGGTCGCCAGTTGCGCGTCATTCATGGGCGGTGGTTCCCTGAGCGGGTTCTGTGGACTGCGTTTCCCCTCGGGCCAGGCCCGGACCGAGGATCGCCTCGTTCAAACTGCCCGAGCGAAAGCCGCGGATATCGATGGTGACGTAGCGAAAGCCGAGGGCGCGGAAGCGCGCGTCGATCTGCCCGCGAATCGGGTCGCGCAGCAACTGCGGCAACAGCGCGACGCGCGTTTCGATGCGGGCCAGACCATCGTGCAGACGCACGCGGCACTCGGCAAAACCAAGATTGCGCAGCAGCGTTTCGGCCTCGTCGATCATCCGCAGTTTTTCCGGCGTGATCGCTTCGCCATACTGCACGCGCGACGAGAGGCATGGCGAGGCGGGCTTGTCGTGAATCGAAAGGCCGTATGACGCGGCCATTTCGCGCAACTCGGCCTTGGAGATGCCAAGCTCCGCCAATGGGGCGCGAATGCCGTGCTCATCAGCGGCCTTCAGTCCCGGGCGATAGTCGCCGAGGTCATCCGCGTTGACGCCGTTGATAACGTGCGCGAACCCGCGCTCGGCGGCAATCGGCGCGAGGCGCGAATACAACTCGGTCTTGCAGAAATAGCAGCGATTGCTGGGATTCGCGAGATAATTGGCGTCGTCGAACTCGTGGGTGTCGCTGAACTCGTGGGCGACGCCGATTTCGGCGGCCAGCGCGGCGACGGAATTCAGTTCGCGCGCCGGCACGCTCGGACTCCGGGCGGTGACGGCCAATACGCGCTCGGAGCCCAGCGCCTCGGCCGCCGCCCGCGCGACAAACGCGCTGTCAACGCCGCCGGAAAAGGCGACGATGACCGAGCCGAGCTCGCGCAGGTGATCGAGCAAGGCGGCGTGCTTGTCGGCAATCGGCGGCGCTGCGCTCATCAACTACTCCATGCCCGCCCAGACCGGCTCTCGCGGCTCCTGCGCCAGCGCCTCGTAGGTCGCGCGGAGCCTTTCCGAGAATCGGGCGTAGTCCAGTCGCTCGACATGCCCGTCTTGGAACAACACAATGATCGCGTCCGGGTCTGAGAGTTTTTCGTACGCAGCGATCATGACCGCCGCCTGATCCGGCTTAACACGATCGAGGTCAGGTACTTCGATCAACACATACGAATCTCCGTCGTCGCCCAGCACGGGCGATACCAGCATGCCCTCGGTGATGAACCCGCCGTCGATCAGGTCCTGGAATGACGTCGGAAACGCGCCGTGATCATTCTGGTACAGGTGCGCGGCCATGCCGATGCCCCGAAGATTCGCCATGCTCACGGCTCGCTGCGCCTGCAGCCGCGACTTCGACATGGTGGGCATCACCACGCCCGCGCCCACCGCGATGGGTAGAGTGGCGACCGCGACGCTAGCGCCCGTTCCGGAGTACGACCACTGCAGACCATCCTTCACGCGTGCGCTGCCGAGGACGCCGTCTTTGTTCTCAGCGAGGATTTCCATCGGTGTCGGATATGTGCCGATGTCGGCGAACTCCGGCCCGAGCAGTGATTGCGTCAGCGCGACGATCGCGAGTTCATATCCCATGTACATCTCGCGAATCATGCGGCCGTTGATAAAGCCGAAGCCCGTCATCGGCTGCGGCAGGCGGCCCATGGCGTCGCTGACATCGGGCCGGCCGAGAATGCTGGCGTTCGGCGACGCGTCGAGCTGATCGAGCGCGCCTTTGACGCTCTGCGGGAAGAGCCCCATGAACATGCGGTCATTCTTGAATGCCCACGCCGGGGCGATCGGGATCGGTCCGCGATAGCCCGCCATGTAATGGACCGTTACGCCGTTGTGCTTGACTTCCTTCTTGACCAGCCGCGCTCCGAAACTCGTCACGCCAAGGTCGACCAGCTCGTTCACGCGCTGCGCGGCGGCGTGCAGTTTTTCCGGATCGCGCGCGTCGACGATGAGCACCAGGCCGAACGGGCCACCCGTTTGCGGGGCGTTGTACATCACCCACGTGTCGCCCAGCGCGGTCAGCAGGTCATTCGGAATTGAAAAGCCCAGAAACGGCGTCGCGGCCTCGGCCCCGCCTTCGATCTGCGGCAGCGCGCCCGGCTCGATTTCGCCCACTGCAAGCAGTGTTTCATCCCAGATCGCCCGCAGATCCAGATTGCCCACATAGGCGAGATACGCGTCTTCCGGCACGAGTTCCAGATCCGGTTTGGTGAGCGGCTTCTGATCGAACAGCTTCAGCACGCCGTTGTACTCGCCGACAACACGGACGAAGACCTCGCAGCGGAAGTCACTGTAATCGCCCGAGCAGCGCACAATCTTGTAACGAAACGCGCTGAGGCCGGTGGCGCCGAGTATCCCCTCGACAAATTCCGGATCGGCCCCGACGTTGGTCATGCCGGAGCGGGCCAACTCAACCATCTCGTACGCGTTGGCGAACATCACGAGGCCGCCGCCTTCGGCGAACGAGCGCACGTGTTTGCAGGCGTCCTGATAATCGGCGCTCTCCGCGAGCGACCCACCCGCGCCGCCTTCGATATGGGCAATGACCGGATCCAGCGCGTTCTCGCCGATCCCGACCAGCACATGCCCTTTGACCGCGCCCCACGTGACCCACTGGCCTTCGATGCGCCCGCGGTGGAGCGCATGGCCGGTCACCGTGTGGGCCTCGACGCCGTCCCGCGCGCCGGATTCGAGCACGCGTTGCAGGTCCGCGAGAATCCGTTTCTCGTCGTCGTTGTCGCGTGCCGTGATGAGCCCGGCCACGGCGAAGTCGCCTTCCATCGTCAGCCGCGTCAGGCCGACCGCGCCCGGTCGCCGCAGCAGGTTCTCCAGCAGCCGCAGCGCGCTGAGCGATTCCTCGTCCAGTTCGTCAGCGACGAGTTCCGGGTACTTCTCGACCACGCGATCAACCACCGGCGGCCACTTGGCGAACATCCCATCCCACGCGACGAAGACCCGCGTGTCCTTCGGGAACAGGCGGGCCGGGTCGGCCGCGTCGGCGCCGAGCGTCGAGAACGCCAGAGCAAACAGTGCGAATGCGGGAGTCAGCCATCTCATACGCTGTGTCCTCATTGTGATTTCGAACCGCGCGACGGAGTTTCCAGCCGGTTTCAAAGGTTCTGAAACTTTGTTCGCCCGGTCGCCGTTCCGTCCCGTCGGAGCCACCCCGGAACTATACTTTCGACCAGCCATGACCGCTAATGACCAGACGTGTAAACCACCCGTCGACGCGCTCCGCCTGGGAGCCGTCTCGTTCCTGAACGCCCGGCCGCTGATCGAGGGCCTGGCCGATACGCCCGGATTGCGACTGGCGACGGATGTGCCGGCGCGCCTGGCGGATCGGCTGGCGGACGGCGCCTTTGATGTCGCCCTGATTCCGATCATCGACGTGATCCGATCGGCGGGGCGCTACGCCGTCGTTTCCGACGCGTGCATCGGCTGTGACGGCGAAACAATGACGGTGCGCGTGTTTTCGCAACAGCCGCCGCACCGCGTGACGCGGTTGCATGTCGATGGCGATTCGCACACGTCGGTGGCGCTGGCGCGCGTCATGTGGCGCGAACTGTTCGATCGCGAGCTGGAGGTCGTGCCGTTTGACGCGGATTCGCAGCCAGCCGAGTCGGTCGAAAGTGTGCTGCTGATCGGCGACAAGGTGGTCAATCCGGCGCGCGGCAGTTTTGCGTATGAGGTGGACTTGGGCGGCGCGTGGCGCGAACACACGGGGCTGCCGTTCGTATTTGCCGTCTGGGCCGGCGCGCCGCGAGACAGCGATCGGGCGGGGTTTTCGGCCGGACAGGCGGATTTTCTGTTCGAGTCGATCGGCGCGGCCCGCGATCGGGGCGTGGCGCAGGCGGAGCGGATCGCCGCGGAGCAGGGACCGGCGCTGGGCTGGACCGTGCCGCTGGCGACCCGCTATCTGACGCGCTGCTTGCGATTCAGCCTCGACGCGCGGATGATCGAAGGGGCGGAGCGTTTCGCCGAGTTGACCGGCGAGGCCGGGGCCTTGGCGCCGATTCGCTGGCCGGAATCATTGAGATTGTTCAGCACCGCGAGAGCCGAATGACGCAAACGACATACGGCGCCCCGGTCACGGACGGCGCGACGAGTTTTTCACGCATCAGCGACGCCGACGCGGTCGCGATGTGGCATGATTTACGCATTCACGAACTCGGCCGTCTGGCGTTCGCGCGGCTGATGGAGATGCATCCGGAGCCGTATCGCACGTACGTTGTCGATCGCAACATCAATTACTCGAACGTCTGCACCGCGAAGTGCATTTTCTGCAACTTCAAAGCCGACCCCGGCGACGAGGAAGCGTATACGCTGAGTTTCGAGCAGATCGGCGCGAAGATCGAAGAGCTGATCGACATCGGCGGCACGCAGATTCTGATGCAGGGCGGCCTCGTGCCCGACGCGGACGACCCGAGCGGCGATGGACTGCCGTTTCAGTGGTATCTCGATCTGTTGCGGTTTATCCGCAAAGAGTATCCCACGATCCATATTCACGCCTTCAGCCCGCCCGAGATTTGGGCGATGCACCGCGTGTTCAAGATGTCTTTGCGCGATGTGCTGCTGCGATTGCAAGAAGCCGGTCTGCACACCGTGCCCGGCGGCGGCGGCGAGATTCTCGTCGATCGCGTGCGCACGAAAATCGGCCAGGGCAAGACACTGTCTGCGGAGTGGATGGCGGTGATGCGCGAAGCGCACCTGGTCGGCATGAAGACCAGCGCCACGATGATGATCGGGCATATCGAGACCATCGAAGAACGTGTCGAACACATGCGGCTGATCCGCGATCTGCAGGACGAAACCGGCGGCTTTACGGCGTTCATCCATTGGCCGTTCCAGCCCGAGGGCACGACGCTCGGGCGAATGAAGAAGATGCCGCCATCGTCGAACGGCGGGCGGCCGACGCCGGATGGCAAACACCTGCTGCTGGCGGACGCGGACGAGTATCTGCGCTGGCTGGCGATCTCGCGGTTGTACCTCGACAACGTGCCGAACATGCAGTCGAGCTGGGTGACGATGGGGCCGAAAGTCGGCCAACTGGCGTTGTTCTACGGCGCGAACGACATGGGCAGCGTCATGATGGAAGAGAATGTCGTGTCACAGGCCGGCGCGAGTTTCCGCCTGAGCGAAGATGAGATTCGGCGACTGATCACCGACGCCGGCTGGACACCTCAGCAGCGCGATCAGTACTACCGACCGGTTGAGACGGAGCGGCGGCCGCGCAACGCGGGTTCGGGGTTGCCGATTTTAGGATCCCGGTAAGGGTCGGAGTTGGCCTGACCGCGCGTCATTCGTGTGCCGTCGAGCGTACGCTCGGACCGAATGGTCTTCCGATAGCGTTCCGCCCACAGTGCAGGACAAGCGGTAGTCAATCGCGAAACGCCTGCGCAAGCGTCCTGCTACTAAACCAACTAACAAACGCCTTTATTCATCGGACTCAATCCAAGTAATGAAGTCATCCCAGCTAATTGTCACGCCGTTGGCGCGGCTGGTTCTGCCCTTGCACCAGATGAGACCTGTTTTCGTGACGATTAGATCGCCGTGCTGCTTCTTGCCGTTCGCGCTGCGGATCTCAAGCTCGATTCCTCGATTCTTAACCTGCATGTCGAGGCCGAACTCCTTGATCGCCACTTTCATACGGTGTTCCTTTGTCTCTAAGTCGAACCGGGGATAACCCAAAACTACCTTACGAGTATCGACGTGGGGCCCAGATGTCAACCAAAGCGCAAAGCTTGTAGCTTGTAGGCTGGGCTCCGCCCAGCTTCCTCTGACGGACGGCGTGCGCGCAGCGAAGCTGGGCGGAGCCCAGCCTACGAACTTATCCCCATCTACAACTGCTTCAATGGGTGGGGCAGGCATCTTGCCTGCCATCCCTAATCCGGATACCCAACCCCCGTTCGTGGAATGAACTGCCCATGCCCGTTCCGTCCGACGAACTTGTAATCGCGCGTGATGTGCGCGCCGCGGCTGAACGTATGTTCGGCGAAGCCCGCCAGGTCCCAGCCCTGCACCGGGCTCCAGTCGCAGTTCGTCTGCATCTTGCGCCAATCGACTTTGCGCTTGGATGTCGGATGAATGATCGCGATGTCCGCGTCGGCGCCGATCGCGATCGCGCCCTTGCGCGGGAACAGGCCCATGATCTTGGCCGGCGCCGTGCAGAGTTTGTCGACCATCTGCGAGATGGTCATGCGCCGCTTCAGCACGCCCTGCGTGTAGGTCAGCGGCAGTAACGTTTCCAATCCCGGCATGCCCATCGGGATTTTCGTAAAGTCGCCTTTCCACATGGCTTTCTGCTTGCGCGTGAATGTGCAGGTATCGGTGGAGACATTGCACACCGTCCCGTCGCGCAGACCCTGCCACAGCCGCCGCTGATCGGCCGGCTTCTTGAGCTGCGGGCAGGTGCCATACAGGTGGCCCTCTTTGCCGCGGAACACGCTTTCGTCCAGCGTGAGGTACTGCACGCACGTCTCGGCCAGAATGTCGACGCCGTCCGCCTGCGCCGCGCGGATCAGATCGGCCCCTTCGGCGGTACTCATGTGCACGATGAACGAGCGGCCGCCGGTGACGCGTGTCCAGTGAATCACGCGCTCAATCGCCTCGGCTTCGACGAAGTTCGGCCGCGTGACGGCGTGCAGCCAGGCCCCGTGCTTTTTCATCAGCGCCGGCGTGTGATGCCGTTCGATGAGCAGATCCAGCACGCGGCTGGATTCGGCGTGTACGAGCAGCAATCCGCCGAGGTCGCGCAGTTGCTCAAGCGCGCCGAACAGTGACGCGTCGTCGCTCTGCCACCCCTCGCGCTCGTAGATCATGAACTCCTTGAACGTCGGAATGCCCTGCTTGAAGATCTTTGGCACATCTCGCTGTTGCTTGCGCCAGTTGGTGATCGCCATGTGAAACGTGTAATCGACACAGGCCTTGCCCTCGGCTTTGGATCGCCAGTTGTCGAAGCCCTGTTGCAGGGTTTCGTCGCCATAGGGAATCGCGAAATCGATGACGGTCGTGACGCCGCCACAAGCCGCCGCCCGTGTGCCGGAGTCGTAATCATCGCTGGAGACCGTGCCGCAGAAGGGCAGCGCGAGGTGGACATGCACGTCGATCACGCCGGGAATGACATAGCGGCCCTTCGCGTCGACCACCTGCGCGGGCGCAGCGCCGGGGCTCGAGAGCCCGCGGCCGATGGCGACGATCTTCTCGCCCCGAATGCCGACATCCGCGACCGTGACCCCGTCGCGCGAAACGACTTTTCCGCCTTTGATAATCGTGTCAAGTTTCATTGGGCTCTCTCACATTGACATGGATGGGTGGCGAACCGGTCGGAAGGAGGGCGAGACGCCGGCCCCTCCGCGGGTGACCCTACTGGCGCATCACCGCCACGCACTTCAACTCCACCGCGATCGGCGTCGGCAGACAGTTGACCTCAACCGTCGTGCGACACGGGTTCGGATTGCCAGGGCCCGCGAAATGCTCCGCGTACAGCCGATTGAACGTCGGAAAATCTTCCTTCATATTGGTCAGAAAGACGGTCACATCCACCAGATCCTGCCATTCCGCGCCCGCCGCCGCGAGCACATGCCGCACATTGCGGAACACGGACAGGCACTGGGCGGCGATGTCGTAGGAAACGATCGCGCCCTGCTCATTCAGCGTCACGCCCGGGATCGCCTTCTGGCCGCGCTCGCGCGGGCCGAGGCCGGAGAGAAACAGCAGATTTCCGACGCGGCGGGCATGGGGATATGCGCCGACCGGCTCGGGGGCCTTGCTGGCTTCCACATGATCGCTCACGCGACTTCCTCCTGCGAACCGTGTTCTGCGGCTGGCTGATCCGCCGGCGGGGCCAGCGCCAGCCACGCCCAACCGAGCGCGACGCACGGCACGAGCACTTTCAGCACGAACGGCATCAGCGCCCAGCCGATACTGCCCCACGTGACCGGCTCTCCGCTGCGCCAGACGCGGACGAACTGAATCACCGCCGGCGTCAGCACAAACAGCAGCGGCGGCAGCGAGGTCCATAAGTGGAACTTCCAGTTCGCCTCGACGGCGCGGAGCGCCTGCTTGCGAAAATACATCCCGATCAGCCAGGCCGCCACCGCCGCCGCGAAACCCGCGCCGACGACCAGCATATGGCTGAAGACCTCGAAGAAATAGGTCGCGGCGATCCAGACGATCGCGAACAACAGCAAGCCGCGAATGGGCGTGAATTGGGCCAGCGTCATGAGTGGAATGATAACGTGTCGCGCATTGGGCGCGCGGCGCGCCAGGGAAATCCGCGCTCAGTCGCCGCGGTAGCGGATCAAACGGGCGGGCGCGCCGGCGGCGACGGCAAAGTCCGGGATGTCGCCGGTGACGACGGATTTGACGGCGACCACGGCGCCGGTTCCGACGCGAACACCGCGCCCGACGAACACATCCGACGCCAGCCACGCGTCCGCGCCGATCGTGATCGGGTCGTGGCGATAGCCCTGTGACAGAAGCGGGGCACGGCTTTCGTAGCGATGCTCCGAGGCGATCAGCGCGCAGCGTCCGGCGATCGCGGCCCGACGGCCGATCGTGACATCCGCCCCGGCGTTGACCAGCGTGCCGAGACCGAGTTGGGCTTCCTGGCCGATTTCGATTCGGGCCTCATTCGCGGCCACGAGTCGCACCCCGGTATCGAGCGTGACGCGGTCGTGCAGGATGATGCGGCCATGCTCGCGGTTCTTCAGGTCGACCCACGGCATCAGCGTCACGTCGTCGCCGATCGACACGTTGCGCGGGTCGCCGTCGAAGCGCAGCAACAGCGGGCCCAGCACGCGCAGGCGCTTCCCGACGCGGACGCCGCGCAAGCGCAGCGCGGCGCGGTAATACAGCGACCAGAAATTCAAGCGCTGTCGCGGCCGCGGAACCGGATGGTCGGCGTCAAACGTCAGCAGCGTCGGCGCTATGTCCTCCGGGAGCAAATCCCGGGCGGCATCGGGGTTGTGAGCGTCGCCAGATAACGCCGCGCACAGGGCGTGAACCGTATCGACCGTTCGCGGATCGCGCAGCAGGTCCGCGGGAACGCGCCTGCCGAGCGTCGTCTCCAGGCGATTCAGCAGGGCGGCCAGGCCGAGCGAGTCGATCAGCCCAGACGAAATCAGCGGCTCATCGTTCGCAATGCGTTGATCCGGCGCCCGTAACTCGGCCAGCGTGTGCTGGACACATTCGCGCACGGTTGTGAGCAGGGCCGGACTCGCCGGGTCATGCGGCGCCGGAGCGCCCACGGGTAAGGTCACGGGGCCTGCGACGGGCTTAGCGTCTGGCGTGGGATGTATGGCGAGCAACTCAAGATATCGCGCTCGGTTCGCCGCGCGCGACAACTTGCCTGAGGACGATTTCCGCAGCCAGAGTGGCGCGACGATGCGCACATCGTCCGGCGTGATATCGGTCGCATCCGCCACGCGGCGGCGGATCATCGTCGAGAGTCTCTCCTCCGCTTCGCGCAACGGCTCGCGCGTTTCGGCGACGATCACGACCCGCTCCGTGCCGGCCGATTCATCCATGACGCCGAACGCGACACACCGTCCTGGAATCACGCCCGCGGTTTCGTTGACGATCTGCTCAATGTCCTGCGGGTGCAGCGTCTGACCGCGCACGCACATGACGTCATGCTTTCGGCCGATGACAAACAGCTCGTCGTCACAGATGAAGCCGAGATCGCCGGTATGCAGCCAGCCGTCGCGAACCGCGTGCCGCGTGGCGTCTTCGTTACGGAAATATCCCGTGAGCATGCAGGGCGAGCGGACGACGATTTCACCGACACGCCGCTCGGGCAGCGTTGCGCCCTCGGCGGTCAGGATACGGATTTCGGTCTCGGGCAGCGCGCGGCCGGAACTGATCAGGCGCTTGACTGCGGCCCCGGACGCCGGTGATTCCGCGCGACCATCGACCTGAAAGGCGCGGGCGTCGACGGTCATTTCGCGCGGCGGGGCCCCGAACCCGCCGGACGTGACGGCAAATGTGTTCTCGGCCATCGCGTAGGACGCCGCCAGCGCATTCGGTCTTAGTCCATACCTGGAGAATCGGCTCACGAACGCGTCGTGGCTCGTCGCGAGAATCGGCTCCGAACAATTGACCACGCCGCGCAGCGAGGACAGGTCGGCGCCGGCAAGGTCGTCGTCACTGATCGCGCGCGACATGAAGCTGTACGAGAAGTTCGGCAGCCAACTGAGTGTGCCGCGGAAACGCGTGACGGTCCGTGGCCACATGGCCGGCCGCCGCGCCCAGGCGAACGGGCACATCGCGACCAGGCGCGTCCGCGTCAGCAATGGCGCCATCAGACACGCGATCAGCCCCATGTCGTGATAAAGGGGGAGCCAGCTGACGATCACGTCATCATCGCGCAGGTCAATCGCCCGCGCGTATGCGTCAATCTGCGCCAGCAGGGCGCGATGCGAAATCATCACGCCTTTCTTGCGGCCGGTCGTGCCGGAGGAGTACTGGAGAAAGGCCGCCGAATCCGGGTCGACGCGCCGCGCGCCGGCTTGGGCCAGCGCCTCGCCGCCATTGCGGTTCCCGGGTGGTTCACACACGACGCGCGAGGCCCCGAGCGCGCCGGACGCCAGCGCCCGCAGGCGGTCCGCGAGCGCCGGCGTGGTCACGATTAGGCGCGGGCGAGCCTCGCTGACAAGATCCGCGACGATCCGCTCCCATTCGCCGGAGGCGAGCTTGGGGGACGCGAACGTGCCGATCGTCGGCGCCAGCCCGGCCAAGAGTCCGCCGACAAACGCGGCGTACAACTCAATCCCATGTCCGTGCAGCACGAGGATGTGGTCACCTACGCGGCAGCCGAGCGCGGCGTACATTTCGGCGTAATCCGCGCCATGGCGCAGCAGGTCGTCGTAGCTGAACGTCGTCTCACGCTCGTCATCGGCGAGCAGCCGCAGAAAGTCCGGGCGATCGACGCCCCTGGCCAGCAGGCGATCGATGACCGTGTCGGCTCTCGCATTACTGCGGGCCGGGCGCGGGAGGGCGCTTCGTTCGGGAGCCAGCGGCTTAGTCGCGCTCATCGAGCCACTCGACCAAGGTCTGCTGCTCTTCGCGCAGATACGCGTCAAACGCGTCCATCCGATCGCGATTCACCACCATGACGTAGTACCGCCGTTGCGCGTTCCGCACGAGCGCGGCGCGCAACCCCTCGCTTGCCAGG
Source organism: uncultured Planctomycetales bacterium (assembly GCA_964528455.1). GTDB lineage: Bacteria > Planctomycetota > Phycisphaerae > UBA1845 > Fen-1342 > DSPM01. Next base: position 91,865 of record CAZGTH010000009.1, on the reverse strand, counting down.
CGCCCATTGACGGATGGCGTCGCGTAGAAGCCCCAGTCCTTGGCGGCGAAGTCATGCCGCTTGCCGTCAGCGGTCACGAACGTGACCTGCTCGTCCGGCGCGAGATGGATCTCGCCGCAATCGGAAATCTCGATCTGATCATCGCGGCCGACGCGGAAGCGCCGCGCCGGCTCGCGGCGCTCAATCATCATGACCAGTTCCAGTCGTCAATCAGGAAGCCGGGAATCCGCCAGACGCCGTCCGTCTGGCGCCAGATGTCTCGATTGCGGAAGCGATCTTCGATCTGCGCGAAGCTCGCCTTCGAGATCAGCAGAAACTCGCAAAGCGCGTCGATATCCGCGCTGGGCCGCTGATCGCCACGCGTCCGGATCAGCCCGATCGCATCCTCGCGCGAGATTCGCCCGTTGCGAATCTCCAGCGCCAGATTATCGAACAGACGCGTAAAGCCGAACTTCAGCCATTTGAAGTGGTGATGCACCGAGATGAACGCGCAGTCGATGTCCGCATAGTCGTACAAGCCGACGCGTGGCGTGGCGGCCCGGCGGAAGCCGTTTTCTTCCGCGACGCGCAGGCTGGTCTCCGGGTCCCAGGGCAGGAAGTCGCCCAGGAAGATCGACTGCACCCCGGCGGCGTCGAACGCCTCGGGATCGGGCCCGAAGTAGGGCTCCATGTCTTTGCGTGACAGTTCCGGGCCGATCCAGTCTGCGGGCGTCGAACCCTGCAGAATGCCGTGGCGGCGGCCCCAATCCGGGTCCAGTCGATCGGGATTCGCCGAGTCATCGGTCCGCCCATATTCCTGATGCGGATTTTCTCCCCAGATCACGAGCGGAATCCGCATGCTGGTCGCGACGCGCAGCGGAATCGCGTACATCGCCATGTGCATTGGCACGGCGGTGCTGCCGGTCTTTTCGAGGGCGGCCCGCATGAAGGCCCGCTCGACGCGCGGGTTGATTGTGTAGTCAATGTGATCCACACCGAGCGCGATCAGATTGTCGAGGTTCTGTTGACCGATCGAGGTCCGGCCCGGGGTTCGCCACGTCACGGCCAGAACGCGCAGGCCGTGGCGAAGGCAGGTCGCGACCTGCCAGGTGCTGTCTTTGCCACCGCTGACAGGAATCACGCAGTCATAGCCGTTGGCCCGGCGTCTGGCGTCGTTGAATCGTTCGGCCAGCTGCGCGGCGCGGGCGTCCCAGTCGACGTGTGGGCGGCGGGCGTGGTTGGCGCATGCCTCACAAACGCCGTCCGCGCCGATCCGCAATCCGGGGCGCGTGTCGGGGAGGACGCATCTGGCGCAATATCTCCAATGGCGCAGGTGGGTGGCGGCGTCGGAGCGTTTTGCGGTTGTGGTGGTGGCCATGTCGTTCCTCAGTGCTGGGCGTCTTCGCGACGCGCGATCCAAAGACGATGCGAGCCGCGTCCGGTGCTGTCCCAGTGCGCCTGGATCGCCGGCGCCGCGTCCAACAGCGCCGCGCACAGCGGAGTGCGCTCAAAGTCCGGAATCGCGAAATGCAGTTGATTGAGCGCTTCGAACGCGTCGGTTCCGTATTGCCAGACGGCGCAGATGCGCAATCCGGCGTGGGCACACAGGCGGGCCGCTGACGTGTCCGTGAACTGGTGCAGCGTTGTGAGCGGGCTGAAGCTGGAGCGCGTCGCGTGCTGCGGGAACGATCGCACCGCGTCCGCTGTCACACTGTCGGCGTTCGAAAGTTCAAGGGCCATGACGCCATTGGGGGCGAGCAGCCCGGCGGCCGTCTGCACAAACGAGACAGGGTCTTCGAGGCAATGGGCGACGCCGAACATCGAGACCACGTCATAGACCGCGCCCGAACGCGTGGCGGCGTGCGTTTCGAGCGCTTCCTGGCGGATGTCGACGCCGAGCCGCGTGCGACCGAATTCCGCGGAATCGGCGGACAACTCCAATCCCACGCCGTCCCAGCCGCGGCGTCCCGCCTCGGCGAGAATCTCCCCGCCGCCACAACCGACATCCAGCCATGCGCCGCGTCGGGCGGAAGCGTGCGACGTGACAAAGTCGACCTTGGGGCGCGCAATCTGCTCGATCCGAAACGCGAGCTGACGATCGTCGCGATAGCCGGCGCTATAGACGCCGCTGCGCGTGAAAAACCGCTGGCGGGTCTCGGCGTCGAGGCGCGTCGACACGAACACGTGACGACAGGTCTCGGTCGCGCAACGCGAGTATGTGTATCCGAACAGCTGGAGAAACTCGTCGAACCGGGTCTCATCACAGATCGGGCATTTTTGCAGGCTATGGATCGCGTTACGGGCGCCGGCGTCGCGCAGGGCGTCCTCCGCCGCGGCGCGCATGTCGCGCATGAATGCGGCCCCTGATGAGAATGCGCGTCCGAGACGCGCATAATCGAACGGCTTTCCGATGCGACGGGCAATCGCGCTCTCAGGCGGGGCGGCGAGCGTCATCTGGCGCCTCCCGCGACCAGCATCGCCGCGTCCGGCCCCACATCGCAGCGAGTTGCGGCCTGCTCCAGGAATATGCGGGCGCTCAGGAACGCGAACAAGAACTTGCTCATGCTGTTAGGCAGTTCCGATCGATTCAGCGCGGCCTCGATAAAGTCGCGTTTCACATAGTCGAAAATCGGTCCGGGGTCGAGAAAACGCGCGCGCGTGGTCGGGTCGGATGTGTCAAACAGGGAACGCAGCGCGACATTGAAGCCGACCTTGCGGCGGTCCAGGCGCACGGGATCGACGAGTATTCCGGCCATCGCCGCGCGCAACGGGGCCTTGCCGCGTCCGTCGGCGATCAGCAGCGCGGGGGGGATCGACAGCGCGAACGAGACCAGCCGCGCATCCAGAAACGGGCTGCGATTCTCGACCGAGACGTTCATCGCGTTGAGGTCTTCCTCGTGCAGCGAAACGGGCGCCGTTTCGTGCAATAGCTCATTGACCATGCGATTGCGCATCAGTTCGTCCACGTAGACGCACTCGACGAAACCTTCGTTAAATGGAACATGTAACGCCGATCGGAACTCCTCGGCGTTCAGATAGATGTGCGACCGTTGCGACGGATTCTCGAAGTAGAGACGCGGATCGCGCAGCAGGGGGTTGCGCACAATCGGCCGCAAGTGCTCGTTCCACGCCGCCAGCGCGGCGGCGCCCGCGGGCGTGTCGCGCGTTTCGTACAAATGCAGATTGAAGTGATCGTAATAGCCGCCGAACAACTCGTCGGCGCCGACACCGCCAATCGCGACGCGGTAACCGGATTCGGAGATCGATCGCATCAGCTCGGCTTGCGCGAAGGAAGATAGCGTCAGCGGAGGGGCGTCGTGCGCCGCGACAAGCCGCTCGAGTCGCTCCACGCCGTCGCCCGGGCGCACCTCCACGGCATGATGCCGGGCGTCGAGATCACGGACGACGCGCTGGATGTTCGCGCGTTCGTCATAGCGCGGATCCGGATCGACGATCGAGAAGGTCGCGATCTGCTGCTTGAGTTCGCGGCGGGCGATTGACGCCAGGGCGCCGGAGTCCACGCCGCCGCTGAGGCAGAACGCCAGCGGCGCGTCGGATCGCAGTCGCAAACGCACCGATTCGATCAGCCGCTCGCGCACACCGGCGGCGGCCTGGGCGGCCGTCATGTCGCGCGGCGCCGCCAGTGGCCGCCAATAGCGCGCCGCGCGCCGCGAAAGATCGGGCGCCAGCGTCATGGTCGTGGCCGGCCCGAGATCGAACACGTCCACGTGAAACGTGTCGCGATGCTTGAGGATCGACTTGTAGCCGTTGACCATCAGGCGTCGCAGCGTCTGTGTGTCCGGCTGCGGCCATCGCCCGGCGAGTGTCGCCAGTTGGCGCGTCTGGGACGCGAAATAGAGTCCGCCATCGCGCTCCCACAGTTTCAGCGGTTTCTCGCCAAATCGATCGCGAGAGAGCAGCAGGCGCTGCCGGCGCGTGTCGAGAATCGCAAAGGCCCACATGCCTTCGAAGTGCTCGACGCAACGCTCGCCCCACACGCGGTAGGCTTGCAGCAGCACTTCGGTGTCCGATTGGGTGCTGAACTCGGCGCCGAGGCTGTGCAGTCGCGAGCGCAACTCGCGGTAGTTATAGATCTCGCCGTTGAAAACCAGGGTAACGCCGTCGCGCGTCATGGGCTGATTTGCGCGCGGGTCGGGGTCGATGATCGCCAGGCGGCCATGCAGGAGCACGGCGTTGGTCGGCCCCAGATGGAACCGCGCGAATCCCACATTGTCGGGGCCGCGGCGCGACATGCCGCGCAGCGTGGCCTGCACCCGCTGCTCCGGAACATCGAGCGGCCCGAAATACCCCGCGATTCCACACATATGCCTTGCGGACCTCCCTGTCCGTGCGAACTAGCCGGTGGCCGCGAACGTCGCCGTGCCGCAACTCATCATTTCAAGCGTCAGCGGCGCGCCGGCGGGCGCGGAGCGCGTCAGGCGCCGCCCAAGAATGCGGTGCTCCTCGCCCGGCGCCAGTCCGCCGCCGGGGCGCACCCAACTGAGATCTTCCATGGTCAGGATGGCGCCGGCCGGCAGGTCACGCCGGGCAACGATCGAGCGCCGGAACGCGGTCAACCCTTCACGTTCGCAAGTCTGCGGGCGCTTGGCGCCGCCGCCGATCATGCGTTCCGCTTCCCGCGCGCGGCTGACGAGCGTTCGCATCTCGTCCGGCGTCGCGGAAAGCTGATGGTCGCGGAAGTCGGATTGGTGATGGTCGAGCGTAAAGTGCTTTTCGATGACGCGGGCGCCGAAGGCGATGGAAAGCACCGCGGCCTCGATGCCGAGTGTGTGATCCGAATAGCCCGGCAGGGCGGGCAGTGATTCCGCGATCGTGCGGATCGCGGCCAGGTTCGCCTGCTCCGGTGGCGTCGGATAGGCGCTGACGCAATGGAGTATCGCGAGCCCCGGGTCGGCTTCCGCCCGTCGCCAGATGGAGCGGACCAGGCCCGCGGCGTGGGCCAGTTCGTCGATCGTCGCCAGTCCGCCGGAGAGAATCAGCGGCAGCCCGGTATCCGCGATCCGGCGCAGCAGCGGATAGAACGTGTTATCGCCCGACGCGACTTTGTACGCGTCAACGAGCGACTCAAGCGCGGCGGCGCTGTCGAGATCCAGCGGGGTCGAGATGAAGATCAACCCCTGCTCGTGCGCCAGCGCGGCGAGCGCGGCAAACTGCTCGATGGACAAGGCGAAGCCGCGCAGGCGCTGCAGTCGTTCGGGTTGCGACGGCGCGATGAACAACTCGGGAATGAATGTCTGGAACTTGACGGCGTCGACGCCGGATTCGGCCGCGGCGCAGACCATCTCACGCGCGAGCGCGTAGTCGCCCTCGTGGTTATTGCCGATTTCGGCGATGATCAGCGCGCGATCGGCGAGGTCATGCGAACGAATGCGCAACAGTGTGCTCCCGTTCGGAAAAGGCCCGCAGCGCAGCGCCGCGCGCCGTCGCGAATTGCTCATATCGGCGGAGTCGCGGCATGGCGTCCGAACCGTCGTCGCAGAACGTGGCTTCGGTGATCCATAGACACCGATCGGCGGCGCACACGAGCGCGGCGTCTCGCGTCAGGCGATAAACACGTCCCGGCTCACCGCGCACGTCTTCATCCGCGAGACGCGACGCGCGCAGCGTGACCCGGCGATCGTTGTAGAATGTGAACGCGCCCGGATAGGGCGGCGCCAGCGCGCGGATCCGATCATGAACCTGCCGGGCAGTCAGCATGTCGAACAGCACGAAGCCGTCGTCCGGAAAACGCAAAGGGTAGTAGCTGGCGTCGCCCACCTGGGGCTCCGGCGCCAGCTCGTCGCGTTCCAGCGCGTCAAGTGTCTCGCAGAGCATTCGGGGAAACTGCTCATTCGCGACCTTATGCAATTCGCGGATCGTGTCGTTGGGGTTGATGCGAAAGGAGCGCTCCATCAGGACGGCGCCGCTGTCAATTCCGTGATCGACTTCCAGCACGGACAGGGTGAAACGCGTATCGCCCTCAAGCAGCGCCCAGTTCAACGGCGAAGATCCGCGTCGCTGCGGCGTCGCCCCGGCATGCAGGTTCAGGCACAGGCGGCCGGCGGCGCCGAAAGTCGGCTCGCGCAGGATCAGGCCGTAGCCGCACAGCGCGAAGACGTCCGCCCGCAGCTTGCGCAGCCGATGGACGAAGTCGGGGGCGTTCGGATCATCCGGCGCGCAGTGTGGCACTCCGAGTTCGCGCGCCAGGGCTGTCGTTGCGCAGTCCGGCGCATTGGCGTGCGTGACGACGAGCGCGATCTCGTCGCGCCGCTGGCTCAGCGCGCGGAGACAAGCGGCTCCGCGGGCTCCCTTACCCCACATGACGATTCGCATGGCATCCTTTCCGCGCACCAGTCAATATATTTCGTATAGCCGCGCTCGATCGGGAAGCGCGGCGCGTAGCCCAGCAGTTCCCGGGCTTTGTCGATGCTGAGTGTGCCCCGTCGCGGCGTAAGGCGATCGCGATCCAGGTAGCGGACATTCACGCCCGGCATCCGATCGCGAAGCACCTCCACAAGCTCTTCCAGGGAGCGCCCGGCTCCGTAGGTAATGTTGAAGACCTGATTCGCCCCGTTCGGCGAGGCGATGGCGCGCATCACGCCCTGCGCCAGATCATCGATATAGGTGAAGTCCAGTCGCTCGCCACCGTCGCCGCGCACCATGATCTCTTCCCCGCGGAGCGCCGCCTCGGCGAACATCTGGGCCACGCGACGGCTGACGCAGCGTTCGCCATACAGCGCCGACGGGCGGATGATCGTGTAGGGCAGGTTGAACACCTGGTGATAGGCGATCACGAGCTTCTCGCCCGCGAACTTGAGCGCGCCATAGATGCCGAGCGGGTCGCACGGCGCGTCCTCGGCCATGGCGGGATTCGTAAACGCCCCGTACACCATGCTCGAGGAGAAATAGACAAAGCGCTGCGTGCTGAGCTTGGACGAGCGGGCGTTGTCGAGCGCGTTCTCCAAAGTGCGCAGGCTGTGATCGAACGTGGAGTACGGGTTTTTGTTGGACTGGTCGGCGTGGGCGACAGCGGCCAGGTGAACGATCACCTCCGGCTTTGTCTCGTTCAGCGTGTGGCTCAGCGCGTGATAATCGCGCGCATCCTGTACGGTCACGCGCACACCGGCCTGTTCGAGCAGCGCCAGGCGTTCCAGCAGGTAGTTCATGTACGGCGAGCGGTCGGCGCCGCTGGGCCCGGGTGTCGCGAACGCCAGCAGGTGGTTTACCTGCAGGCTGTCGATCACGGTCACATCCGCGCCTTGGGCTTTCAGCGCCAGCGCCAGATGGTGCCCGATGAAGCCTGCTCCGCCGATCAGCGCGATCGAGCGCCCGCGCAGCGCCGGCAGATCGAGTAAGACATCACGACCATGGGCGCCACCATTCAGATGTCCGTTCGCGGAATCGTTCATGTCTGCAGCGCCTCCTGCATCGCTTCGGGGATGGCCTCGATCATGTAGCGCGTGTCGTCCGCGCTGATGTGCGGACCGATCGGAAGCGCGATCGAACTGGATGAGATCAGACTGGCGCGCGGGTAGCGCGTCAGGTCATATGCGTATTTGTCGCGGTAATAGGTCATCGCCGGAACCGGGCGCGGGTAGTAGACGCTGGCGCCGATGCCGCGCGCGGCGAGAGCGCGGATCAACGCCGGCCGCTGTTTCGTCAGTCGCGCCGACAGCATCGCGATCAGGCAATAGACGCCCACATCCGCCGGGTCCTGTGTCGCGTGCAGCGGCCACAGGTCCTCGAGGTCGCGCAGGCCGTCGCGCAGCGCGATGAAGTTACTGCGCCGCTGCGCCAGGAATTCCGGCGCGCGCCGCAGTTGTTCAATGCCGATCGCCGCCGCGATCTCGCTCATGCGGTAGTTCAGACCAAGCTCGACCGCGTCATATTCACCCGGCAGCGCCCGTTCGGAGACGATGTTGCGGTCGATGCCGAAGGCTCGCAGGCGACTGACCTTGTCGGCCAGTTCGGGCCGGCGCGTGATGACCATGCCGCCTTCGCCGGTCGTGATGTGCTTGACCGGGTAGAACGAGAAGCAGCCGATGTCGCCGTGCAGACCGGCGTGGACGCCGTCCACGCGCGTGCCGAGCGCCAGGGCGCAGTCCTCGACGATCGGCAGGCCGTGCCGCTCCGTCAGGCGGCGCAGCGCGACAATGTCCACCGGAAACCCGGCATAATGCACGATCGCGATCGCCCGCGTGCGCGAGCAGATCGCCGCCTCGACTTGCGCGATATCCACCGCGCCGCTGGGGTCACAGTCCACAAACACCGATCGCGCGCCGCAAAGCTCGGCGGCGTGTGCCGTCGCGATGTGCGTCTGGGCGGCCACGATGACTTCGTCGCCGGTTTCGACGCCAAGCGCGAGATAGGCCATATGCAGAGCGGCCATGCACGAGGAAGTGGCGATCGCCCGGTCTGCGCCGCAGAACGTCGCAAACGCTTCCTCAAACGCGCGTACGCGCGGTCCGTGGGTCAGCGTCGGGCCGTTGAGCGTCTCCATCACAGCGGCCTTCTCAGCGTCGCCGATCAAGGGGCGTCCGAATGGAATGTCGCGCCGCCGCGTGGGCGCCGTCGGCGTCATTGTCGCCAAGGTGTCTTCCTCAACATTGCCAGATGCCTGCTCGAAGGCGGGCATCGCTAAACGCCGTAGTCGGGCGCCACGACCGCGCCCTGGCGGCAGGCGGCGTCGATCGCGTGACACACCGCCATGACGTCGAATACCTCTTCGGCGCGGACCAGCGGCTGGCGCGCGTTCACGATCTCATCGACAAAACGGGTCAGCAGGGCGCCCTTGTCGACCGCCGGGTAGCCGCTTTCGATCACGCGCGGCGGGCAATCGGGGTCGTTGCTCTCGTACAGCGTGGCGTGCGGCCAGCCGTTGATGAATGTCCCGCGGGCGCCATACACCGCCAATTCGTGAAAGTGCGGGCGGTGGGAGGCAAAATTTGCGCTCACGAGCGCCGTGACGCCGTTCTCAAAGGTCAGCAGGGCGGCGGTGTGGTCGGGGAGCTTGAACGGAGTGCCGCGGGTCGCAATCTGGTTGCCACTGGCGGCGACGCGCGCGACGCGCGCGCCGGTGAGCCACAGCATCAGGTCAATGACGTGAATCGCGCCGCCGAGCGTGACGGAGTAATCCGGCGTACGTCCGCGCCAACCGGCGGTGATCTTGTGGGCCCGTCCATAGTCGTACGCCCCGCGCAGGTGGAAAACGTCGCCGAGCGCGCCGCTCCGCACGCGGGCGCGGAGATCAACGAAGCGCGGGCTGGCGCGCAGGATCAGGTTGCAGGAAAGGCGTGGGGCCGATCGGCGGCGCAGCGCATCGCGAATCTCGCGGGTCTGCCAGGCGTGCTGGCAAAGTGGTTTTTCGACGAACACGTGCTTGCCGGCGCGGAGGGCGGCCATCACCTGCGCGTGATGCGCGTCGTCATATGACGCGATCACGATCAGATCGAGTTTGGGATCGATCAGGAGCGCGTCGGTGTCGGCGACGATCGCCGCGCGCGGATGGTCGCGCTGCGCCTGCTGGCGCTTCTCCGGACAGATATCGGCGATCGCGCCCAGTTGTGCGCCGGAATGCGCCACGATGGCTGCGGCATGTGCGGCGCCGACGCCATAGCCGATGACGCCGGCGCGCAATGTCTTGCGAGCGCCGGCGTTGGCCGCGGCGCGACTAGCCGCGAGCGACGACGACATTCGAGAGGATCCAGTCCAGGCCAAAGTCCCAGTGCGGACGCCGCATCGTGCCGTAGATATCGCGGATGCGCGTCAGGTCTTCCTGCGTATCCACCGCCAGGCTCAGATGCGAACAATCGGGCGTCTTCGTGAAGGTGTGAATCCGGAACTCGTCGGCGTGCTGATAGAACCAGCGCGTGACATGTTCGCGATCATCGGCTTCTTCAATTCGGGCGCATCCAGCGCGATATACATCGCTGCGGAGCGCTTCGACGGTTTGCCCTTTCGGAAAAGTGCGGACGAGGTTGTTCGTGACGATATCAAAGCCGCCGCCGCGGAGCGTCTCTACGGCCATGTCGATCAGGGTCGGGTCGATCAGCGGGCTGTCGCCGCAGACGCGGACAAACGCGTCGAGCTCGAACTTGTCGACAGCGGTCAGGAGGCGGGCCGCGACGTCGTTCAGCGGGCCGCGGACGACGGGCAATCGCAGCGATGCGCACAGGGCGGCGATGGCGTCGTCGTTGGGGCTGCGCGATGTGGCGACGATGACATCGCCGAACGTCGCGCACGCCCGCACCCGCTCGACAACGCGGGTCAGGAGCGGGGCGCCTCCGATCGACTCGAGCATCTTGTTGGGCAGACGGGTGGAACCCATCCGAGCCTGAATGATGGCGGCAATCCGCATTTCGAGTCGACGCTCCGAAACCAGCCTGCGCATCGAAGCATTGGCGCAGGGACCCTCTCATGGTCAATATCGGCAGGTATTCGGCGGATGGATAAGCGGAGTCTGCGGGGTGGGGCCGTTCCCGGGCAGGGCGACCGTGCCCACGAAGCCGCACGCGGACAGCGCGACTCAGCGCGCCTTGAAAATCCGCTGGCTGGATCCGCCCGGCCCCACGCGAACGGTCACCACGCGCAGGCAGCGTGGGCAGCGGCCGCGGTATTCCCGGGCTTCCGGCTTGCGGTAAACGCGCTGATACACGCCGCAACACTCGAACAGCACGCCGATGTATGGGCGCGGCGCCGGCGGATTTGTGTGGGTTTCGCTGATGTCGTCGAACGCGTCCATTGGCCTACCGGCATGTCGGCGGCTTCACACGGGCCAGACACGAGGTCCCGTGCTCGCTGGATTCATCGGCGAGATGCGGGCGGGCGCGTCGCCGCAATGCGGAATTTGCCCGCGCGATTCGGTACTTCTTGCGCGGCGGGGTCGTTTCGCTCAACGCGCCCCGTGGCTCGCGCTCAGGCCTGCTTCGCCGAAATCTCAAACCCGTCCGCCGCCGCGTCCACGACGATCGTCTGCCCGTCGCCGATCTCGCCGGCGATCAGTTTCTTCGCGAGCGGGTTCTCGATTCGCTGTTGAATCAGGCGCTTCAGCGGGCGGGCGCCGTAGACCGGGTCATAGCCCAGTTCGGCCAGCCGATCCTTGGCGGCGTTCGTCACCTCCAACTGCAATCCACGCTCAAACGAAGACGCGGTCAGGCGCTCCCGCAGCAGCCGCAACTGCATGTCGACGATGCCGCGCAGGTGCTCGCGCTCCAGGCGGTGGAAGATAATCGTCTCGTCAATGCGGTTCAGCAGTTCGGGGCGGAAGTGGCGCTTCAGGTCTTCGCGCACGCGCACCGCGATCTCGTCGTCGCTCTTGCCGGCCTCGGAGAGTTCCTGGATGTGCTGGCTGCCGATGTTGCTGGTCATCGCGATGAGCGTGTTGCGGAAATCGACCGTGCGTCCGTGGCCGTCCGTCAGGCGGCCGTCATCCAGCACCTGAAGCAGCACGTTGAACACATCCGGATGCGCTTTCTCGATCTCATCCAGCAGAATCACGCAATACGGGCGGCGATGCACCGCCTCTGTCAGGCGACCACCCTCCTCGTAACCGACATACCCCGGCGGCGCGCCGATCAGCCGCGCGACCGAGTGCTGCTCCATGTATTCCGACATGTCGATCCGCACGAAGGCGGCTTCATCGTCAAACAGGAACTCCGCCAGCGCCTTGCACAGTTCCGTCTTGCCGACGCCGGTCGGGCCGAGGAACAGAAATGAGCCGACCGGGCGATTCGGGTCGCTGAGCCCGGCCCGCGAGCGGCGGACCGCGTCCGCGACGGCGACCACGGCGCGCTCCTGCCCGACGACGCGCTCATGCAGCCGATCCTCCATCCGCAGCAGCTTCGCCTTTTCCCCCTCAAGCATGCGGCTGACCGGCACGCCGGTCCAACGGCTGACGACCTCCGCGATTTCGTCGGCGGTGACTTCTTCGCGCAACATGCCGCTGCCGGATTCGTGCAGTTCCGTCAGTTTCTGTTCGCGATCCTTGAGTTGTGACTCCAACGCGGGCAAGTCGCCGTAGCGAATCTTCGCGGCGTCTTCGAGGCGGCCCTGGCGCTGGGCCTCTTCGAGCGCCGTTTTCTGGTGATCGATGTCCTGTCGGATGGCCTTGATGGCGTCGATCGCGCCTTTTTCGTTTTCCCACTGGGCGGTGAGCGCCTTGTCACGCTCCTTCGCGTCCGCGAGTTGCTTCACGAGCGCCTGCAACCGCTGGCGACTGGCGTCGTCGCGCTCCTTCTTCAGCGCTTCGCGCTCGATTTCCAGCTGCATGATGCGCCGGCGCAACTCATCCAGCTCGGCGGGCAGCGAGTCATTCTCGATCCGCAGGCGCGAAGCCGCTTCGTCAATCAGGTCGATCGCCTTGTCCGGCAGTTGCCGGTCAGTGATGTACCGCTGCGAGAGCGTCGCCGCCGCGACCAGCGCCGAGTCCTGGATGCGCACGCCGTGGTGCGCGTCATATCGTTCCTTCAAGCCGCGCAGAATCGCGATGGTGTCCTCGACGCTCGGCTCCGGCACATACACCTGCTGAAAACGGCGCTCCAGCGCCTTGTCCTTCTCGATGTTCTGGCGATATTCCTCTAGCGTGGTGGCGCCGATGCAGCGCAACTCGCCGCGGGCCAGCGCCGGCTTCAGCAGATTGCCGGCGTCCATCGAGCCTTCAGTCTTGCCGGCGCCAACGACGGTGTGCAGTTCGTCGATGAAGAGGATGACTTGTCCGGCGGATTCCTGGACGGCGTTCACGACGGCCTTCAAGCGCTCTTCGAACTCGCCGCGGTATTTCGCGCCGGCGATGAGCGCCCCCATGTCGAGCGCGATCACGCGTTTATCCTTCAGCGCTTCGGGCACATCGCCAGCCAGGATGCGCTGCGCCAGCCCCTCGACGATCGCGGTTTTTCCCACGCCCGCTTCGCCGATCAGCACCGGATTGTTCTTGGTCCGCCGCGCCAGCACCTGCATGCAGCGCCGGATCTCGTCGTCACGGCCGATTACGGGGTCGAGTGTTCCCTGACGGGCGAGCGCGACCAGGTCGCGCCCATAGCGTTCCAGCGCCTGGTACGTTTCCTCCGGATTCTGGCTCGTCACCGACGCGGCGCCGCGCACCTCGCGCAGGGCCGCGAGCACATCCTTCCGCGTGACGGCGGACAGTTTCAGGATTTCCTGGGCTTCGCCGCGAATCTCGGTCAGCGCCAGCAACAGGTGCTCGCTGGAAACATATTGATCCTTCATTCGGTCGGCTTCATTCTGCGCCGTGCGGAACACCTCGTTCAGCGGGCCGGACGCCGTCAGCGCGCCGCCGCGCGCCTGGGGCAACCGGCCGAGTTCCGCTTCGGTCATCTGCCGGATCTGCGCGACCTTGGCGCCGGCCTTTTCCAGCAGGGGCGTGACGATGCCGCCTTCCACTTTCGGGTCGATCAGCGCCGCCAGCAGGTGCAGCGGCGTGAATTCCGGATTGCCGCGCGATTGCGCGAGGCGCCCGCCAAGCTGAACCGCCTCGGCGGCTTTGATGGTGAATTTGTCGAGATTCATGGCCGGTCCTTTCCGCCAACGCCGCCGCGCAGGGCAGCGCCGGGCTGTCGCTGTCGGGGTATACGGCAACTTCCGCGCCAGTGCGAGGGCGTTTCGCATAACTTATTGGTGAACAATGAGTTATGTCCGTACCGCGTCGGCCGGGAGGGCGCCAGGTTGGCGGTCCGGGCCGGCGATTTCGCCACGGCCGGCGCCGAAAGTCGCGGGAAACGCTTGAGGGACAGCGACTTACGCCGAATAATGAGGTGGGGCGAGTCGATGGAGGCTCCGCGCCCGCGACGCCGTCTGTGAAACTGGAGATGTGCCCGATGAGTCTGACTTCTCGCTTGTCCGCCTGCCTGCTGGCAGGGCTGCTGATGGTTGGCGGTTCGTGCGTGCCCGCGTCGGCCCCGACTGACACCACGCCGATCACCGCCGGCGAGGTCGCCGCGCCCGCGCAAATCGAGGTGGGAAAAACGGCGACGCTCTCATACGAGGTCAATGGCGGCGGCGACAGCGTCACATACAGCTGGTATCAGACATTCGGCCTCGTCGTGGAATTGCTCGACGCGGACAAGCAGGTGGCGCGGTTTGTGGCGCCGTCCGTATCGCGCGAACAGACGCTGCGCTTCCGCGTGGACGCCCGCTCCGGCGCCGGTCCGGTCGTCAGTTCGACCGTTGAAGTCATCCTGATGGCCGATCCCGACTTTGGCGGCGTGAATCAGCCGACCGATCCGGGTGACACGGACCCCAAGCCGCGCGTGCGTCTGAAGACGTCGATGGGCGACATCGTGCTGGAACTCGATCGCGAGCGGGCGCCGATCAGCGTGGCGAACTTCCTGAGCTATGTGGACAGCGGCTTTTACGATGACACGATTTTTCACCGCGTCATCGCTGACTTTGTCGTGCAGGGCGGCGGGTTCGTCTCCGGCCCGCGGGAAAAAGACAACGGCCGCCCGTCAATCAAGAACGAGGGCAACAACGGATTGCGTAACGTGCGCGGCTCGCTGGCGATGGCCCGCACAAATGACCCGGACTCCGCCAGCAGCCAGTTTTACATCAACCTGACGGACAACGACTCACTCGATTTCCGCGCCGACTTCCCCGGCTATGCGGTGTTTGGTCGCGTGGTGGAAGGCATGAGCGTGGTGGATGAAATCGGCATGGTCGAGACCTCCGCGCAGCGCGGCTACAACGATGTGCCGGTGGAAGAGGTCACGCTGAACAGCGCCGAGCGCGAGTAGCAAGCCGCGGGGGCGGCCATGAGCGGGAAGCGCAAGCAGGCGCCTATAGCGCGCCTCGAATCTTCCGCACAAATTCCGCGTGCTCGCCCGGCGGATATACGTCCGCCACGTCCCCGGGATCCAGCGCGCGACCCTCAAAACGGTCATGCGGCGCGCGCGGAATGATGTGCACATGCAGGTGCGGGACGACGTTTCCCAGGCTCAGGATGTTGAGCTTCGTCGCGCTGACGATCCGCTTTATCGCGGCGGATACGCGCTGAATATCGGCCATCAGCGCCGCGCCGTCTGTGCTCGTCAGGTCCGCCCACTCCACCAAATGGCTCCGCGCGATCAAGCAGGCATAGCCCGGCGCGCACGCCCGGGCCGGCGCGATCACGCGCGAGAACGGCAAATCGCAAACGTGCTCGGATTCGACGGGCGCGGCGCACAAGGGGCAATCGTCGCCGCGCAGCAAACGCCGCCAGCGCGTGTCGTCATGCCACGGCAGCGTGGCGCTCATAGCGCATGGCGTCCGCGAAACGCCTCTTCCAGCATGTGCCGGTTCGCGAACTCGATCTGCGCGCCGGGCGCCAGTCCGCGGGCCAGACGCGTGACATTCACGCCGGTTCCCTCCAGCGCCTCCATCAGATGCAGCGCGGTCGCGTCGCCCTCCAGGTTGGGGTTGGTCGCCAGCACGATTTCACGCACTTGCCCCTGGGTGACGCGCTCGCGCAGCGCGGCGATCGTCAGGTCGGTCGGGCGCACACCGTCGAGCGGCGAGACTGCGCCCATCAGCACGTGATAAACGCCGGTGATCAGCCCGGTGGCCTCCAGGCTGATGAGGTCCTTCGGCTGTTCGACGACGACAACGAGCCCCGCGTCGCGCCGCGGGTCGGCGCAGATGTGGCACAACTCGCCCTCGGCGATGTTAAAGCATCGCGCGCACGGGCGAATGTTATCCTTGATATCTCGAACGGATTGCGCGAGGCGCAGCGCCTCCTCGCGTGGGCTTTTCAGCACATGAAACGCGATCCGCTCGGCGGAGCGGGCGCCGATGCCCGGCAGGCGTTTCAATTCTTCGATCAGGCGTTGCAGTGGGCCGGCGCCGCGTTCGTCGCTCACGCTACTGGCCCAGCATGCCCATCATGCCGCCCAGGCCCATCGACCCGGTGAGCGCTTCCATTTCCTTCTGGGCGCCTTCGCGCGCGGCGCTCTGCGCGGCGGCGACACTGGCGACGATCAGGTCTTCGAGCAGTTCCTTGTCATTGCCCGCGATCAGTTGCGGGTCGATCCGCATCGAAACCAGCTCCATCGCGCCATCAACCGTCGCCTGCACCTGGCCGCCGCCCGACTCCCCCACAAAACGCGCCTCTTTCAGGCGGTTCTTCATGTCTTCCATCTGCTGCTTGAGCTGGCCCGCGTTCTTCAGCAC
Organism: uncultured Planctomycetales bacterium; assembly: GCA_964528455.1. Taxonomy (GTDB): domain Bacteria; phylum Planctomycetota; class Phycisphaerae; order UBA1845; family Fen-1342; genus DSPM01. Next base: position 75,728 of record CAZGTH010000009.1, on the reverse strand, counting down.
GTTCGCGATTTGACCGAGTTGTCCGAACATCATGACTCCGTGTTTTCATCGTCGCCGTCATCATTGACCGGCGCTTCGCCCGGCGGCTGCGTTTCCATCCGCCGCTCTATGTTAACCGGTACGCCCTCAAAGAGTTCCATGACGCGCTTGACCATCGGATCTTCGAGGATTTGCCGCTGTTGGGCCTCACTGGCGGGGACCATTTCTCCGCGGGAGGGGATGATGAGCGTCGGGGCCCGATCGCCGCGCGGCGCCGGGGACGCCGCGTTCACGGGCGCCGGTTTGGCCGCCTGCGCCACGACTGCGCCGCGCGTCTCGGCGTTTCCGGTCCGCTCCGCGACGCGCGCCGGCGCGACGGCCTGACGCGGCGGTTCGACGGCGCGGACGGCTTCAATCGGCTGGCTGCGCGGCCCGGCGACTACCGGGCTTTGACCGGACTGGCACTGGACTTTTTTTTTTCGGGCTCGGCGCCGTTGTCCTCAAGCCGCGTCCCGAGCAGGTCTTCGATCGCCCCCCAGGCGCGCATCCGCGAGATCCGCACGACGACCGCGTCCGCCAGTGCGCGGCCCGCGGCGCTGAAGCGCGCGTTACGCCGCAATTCCTCCAGCATCGCGATCATCTGCACATATTGCGACAATTCGAACCGCTGCGCGAGCGCGTCATACGCCGCCGTTTCGCCGGCGGGCACATCGACCAGCTGCGCGTCCGCCCCGCAGGCGCGAATCAACATCAGTGTGCGGGTCATGTCGGTCAAATCGGCGCAGAATACGTCAATCGAACGGCCGCCGGCCAGCGTCTCATCCGCCGCCTGCAGCGCCGCCCCCGCGTCGCCCGCGGCGCACAACTCGAGCAGCTTGAAAACGCGCTCGTCCTGCGCCGGCGGCAGAATCTCATCGAGCGTGGCCGAGGTGACGCGCTTATCGCTGACGGCGAGCAGTTGATCCAGAATGCTGAGCGCGTCGCGCATCGAGCCGTTCGCCAGGCGCGCCACGCGCTGCACCGCCGCTTCGTCCGCCTCGGTTTTCTCCGCTTTGAGAATGAAATTCAGGCGTTCGGCGACTTCGGTCGGGCCGATGTTGCGAAAGTTGAAGCGCTGGCAGCGGCTCTGAATCGTGGCCGGCACTTTCTGAAGCTCGGTCGTCGCCAGCACGAACTTCACATGGTCCGGCGGTTCCTCCAGTGTTTTCAGGAGCGCGTTGAACGCGCCCGTCGAGAGCATGTGCGTTTCATCGATGATGTAAATCTTGAATCGCGAGCGGGCCGGGCGATACGCCGTGTTTGAACGCAGTTCGCGGATATTGTCGACACCGGTGTTGCTGGCGGCGTCGATCTCGACAACGTCGATGTCCTGCCCCTCTGCGATCGCGACACATGCGTCGCACTTCAAGCACGGCTTGACGGTGGGGCCGTCGGACGAAAGGCAATTCAGCGATTTGGCGAGAATACGCGCCATGCTCGTCTTGCCGACGCCGCGGGTGCCAGTGAACAGGTAGCCGTGGTGGATGCGGCCGGAGGCGACGGCGTTCTTCAGCGTGCGGGCGATCGGCTCCTGGCCGATGACGTCGTCAAAGGTCTGGCTGCGGTACTTTCGGGCAAGGACGGTGTACGCCACGGCGCTTCAGTCTCCGGAGGTCGGCCATTCTCAGACATCGCGACTAGCACCGTCGGAACGCGAGAAAACGAAGAAAAGAGGCTCAGGCCGGGTGAACGACGCACGCGGGCCGCATCAGGTGGGCTGCTCCGTTCCCGGCCTGACCCGTTGTCCGAGCGACGGGCTGCGCCGGCCCGACCCTCGCCTCAGGGGGGAGTTTAGCGGCACGGAGAAGAGGGGGCCAGACGCGCCAGCGCGAGCCGTGAGACGCTCTTCCTTGGCGAAAAAGGTTCCGCCGAGATTCCGGCCTCCCGATCCGATAGAATGAGATATCAGTCGAGGAGTCCCCCGGCGCCACGGTGAACCGCCGGGGTCGCCAAAAAGGGCGGTTGTACCGGAGTCTCGCCATGTCGATGATTGCCGCGATCCGCGTCATTGGACCCGCGCTGCTGCTGGCGGGCGCTAGCCCGTTGCTGGCCCAGGTCGGTATGCCCGGCGACGGGCGGCTGTTCGACGCCAACCCGGGCGTGATCGGCGGGCGCTATAACGCCGCCTATCGCCCGGCGTCGCCGTTGCTGATCGGCAACTCGATCGCCACCGGAAATGTCGGGCGTGGTTTTTCGTTTCAGGGATTTTCACCGATCTCGGATCCGACCGCGTTTCGGGCGGGAGTTGGATCGGGGGCGCTGAGCAATTTCCGCCGCGATACGGTCAGCGTGTTTGACGCCTATCGCCCGAGTCACGGGCTAACGCCAAGCCTGTTCTACGATCCGTCGACGACGGCGCCGACCGGCAATTACCTGACGCAGAACTATGGCCGCCCACAGTCGCTCGGCCCGACGAGCTTTGGAACGGTTTCGCCAGCGCGCCGTGACCTGCCGGGCCTGCTCGACGCTTCGCGCCCGTTGGACATGCGTGTGCGTAACGAGCCGCAAACACCGGACGAGTTGTTCAATCGTTCGATCAACACGCCGACACTTCGGCCGGATGAGCGCTACAGCGCGATTTTCGGCGTCGACCGCAGCGCCCTGCCCGGCCCGGCGCGCTTCTTTGACGTCTCGCAACCGGCGCTGGATGAGTCCAGTTCGTTTGCGGATCGTGTCACGGGCCGCATTCGGCAGCAGCGCGCGGCCCCGGCGCCGTTCGAACCGCTTTCGTTGCGTGAAGACGGGCTGACGATGACGCCGCCGGCGGCGAATCCGCTTGATCTCGTGCTGCAGAACAACGTCGCGGCCCTGATTGAGCCGGACCGGGTGCGCGTCTATCGCGAGGCGCCGGTGGAGGCGGCCCGCGAACCCGGCCTCAGCGAGCCTGAGCGGCGCGTCGATCCGAGCCTGCTGCCCGGCTACGACCTGTTTTCAGACATGCGCCTGGCGGCGGAACTGGCCGAGGCGCCGACAGCGGACTGGTTCAACGACTTTCGGGGCTACGCCGAGGGCGCGGAGAACCTGACGCCTGAGCAGATGGAAATCGCGACGGCGGATTCGACGCAGTTCCTGGATCGTGTGCTCAATACGCCGATGCGGTCGTTCGTGACGCCGGCCCCGACGGCGATGAATGATGAACTGGCGAAGGCCGAGGGGTTGATGGAACTCGGTCGCTATTATGACGCCGCAGCGCGGTATGAGCGCGCGGCACAGCTCGATCCGCTGAGCCCGCTGCCGATCATCGGCAAGGCGCACGCGTTGCTCGCGGCCGGCGAGTACCTGTCGGCGGCGACGTTCCTGGCGCGCGGTTATGAGCGTTTCCCGCATCTGACAAAGTTCCAGAGTGACCTGGCGGCGCTGCTGGGTGGTGGCGAGATTGTCGATCTGCGCCGCGCGGATATCATGCGGCGTCTGGACAACGAAGACGATTATCGCCTGCGATTCCTGCTGGCGTATATCGAAATGAACTCGGGAATGAGAGAACGAGGCTTGGACAATCTGAACCGGGCGGCCGAAGCAGCCCCGCCGACATCGATGATTCGAAAACTGCCGGCTTTGATCGGCGAATCACGCGATTCGTCTGACGTCTCAAGCGAAGGCGCCCCGCGTGAGTAGCGTCTGTATCGCGCGGACCGTCCGCGCCGGTCTGGCGCCGCTCGCATTGATGACGTCGCTGCTGATGTCGAGCGGGTGCGTCGAGAGCGCGACGGGAAGGTTCACGTCTCGCGAGGTATTCGGCGCTTCGCCGGATGCGGTGCTGCGCGCGGGCGAGCTGCTGCTGCAGCGCGAGTTCGGCCGCACGACGGTGGATCATGTGAATCGGCGGGTCGTGACCGCGCCGGTCGAGGCCATCGTCGGCTCGGATACGGCGCTGATCAGCGACGCCTATGGCGGCCTGACGCGCACGCGGAAGATCGCCAACATGCAGGTCTCGGCGCGCGGCGAGGTGGTCGTCGCGTGGTTGCGGATTGACGTCGAGCGCGAAGACACCGATCGCCGGGCGTACATTCAGCCCGATCGATACTCGCGGCTTGGCGCCGACTGGCAAAGCGACACCGCGGTGCAGCGCGACGCGGCGACAACCAACGAGCAGAACCGGCTGTGGACGCAGGTGCGGCGCGATCTGCGTCTCGAGCGGGCGCTGCTGGAAGAATTGCAGGAGATGTTCGGGCCGGAGAGCGGGCCATCTGATCGCGTGCGGTGGTGGGAATCAGGGGCGCCGGGCGCGGAGCCCGGTCCGGACCGCGCGCCGCCGGGCGCCGCCGAGCCGTCGCGCGAATCGCGATACGACGCGCCGCCGGAGTACGACGCGCCACCTGAGTATGACGGGCCGCCCGAACGCGAGGCGCCGCCGCCCGTCGACCCGAACGCGCCCTGACGGGTGATCCGGCGCGCGTTCGGCGAAGCGCGTCCGAGGCAGTAAACTATCCGCATTCCCGGCCGCCGGCGGCAGTCGCGGCGGCCCTCATGCTTACACCCTTGAAAGAAGCGTCATGGACAAATTTCTCACCGAGCCGATTTCCACTGCTGATCCCGCGGTCGCCGAGATTATCCGCGCCGAGATCGAGCGGCAGGAATACACGCTCGAACTGATCGCGTCGGAAAATCACGCCTCGCGCGCCGTGCGCGAAGCGGCCGGCTCGGTCTTCACCAACAAGTATGCCGAGGGCTACCCCGGCAAGCGCTACTACGGCGGCTGCGTGAACATGGACGCGGCGGAGACGCTGGCGCGCGACCGGGCGAAAGAACTCTTTGGCGCTGAACACGCCAACGTTCAGCCGCACTCCGGCGCTTCGGCGAACCTCGCCGTGCTGATGGCGACCGTGCGGCCGGGCGACACGATCCTCAGCCTGGATCTCGCGCATGGCGGCCATCTGAGCCACGGGCTGAAGGTCAATGTCAGCGGCTCGCTCTACAACATCGTGTCGTACGGCGTGCAGCGCGAAAACGAGCGCATCGATATGGCCGAGGTGCGGCGGCTGGCGCGCGAGTCGAAGCCGAAGCTGATCATCGCCGGCTTCTCGGCCTATCCGCGCACGCTTGATTTCGGCGCGTTCGCCGAGATCGGCAAGGAAGTCGGCGCGGCGGTGATGGCCGACATCGCCCACATCGCCGGGCTGGTCGCGGCCGGGCTGCAGCCGTCGCCGGTCGGGCTGTGTGACTACACGACCACGACGACGCACAAAACGCTGCGCGGCCCGCGCGGCGGGTTGATCATGTGCGGTGAGCAGCATGCGAAGCTGATCGATCGCTGGGTGTTTCCCGGGACACAGGGCGGTCCGCTGATGCACATCATCGTGGCCAAGGCGATCGCGTTCGGCGAGGCGCTGCGGCCCGAGTTCAAGGCGTATCAGCAGCAGATCGTCGAGAACGCGAGCGCGCTGGCCGAATCACTCGCGTCGCGCGGCTATCGTCTCGTGTCCGGCGGCACGGACAATCACCTGATGCTGGTGGACCTGCGCGACGCGCATCCCGATCTGACCGGCAAAGTAGCGGAAGAGCGGCTGGAGCAGGCCGGCATCATTGTGAACAAGAACATGATCCCGTTTGACGAACGCAGCCCGACCCAGACGAGTGGACTGCGCCTCGGCACGCCGGCGCTCACGACGCGCGGCATGAAGGGGGCCGAAATGAAACTCGTCGCCGATATGATCCACGCGGCGTTGTCCGCCGAAGGGGATGATGGGAAGATCGCCCGCGTGCGTGGCGATGTGCGCGCCCTGTGTGAGCGCTTCCCGTTGCACGGGTAAGGCGTCCAGCGCTGGCTTGCGACCCGCGTAAACCGAACGGATTTTCTCGATGCTTCATATTCCAATTCTGCGTCACGGCGTCCCATACCGCAGCGCGGAAACCGTTGAGATTCGACATCACGCCACCGGGGAGCCCGTCGCGGCGCTGAGCCAGGCCAATTCCGGCCTGATCACGCGCGATCTTCATCGCTGGCCCGCGGATTGCTTGGAGCGATTCAAAGTCGCCGAGTTGATCGCGATCAGCCGCAAGGCCGCCGAACTGTTCACCACCGCCGCGTTGCCGATTGGCGACGAGAACGGAAAGGCCGTCGAGCAGTCCTTCGACGCGTACATTCGCCTGCTGTCAGCGACGACCGGCTCGCCGGTGAGCTATTGTCGGCGAAACGCCGAGCGCGTCGCCCGGGTGATGACGGATGTGGAATCTGTGATCGCCGGCCTGACGCGCGGGGTTGACCTGTCGATCCTCGACCGCGGATTTGGCGACGACGGCGGTCGCATGCTGAGTTTCTATCGCGCCGGGCGCGTGTTTGGCGCTGTACTGCCCAGCAATTCGCCGGGGGTGCACTCGTTGTGGATTCCCGCGTTCGCGTTGAAGGCGCCGATCGTGCTGAAGCCGGGTCGCGAGGAACCATGGACGCCGCTGCGACTGATCGCGGCGTTGATCTCCGCCGGCGCCCCGCGCGAGGCGTTCGGTTTCTATCCGACCGATCACGCCGGCGCGGGAGAGATCCTGCGTTGCGTGGATCGCGCCATGATCTTCGGGGATGAAAGCACGACGCGGCGCTATGCCCACGATCCGCGGATCGAGATTCATGGCCCCGGATTCAGCAAGGTTGTGCTCGGTCCCGACGCGGCGGAAAACTGGCCGGACCACATTGAGATGATCGCGTCCTGCGTGGCGGCCAACAGCGGGCGCAGCTGCATCAACGCGTCGGGCGTCTGGACTCCGTCGCACGGCCGCGAGGTCGCTGAGGCGCTGGCGGAACGCCTGTCGACGGTCCGCGCGGCGCCGGCGGACGATCCGCAGGCGGAACTGGCCGCGTTTGCGAACGCCGGGTTCGCCGAGCGGATATCGCAGGTGATCGACGCGGGTTTGCGCACGCCGGGGGCGGTGGATCTGTGCGAACAGAAACGCGGCGCGCCGCGCCTCGTGCACCAAGGGCGCGTGGCGTATCTGCTGCCTTCAATCGTCTGGGTGGAGTCGGCGCCGGGCGACGGCGTGGACGCGACGCGACCGGCCTGGGAGCACCCGCTGGCCAATCGCGAGTTTCTCTTCCCGTTCGCGAGTGTGATTGAGTGCCCCGCCGATGCGATCCCGTGCGCAATCGGACCCACGCTCGTCGTCAGCGCCATCACCGAGGATCAGAAGCTGATTCAATCGCTGATGGCGGCGCCGAACGTCGATCGGCTCAACGTCGGCCCGATCCCGACCTGGCAGATCAGTTGGGACCAGCCGCACGAGGGGAATCTCTTCGAACTGCTTTACCGCCAGCGGTCATTCCAGACAGCCGCCCGATCCGCGTGAATCCGCGACAGGAACGAGTCATGCCGACCGTCAAGTCGATCTGATGTCCGATCGCGACCTGTTTGCGCGCATTCCGATTGAAGTCGTGCGGCGCCCCGGCGCGCTGCGCGAACTCGGCCCGCTGGCGCGATCGCACGGCTTTCGACGGCCGCTGCTTGTGACGGACCCGGGCATCGTGAAGGCCGGGCATGTCGATCGGGCGCTGCTCGCCCTGCAGCAGGCCGGAATCGAAGCGGTCCTGTACGACGGCGCCCGCGAGAACCCCACAACTTCCCAGGTGGAGCACGGTCGCGAAGTGGCGGCCGAGGCGAAGGTCGATTCGATCATCGCGCTCGGCGGCGGCAGCGCGATGGACTGCGCCAAGGGCGTGAACCTGCTGCTGACCAATGGCGGCGCGATCCGCGACTATTGGGGCGTCAACAAGCCGACGACACCGATGAAGCCGCTGATCGCCATTCCGACGACGGCTGGGACGGGCAGCGAAGCCCAGTCCTTCGCGCTGATCTCCGACGCCGAAACGCACCAGAAAATGGCCTGTGGCGATCGACGCCCGCCGGGGGTCGGCCTGCGCCCGCTGGTCGCGATTCTCGACGCGGAACTGCTGGCGACATGTCCGGCGAGCGTCGTCGCGGCGACCGGGATGGACGCCCTGACGCACGCGGTGGAGACCGCCGCCAGCAAGGCCCGGAACGCGCGGTCGCTCGAATTGTCCAGGGCGGCGTGGGCGCGGCTGAGCGGCGCCTTTGAGGCCATGCTGGCGCTGTCCGGCGTCCCGACCGCCGGCCGAGCCGCGACACCGGATTCGCCGCGAGCCGCGACCGAGACGCGCGAGAGCATGCTGGTCGGCGCCTTTCTGGCGGGCGCCGCGATCGAGGAATCGATGCTGGGCGCGGCGCACAGCTGCGCCAATCCGCTGACGGCGCGGTTCGATATCACGCATGGTGTGGCGGTCGGCCTGATGCTGCCGGCGGTGGTCCGCTTCAATGCCGGCAACGGCGAAAACCCGTACGCCGCGCTCGAGCGTGACGCGGAATCGCTGGCGCTGCGGATGCGGCGATTCGGAAAGATGGCCGGGTTGCCGGCGGCCCTGCGCGAGTTGGGATTCGAGAAATCGGCGCTGGCCGGATTGGCGGAAATGGCCGCGGGGCAATGGACGGCCCAGTTCAACCCGCAGCCGGTGGACGCGGCGAGTCTGCTGCGCGTATATGAGGCGGCCTGGTAAGTCGACGCGCCGCGCGGCTCAGGCGTTGCGCTCGACGACGATCTTGCCGACGTGCTGCGCTTGCTCCAAGGCGTCGAGCGCGCCGCGCAACTCTTCAAATGGAAACCGCGCGTCGATCACCGGCTGGATCTGCTTTTCCGCCAGAAACGCGCACAACTCCAGAAACGCGGCTTTGCAATCGACCATCACCCCGGCGATTTTCAGGCGCTTCATCATGATCGCGCCGGTTGAGACCTGCGCCTTCAGGCCGGTCAGCGCGCCGAGCACCGCCACGACGCCGCCCGCGCGGGTGGCGCTTAGCGACTGCTCCAGCGTGCCGGCGCCGGCCGTCTCGACGGTGACGTCAACACCGACGCCATCGGTCAGTTCGAGGACGCGCTTGTGCCAGTTCGGATTCGTCGCGTAGTTGATCGTGTGGGTCGCGCCCAGGGCCGTGGCCCGCGCAAGCTTTTCATCGCTGCTGGAGGTGATGATGACTTCGGCGCCGAGCGCGCTGGCGATCTGCAGCGTAAAGATCGCAACGCCGCCGGTCCCGAGCGTCAGCACTATCTGCCCGGCCTGGACGCGGCCCTCGGTCACGAGCGCGCTCCAGGCGGTCAATGCCGCGATCGGCAGTGTCGCCGCCTGCGCAAAGTCGTACGATTCCGGGATTGGCACGACGGCCGCCGCCGGCAGGGCCACGCGTTCCGCGGCCAGTCCGGGGCCCGGCCCGCCGAGCGTGGTCTTCAGGTACGCCGCGTGGAATGGGCCGTCGCGCCAGCCGGTGACGAACTGCCCCATCACGCGGTCGCCGACGCGAACATCGGACACGCCCGCGCCGACCGCCGTGACGACGCCGGCCCCGTCGCTGATCGGCGTCATCGGCAGCGGCAAATTGGAATTGTACAGGCCGCGTATCACGAGCAGGTCGCGATAGTTCAGGCTGAGCGCGCGGACATCAAGGACGACTTCATTCGCGCCCGGCTGTGGATCCGGTCGATCGACGACGCGGAGGGAATCAAGGTCGAATTTCGATATCTCGTAGGCGCGCATTGGCGGACTCCGGCGATTGTCAGTCGCCGGGAGTGTAGCCGCGACGCGGGCCGCCGTTAATCGCGCTCGAAAAGTCGCATGACGTATTCCGGCTGCAGGTCGAACAGCGTCCGCTGCTCACTCGGCAGGTCGGCGACGTTCAGCCGGCGAAGCTCGCGCAGGCCGACCGCGGCGTAAACGGCGCCGTAGTCGCGTGGAAAATGACGCCCACTGCGCGACTGCTCGTTTTCGAACGACAGCACGAAGCGGTTGGTGACGCGGGCGATGTGTGTGAAGACGTCGTCCGAATCGCGGTGGACATGTTCGAGCACGGCCATCGAGTACACGACATCAAAGCCGCGCGCCGGAAGCGTCGGCAGGATTGATTCCAGCGGGCCGCGATAGAGCTTCGCGTGCTCATATGTGTCCGGCAGCCAGCTCGACATCGACCGCAGCGCGTGCTCGTTGATCTCCACGCCCGCGACGCGGGCGAAGCCGCGCTGGCGCAGGTACGCGAGATTGCGTCCGACGTTGCAGCCGAGTTCGAGCAGGCGATCTTCGCGACGCACGCCGGCCTCGGTGAGCCAGTCCGCGAGCATCATGCTCCAGCCGAGGCCCTTCAGATAGTCGCGCGGGTCGTTGACGCCATCAGCATCCGACGTGCCGCGCGACCGCCAATACGCCTGCACTTGCTCGCGAGAGCAGCCCTCGCGACCGAGCGTCGCGCGCTCCAGGCGTCGCAGCGGGTCGGCGTCCGATGCGCCCATGGCGTCCATGTCCGCATACAGACGTCGGACAATCAGGCCGGCGTCTTCCCATTCACGCCGGCGTTCCCACAATGCGGGCTCGTGGTAGTCGCTGTTCAGCACGACCGCCCGCGCGCCACATTCCATCGCGCGCGCGCGACTCATCACGGGCAGCGACAGCAGGGTATCAAGCGCCGGCGCGTCATCGATGAATCCGATGATGTGCCGGCGAAAGCGTTCGATCGCGGGGCGCACCTTTTGCGCATGCGTGCCCGCGCCATACAGCAGGATCGGCGTCTGACCCGCGTCCACCAGGTCGGCCAAGGTCTCCATCATGCGCTGCGCCGGCGAGCCGGCGGCGGTAACAGTCGTCGTCATGTGGCGGCTCCGTGCAGCGGTCGCGATGCGTCGCGCTTCCGCCATTTCTATCGGTTAGGAGCCGGGCGTGGCATCGGCGACGGAGAGGACGGGTTTCCGGCCCTCGATTTGGGGCGGAGGGCGAATCAGGAGGATCTCGGAGTGGCGCCTTTGAATTGCCCGGCGCGCCGATTCGATTTATCAGAGAATTCCCAGCCCCGGCAATACAAACAGGGCGATTCCGACGACCAGCAACCCGATCGCGGTCACGAGCGTGCCATAACGCAGCAAATCGCGCGTGCTGACGCCGCCGGCGGCGTAGGCGATGGCGTTCGGCGGCGTGCTGACCGGCAGGCTCATCGCGAGCGAGCAGCACAGCGCGACCAGGATCGCGCCGATTTTGGGGGAAAGGGCCGTCAGGCTCGTTGCGATCGGGATCAACACATTCGCCGCCGCCGTGTTGCTCATGAAGTTCGACATCACGACGCATGTGGTCGCGAGCGCGGCGCCGAGCAGCAGCGGCGAAAGTGATTCGACACCGGCCGCGCTGACGAGCGTCTGCGCCAATCCGGTGCGTGTGACCGCCAGGCCCAGTGTGAGGCCGCCGGTGACGAGAATCAGCGTATCCCAGTCGAGTTGGCGCAGGTCTTCGCGATCCAGCACGCTGGTCGCGAACAACACCGCGATCGGCAACATGGCCGCGACCGGCGCGGGCACGCCGGTGAGCGGTTCGGTGAGCCACAATCCCACCGTGGCGGCGAATGTCAGCACGGTAATCATGAACGGCCCACGGTTGTCCTGTGGCGGCGGCCGTTCGATCACAATCGCTGCGCCCGCCGCGCCGCGCACGCGCCAGGCGAGGACGGCCCACAACGCCAGCAGGATCACGGCCACGATCGGCGTCCCGAACATCATCCACTTTACGAACGAAATGCGCATACTCGGATCGAGACCGCCCAGCACACTCGCGGCGACGGCATTGGGCGGGGTGCCGATCAGCGTGGCCATGCCGCCGATATTCGCGGCGAACGGAATCGCCAGCAGCAGCGCCTTGCGCAGCGGATCCGCCGCGTCGCGACGCCGAATCAGCGGACCGAGCGTGGCCACCATCATGGCGGCCGTCGCGGTGTTGGACATGAACATCGAGAAAACCGCCGTGATGACAATGACGCCGAACAGCACCGCGCTGGGCCGGGCCCCGCACGGGCGGAGCAGGATCGCGGCCAGTCGAATGTCGAAGGCGTGCTTGTTCGCGGCGCGGGCCAATATGAAGCCGCCAAAAAACAGCATCAGCACGGGGCTGCTGAGCGGACTGACATACACCGTCCAGTTCGTGGGCGCATCGGCCCCGGGCGGCGCGAAAGACGGGCTCCCCAGCACGAATACACAACTCGCGATCACGAGGATGGCGGTGGCGAAGGGCGGTATCAACTCCGTTACCCACAGCCCCGCGGCCGCGGCGAAGATGATCAGGCACAGGCGCTGCTCAAGACCGGGAGCCATCGCGGTCGGCGCCAGCAGGGCCAGACCGACCAGCGTGACGAGAATCAGCAAACGCGGAAGGACGTTGCCCATATTCGATCAGGTGTCGTTGTTGGGCATGGCGTGGCGACGAATCGGAGAGTGGCGTCGGCATTCGCCAGCGCCAACGCCCGTATGCCGTTTGACTTCATCGCCGTTCGACTCGCGAATCGCGCCAATCACGCTAGACCGTCGGCGGACCGAAGGCCGCCGCGCCACCCAGTTCCTCTTCGATCACCAGCAGGCGGTTGTATTTCGCGATGCGATCGCTGCGCGAGGCGCTGCCGGTCTTGATCTGCCCGGCGTTCGTCGCGACCGCGAGGTCAGCGATCGTCGTATCCTCGGTTTCGCCGCTGCGGTGACTGATGACGGCGCTGAAGCCGTTGCGCATCGCGAGGTCAATCGCGGCGAAAGTTTCGGTCAAGGTGCCGATCTGGTTGATCTTGACGAGAATCGCGTTGGCGGATTGTTCGCGGATGCCGCGCGCCAGGAACTTCGTGTTCGTGACGAACAGATCGTCTCCGACGAGCTGCACACTTTCGCCCAGCCGGGCGGTGATTTTCGCCCAGCCGGCCCAGTCGTTCTCGGCCAGGCCGTCTTCAATGCTGCGGATCGGGTATTTCTCGCACCAGCCGGCCCACATGTCGATCATTTCGTCGCTGCTGACAAGGCGGTCGGGGTCGGACTTGAAGAATCGATACTGCTTTTTCTCCGCGTCCCACATCTCACTGGCGGCCGGGTCGAGCGCGATCCAGACGTGCTCACCCAGCTTATAGCCGGCCGACTCGACCGCGATCGCGATGACCTCCAGCGCCTCTTCGTTCGACTTCAGATTCGGCGCGAACCCGCCTTCATCACCAACGGCCGTATTGAGGCCGCGCGACTTCAGCGTCTTCGCCAGATGGTGAAAAATCTCCGTGCCCCAGCGCAGCGCTTCGGAAAACGTCGGCGCGCCCCACGGCTGGATCATGAATTCCTGAAAATCGACGTTGTTGTCGGCGTGTTTGCCGCCGTTAAGGATGTTCATCATCGGCACAGGCAGGCGATGCGCGCTGGCGCCGCCGAGATAGCGATACAGCGGCAGATTCGCGACCTTCGCCGCCGCCCGCGCGACCGCCAGAGAGACCGACAGCATCGCGTTGGCGCCAAGTTTGCTCTTGTTCTCCGTGCCGTCGAGTTCGAGCATGCGGGCGTCGATCTGTTCCTGCATGCGCGGCGACAACCCGCGCACCGCCGGACCGATCACCGCGTTGACATTATTCACCGCCTTCAGCACGCCTTTGCCCAGATAGCGGGCCTTGTCGCCGTCGCGCAGCTCCACCGCTTCGTGCTCGCCGGTGGACGCGCCGCTGGGCACGCCGGCCGAGGCCGTGACGCCGTTGTTCAGCGTCACATCGGCGTGGATGGTCGGATTGCCGCGCGAATCGAGAATCTCGCGGGCGATAACGGATTGGATCAGCGGTTCAACGGCCATGCGGTTGGCTCCTGGTCTTGGGCGTCGGACTGGCGCAAGCCGCGCCGCCCGTCTTCACGGTTGTCGGTTTGATCCACTGGCGCGGTAGGCGCCTGCAACTCGGGGGGCGCATTCGCCGGCGGGGCCTGGCCGCCGTCGGCAGCGGTCCCGGTGGGCGCGTTCGCGTCCAGCAGCGCGGCGGCGGGCGCGGGCAGGGGCGCCGGCGCGGCGACGCGACGAATCAGCATCGTCTCCACCGCGAAACGCTCCTCCTCGTGCGGGGTGATCCGCGTATCAATATAGCGCCCGCGCACTTCGACCTCATCCCCGACCAGCGCCTCATCCAGCCTCGCGAAGCGATCGTTGATGAAGATTTCGGAGTTCTTGGAAAACTCGCACTGCAGCACGCGCTCGGCGGCTCGGTCGCTGCTGATGCGGATGCGCAGCTCGGGCGATTGGGCCTCGCGCCAGATCACCTCGCCGGTCAGCACCGCCAGGCGGGGGGCCGGCGGCTCAGAGCGCTGGCATCCCGCGCCGAGCGATACCATTGCGATGACCACCATGCACATCCGACGCGGCACGCTGACTTTCCTGATGAGGGGTCTCAAGCCCGTCAGTCTAACGGGCTGGCGCATGGGCCGCGAGCGGACGCGGCGCCCCGGGCGGGTCGAAACGGCGGCGGAATCGGGAAGCGCCAAAAGACGCCGCCACGGGGCCGCAATCGTGCTCGCCGCATCGTTCCACGCGCCTATACTTCCCTGACGCCCGCGGCGCGGCGAGCCGCCGGCCATGGTTTTGAGCGAACTGCGATGGGCTGGCGCGAACGAGACTATTCACAGGAACACATGCCCTACAGCGATGGTCCGTTCGGTGGCGCCTTCGGCCGCCCCGGGCCCGCCGCCTGGCGGCTGATGCTGGTGCACGGCGTCGTCTTTGTCGGCATGTTGATCGTGCGGCGGGCGCCGGGGCTGGCGGAATGGATCGCGCTGTCCGAGGCGGCGCGGCGGCCGACGGGCGTCCTGCTGCACCCGTTCGCGCTCGGGCTGAACGTGCCGAATCTGACGTTGCTGATGTCGATCTTTAGCGCGATGTTCCTGGTGTGGGCGCTGCTGCAGTTGGGCACAACGATTGAGAACCGGCTCGGGTCGGCGTGGATGCTGACGAGCTACGCGGTCGCGAATGTGCTGGCGGGGCTGGGCTACGTGGGGATCGCCGCGTTTGATCCGGCGTTCGCGGGGCATCCGCTGGTCATGCCGATCGGGGCGCTGGCCGCGTGGGCGTGGTGGGGCTGGCGCAACATCCAGATCGATACGGTCATGATTTTCAGCAGCACGATGCGCGCCGGTAATCTGATCGGCATCATCGCGCTGATTTACATCGGGCTGACGGTGCTCGGCCGAGGCTTCGGCACGCTGGCGTGGCTGGCCGCGATCGGGGCGGCGTGTCTGGCGCCCGGTCTCGTGGACGCGCTCAATACGTGGCGCGAGCGCCGCGCGCAGCCCTCGCGCGTCGGCGCCCGAACCGGGCGCGCCCCGCGGACGCTCGAGCGGTTTGAGGCGGGCCCGACCGCGGGGGAGCCGCGCGAGGATGATGTTGATGACATCCTCGCGAAAATCAGCCGCGAGGGCATCGACGCCCTGACCACCGCCGAGCGCGCCCGGCTCGAAGCCGCCCGACTGCGAAAGCTCGGCAAGTAGTAAACGCCGTCGGGGTCGCGGCGCCTCCGTTGTCCCCAACTAAACTTCGCGCCGCACGCCGGACACCTTCGCATCGGCAAGCCCGGCTGGCAATACCCGCATTCTCGGTTTTCCGGCGCGAGACATGCACCGCGCGTGATCAACTTCAACCAAGTGTAATACGGCGAGCGCCAGCATGATTCCTGCGCAAAAACCGCGCTTATCAGCGATCCTGAACGCCCCATCGGCCGAGAAATCTGGCCGCCCCCCCGATGGAGCAATAGAGTCCATTAGCGGGCTGCGAATGCCGCAGCCTCCCGTGAGGCATTCAGGGAGGGAGATTCCATGTCCACGAACAGTTGGTCTGACAAAGACGGACGTCAGTATCGCGAGATCAAACGCAGCGCCATCGAACGTGGCCGCAGCGAGGTTCGGGCCGAGCAACTGGCCGCTCGAACGGTGAGCAAACTGCGCGGCAAGGAGGGCCGCACGGAGACGCGGCGGTCAATGGCCGTCGGCAGTTCGAATCGTCCGCTGGAGGCGCGAACCAAAGATGAACTGATCAACCGGGCGCGGGCGCTATACATCAGCGGCCGCAATCGCATGACGAAAGCGGAGCTCATTCGGGCGATTCAGGAAAAGAGGTGAGTCGCGTTACATCGCCGCAGCGCCTGGCGGTGTTTGAAAATGAACAACCCAACAGCGCCGTGCTCATCGCTCCTGGCGCCGCGGCGGCGGATACGATCGCGACCTGCGCGACTAGGGACTTAAACCGGTGCTGACCGCTGGTGGGCTTGAGGGTGATCAGCCGAACCCTTGCGAATTGCCCCGGAAAGATCATGGTTGTTTGGTAGCAGCACAGCTACAATTCTGCCTAGTGCCCCCTGAGTCGTGGAGACAACAGTGTTTCGAGTTATGTTGGGAGTGACGTTGTGCTGCGCCGGGTGCTCCGGACACTTTCGAACGAGTCATGTAGGGTGCGGCTTGCTGCCGCACCGAGTTCTGTGAATCATGCGATCTCTGCCGCAGTTTGTGCCACTGCCGTCTCGGGCCTGGTTTGGTTCAAACGCCGCTGATCGTGCGGCAAGCCGCACCCTACTGCACTCGTCGGTCGGGGCGTACGCCGATGATAATCCGATGCGCTGGGGATCGTTGTATCAGGATCGGGAGACCGGATTCCATGTCGCGGGCGGCGCGCTGCTTGATCCGCAGACCGGGCGGACGATGGGGAATGTTGATGATCCGGGTGGGCCGGACGTGGCCGGGGGTTGTCCGCCGGGGATGGAGTTTGTGCCTGGTCGCGGGTGCGTTCGCGACGTCGCCTCCCAAGTTCCTCCAATTCGTATTCCGGCACCGCCAACCCTTGGCTATCTGCCGCCTGCAGATCAGTGGCCGGCCGATACGATGGACAGGTGTCAGGCAGCGTGCGCTGAGGCGAATACGAACAACCCGCCGGTCTTCGGGCTGACGATCTGCGTCAACGCGGGCTTAGGGTCTACCCCGATCAAAGTCAAGTGTATATGCGGGAGTGCTGACGCGTTCGACAACATGCCACAGGTCGCTCACGACATCGTAAGGGACTGTGTAAATCGGCACGAGGATGTGCACGTCGACAGGGACACAACCGAGTGTCCGAGTTTTCTTTCACCCGGCGATCCGAGTTGGAGGCACCCTCTCAATCCGCTCCCAGATCAGGACGACGAGTGCCTTGCCACGTTAGCGGGGATGGCATGTCTTAAGGACAAGATATCCGAATGCGCAACTAGTGAGGATCCTGTTGCGTGCTACTGCGCACTCAAATACTTCGCAACGAATGACGAGTGTGAGGACGAGGGTGGCACTTGTCCCAGCTTGACCAAGCTGGCATGTAACAACAAGCGTAACGAAGTACTGGATTTACTCAAGCCACTGTGTCCTGACGAGAAATATCATGGGATATATCCGAACCCGTAACAAGCTGTGGTATGCCCAGGTTGTGGTGTCGGCTTTTCTATCTATGACCTGGCTCCTCTCAGGGAGGGTCGGTTTCGTCATTGAAACGCCCCACGGGATGTTGGTTGTCCTCCACGGCGAGTTTGCATTTCTTACCCCGGTAAGGAGTGAGCAAATTGGTTTTGATGCTTTCCTAGCCCCCGAATGGCACTGGAAATTCAGTTCAACGGTTGAATACATTACGCCCTTTTGGTGGCTCGTGTTGGCGTTCGTTATTGTTAGCATGTTGTCCGGACTTGGGTTTGTACGTCGAGGTGAGACATGCGCCTGTGGGTATGACCTCCGTGGTCATGAACAAGCTGGGCTTACCAGGTGTTCGGAGTGCGGTCGGCCTTTGACCATGCGCTAGCCCTGATCACTGTGCTCAAATCTCGTCGGACGGAGGGCATGTTTCGGTGAAGTGAATGGTGAGAAGCGCAAGTTTCGTAGGCTGGGCTGCCAAGCCCAGCTTTCCGGGCCATCGCTTTCGCATTGGACTCCGCGCTCCTTGCGCGCGCCGCGCAACACGTTTCCGAAATCACGCGGGCGTTTGTTTGCTGGTTACGGCTCCCAGCTTCCAGCTGGTTCGTTGACCTGACTTGGGACAGCCGCAACCGTCTGACGGCCGTTGACGCCTACAACGGCGCCGATCCGAACGTCACCGCCAGTCCGTTCACCGCCCGGGATCGGGACTTCGCGTTCGACCTGGCGAATAACCGCGACACGTCGGCCCAGGGCGGCGGCGGGAACACGACCTACGCGACCAACAGCCTGAACCAGTACACGCACATCAACCCGCCCAGCGGGCCGAACGAGCCGCAGGCGTATGACGCCGACCGCAATCTAACCGATAACAGCACGTGGACCTTCACCTACGACGCCGAAAACCGCGTGACCGTGATCGAGCCGGCGGCGGCGCCGGGTGCGCGCGACGCGAACGATGTGAAGCTGGAGTTCAAGTACGACCACCTGAACCGGCGGGTCGAGAAGAAGGTCACGGCCTGGGACCCGACCGCGGGCGGCGGCTCCGGCGACTGGGAGGCATCGCCGACGACCCATTTGAAGTACGGTTATGACGGCGATGAGCTGGTGATTGAGTATAATGGGCTGAACAGCGATTCGGTCGAACGCCGCTACCGCTGGGCGCTCGGCAAGTTGTGGTGGATGCGCAAGCTGATCGGAGCGCGGTACGTCATGATGCGCGATGTGCAGGACAACGTGACGATGCTCGTCAAACGCACCGGGCTCGCGGTCGAGGGTATCTACGAGTACGACGCGCTCGGGAACGTGCTCAGCGTCGCCGGGGCGTACGGCGAGGATAACCCGATGCGCTGGGGATCGGCGTATCGGGATTCGGAGACGGGCTTCGTCGCGAACCGCGGCGGGCTGACCGATTTGAGAACGGGACGAGTGATCGGGAAGATTGGCCCATATGTCCCTACGGGCTACCGCACGATTCCATGCTACGGAGCTTGCCCGCCTTCCGTCCCCATTTATCCCGGAGACTCTTCGAGCCTTCCTATTCCTATCCCTCGTGGCAACAATGCTGGGTCGTGCTCGCTCGGGAATGGCGCGTTATCGCAATGTGTTCCTGCACCCGTTATCGGATACGTAGGCAGTTTGCCATACATCGTGTGGGCTGCGCTAAATCCGACTCTTGCAATCGTGCGAAACGATTATGTTGACTGCGATAGTCTGGCAGAAAACGCATGCGCTGCAGCCGCAACAGTGTCTAGCGCTTTCGGCAAAACATGGTGTATTGACGGTGTGGTGTGCGCATGCACGAATGGCGGGTCGATAGAAAATCAACTGGGAGAAGGCAATCCGGCGAACGTAACTGAGACGGCCCGAGGCGTTGCAACCCTTTGCACGCAGGCGCACGAGGCTCGGCATATCCAGGAACACGCTTCATCTACTCGTGAGTGTGGGACAGTACATGAGAGCTCCCCGACTGCCGATGATGGTTCCGTCCTCGTGCCGACCGTTGAAACGGCGGATAGCTCAAACCACTGTAATCTCCAAGCCGAGACATTCCAGTGTATCGAGACCAGTGCACAAATGTGTCAAAGCGAGCCCGATGCACAGACGGCATGTCGCTGCTTTCGCCAGTTGGCATATTATGTGGGTATCGTCCCTTGTGGAGGCGATCAGGGACGCAGCGGGCACGTGAGTTGCTCCCCTCAAGACCAAACCGCGTGTACCACTCAGAAAACCACGTCGATCGCGTCAATTCGAACAATGGCCGCTGGCATTTGTCCCGGGGGAATAACTGGGTTCTAGAGTAGACGCTTCGCTATTTTCCACCACGCCACGAACCCTCTGTACGGCGGTTGGCGTGCTCAAATGGCTGAGCGGTGTGGAGCGATCGCCGCGCCTTGGTGGGCCGGTATCAATGATGCGCTGCACTAGCGAGGATCGGTGCCGGATGCGGTGGCGACGCTATCTTGGAATCGGCGCGGCCCGTGTGGCCCGAACCGCGTCAGTCGTAGTCCCCGCTCTTGCAACGATCGCCTGGGCTGGTTCACCCCTGTTTGAGACTCGGTTAGCCTGCAAAGCTGGAAGCGTCGCGTGGGTGGCTGGGCAGTTTCAATTCGTCAGCGGGTCACCGGATCCCTATTCCATCATGGCGGCGAGCGTGGCTGCCTCTAAGCGCGCGACGTTTGTCTGGTGGCCGAAGCAATGGGCGCATTGGCCTGAAGCGGAGGATCAATTCACGGCCGTCGTTCTTCCGGGCTGGCTGTTCGCGATCGCTCTGCTGATTGTCGGGTACGCGGTCCGACGGCTAGTACGCCGACCGACCGGTCGGACCGTGATCAATGGCAGGAACGCACTGCTCATCATGATCGGCGTTTCGTCATTGGTGTGGCTTCTGTCAAGCACCAATAGCTCATCCGTTGTGGTGTCCTCTCTCGCGCTCAACTGGAGCCGAGGCACGATGAGCCTGTTGACCCATCGAGTTGCATTTCCAGGCGTCCGACTATCCCTGATGCGGGATGATCCTGCGGAGCGGGGGTTCTGCCTTTTTCCTTGGGGTCTCTCAAGTGGGCGTCGCGGAAGTTCCTTGTCAGTTCCCGGCTGGCTGTTACCGGCCGGCCTCCTGATCGTCGCACTTCGCGATTCACGGCGCTCACCGGAGCGATCCTGCTCACACTGTGGGTACAACATGACCGGGAACACCAGCGGGCGCTGCCCTGAGTGCGGATTCTTATGGATCGATCCTTGACCGTGGCAGTTGCGTAGATGGGGATGAGTGCCGTTGCTTGGCCGGTATAACGACCGGCCTGAGCAATGTTTCCTTCAAAGGAGCAACGGGCATGGAACAGTGTATCGTTTCTTCGGCGGATGTGACGGCGCGCCAGGAGCGGGTGTTCGTGGGGCTGGACTACGCGATGTCGGGTGTGCAGGTGTGCGTGCTGGACGCGGACGGGCAGGTGCTGAGCAATCGCAAGCTGCCGAACGACGGCGAGGCGTTGACGCGGCACGTTACGGTTTTCGGAGCGCGGATCGAAGCGGCGATCGAAGCGAGCACGGGGTCTGCGGATCTGACGGACGAGTTGCAGTCGCGTGGCTGGCGGATCACGCAGGCGCATTCGGGGTATGTGCATCGCATCAAGCAGTCGCCGGACAAGAGCGACTTTGGCGTTGCGCGTCTGCTGGCGGACCTGACGCGGGTCGGCTATCTGCCGCGGGTGTGGCTGGCGCCGCAGGCGGTGCGTGAGTTGCGACGGCTGACGCGTTACCGGCAGAGCCTGGTGGATCGTCGGCGGGCGGTGAAGCTGCAGGTCAGCGCGTTGCTGCGGGATCATCGTGTGGCGCAGCCGTCGGGCAGCGCGTGGACGCGTCGCTGGCGCTGCTGGTTGTCGACGCTGGAACTGCCGACATGGACGCGACTCGTGAGAGGCGCGTGTCGTGGACGGGGTGGCGTGTTCCGGCGGCGTCCTGGACGTCCTAGAACTTCGGCCCGTTCTTGAGCGCCGTCGTAATGAATGTCGCTCGCATCAAATGCGCTGAATAGCCGCGGCCGAGTCCAATTGTCGCCGCGTACTTGCGGACCACATAATCGACCGACTCGTGATCGAGCTGGCGCGCTTTCCGTTGGGTGACAGGCCGTGCCTTATCGACTCAATCTGCTCGTGCCGCCGCTCCCACACGGCCTTTTGTAACGTGCACTATGGAGCCGGCGCCGGCCCCGGCAAGCGGAAAATCGGTTCCCCCTGAAGGTCTCCCCCAATTTTCCGCTGGCCTGGGTTCGCTTGCGCTCCGGCTATCGCGGCTCCTTTGTTCGTGCCGTCAAGGCCGCGATGGGCGCGGCCGGAACAACGAGCAAGGAGATTCACTCATGACGACCACCAACACCCAATCGACCAGCGCCAAGACCCCGAGTCACGTCGCCTACCAGGTCCGCGACCGCGAAGGCTTTTCCCCCACCCTTCCGCTGCGCTTCAGGATGGGGCACTAAACGGACCCGGCTCGGCTCGGCCTGGATGCGCGCCGACGGCAAGGGCCTCAACGTCCAACTTCGAATCCGACGCCAACACAGCGAGATCGCCGGCAGTCGGAAAACATCGGACCGGCGGACGGCCGGGGCCGTGTTTGTCATACGCGGATCACCGATGCCGCATGGGCGCGATTTCGTTATCATCCCCACCTGATCGCGGTCGCTCCCAGGCGCGGACCGCGTTTTTGAACTGAAAACCACCGGGCGCCTGCGCCCGACACCGAAGGAAACCGGAATGGCCGCCGAGACCCCGCTGATGGAACGGATTGTCGCCCTGTGCAAGCGACGCGGGTTCATTTTTCAGTCGAGCGAGATTTACGGCGGCATCGGCGGTTTCTGGGACTACGGCCCGCTCGGCGTGGAGCTGAAACGCAACGTCAAAGACGCCTGGTGGCGCGACATGGTCACCAACCCGCCGATCGGCCCCGACGGCCAGCCGGTCGAGATTGTCGGGATCGACTCGTCGCTGATCATGAACCCGAAGGTGTGGGAGGCCAGCGGCCACATCGGCGGATTCAATGATCCGATGGTGGACTGCAAGGCGTGCAAGGCCCGCTTTCGGGCGGACCAGATCGAAACGTCGCAATGCCCGCTCAAACCCAGCAAAAACCCGGGCCAGCACGACAAATGCGAGCTGACGGAGCCGCGCGCGTTCAATCTGATGTTCCAGACGCACGTCGGGGCGCTGCAGGACGCCGGCAGCGTCGCGTATCTGCGGCCGGAGACGGCGCAGGGCATTTTCGTGAACTTCAAGAACGTGCTCGACACGTCGCGCGTGAAGATCCCGTTCGGCATCGCGCAGGTCGGCAAGAGCTTTCGCAACGAGATCAACCCGCGCAACTTCACGTTCCGCTCGCGCGAGTTTGAACAGATGGAAATGGAGTTTTTCTGCGAGCCGGCCGAGGCCATGACCTGGTACGAGTTCTGGCGCAACACGCGCTTTCAGTGGTACACGCGACATGGATTGAAGTCCGACAAGCTGCGGCTGCGGGAGCACGACGCCGACGAGCTGGCCCACTATTCCACCGGCTGCGCGGATGTCGAATACCTGTATCCGTTCTCGGAGGAGTTTCAGGAACTGGAGGGCGTCGCGCATCGCGGGTGCTACGACCTGACCCAGCATCAACAGCACAGCGGCAAGGACCTGAGCTATTTCGACGATGAGCTCTGGCAGCGGGACGCGGCGAATTTCAAGGGCGACGCCGACGGCGCGAAGAAGGCCAAGGAAAACGCCCCGTATCGATACCTCCCGACCGTGATCGAGCCGGCGGCCGGCGCCGACCGCGCCACGCTGGCGTTCATCTGCGAGGCGTACACCGAAGACCAGGCCCCGAACGACAAGGGCCAGCTCGAAACCCGCACGCTGATGAAGTTCCATCCGCGGATCGCGCCGATCAAGGCCGCGTTTTTCCCGCTGGTCAACAAGGAAGGTCTACCCGAAATCGCGGAGAAGATGTTCCGCGACGCGCGGCGCCGCTATCAAGTCTCGTTCGACACCAAGGGGGCGATCGGGCGCCGCTACCGGCGTCAGGACGAAGCCGGCACGCCCTTCTGCATTACGGTGGACGGCGATACGCTCAAAGAAGGAACGGTTACGATCCGCGACCGGGATACACTGGAACAGGCGCGGGTCAATCAGTCGAAAGTGATGGAGTGGCTGGACGAACGCTTGCAGACCGCGCCGGATTAGTGGCGGCGGCAGGGACCGGTAAGGAGGGTCGCGTGTTTCGAAATGCGGCGGACGCCATGAAACGGAATTCAATCTTCGTGCCGGCGGCGCTGCTCAGCGCTTTGCTGATGAGCGGCGCGGCGCAGGCGGAAGTGATCGAAATCATCCGGGCGGCGGATACGGAACTCAGCCTGGGCGTAGTGGGGACCGGCGACATTACCCAGCTCGCGCGGCAGGGCGCGTCGAGCAACGCCAGCGACCCGGCGGCGGTGCGCGTCGCGGCCCGCGACTTTCGCCTGGACCCGAACGCGCCGGGGTTCGCGGTCGCCGCGGCGCAGGTGTTGCCGCCGGACCTGACCATGGCCAACCCGGCCGAATTCGCCTGCAACATCACTTTGAATTCGATCGACCCCAATACGTTCTACATCGGCCGCTCGTTCGTGGATGAGGAGCGCCGCATCGCGATTCGTCCGGATGAAGTGAACGCCGCCTCCGGCACGCCGGTCAAACTGGTCGGCTCGCTGTTCATTGACGGCTCATTCGGCATGCTGCGGTTTGATGGCGAGCGCGACCTGGAAGGGATGGCGATCAAAGTCCGCTACGAAGTGCTTCAACAAACCGATGGCAACGAAGTGCTGTTGCTGGAGGCCACGCTGGATCTGATCGGCACATCGGACGGTGACATGCTGGTAGAAGGCGCCGGCGCGTTCCCCACGAGCACCGTAGTGCGCAGTGATTTTGACGACCCGTTTGGCGATGTGATTTTTCAAGCCGCGGCATTCCCGCGCCAGGCGCTGCTGTTTGAGTACGACGCGGTGGTCGACGAGCCGCTGACGCTCCGCGTGCGGGCGGAGATTGTGGCTGAGGCGACTCCGGGCGAAACGACCGTCACGGCCGCCTTGGGCGCGCCGGACGGGTCGCTGGTTGACGTGCTGACCGTGTCGCGGCCCGGCAGCGACGTGCTGCGGTTCAGCCGTCTGATGGATGACGCCCGCGAGGCCGCGAATACCGCGAACGAAACGCCGACGTTTGACGATGAACTCACCCCGCCACTGGCGTTGCCGGGCTGCGGCCTGTTCGGTTTGGAGGGGCTCTTGGCGCTCGGACTGGCGCCTTTCCTGTCGCGGGCCGGCCGCCGGCGTCATCGCGGCGCCATCGAGCCGCTGGGTCGGTAGGCGCAGCGTGTGGGATGCCCTGAAAACCCTGTTGAGCCCATCGGTCGGCCCGTTCCTCGCGGCCGGGCTGGTGCTGTTGCTGCTCGCGTCGCCGTTTCGTCGCCAGCTGTTCGTTACGGCGCTGCGGAGTTTTGATACACACTTTCTGCGTTCGCTGCTGGCGACGGTCGGCGTGCTGATCGGCGTCGGCTCGGTCGTCGCGTCGATGTCGATTCTTGAGGGCATGTCGAACCGCGTGCTGCGGAATCTGAGTTCTTTCGGCTCCAACATCATCTTCGTTTCGCCGGCGCAGGCCCGCGTGCAGGGGCGGCGGGTGGGATCCGCCCAGACACTGATGGTCGAGGACGCGCAACTGCTCGAGCGCGAACTGCCGAGGACCATCGCGGCCGTCGCGCCGCTCGCCCTGCAATCCGCCACGGTCAAGTACTTTGAGAAGTCGGATGGGTTCACGATCGTCGCGACGTCCGACGCGTACTTCAGCATGAACGAATACAACGCCGCTTCCGGCGAGACGATCGACCAGCAGCGCGCGAACGACGAAATGGCGCTGGCGGCGGCCCTCGGGTCAAAAGTGGCGGACAAGCTCTTCGGCGGAACCGATCCGGTTGGCCAGCTCGTCAAGATCAACAACGTCGCCTATCGCGTGATCGGCGTCATGGAACCGCGCGGCAACGTCGGGTTCATCGATGTGGACAATACGGTTTTCATCCCGCTCCGCTCCGGACTGCGGCGGTTTTTCAATCGAAAGTGGGTCGACCTGCTGACGATTCAGACATCGCCCGGCGTCGACATGGCCGAGGCGAAGAAGGACATCTCACAGATTCTGCGGCAGGAGCATCGCGTCCGCGTCGGGCAGGACGATGACTTTGAGATCGCCACGCTCGAAGAATTCGTCAACCAGTTCAATCAGTTCGCGCTGCTGTTCAAGGTCGTGTTCTACAGCATCGCGGCCATCAGCCTGGTGGTCGGCGCGATCGGCATTATGAACATCATGCTCGTCGCGGTCACCGAGCGCACGCGCGAGATCGGTGTGCGCATGGCCGTCGGCGCCAAACGCGCCGACATTCTGTGGCAGTTCCTGATTGAGTCGCTCATCATCAGCCTGATCGGCGGCATCTGCGGACTGGGCCTCGGGTACATCATCGCCGACGTGCTGAACAAGGTTCTGCCCGGCGTGCTGAGCAATGAAATCACGGCCGGCGTCGTCGTCACCGCCATTCTTACCTCGACCATCGTCGGCGTAATCAGCGGCCTGTATCCGGCCTTCAAAGCCAGTCGCCTCGATCCGGTCGAGGCGCTGCGGTACGAATAGAATCACATGCGCGCCGCCGGTCCGGCGTCAGCGGGTTGGAGTCTTGTTTCGATGCCGATTCAGTTTCCGTGTACGCAGTGCGGCGCTTCGATCGAGGTGGACGACGACCTCGCGGGTCGCGCCGTAACCTGTCCCTATTGCGAGAAAGTGACCGCGGCCCCGGCGCGTCCGGCGCTGGCCCGGCCCGTCGCGCCGGCTGGGGCGCCGTCGCTGCCACCGCTGGGCGCCGCCGCGCCCGCGATCGCCGGCGTCGACCCGAACGCGCGGCGTCTGGGCACATATGGCATGATCTGTTCGGCGTTGGCGATCACTTGCTTCGTCACGCTCGCGGTGGCGGGGATGTCAATCATCCTCGATGCGCCGGTTGATGTGCGTTCGGATCCGGAGCGGCTTCAGCGTTACCTGCAGGAGCGCGTCGAGGGCGGCGACTTCCCGCAAATACTGTTCCCCGCCATGGGCATGGGCATGACGTTTTTCGCGCTGGCTGGTTTGACGCTCGGCGTGCTGAACCTGACCCGCTCGCGCGGGCGCGACTGGACCGGCTGGGCGGCCGTTGTGGGCGGCGCCGGCTTGTCCCTGCTCTTTTGCGGTGCGCTCGCCATGACAGCCATCGCGGGCAAGATGCCCACCGGCCCCTAGCGTGAAGGCCGGTGGCGAAA
Source organism: uncultured Planctomycetales bacterium (assembly GCA_964528455.1). GTDB lineage: Bacteria > Planctomycetota > Phycisphaerae > UBA1845 > Fen-1342 > DSPM01. The sequence continues at coordinate 49,165 of CAZGTH010000009.1, read as the reverse complement.
GGCGCCGCGCCGGAGGATAATTGCGCCCATGGATAAGCCGCTGCACGATCTTCGGCGCGAATACACGCTGACCGAATTGAGCGAAGCGAACGCGAACGCCGATCCGTTTCGCCAGTTTGACGCCTGGTTCGACGAGGCGAGCAAGCATGTGTCGCTCGAACCGAACGGGATGACGCTGGCGACAGTCGGGGCGGACGGCCGGCCCTCGGCTCGGATCGTGTTGCTCAAGGCGTACGATTCGCGCGGGTTCACTTTTTTCACGAATCTCGAAAGCCGCAAAGGCCGCGAACTAAACACGAACCCGCACGCCGCGCTGCTGTTCTGGTGGCCGGAGCTGGAGCGCCAGGTGCGGATCGAAGGCGTCGTGGAGCGCGCGTCGCGCGAAGAGTCGCAGAATTATTTCCGAACGCGGCCGCGTGAGAGTCAGCTTGGCGCCTGCGCCTCGCCGCAGAGCCATCAAATCAGCATCGACGAATTGCAGATGCGCCTGGACGCGTTGCGACGGCAGTACGAGGAAACGGCTGTTCCCTGTCCTGATAACTGGGGCGGTTTTCGCCTGAACCCCGATCGTTTCGAGTTCTGGCAGGGACGCCCGCAGCGCCTGCATGATCGCCTCTGCTATGAGCGCGACGGCGCCGCATGGCGCATCTCGCGCCTCGCGCCGTAGGTTCAACCGAAACCGCCGCCGGCCGAAGTCTCATTCGCTGCGAAGGGCAGGCACGATCGGCGCGCGTGTCGCGCGGCGCGCCGCGATGGCCAGAGAGGCCGCGCCGCTGATGGCGACGACCGCGAGCGTGCCGGCCAACGCCCCCCAGGGAATCGCCGTTGGCCGCGTGAGCGCGACCGGCGCGATCGCCAGCAACGCCGGGCCCAGCCCGCACAGCAAGCCCACCAGAATGACGAGCGCGTGCTCGGCCAGCAGCGTGAGCGCGAGCGCGTCATCCGGGAAGCCGATCGCGCGCAGCAGCGCCAATTCTCCCCGACGCTCCACGACATGCCGCAACATGACAATCGCCAGACCGACCACGCCCAGCGCCAGGCCGAACCCGCCGAGCGTTTGAAACGTCGACAGGTAGGTGTTCTGCACCGAGAAGTAATCGCGCATGCGTCGGGCAGAGTCGCCGACGTCCAGGCCATAATCCGCCAGCGCCGCTTCCAGCGTTTTCGTGAGCGCCTCCGTCTCGGCGACCGCCGCCGCGATCAGCAGAAATCCATAGCCCTCGACGCGCGGAAACAGCCTGCGAAACGCGGTTTCCGAAATGATCAACTCGTCCTGCAACAGGCTGCCGGATAGCAAAGCCACGAATCGCAGCCGCCGCTCAACGCCCGCGCTATCGTGGATGACCAGATCTTCGCCGAGCGCCTTATGCAATTGCCATTGCACGGCCGCCTCGTCGCCGATCACCGGTATGGCGCCGTCGTCAAACACGCGCTCCAGCGCCTTCCACGACTCGCCCGGGAACATCGTCGCGCCAAAGCTGAAACCGCCGCGCTGCAGAAATGCCGCGGGCGCGCCGAGCAGCCGTGGCTCGTCCGGCACATACAGATTCAGACAACTCGCCGACCCGCCGGGCCGCAGGCGGAAGGCGAACGCGTCATTCTCGGTCAGCGCCTTGCGCGCGGCGTCTGGAAGCGACAACGCGCTCGCGGCGTCCCGAGAGGTGGGGTCGATCGGCAACGGTGTCGCGGATTCCGCGAATAGCGTAAAGCCGCCGGCGCCGCCGTCGCGGTCGGTCACGTCCGCAGGGTCGAGGTGAAACGCGCCGAGTGAGACAATCAGAAACGTCGCGGATGCGATCAGGCTGGCCGTGAGCAGGCTGCGGCCGGGTTGTCGCGGCGTCGCGTCAGCGCCGAACCGCAGCTGCGCGGCGAGGCTCGGCGCGCTCGGCGGACGGGCCTGATGTCGGCCAAGCGCCACGCGCCAGCCGCTCAGACACGCGATCAGCGCCAACGCGCCGCCACCGAAGAAACCCGCCGTCGCGGGAATCCGGTTCCAGGCGGCCATCGCGATCAGCGCGGCCGCGCCGATCGACGCCAGTATCGCCACGATTGCGGGAACACGGCTGCGACCGCGCTGCCGGGTCGATTCGATTTGCCCGGCCAGCAGGGCGCGCGGGGATTTTCGGCAGATACTCGAAATCGTCCACGCCGCGGCGGCGACCGAGATCATCAGCGCGCTCGCGAATCCGATGACGACGCTTAGCGGCTGGACGTGCAGCTGGAGCGTCGCGCCGGCGACCGCATCTGCCCACCATGACTGCAGGCCCGCCAGCAGCGCCGCCGCGTAGGCCAGACCAAGCGGCGCGCCGACCGCCGCGCCACAGACCGCAATCAGCGCATGCTCGCGCAGCAATACGCCGCGCGCGGCGCCGCTCGTAAACCCGACGGCCGTCAGCAGGCCGATTTCGGAGGCGCGGCGCTCGACGCCCAGCCGGGCCAGCAGCATCACCAGCATCGCCGCCGACGCGACCAGAAACAGGCTGAAGCCGATGAACAGCCCGGAAAAGTCCGTGCTGCCTTGGCTTGATTTGAGCGCAAGACGGCGCACCGGCGTCACGCGCAGCCCCAGCCGTTGCGGCGCAATGATGGCCGGCACGGCGCGGCGCAACGCGTCGGCGAGCGCGGCGGCGGTTTGCCCGGATTCCGGACGCATGCGAATCGATGTCAGCGTTCCGATGCGCGCGTCCGCCTCGCCCCACAGGCGCTTTCCAACCGCAAGTGAAATGAACGCTTTCGGCGCGGCGCGATGTTGCTCCCACCAGGCTTCGTCCTTGTCGCGGACGCGGTCCAGCCGCACCGGAAACGGCGGATCCCAGTCGCTGATCTGGTCCGAATCAGTTACGCCGGGAAAAGTCGGCGCGAATCCGGGGTCGGCCGTTGTCGCGTTGACCGGCGCGATCGCAATCACCTGAAACGCCGCCTTGGCGCCGGTCAGCGCGCCTTGCGCGTCAACGACGTCGTACTCCAAGCTGATCGTGTCGCCGATCTCCGCTTCCAGATCATCCGCGAGCCATTGCGACAGGATGATCGGAGGCGCAGCTTCGCGCGTGGCGGGCCCGGGGGTCTCCGCGGGCTTGGGAACCTCCTCGGTTCCGAACAGCGGCAGAAACACATCATCAAGGCCGCCACCCAGCGCGGTCACCGTCGAATACGGCGTTTCGCGCCCGCTGCGCTCGTTGCGGATCGTATTGGCCAGATAGGTGATCACGCCGACGGCCGGCTGGCGCAGGTCCTCCGCCGCCCGCCAGACCGCCTCCTCCAGCGCCGGGTCCAGCAGGAGTCCGTCGCTTTCAACCGTCAGAAGGTCGCGTTGCGCATCGACGAGGATCTTGATGCCATAGTCATCGACGCGTATCGAAGATGACAGCGCGTGACGCAGCGACGCGGCGGCGGCGTTGGGCTCACCCGCCTCGGCCGGCGCGACGAAGGCGATCGTATTGACGCGATCGGGTTGTTCGATCAGGTCCGCCAGCGCCGCCCGCGGGATGAACGCATTGAGCGGGCGCGCCTGCGCCGGCTGCAAGGCCAGACCGCCGATGCCGTCGTTCGAAAGAATCGCGGCGACCGTGAGCCGCGCGCTGACCGTCGTGTCTGATCGGCGCCCGAGAATCGAGTCGAACGAAATCGCCGAGACCCGCGCGGCGCGAACGATGACATCCTGTCCGACCGAAACGTCCAACTCGGCCGCGAGGGCCGCGTTCAGGGCGATCCCGCGAGTGGAATTTGCCAGCGTGCCAAGTTGCGACAAGTCGTCCGAGACCGTGCCCGACTTGTCACTGCTCCAGGCGCGCAACACCGCCTCGTCAAACCCGATCAACTGCGCGTGATTCACGCGCGCGTCACCGCTGGCCGTCGACAGCGAAGCGGGCATCAATAGCAACGGCGCCGCGCTCGCGTTCCCTGCGTCAAGTGCTGACTGAACGCGGTTCGCCGTCGCCAGCGTGATCATCCGTGGGGCCTGCAGGGCGTGCGTGATCGGCCCCAATCGAGCAAGGCTCGACTCGCGCAGACTGCCACGCATCGAGTCGCCAATGAGCAGTGCGCCCGTGAGAATTGCGGCGCCGAGCGCGACGCCAAACCCGATCGCGAGCGAGGAGCGCCAATAGAAGCTGGCGGAGCGAAACGCCAGTCCGGTCCGCGTCACGCATGCGCCTCCGCGGGCCGCATCGCGCCATCTTCCAACTCGTAGCATTTTGCGAAGCCCGCGGCCAGGGCCGCGCTGTGCGTGACGACGATCATCCCGACGCCCTCCGCCGCCGTGAGTTCGCGCAACAGTTCCGCGACCTGCTCGCCGGCGCGACGATCCAGTGATCCGGTCGGCTCATCCGCCAGCAGCAGTCGCGGGGCGTTGATCAGGGCCCGCGCCAGCGCGACCCGTTGGCGTTCGCCGCCGGACAGCGCAGCCGGCCGGTGGTCGGCGCGTGGCTCCAACCCGACCCGCCGCAACAGATCACGGCCACGATCACGCCGATCGGGGTTGTCGCGAAAGGCGAGGGTCGGCGCCAGCACGTTTTCCAAGGCCGTACATTGCGGCAGCAGATGATGATCCTGGAACACATAACCGATCGCGTGATTGCGAAAACGCGCCAGCGCGCGGCGGTCGAGCGCAAAAGGGTCTTGTCCATCGACAGTCACGCGCCCGGATGTCGGCGCATCCAACGCGCCGATGATGTTCAGCAGCGTGCTCTTGCCGCATCCGGACGGCCCCATCAACGCGATCGCGGCCCCCGCGTCCAGCGTCAGATTCACGCCGCGCAGCACTTCCAGCTCGCCGGCGGCGGATGGATACGACTTGTGCAGGTCGGTGACAGACAGCAGGGCGGCGGCGTCAGGCATGGGGCGCATCCAGAGAATTCGGGCCAGAAACGGACGCGGCTGAAACCAGATCGTCGGCGACCGGGACGCCGCGCAACACACGCTCGTACAGGTCCCAAGTTTCGTTCGCCATTCGTTCGTCGGTAAACCAGCGTCGTACGCCGGCATGCGCGGCCGCGCTCATTTCGCGCCGCAACACGCCATCCTGCGCCAGTTGCGCCAGCGTATCCGCCAATCCATGCGGCGCGTCCGGATCATACAGCAGGCCGCCACCCGTCGGGTCGACGTACTCCGGAAACGCGCCGTGGCGCGGTTGGACGACGGGCACGCCGAGCGATTGCGCCTCCAGCACCGGAAGCCCCTTGGCCTCGTGATAGACGGTCGGCATCGAAAAGACGTGCAATCCACGCAAGAAGTCGTTTTTCTCCGCCAGGCTCAACTCGCCGCGATACTCAAAGTGCGCGGCGGCGTCGGCGGCTCGCAACTTCGCGTGAATGCCGTCGAGGTACTTGCGTTCACTCGCCGGCATGTGCCCGGCTGCGACAACTCGCGCCTCTATGCCGCGCTGTCGAAGCGTGACGAGCGCATCCGCCAGATTGTGCAGCCCCTTGGCGTGACACACGCGGGCGAGATACCCGATCGTAAACGGCCCGGCCGGCTCAGCCCGTGGCGGCCCGTCGTGCGGCGTAACGCCGAGCGGAATGACGCGGATGCGATCGCGCGGCAGATCAAACCGCGTGGCGCAGTTCGCGCCGAAATAGGCGGACACGGCGACAAACGCCGCGATGTCGCGGGCGCGCTCCCGGATGGTCACCACCGCTTCGTCGCGCGCGGCCGGCGGCAGCATGTCCAGAAAGAGGTCTTCGCCGCTGAGCGTGCAGACGACCGGTACGCCGAGCGCGTCGCGTAATGAAGCGGCGAAACCCGCAAACATCAGATTGGGCAGGTTGATCAGGTCCGGCTTCAGCGGCTTGATGGAGGCGATCAGTTTCTGCAGCTCGCGCCGCTGCAGCCCGTCCGCGCCGCGCAGCACCGAAAGTGTCAGCGGGCCGAGGCGAGCCGGGTCGATGTTCCCGCCGCCACGGGAGGCCCACCGCAGAACGGCGGGGCGATCGAGCAGCCAGTCGAAAAGCGGCAGACGGCGGAATAGAGCGGCGCTCTGTTGGAGATAGACGTTGATGCCGCCGAAACGCACCTCTGCTTCGGAGACGCTCGGCTCGTCCAGTCGCAGCGGGGTGTAGAGCGGCGCGAGCAGCGCGTCCCGGCCATGACGGCGGAGCGTCGCGACCAGGCGGTTATCGCGCACACAACTGCCACAAATCATGCCCCCGGCGCCGGCCGCCAAATAAATCACGCGCATAACTGGAGCTTTCCTGACAGTTCGCCGCCATTTGCGGCATCTGATCATACGCGCGGGGCGAAGCCTGACCAGTTCCCCCCGCGAGCGGTTGCCAGTGACGCGCAAGCGGCATAGGCTACTGGCCTGATGGGTGGAGTCGGATCAGCAATCCGGGCGCGGTTCGCGCCGGCGGATCGTTCAAGGAAGGAGAACCCTATGCGTTTCGGAATACGGTCGGCGGTGGCGGTGTCTACGGCGCTGCTTTGCTCCAGCGCGTTTGGCGCGCGTGAGTTGTATCAGGCGTTCGAAGATGTGACCGTCCCGAGCACATTCACGCTCGAGTTTGTGGGATTTGGGGATACGGCCGCGGAAATCGCGCAAACGAACTTTACGCTCGAACTGGACCCCGATACGGGTACGGCCGCGCTGGTCAACTATTACCAAGAAGTCGACGCGCTGATTCTGCCCGGCGGCATCAGCACCGGCGCGCTGACGATCGAGGTCGCGTGGGCCTCGTCGGCCGGCACGTACAACGCCACAACCGGTGAGTTCGCGACCAACGAGACTTACGTTATCAGCTTTGAGAACGACCTGAGCGCTTTCGGCATGACTTCGCCGGCGCTGCTGCCGGGGTCATCGACCGGCCGCGTGATTCGCGACGGCGTCGATCCGACGATCGGCAAAATCGAACTTGACTGGGCCGGCTCCGGTCTGCTCAACAATCCGTTTGATCCGCAGAATCCGCTGCAGTTCAACTACACCTGTGACGTTTCGACTGATTTCGAGCAGGTTCCGGCCACAGAAGTCTGTCCGCTTTCGGGCTGCGACGCGGCCGATGTGGATGGCGACTGCTCGATCGGCCTGGGAGATATCGCCGGCGTCCTGGCGGGCTTTGGCGCCAGCGGTGAGGACGTCACCTTTGAAATGGGCGACGTCACCGGTGACCAGGTGGTCGACCTCCAGGATCTGGCCGGCGTGCTGAGCCAGTTCGGGACCGCCTGCGGATCGTAGGTCGCCGCAGTCGGCGACGCCCGCATGGGTTACTTTGACCCGGTTGTTGAGACTCTCGAGCCGCCAGCGCTCGCGCGATTGCAGCGCGAGAAGCTGGCGGCGTTGTTAGCGGCGGTTCGCGCCGACAACAGCTTCTATCGCCGCAAGCTCGACGGCGTCGCGCCTGACGCGATCGGCGACGACCTGCGCGGGATCGAGGCCCTGCCGCTGACGACACGGGCGGAGTTGGAAGCGGACCAGCGCGCGACGCCGCCATACGGCGAGAATCTCACATATCCGCTCGCCGATTACCAGCGCCTGCATCAGACGTCGGGCACCAGTGGCGTGCCGTTGCGGTTGTTGGACACGGCGGCCAGTTGGCGGTGGTGGAAGCGGCTGTGGCGGACGATCTTCGCGGCTGCGGACGTGACGGCGGCGGATCGGCTGTTGTACCCGTTTTCGTTCGGGCCGTTCATCGGTTTTTGGAGCGCGTTTGAGGCCGGTGGCGACCTCAGCGCGCTGACGCTCGCAGCCGGTGGCATGTCGACGACAGCGCGCCTGCGATACATGTTAGACAACCGCGCGACCGTCATCTGTTGCACACCGACATATGCGCTGCGAATGGCGGAGGTCGGCGCGGGCGAAGGGTATGACTTGCCGGCGTCTTCTGTGCGAGCGCTGATTCTCGCGGGTGAACCCGGCGGCAGCGTACCGGCGACGCGCGCTCGGATCGAGAGCGCGTGGGGAGCGCGGGTATTCGACCATATCGGCGCGACCGAAGTCGGCGCGTGGGGGTTCGAATGCGCCGAGCAGCCGGGCGCTGTCCACGTGAATGAGGCGGAGTTCATCGCCGAAGTGATCGATCCGGACAGCGGGCAGCGGATTCCGGACGGCGAAGCGGGCGAGCTGACGCTGACGAACCTCGGCCGGCTGGGGGCGCCGGTGATCCGCTATCGCACCAATGACCGGGCGTGTCTGAAACGCGGTCTGTGCGCCTGCGGGCGGTGGTTTGCGCGCGTGGAGGGCGGCGTCATCGGCCGCCTGGACGACATGCTGCTGGTTCGCGGCAATAACGTGTTTCCCGCCGCGATCGAGGGTATCCTGCGCAGCGTTGGCGGCGTCGCGGAGTTCCGGATTCGGGCGCGGGACGAAGGCGCCTTGGGCGAGGTCGAGATTGAGATCGAGCTGGCGGATGGCGCCGACGCGCGGTCGCTCGCGGGCCGCGTGGATGCGGCGATTCGGGATGAGTTGCACTTCCGCCCGCAGGTGCGAATCGTGGAGGCGGGGAGTCTGCCGCGGTTTGAGATGAAGGCTCGACGTGTGGTGCGCGGCGACGACGCATGACGCCGGGGCGCGAGAACGCGACGGTGGTTGATTTTAGAATGATCAGTGAACGGCCCGCGAGGGCATTGGAGCTAAGCAAGCATGAAGCCTGACTTGATTTCTCGGCGCTTCGGTCGTCTGGCGGCGGTCGGTTGCGCGTGTCTGTTCAGCGGCGTGCTGATGGCGGGCGACTGGCCGGAGTGGCGCGGCCCGTATCAGAACGGGTATTCGCCGGAGAATGCGCCAGTGACGCGCTGGTCGCCGGATGGCGAAAACCTGGCATGGAAGTCTGACATGGGCGGACGTTCCACGCCGATTGTCATGGATGGCCGCGTTTACTTCTGTGGGCCTGTCGACGAGGGCACGCCGTGCAGCGGCGAGCGTGTCGTGTGTCTCGACGAAAAGAGCGGCGGTCTCCTGTGGGAATACCGCTTCAATGTCTATCACACGGATATTGTCGAGAATCGGGTCGGCTGGCCATCGGTGGCGGGTGATCCGGAAACCGGCGCGGTGTATTGCCATACGACCGGCGGCGAACTGCTGTGTCTCAGTCGTGACGGCAAGCTGCAATGGAGCCGGCCGCTTGAAGAGGGCCTGGGTCGCATCAGCGGTTACGGCGGGCGCCTGATTACGCCGACGATCTACAACGATGTTGTCATTGTCAGCTTTCTGAACTCGACATGGGGCGCGCAGGGCAAGGGCCTGCACCGCTATTTCGCGCTGGACAAGCGCACGGGCGAGACGGTGTGGTGGTCGGGGCCGGGCGCGGCGCCGCTGGATACGACCTACGCCTCGCCGGCGATCGGCGTCGTGAATGGCCGGCCGATTCTGGTCACGCCAGACGCGGATGGCGCCATTTACGGCCTTGACGCGCGGAATGGCGAAAAACTGTGGAGCGCGCGGCTCAGCAAGCGCGGCCTGAATGTCTCCGCCGTGCTTGAGGGGCGCTACGCGTTCGTCGCGCACAGCGAAGAGAACTTGAACACCACTGAAATGGGCAGCGTGGTTTGCATTGACGCGAGCAAGACCGGCGACCTCACTGACGCGTATGTCTGGCGGCATGATGGCCTGGCGGTTGGCTATTGCTCGCCCGCTTTTCGTAATGGTCGACTCTATGTCGTTGAGAACAACGCCAACCTGCTGGCCCTCGACGCGCGCGACGGCAGCGTCATCTGGGAGTACAGCGTCGGCCGCGTCGGCAAGGGTTCGCCGGTGATTACCGCTGACGGCGTGATTTATGTCGGCGAGCAGAACGGCGTGTTTCAGATTCTGAAGGATGTCGGCGATCACTGCGAGATGCTGCATTCGCACGAATTTCGGCGCGATGACGGGCTTATCGATGAGATCTTCGGCTCGCCCGCGATCGCGAATGGCCGCGTGATTTTCTGCACGCGTTATGGCACGTACAGCCTCGGCTCCGGCAGCGGCGCCGCTTCCGACACGCCGCGGCGCGACGAGAGTGAAGTGCAACCGCTGTCCGACGGCCCCATCGGCTTTCTTGTGCCCGGCGAAGTGATTGTTCACCCTGGCGAGACGGTCAAGTTTTCGCAGCGGCTGCTGCGCCCGACCATCAAGATCGCGCCGACCTGGTCGCTGACGGACGTGCCGGGCACAGTCTCGGAAAGCGGCGAGTTGCAGGTCGCCAAGGATGCGACGTTCGCCGGCGGGACGGTGAGCTGCAAGATCGGCGAAAATGAGATGACCGCGCGGGTTCGGGTCGTGCCGCGACCGCCCTTTGTCGAAACATTCGATGACATGAAGGGGCCGCTGCCGCCGGGCTGGAGCGCGGTTGGCTTGCGCGTCGCCCTGGTCGACGCCGAAGGCGGCGGCAAGATGCTGAAGAAGATCGCGTCGAAAGAGCGCCCGTCGCCGCCGTTCATGCGGCTGCAGACGTATGTGAATCCCGTGCTGGCGACCGGGTATGTCGTGCAGGCGGACATGAAGAGCGAACTGGTCGAGAAGGGCATTATGGCGTACATGCCTGAGATGGGGCTGGTCAACGCCCGCAACCGGGCGATTCTGATCGGCGGCGATCCGAAGAAGGGCCGCAAGGGCGTGCTGCGGATCGATTCGTGGGCGTCGGTGCCGCGTATCCAGCAGGACATTGAGTACGACTGGAAGCCCGACACCTGGTACACGCTGAAGTTTGACTGCTCGATCCGCGACGGCAAGGGCGTGCTGCGGGCGAAGGTGTGGCCGCGTGATGAAGCGGAACCCGCCGACTGGACGTTGACGGTGAATGATCCGTGTCCGAACCCGGAGGGGGCTCCGGGCCTTTACGCGTATTCCACCGGCACGACGGCGCGCTCGGACGGGCCGGCGACTTATTTTGACAATCTGAAGGTGACCCCGAATGACTAAGCGAGTTTGGATAACGGGCGCGATCGCGCTGTGTGTGACATGCGGCGCGGTGATCGCGCAGGATCAGAAGGCCGCGGCCGGCGACAAGGGCGAAGCCAAGGCGCCGGTCGGCAAGCGCGGCGACTGGACGATGTGGGGCGGTTCGCCGGATCGGAACATGGTTTCCGACGAAACCGGCATTCCGGATGAATGGGACATTCAGACCGGGAAGAACATCAAGTGGGTGGCGCCATTGGGTTCGCAGACCTACGGCAATCCGTCGGTGTTCAAAGGCAAGCTCTTCATTGGCACCAATAACAATGGCGAGCTGCGCAAAGGGATCACCGGCGATAAAGGCGTTGTGCTGTGCCTCGATGAAGCCACCGGCAAACTGCTGTGGCAGGCGACGCACGACAAACTGCCGACCGGCCGCGTAAATGACTGGCCGGAACAGGGCATCTGCTCGGCGCCGGCCGTCGTCGGCGATCGGCTCTATTACGTCAGCAACGAGGCCCAACTGGTTTGCGCGGATACCGAGGGTTTCCTTGACGGCGAAAACGACGGGCCGTTCAAAGATGAGAAGTACAGCGAGAAGCAGGACGCCGATTTTGTCTGGAAACTCGACATGATCGAAGATCTGGGCGTGTTTCCGCACAACCTGGCGACGTCGTCGCCGGTGATCTGGGAAGACCTGGTGTTTGTCATTACGTCAAACGGCGTCGATGAGGGACACTTGAATCTGCCGTCGCCAGACGCGCCATCCTTCATCGCGGTCAACAAGGACACCGGCGAACTCGTCTGGCATCGGGACGATCCGGACGGCCAGGTGCTGCACGGGCAATGGTCGTCGCCGACGGTGGGCGTGATCGCCGGCAAGCCACAGGCGATTTTCGCCGGCGGCGACGGCTGGTGCTACGCGTTCGAGCCGCGGACGGGCGAACTGATGTGGAAGTTCGACCTGAATCCGAAGGGTTCGGAATGGAAACTCGGCGGTCGTGGCACGAAGAACAATATCATTGCCACGCCGGTCGTGCACGAAAATCACGTATACCTGTGCGTTGGTCAGGACCCGGAGCACGGCGAAGGGCCGGGCCGGCTGGTGTGCATTGACGCGACCAAGCGCGGCGACATCACGGAATCCGGCCTGATGTGGGAGCGCGGCGGTCGCGACTTTACGCGGAGCATGTCGACTTGCGCGATCAAAGACGGGTTGGTATACGCCGCCAATCTCAGCGGCTTCCTCTACTGCCTCGACGCGAAGACCGGCCAGCTGCACTGGCGACACGATACCGAGGCCGCGCTGTGGGGCTCGCCGTTCTATGTCGACGGCAAGGTGATGCTGGGTGATGAGGACGGCGAAGTAGTCATCCTGAAGCACGGGACCGAAGAGCAGGAGATCCGGACGATCGACATGCGCAGCAGCGTGTATACGACGCCGGTCGTGGCGAATGGCGTGCTGTACATCACGACGCGCAACAAGTTGTTCGCGATCGCGGGAAATGCGAGCGCGCCTGCGTCCGCAGCGAGTGCGCCCGCGAAGTAGCAACTGGCGCCAAGCGGGTCGGCGCCGCCTAGGTGAGACGGGGACAGCGAGAGCGCATGACGGCGATAGACAAGGCGATCGATCAGGGCGCGAAAGCGGCCCGTGAGCGGCTCGACGCGCATACGCGCGAGATTGTGCAGTGGCATTTTGACCCGAAGACGGGTTGCCCGTTCTGGCTTGATTTTGCGCAACGCGAACTCGATTTTGACCCGCGCGACGCGATTCGCAGTTACGCCGACCTCGACCGGTTTCCGCCGTTTCAGGACGAGTGGCTGCGCGGCGGGCCGGTCCGCCGCTGGGTACCGAAGGCGTATGCCGATCAGCCGATCACCGCGTTCGAGACGGGCGGCAGCACCGGCGTGCCCAAATCGCGCATCAACATCAACGACTTCCGCATCGACTACGAGCTGTTCAGCGAGACGCTGTGTGACGGGTCGTTCCCGCGCGGGTCGGACTGGCTGATGCTCGGCCCCTCGGGGCCGCGGCGCCTGCGGCTGGCGGTGGAGCACCTGGCACAGCATCGCGGCGGTATCTGCTTCGGGCTCGATCTCGATCCGCGCTGGGTCACGAAGCTGGTCAAGGCCGGCAAAATGGAAGAGATGCACGCCTATAAAGAGCATGTGATTCAGCAGGCGCTGACATTGCTCCGAGCGCATCCCGGGATCGAATGTCTGTTTGCGACGCCGAAGCTGCTCGAGGCGCTTTGTGAAAAGGTGTCGCTGTCGGCCGTCGGGATCAAGGGCGTCTTCTGCGGCGGCACGCAGATGACGCCGCAGTTTCATCGCTTCGCGCGGGAAGAACTGTGCGAAGAAGGGGCGATCGAGTTTGTCCCGACGTACGGGAACACGCTGATGGGATTGGCGTGTCACAAGCCGTTTGATCCGGCCGATCACTATGCGATCATTTATCACCCGCCGTGTCCGCGTTCAATGATGGAAGTAGTCGTGCCGGATGAGCCGCAACGGCTGGTGGAGTATGGCGAAACCGGGCGGGCGCGGCTGACCACGCTGACGCGCGAGTTCTTCGTGCCGCGTTTCCTGGAGCGCGACGAGGGCGAGCGGACGCCGCCATGCGAGCGTTATCCGTGGGACGGCATTGCCAATGTGCGCCCGTTCAGCGGATTTGCGACGCCGATCGTCGAGGGCGTTTACTAAGCCGCTTTCGCCAACGCCGCAGGATCGCGTCCGCGCTATTCCGACCGCAGACCGAGCCTTGCTTCCAATCTGGCCAGGCGCTTATTGAAGTCCGCCAACGTCTCGCGCATGTCCTTCAGTTCCGCTTGCGCTTTTCCGAGCGCCTCGCGTAACCCGTTGTCTGCGGGCGGCGCGGCGGCGACGGGCGCGGGGGAACGCTCGATCGGCGCGGGAGCGGGTCGCGGCGCGACACTCGGCGAAACGGGTGTTGAAACGTCCGCGGCGACGGTTTCGCGCTCGCCGGCCGGCGCCAGCAGGTGCGTGTAGCGTGTGGCGGCCTGCCCGGCTTGCCGCGGCAACGGTCGAACGAGTGGCGGGTCCCAGTTCTGAAGGGCGTCCAGAACGCTGACGACCTCCGCGACGGACGCGAACGGCGACATTCGCTCGCAGCGCGTGCGAAGCTCGCCCGGCGTTTGTGGACCGCGCAACATCAGCTCGGTCATGATCGCGCGCTGCGGCGTCTGCCAGTTGAACGTTTGCGCGACGTCGTGCTTATAACGCTCCGATCGCGAGCCCGGCGGGGGCAGCACCTTGGAAACCAGCCCGCGCTCGCGGAGCGTCTCCAACGTGGTCCAGACGGCGTCCTCGTCCAGTTCCATCACCGGATCGCGGTTGGATTTCTGGTTGCAGCCCGCCACGATGGAATTGACCGTCATCGGATAGCCGGCCGGCTGCGTCAGGGCCTTTTCCATCAGCACGCCGAGCACCCGCCGTTGTAACTCGTCCAGCGTCCAGTTCATGTTCCGGGGTCTCCTTCGCTTGCGCCTATCAGCTTCACCGGCTGCGGGGCGCCGGTCAATGGCGCCGGCGGACATCAAAATTCCGGCGCCGGTCGCGAGACATGGCCCGGGGAAGCGCCGATATGGGAATGGACGAAGGAGGCGTAATGCCGCGAATCTCGGTCATCATTCCGACAAACCGCCCGCCGGAAGTCGTGGGCCGGAGCTTGCGCCACATCGCGAGCGCGAAATTTGCGCCCGGCGAGGTGGAGGTGCTGCTCGCCGTTAACGGCGCGGCGGCCGACGCGAACTGGGAGGGGCACGGCGAGGGTTTGCAACTCGTTCTGCTGCGGCAGGAGTACGCCCACATTGGCGCGGCCAAGAATCGGGCGCTGAATGTCGCGGCCGGCGAGTTCGTGTTTTTCCTTAATGATGACGTGCTCGTGCGCCCCGACTTTTTCGAGCGACATCTGGCGGCGCATGCGGCGCTGCGGGCGCCGGCGATGGTACTGGGCGCGTGCCCGTGGCCGGACTGGCCCGATGCGACGGTCTTCGACACGCTCATCGCGCAGACGCCGATGGTGTTCTTCTATGGGCATATGCGTGGCGGCGAAACATACGACTATCGCCACGCGTGGAATCTGAATCTCTCGATTGCGCGCCGGTTCCTTGAGCAAGAGCGGTTTGAGGAGCGGATCGGGCCATTTTCGTACGAGGACATCGAACTCGCGTTTCGGCTGCAGCGCCGCTTCGAACTGCCCGTTTACTACGCGGCGGACGCGGTCGCATTGCATGAGCACCGCTACACATGGTCGGATTATCTGGAGCGCGAGGTGCGGATGGGCGCCGCCGCCTGGCGCCTTGGCGGGGCGGCGCCGGAGTGTTTCGCGGCCCTCTATGGCGCGACGCGCGAAGACCTGCTCGCGTATGCCCGGGCATTTGTGCAGGTTGATGGGCGGTTTGAGGCGGAACGCCGCGAGCGATTCGGTCTGATGGCGGATCAGCCGGCGGCCGTGCTGGCCGCGAATCCGCCGGAGTTTGTCCGGCTGCTGTATGACGCGCATCTGCCGCTAAAGCGGCTTGCGTTTCGGCGCGGCTATGTGGGGGCCGCAGAGGCGCAAGCCGGCCGAGTCAGCGGCGTGTCATAGCCGAGATCGATTGCAGCGCGGGCGCGGTCAGGGAAGAAATGAGGAGTGCGACAATGCTGACGGCCAAGGCGCCGACCATCGACGAGGCGCTGCGGCGCGTGGATGAAATCTCGACGCTGCCGGCGGTGGCGCTGGAGGTGATGCGTATCGCGTCGGATTCCGGCGCCAGCGCCAAAGATCTGAAGCGCGCGGTGGAAAACGACCCGGCGCTCAGCTCGCGCGTACTGCGCCTGGTGAATTCGGCCTCGGCCGGCGTGAAGACGCGCGTCAACAACCTGCAGCAGGCGATTGGGCTGCTGGGCTTCAACGCGGTGCGCAACCTGGCCATGACGGCGTCCGTCTCGGAGTTGTTCCGGCAGGAGGAGTCGATCGAGACGTATCGCCGTTCCGAGCTATGGCGGCACATGGTATCCGTGGGCATCTGTGCGCGGATGATCGCCCGCCGGCGGGGCATGTCGAATTTTGAGGACGCGTATCTGGCCGGCCTGCTGCATGACATCGGCCTGATCCTGATGGATCAGGTGATGCACGACGCATTCTGCGAGATCATCACGACTGTTCCCGACGGCTCCCCGCTAACGGCGTTTGAGATGGAGCAGCTCTCTTTCACGCACGCCCACTTTGGGGCCCGCGTCGCGGAGGCATGGAAGTTCCCGCCGATGGTGCGCGCCGCCATTCGACATCACCATGACTCCGATAAGTACACCGGGGACGGCGCCGATACGGTGCAATGCATCGAAGCCGGCAACACGCTGTGCTGTCTGAAGGGGATTACATCGATCGGTAAGCGGTGTGTGGAGAGCCGCCCGGCGGTCTTTCGGAAGTTGGAATTCACGCGCGACGACATCCTGGTGCTGGGCGCCGATCTGGACAAGGAAATCGCGCAGAACGAAGGGCTGTTTGAGTTGTAAGCCGCATGACGACGCTTGACCTGCAACTGCGATCGCTTTTTTCCGAAGAGACCCCGCGCGACGAGAGCGGCGGTCTGGACGACGCCCGCCGCGCGCTGGGTGATGTCTGCGCCTGGACCGTTCTGGCGGATTTTAGCGGCGCGGCCCGCCTGTGCGACACGGAAACGCCGGCTGCTGCGCAGGTCGAGGCGGTGATCGATCAGGTGATGCCCGCGAGTGAGGCCCGCGCCGCTGCGCCGCACTTTGTGTGCGGCGGCGATGCCGGTTTTGTGCTGACTGTGCGCCTTGCGGACGAGGCGGATCCGCTGCTGCTGATCGCGGCGCTGCGGCAGGCGCTGGATGAGTCGCCGGGCGCTCATGACGCGATCCGGCGGGCCACCGTGTTCGCCAATCGGGCCGCGACCTGGGCGCGCATGAGCGCCAGACTGCGGGCGTCGGAGGCCCGCATCCGGCAATTGGAGTCGGAGCACACGGCCCTGCATGAGGCGCACTCCCATACGGTCGCCGAGGCCCTGCGCGAGCGCGACGAGCGACTGCGCGAAGGCGAGCTGCACATCGAGCAACTCGCGTCGCTGGTTGAGGCGCGGTCGTCTGAACTCCGCGAGGCGCTGAAAGCCGCGCAGAACGCGAGCCGCGCCAAATCCGAGTTCCTCGCGAACATGAGCCATGAGATTCGCACGCCGATGACGGCGATTCTCGGTTTTTCAGACTTGCTGATCGAATCCCCCGGCGGGCTCGCAGCCGAGGAGGGTCGTCAGGCGCTCGACGCGATCAAGCGCAACGGCGAACACCTGCTGGCGATCATCAACGACATTCTCGACCTTTCGAAGATCGAAGCGGACCGCATGGAGGTCGAGCGGATTCCCGTAAATCCGGCGACGCTGCTGTCCGAAGTCGCGGCCCTGATGTCGCTGCGCGCCGGCGAGCGCGGGTTGACGCTGCGATGTGAAGTCGACGGGTTGATTCCCGCCCGGATTCAGAGCGACCCGGTTCGCCTGCGCCAGATTCTACTCAACCTCATCGGAAACGCGATCAAGTTCACCAGCAAGGGCGAGGTGCGCGTAACGGTCCGGCGTCCCGAATCGCTTGAGGTCATCGAGTTTGCCGTGATGGACAGCGGAATCGGCATGACGGCGGAGCAGCAAACGCGCCTGTTCCGGCCATTCGCGCAGGCGGACAGCTCCACCACACGGCGCTATGGCGGCACCGGCCTGGGGCTGACGATCAGCCGTCGCCTGGCGCGTTTGCTGGGCGGCGACATTGATATCGAAAGTGCGCCGGGTCGTGGCAGCGTGTTTCACGTGCGAATCGCGACGGGGGCGCTGGAGGGGGTCGAAATGGTTTCGGCGCTCGATACGCCGACTCCGCTGCGTGTTCCGAGCCCGGCGCAGGCGGGGCGCGCGCTGCTCGGTGGTCGCATCCTGCTGGTGGAAGACGGGCCTGACAACCAGCGCCTCATCCGGCGCCTGCTGAACGCCTGGGGCGCGGAGGTCGCCATCGCCGAGAACGGGCGGCAGGCCGTGGACCTGGCGCTCGACGCCTGGCGCCGCGAAGTTCCGTTCGACGTGATCCTGATGGACATGCAGATGCCGGTGATGGATGGCTATACGGCCACGCGCGAACTGCGTCGCGTCGGCTATGACGGGGCCGTCATCGCGCTGACCGCCCACGCGATGGCGACCGACCGCGATCGATGTCTGGAGGCCGGATGTGACGACTATGCCACCAAGCCCATCGATCGCAAGGCGCTGCGCACCACGATCGATCGCCATTGGCCGCGAAGCACGTCGGCCAAGTAGTCCGGCGCCCGCCAATCCGCCGCGGGCGATCCCTCCCCGATTGGTTTGAACGCGTGTAAACTGCGCACGGTCGGGGTCGCCCGTCGGCGCGGACGCGACCCTCGGCACGGATCGCCGGGCGCGCTCGCGCTTGGCAGGAACCGGTCCGCTTCGCCAGACGCGCGAATCGTCGGCCGGTTGATATCGAAGGGAGCCACCAATGAGAATTCTCGCCTCTACCTTGGTCGCCTCGCTGCTCGTCGCCACGGGTTGTCAGCAGCCGACGATGGAACAGATGATGCAGAAGCCGGAGCGCGCCGCGCAGCTCGATCAACTGCAGCCGCTGGTCGGCAAGTGGGAGTCGTCCGGCACGATGAAGATGGGCGACGAGCAGATGTCGATGACGGGTCGCAGTGAAGTCGCCTGGGAACTCGATCGCCGCGTGCTGGTCGAACGAATGGAGGGTCACTCCGAGGCCGGCGATTTCAAGGGTCTGGGTGTCTGGGTCTGGGATGACGCCTCCGATCAGTTCCGCGTGTGGTGGTTCGACAACATGGGCGGCTGGGCTGAGGGCACGGTTGAGCAGGACGATGAAGACGGGGAGTGGGAGTTCAAGGCCAAGAGCCATTATCCGGGCGGCGGCATGACCGGCCACGCGCGGGGGTCGATGACGCTGAGCGGCGACACGATGAACTGGACGCATGCCGAGTTCATGGATGCGCTTTGCATGAACAAAATGATGAGCATGGAAGGCACGAGCCGCCGGGTGAAGTAGCCGGATTGGGCGTTGGCGGGACGGCTTGATCGGCCGCGCGGGCGCGAACCCGCGCGGCCCGTCAGCCATCCGAACTGAAGGGGAATGAAATTGAATTATCGAAGACTCGGCGACGCCGGCGTCAAACTGTCGGAAATCGGCCTTGGCAGCTGGCTGACGTATGGCGGCGGCGTGACGCCGGAAACGGCCAAGGCATGTCTGAAAACCGCGGTCGACGCCGGCATCAACTTCATCGACACGGCGGATATCTATCACAAGGGCCGCGCTGAGGAGGTCCTCGGCGAGTTGCTGCCGGCGTATCGGCGCCAGGACATCTTCCTGGCGACGAAGGTGTTCTGGCCGATGTCGGACAACGTGAACGACCGCGGGCTCTGCCGCAAGCATGTGATGGAGTCGATCGATAACTCGCTGCGCCGCCTGCGCACGGACTATGTCGATCTGTACCAGTGTCACCGCTACGACTCGGAAGTCGGCATGTACGAAGTCGTGCGCACGATGGACGATCTGATCCGGCAGGGCAAGGTGCTGTACTGGGGCGTCAGCGAGTGGCCCGCGCTGGAAATCAAGAACGCCGTCGCTATGGCGAAGCAGATTAACGCGTACCCGCCGGTGTCGAACCAGCCGGAGTACAGCATCGCCTCTCGGCGCGTGGAAACCAATGGCGTGCAGAACGCGTGCGCCCAGGATGGCATGGGCATGGTCGTGTGGAGCCCGCTGCGCCAGGGAATTCTGACCGGCAAATACTCCGGCGGCGCCGTGCCAAAGGACAGCCGGCTGGCGGATGAGAAGCAGAACACATTCGTCACGCAGATCATCAACGACGATGTGCTGGCGCGCGTGGACAAGCTGCGCCCAATCGCGGAGCGGCACAAGATGTCGCTGGCGCAACTCGCGATTCGCTGGCTGCTGTATCGAGAAGCCGTGACGAGCGTGATTATCGGGGCCAGCAAGACCAGTCAGGTGACGGAAAACGTCAACGCGCTGGATTATTCGCTCAACGAAGAGGATTTCGCGACGATCGACGAGTTGTTCCCGGCGGCGCAATTTCAGTAGGGGCGCGGCCTGCAGCGCCGTCTTCGCTATACTCGCCAATCAGGGCCTTTCGCACCGCGTGGGGTGGGTGAGGCTGCCCAAGACCGCGAGCGGCGTCGCACCCAGTAGCGCAAAGCACTATGGAACTTGAAGTCGTCCAACCCGATAAGGCGAAGTCGACCGAGGTCGGCAGCTATTTCGTCGCCAACTATCCGCCCTTCAGCGTGTGGTCGGCTGATCATCTGTCGGCCGTGAGCGAGACGCTTGCGACGCGGCCGGGCGCCGGGCCGGCGGATCAGTATCGCGCCGGGCAGGCGCCGCCGCCGATCGGGCTGTACATGCATATCCCGTTCTGCCGCAAGCGCTGCAAGTTCTGCTATTTCCGCGTATACACCGACAAAAATGGCGGGCAGGTCGAGCAGTATCTCGCCGGTCTGACGCGTGAGATCGAGCTGTATCGCGACCAAGAGCGATTCGCCGGTCGCGAATTTGATTTCGTGTATTTCGGCGGCGGCACGCCCTCATTCCTCAGCGAGAAGCAGCTGCTTGGCCTGGTCGAGCGCATCAACCAGCATTGGCGCTGGGACGCCGCCCGCGAAGTCACGTTTGAGTGCGAGCCGGGCACGCTGAAGAAGCCCAAGCTCGAGGCGATCAAATCGATCGGCGTTACGCGTCTGAGCCTCGGCGTAGAGCACTTTGATGACGAGATTCTTGAAACCAACGGCCGCGCGCACAAGTCGCCGGAGATTTTCCGCGCGTATGACTGGGTGCGTGACATCGGCTTCCAGCAGGTGAATTGCGACCTGATCGCGGGCATGGTGGGCGAAACGGACGCGAAGTGGCGGGCCGCGGTCGAGAAAATGATCGAACTGTCGCCGGACAGCGTCACGATTTACCAGATGGAACTGCCGCACAACACGAAAATCTCGCGCGACATCAAGAGCGGCGCGGAATCGCCGATCGCGAGTTGGGCGCAGAAGCGCGCCTGGGTGGACTACGCGTTCGCCGCGTTTGAGAAAGCGGGATATGTCGTCTCCAGCGCGTACACGATGGTCAAACCGGGACCGCACAGCTCGTTTGTGTATCGCGACGCGCTGTGGCACGGGGCGGACATGGTCGGAACCGGTGTCGCGTCGTTCTCGCACGTCGGCGGCACGCATTACCAGAATCTCGATGATTGGGACGCATACCTCGATGCGGTCAATGGCGGCGCGCTGCCGCTGTCGCGGGCATTGCCGCTCAACACGCGGCGGATGCTAATTCGGGAATTCGTGCTCCAGCTCAAGCTCGGCGGCGTGAAGTTCGACTATTTCGCAGAGAAGTTCGGCGAAAATCCGGCGACGCTGTTCAAGGATGGGCTGGCCGAAGTGGCTGGCGCAGGCCTGGCGAAGGTGGACGCCGAGGGGATTTCGCTGACGCGGGCAGGGTTGCTCCGCGTGGACGAATTGCTGCCGGCGTTTTTCGAGTCCGAGTTCCGGAATATCCGCTACACATGACCCGTTCTCACGATATGCCGACCACGCGACACGATCGCGCCTGGCTGATGGACTTATGTGCGCCGTTCGCGTCGGCGACGAAGATCGCCAGCGATGCGCAACGAATCCCGGCAGCGGAATTGCCGGAACCCTTCGCGTCATTGCTGGATCACAGCGAGCACATGACAAGCACGCTCGGCCAGTACTGGACGGAGCCGGTCGATCTGGAAGTGCTCGACCTGCTGGAAGATGACGAAAAGTATGTGCGAGAGATCCTGCTGCGCCTGCCATCGGATCGGCGTGTGGTCGAATATGGCGTGGCGCGGCTGCACTTGGACGCGATTCCGGGCACGGCGCGCAGCGAGATTCTTGAGCGCCGCCGGCCATTGGGTGAAGTGCTGATTCGCCATGACGTGCTGCGCCGGATTGAGCCGACCGGATTCTGGAAGTTTCAGGATTGCGCGTGTTTGCGCGACCGCGTCGATCGGCCGGCGCCGCTGGCCTTTGGCCGGACGGGCGTGATTCACTGTGACGGTGAGCCGGGCATCGAGTTGCTCGAGATCGTGATCGATCCGGGCGTGGCGGGGGCATAGCGACACCCTCCGAGGCCGGCGCCCCGGGTGGGTTCGGGTCGGGAGGACGGTTGCGTCTGGGGGCCGGGTGGCTCGGCCGCTACGGCTTGGCGAATCCGGAGCCGCCGCACCGGCGAAAAGACTGTTGCCCGCGAATGAGGTAAGGAGCTTCCCTTGTCTGATAACGGTGTCGCATTTCAACCCGAAGTGATCGTTGTCGGGGCCGGTCCGGCGGGGTCGACTTGCGCGACGCTGCTCGCGCGGCACGGGCGACGGGTGCTCGTGCTGGAGCGCGACGCGTTTCCGCGGCATCACATCGGCGAATCGCTGATGCCGCATACTTACTGGACATTTCAGCGACTCGGCGTGCTGGATTGGCTGAACCAGTCCGACTTTGTGAGCAAGGAGAGCGTCCAGTTCGTGAACGCGGACGGGCGCGACTCGATGCCGTACTTCTTCACCGATCGCGACCCCGGCCCGTGGTCAACCACCTGGCAGGTACCGCGCGACCGGTTTGATCAGATGATGCTGGATACCGCCCGCGCCGCCGGCGCGACGGTGCGCCAGGGCGTCATCGTCAAGCAGGTGCTGTTCGAGGGCGAGCGGGCGGTCGGCGTGCGCGCGGTGATCGACGGCGAAACGCAGGATCTGCGTTGCGACGTCGTTGTCGACGCCACGGGCGTGGATGGCCTGCTCAGTTCGCAGTTGCGTATTCGCTATGGCGACGATCGACTGAAGAACGCCGCGATTTACAGTTACTTTCGCGGCGCGCAGCGCGATGAGGGCCGCAACGCCGGCGCGACGCTCGTGATTAACACGCCCGATCGGGACGGTTGGTTCTGGTCGATTCCGTTGCCAGACGATATTACGAGCATCGGCGTCGTGGGGCCGCCGGGTCGGCTGTTCACCAAGCGCGGCGGCGACCTGCAGAAGATTCTGGACGAAGAAATCGCCCGCACGCCCGGCGTGGCGCGACGCCTCGAGAACGCCGAACAAGTTGACAAGGTTTATGCCTGCAAGGACTTTTCCTATCGCTCAAAGCGGATCGCCGGCGATGGCTGGGCGCTCATCGGAGACGCCTTCGGCTTTCTCGATCCGGTGTATTCCAGCGGCGTGATGCTGGCGCTGAGAAGCGGCGAGCTGGCGGCGGATACGATTCACGAAGCCTTGCAGGCCGGCGACACCGGCGGCGAGCGCCTCAGCCGCTACGGTTCGACGTTGGCGCAGGCGATGCAGTTGCTGCGAAAACTCGTGTATGCGTTTTATGACCCGAATTTCAGTTTCGCGAAGTTCATGAAGGCGCATCCGGAGCATCAGGACCGCCTGGTGCGTCTGCTGATCGGGGATGTTTTCAACGACGAAGTCGGTCTGATCTTCGACGACATGGCCAAATGGACCGCGCTGCCGGGCCCGCTGGCTATCGAAAACGCCGCTGCTGCCGTATAAAACCCGCATGAAAATCATCCTGGGACTGTTTCTCCTGGCGCTGATCCTGTTGCATCAGGATTTCTGGTGGCATGATCGCTACACGCCGCTGATCTTCGGCTTTGTTCCGGTCGGTCTGGCCTGGCATGTCGGCATTTCGCTGGCGGCGGGGCTGCTGTGGTTGCTGACGGTGATGTTCGCCTGGCCGCATGAACTCGATGATGTCGAGGCGGAAGGGGGCGACCAATGATCGATCAGATCATGTCGAACAGCGGCTTGTTGGCGGTCGTCGTGATTATCGCCTACCTCGCGCTGTTGATCGGTATCGGCCTGCTCAGCAGCCTCTTCAGTCGTGGCACCTCGGCGGATTACTTCGTCGCCTCGCGCGGCATTGGCCCGTTCTTCCTGCTGCTGACGATATTCGGCACGACGATGACGGCGTTTGCGATGGTGGGCAGCACCGCCGAGGCGTTCACCGGCGGTGTCGGCGTGTACGGCCTGATGGTGTCGTGGTCGGGCATTATCCACTCGCTCTGCTTTTTTCTGGTCGGCGTGCGGCTGTGGGCCTTTGGCAAGCGCTACGGATATGTGACGCAGATTCAGTTCTTTCGTGATCGGTTTGAATCGAACGGCCTGGGCTTGGTTTTGTTCCCCGCGCTGGTCGGCCTGGTGATTCCGTACCTGCTGGTCGGCGTGATTGGCGGCGGCAGGTCGATTGAGGCGATCACGGTCGGCGCGTTTCCGGAGTTCTTCACCGCGACGCGCGGCGGCATCCCGTTCTGGCTCGGTTCGGGCGTCGTGTGCGTGGTGGTGCTGATTTACGTGTTTCTCGGCGGCGCCCGCGGCGCGACTTGGGCCAACGCGTTTCAGACGCTGGTGTTTGTGATTCTCGGCGTCGTGACCTTCGGCGTGATCGAAGACAAACTGGGCGGGTTTCAGCAGGCGACCGCGATGGTGGCCGAGCACAATCCGGCCCATTTGAAGTTCGGCAAAAGCCCCGAAGATCACGAGGTATTCGTCAGGCAGATGGCGGCGTTTGAGGCGGGGCAGACGCCGATCAAGCCGCGCGAGCCGGAATCGATTCCGCCGTTGGTGTTCATGTCGTACTTCTTCATTCCATTCAGCGTCGCGATGTTCCCGCACTTATTCCAGCACTGGCTGACGGCCCGCTCGGCGAAGAGTTTCAAACTCTCGGTCGTGGCCCATCCGCTGCTCATGGCCATCGTCTGGTTCCCGTGTGTGCTGATCGGCGTGTGGGCGACGTCAGCGGTGTTTGATGGCAAGGCCGTGCTGCCGCCGGACTTCGACAACGCCAACGCCGTGCTGGCGGTGATGGTGCGAAAACTAGCGCCGCCGATTCTGGGGGGATTGCTGACGGCGGGCGTTCTGGCGGCGATTATGTCGAGCCTGGATTCCCAGTTCCTGTGCGTCAGCAGCATTTTCTCCAACGACATTCTGGCGCATTACGTCGGCCACGATCGCGTGACGGACAAACAGCGTGTGCTGGCCGGCCGCGTATTCGTGATCGCGATCGTCATCATCACGTACGTGCTGGGGCTTTATCTGGCGGAATCGCGCAGCGTGTTTAACATCGGCGTGTGGTGTTTCACGGGCTTTGCGAGTCTCTCGCCGCTTGTATTCGCGGCGCTGTATTGGAAGCGGGCGACCAAGCTCGGCGCGTACGCCAGTATTCTGACGACGGTTGTGCTTGGCCTGTGGATGTGCTGGCAAAGCGATTTCGGCGCAATCGCCGATTACACCGTTTTCGGCATGATGCCGGTCGCGACACTCATTGGCGCATCGACGCTGGCGATGGTGGTCGTGTCGCTGATGACGCCGCAGGTGTCGCCGCGCACGGTGGACCGCTTCTTCGGGAAGGTCCGGCATGCCGGCTGAGTTTCACCTGCGGCGGCGCGTGCAGTTCGCCGAGACGGACATGGCGGGCGTGCTGCACTTTTCGAACTACTTCCGGTTGACGGAAGAAGTGGAGCACGGGTTCTGGCGGTCGGTCGGGCACAGCGTGGTCATGCAGGATGGCGACGGGCACATTTCATGGCCGCGGGTCGCGGTGTCCTGCGCGTACATGGCGCCCGCGCGGTTCGAAGACGAAATTGACCTGACGTTTCGGGTGACGGAAATCGGGCGCAAATCCGTCTCCTTTGAGGTGGCATTCGAGCGTGACGGCGCGCGCCTCGCGCTGGCGACAATCAAGGCGGTCTGTTGCGAGATGCGCGGCGGGCAGTTCAAGTCGATCGAGATTCCCGGCGCGTTGCGGGCGCTGCTCGAAACCGGGCGGAGTGGAGAATGAAAGTGTGGCTCTTGTTTGTTTTGACGGTGATTCTCTGCTGGGGCGCGTATGTCCCGGCGATTCATTCCGGCCAGGCGTCCATCGGGAACCCCAGCAAGCTGAATTCGGCCATGTGGGCGTTCCTGTTTGTGGGCCTGGCGTATTGCCTGCTCGGGGTCGCGGTGCCGATCGCGACGCTGGTCTCCAAAGGGGCCATTACAGATTTGCCGACGATGAAGGGCGCGCAGGTGTCCCTGCTGGCGGGGCTGCTCGGCGCGGCGGGCGCGCTTTGCGTGATTTTCGCGCTCAATACCGGCGGCACGCCGCTGACGGTGCCGCCGCTGGTTTTCGCCGGCGCGCCGATCGTGGCGACGATTATTACGCTGGCGATGCATCCACCGAAGTCGGCGCCGTCCTGGCCGTTCTTTGTCGGCATCGTGATGGCGGCGACCGGCGCGGCGCTCGTGCTGCGGTTCAAGCCGACATAGGTCGAGGCATCGCATGACCACACCGGCGCGGGCGCGATTCGGGCGCCTGACAATCGCGGCGCTGATCTGCTGGACGGGTTGTGAACGAACAGACAGCCCGCCGGCGCCGGCGCCGGAAACGACGACCGCCGAGCAGCCCGCTGCGCCGCAACGCCGGACGGGAGCGGCGGCGTGGCCGATGTTCCGTGGTGATCCGCTCCAGACCGGCGCGAGCGCCGCGATTCTCCCGGACAAACTCGACATGCGCTGGAAGTTCACGGCTCCCGAAGGCGTCAATTCGACCGCGGCGATCGTGGGCGATGTCGTCTATGTCGGCTGTGACAGCGGCCTGTTGTTCGCGCTGGATCTTGCCGATGGGGCGGAGCGCTGGCGGTTTCAGGCGACCGAGGCGATTCGCTCATCGCCCACGGTCGCGGACGGCGCGGTGTATTTTGGCGACAGCGACGGCGTGTTCTTCGCTGTCGATGCGCAGTCCGGAGCCGAGCGATGGCGGTTTCCGACGCAAGGCGAAATCATCTCCTCGGCGCATGTCGTGACGGCGGGCGACGCGGACCCGCGGGTGATATTCGGCTCAAACGATGGCGGTCTCTATTGCCTGAACACGACGGACGGCGCGCTCGTCTGGAAGTACGAAATGGCCGACCGCGTGCACGGCGCGGCGGCGATCGTTGACGGCGCCGCGCTGGCGTCTGGCTGCGATGGCTACCTGCACATCGTGAGTCTGTCTGACGGCGTCGCGCGCGACAAGATCGAACTGGGCGGCGCCACGCCGGCTTCGCCGGCCGTGCAGGGCGATCGCGCCTACCTCGGCGTTTACAGTGACGCGGTCGTATGCGTTGATACACAAAAGGGCGAAATCGCCTGGCGTTTTCACGACGCGGAGAATCCTGGCGCGTTCGTCAGTTCGGCCGCGGTTCGTGGGGAGGCGGTGATCGTCGCCGGCCATGACAAACGGGTCCGTCGGCTGGCCGCGGACAGTGGCGTCGAAGTGTGGTCGACGGCGGTCCGTAAGCGGGTCGAGTCCTCTCCGGTGATCGTGGGGGAGCGCGTCTTCGTCGGCACGATCGGTGGCGAATTGATCGCGCTGGGGCTGGCGGATGGTCAGGAGCAGTTCCGGTTTACGACCGGCGCCGGTATTTACGCCTCTCCGGCCGTGGTGGACGGCGCACTGGTGATCGGGGCGGCGGATGGGGTAGTCTATTGTCTCGGAGAGCCGGAACCGGCGCCTTGACGCGAGATTCCGCTATGCGGTTTTCGCGACGCGTCGGAAACCAACACGAAAGGAATATCATGCGATTGAAGTTGATCATGATCGTCTCGGTCGGGGCGCTCAGCGCCGCGCCAACGCTGGCGGCCGGCGAGTGGACGCAGTGGGGTGGCGCGAATCGCGACTTTGTCGCCCGCTCGGGCGATATCGCCGATTCATGGCCGACGGACGGTCCGAAGCAGTTGTGGAGCCAGGACCTTGGTGGCGGCTACGCGACGATCCTCGTCGACGGCGACACGCTCTATACCGGCTATCGCGACGGCGACCAGGATGTGTGGGTCGCGCTGAAGGCGCAGGACGGCGCGCGGGTCTGGACGCAGTCATATGACTCGCCGATTCCGGAGAAAGAAAACGCGTCGCGCGATGATCCGGACGCGATCGTCACGCAATTCGGCAAGGGCCCGAACGCGACCCCATTGCTGCATGACGGCAAGCTGTACACGCTCGGCTTCATGGGCGTGCTGTCGTGCTTTGATCAGAAGACCGGCGAGCTCAAGTGGCGCCATGACCTTGTCAAGGAATACAACGCGAAAACGCCGCGCTTCGGCTATTCGGCAAGCCCGATCGTGTACAAGGACACGTTGATTGTGCTGGCCAATGCGCCTGAGCGGCGCGTGATGGCGTTCAAGCTTGACGACGGTTCCGTCGCCTGGGGCGCGGGTGAAACCGAAGTCAGCTATTCGTCGCCGATTCTGATCGAGGTCGACGGCCAGGATCAGTTGGTCTACGCCGGCGCGGAGCGCGTCGTCGGGATGAGCCCCAAGGACGGCGCCCAGTTGTGGAAGTTTGACCATGTGAATCAGTTCCGCACGAACATCTTCACGCCGGTGTGGTGCCCGGGCGACATTCTGTTCGTCTCGTCGGGCGGTGTCGGCGGGCGCGGGTTGAAGCTGTCGGTCAAGGATGGCAAGACGAACGTCGAAGAAGCATGGGGGCCGGACGTGAAGGCCGGCGTCGGCCTGTCGAACGCGCTGCGCATCGGCGACCACCTCTACGTCACGGCCGGGCAGTCAAAGGCGTACATGCTGGATGTCAATTACAAGACCGGCGAAGTCGAGAAGCTGACGGATCTGATGAACGTGACGCAGTCGCAACTCGTGCTGGCGGACGACAAGATCATCGCGATGGGCGAAGACGGCATGCTGATGCTCATCAAGCGCAATGGCGACAAGCTGGAAACGGTTTCGGCGATGCAGCTGTTCGAAGTCAATGATCGCAGCAAGTGCTGGACCACGCCGACGATCGTCGGATCGAAGCTGTATGTGCGGGACTTCAACAAGATTGTGGCGCTGGACTTGCAGTAGGCCGCGGCCGAAAAAAGTCAAGCTGAATTCTCGCGCCGATTGTCAGGAAAATTCGCGCAGAGAATTCACTTTGCGGAGGCGAAACGCGAGCTATACTTAGGCGAGACCGAAACGAATGGAAGGCTTCTGCGGTGTTCGCGCGGAGCAACATTTTGTCCGGGCCGTAAGCTGAACCCGGGAGGTCGCGTGCAGCCCACACCCCGTCGGAGGCGCCTTTGAGCGTTAGGTCGGGGACGGCGGCGACCACCCACCTGGACTTTACGGGTTCCGGCAACTAATCGCTCCTTCAACGGCACAGGTGGAAGTTTCCAGTTTGGTTGGCGGGCGTCCCGAAACCGGGGCGCCCGCTATTTTTTTTCCGCTGGGTTCGCGCGCGATTCGCACCTGGCCGCGATCGGCCTGATAATGCCTGCCACACGAAAACCTGATAACGGGAAGACAATGAGTCAGACCAACAGCGACGCCGCCCTGCTGGCGGGGCCGTGGAAACTGCTGATCGACAATGAGTGGCGTGACGCCGTGGCGGGCGATGTGTTCGCGTCGATCAACCCGGCGACCGAGCGTGTCATCGCGCATGCGCCGGCGGCCCAGGCGGCCGATGTGGATCTGGCCGTCAGCGCCGCGCGGCGCGCGTTCGAAACCGGCCCGTGGCCGCGCATGAGCGGCGCGGAGCGCGGCCGTTTGCTCTATCGCCTCGCCGACTTGATCGAAGGGGATCAGGAAGCGCTCGCGCGCCTGGAGACGATCGACAACGGCAAACCGATCAGCGAGTCGTCGAATGTGGATTTGCCGTCCGTGATCGCGATCTACCGCTATTACGCCGGCTGGGCGGACAAACTGCACGGCCGCGTGATCCCGATCGAAGGACCATACTTCTGCCACACGCGGCATGAGCCGGTCGGCGTGTGCGCCCAGATCATCCCGTGGAATTTCCCGCTGCTGATGCAGGCGTGGAAACTGGCGCCGGCGCTGGCGTGCGGCTGCACGATCGTCATGAAAATCGCCGAGCAAACGCCGCTGACGGCGCTGCGGGTGGGGGCGCTGGCGATCGAAGCCGGCTTCCCGCCCGGCGTGATCAACCTCCTGACGGGGACCGGCGTCGACGCCGGGCAACCACTGGCGCTGCATCCGGACGTCGACAAGGTCGCGTTCACCGGCTCGACTGCGGTAGGTCGCAAGATCATGCGGTTCGCGGCGGAGAGTAACCTCAAGCGCGTTTCGCTTGAGCTTGGCGGCAAGAGCCCGCAGATCGTCTTCGCGGACGCCGACATGGACGCGGCGCTGAACGGCGTGTTCTTCGGCTTGTACTTCAATCAGGGGCAGTGCTGCTCGGCCGGGTCGCGGGTGTATGTTGAAGAAGCCGCCTATGACGATTTTGTCGCGCGCCTGATTGAGAAGTGTCGCAAACGGCGCGTTGGCGATCCGTTGCAGCCGACGACGCAGCAAGGGCCGCAGGTCACTGCGACGCAGTATGAGCGCGTGATGGACTACATCGCGTCCGGGCGCGACGATGGGGCGACGCTCGCGTTTGGAGGCGAGCGCGTCGGGGCGTCCGGCTACTTCATTCAACCGACGCTGTTCGCGGATGTGCCGGATACCGCGCGGATCGCGCGGGATGAGATCTTCGGCCCCGTGTTATGCGCGATGAAGTTCCGGGACATGGACGATGTCGCCCGGCGCGCGAATGATTCGCCCTACGGCCTGGCGGCGGCCGTGTGGACGAGCGACGCCGCGCGCGCCCATCAGATGGCCGCGCGCCTGCGGGCCGGCACGGTGTGGGTCAATTGCTACGATGTGTTTGACCCGGCCGCGCCGTTCGGCGGTTTCAAACAATCCGGGTTTGGTCGTGAACTGGGCGAGTATGGTCTTGCGGCGTACACGGAAATCAAGACCGTGACGGCGCGGGTTTGATTGGAGCCGTATGGGTTTGTTTGCCAGCGTCGAACTCGCCGAACGGATCGAGCGCGCGGAATGTGATCTCTTGAAGGCCGGCGTCGAGGCGGTCCGGCAAGCGCGCCCCGACGGCAAGACGCTTCTCATGCCGATCGCCGGCGGCGTCGCGAGCTATGCCGGCGAACACTCGCCGCTGAACAAGGTCGCCGGTCTCGGTTTCGCCGGCGCGCCGGGTGATGCGGCGCTTGCCGAAATCGAAGCCGCGTTTGCCGAGCGCCGCTGCCCGATCCAGGTAGAACTGCCGACGCTCGCGGATCCCACGATCGGCGAAATGCTGACCGGGCGCGGGTATCGCCTGGTCGGCGTAGAGGCGGTCCTGGGTCGCTCCCTGGCGGAGCGCCCGGAGCCCGCCGCAACGCTCGCCTGTGAAGTCGTCCGCGACGACGACGCCCCGTTTGAGCCGTGGGTCGACGTGCTGGTGACCGGCTTCTGCGCGCCGGACACGCAGGGCGTCGCCTCGCACGAGTCATTCCCGCGGGACATCATGGAATCGGCCGTTCGCGAGTTCGCCCGGGCGGCCGGTTTTCGCCGCTACGCCATCCTCCGCGATGGAGCGATGGTCGCGGCCGCGGGTCTGCGGCAGTTTGAAGGCGTCGCGCACCTCTGCGGAGCGGCGACGCTGCCGGCACATCGCCGGCGCGGGGCGCAAAGCGCCCTGCTGGCGCGGCGCCTCAGCGATGCGGCCGTGGACGGGTGCGACCTGGCCGTCATGGTGGCGCAACCCGGTTCAAAGTCCGCCCAAAACGCTCATCGCAATGGCTTCGAATTGCTCTATTGTCGGAATGTGCTGGTCCGTGGCCCAAACGTTGATCCTTAGCCAAAACAGCAACTTTCGGGCAAATCCGCAAATTCGATTGACCTTTATCGGCGACTACGCGAGGCTATGAATGCAATTGTCGTCGCCCTTCATCAGGCGGCTTGTGGGGCCGGTCGGTCCGGGGTGGGACTTTTTGAGGAGAAATGGCATGAGAAGCTCGCCTTTGTTGAGAATATTGGTGGTTTGTTGTTGCGCCTGTATCTCGGCCGCCGTAATGGCCGGCCCATTCGACAATGTTCCAACCCGCGCAGCGCCACAAGGGCTCGACAGCATTCCGCTCGTCGGGCCCATGGTCATGGATGTGATGAAGGTCTTTGACGGCGCTGGTGGCAAGGACGAGCGCGGCCCGTCGATGCGCGGCGCCTGCTGTCTCGAAGACGGCTCATGTCATGTGACGCTGGAGCGCCCGTGCCTGCGGCGCGGTGGAGTGTTTCACCCCGGCGTGTCCTGCGAACAGGCGTGTGGCCGCCCGGGCGTCGGCGCATGCTGCGTCCAGACGTTCGGTGGCATGCTGTGCGTCGAAACGACCGCCGAAGTCTGCGAGGCCCGTGGCGGGCGCTATCGCGGGGACGGCACGAACTGTGCGGATGATGGATGTGGTCCGCCGCGTACCGGCGCGTGCTGCCTTGCGTCGCCCATTGGCGTGACTTGTGTGCAGACGACTGCGGCCGCTTGTGAGGAGCGCGGCGGTCGCTACAACGGCGACGGCACCAGTTGTTCGAATATCCGCTGCGCGCCGCCGGCGACCGGAGCGTGTTGTATCCGGACGCCCAATGGCGCGATCTGCGTCGAAACCACCGCCGCGCATTGCGAGATGCGGGGCGGCGCGTACGCGGGCGATGGCACGGATTGCGTGAATGACGGCTGCTTCGATCCGCCGACGGGCGCCTGTTGCCTGCGGACGCCGAATGGCGTCTTCTGCGAAACCACGACGGCGGCGGGTTGCCGGATGCGCGGCGGCGATTATCGCGGCGATGGAGCCACGTGCCGCGAAGTGACTTGCGAACCGGTCGAACCGGTCGGGGCGTGCTGTTTCCCGACGCCGGGCGCCGGGTTCGCCTGCATGCAGACGACCGCGGAAGAATGCGCGCGGATCGCCGGCGAGTATGCGGGCAATGGCAGCAATTGCGATGAGATCGACTGCGGTCGCGACCGAATCGGCGCTTGCTGCATTGTCGCGCCGGGCATCCTCGAGTGTGTAGATACCTCGCCCGAGCAGTGCGAGTTTTTCGGAGGCGAGTATCAAGGGGCCGGCACGAGCTGTCTTGAGATTCGGTGCCCACAGCCGGTGATTGGCGGCTGTTGCATCGAGGCGCAGGGTCAGACGATCTGCATCGAAACGACCGCCGAGATTTGCGAGGCTCGCGGCGGCGCCTACCGTGGCGACGGCTCGACCTGCGAGTTGGCCTGCCCGACGCCGATTACCGGCGCCTGCTGTCTGCGATCACCCAATGGCCTGTTTTGCGTGCTGGCTACCGCCGCGGAATGTCGCGCGCGCGGTGGAGATTACCGCGGCGACGACACGTCGTGCGAAAACGCTTGTCCGGTTCCGGTGACTGGCGCCTGTTGCGTCAATCTGCCCGGCGCCCCCGCTTGCATTGAGGTTTCGGCTGACCAGTGTCGCGAACTAGGTGGCGACTACCGCGGGGACGGCGTGTCCTGCAGCGATGCGGACTGCGCTCCGCCGGCGCGCGGCGCGTGCTGCATTCGCGAGCAGGGACAGGTTTTCTGCATTGTGTTGACCGCCGCCGGTTGCGAAGAGCGCGGCGGCGACTATGCGGGTGACGGCACGTCCTGCAACAACGCGCCTTGCTTCCAGCCGGTCACCGGCGCTTGCTGCGTCCAGGGGGCGCTCGGGATCGTATGTGTGCAGACCACCGCCGACGGCTGCCGGGAGCGGGGCGGAGATTATCAGGGCAACGGCACATCGTGTACGAACACGACCTGCGCCCCGCCGATCACGGGCGCCTGTTGTCTGCGATCGCCGAATGGCCTGTTCTGCGTCGATACCACGGCCGCCGACTGTCGTGAGCGTGGCGGCGAGTATCGCGGCAATGGCACGTCCTGTTCGGCGGCTGATGTATGTGCGCCGCCCGCGCGTGGCGCGTGCTGCTTGAACGCGCCGGGAATCGCGCCGTGCATTCAGACGACGGCGGAACAGTGTGAGGCGTTTGGCGGCGACTATCAGGGCGACGGAACGGCGTGTTCGGACGCGGATTGTGCGCCGCCGGCGCGGGGCGCGTGTTGCGTCCGGGCGCAGGGTCAGGTGTTCTGTATCGAGACGACGGCGGATGGATGCGCCGAGCGCGGCGGTGATTACGCGGGCGACAACACGTCCTGCGCGAATACGCCGTGCGTTCAGCCGGCGACGGGGGCATGCTGCGTGCAGAGCCCGATCGGGATCACCTGCATTCAGACGACCGCCGACGGTTGCCGCGAGCGCGGTGGGCAATATCAGGGCAACGGCACGTCGTGTACGAACACGACTTGTGCCCAACCTCCCCGGGGGGCGTGCTGCCTGAACGGGCCGGCGATTGCGCCATGTGTTCAAGTGACGGCCGACCATTGCGCCGCTCTTGGTGGCGCGTATCAGGGCGATGGCACGCTGTGCACGGAGGCTGATTGCGCGCCGCCGGCGCGCGGCGCCTGCTGCATTCGCGCGCAGGGTCAGGTGTTCTGTATTGAGACAACTGCGGATGGATGTCGAGAGCGTGACGGCGACTATGCCGGCGACGGCACATCCTGCGCGAATACGCAGTGTGTGCAGCCGGCGTCCGGCGCGTGTTGCATCGAGGCCGCGCTCGGCACGGTCTGCATCCAGACGACCGCCGCGGGGTGCCGCGAGCGGGGCGGAGAATATCGTGGCGACGGGACATCCTGCACGAACACGACGTGTGTGCAGCCGATTACCGGCGCGTGCTGCATCGAGGAGATTCCGGGCGCACCGTATTGCATTCAGGCGACGGGGGTCGGTTGTCGCGAGTTGGGCGGCGCCTACCGCGGCGACGGAACGGCGTGCAACGACACGACGTGCGCGCCGCCGGCGCTCGGCGCGTGCTGCCTGATCAATGGCGATGCGATCGACTGCGTCGACGCGACGCGGCGTGATTGCGTGGCGCGCGGCGGTCGCTTTGCCGGCGTTGGCACATCGTGTTCGGACACGGAGTGTCTTCCGCCGCGCACGGGCGCGTGCTGCCTGCGGACGCCGGCCGGCGCGCTGTGCGTCGAGACGTCGGCGAAGATCTGTCGGATTCGTGGTGGAGAATACCGCGGCGACGGCACGACCTGCGGCGATGACGCCTGTCCGACGCCGGAAACGGGCGCGTGCTGTATCCGTAACAGTACGGGTTCGGCGAGTTGCTTTGACATGACGGCAGCGGAATGCCGTGAGAACAACGGGGTTTTCTACGGGGCCGGTTCAGATTGTGAAGACACGGACTGCCCGGTGATGACCGTCCGCGGCGCGTGCTGCATCGAAGACGGCGGGTTCATCGGCTGTCGCGAAACAACGCGGCGCGAGTGCGTCGAGGTTGGCGGACGCTTTGCGGGTCCGGGCACGTCATGTGATCGCGTCGATTGCCGTCCGGCGTTGACCGGCGCCTGCTGTCTGCCGCCGACCCAGGGCCTTCCGATTTGTGTGGAGGCGACCGCGACTGATTGTCGTCTCCGCGGCGGCGAGTTCTTTGGCGTCGGCACGACATGTACGGACAACGGTTGTCCGATCGTGATTGAGCTGGGCGCGTGCTGCGTGGAGCGTGGCGGATTCGTCACATGTATCGAGACGACGGTCGCTGGTTGTCGCGAGCGGGGCGGTTCATTCGCCGGTCCGGGCGTCGCCTGCGAAGTGGTGGATTGCGGCCCGGCGCCTGCGCTTGGGGCCTGTTGCATCGTCAGCGACGCGGGTAACAGCGAATGTGTGCAACTGAGCCGGGCGGATTGCGCTCTGCATCAGGGCCGGTTCTTTGGTCCGGGTTCCGATTGCAACAGCGTGCGATGCGCGATCAGCGCCCCGCTGGGCGCCTGCTGTTTTGAGTTCAATGGCCAGCGCCTGTGTCGGGAGACGTCCGCCGAAGCGTGCGCGGCTGAGGGTGGGCGGTATGCCGGTGATGGCACGCTATGCGTTGGCGCCGGCTGTGATGGCGGCGACGAGACGGGCGCCTGCTGCCTGCGGAACTTCGGCGCGGGGATTTGCGCCGAGTTGACGCCGTTGGATTGCCAGCTTTTCGGCGGTCAGTTTCATGGGATCGGCAGCACGTGTGATCCGATGACCTGCGCCGACACGAAATAGCCGCCGACGCCCGATCAGGTTGAAAAAAAGCGGCGGCGCCCGGTTTCCGGGCGCCGCCTTTTTGTTTTCCCGGATTTTTGTTGACGCGGGCGCGGCGGCGCGCGAGTCTTTACGGGGGACGGATGGGTCGGCGTCGATCCATCAGGACGAGGTTGGAGCAGATGCAGGAGAAACCGATGAGAAGCTCGCCAGTTTTCAAGTCGATTTTGTTCGCCTGTGGCGCATGTATGTCGGCCGGCGCAATGGCCGGCCCGTTCGATGTCCCCGTGCTTCCCCGATCACTTGAGAATGTGCCCGTTGTCGGTTCGATCGCGGCCGATTTGCTTGACCTGTTCGCCGGCAATGTGGCCGAAGCGAATCGGCGCGGGGCCTGCTGTTTGCCCGACGGATCCTGCCAGGAACTGAAGGCCTCGCAATGCAATCGCCGCGGCGGCGCTTACCAGGGCGACGGCACGACCTGCCCGGGCGCCTGCACCCCGACGCCGACCGGGGCCTGCTGTTTCGCACAGGCCGGCCTGGAAGTGTGCCTCGAAACGACCGCGGCGGACTGCGCCGCGCGAAACGGCACGTATAGTGGCGACGGTACCGATTGCGTGAGTGACGGCTGCCCGAGCGGCGAAACCGGCGCGTGCTGCGTATTCGGCGATGACGGCGTCTCGTCCTGTATTCAGCTCTCCGAGCCGGATTGCCTGCTGAACAACGGCCTCTTTTTCGGGGCCGGCTCGGATTGCGCTGACGCCCAGTGCCCGATCATCGTCGTGCTTGGCGCCTGCTGCCTGTCGCAGGCGGATCTCAACCTTTGCATCCAGACCTCGGAAGCGGACTGCGTGGCGCAGGGTGGCGACTACGCCGGCGATGGCACGCTGTGCGTCGGAGCCGGCTGCGACGGCGGTACCGAAACCGGCGCCTGCTGCCTCCGAAACTTCGGCGTCGACCTCTGCGCGGATCTGACGCCGCTGGATTGCATGCTGTTCAACGGCGAGTTCCAGGGCATCGGGACGACCTGTGACTCGGATATCTGCCTGACGACCCAATAACCCCCGAATTCACGACAGAGTGTCTACGGCGGCGGCGTTCCTGCGAACAGGGGCGACGCCGCTCGTTTTTTTTTGACCGTGGGGCGGCGTGTTGGGCGACACATTTTGTTTCGCCGCCACTTCCGGCTAAAACATCAACGGAATGTCACGTAACGGCAAGATTGTGGTCGCGATGTCGGGCGGGGTCGATTCTTCGGTGGTCGCCTGCATGCTCAAGGAACAGGGCTACGAGCCTGTGGGCGTGTTCATGCGCGTCGGGGCTGAGCCGGTTGAGACGACCTGCGCCGCGCCCGCGCCCGGCGCCGCGCCGCGACGGCTGAAGCACGGCTGTTGCTCGGCGACTGACGCGATGGACGCGCGCTCGATCGCGGCCCGGCTGGGCATCCCGTTCTATGCGCTGAATTTCCGGGCCGAGTTCGATCGCATCATCGACTACTTCGTGGATGAGTATGCCCAGGCCCGCACGCCGAATCCGTGCGTGATGTGCAACATTCACCTGAAGTTCGGCCGACTGTTCCAGTACGCGGAGATGGTTGACGCGCAAGCGGTTGCGACCGGGCACTATGCGCGGATCGTCGAACGCGACGGCCGGTCGCGCCTGGCGCAGGCGGCGAACATCGCGAAGGATCAGTCCTATGTGCTGTTCGGCATCCGGCGCCAGGATCTGTCGCGCTGCCTGTTTCCGCTCGGTGAGATTGAGGACAAGACCATTGTGCGGCGGATGGCGAGCGACCTCGGCCTGAGCGTCAGTGAGAAACCCGACAGTCAGGAAATCTGCTTTGTGCCCAACGGTGATTATCGCGAACTGGTGCGCGATCGCCGACCGGAGACGGCGCGGCCGGGCGTCATTCGCGATGAGGCGGGGCGACAGATCGGCGCGCATGACGGCGTGGCGGGTTTTACGATCGGTCAGCGGCGCGGTCTCGGCGTGGCGACGGGCGCGCCGGTGTATGTCACGCGGCTGGACGTGTTAAATAACACCGTGACCGTCGGCGATCGCGCGGCGCTCAGCGCAAACGGGTTGATCGCCGATCGGGCCAACTGGCACACGGAACCGCCAGATAAGGCGATGGCGTGCCAGGCGCGCATTCGTCATCTGCATCGACCGACACCCGGGCGCATTCTGGCGGCGAATGCGGACCAGTTTCGCATCGAATTCGATACGCCGCAGCCGGCGGTAACGCCGGGTCAGGCGGCGGTGGCGTATGACGATGACGGAGTAGTGATCGGCGGCGGTTGGATTCGGGAAGCGGTCTGAGGCGCCCGGCGAAGATTACCTGAGGATGCGGCCGAGGATGGTCAGCGCGTCGCGCAGCGCGCGGACGTCATGTGTGCGAATGTACTCCACGCCCGCGAGCGCGGCCCAGCACTCCGCCGCCAGCGTCGCCGCGCTCCGCTGATCGACCGGGCGGGGCGGCGTTGTCGATCCTTGATCTGCTTTCCAGGCCCCGTCCGCGTTCGCCAGCGCCGCCCCGAGAAAGGACTTGCGCGACACCGACACGCAAACCGGAACGCCGAGAGACCGCAGTTCATGGATGTTCCGTAGCACGCGAAAACTCGCGTCCGGATCAGCGCCGATGAAGAAACCCATTCCGGGGTCAAGGATGAGCCGTTCGCGCGCGATGCCGGCGGCTGTCAGGGTGGCAACTCGCTCTTCGAAGAAAGCGCGGATTTCAGCGGGAGTTGCGCTTTCCGCGGCGCGGTCGGCTCGTCCGGTCGCGGAGCGGGCGTGCATGATGATCAATCCGCAGGTCGCGCCGCGCGCCGCGTCGATCGCCTCCGCGTCGCGCAGCGCGTTGACATCGTTGATCAGGTCGACGCCGAGAGCCAGCGTGGCGCGCATCACTTCCGGCTTTCGCGTGTCGATCGAGATCAACGGGCCGGAACGCGATTCCGCGGCGCGATCGGCGCGGATCGCCCGGATCAGCGGCGTGAGGCGCGCTATCTCCTCCGTCGCCGAGACGTCCTCCGAGTCCGGATGCGTGGATTCGGCCCCGAGGTCGATGATGTCGGCGCCATCCCGCCCGAGCGCGCGGGCCTGCTCGATCGCCGCGTCCAGACGGTGGTAGCGTCCACCGTCGGAGAATGAGTCGCGCGTCAGGTTCAAGATGCCCAGAATGCGGCATTGTGCGGGCGTGGATGGGAATTTCGTTGCCGTTGACGGGGTTTGCATTCGGCCCGGCCTTTTCGGAAAGCGTTCGGGTCGTCATTATACAGGCGCTCGTCGCCCGTGGGCGTGGCGCCGCAGTCCAACTCGAACCCAGTGAGGAAATGGAATGAACGCGAAAGACGTGATCAAGAACGGCATCAACATGGCGCATATGGTCACCACCGAGTATCTGTCGGACCTCAATGACGCCGAACTCCTGACCCGGCCCTGCGACGGCGCCAACCATATCGCCTGGCAGCTCGGCCATCTGATTGAGTCGGAGCGCCAGATGATCAGCGCGCTCGGCCACCCGATGCCGGCGGTCCCGGCGGATTTTGTCGAAAAGCACAGCAAGGAAACGGCGACATCGAACGACGCGAAGAAGTTCCACAAGAAGGAAGAATACCTGAAGCTGATGAGCCAGATGCACGAAGCGACGTTCGCGGCGCTCGACAAAACGCCGGACGCCGACCTCGACAAGCCCGGTCCGGAGGCGATGCGGGCCTATGCGCCGACCGTCGGCGCGGTCTTCGCGATGATCGGGAACCATGAAATGATGCATGTCGGCCAGTTCGCCGCCACGCGTCGAAAGCTCGGAAAGCCGGTCAAAATCTAAGGTTCGCCAGCGGCGAAAACGCCAGCCGGCGCCTTACCGGGATCCTCGCCCCGCACCGGGCGTGGATTCTGGCCCCTTGCGCGAGGCGGCGGCGGGGGCGGCAATTGCCCGCGAAGCGCCGCGCGGATAGGCTCTCGGTAGCCGAACTTGCCGTACAAGGCGCTATTCACCCGAAATGGAGCTCATTATGCGATACGCGGATCAGGGCACGCCCGCCGACAGGACGCGGGGCTGGAAGCACGCTTTCGTCGCCGTCGGGCTGATCGTGGCGGCTGCGGCGTCGGCGGTCGGCGAGGACTGGCCGTGCTGGCGCGGGGCGCAGCACGACGGGATCGCGCGCGAGACGGGTCT
Source organism: uncultured Planctomycetales bacterium (assembly GCA_964528455.1). Lineage (GTDB taxonomy): Bacteria > Planctomycetota > Phycisphaerae > UBA1845 > Fen-1342 > DSPM01. The sequence goes on along the minus strand of CAZGTH010000009.1, from coordinate 9,230 downwards.
CAAGACGGACTGGAGCGGCGCCATCCCGATGGTCTGGGACCGCGACGTCGGCTCGGCATTCAGCTCGTTCGCCATTGTCGGCAATCGGCTCTACACCGGCGGGACGCGCAGTGGCCAACAGACGCTGGTCTGCCTGAACGCGGATACGGGTGAAGAGATCTGGACGCAGGGATTTGAGGACGCCTATCCCGAGGGACAGGGCGGCGACGGCCCCCGCGCGACGCCGGCGGTATCCGACGGGCGCGTGTATATGCTCGGGGCGCGTGGGCTGCTGATCTGTTGCGACTCGAACGACGGGCGCGTCTTGTGGTCGAAGCCGCACGGGCACCAGCCGCAGTGGGGATATTCCGGTTCGGTGCTGATCGAGGGCGATCTGGCGGTGATCTCGGCTGGGTCGAGTGACGGCGCGCTGGTCGCGTACAACAAGGCGACCGGCGATCTGGCGTGGAAGGCGGGCGACGCCCCGGTCGGCTACGCGACGCCTTATCCGTTCACGTTCGAAGGGCAGCGCTACATCGTTGGATTTGTGGGCGACGCGGCGATCATCGTAAAGGCGGAGAGCGGCGAGATCGTCTGGACGATGCCGTGGAAGACATCATTCAACGTCAATGCGGCGGCGCCGATCTTCCACGAGGGCTACCTGTTCCTCAGCTCCGGCTATCGACATGGCTGCATCCTGGTGCAGCTCAGCAAGAGCGGCGACAAGTTGAGCCATAAGGAAGTGTGGTCGGGCAAGGCGCTGCGCAACAAGTTTCAATCGCCAATCCTGTATAAAGGGGCGCTGTATTCCGGTGACGAGACCGGCTTGAACTGTGTCGATTTCATGACCGGCAAGGAAAACTGGGAAATGCGGCGGGCGGAGCAGGGTGATCTGATCCACTCGACGGTGGTCATCGCGGATGGCGCGTTGTTCGTGCTTTCGCAATCGGGCGCGCTGCACATCGGCAAAGCCCAGACCGAGCGGTTTGAGCCGACGACCAACGCCGAAATCCTGACCGGACGCTGCTGGACGGTGTCGGTCATTCATAACGGACGTATCTACGCGCGGAATCTCGAACGCGTGGTGTGTTTCAACCTGAAGCCATGACGCGGACGACCTGGAGAGTGTTGACCTTGGAATCGGAACGGACGGAAATCGAAGGCGCCGCAGGCGAGACGGCGGGCGAGACGCCTGTGGCCCCGGTGAAAGGGAACGCAGCGGCTGCCGGCGCGAAGCCCGAGCCGATGGACGCGCAGCCCTTCGCGATCGAGGCGGCGCGCCTGGCCGCGGATTCGCGCTGCACGGACGTGGTCGTGATCGACTTGCGCGGCATCAGCAGCGTGGCCGACTTTTTCGTGATCGGCACGGGCACATCCGATCGCCAGATGCGCGCCGTGCTGGATGTGATCGACCGCAAGGCGCGCGAAGTGGGGCGGCGGGCATATCGGACCGCCAAGCCGAATGACGACACATGGTTGCTGAGCGACTATGTGGATGTGATGGTGCACGTCTTCGGGCCGACCTGGCGCGGATATTACGACCTTGACGGCTTGTGGGGTGATGCCCCGCGGGTGGAGTGGCGCCCCTCGACGTAGATTCACCGCCTATTCATCAATAGCACAGGTAGACGCCAACACCCGGGACGCCTGTCACGGATTGGCGTTTTTTTTGTCTGCCGCCGCGCCTGAACAGTTTTACATGCCGGCATCAACGCGTGTTCACTTGGCGCTGGAATACTCCAAGGACCGCAGGCGCAGTGCGCCTGTGAAGAACCAAGGAGACACAAATGACCAAGGGACCGACAAATCCAAAGAATCCTGGAAACATGGAGAAAACCGGCTCCAAGCCGTTGACGCCGCCGAAGAAGGATCCGGCCAAGAAACAGCCTGACGCGCCGGCCGGGGCGGAGGGTAAAGGGCCGCCGAAGCCCGCCCCGCAGACGCCCACGCGAAAGCCGGAACGGACTGAGCCGGAAGCCTGACCGCCCGAATCGGGGCGCGAATCGCCGTAATCAAGTGGGCTTGGATGGGACGTATACGCCTTCCCGCTATGGCGCCGTGACGTATTGCGCCTAGAATCCTTCGGGTAAGAGAAGTCGCGGCGCGGCTTGTGCGTAACAAGCCGGGCCGTGCCCGTTTCGTCACACTGGCTTTGGAGGACTGGCGATGCTTCGCGCGACCGCGGTCTTGATTGTGCTTTCCATCGTGTCGGGGGCCGTCGCGCAGACGCGGCCGGTGCAGTGGATTTCGAACCCCGGCGATGCCGTCAAACTCGCCAAGCGGACTCAGAAGCCGCTGCTCTTTTTCGTGCCGGGCGAAGACCTCGGTGATCTGGAGGATCAGCAGCAGGTGGTCCTGCGCGATCCGCTGGTGCGTGAGTTAATCGGGGATCGGTTCGTCGGGGCGCGGCTGACGCGCTCAACCAACAACGCGGAGTTGTTTACGAAGTGGAACGCCCCGACGAAGTACGGGCAATACATGCTCGTGGTCACACCGGATGGCGACCTGATCGGCATGATCGGCGCGGAAGTCGTGGCGCGGAAGGACGCGTTCCTCGGCGCGCTGACGAATCACTTCCGGTCCTATCGCTCGTCGCTGTTCGAGAAGGAACTGCTCCCGGAGTTCAAGCGCGAGAAGCTCAATCGAAACAACGTCAGCAAGGCGCTGGGCTATATCAAGGCGTTCATCATCACGGATGCTGACAACGCGCTGGTGGAGTTCCTCGGGCGCGAGTTGGACGATGGCACCCGCAAGCGCGTGTATGAAACGCTCGCCGAGCTGTCGACGGACGCGGCGATTACGGCGCTGGCGAAAGCGGCGGAATCCGACCCGGTCGCGGCGACCGCGATGAAGAAAGTGACGCCGGCGGCTGCGGCGCAGCTGGCGACCAGCGCGCTGGTCGTCAACGGCGAGGTGCGCGTTCATGTGTACGACGCGATCACATCGGTCGCGAAGATCCGCGATGCGAAGCCCGCCCGTTTCTGGGAAACCGCGGACGAAGGGCCGAAGCAGGAGGAAATCAAACGCGTTTCCGAGTTGGTCAAGGAAGAAGCGGCCAAGTGGAACGCGCGTTGGGGCAGTATTCGCTAAGAAAACAGCCGGTTGTAGGGGTAGTGGACGCTTAATCCGGGACGGGCGATGGCTCGTCCCGGTTTCCTTTAAGCAGGTTGCCGTCGACGCACATCACATCGTACGCGTGGTTCCAATACGCGGGCCCCGAGCGGCGGCGTAGCACAATGATCAAGGTATCATTGCAAAGTGGCAGGAGCGTTGTCGGCTCGGCATTCCGCGGCGCCGACATGACCTCAATCGCGTGTGCTTCCCCGGGGGAACGCACGCGTATGCGGAACCTCGCTTCATTGTCCCATTCGATGCGCCATCCTGATCGGTCGACTGGGGTCACCAGCGCGCCGGTGTTTTCGGAGCCAGTCCAACGTGGCGCCGAAACCCCCTCGTTGGGGGTCCCGGTTTCGAGATCCAACACTACCGCGTCCGGCTGGATCCGTACTGGGCGTTTTGAGAATGGGCGCTCATAGATCGCGACGCGCTCACCGAGGGGCGCGACACCGACGACAGCGTTGTTGTAGAGAAGCACGCCCAAGCCATAGAGCATGCCGGGACCGCCCCAAACCTGCGGACGTGACTGGGTGCGATACACCCAGCGCACCGCCTCATGTCGGCGTTCTCCGGGAAGCGGCGAAACGCGGTAGACCGGTCCGCAGCCTGCTTGGATAAGCCCGGCCAGCGCTACTGTCGCGATGGCAATCCTGGCCGGGCTGCAGGGGCGTCGCGAATCGCATGACGGGCGCAAGCATCGCCTCTGCATGGCAGGCTCCAACAATGATCGGAATTCAGACAGCCGCGCCGGCTGTTCATCCGTCCTCAATCATACAGCCGGCGATTCGCCGTGAGCCACGCGGGCAGGCCCTGTTCGAACGCCCACGGTCGGCGAGGCGTACGGCTGCTTTCTTCTCCCTCCTGAAGCCGGAGCGGCCCACGTGGGCCGTTCCGGCTGATTTTCTGTCGCTGCGGCGCGTGCCTGCGCCCATCGGGCCGCGGCGAGCCCCCGCCGCATCTGCGGCGCCCGGGATGGGGCATCAAGGTCGCGCGGGGCGGCGCCGCGCCTGGTCCGCCGCGGTCACAGCCTGCCGGTCAGCAGCCACCCGGCGCCGAGGCGCCGCATGCGCGGATTACGCAGCGCCGCCGCGTCAAAGATTTTCGCCACGCCGTCGCCGGCGATCGGGCTCAGGGCCTCGCGGCCGCCGATGACCTTCGGGGCGATGTAGCAATGCGCCTCATCAACGGCGCCCGCGTCGAAGAAGCCGCCGAGCGTGGCGGCCCCGCCCTCGATCAGCACGTTGGTACAGCCGCGTTCCGCCAGATCGGCGAGGATGTGATCGATGTCGAGCCGTGCCGAGCGCGGATCGACATGATCGTCATTCGCGCGCGGCGTCGCGGCCGCGATTTCGCGCGTCAGACATCCGTCCCGCTGTAACGCCGCGAGCGCAGCGGCGGCGGCGCCGGGCGCGTGATAGAACAGCGTCGGCGTCTGCCGCGCCGTCGCCCGGAGTTGGAGCGCGCTGTCCGCGCAGCGCAGCGTCGGATCAATCACCACGCGCGTCGCCACGCGCGGCGGCTGCGATACGCGATTGGTGAGCATCGGATCATCCGCCAGGGCCGTGCCCGCGCCCACGATGATCGCATCGACGCGTCCGCGTACGCGGTGGGCGTCCGCCCGCATCGTCTCATCTGAAATCCACTTGGAATCGCCCGTGCGCGTGGCGATGCGCCCGTCGACGCTTTGCGCCCATTTCGCGATGACCCACGGCCGCTTCCGGGTGATCCACTTTGTAAACGGCGCGATCAGGTCCGCCGCCTCTTCGCCACAGACGCCGACGCATACGGCGATGCCGGCGCCTTCGAGCAGCTTCACGCTGCGGCCGGCGACCTGTGGATTGGGGTCGATCGCGCCGATTACGACGCGCTTCACGCGGGCCGCCAGCAGCGCATCCACGCAGGGCGGCGTTTTCTTTTCACCGGGGCAGCAGGGCTCGAGCGTGACAAAAACGGTAGCGCCCGAGACGTCGGCCGGGCAGGCGCGCATCGCGTTGATCTCCGCGTGCCGCCCGCCGAAGCGGCGATGAAATCCCTGACCGATGATGTGCGCATCGCGCACAATCACGCAACCCACCATCGGGTTCGGCTCGACGCGTCCGAGACCACGCCGCGCGATGCGCAGCGCCAGCCGCATGTACGCTTCGTCCCCGGCGAATTCACGGCTTGTTTCGGGAATCATGGCGCTGCCTCCGGCCGCGCGGCGTCGGCCGGGCGCTCGGCGGTCAATAGAAAGTCCGCGTCGGAAAGGCGGACGCGCGGGTCCAGGTTCTCATAGACGTAGTAGGCGTCCAGGGTTTCGTCGGCGCGGCGCACCCAGGTCGCCAGCGGCAACCGGGTTTGCGGGTCGATCAGCAGGTCCTGAATCGGCGCGTCGCGAGAATCGTCCGGGTAGCGCAAGCGAATCAGCACGGCCGGACGTTCGTCCGTCTCGCCCGCGACGGCCCCGGCGACCGTAATCCGCACGATGTCGCGCGACGCGTCAAACTCCGCGAGCGTTTCGCGCATGAGCTGCTCGACGCCGAAGTCCGTCACCGGGCGCAGCGCTTCGCCCCAGCGCACCGGCGTCTGCGGATCGACCCGGATAATCGGCGGCGGCAGACCGAGCAGGCCGCGCCGGGCCGTGAACCGCACGCGGCTCTGTTGCTCGCCGTCGACGTAGGTCGACTCTCCATACTTCACATCTTCGTCGAGCCACAACATGCGGACACTGAAGGGCGCCCGGCGAAACCAGACCGCGATCCGCTCCGGGCCCTGTGGCAGATTCAGCAGGCCGCGCCGCTCCATTCGCGTGAACGTGACCGTGTATTGTGTCAGCGCTTCGGTCGCGGCGACACAATCGACCAGGAAGCCGCGGGGATTTGTGGCGATCTGCTCGGCAAGTTGGGCAAGTCGCGATAGCCCGGCCGCATCCAGCGCCGCCAGCGTCGCGTCGACGTCCGGCGTGTCCCGCAGCGGCTCCGCCCGCCGCGCAGCGCAGCCGCCCAGCGCCAGCAGCGCGAAGATCGTCCAGCGCGGCGGTGTCCGCCACAACGTCACGGGGCGCCATCCTCCAGCAGTTCCGACAGCTTGGCGGGTAGTCCGAAGACCAGTCGCTTGACGCGTCGATCGCCGGTCAGCACGCGAAAAACGGGAAAGTCCTCCGTCTCCAGGCGCCCGATCGGCGCGCCGGTGAACACGCGGGCCATCTCACCCGGCAGCGCGCGACATGCGGCCCGCCCGGCCATGACATCCGCGTCGATGTTGACGCACACCACCGTCGGCCCGGCGTCGCCCGTCGGCGAGCGCGTCATCTGCGACAATCCGGCGAACGCGGCCATCGACTCCGGCGCCTGCCGCGTCCAGAACATTTCGATAATCGGCCGATCCGTTGGCAACGAATCGCTCTGGAACGGTTCGCCGTTCAGATCCGGGGCCGTCCATTGCGGCGCGACGCGCCCCAGCCAGCGCGTGATCAACTCCCGGCGGCGCTTGAGCGTCGCGACGCGCGCGTCGATTTCCATCTGCCGGCCTTGCCCGAGTGGTTGCAATGGCGATGCGCGCGAGGCCTGCTGCAAGTACTCCGGCCAGCAGCGGCGCAGGCGGCGCTCGCTGATCTCGACTTCGTCCACGCCACGCACAAACTCATCCGCCAGACGCTCATAGCGCCGACTGGCCCGCAGCCACGCTTCCGCTTCGCGTTCAAGCCGCATCGCGAATGATTCGCCGTGGCGCAGCAGCCGCCGAAAACGAACGACGGTTTCGGTCACGCGACCGTTGGCGGCGCGCTCCACCAGTTGGAATGTATTGGGCGCCCCAAGCTTCTCGTCGAAGGCGATGGTTCCCGAGTGTTCTTGGCCGAGCGCTTCGTGCACGCCGGTCGGGTCCTCCAGGTGGAATTGAATCACGCGCTGGTTGGACGCCGTTGGCGCCGCCGGTTCGGCCTCGCACCGCAAGCGCCGGCCGAGCCAATCCGGGTCGGTAGTCCAGTTGGTCTGGTCCTCCCACGAGGTGGGGAAAGAGACGAACATGCGCAGCAGGTCGTCGAACGTGAGCATGTCCGTGAAGGTTTCGGGATCGAGGCGCGGATGGCCGCGCTCGCCCAGATACATGAACCCGCCCCGCGCAGCGCCGGGCGCGCCGTCGATCACCGGCGTGTAGTCGACGAACAGCTTCCACTCCGGCCCGTCGCGCCGCATCACCCAGACCTGCAATTGGGCGATTTGCGTCGTGTCCGGCGTGTCGGCCCCCGCGGCTCGGGTCCGTTGCTCGAAAACGAGCTGATCGCCGATCTGCAGATCATAGCGCGGGAGCATCTGGCCGATCGCGGCCGTGCTGACGCAGGCCGTCGCTGCCAGCAGAATGAGGAACTTGGATAGTCGCATCGCCGAAGTATGACCGCGCCGGCGGCTACGGCAAGGCGCGGCGGCGAACGGCGATCACGACCCAGCCGGCCAGGATCAGCGTCGCGCCCAGCCCGATCCAGAGCCCCCACTCCGGGGCAAGGCTTCGTGCGAAGGGTTCACCGCTCCAGCGGATCAGCGCCAGACCGCCGGCGATCGCCACGGCCCCGGTGGCGTAGCGCGCCAGGCCGACGCGCGGATGGGCGGCGATCAACAGAAAAGCGACCAGCAGCATCACGATGCGCGGCAGTGGAAACACGCTGACCCCATAGCCCAGGCCGCGGCCGAGATTGGCGACCAGCGCGCCATTGATCGAAAACCGGGTCGCGCCGGGACCGTCGGCGGAGGGGCGACCTGACATCGATACCCTTCCCGGCTTCTCCATCGCCATCGCGTCGCCCTCGGGCGTATCCACCCACGTGTGCAACAAGTCCGTCACCAGCCATGCCTCGTAACCCAGCCGGCGCAGTGTTGATGCCGCGAGCACGGCGCGGCCGTCGCAATCATCGGTCCCGCGCGCAAGCACTTCGTCGACAGTCGGGAGGTGATCGAACACGCCGTAGGTCACCCAGTCATGCGTGTAGGGAACGCGTTTGTAGATGACGGTTTCGACGGCGTGTTGCGCGGCGCGCGGACCGGCGTCCGGCGCCAGGCCCGCCCGCACTTCGGCGACGATCGGGTCGAGGCCGGGATTCGTAGGATCGATGACGGAATCAAGATGCGTAAGGCGATAGAGCCAACTCGGCGCGAGCCAGACCTTGGGATACAGCACCAGTGCGAACGCGAGCGAGAACAGCGCGGTTTTCGCCAGACCACGCCGCCAGGCGGGGCCTGTGTGCCACAGCCGCCAACGGTCGGCGAGCGACGCCCGCGCAGACGCGGGGGGCGCCGCCGGATCAACCGCTGACGCGGCCAGTTCGGGCTCGAGAGGTCGCATACGCGGATCATACGGCGCGGCGCAACGATTCGCCCCGAAAACCGCGCATCAGGCGGCTTCCGGGGCGAGATTTTGCTCGTTGCTACATCCGCCGTGACTTAGCGTCGCCGGACGAGGCTTACCAGCCCGAGGCCCAATAGCGCGAGCGTGCTCGGCTCGGGCACGACCTGGCCGCGAATCTCGCCGCCGGGTCTGAAGGTCGAGTGAATATTCACGTACCACAATCCCGCCAGAATCTCGGATGCGAACGCGTCGCTGATGACCGCGTTGCCGACAATCGGCGAGGCCCCTACCGACAGACCGAGGCGCACGCCGGCGTTGACGCCAATTGGCGCGGCGCCGTGAAAGTGGGCCGCTGTGATCGAGCCGATCAGGTCGCTATACGCGACATTCCACGTGAGTTCCCAGTCATCTGCCGCAGGTGAGAGGTCATTCAGCGTGACCACGGCGAAACCGGTGGCCGGCGTGGCGACGGGTGGGACCTCCTGCAAACCGTCGAGTGGAAAGTTGTAGGTGGTCGCATGGGCCGCGGTGGCCAGCGCGATCGCGGCGATCCAAATCGCCGCCGGACGGAAACGGAGCATCGGTCTCCTCCTCTTTTTGCCAAGTGTCCTCCTGTAAGGACAATATCAGACGTTACCGCCGGAAAGGGGGGAAATGCAATGGGATTTTCACGGAAGGGCGGCTAATCCAGCGGGATGACCGGGGCGGCCGGCTTCCGGCGGTACTTCTCGATCAGCGTCCGGAGTTGGGGCTGGTCGGACGTGTGGCATCTATGAGCGAGCCGTTGTCAAGCGTGTTGGAACTGGTTGCGGTTT
>CAZGTH010000008.1:0-194232 GCA_964528455.1 uncultured Planctomycetales bacterium | reverse complement strand
CTGAGGGTCCGACGGGTACGAATACCCGCTCAGAGGCTCGCTTCATAGATTCATGGCTCTCGCCGCGGGCATAAGCATGTCTCGCGGGGGAGCGTCCGCACGCGCGTCCGGCGGCAGCGGGATCGCGCTGGTTTCCATCAGGCCGGGGCAATTGCCGTCGTCCGGCGTGATCGGCGAGGTCAGGCGGTAGCGGAACGACAGCGTAGCCGCGTTGGCGGGGATGTCGAACGTCTGAAACGCCCGGCTCAGGCCCGGGGCGCAGGTCTCGTGCAGGCGTAGCGCCTTCACGGTTCCGGCGCCCGTCGCGAGTGAGGCGTTGCCGGTGGTCGTCCAACCATCGAGCGGCGGTGAGCTATCCTGAAAGGTTCCGTTCTGCAACGCGGCCGCAAACGCCGCCGGCGCGAGCGTCATGGCGATCGCGACAAGTCCGAAGATTCGTTTGGTCATTGCCAGACTCCACAGTCTTGTTTGACAACCAACACTCAACAACATCGCGTCACACGCTGCGCCTCGATCACTGGCCATCTACTCGATAGTGGCGTCGCTCGGCAAGCTTCAGTCTAGGCTCTTTCAGCAGCCACTCGAGCGAACCTTCAATGGGATCATAGTCAATTCGTAGGATCACTTCAGATGTCTCGGCAAACCCATCGACCTTCTCACCTTCGAAGTCTCGGTTACGATACAAGTGGTATGTCGTTCGGCCATTTACCTTACGGTAGTGCAACCCACCCATATGAAACCCTTCATGCGCCGACAGGGTTAACCCCAGCAGGCTCTCCACCAAGTCCTTGGCGGCCTCCAGGCTATCTGCGCTAACGATGAAGGCATCGCCAGTCATTGCGGTCATCCTGTGAAGCACTCATCAAAGAACATATAGTCGGGCCCGCGCTCAATCATGGTGTTTACGCCCCGATAAATCATGAAAGATGTATTCCGGCCAGAAAGCGAGTCCAGTGAGTCCGGTAGGTTGGGCTGCTAAGCCCAGCGTTCCCTCGCATCGCGCTTGCAAGGGGCATCGCGCTCGCTTCAAGACCCGTGTTCCAAATCACGCCGGGCGAATCTCCGAGACAGTTCATGTTTCCGTCCCATCGCGCTCCGAGCGCTCGGCACATGTCCCTGTCGTCCTTCGGTCATTGCTGGGCTTGGCAGCCCAGCCTACGCAACTTCGATTCCCGGAAAGCGACGCGCAAAGTCATCCAGGGCAAGCACACAACTCTCACACGGGGGACGTAGTCATACGTCATCATTTCTTCTGACCTGGCTGAACCTCGCGCCGAGTTGGTCCTCGATCGGATTGCAGACGGCCCAATCGGTCGGCGGCCTAGTCCAGCGGAATCACCGGCGCGGCCGGCTTCCGGCGGTACTTCTCGATCAGCGTCCGGAGTTGGGGCTGGTCGGCGTCGAGTTCCAGGCTCTGGTGCCAGGCGTCAATCGCCTGGGCCCGCAGCGATTCGTCCCCGCCTTCGAGCACCTGTGTCATCCGCACCACGCCGAGGCCCGCCAAGGCCCGCGCGTTGGAGCGGTCGAGGCGGATGGCCTTTTCATATTGCTCGGCGGCTTCGGCGTAGCTGCGCTGCCGCCACTTGCAATATCCGAGGCGCTCATACGAGATCGAGAGCGTGGGCTGAATCGCGATCGCGTTTTGCAGGGTGCGCTCCGCGAGCGCATAGCGATCCTGATTCAGATATGCGGTCGCGAGATTGACGAGCACGACCGGCTGGCGCGGATCGCGCTCCAGTGATTGCTTATATGCCCGAATCGCCTCGTACGGCTCGCCGAGCGCGTCATGGGCCGCGCCCAGATTGCTCCAGGCGGCGGCGTTGGATTTGTCGAGTTTGAGCGATTTTTCGTACCAGGTGGTGGCCTGCGCCAGATCGCCGGTTTCGTGATAACAGCTCGCGAGGCGGAAGTGGCTTTCGAAATGATCGGGGCGAAGCTTGCACGCCAGCAGATAGGTCTGAATCGCCTGTGCGGTTTTCTTGAGCAGTTGATAGACGTCGCCGAGTTCGAAGGTGGTCGTGAAGTCGGTCGGGTCGAGGCGGACGGCGGTTTCGAGGGCCCGTTCCGCTTCCGGCAGCTTGCCGGCCTTCTTGTACGTCTGGCCGAGCTTGGAGTGCGCCTCCGCCAATTGCGGCGAGAGCTTCACAGCGGCCTTGAACTCGACCAGCGCCGCTTCGATGTTGTTGCTGGCCAGCGCTCGATCGCCGGCCTGCAGGCGGAGATCCGCGCGTCCGGTGGGCTGCGGACAGCCGGTCAGGGCGGGCAGCGTGAGGATCAGGATGCAGCCGATCAGTCGCGTCATTCGGTCATGGCCCCGTCATCAGAATCCGGGCGAGAAATCGCAAAAACCGCGCGAAACCGCGCAAGATTCGCCTGTTTACCATTATCGACGGGGGGGCGTCAAACGGTTGAACGGGGGCGGGCGCTCGGCGCCGCTGTCGCGCGCGTCGGCGCGGCCGGGCCTGGTCCGCATGCTCCAGACGATCGCCAGCAACGCGAGCGGCCAGAGTGGGATTCGGATTGCGCCATCCCCGCGTCCCGGCGCAATCGCGTCCATCAGGTCGAATTGCGGGGAGGGGATGAGGTATCCGCCGTTCGGACGGATGAAGTACCACCGTCGCAACCCGATCTCCAGCACGCCGTTGTCGAGTTGGAACGGCCAGCGCGCGATGCCGAAGCCGCCCTCGGCGGCGAGTGAAACGACATAGAGCAGAACGATCGCGAGGATGCGAGGCGTGCGGCGCGGGCGGTTTGTGGGCGCGGTTCTCGGCGGGTGATTACCCGGCGCTTGTCCCGTGGCAATCGAACTGCCGCACTCCGAGCACCGATCCCACACGGCCCCGCGCAGATCGTATCCGCAGGTCGGACAAGCATGGGGACGCTCGCGGTTGCGGGCCAACCAAAGCACGGTCCCGATCACGAAGGGCCAGAGCGGGATCGAAACAATCAGGTAGGGCTGATGGCGAGCCGAGGGCGCCAGCGCGGAAAACAGGTTGAAGTGTGGGTTAAAGTCCCAGCTGATTGCCGTCGGCATCAGGGGAACGCGGCTCGGCCAGCCGACCCAAACGCGGCCGCCCGTCATGCCTACAGACCATTTCTGGACGTCGAGGTAGAACGGAAAGATGAACGTAGCGGCGTATACCAACAGGATGAGCGCTGGGCCGCGGACTCTTTTTGGAACGCGCACGCGGGGCTCCAGGGGATCGCATGGCATCGCATGCGGAAAGATTGCACGACGGAGATAGTATCATGGCAGGGTAGCGGAAAGGAACGGGGCGTTGTCGACGGAGAACTCTCTCGATGCCTATCGCTCGTCGGTTGGTCGTCGTCTCAGCACTTGCTCTAATTGGGCTGGTGTGGATTGCAGTGTTTGGGGCCATGTTTCACCCGCGCGTCAGCCCTGCCAGAGTTGGGAGCGGAGAGTGGGCCATCATTCTACCCATACTGTTTTGTCTCGGAGTCGGCGCCTCGATTCGAAGTGGCTGGCGCAGAACGATCTTTGCTTTATCCCAAGTGTACGTTCTTGCCGTCATTTACTGGCGCCCCTATTCGCGGCCCCTTACTGACGGGACAGACGCGGAGGCTCGTCGGTTCCTCGTAGAGGCGGCTTGTTGGGTATTGGGGTATGTTGGTGCATTCGTCTTGCTAACCTACATGATATCACGACTGACTCCGTCAATGCCGCGCTGGGGCGCGGCCGCATCGGAGCCATCCTGCTCACACTGTGGATACAACCTGACGGGAAACACCAGCGGGCGCTGCCCCGAGTGTGGGTTCTTACGAGTTGACCTGTGATTGTCGGGGGCCGAGCAGCACGTCCGCACACATCGGCCGGGAATGCGTGCCTCAGCGGGGTGTCGCCGCCGGGGTGAATTTCAAGCCGAACAGTTTCTGCGCATTCTGCCATAGCACCGCTTCGCAGACCGCCGGGGGGGCGGTTGCGCGGAATTCTTCGAGGAAGGTCTGCACGCGCTCGGTGTGCGTTGGCGAGGCGAGGCCGGCGTCGGAGCCGAACAGGACGCGCGTGTGGCGGGCGGCGTTGACCGCCGCGAGGGCGTCGTCCGCGGTCGCGTGCGCCAGCGACAGCAGGATGATCGCGTCGTCGCGCTGCTGCGAACGGCGGACCGTGTCCAGCGCTTCGGGCCAATGGCGATCGGTGGCGATGTTCAGCAGCACGACCGGCACGCGCGGGTGCCGCCGCGCGAGCGTATATATCGTGGACGGCCGGTCGGCGTCGTCCGGGCTGGTCAGGAACATCGCCGGGCGGCCCAGACGCAGCAGCACGGCCATGTAGCGGTCGAGCAGCTCGTCGTCGGCGCGAAAGCCGTTGTAGCGCGGCGCGAACAGCGCGCCGACAAACGGCTCCAGGTCCAGAGCGCCGGCGAAGGCGTGAATGTTGCTGTCCAACCCGCCGGGCCGGACCCAGTACACGGCGCAGAAACCCTTCTGGGCTTTGCACAGCGCGAGGGTGTCGACGTTCGCGTCGGGTTCATGCTGGTCGGCGCCGATCGCGGCGGCGTGCAGGTTGGAGACGAACAGCCGGTCGGCGTTGACCTGTTTCTGATACAGGCCGAGCGCCTCGGCCGTGCCATCGTAGTCGCCCAACTTGCCCAGATGGCCGTGAATGTCGATGAGCATGCGTCGATCTCTCCCGGAGCCGCCGCCGCTGCGAACGCGACGGCGACCTGATAGACTTTCGGCACGACAGGCGTGAGCAGCCAATTCCCCGCACGAGGGCGTTGTTGATGAATATCAGACTATCGAACCGGGTCGCGGCGGTGGCGCCGTCGGCGACGATGGCGATGACCGCCAAAGCCGCGGACCTGAAAGCCCGCGGCGTGAACGTAATCGCGTTTGCGGCCGGCCAGCCGGACTTCGACACGCCGGACGCGATCAAGGAGGCGGCGATCACGGCGCTGCGCGCGGGGGACACGAAGTACGCATCGCCGGTGTCGGGGACGCCAAAATTGCGCGAAGCGATCCGGACGTACTTCGATCGTCACTGCGGGTTGAGCTATTCGCCCGCGCAGATCTGCGCGACGGTGGGGGCGAAGGACGCGCTGCATCTCGGCTTCGCGGCGCTGCTGAACCCCGGCGACGAAGTCGTGATTCCCGCGCCGTACTGGGTGAGTTATCCGGATCAGGTGCGGCTGTGCGACGGCACGCCGGTCATCGTGACGCCGAAGCGCGGCCTGAAAATCACGGCGGACGAGCTGGTGGCGGTGTTGACGCCGAAGACGCGGGTGGTCGTGTTGAACAGTCCCTCGAATCCGTCGGGCGCGGTTTATTCGAAGGCGGAGCTGGCGTCGTTGGCGCGCGTGCTGCGCGATTCGGACGCGGTGGTGTTCAGTGATGAGATCTACCACCGCCTGTTGTTTACGGATGAGCCCTATGTGAGTTTCGCGGCGCTGGATGGCATGCTTGAGCGCACGCTGACGATCAACGGCGTCAGCAAGACGTACGCGATGACCGGCTGGCGGCTGGGATTCGCCGGTGGTCCGGAGCCGCTGATCAAGGCGATGGCGAAGCTGCAGGGGCAGACGACGAGCGGGCCGGCGGCGTTTGTGCAGACGGCGACGATCACCGCGCTGACCGGCGATCAGGGGCCGGTGGAGGAAATGCTGGTCGCGTTCAAGCGGCGCGCGAAGCTGATGGTGGCGGGGTTGAATGCGCTGCCGGGCGTGACGTGCGAAATGCCGGGCGGCGCGTTTTATTGTTTCCCGGATGTTTCGGAGACATTCGCCAGGCTCGGCGTGGAAGACGCGGACGGCTTTGCGGACATGGCGCTGGAGAAAGCGCACGTGGGGACGGTGTCCGGCGTGGCGTTCGGCGCGCCGCGATATGCGCGCCTGAGCTTCGCGACGAGCGACGAAGATATTGAAGAGGGGTTGCGGCGATTGGGTGAGATGCTGCGCTGAACGCGCGAGCAGCACGCCTTACAGCAGCGGCGTGCCCCATTCGGCTTCGTACGCTTCGTCGTTGATGATTGCGCACCAGCCGTCGGCGTCAAAGTCGACGTCGTAGATGGCTTCTTCGAGACCGCGGGACATGAAGTACACGCGCAGCGCCTCGTACAGTTCACCCGCTGAGAACGAGGCGAACATGTCGAGCTCGATGATGCGCACGCCGGTCGATTCGTAACCGTAGCGCGGCACACAACGAACTGTGGTCAGCGTGCGTTCCACTGTATCTTTCCAACCCCCGGGCTGTGGCATGTCCCACCACCTCAATTATACGCCTCGTTCCATTCGCTTCACAATCGAAAGTCGCGGTCGCAAATTCGACTTCCGCGATTTCCGGCGCGACGCGCCGACTATCCTGCCGTCGCCAATCCGATAACGCAAGCTACCCGCTCGGCAACGCGTCGATCAGCTGCCGGATTTCGTCCGGCGAGTTATAGTAGTGTGGGCTGGCCCGCAGGCGACCGCGGCGCGTCGCGACCACGATCCGGAACTCATGGCGCAAATGGCGCCGGATCGCATCCACGTCATGTTTGTCGGACGAAAACGACACGATGCCGCTCCATTCGCTCGGCGTTCGCGGGCTGTGCACGCGCCAGCCCTTGTGGGCCACGCCCTCGGCCAGCATGTCGGTCAGTCGCTTGACCCGCACCTGGGCCTCGTCCTGTCCCACTTCGAACAGCAACTGAATCGACGCGCCCAACGCACAGATTCCCGCGAGATTATAGGAGCCGCTGTCAAAACGGCGCACATCGTCGTGCAGGTCGTAGTCGATCTCACCATCGCCGTGGCCCTGTTTCATCGACAGGTAGCCGACTTCGGACGGCTTGATGTGCCCGACCAGTTCGCGCTGGCAGTAGAAGATGCCCACGCCCTCGGGCGAGGTCAGCCACTTGTGCCCGCCGCAGGAGAGCATGTCGATGTTCATGCGACGGACGTCGATCGGGTTGACGCCGATTGACTGGATCGCGTCGACGAAGAACAGGACGCCCTTTTCGCGACAGAGTTCGCCCAGGCGCGTCAGATCCAGGCGGAATCCGTTCGACCACTGGACGGCTGAAACCGCTACCACCCGCGTGCGATTGTCGATCGCGGCGGCGATGCGGTCGAAAGGCACGCGGCCGTCGTCTTCGGCGATGGCGCGGAGTTGCACGCCGCGGGCCTCAAGGGCGAGCCAGGGGTACACGTTGGCGGGGAATTCCATCGCGGTGGAAACGACGTTGTCGCCGGTGCGCCACGGTATGCCGTTTGCGACGTAATTCACGCCTTCGGTCGTGTTTTTTACGAACGTCACCTCGGCCGGGTCGGCGTTGATCAACTTCGCCGCGGCCTGGCGGATGCGTTCGGCGGCGCGGTAGTAGGCGCCGCGCAGGTAGGCGTAGTCCGCCAGTTCGGCGGCATAGCCGCACATCGCCTCCATCGCCGGCCGCGAGAGCGGCGCAACGGCGGCGTGGTTCAAGAAGTTGTAGTTGCGAGTTATCGGAAACTGCTCGCGGATCGTATCCAAATCCATCGGGGCCCCCAAAACGCTGCGCCTGTCAGTATATGGTAGGCGCTCCCGGCTGGGATCAAGACCGGTTTCGGCGGCGGGGGGTTAGCGGCGGGCTGCGAGCGCGGTTGCGCCGAGATTGGGGCGTGAGGCGCCGGGGCTTATCAGGCGGCGCATTCATAGCGCGGCACGCGGTCATTACCGGTCATGCGCTTTTCTGTAATCGATGGACCGCCTGCGCAGGGCGACTATCATCCAAGCTCACGCGGGGGCGTGGGGATTGCGGGAGAAACGAACGTGCATGATCTGACGCCACGACAGGTTGTCGAACGGCTCGATCGATACATCGTCGGACAGGCGGACGCCAAGCGGGCGGCGGCGATCGCGATTCGCAATCGCTGGCGGCGGCTGCAATTGCCGGTGGAAACGCGGCGCGATGTGAAACCCAAGAACATTCTGATGGTCGGCCCGACGGGCGTCGGCAAGACGGAAATTGCGCGGCGGATCGCGCAGGAGCTGGATGCGCCGTTCGTCAAAGTCGAGGCGACCAAGTTCACGGAGGTCGGGTATCACGGGCGCGACGTGGACGCCATGATCCGCGAGCTTGTGGATCGGGCGATGAAGCTGGAGCGCGACGCGGCGGGCCGCCGTGTGCGTGAGCAAGCCGCGCATGGGGCGCAGGATCGGGTGCTGGATCAACTGCTTCCAGACCACCATGCGGTCTCGACGGATCCCGACCAGGCGGAGCGGCGACAGCGGACGCGCGAGAAGTTGCGATCGCAACTGGTCGCGGGCGGACTGGATGACCGGATGATCGAGGTCGTCAGCGAAGACAAGGCGGCGCCATCGCACATGATGAGCAACATGGGGCTGGACCAGATGGGCCCCGATTTCGAGCGGCTGTTCGAGCGGATGCTGCCGTCGCGCTCGCGGCGCCAGAAGATGCCGCTGCCGCAGGCGCTGGAGATCCTGATTCAGCAGGAAACCGACAAGCTGATCGATCATGAATCACTCGGCGAGACGGCGATTCGCCGCGCTGAGGAATCGGGCATCGTCTTCATCGATGAGATTGACAAGCTGTGTACGCCGAATGATGAGGACATGATCGGGCCGGATGTTTCGCGCGGCGGCGTGCAGCGCGATCTGTTGCCGCTGGTGGAGGGAACGACGGTCAGCACGCGCTACGGCCTGGCGCGCACCGATCACATTCTCTTCATTGGCGCGGGCGCGTTTACGCAGGCGTCGCCGACGGACCTGATGCCGGAGTTGCAGGGCCGGTTCGCGATTCGGGTCGAGCTGGATGAACTGACCGGCGATGACTTCCGACGGATTCTGACCGAACCGCACAATTCACTGATCGAACAGCAGATTGCGCTGTTGTCGACCGAGGGTGTGGCGCTCAATTTCACGGATGAAGCGATCGGCGAGATGGCGGAGATGGCGTGGCGGGCGAACCAGATGCTGGAGAACATCGGGGCCCGCCGGCTGTACACGATCGTCGAGAAAGTGATGGAGGAGATCGCCTTCAACGCGTCCGACGCGGTGAACAAGGATGTGACGGTCGATGTCGACTATGTGCGCATGCGGCTGGCGGACGTGCTGGAAGACAGAGACCGCAGCCGCTTCGAACTCTAAACCCCGGCAAGAAAAGCACCCGCCCCGCGGCTGACTGTCGTCAGCGCACGGGGCGGGTTGCGTGAACACGATTGTTCCCTCGTAGAGCGGTCTGGAGCTTAGCCGCAGCTGCTTCCAAACAGCGCCAGGAGACCGGCGAGGTCGCTCAGGCCGATTGTGTTGTCGCCGTCCAGATCCGCGAGCGGGTTGTACAACGGCTGACCGGCTGACGTGCCGAACGACGCGAGCAGACCCGCGAGATCCGACAGGCCGACATCGCCGCTGCCGTCGAGATCGCCCGGGCACGGCGGGGAGATGACGACGTCGTCAATGACGAGCGTGCCGCCGGCGTCGGTGCTGGTGATTTCGATCGCGGCCAGGCGATCCGTAATGGTCACGCCAATCGGCGTGAATTCAATATCCGTGACGCCCGGGAACGGACCGCCGATCAGACCGACCGGGTCGACGACCATCTCGCAACCCGAGAACTTCGGCGGCCAGCGGCTGACCCAGACCTGCCCAACGGGGCATGGGCTGACGGTCCACGGAATGTTGTTGGGCAACACGCGGCATGCGACCTGCGTGCCGGACGAATCGAACATGCACATCTCATAGTCGCCGGCGCCGACGCCACCGAAGTCGATGCTGACATCCAAGTCGCCCGTGGCCGGGTTGGGGGTGATCTCGCGCTTCAACAGTGTGACGTGCCCCGTCTTCTGGTACTTCATCGTTTCGGTACCGAGGACAGGCGAACCGACGACGGAGACGGCGACCTCGTCGTCGGCGCCCAGCCCGCCGGGGAATCCGAGGTTATCCGATTCGAAATTCAGGCTTACGCCGTCCTGTCCGCTGCTGCCGATGTTGCTGACAAGCAGGCGGCGCTGCTCACGAGCGCACGGAGCGAGATCATCGCAATCCTCATCGAGGCGCCCGTCGCCCAAGCCCCATGCGGCGATGCCGAATGTGTGAACCTGCGCTTCGAAGATGGACAGCATCGGGAAGTCGTCTTCGGTGACGACGAACGACTCCAGGCCGTCGAGCGGCGGCGTGCCGCCCGGCGGAATCTGCGGGATCAGGCGCAGCGCGGTGATATCGGGCAAGCCGGACACGGTCCCGATGGTGATGCAGCGCCAGTCGATATAGGTGATCCACTGCCCGTTGACGTACGCGGTGGCGTACCACCAGACGAACTCTGCGCCCGGCGGGCAACACGGATCGAGGTAGGCCTGAATGCCGCCGCCCGGGAAGGGGCCGCTTTCGACGACAACGCCGTTCCCGTCCAGCGCTTCATAGTCCAAGCCTGTGGCGCCGAGTCCGGTGAAGTCCGCTTGCAGCGTGACGGATCCGTCGCCGTTGCTGGTCACGCGGGTATGTCCCTTGATCGTGCCGTCCCACCCCTTGTGGCTGACGCGCAGCTCATTGCCGACGGTGTTGGGTTCAAACAGCGGCGTGACATCAAAGCCGGCGCCGCCGCCCCAGGCGGACTCGAATCGGACTTCGACGCCGTCCTTGCCGGTGCTGCCGAGGCAGCATGCCATCAACTTCCGTCGCGCGGCGTCGACCGTCAGAGACGAGACGCCCCCCATGCCCTCATGCAGCAAGCCGCTGGCGTATTCGGTGGGGCCAGCCAAGGTCGGGGGAGCCAGCGCCCCAAAGGCGATGGCGGAGAGAATCGTGAGTTTCGTGTTCATCGCGAATGCTCCGTGAGTAAGCGACCCGCGACGTTCGCGGCCCGCCCGTCAAGCTCCGAAGCCTCGTGGTTTCGACCACGGGAACCTCGAGCTATCGGGCATCCGTCGGCGGGGCGGCACATCTCCAAGTTGGGGGCGATTTTTTTGATCGTCGATAGCGGCCGCGACCGCCCCCACGATGGATCGGAGGGTCATTTGTGGCGCAGGAACATCCGGTTGGGGACTGGCGCCGGGGGTACGCTGCCCGCCCAATCGCGCCAGGCGGCGATGTCGGCCGGGTCGACGCCGGAGAGGTCGATTTCGGCGAGCCGTTCGGCGACCTGGGTAGCGATGTGGGGTTGATAGTGTCCAAGGTCCACCGCCCGAATCGAGCCATCCAGACTGGCGGAGTACAGGACTTCTCCGGCGCGATCCAGGCGCAGCGCCATCACCGGCCCGCTGTGTTCGGAGAAAGTGGCGAGCGCTTCGCCGGAATTCAGGTCCCAGAGCCGGACGACGCCCCCGGCGTCGCCTGTCGCGATGAGCGCGGCGGCTTCATGGATATCCAGGCAGTAGATTTCCTGATTGTGACCGAGCATCCGGGCAATCTCGCGCGGCGGGTCCCCCTGAAGCACGTGGACTGTCCGATCGGCGCCGGCGAGAAAGATTCGTTTACCGTCGGCCGTGTATCTTGCGGCGCGGATCGCGCCCACGATGCCGGTTGAAACGCGTGTCATGCTCCCGGATTCGATGTCGTAGATGATCAGCGCCGCGTCCCGACCCAGCGCGGCGATGCGCTTGCCGTCGGGAGCAAATATGACCTGCGGGAACCGATCGGTATGGGGTTCCCAGGCGCGCAACAGCTCGCCATCCCGCGACCAGAGGCGGACGCGCCAGTCTTCGCACGCGGTGGCGACCAGGGCGCCATCCGGGCTGAAGGCGATGGAACTGACCCCGTCGGGGTGGGGCAACGCGACGGCGGGACCGCGCAAGTCTTGTGGCGCGAGGCGCACGTTTCCTCTGTAGCTGCCGACGGCGACTGTTTCGCCGTCAGGGGAGACAGCGATCGACACCAGCATCTCGGGCGTTTCGTCGCGCGCTGGCGCGGGATCGAAAGCGGACAGCGGCGCGCTTCGACGCGCACCGTCGGCGTCGATCCTGTGCAGTTGGCCGAGCGCTCCCACGGCAAACAGCGCGGTGCGGTCGGGGAGAATGTCCATGCCATGGAAGCGGTCGCCGTCGATCATGAGCTTGCGCCGGCCGGCGTCGGAGTCGACCTCCCACAATCGCAGCTTGTGATCGCCGCCCGTCCAGACGCCGCGGCCGTCGGCCGTGAAACAGACCGAACGCACATGGCTCGCCTGCGCGACGATCATCTGGAGGCAGGCGCCGGTGTGGGCGTCATAAATGCGCAGGGCGCCGCCGACATCTCCGATCGCGAGCAGGCGTCCGTCCGCGCTGAACGAATGGATGCGGTAGGGCTCCGGGGGTTGCGATAACTCGACAAACGTGGGTGGCGAGGCGGCCAGGTTCCAGATCCGGCCGGGGCGATCGAGCCAGGCGTCGGCCAGTCGTTGTCCGTCGCGGGAGAATCGGAGTTCGCCAAGCACCTGGCCGCGCACCGCGCCGACGCCATCGACGTGGGCCAGCAGCGCCCCGGTTTCGATATCCCAGATCCAGAGTCCGCCCGTCGTATCGCGGGCGGCGATCCGCCGATCATCGTGAGAGATGGCGGAAGTACCGATCGCCTCGTCCGCTTGGAAACGCAATGGCCCGGCCGGCGGGTCAATCCGCCAAACCAGCGCGTCGCGGCCGTCACGATCCGCGACCAACGCGCCACTGGGCGAGAGGCACGGCGCTTCGGAAGACGGAAGTGTCGCGACCTCCAGCGTCGGCGCGTCGAGGCGATTGCGTCGAAAGAAACGGAGACCGCTTTCGGAGCGCGTGATGTGCGTCTCGCCGTTCGCGGAAGGGACAAAGAGCGGAGAGGCGCCTCCGACCCGGAACTGCTCGAGTACAACGCCGTCCGGCGTCAGCCGTTGGACCCCGCCACGGATATCCGTCGTCCACAAGGATTGTCCGTCGTCGGACACGACGGCGACGCGATCGCATTCGGGGGTGGGGGTGAGCGTCCGCAACAGCGGGTAGCGGCGATAGAGCTCCCACAGCGCCCAGTATGTCCCGCGTGGTCCGGGTGGCGGATGAAGCCGGACGGGATGCTGCGCATCGGCGGAGGGCTGTACCATCAACTCGCGCCAGAGCAGATCCTCAGCCTGTCGCATATTGCCGAGCATGGCGGCGATGCGGCCGCGTTCCACGTTGCTGGCGCTGAGCGACGATGCGAGCGATTCAGCGGCGCTTGTCGCCTTGGCTTCGAGCTGCGCGGCGCGGCGATACATGACCGCCAGCGAAACCGCCAGAACGGCAAGCATGAGCCCCGCGGCGGCGACAAACGCGACGCGCCGCCGATAGCGCAGCAGCGTTTTGCGGAGGACGTAGATCGCGCTGTCGCGTTTGGCCTCGATCGGCTCGTCCGCGAGATAGCGACGAATGTCGCGGGCGAGGTCGTTGACACCCTGGTAGCGGCGATCCGGGTCTTTCGCGAGGCACTTGAGTACGATCGTTTCAAGCTCTTCGTCGACCGGCAGTGTTTCGGTGGCGCGCTGGCTCGGCGGGACCGGATCCTCGACCATGACGCGATCGATCGCCTTGCGCAAGTCGGAGCTGCGCTCAAACGCCACATCACCGGTGAGCAGTTGATACAGCACTGCGCCGAGCGAATAGACATCCGTGCGCAAATCGAGCCGGGCGCGGTCACCGGCGACCTGTTCCGGGGATGCCCACGGTAAAGAACCGACGAACTGGCCGGTCTCGGTCACACTGAGGCCGACAGTCAGATCGATGGACTTGGCCAGGCCGAAGTCCAGCACGCGCGGTTCGCCGGCGCTGTCCACGCGCACGTTGCTCGGCTTCAGGTCGCAGTGCATGACACCGCGCAGGTGGGCGGCATGCACGGCGTCGCAGACTTTCAGAAAGAGACGCAGGATGTTCGCCAGCCGCTCATGGGCGGGCGACCCGGTCGCGTCGCGGAGCGCTGCGACGGCGTCGTCGAGCGGCGGTCCATCCACGTAGTCCATCACGAAGAACTGGCAGCCGTCGACGACGCCCGCGTCGTGCACGGCGACGATGTTGGGATGCTGGAGTCGCGCGAGAATCTCGATCTCGCGGGCGAAGCGCTGGCGGTCGCTGATGGTCGCCAACGCGCCGTGCTTCATCAGCTTGATCGCGACATCGCGTTTGGTGGATCGCTGCACGCCGCGATAAACGACGCCCTGACCGCCGCGTTGGGTTTCGCACAAGATGTCGTAGCCGGTGATGCGCGGCGTCCAGTCTGCGGATGGCGTCGCGGGTCCCGGGCCGACCGACAGGAAGTCGCTGAGCAGGCGATTGTCGGCGCGGATCCGTTCGAGGCGCGCCGCGCAGTGGGCGCAACCGGCGACGTGCGCCGCGACATCCGCCGGGGGCGCCGCCGCGAGCGCGAACGCTTCGAGCGTTTCCGGGGGCGGGCAGGCGTTGGGAATCGTCGCCACGATCAGTCGCCCGTAAAGCCCGCTTCGTAGCGCTGGATGATTTCGCGCAGACGCTCCACGACGCGATTCTTCGCGTTGTAGATTTCCTGCGGCTCCAGCCCCATCTCGACGGATACGCGCTCGATGGGCTCCTGTCGGAGCGCGACGCGCTCAAACGCTTCGATGGTGCGCGGATTGAACTTTGATGTATCGCGCAGCTCACGCATGGCGAGCGCGAGTATGTGGCGGCGTTGCTCGGCGTCCCAGGCCGCGTCGTCGTCTACGCCGTCGGGAAGTTGCTCCAGCATCGAGTCGCCGCGGTGTTCCCGGCGCCGCGCGGCGCGGCGGCGGGCGTCCGCGATGCGATAGCGCGCGATGCCGATCAGCCAGCTGCGCAAGCGACCCTGGCGCCGGTCATACATATCGCGCTGATAATCGCGCAGAAAATCCGTGATTGTTTCCTGCGCGACATCAGCCGCGTCATTCTCGTCGAGCCCCGCGCGGCGCAGGAAACCGAGCAGAATGGGGCGATAGCGCTGGTCGAACTGATCCCACGCGGCCCGATCGCCGGTCTGGCGCAGGCCGTTCAGCAGGTCAGTGGTTGTGATCAGCTCTTTGGGCTCCATGCGCGGACTGTCCTCTCGGACAGATATCGTATCGGCGCGGGGTCGCGCGCGACAACACGGATGGGGGCCGCGCGGGTCCAAGTTGGCGTCAATCGGCAGCCTCGGTTAATTTCCCGCCCGGCGCCGCGCGCTACGGCCGTCGATATCGGAACAACTCGAGTCCGCCGGGCGGACATGTCTGCATTGGAGAATCGCCAGAATGGCCAAGAAGCGTCCGATGAAAATTGATGATCTGTTCAAACTCCGCGCTGTCGGGAAGGTCGCGATCTCTCCGGATGGCGGACGAATCGCCTTCGAGCTGAAGCGGTTCAGCCTGGACGAGAACAAGAACTTCTGCCAGATCATGCTGGTGGATGTGGCGTCCGGCGAGATGCGGGCGCTCACGCAGGGCGACCATACCGACGCCATGCCGCGCTGGTCGCCGGACGGCTCGCGTCTGGCGTTCGTATCCTCGCGCGATAAAGGCGCGACATTGTGGACGCTGCCGATGGACGGCGGCCAGCCGACGCGATTGACGAAGCCCGACGGAAGCGTGAAGGACTTCGACTGGTCGCCGGACGGGCGATACATCGCGTACGCGTATCAGGAGATGAGCGAGCGAGAAAAGCTGGAGCGCGACGAGAAAAAAGACGAGCTCAAGCGGCGCCCGGCGATCAAGCACATCACGCGCTTGACGCATAAGCTCGACGGGGCCGGTTTCTGGAATGGCGAATACACGCATGTCTGGGTGATGCGCGCGGATGGCGGCGGACAGAAACAACTCACGCGCGGCGCGTTTGACCATGCGGAACCGCGCTTCAGTCCGGATGGGCGGCTGGTCTCGATGATCGCCAATCGCAGCGAAGACCCCGATCGACTTTTTGATCAGAACAACATCTTCGTCATCCCGCGTGGCGGCGGGACGCTGCGCCAGGTGACGCGCGGCCCGGGTAACCGCCAGTCGCACGCGTGGTCGCCGGATGGAAAGCTGATCGCGTTCATCGGCAACCCGTGCAAGCCGGGCGAGTGGTGGAAGCACGACGAGCACATCTACGTGGTGGACGTCAAAGGCGGAAATCCGCGCGATCTGGCGCCGAGCGTTGATCTGCTGTGCATGAACGCGACCGCCGGCGATGTCGCGTCGTCGGGCTTTGTCACGCATCCGCCGCTGTGGGCGGCGGACTCGGGCAGCGTGATGTTCAACGCCAGTGAGCACGGCTGCGGGCGCATGTTCACGATCGGGCTGCGCGAGAAGCAGCCGCGGCGCGTGATTGGCGGCGATGTGAATATCTATCAGGCGTCGCAGGCGCGTCCCGGCGGGGCGGTGGCGCTGGCGATCGGCACGGCGGCGCACCCTTGCGATGTGTTCGTGGCCGATGCGGAATCGGGCTGGAAGCCGCGCCAACTGACCGATGTCAACGGGGATGCGCTGAAGCGCGTCGAGGTGGTCGCGCCCGAAACGTTCAGCGTGCGTTCGGACAACGTGACGGTGCAGGGCTGGGTGATCAAGCCGCCGGGATTTCGCGCCAATAAGCGTTATCCGGCGATCCTGCAGATCCATGGCGGACCGCAGTCGCACTACGGCGCCGGGTTCTTTCATGAGATGCAGATGCTCGCGGCGCGGGGGTATGTCGTCGTGTACTCCAATCCGCGCGGCGGCACCAGTTACGGCCTGGACTTTCGCAAATGCATCTTCCGCGACTGGGGTAACCTGGATTACAAGGATATGCGGAAGATTGGCGACTGGATGTTCCGCCAGAAGTTTATCGACCCGAAGCGCGTGGGCGTGACCGGCGGCAGCTACGGCGGCTTCATGACGAACTGGATTGTTGCGCATGAGCATCGCTATCAGGCGGCCGTCACGCAGCGCTCAGTCGTGTCGATGGCGTCGATGTTCGGCGTCAGTGATTTCGGGTTCGCGATCGCCGGCGAGTTCAACGGCCTGCCATGGAAGGGACAGCGGACGTTGGAGAAGTACTCGCCGCTGACTTACGTCGATAAGATCAAAACGCCGCTGCTGATTATCCACTCGGAGCAGGACCTGCGCTGCCCGGTGGAGGAGGCGGATCAGTTGTTCACGGCGCTGAAGTACCTGAAGCGCGAAGTGGAGTACGTGCGTTTCGAGGGCGAGTCGCACGGACTGTCGCGCGGCGGCCGGCCTCAGAACCGGGCCGAACGGCTGCGGCGTATCGCGGGCTGGTTTGACAAGTATCTGAAGTGATGTGGTATTCCGTGACCCGGCGAGCTGGTGTTTCCCAGGAGATGGCGATGCGTATGCTGTTGGTCGTGTTGTGGCTGGCGACATCGCAGTGCGCGCTGGCCGCCGAGGCGCCGCCGGGGGCCTACAAGCCGGACGCCGGGCCCCATGTGGTGGGCCAGATCGGCGGCGTCGCGCTCAAGCAGAGTGGCGCAATCGTGGCGGAGGCCGCCGACGCCAGCGACATTCCGCTGCTGGTTCGTTATCCGGTAATGGCCGCGACGTCCGACAGCGCCAAAGGGCAGGGAGAGCCGCGGCCGGCGCCGGTCATTCTGTTTTCGCATGGCGCGGGCGGCTCGAGCGACGCGTTTGCGGAGTTGAGCCGTCATTGGGCGAGCCACGGCTATATCGTGATTCACCCGACGCACGCGGATTCGATTCAGCGCCGCCGCGCGGCGGGCGACAACTTGCGCGATCTCGCCCGCGACCCGCAAGAGATTGTGCGCGGCGTCGACCTGCGCGGCCGGTGCGTTGAGATGCAGCGGATCCTGCGCCACCTGGACAAGATCGAACGGTCAATCCGCGCGGACGCCGGCGCCGCGCGGCGCGCCCCGCGAATTGACCGTGAGCGGGTAGTGATCGCCGGACACTCCGCGGGGGCGATGACGGCGCAGGCGCTGGGCGGAATGCAGTTCTTCCTGAACTCACGTGGTCGCGGGCGATCAATGGCTGACAAACGCTTCAAAGCGGCGATCATCATTTCCGGGCAAGGCACGACGCGGCGCACGCTGAGCGAGAAATCGTGGGAAGCGATCCGGATTCCGTGGCTGGTCATCGCCGGCAGCGAGGACGTCAGCAGCGTGTCGAATGAAACCCCCGCCTCGCGGCGCCATCCATTCGAACACGCCCCGCCGGGCGATAAGTACCTCGTCTACATCGATGGCGCGACACACTCGTCTTACGCCGGAAAGTCTCGGCAGATCGGCGATGCGACGCCGCTGAAAGCGGATCTGGACTATGTGCAATCGGTCGTCGCGTTTTCGACGACCGCGTTTCTGGATTGCTACATGGAGGACCAGCCGGACGCGCGTGAGTATCTGCAATCCGACGCGATCACGCGGTTCCCCGGCGGCAAAGTGGACTATCAGAAAAAGTGAGCGATTCACCTCGGCAACGCAGTCGCTGGCCGCGTGTGGCGGGCTTTGTTGCGCTGATCGCGATTGCGCTCAGCGCGTGGTTGTGGCCAACGGAACGACCGGCTTCACCGGCTCCGCCGGGTAGCCCCGCCTCCGGCGCCGCGGCGCCGGTGACGCTGCGGATCGACCTCGGCGAGGGGCCGGCGCGGGCGATGGACGCGATCCCGTGGCGGGCGGGCATGACGGTCCGCGATGTCCTCGATGAGGCCGCCAGGCAGGACCCGGCGCTGCGCTACGCGTCGCGGGGCGTCGGCGAGAGCGCATTCCTGCAGGAACTGGCCGGCAGGGAAAACGAGGGCGGTGGCGCCGAGCGCCGAAACTGGCAATTCTGGGTGAACCAGACCTTTTCGACGCGGAGTTTCGCGGTCACGCCCGTGCCCGCTGGAGCGATCGTCGAATGGCGGTATGATGTCTGGGACCCGGGCCGCTATCGCCCGGACGATCCGGAAAGGGAATAAGCCGATGAGACGGGAAACGTTGCGAGTCGTGGGATTGGTAGTCGGTCTGGCCGCCTTGGGCGCGATTTTCCGCCTGGCCCCGCACGCCCCGAATTTTACGCCGATTGCCGCGATCGCGCTGTTTGCCGGGTATCTGCTGCCGGCCCGCTGGGCGCTGGTCGCGCC
The DNA here is from genome assembly GCA_964528455.1 of uncultured Planctomycetales bacterium. Classification (GTDB taxonomy): domain Bacteria; phylum Planctomycetota; class Phycisphaerae; order UBA1845; family Fen-1342; genus DSPM01. The sequence continues at coordinate 175,309 of CAZGTH010000008.1, read as the reverse complement.
GCTGGCGGCGATGCTGATCGGCGACGCGTTCATTGGCGGATATGAGTGGCAGACGATGCTGCTGGTTTATGCCGCGATTCTCACGCCGGTCGCGCTCGGTCCGTGGCTCCGGAAGGGCGCGAATCCCGTGCGGGTCGGCGCGTCGGCGGTGGGCGCCTCGTTGTTGTTCTTCGCCGTGACGAACCTCGGCTCGTGGGCGTTCTCGGGCATGTACGCACAGACTTCGGCTGACCTCGTCGCGGCCTATGCGATGGGCCTGCCGTTCCTCAAGAATACGCTGGCGAGCGGCGTCCTGTGGTCGGCCGTGTTGTTCGGCGCCGCGGCGATTGTCGACCTGCGCCCGCTGACGACGGCCCCCGCGTCGCGTCTGGTCCCGCTGCCCGTCGAGGCCTGAGCTTCGATTGGATGGCGTCATTGTCCTCAATAAGCCGGTCGGCCTGACGAGCGCCCGCGCGCTGGATCGCGTGCGGCGACTCACCGGTATCCGAAAATCCGGCCACGCCGGCACGCTTGATCCGTTGGCGGATGGCGTGCTGCTGATCTGCCAGGGTCGCGCGACCAAGCTGGTCGAAGCGGTGATGGATCAGCCGAAGGTCTACGCGGCGCGCGGGCGGCTAGATGTCACGAGTGACACGCTCGACAGCGAGGCCGAGCTGCGCCCCGTGCCCTTCGAGCAGATCCCCAGTCGCGCCCAGCTTGACGCCGCCCTCGAGAGTTTCGTGGGCGAGATTCAGCAGGTTCCACCGGCGATCAGCGCGATCAAACTGGGTGGTGAACCCGCGTACAAGCGCGCTCGGCGCGGGGAGCAAGTCGAGATGCGGGCCCGCCCGGTCCGAATATACAGCTTGGCCGTTACGCGTTTTGAATGGCCGGAGATCGCCTTCGAAGTGACATGCGGGCGCGGAACATATATTCGCGCGTTGATTCGTGATATCGGCGCCAGCCTCGGCGTCGGGGGCGCGCTGACCGGCCTGACGCGGCGCGCGGTGGGGCCGTTTCATATTGATCATGCGTACGACTTTGACGGGATCGCCCGCGCCGGGGACGCCGGCGCGTATGTGATTCCGCTCGACAACGCGCGGGAATTGCTAAAAGAGAAGCCGACCCTCATTCCGCCCGAGCCCTCAGGCCCGGCGTGAACGCAGGTCGGCAATCCCCCTGTCTTCGTAAAAGTCGGCGATCGGCGCCGGGCGAACGAACGGTTCAACCCGATGGCAAATTTGGGGAGCCCGGCGAACGACGTAGCGCCGCCCGGCACGCGATCGCGTCAATGCTAGCGACGACGCAACAGCGCGAGGCCCCCGAGGCTCAACAGCGCCAACGACGCCGGCTCCGGAATCCGCTCGCCATACACGCGGAACGCCAACTCCAGACGATCATCCGGCGAACCAAAGGCGTCGCCGGCGGGCGTGAAGTTGAACGAACCGAAGATCGGTCCTAGGAAGAACGCCTCGGAGCCGCCGCGGACCACATCGCCGCGCGAGCTGATGACGGTGAAGTTGCGGGACTCAACACCCGAACTGTCGCCGACAAGCCGCACGCCGATGAAGAACTCGTCCGACGGCGCGTTGAACGCCTCGCCCAGGCCGAGCAGATCGATCGAACCTTCATAGGTCTCCCGATCCGGCCGTGGATTCGGATCCGGCATGACCGGCGTGGCCGAATACGGCAGATTGCTCAGCGTGGCGATCGGGTTCAGCGACGTGTCGTAGATCAACAGATCCGCGGCGACGTAGTCGAATCCGGGGGCGCGAACGCCGACCCACTCAAAGCGCGTGATCAGATACTGGTCGTCCGGCAGGACCACGTCGTCGGCCGCGACACTCGGGCCGACCTGCGTGTCCCTTTCGGAACTGATGTTGTCCGTCGTGTCGAGCGCCTCCGCGCCGCCGGGATAGTTATCCCATAACAGCGAATCGGCGACCGCCGACGGTCCCGCCATTGCGGCGAGAACGGTGATTGTCGCAAGAAGCTTCTTCATTGGCCCTCCTCCACTCCTCGTGGAGTTTTCCCATTACTCCGCCGATCGTGACGCGCCTGGTTGGGCGTCGTCGCGAAGTTCCTCTTCGAGGCGGCTCCGTCTGGGCGCGAACCGGTGGCGCGAGCGCGCAGCGGCGCATCCAGAACGGGTTCCAACTCGATAGAGGCAAGCCCCGCGCGCCCGCCGCGCGGAACATGTGTTGCGCACTCGTCGACTGCTCTGACGAGTCACGCAATGCTAGGCAGGCCCCGGCGCGGCTTTCCAATGCGCCAAGTCGCGCATGCATAACGATTTGTGGACGCGACCGCGGCGCGGGGGGCTGAGGGCCCGTGGCTGAATCTGGGACGATTTCCTATCGGGCCTTGTGCGGCGGCCTGGCGCAGGAAATTCGGGTTTTCGGGTCCGGATACATGCGCGGCGCCCATCGCCGGACTCGAAGCGAGCACTACAATCGTCTCACCAGGCGCTTCTCGAAGGCGAGAACGCCGTGAACCGCCGCCTCTCACATGACCCTGTTCCGTCATTTTGGGCGAGCACCGGGTCGCGCAGCCGTCGAGGAGCCGCTTTGTCGTCAGGACGCCTCTGGCTCGGACTGGTCGTGCTGGTGGCCGCCGCGGCGCTGACCGGTTTGGTCCTCGCCGTTGTGGCGCGCTTACCGGACGTAGCGGTGCGCGCGGAACCCGTTGTTGTACAGGTCCCGCCGCCTGCGCCCGCGCCGGCGCCAGCAGGGCGCGCGCCGGCGCCGACCGGCGCCACGATTTCGGACGTTGACCCACCGCCGAAGACGCCGCCGCCGGTCGCCGTGAAGCGCAGCGCGCCGCCGCCCGAAGCGCCGGCCGTACTCGCGTCTGAACCCGAGCCGCCGCCAGCCGCGCCCGAGCCGGGCTTGAGCGATGCGGCGACGGACGCCCCGCCCCCCGAAGATCCCTTTGATCGCTCCACGGATGCGCGTGAGCGGCGGCTGCGGGCGTTTGGCGGCGACGCGCGCAGTGAGGACGCGGTCGAGGCCGGGCTGCGCTGGCTGGCGGCGCATCAGAGTGAGGACGGCACATGGCAGCGGGTCGGTTTTCAGGATCAATGTCCGGATTCGGATCGCTGCCTGGGCACGGCCCACACGCGGACGGAGGTTTCGCTGCGTACGGGGCTGACCGGCCTGGCGATGCTGGCGTTTCTGGGGGCCGGACATACTGATCGGGTGGGGGCATATCAGAATACCGTGCGTCGGGCGACCGCCGCGCTGTTGCGATATCAGCGCCCGGACGGCGGGTTCTCGCGTTCGCCGAACATCGCCGGGTACAACGACGCGCTGGCGACGCTGGCGCTGGCGGAACTGTTCGCGATGACGCGCGATGAGCGCTTGCGCGCCCCGCTCGAAGCCGCCGTCGAGAATCTGGTGCGCGGGCAACAGCCGTTGGGCGGGTGGGACTATGTGCTGCGCCCGGAGAGTGGGCGAAATGACACGTCGATCACCGCCTGGGCGGTGCAGGCGCTGCACACGTGCGCCGTCGCCGGCATTCGCGTGCCGCGGGCCGCGCTGATCCGCGCGTCTTTGCACTTTCAGCGGGCCGGCGAGCCGGACGGTCGCGTGCGATATTCGGACGCGGATGTCGGCTTCAAGCTTGACACGGAAACGATGCGGCCGGTGTATCGCTACGGCGGCGCGATGACGGCCTGCGGGCTGACGTGCGAGGAGATTCTCGGCTGGCGGCGCGACGCGCCGATGCGCCTGAAGCAGGTGGCGCTGCTGTTTTCCGATCCGCCGTCCGCGACGCGCGCCCGCGGCGGCGACACGACACACCTGCACTCCTATTACTACTGGTACTACGGCACGCTGGCGATGTTTCAGAACGGCGGCGATGACTGGAAGCGCTGGAACGCCAGTTTGCGCGACGCGCTGCTGCCGTTGCAGGATCGGCGCGTCGGCGTGAACGACCGGCGGCCGCACACGTACGGCAGTTGGGACCCGTATGGGCGCGGCTGGGGCAAGTGGGGGCGGATGGGCGGGCGCGTGTATACGACCGCGCTGGCGACGCTGACGCTGGAAATCTATTACCGCCATACGCCGACGTATCTGGATGACCGCGTGATCGCCGGCGTGGCGGACTGGGAGGCGTTTTTGCGTGGCGCGGACGACGCGGATCGTGTGGCGTCGGTGGCGGCGCTGGGCAATACGCGGATTGACATCGCGGAGTGGGCGTTGCTGTTTCTGCTGAATGATCCGTCGGAGACGATCGCGGCGGACGCGGCGCGGATGCTCGCGCAGCGCGGCTCGCCGCGCGGGGAAGATGTGCTGCGGCGGGCGATCGCGGAGGGGCCGGGCTGGCAGCGGGCGCAGTCGGAAGCGGCGCTGGCCCGCGTGGCGCGCCTGCGCGGTCAGCCGCCGGCGTCGGGCCGCGTGCGCCGGTACGAAGCCGCGCATCGTCTGGCGACGCTGGACCTGCCGGGGGCGTGGGTGGGCATGGCGATTGAGATCGAGCGCGACGGCGCGCGGATCGCGCAGCTGCGGGTGATCCGGCGTTATGAGGGGCGCGATGTGGTGCTGGCGGAGGTCATGCGCGAAAGCGCCGCGCCACAAGCGGGCGACAAGGCCCGCGAAACGCGACCGGAGTAGGCACGGCTGCGGGGCGACCGCGCTTGGCGGCGCTGCGGGACGACCGCGCTTGGCGGGGCTGCGGGCGGGTGGCTACAATCACCGACAACGCGTTTCGCGGGCGAAGATCGGCCGGATTCTGGTCTTCGCGCGCGGCGGTGAGAACGCCGGGCGATTAGCTCAGTTGGTAGAGCGCTTGCTTTACACGCAAGATGTCACAGGTTCGAGTCCTGTATCGCCCATTTTCCTGATTGCGATGCTCGTCGCTTCCATCGCGTGCCGACGATCGCCAACCCGCGTCATTCTCGGCGCTTACGTTCGCTCGATACGATCGCGCCGTTTCGTTGTTGCGCTGATCGCCATGCCCGGCGGATGCCAGTTTTTCCCACCGGTTGCCCGCTGTTGGTGCAACCGTCGGTGCAACCAAACTCCAGCCGTTTTCGTCGCCCTTCGCGTCGCATGTTCCGGTCGCCGCTTCGCGCCGGTCCGGTGTATCGCCGAGCGGCAGGGCGGGTAGCGATTCGATTGCGCCCGTCACGTCGAGCAGCCGCGGGTCGGTGTAAACGTTCGCGGTCATCGACGGGTCGGCGTGCCGCATCGCCGCTTGCGCCGTTCGCAGTGATACGCCCGCCCGGCTCAGCAGCGTGCCGAACGTATGCCGCAGCGCGTGCACGTCGAGCGTCCGCCCGCGATCGTCGCGCTTCGGAATTCCGGCCGCCTTCAGATCGCGGTCAAGTATCCGCACGAGTCCCCGTGGGACATAGATCAGCCGTTCGCCCGCTGGCAGCGCCAGCGGGATCGCTTGCCCCTCGGCCTTTGCGGCCCGCTGCGCGTCGCGCACGCGTTGTGACAGATGCCCCGCCAGATCAGCCGCCAGATCGCCCCGAAGCGGCAGCGTATTGCCTTCGCGGTTCTTCTCATCGGCGGCGTTGAGCGTGACATGCGGCGCTGCGCCGGTCAGGTCGCATTGTCCGATCGTCAGCGAGGCGAGTTCGCCGCGCCGCAGTCCGGTCAGGATCAGGCACTTGTACACCAGCGCCCGCTCGGCCCCGCGGCGTTCCAGTTCGGTGATATACGTCGGATTCTCTTTCAGCGCTTCCCGCGCTCGCCCCACGGCCGCATCGAGCGTTATGAAGGCCAGGGGCGCGCGTTTCCATGTCGCCCGGCTCTTGGGGCTATCCGGTTCGCGATCGTCGCGTGGGAGCGTTTCTCGGCCGAATTCCGCCAGCGGGCGCAGCCGCGCCACTTTCAGCAGTCGCCCCAGTTCTTCCTCGGTCATGGCGCGCCGTTTGCGGCGCGGGTCGGCCTTTTCGTCGGCGCGTCCGATGCCCACAAATGGATTCGCGGTCAGTCGGTGCGATTCCAGACACCAGTTCGCGAACGTGACGGCCACGCCGATAAAGGCGTTGCGTGTCCGCGCCGACATGTCCTCGTGCGCTTGTTTCACCAGCCACTTTTCGAGCGTGGCGCGGTCCAGATCGCGCAGCTTCGCGAACGGGCATTCTGCCGCCAGCCGCGTCAGCCGGGCCAGTTGGGTCGTTCGGTGCGTTTCGGTCACGCCCTTAGCGGTCAGGTGCGCCCCGTAGGCGTCGATATGCCCGCTCAGCGGCGTGTGCTGGTGATCGGCCGTCTGCGCCTCGGCCGCGGTCAGGATGTTCGCCCGCCGATGTTCGGCCCGCTTGACCATTTCGGACAGTCGGAAGCGCGCCCCGTCCTCGGTTTTGCAGCCGGTCGCGATCGCGTCGCCGAGGCCGGCGACTTTGGCGTAGACGGTCGCGCTCGTGGTCCGGATGCGCGGCTTGCCGTCCGCCCCGATCCGCAGCTCGCCGTCGGCGTCGAGCACAAGCGGGGCGGCTTGCTTCCGCCCGTTCCGATCGTGCCAGATCGCGACGGGTCCGGCCTTGCGGCGTTCGATTGTCGCGCCGTTCGGCAGCGGGCGCGTGACGGTTTTGCGAAATAGTGACGCCATTACTTCCCGCCTTTCCGGCGCGTCGTCCGCGCCGCTGGTTTCTTCGATGCGACTTCGCGGTGAACAATGCCGAAGTGCCGACAAAGTTTGTCCGCGCTGTCCAGATTCAACCCCTGATCGCCGCGCGCGAATCGAATCAACGACGCCTTTTCAACGTCCGCGGCTTTGGAAACCGCGTAAATCGAATCGGCCTCGGCCAGCTTGCGGCGCAGCAGCGCGGTCAGGGTCGTGTCGTGTGTCATGGGTGACAATGTACACCGAGCGCGCATCGGCGCCAAGTGACTTCTCACAGTTTTCTGATTCACAATGGGAAGTCGTCATTCTCCTGTTCGGTGCTGTTGTGTTTCCTGTGCGTGGCAGGGGCGGATCGGCGGCCGTTAACGACGCCGAGTCCGCCTTCCCCTTCTCTGTAAGAGAAGTCATGCAACGCCTCAGCGTGGCGTACATGATCCAACGCGCTACCGTTGCTCACGGTGCAGGCGGTTCGCAACGGCCGGCCGTGGCTTACGGCATTTGCCGTGGATGGCGCTTTGGCGTTGCTCACGGTGGCGCGGTTTCGGCGGCGCCTTTTCTTAGGGCCCGGCCCAGGTGTCTCGACAATGATGATTCGAAGTACGGTAGCGAAGCCGACACTTCGCGAAATGCGAACGATCTCGCGCACAATCCAGCCGCCACTGTGCAGTTCAGTTAGCGCGCTGCTGACGGTGTTGTCGCGTCGAATGCCTGTCGCCTCCCTAAGCATCGCTCGGGTCGGCGTGACGAGTCGGGACCGACGCTCGCCACCCATGCGCAGCAGCGCGAGATGGACGCGAAGCGCGGCCGGACTCAGGTCCCCGATCTCGGCGCGCCTGCTCATGCCGGGCTCGCTCCCCATTGCACGGGAATTTCATCGATCCGGCCGGAGCTTGGTTCCCACCACAACTCAACGGGCGAGTCGCCGGGATCGGTGCAGCGCAGCGTTTTGCCGTATCGGTTTTTCGCGACGATTAACTCGATGATCCGCCCGCGCCGGTCGGCGTCGTCGCGCCAGCGGTCGATCAAGATTACAGCACTCGCGTCATTCTCGACGGCGCCCGAGTCTCGCAGGTCGTGTTCCGACAGGCGCTCGTTGTTCTTCTTCGCGGCGGGCCGATTGACCTGAAACGCGGTTGCGATTGCGACGCGATGGTCAATCGCAAGTTCCCGGAGTGTGTTTGACGTCGCCGTCATCGTCTCAAACGGGCTCGCGTCGAAGCCGTTATCGACCATGCTCGCCTGATCGATTAGGACGAGTCTGCCGCCTGCTTCGGCATGCTTCTGAATCGCCGTCGCGATCGCCGTGAGGTTTCGCTCCCCGCTAAGGCGCAGCGGCGCCCCGCGCAGGTCATCCCACGCGCGCCGGAGTGCGATGCGCGTCGGGTCAGACTCATCCATCGGGATGGCAGCGTCCAGGAGCACCCGGACGGGGACTTCGGCCTGCGCCGCGTGAATGCGCCACGCTGCTTCGACGACGCCTTCCTCAAGCCGCAAGATCAAAACGGGCTCGCCGGCAAGCGCGGCACGTCGCCCGATGTTGAGCAGGAACGTTGACTTTGCCCCGCCCGTTCGGGCGCCGACGACATACGCACAACACACGCGGAAACCGCCGGCGAGGATGTTGTCGAGCGCGGGGAACGTTGTGGAAACAACAGCGAGCCCGTCACGATAGAGCGGCGTGGCGGCGATATCCGCGAACGTGCGCCACAACGCGCCGCCCGATTCGTCGGGCTCCGTGACGTCGTCGGCAGTGAGAATCCGCGCGTCGGTGAGCACGTCCTTCAGGACGTCGGAACGACCGCCGCGTTCGAAATATTCGGCGGGGTCCTTCGCGGCGAAACCCTCGACGGCTGGGAGTGTCACAATCGACACACGCCCGCCCGCCTCGATTGCCCGTTTCGCGACATGCCGCGCATGCCTGCGGCCGGCGTCGTCATCGTCGGGAATCACGAACACGCGCCGATCGCGAAGTGGCGAGAATTCGGTCGTACCGATGCCGGTGCCGTTACTGTTGCAGGTGGCCATGAAACCGGCGCGCTCGAGTGCGATTACGTCCTTTTCACCTTCGCAATAGACGATTGGCGTCGCCGGATCAGCGGCCCGTAACTCCGGCAACCGAAACAGGACGCGGCGCACGCCGCGCATGTCCCAAATCCAGCCGCCCGCTGGATCGGGGCGTCGCTGTTTGAAGGCCTTCGGAACGAATCGGACGTTCTGGTAAAGCAGTTCGCCGCCTTCGGCGACGTAATCGTAAGTGTCGGAGATTCGCGTCATTTGCGCCACCGCCTTCCGCGCCGTGGGCGATACGTTGCCGGCGTGAACGTCTCGGGCGGAAACAAGTCGCGCATCGACAGGCCCAGCGCACGCACGATAGCCCGGACATCGCAACCCGCGAAGCAGTGGAGCAGTACCGCCCCCGACGATGCCACGCTGATCGACAAGCTCGGCCGCGCGTCCTCATGCGCCGGACAGCACGCCAGCCACGCCCGATCACCTGCCTTCCGCACGCCGCGCAGTTGGCCCAGGATCGCGTCAAAATCCCCGCGGGCGGGGCGGGTCGACGGCGCGGTCATGATCGCACCGCCGATTTGCGGACCGGCCGACAGCCAGATTCCGCCCACGCGAGGATTTCAGCCTTCGACCACCGTCGCAACGCCCCGATCTTCGCGCCCGCCGGCAAAATGCCCGCGTCAGCGAGTCGGAAGACCGATCGAGCCGAGATGTTCAGTATTGCGGCAACACCGCGCACGTCGAGAAGCACTGATACTTCGGACTTTTCCATGAAAAAACCCCGAGAAACGCCTTGCAGCGCCGCCCGTGCAGTGCCGCTGCACGCGATCGTCGCCGTGCGACTAGCATGCGCTGGCGTCCGGGATCAAACGGGGGGCGAACTGGGGCGCAAAAGGGGATTCTTCGGGGATCATCAACTTTCTGGCGAGACTAATCGGTAAACGCCCTTCCCTGAGGACTGGATCATTGTGCCCCAAGCGGGGTGCTTGACCCACTTGCCGTTAGTGTCGCGATGTCGAAAGACCTTCCGCAAAGTGAAGTTGTTCGCGGAAGACCCTATCTGTTCGCCAATCTCTGCCTGTGACAGGCTGTGTCCGCCAGAATCCCATTCGCGCCATAGTGCTGCGATGGCGCGCGCTTGATTGCCGACAGAAAACGCGTATTCGGTTCCGAACCAGTTCACCGAAGTGAAGTCGCTTGAATGCGTTGGCTTGACATTGGCGGCCGCGGCCAAGGCGTCGCTCGTGCTACTCGCCGTTCTGACCCGGCCCCGCTTTTGCTGCTCTTCTTGAAACGCGATGTTTCCCTTGCTCGTCAGGCTCAGCCAGCGCAGTGGATTCCCTTGCAAATCCGCCTCCTGCTTTCCGTCGACGATTACCGCCAGCGTACTCCCTTCGGGATTTCGTTCAGACACGATCTCGACAACCCGTTCGGCCTCGCCGAAAAGAGCGGGCGCCTTCAATCGCGGGATGGGGGCCTTCAGCGGTTCGACGAAGCTCGTCATGCCCGCGTTTATCAGGTGCAGATAGGCGCTGGGGTCGGGCTGCTCCGCGATCGCCGTAATCACCGCGGTGTGGAGTCCGATCAATTGTTGTCTTCCGCTTCCGTCCGCCCGCTCCCAACCGATGATCTGCGCGGAGTACAGCAGCGCCAACACTTCAAACTGCGCATCATTCAGCGGAAACAGCGGCCCGTTCGTCCCTGCGGTCGCGCTGATTCCTTGTCCCATTTCCGGGGCGGACTGTTGCGAGACCGCCGCGCCGGACGCATCCGCGTCCGCCACGGGCGAGTCGCCGAGGCGAATCTGCATCCGCGCTTTCCGCATCGGCGCGCGATGAAACGCTTCGCGCTCCAGCGCGTGCAGCCGCGGGACCATCCGCCACGCGCGCTCGATATCTTCCTCCGTCGCGTTGCACTCGCTTTGGAGTTGAAACAGCCCCACCTTCACAAACTCGACGTCCAGTTGAATCGCGTCTTCAAGCAATCGCTCGGCGCCGTGTTTCTCGATTCGATCGTAGAGATTGCCCCAGGCGACGCCGGGGTGCAGGCGGTGCATTCGCTCGTAAATGTAGGCGCTTTCCGGTCCCGGCGGCCCCTTGAAGCGGCGGACCGCCTGCGCCGCGTCGATGAAGTCCGCAACCTGCTGCGCCACCGGCATCAGGATCAGGTCGCCCGCCAGCAACGCGGTGAACTGCGCGCAGACGGTCGCCGCGTTCGTAACGACGCTCGTGCAGGCGTCCGGCGGCAGTTCGGCCCAGCCTTGCAGGTCGGTCGCGCCGTTCGCGTACAGCGTCGGGATCGCAGCCATGTTGAATGTCGTCCCGCGTGGCGAATCGGTCCACAGCCGCTTTTCCATCGCGATCGTCGGGTGGCGCTGCGACCAGCCCCGATCCGCCAACAGCGCCCACCAGCAGCGCTCCGCGTCATGGTCCAGATCGGACCACAATTCCAGCAGGTCCTCGCCCGCGATTCGCGCCAGCGCCCGCAGGTCTTTGACCGCCTCGCCGTCGCCTTCGAATTCGACGATCAGCGCGCCGGTGATAATCGGCGTGTGCGGCGGCGGGATGTTCAGTGGCGGCGTGTAGTGCGGAACCTTGCTGAGTCCGGCGGTCGGTCCCTGCCAGGTGAATCGGACCGCGACGGGGCGCTCGCGCCGCCGCTCGAATCGATCCCGAATCCGGTCGTATGCTTCCGCTTGTGGCATGTTCGCACCATTGCGGGCGCCGCCGCCGGCGGGCGCGTCATGGTGCGAAAACGCGCTCGCCGGTCGGCGGACTGACGGCTGGCCGGCCGCCTGCCCGTGTCGCGGATTCTACCCCGCCGCTGGCGATTCGTGGCGATCGTCGGCGTCCCCCGGCACCGGATTTGCTATCATGGTCGGCATACTTCGGCAGCCTACGGACTAGGAAACACGATCGGCGAGGATTTGATTATGAGTCTGCTTCGGATTGCGATCATTGTCGCCACGGTCGGCGTTGTAGGGCGGGCCGACACCATCAGAGTTCCCGCTGACCAGCCGACGCTCCAGGCAGCCATTGATGTCGCCAATCCGGGCGATGCGATTGTGCTTTCCGGCGGAAGTCATGGAACAGCGACAGTCCTTGCGAAGTCCCTCACCATCCAGAGCGAGCCGAACGAAACTGCAACCGTTGGGCTCACAATCTCCAACGTCGTTGCGCCCGGCGTGCTCCTAAGTCGGCTTGCTGGCAGCGTGATCCTAGATCACAGCGTCGGCACTCTTGATCGGTTTAGTCGGTTGGGGCTCCGGGCCGACTCGAGCGAAGTGAGCGTTCTTGGGGGCCGAACCAGGGGGTCTTCGCTCTGGTTCACAGAGTCAGACGTAACAATCGATGCGCTGTTAGCCACGGGGCTTGGCACCGGAATAATCGCGACTGATACACAGATTGGCATCTACAACTCGGTTATCGATTACGTGGACGGCAACGGGCCGTGCGATGGTCCGTCCTCGATATACCTAAGTCGCTGTGTTGTGGACTTTGTAAACGTAACGATCCCCGATTGCATGAGTTGTAGCGAAACCACGGGTGTGCTGGCTAACTGCCTTGTGTATGGCGGTTGTATCGGCACCACGCAGATCGCATGTGATTCACCAGCACACAGTAACCCGTCCTCCTTGGATGTGCCCACACTGTATCACCTTGCAGCCGACTCGCCCGCGGTTGACGCAAGCGACGCGACGTATTCTCGGCGAGATGCGTTTGATGTTGATGGTGACGCGGACTTCGACGAGCCGTACCCCTTCGATGTGTTCGGCAATCCGCGATCAATCGACGTGGCGCACGCAGCGAACGTTCGTGGATCGATACTCGATGTCGGGGCTCAGGAAAGATCGGATTCAGCGGACATTGTGTATGCGTCCGCACTCCACCTATCGGAGGGCGCGTGTTACAACTTTGAAGTCTCGGTTTTCGGGCCTGAAGCGGAAGTCGTGGATATCATCGCTGAGATTGACGGAGTCACCGTGTCCGGAGCACCGTTAGTTTTCAGTACTTCCGGCCAGACCTTGACCGCCTCTATTTGCGCTGCCCAGGATCAGAACATCAGAACTGAGACCGGATCAGTGTCGATTGCCGCCCGAAACTGGTCTGACGCAATCCCGGCTACTGTGAGTGACGACGACGTGCCGTCGGTCATCGCCGACGTTACTTACATTGACGCGAATGGCCTCTGGATCGACTTGCGCTTGAGTGGTACACCCTATGGCCCGGCGGTCGTCTCCGCTTTTGGTGACGAGGACATTGCAACCGTGGCACCGGAGATCGTCGTCTTTGATGGCAACAACTACGGCGCCAACCAAGCAGTGAGCGTGAGTTGGACGCCGAATTGCGAGTATGACGCGATTACGCTCGTCTTTGCTCTTTCCCAAGATGGTGTCCCATTTGGCAGTACGGCAGTCCAAGCGGCGGAGGCTCGGCCAACGATCTCGCCAGCGCATTTCAGTTTCCCCGTGAACGAAGGGGCGGCACAGACGATTCAAGTGTCGTTTAGCCGCCGACTGCTTTGCCCTTCCGAATTGCGCCTGTCGGAACTCGACGGTAACGGGCACACGAACTTCGCTCCACCGATTTTTGCCGTATTGCCATCCAATCCAATCGTGATTGAGCCCAATGAATCGCTCGGCCCTGTCTCACTGACAATCCAAGCCTTGGAGGAACCGAATTGCGACTTCAAGGGCGCGTTTTCGAGTTTGTGGTTTACTTCCGGTGGCCAGACGTTCTCACTCGGAACGATTCAGGTCCAACGTATCGATAACGACGGCCCCTCGGGAGCATGCTTCGGTGATCTCGATGGGGATAGCGACGTTGACCTAGGTGACCTTGCGGGACTGCTCGCAGACTTCGGCGTCGGTGAAGTGGCCGACTTGAACTGTCGCGGTGGAACCAATCTCGCCGACTTGGCGGGCTTATTGGCGCGTTTTGGAGAGGCTTGTCCATAAGCAGTTCGTGTGTTTCGGAGGGCCGAATGTTCATGGTGCGCATTGTGTCCCGGGCCGGTCGCCGCCGGCCGTTGGTCTCGATTAACCCGAATCGCGAATCTCCGTCAATAGAATTTTCCGGTCCGCATCGGCCACGCCGGGTAGCCCGCGGCCCCGGTCTGCCGTACATTCCGCTCTGATAGTTCCGATTAGGAGAGTCCGTTGTCGAAAACGCCCGCCGCTGGCGCCGCTTCGGGTCGCGCCGGCGATCTGCAATACGCCGATACGCTCTGGAAAGCCGCCGACGCCCTCCGCGGCCAGGTCGACGCCGCCGAATACAAGCACGTCGTGCTCGGCCTGCTGTTCCTGAAGTACATCTCCGATTCGTTCGAGTCCCGCCGCGATGCGTTGAAGGCCGAACTCGAAGCCGAACGCATCACCGGCGACCAGCTTGAGCGCCTGCTCGAAAATCGCGACGAGTACACCGCCGAGCGCGTGTTCTGGGTGCCGCCCGAGGCCCGCTGGCAGAATCTCCAGAATCAGGCCGCCCGCCCCGACATCGCCATGCTCATCGACGACGCGATTCTCGCCGTCGAGCACGACAATCCCGAGCTCAAGTCCAAGCTCCCGCGCGACTATGCCCGCCGCGGCATCGCCCCTGAGAAGATGAAGGGCCTGATCGATCTGATCGCCGATGTCGGCTTCAAGGGCGAACGCGCCAAGGCCCGCGACACGCTCGGTCGCGTCTATGAGTATTTCCTCGGCAAGTTCGCGCAGGCCGAGGGCAAGCTCGGCGGCGAGTTCTATACGCCGCGCTGCGTTGTTCGCCTGCTGGTCGAAATGCTGGAGCCCTACGAGGGCCGCGTCTATGACCCGTGCTGCGGCTCCGGCGGCATGTTTGTGCAGTCCGAGCGCTTCGTAGAGGCCCACGGCGGCCGGCAGACCGACATCTCCATCTTCGGCCAGGAATCCAACCCGACCACGTGGCGCCTCGCGCACATGAACCTCGCCATCCGCAGCATCGAGGCCAATCTCGGCCAGCAGCCCGCCGACACGTTTCTGCGCAACGCGCATCCCGATCTCAAGGCCGACTACATTCTCGCCAATCCGCCCTTCAACGTGTCGGACTGGTCCGGCAAGCTCTTGCGCGAGGATGTCCGCTGGCGGTTTGGCCCGCCGCCGGTCGGCAATGCGAACTACGCGTGGATTCAGCACTTCATCCACCACATGGCCCCGCCCAACGGCCACGGCGGCGGCGTCGCCGGCTTCGTCATGGCCAACGGCTCGCTGTCCAGCAATTCCGGCGGCGAGGGCGAGATTCGCCAGCGGATCGTCGAGGCCGACCTCGTCGATTGCATCGTCGCGCTGCCGCCGCAGTTGTTCTACACGACCGGCATTCCGGTTTGTCTGTGGTTTCTGACGCGCGACAAGTCCGGCAGGAACCTCAAGCGCGGCTGCCCGCTGCGCCCGGCCGGCCGCAAGGGTGAAACGCTCTTCATCGACGCCCGCAAGCTCGGCGCGCTGGAGACGCGCACGCTGCGCGTGCTCACCGGCGGCGACGATGGCGAGACCATGCTGGCCGATGGCATGGGCGATCCGCATCACGATTCCGACCTCGGCCGCATTATCTACGCCTTCCGCCAGTGGCGCGGCGAGCCCGCGCCCGACTGGTGGGACGAGGCGGAGCACGGCGAATGGGCGTACCGCGACATCCCCGGCTTCTGCAAAGCTGCGCCGCTGGCCGAGGTCGCCAAGCACGGCTTCGTACTGACGCCCGGCCGCTACGTCGGCGCGGAAGATGTCGAAGATGACGGCGAGCCGTTTGATGAGAAGTATCCGCGCTTGGTCGCGGAGTTGGAGGAGCAGTTGGCAGAGGGGGAGCAGTTGGCGGTGCTTGTGCGTAAACGTCTAGCGAGCTTGGAGGGGTAACCCGTGACCACCCTACGGC
This sequence comes from uncultured Planctomycetales bacterium, assembly GCA_964528455.1. Taxonomy (GTDB): domain Bacteria; phylum Planctomycetota; class Phycisphaerae; order UBA1845; family Fen-1342; genus DSPM01. Next base: position 159,860 of record CAZGTH010000008.1, on the reverse strand, counting down.
TTGAAGAGTGCATGTCGGCGATCATCGACTATCGCGGTAAGACGCCGCGCAAGACGATTGCCGGCGTGCCACTGATTACAGCAAAAGTCGTCAAGGGCGGTCGCATCGAGACTCCTGACGAGTTCATCGATGCAGCCGATTACGACGAATGGATGCGCCGGGGTCTGCCGCGGGTCGGTGATGTCGTAATCACGACCGAAGCACCTCTCGGCGAAGTTGCTCAACTCTCGGAATCTCGAATTGCACTTGCTCAGCGGCTTATCCTGCTGCGGGGCAAGCCGGATATCCTCGACAACACCTACTTCAAATACTTGCTGATGTCGGACGAGATGCAGCAACAACTGGTTTCGCGTGCTTCGGGCACGACTGTTGTTGGAATCAGGCAAAGCGAACTCCGTCAAATCACATTGACGCTACCCCCAGTCGGTGAGCAACGCGCCATCGCCGCCGTCCTCGGCTCGCTCGACGACAAGATCGAGCAGAACCGGCAGACGGCGCGGGTGCTGGAGCAGTTGGCGCGGGCGATCTTCAAGGCGTGGTTTGTGGATTTCGAGCCGGTCAAGGCCAAAGCCGCCGGCGCGACCGCCTTCCCGTCCATGCCGCAGGCGGTCTTCGACACACTGCCGACCGATTTCGAAGACTCCGAACTCGGCCCGGTCCCGCAGGGGTGGGAGCCTGGCACGCTTGGTGATATCGCCCGGCAACACAGAGAAGGTGTCCGCCCCTCGGAGATCGACCCCGAGACGCCGTACATCGGGCTGGAACACATGCCGCGACGTTGCATCGCGCTGACCGAATGGGAACACGCGGGCAAAGTCACAAGCGGGAAGGCCCGCTTCTCGACGGGGCAGATCCTGTTCGGCAAACTTCGACCCTATTTCCACAAGGTCGGAATCGCGCCGATCGACGGGGTCTGCTCAACAGATATTGTCGTTATGGAACCGAGGACGGACGAATGGCGCTCGATCGTACTGGGCCACGCCTCAGGCGATGAGTTTGTCGCGCACACCGCCGCTTGTTCGAGCGGCACCAAGATGCCCCGCACGAACTGGAACGATATGGCCGCGTATCAGATCGCGATGCCACCGCCGGCGCTGGGGGCGGCGCTCACTGCTATCGTTGGCCCGATGTGCGATCTCATTCGCTCAGGTATCTTCGAGGCCCGCAAGCTCGCGGCTATGCGTGACTACTTGCTGCCGAAGCTCCTCTCCGGCCAAGTCCGCGTGGCCGACGCCCAAGCCATTGCCGAGGGGGTTGGGTGATGCCCCCTGTGCGCTACCACACAGGCAAGTTCCCGCCCGCCTCGCTCGACTACGAGCGGCTGGTACCCCTGATCGGCCCGGCAAGCGCGGCCGTCGCGCGCTACGAGGGCGTGCTGCACGCCGTGCCCAACGCCCAAGTGCTGCTCTCGCCCCTGACCACGCAGGAGGCGGTGCTGTCCAGCAAGATCGAGGGCACGCAGGCGACCTTCGGCGAGGTGCTGGAGTTCGAAGCGTCGGAGGAAGCGGCCACCGGCGAGAAGCGCGACGACATCCAAGAGGTGCTGCAATACCGCGCCGCGCTGCGCGAGGCAGTCGCCGGGAGGAAGCAGATCCCGCTCTCCCAGCGTCTGATCCGCAACGCCCACCGCGTGCTGATGCAGGGTGTCCGCGGCGAGAACAAGACCCCGGGCGAGTACCGCCGCATCCCGAACTGGATCGGTAAGCCCGGCTGTGAGCAGGACCAAGCCCGGTTCGTGCCGCCCGGCGCAGGCGACATTCCCGAACTGATGTCGGCGTGGGAGCGCTACCTGCACGCCGACGCTCCGGATCGGTTGGTGCAGCTCGCCGTGCTGCATGTCGAGTTCGAGGCGATCCACCCGTTCCTCGACGGCAACGGCCGGCTCGGGCGTCTGCTCGTGCCGCTGTTCCTGGTGGACAAGGGCCTGCTCAGCGGGCCGCACTTCTATATCAGCGCGTACCTCGAAGCGAACCGGGACGAGTACTATGATCGGCTGCTGGCGGTCTCGCGCGACGAAGACTGGACCGGGTGGTGCGCGTTCTTTCTTCGCGCGATCGTGAAGCAGGCCGAGTCGAACGAGCGCAAAGCCCGAGAGATCCTCAACCTGTACCGGGAGAAAAAGGACTGGATCGCGGAGTTGACCCACTCGCAGTTCGCCGTCCGGGCCTTGGACTGGTTCTTCGAGCGGCCTGTCTTTCGGGCGTCCGACTTGGCGAAGACCTCGGGCATCCCCGTCCCCACCGCTAGTCGGATTCTGCGGGAGGTCCGGCAAGCGGGCATGCTGAGGGAGATTCGGGCCGCCAGCGGGCGCCGCCCGGCGATCCTCGCCTTCGCCGAGCTACTGAATATTGCCGAGGGGAGGGCGGTCGTTTGAGCGGCGCATGTGAACGACAAGTCGGCTTGTCGTTCACGGGATGCCGACTTGTGATCGACAAATCGGCTTGTCCTCCATGCGCGATCGACAACATGGCCGCCCGTGAAGGGTGATTCCGCGCGGCTATAAGAATTTTTTGAACGAGCTCCGCTAGGTTATCAGACCATCAGTTGGCGGCATCCAATGACCGAACGAGACATCGAGGACTTGGCTCTCGCCCACTTTCGGGGGGTGGATTTTGGCCACGAGGACTCGGCAGACTTGGCCATGCGCCACCCCGGCGAGACGCCGCTTCTGCGCGATCATCTGGCCAAAGCGGTAGCGCCCCTCAACCCCGATCTCCCGCGTGAAACGATCGAGAGCGTCGTCCGCACGCTCGCCAGCCCCCCGCACCCCACCCTCGTCCAGAACAACCGCTGGCTGCACAACCTGCTGGTCGACGGCGTCGAGGTCGAGTATCGCGACGCCCAGACCGGCGAGACGCGCGGCGGGCGGGCCAAGCTGGTCGACTTTGACAATCCCCGCAACAACGACCTGCTCGTCGTGCGACAACTCACCGTCACCGGCCCCAGCGGAAAGACGATTCGCCCTGATCTGACGGTGTTTCTGAACGGCCTGCCGATCGCCGTCATCGAACTGAAAGACCCGGCCAACCCGGCCGCCGACCTCGGCGTCGCCATCGACCAGCTCGACCGCTACAAGCGGACCGCGCCCGACCTGCTCGCGTCCAATCTGCTGCTCGTCGCCTCCGATGGTTTGCTGACGCGCATCGGATCGATCACCAGCGGCCGCAGCCGCTTCATGCCGTGGCGCCCCGCCGGCGGTGGCCAGCCGACGCTCGAAGCCCTGATCCGCGGCCTGTTCGAGCCCGCCGCGCTGCTCGATTATCTGCGGACCTGCGTCGCCTTCGAGGAAGATGAGCGCGGCGACATCGCCAAGAAGATCGCCGGCTATCACCAGTTCCGCGCCGTTCGCAAGGCCCGCGCCACTGTCATCGCCGCGCTGAAGCCGCCCGCGGCCGCCGGCCCGGGCCCCCACGACGGGCGCGGCGGCGTCATCTGGCATACGCAGGGCTCGGGCAAGTCGCTCACAATGCTGATGCTGGCGGGGGCGTTGATCCGCGAGCCGGCGCTGGCCAATCCGACGATCGTCATGGTCACAGATCGCAACGACCTCGACGATCAGCTTTTCAACACGTTCGCGATGGGCCGCGGGTTGCTGCGCCAGGCCCCGGTGCAGGCCGACAGCCGCGAGCATCTTAAGGAACTGCTCGACCGCGCCGCCGGCGGCGTCGTGTTTACGACGATTCACAAGTTCACCGAATCGGGCGAGCCGATATCACAACGGGCCAACGTCGTCGTGATGGCCGATGAAGCCCACCGCAGCCAGTACGGCTTCGTCGATGGCGGGGCGCGCTGGATGCGCGATGCGTTGCCGAACGCGACATTCGTCGGTTTCACGGGCACGCCGCTCGAGCGCGACGACAAGAATACGATTCACGTGTTCGGCGAGTATGCGGATGTCTACGACATTCGCCAGGCGGTCGAGGATGGGGCGACCAAGCCGCTCTATTACGAGTCGCGGATCGTCAAGCTGACGGTGGACGCCGCCGGCGTGGCCGCGGCCGAGGCGGCGCTGGATCAGGTCAAGCGGCTCGACGAGGACGGCGAGGAAATTCCCGACGCGATTCGCGTGCCGCTGGAGACGCTGGTCGGCGCGCCGGAGCGTGTCGAGCGCTTGGCGGCGTTCATCGTCGACCACTGGGAAAAACGCCGCGCCGCGATGGAGGGCAAGGCGATGATCGTCACGATGAGCCGCGACATCGCCGCGCGGTTGTACGAGGCGATCCGCGCGCTGCGTCCGCAGTGGCACGCTGACGACGACGAGCGCGGCCTGATGAAGGTCGTGATGACCGGAAACGCCGCCGATCCGGAACCGCTGCGCAGCCACACGCGGACCAAGGCCGCCCGCAAGCGACTGGCGGAGCGCTTCAAGCATCCCGAGGAAGATTTCCGGCTGGTGATTGTGTGCGATATGTGGCTGACCGGTTTTGATTGTCCGCCGGCCCACACGATGTACCTCGACAAGCCGCTGGCCGGGCACAATCTGATGCAGGCCATCGCCCGCGTGAACCGCGTTTATGGCGACAAGCCGGGCGGCCTGATTGTCGACCTGCTGGGGCTGGCCGATCAGCTCGCGGATGCGCTCGCGACGTATACCCAGGCCGGCGGGACCGGCGCGGCGGTCAAGCAGGTGCAGGATGAAGCCGTGCCGGCGATGTTGTCGGCCTTCGAGAAGCTGGAGGGCTTCTTTCACGGCTGCGACTACGCGGCGGCGCTGACGGCTCCGCCCGAGGCGGTGCTCGGCGTCTATGCCAACGCGGCCAATCACGCGCTCGGCCAGCCGGACGGGTGGAAGCGCCTGCGGAAGCTGGTGAAGGAATTGTCGGCGGCGTTCGCGCTGGCCGTGCCGCGCCCGGAGACCGAGGAAATCGCGCCGCGCTTGGCGTTTTTCCAGCGTGTCGCGGCGATGATCCGCAAGCGGCTGGCGGATGAGGGCGACTTCGGGACGCGCGGGCGACAGCGCGATGTCGATGCGGCGGTTCGGCAGGTGATTGGCGGGTCGGTGGACGCCGGGGAAGTGATTGATCTGTTCGCGGCCGCCGGCCTCGACGAGGCCCGGCTCGACATCCTCAGCGACGAGTTTCTGCAGCGCGTCGCGGCGCTCGAGCAGAAGAACATCGCGCTCGAGACGCTGCGGAAGCTGTTGTCGGACCAGATTCGCATCACCGAGCGCACCAATCTCGTGCAGAGCCGAAAATTCCGCGAAGCGCTCGAGGATGCGCTGCTGCGCTATACGAACAAGGCCATCACCACCGCGGAGATGATTACCCGGCTGCTCGACTTGGCCCAGCACCTCCGCGAGGCCCGCAAGCACGGGGCGGAGTTGGGGCTCAGCGACGAGGAAACAGCCTTCTACGACGCGCTGGCCGAGAACGGCTCGGCGAAGGAAATCATGAAGATGGACACGCTGCGCCTGATGGCCCGCGAACTGGCCGAGATGGTCAAGAAGATGCCGAAGCTGGACTGGACGCAGCGCGAATCCGTCCGGGCCGGCCTGCGCCGCAGCGTCCGCCGCCTGCTGGCGAAGTTCGGCTATCCGCCGGACCTGTCCGAGGACGCGACGCAGTTAGTGCTCAAGCAGGCGGAATTGTCGACGGAGAACGGCTAGCCCGCTCAGTCGGAGAAGCCGAATTCGCCGATCTGACCGCCGGTCGCTACTTGTTCCTTGTTCCGCTGACAGATAAATGGGGTTCGGGCGATAATGGAATCGTTGGGCTCCCAAACCATCAAGCAGTTAACGTCGTCGCAGGTCTTTTTCTCGGGGTTCAACGGATCATAGCAGTCTATTGCGCCGAATGTGTGAAGAGTCTCGTGCCATAGGACTGCGCGGGCATCCCGCTTGTAAACGATCGCCAGCCCAAGAAACGCAGTGCCCCAGTCGCGGTTCTCAGCACGAAATGACCGTGCCAATTGTGATTCTGGGTCACAGTAGAAGAGCACTCGAACAAACCCTCGGTCGGCGAGTGCTCCTTTGAGCTTCTCGGTCGCTTGTTGCAGTGCGAATATCCTCGATTGTTCCCCGATCTCCGCGTCCGCCGTTCGCGGGTCGATGCTCAAAACGCGAACCACTTCCGCCGCCAAGGACGCGTCGAGTTCCTGTAACGTCGCGTCAACTTGAGTCTGCTCCCGTAGTCGAGCGAGGAACTCGTCGAGAGATGACCTGAGAAAGTCGCGGTCAGATTCCGCCGATTCATGGCAATGGTAGAACAGGGTCGTCGCCGATGACATCACCGAATTCTACTATCTCCGGGCTGCCGTCGGAAGCCGCTACAAGCACGCGCGGCCCCCACCCCCGATGGTACCGGCGACCATGCCCCCCCGGGGGGGCGCTACGCGTCCGGCTCGGCGTCGCCCTTCACGAGTGCGATCAGGCGTTGCGCCCGGCGTTCCGACTCCGGGTTGAGTTGCCCGGCGGCCCGACTCGCCGCGGCGGCTTCGAGCGTCGTTTCCATTTTGTCCAGGCGGTCCAGCACGTCGAGCAGTTCCGTCCCGCGGAAGGCCGCGTCGATGATCGTCCGCGCCGCCGTCACGCGCGCCGCCGGCGGCTTGCCGTCGTCGCCCATGATCGCGACCAGTGTCCGCGTCGCGGCGGTCATGCCGGCTTGCAATTCGCGCAGCGCCGCGTCGAGCGTCCGCCGCCGGGCCGCGTCGTAATCCCGGCGAAAGTCAGGGTCCTGCAACCAGCGCCGCAGCGTCGAGTCCGCGACGCCGGCCGCCAGCGCGGCGGCTTCAACCGTCGGCTCGGCGATCAGGGCCGCGATCGCGGCTTCGCGCAGGTGGGGCAGTTTCGCCCCATGCCCGCCGATCTGCGCCGTCCTGCGCTCATGCCCGCCCGTCGGCGTCGCGTCCCCGTCGTCCCGCTCGCCAGGTAGTTTCAACGGCGCATCATCGCCCGGAAGGGGCGGGGTTTCGGTGACGCCCGGCTGGGCCCCGTCGGTGTTCGTCAGCCGCGGCTGATCGGTCGTCGTCGCGTTCGTGATCGCGCTCATCCCGTCCCCTTCGCGTTGCCCGCCGCCAGCAACCGCCGCACGGCCTCGGCCTTCTCGTCATCGCTCAGCGGCAGCCGCATGATCGCGGCGATCGCGTCGGCGAATCCGGTCCCCGTCGCGCTCCCGCCCGCCGTCGCGCCGGCGCCAGCGCCCGGCTTCGGATTGCCGCCTGAAACCGCCCCGAAACCGCCCGAATCCGTCGGCGCGGTGCAACCGTCGGTGCAACCGATGTTAGCAGTGTTCGCTAAGTCGCTATTCTGAAACTGCTTAGAATTGTCGCCCGCTTGCTTTACACGCAAGATGTCACAGGTTCGAGTCCTGTATCGCCCAGTTTCCTGATTGTGATGCTCGTCGCACGCGGGACTGGCGGCCGGCCGGCTGTCTGTTTCGCTGATTCTTGACGGCGTGGCGGCATTTCTTGGCGATCATCGGCGGAAATTGTCCAACGTCGGCAGCCGCCGATTGGGCCCATTCGCTATCATGGTCCTATTGAATCCCGGGGCGCAAGTTCCGGCGCGTTTCGATAGGGGCCAAAATTGCGAAGCATGATGTTAGCAGTGTTGCTTGTCGGCTCCGCCGGTGGTATCCGCGCCGGCGTGTGGCAAACCGAGTGGATTAGCCATAACGGCCACGAGTATCGCATGGCCGCGTTTGCGATTTCGTGGCAAGGGGCGCGTGATCTAGCGCACAGCGTTGGCGGCTATCTTGTCATCGTCGATGACGCTGCCGAAAACGAGTGGCTCGCAGGAACGTTCACGGCTCCCCACGGCCCCGCGTTTATCGGTTTGATGCAGGTCTCGTTGTTTGACACGTTTGAAGAGGAGCCGGGCTACGGGTGGGGATGGGACCTAGGTCCGCCGCTTGAGGGCTTTAAACGTTGGGGGCAAAGCGAACCTGACGCCGTTGGCGACGTCGCGATTATGCAAACCAACGGAGAGTGGATTGACGGGAGCCGCTCCGAAGTCTCGGCGGCGATCATCGAACGCCAACCCGCACCATTACCGACGCGCTTCGAGTGGCGCAGCGCGGATGGTGGCAACGGTCACGAGTATGAAGTCGTCAACATTCCCGGCGGTCTGACTTGGGAAGAGGCGATCGAGGGCGCCGTCGCCCATAACGGTCATCTTGCGACCATTACTTCGTTCGAAGAGTGGCATTTCGTTGTTCGCGTCGCGTTGAATCACTGGCCGCGCGCGACTCAGAGCGTTTGGTTGGGTGGGGCACAGGAGCCCGGCGCGTCCGGCCCGACGATCGGATGGCGTTGGATAACGGGCGAGCCGTTCGCGTTCGATTTCTGGTGTGAGACGTTCCCGCTGTCAGACCCGTCGCGCAATCGCGTCGCGTTGCATCCGGCCGGTTGCCTTCGAAACTGGAATCCCGGCGATGATCCTTGGGGCTACGTTGTCGAATACGGAACGGAGCATTACTGCCCCGGCGACGTGACCGGCGATCAGCTTGTCGGCCTCGATGATCTGGCCGGAATGCTCGCCGCGTTCGGCGCTCATGTCGGCGATCCGGAATGGAATCCCGCAGCCGATCTCGACTTCAGCGCAACGGTCGATCTCAGCGACTTGGCGGGGTTATTGGGGGCCTTCGGGGACAATTGCCCTTAGTGTGAATGGGCGAGTTCTTGGATGTATTGACCGATTGGAGTTCGCATGCGGATCGTCGGACTGCTATTGGGTCTGTTGTCACTGGCGGAATTGGCTAACGCCCAGACACGACCGTGTTGCTTTCCTTCGACGGGTGGTTGTATCGACCTCACGCCAAGCCAATGCGCGGAGGTCGGCGGAATCGCTGGCCCTGCGGGTCGCGCCTGTGCAGGCTATGTTTGCTTCCCAGTCGGCGCCTGTTGCCTCCCAACGGGAGAATGTGAACCCAACGTCAGCTCGGACGATTGCGCATCGCTTGGCGGCAGCTTCCTCGGCGGTTCATCAACGTGTGCGGCTTGTCCTACGCCGACGGGGGCGTGCTGCTTCGAGAACGGGTCGTGTTTGGTCCTGACAGAGCAGCAGTGCATTACTGGCGGCTTTGTTTGGACCGCTGGCGGCGTCAGTTGTGATCACCCCTTCGTATGCGGCGGAGAGTGCCCCGCCGATGTGACATCCGACGGTCGAGTCGCACTCGATGACCTCGCCGCCCTGCTGGCGGTCTACGCTATTGGCTATCCTGATGTGCTCGAACACTTGGATGCCGACCTGCAGCCCGACCTCAGCATCGACCTCGCCGACTTGGCCCTATTGCTGTCGCGCTGGGGGCAGTTCTGTGACGCGGATAACGACGGCGTTGGCGATCCCATCGACCAGTGCCCCGGATTTGACGATCGCCTTGATGGAGACGGCGACGGCGTTCCAGACGCCTGCGATCGATGCCCGAACGCGTCGGACTCGGATGATGACGACAGCGATGGTGTTCCCAACGGTTGCGATATCTGCGCCGGTGGGGATGACGCGCTTGACGCGGACGGTGACGGCATACCGGATGCCTGTGACGCTTGCCCTAATGGTGACAACCTTGCTGACACCGACGGCGACGAAACTCCGGACGGTTGCGATCAGTGTCCGGGCTTTGACGACGATGGTCCCGATCTGGATGGCGACGGCGTGATGAACCGCTGCGACCTTGGCGTGGCGGTATATGTGCTTGCGGACCCGAATGATCCCGCGTCGGTGTATCACCTGACAGAAGGTGGGACGTTATGGGCAACTTGCAGCCTGGCGGGGTTTGGTGACGCAGTGTTCAACGTTGTCGGCACGGGCTTCAGCAACGGCACGCCGCAAAACGGCAGTTACGTGATCACCACGCGCGTCTCGCTGCGGATGGAAGGTGAGCAGGCGGATGTCGGCGGCTTCAATTTCGGCCTGCAATACCCGTGGGACGCGGCGAGTCAGACGCACCGGCTGAACAACATTGGCATGTTCCTGTTCGTCGCGCCGGCCACTGTCGACAATCGCATGGGGCTGTTCCGGGTGACGCTGACGGACCCGAGTGACGGGCAGGTACGGGCGAACGTGAGTATGAACGTGCTGGTTCGTATGCGCGGTGTCCATTGTAACTAGGCTGCGGGACGGGAATCTGGTAAGCATCGTTAATGCGCTCATTTCCTCGCGCCGACGCGCCAGCGCGGTACACTGCCGCCATGCGAATCCAACCAACCACAGTCGCGATCGTAATGCTCCTGCTGGCCGCGGCCGGCTGTCAGTCAACGAAACAGGAACGCCGGCCGGCGACAGGCGGGGGCGGCGCGCCGCGGGCGGCTGCGATTGGGGAACAAGCGCCGGTCGATCCGTGGTATGAGCGGGAGATTCGGGCGTATGAGGAGGCGGATCGGCGGTCGCCGCCGGCGCCGGGGGCGGTGCTGTTTGTCGGCAGTTCGAGCATTCGGATGTGGAAGACGCTGGCGGATGACATGCGCCCGATGACGGTGCTGAACCGCGGCTTCGGGGGTTCGAAGACGCGCGAGGTGTTGGCGGTGTATGACCGGATTGTGCGGCCGTATGCGCCCAGCGCCATCGTTTACTACTGCGGCGACAACGACCTCGGGACGGACAACACGGATGCGCGGGCCGCCGCCGACGGGTTTATCGCGTTTGATCGGCGGGCGCGGGCGGACTGGCCGGGGATTGCGGTGTTCTATATTCCGATCAAGCCGAGCCTGGCGCGATGGGGGAACTGGCCGGCGATGGCGCGGGCGAACGAGATGGTGCGCGCGTATTGTGAGCGGACGCCCGGCGCGACGTACATCGATACCGTATCCCCGACGCTCACGCCGGCGGGGGCGCCGAATCCGGCGATCTTCATGGATGACGGGCTGCACCTGAACGCGAAAGGCTATGCGCTCTGGACGGCCGAGGTCCGGCCGCTCGCGCTGGAGGCGTGGCACGCGCGGCGGAAGTAATCGCCGCGAAACCTGGCGCGGCAGGCGGTTCGCCGATCTTCGCTCCGAAACGCGGCGCCGGCCTGGCGACCACGCGCGTGACAGCGGCTATTGCGCGTGCGCCGTCGGCCGGGCGGGGCGCCGATCCCCGTGTCCGCCCATATCTGACCATTTCCGCGCGTCGTGCGATTGCGCCGGCGAACCAGCGACCGCCGCGGCTCGGTTCCACCTGAATTCGGGATGACAGTGGGTTAATGCGGAGTCTTGATGTAGAACATCGACGTTATGAGCAACATTTTTGAATGGGCCTTCGACATTACCGGCTTTCCCAAGCGCTGGGAGTGTGGCATGTGGGCCCCCGCGCACGGCTATGTGCACATCGTGTCGGACCTGCTGATCTGGCTTTCGTATACCGCGATTCCGATTGTGCTGGGCTGGATCATCTGGCGGCGCTCGAATCTGCCGTTTCCGCGCATCATGTGGCTGTTCGTGATTTTCATTCTGGCGTGCGGACTGACCCACCTGAACGAGGCGATCATTTTTTACACGCCGATCTACCGGCTGCAGGCGATCACGAAGGTGATCACGGCGCTTGCGTCGGTATCGACGGTGTTCGCGCTGTTCTACGCCGCGCCGAAGGTCCTGTCGATGCCCCCGCTGCGCGACATGGCCGAAGAACTGGAGACCGTGAAGCGCGGACGCATGGAAGCCGCGGAGAAACTGCGGATCACCGAGGGTCGGCTGGCGGCGGCGCTGGCGGCGGGTGGGCTTGGAACGTGGCATTGGGACTTCACGACTGACCTGGCGACGCTCGATTCGCAGGCTTGTCGATTGTTCGGGCTTCCGCCGACGGCCACGACGTCATCGGTCCAGTTTTTCTTTGATCGCATTCAGGCCGACGACCTGGTTCTGCTGCTGGAAGAGATTCGCCAGGTCCGTGAAGAGGAGCGCGATTATGCGGCCGAGTATCGCGTCATCTGGCCCGACGGCTCAACGCACTGGATTTCAGCCAATGGCGCGCTGATACGCGACAGCTCCGGGGCGGTCACCGGCCTGACCGGAACACTCATGGATCAGACGTCGCGGATCAAAGCGGCGGAAACGAGCGCTCGGCTGGCGGCGATTGTGGCTTCCTCGCCGGACGCGATCGTGACGCAGTCGCTGGATCGCCGCGTGCTGAGTTGGAACGACGGCGCGGAACGCATGTATGGCTACCGGGCGGAGGAGATCATCGGCATGTCCATGGCGACGATCGTTCCGCAGGACCGGTTGGATGAGGTCGACGCGTATCAGAAGCTGGCGTTTGAGAGCGGCGCGGTTTGGGATGTTGAATCGGAGCGCAAGCGCAAAGACGGTCGCATTATCAACGTATCCGTATCGCTGGCGACGATCCGCGACCGGCACGACCGGATCACCGGCGTTTCGACGATCGAACGCGATGTTTCGGATCGCGTGCGGGCGACCGCTGAGCTGGAGGCCGCCAACAAACAGCTGTGGGAACAGAACGAGGAAATGGAGCTATTCACCTATACGGTGTCGCACGATCTGAAATCGCCGCTGGTCACGATTCAGGGCTTCCTCGGAATCCTGGAGGAGGAGCTGCCGGATGGGGCGTCGGAGGATGCGCGCAGCGCGATGCGCCGCATCGATCAGGCCGCGCGGCGGATGACGAGTCTGATCGAAGATCTGTTGCGGTTCAGTCGCGTCGGCCGGCTGGAGTACAAGCATGTCGATGTTGAGCTCAACCCGCTGATCGCTGACGTCGTGGAAGCGATTGACCCGGATGAACGCCCGGCGTTCGACATTCAGCCGCTTCCGGTCGTGAAGGGTGATGTCGATCGATTGCGGCAGGTATTTGAGAATCTGATCGGGAACGCGGTGAAGTATGGCGCTCCGAAAGCGGGCGAGGCGCGGGTCGTCATCGGGGCGGAAGCGGCCGATGATGAGCATCGCATTTTCATCCGCGACAACGGCCCCGGGATTCCGGCGCAGCATCATGAGCGGATTTTCCGGCTGTTCGAGCGACTGGATGGGTCCAGTAGCGGGACCGGAATCGGCCTCGCGCTGGTCGCCCGCGTCGTTTCGCGGCATGGCGGTCGCGTGTGGCTGGAGTCCGTTCCGGGGCAGGGCGCGACGTTCTGGCTGGCGCTGCCGAAAGGCGTAACCGACTCTGATCAAAAGACTTGAGGCGCCTGAGCGCGATTTTACGGGCCTGTTACCGCGATTACAGCAGCGAGCGCCAGAATAGCGGTTGAATCGTTACAAGTTCCGCCAAGCACAAGGAGGCGTCGAAAATGCCTACGACTCAATCGCAACAGGGCTCGTCGTCGAATCAGTCCAGAACATCGAACCCGTCGGGGAATGCCGCGACCGACACGAAGGGCGACCATTCCAGTCGTATCGAGGAACTGCGCGAACATACCGCCGCCGTGGGGGCGGAGATCAGCGCATTGGCGACGACCGCCGGCGCTCTCGCAACCGATCAACTCGATCCGATTCGCAACTATGTGAAGGACGCGCCGATGAAGTCGCTGCTGATCGCGGCGGGCGCGGGCGCGCTGCTGACGCTGATCCTGCGGCGGTAGGGCAGCGCCATGAGCGATCCGCGCATTCAAAGGCCGGTTGAGGAGCCAGCGCGCTCGACGCCGGGCGCCGGGGCCAACGGTCAGGGGGCCGATCCACTTCAGGTGATTCTGGAGGAGATCGGCGCGCTGCCGCGCCGCCTGAGCCGCATCATTCGCCTAGCGGGTGACCGCGCGCAGGTGAAAGTGCGCGCGATATTGCTGTCCATCGTCCTTGGATTCGCGGTATTGATCGTCTTTGTCGCGATGGCTGTCGCGGCGGGGATCTTCATCGTGCGCGGGGCTTCGGGCGGGTTTGCGGCCTTGTTCGGGGATCGCGCCTGGGCGGGGCAGCTTGCGGCGGGGGTGCTTGTGCTGGGCGCGCTGGTCGCCACCGTAACCATGCTTCTGCAGGCCTATGATCGGCGCCGGTTGCGCCGGAAAGTACAAGAATATGCCCTTCGAAAATCAGCAGATTGAACCGGCCGCGCGGATCACGTCGGCGCCGCGGAGCGAACGCGAGTTCCTTCGCATGCAGGCCGCGGAGGCCAAGATCGATTTCGCGCGCGGACTCGACCGTCTCGGCGCCGCCGCCAATCCGCGCAGATTGTTGCGGACGCATCCGGTGCTGACGAGCGTCGTTGCCGGCGGCGTCGCCGCGCTGGCGACGGCCCGGCTGGCGCGGTGGTTGCGGTCATCTGCGCCGGTGGATGCGGCCGGCGCCCGAACGACCGCGCGGGCCTCGTGGCTTTCCGAAGTGGGCCGCGTCGCGCGCGGTATCATGATCAGCGCGATCGTCGGTCGCGTCACGGCGCCGCCTCCGATTCAGGCGGAAACCATTGAGTTAAGCGAGCCGGGCGCCAATGCCGGAAATTTCGGGGACTGAACCGCGCCAACCCGTGTCGTTTCGTTTCGCCCATCTGTTGATGGCGATCGCGGCCCTATACCTCGGCCGCGAGTTGATTATCCCGCTTGCGCTGGCCGCGTTCCTGAGTTTTTTGCTGTCGCCGATCGTGCGCGGGTTTGAGCGCATCCGGTTTGGCCGCGTATTCGCCGTGTCGCTCACTGTCGCGGGCGCGGCGGCGGTGGTGTTCGCGATCGGATGGGTGGTGGTGGGGCAAGCGGGCGTTGTCGCGTCGGATTTCAGCCGCTATCGAGCGCGCGTCGCGGAGAAAGCGAAGTCGGTCCGTGGCGCCCTGTTGGGTTTTACGGGGTCGATCCAGGAGACGATCGAGGCGATCAACAAGGAAGTGGAGGAGGGGGTGGCGGAGGATGAGGCGGCCGCGGTCGGCCCCGCGGCGCAACCCGGACCGGTGAAAGAGCCCGCGCCGTTGCAGGTTGAGGTGGTCGATCGGGCGCCCAACATGGCCAAGGCCGCGCAGGAGGTGCTGAACCCGCTGATGTTCCCGGCGGCGACGGCCGGCGCGGCGTTCCTGTTTGTGATCTTCTTTCTGATTTACCGCGAAGACCTCCGCGATCGCGTCATCCGGGTCTGTGGCCAGGCGCGCATTCATGTTACAACGACGGCCCTGGAGGACAGCGCACGGCGGGTGATGCGCTACATCGTCGCGATGGCGGCGGCCAATTCCATTATCGCCATCCTCATCGGCGGCGGACTTTACCTGATTGGCTTGCCCAATGCGGCGCTGTGGGGCCTGCTGGCGGGGTTGCTGCGATTCATCCCCTACGTTGGCGCGCTGACGGCCGCTTTCTTTCCGATTGCGCAGGCGCTCGCGATCTTCGACGGTTGGTGGGAGCCGGTCGCGATTCTCGGCTGGATTCTGGCCGTTGATGTGCTCAGCGCGAACCTGCTGGAGCCGTGGTTGTACGGCTCGCGCACGGGTGTTTCGCCGACGGCGCTCGTGTTCGCGTTCCTGTTCTGGACATGGTTGTGGGGCGCGATCGGGCTGTTGCTGGCGACGCCGCTGACGGTGTGTTTGATTGTGCTGGGCAAGCACGTGCCGGCATTCGAGGCGTTCTATATTCTGCTCGGCGACAATCCGGTGCTATCGCCGCAGGTGCGTTTCTACCAGCGGTTATTGGCGCGCGACGGCGGCGAGGCGACGCGCGTATTCAACGCCTTCGTCGAGTCGCACAAGCCGGTTGACGCCTGTGACCAGGTGGTTGTTCCGGCGCTGGCGCAACTTGAACTCGATCGGCAGATGGGTCTTGTTGACGCCGAGCGGATCGATTTTGCGAAGAAGCACGTGAACCAGCTGCTGACCGCGCTGCTGCCCGCGCCCAACGGTGAGACCGACGAGGATGAAGCGGCCCAGGTCATTCTGGTGCTGGGGCAGGGCTCGTTTGACGAGTTGCTGCCAACGCTGATCATGGTCGGGGCGCCGCACGCCAGGATCGAGACGCTAAGCGGGGCGCGCCTCTCCAACGAAGTCGCAAGTCGCCTGCAGGAGTCTGATTCACCGCTGCTGGTGATGGCGGCGATTGAGCCGGCCCGGCCGACGCGCTTTCGCCTGCTGCTGCGCCGGCTGGCCGAAGCCCACTCCACCAAGCTCGCCGTCCTCGCGATCATGTCGACGCCGGACAGCCGCTCGCCGCGGTGGAATTTCGACGCGAAGGTCCAGACGGTCGGCACGCTGGCGGAACTGGTGAGCCGCGTGCGTTCAATTCCGAGCTATGCCGCAGCGCTCGCCACGGACGCGCCGCCCGCGCCAGAGGCCGCTGAAGGCGCCCAAGGCGCCGCGGCGCCGGCCTGACGGCGATTTCATCTCTTAGAGAAACGGGCGTCAGCGACGTCTGCCATTATTCCCGGTGTGGTTGGTAAACGACCGCGTTGCGGGTGCGTCGACGCGTTGGGGAGCCCGTCGGCGTCACTCGCCTTTTTTCGAAAGGAACACGCATGAAGCGCATTGTGATCGCCGCGTTGCCCATCTTTTTGGGCCTGACCGGCTGCGGCCTGATTTTCGTTCCCGGCTTGAATGATGTGGCTGTGCGGCTGGTTAATAACGGGGACCTCGATGTCGAAGTGACGGTCGCTTACTCCGGCGACGACGCGGACTCCAAGGATGATCTGGTCAACAACGGAACCAAGCTGACGTTTACGGTTCCGGCCGGCGAAGTCCGCTCGTTCAGCCGGTCATGCGGTCAGCTCGGCTCGATCGTGATCGAGGACGCCGACCTGCTGGTCGTGGGTGATGTCGGGCCGCAGACCGATAGCGACGTGGTCCGCATGGACGGCGATTTTGATTGCGGCCAGACCGTTACGTTTACGTTTGATCACTCGGCGCTGCTTGTTGACTTCGACGTGACCAGCAGCGTCTCGAACTAACCTGCCTCTCCTCCTTCCACCGGGGTCGCGATGGTGTTGATCATCGCGGCCCCTCCTTTTTTGTCGCGGGAGTGTGCGGCGCTTCGCCGAGAATATCCTGGCCCTCCTCGGGCGATCGCGACGCGTCCGCCTGACGTTGAATGTCGGCGGATTCGTTGCTGAGGTCGCCCTCGGCGGGGGTGGCGGCGTCATCCTCTTCGCGGCGGTCCACGGGTTTTCGCGGCTGTTGCGCGGGCGCGGGGGTATCGGCGGTCATTGACTCGATCATGCGCACCGGGACGCCGTTTGGAAACACGACCTCGCGGGCCTCGTCCGGCATCGAGACGCCGCCGGCTTCCAACTGTCGCACGGTCAGGCGGATGATCGCCGAGCGCACCTTCAGAATGCTGTGTGTTTTGCCGTTGATCCAGAAGTAGACGCGCATCGTGATTGTCGCGGCGCCGAGAGACTCGACCAGCGCCAGCGGTTCGGGATCATCGATCACCGCCGGGTGATCCGCGCAAACGCGCAGCGCGACTTCCTGGGCAGTGGCGATGCTCGCGTCATAGCCGATACCCACCACGAAGTCGGAGCGAATCTTCGGATTGGCGGTCAGATTTCGGATCGTGCTCTTGTAAACCAGCGCGTTGGACAACTGAATGTGGTTGCCCTCATAGTCCATCAGGATCGTGCCGCGGGTGGTAACCTTCTGCACGATGCCGAGATTGCCGTCGATTTCGATCGTATCACCGACGCGAAAGGGTCGCTGCAGGCTGATCAGCACGCTGGCCAGAAAATTCTCGGCGATGTCGCGAAAGGCGAAGCCGAGCACGATGCCCGCCACGCCTGTTCCGCCCACAACAGTCACCGCGATCTGTGTCAGGCCGGAGATCCGCAGAAACACATACGCCCCGATCAGAACAACGAACAGGAGCACTGCCTTTTCAACGACACCGCGCAGGATCTCGCTCTTGACACCGCGGGTCAGCACACGGCTCATCGCGGCGGAGATGGTCCGCGACACGAGCAGCGTAACGGCGAGTAGCGCCAGGCCGATCAGGATCAGCGGCAGCGACTGGACGATCTGTCGCCACAACGCGCTGACCTCGCGCCGAGCGGGGGTCAGATCAAAGATCGGCCCCTCTTCGACCTGGATGTTGTTCACGACGGCGACGACATCCTTGGTCTTGCTGGCGAGCTCGCGGGCCCATTGCCGATGGTCGGCCAGGTCGGTCATACCCTCCAGAAACACGACGCCGTTCTCGACGCGCACCGCGATCTGACGGAACCGCTGGGTGGCCTCGAGAATCTCGGTCAGGCGCTGACGAATCTCCGCATCGCGCGTGACGACCTTGACCTCGACGGTCTGGGTGGGCGCGGCGATCGCTTCTCCGTTGTCGCGGGCGGTTGACTCGGATTGGATCTCGTCCTGGGCGAACGCGCTGAGGCTGAGGCACAGGAGCAGCAGGAGGTGAAGCGGGGTAGATCGCATCGTGCGGGGTTCCTTTGCATTCGCGCAACGAAGATGAACCGCCGCACACGTGTCACGGCGGTTCATCTGGAATGATACGTCTTGTCGTTTGCGTTCAGGCGCGTCCGCGCACCGCACCGAAGATCAGTGAGGCGACAAACAGCACGATGAAGACAAAGAACAGGATCTTGGCGATGCCAGCTGCGCCGGCCGCGATCCCGCCAAACCCAAAGATCGCCGCAATAATGGCGATCACCAGAAATGTAACAGCCCAACTTAACATGGCGAACGCTCCTTTGTTCTGAGATCAAAGCGGCAAACGGCGCCGAATTCATGTCAGAATTGTGACGTTCACGCCTGAATGCTTGCTGGAGCGCGGATTAAATACGATTCATCGGCGACCGGACCCCTTCAGGCCAGGGCCGCATCGGGACGGTCGGAGGATGGCTTGGCGGAAGCGGCCGCCGGCAGCGAGAAGTAAAACGTGCAACCGCTGGTGGCGTTGTTGGTGACCCAGATCCGCCCGCCGTGCGCTGCGACTACACGTCGACAGATGGCCAGGCCAATGCCGGTGCCATCAGCCTTCTCTGGGTGGCAGCGTTCGAACATTTCGAAAATGCGCTCACGCGCATCTTCCGGAATGCCGATGCCGTTGTCCTCCACACTGAAGATCCACTCGCTGTCGAGGAATTCGGCGGAGATGTGAATCTCGGGGTCCTCGCGGCCGTAGCGGATCGCGTTGGATATCAGATTCTGAAACACCTGCATCAGACGCGTTTCATCGCCGGTCACCGTCGGCAGGATATCACGCGTGACGCGGACGCCCGCGGCCTCAATCTGCCCGCGCAACATGGTCAGCACGTCGTTGACGACTTCCTCGCAATCGACCTGAGAGAACTGCTGGGGTTCGTGCCGCACGCGCGACAGTTGCAGGAGGTTGTCGACCAGTTCCGACATGGTTTCGATGGATTGCACCGCGGCCTGCACGATCTTGGCGGATTCCGTATCGGCGCCCAGTTTCTCATCGAGCTGGCGCAGGTCCATCTGCACAACCGCCAGCGGGGACTTCAGATCGTGGGCCACGATGCGCGCGAACTGGTCCAGTTCGCGGTTGCTGCGCTCCAGTTCATCCGCGTAGCGCTGCATCTCCAAGTCGAGCTTCTTGCGCTCGATCGAATAGCACAGGGCGCGCGACAGCAGGTCAGCCGAGCAGGCCGTTTTCACGAGAAAATCCTGCGCGCCCTTCTGCACGGCGGTCGATCCGCTCTCGACATCGCCCAGCGATGTCAGCACAATGATCGGCAGATCGGGGGCGGCGGCGACGGCCCGGTCGAGGGTCTGCTCGTGGTCGCTGTCGGGCAGGCGCAGGTCGAGGAACACGGCGTCGAACTTAAGCGCTTCCAGCTCCTGGAGCCCGGATTCGAGCGTCTGTTTCCAGGTGACGTGCACGCGGGGAGCCGTGAGTAACGTCAACTGACGCCGAATCAGCTCGGCGTGGTCGCCGTTGTCTTCCACAAGCAGCACACGCAGGGTTGTGTTCATTGCGTCATCCGCTCACTCGGCAGTGGATCCGGCGGAGCGCTCCACACCGCCCAGTAGTTGCTCAGGTCATCGACCATTTGCCGAAAGCGCGCGAAATTGGCGGGCTTTACAATGAAACTGTTGGCGTGCAGCGAGTATGCCCGCACCCGGTCGGATTCCGCCGCCGAGGTCGTCAGCACGACCACGGGGATCGTGCACAGGTCCGCGTCGCTCTTCAGGTCCTTCAGCACTTCGTGTCCGTTGCGTCTGGGTAGCTTCCAATCCAGCACGACAAGATGCGGCCGGGGGCGGTCGGCGAACTCGCCCTGCTGGCGCACATAGCGCATGGCCGCCTCTCCGTCGGAGACGCGTTCCAATGAATGCGCCACGCCGCTGCGCGCCATCGTGCGCATCAGGATCTCCGCGTGATCATCGTCATCTTCCACCAGCAGCAGCCGGAGAGATCGCTGAGGGGTCATTTTCATTTCAAGCATCGTGGCGCCACAGCCCATTCTGGCGGAGTCCGACACGGTACGCAAGGCGATCTTGAGTTGACAATATAAAGGCGGTCGCCGCCAGAGTTACCTTGGCGGGCGACCGTCCCTTCGTCCTGGATTGTCGCGTCACGCTAATTGGCGCGCGCGTCGCGAAGGTCGCGGATGCGGTCGTGCTGGGCCTTCACCTGTGCGTACTGCCGGTTCAAGACCGGCGTAATGGCCGAGCCGCCCGTTTCTTTCAGGACTTCTTCGTAGCGCTCCTTGATTGCGTCTTCGCCGCGCTCGGCTTCAATCAGGACGACATGATCGTCGCCGCCGTTGAGCGCCCCGCGCGCCTGCAGCCACCAGCGGCGCAGCGTCCCGGATGCCGATCCGTCCTGATCCGTCTCGCCGCCGCTGCCGCCGACGATCGCCTTCAATTCACTGGCGTTGCCGGCGCGGGTCGCGGCGATTTCCCGGAACAGGTGTGCGATGGATGGGCTCTCGATGGTTTCGGCGGCCTGCTGAAACCCCTTGTCGCTGTCAATATTGATGTCGATCAGTCCCTGCACTTTGCTGATCGTTTCCTTTCGTAACTTGGTTGTGTCAATCATTGGTGTTCACTCCTTGTAACGGAAAAAGGAGGGGCGCGGCGGCGGGCCGCGCCCCATGCGTCCGCACGCGGCGTTATTCAGGCTTCGACTTCTCGACGTCGGCCCAATACGGGTCGACGTGATAGTGGCGGTACACGGTCACGAAGTATGTCGGCTTGCGCTCATACTCGCCTTCCGCGACCATCTTCGGCGCGGCGGAAAACTGCTCTTCGGAAATGTCGGTCACGAGCTTGCAGTCATCCTTGCCGTCCGGCAATACGTTGATCTTGGCCCAAGGAACGATGAACTCATCGGCGCCGACGCCCATGACGCCACCGCGCGCCAACGTCGCCGCGACCAGACGGCCATTGCCGTGATCGATCAGCAGGTCCTTGATCGTGCCGAGGTTTTCCGAGCGATTATTCAGCAGCGTCTTGCCATCGAGCTCGGAGACGCGGACGACGCGCAGATCGCGACGATCACGTTCGGCGCTGCTGGCGCTGCTCTTGTCTTCCCAGTAGGGCTTGGCCGCGAAGGTCCGGTGCGTTTCCGTGGCCCAGCGCTGGTCCGCCATGTCCGGGTAATGATCGGCGTCGAAACCCTTGGCGTTTTCCAGTGACTGCTTGCTGACGTTCAGCACGAGCTTCTCGTCAGCGCCGGACTTGAACGATTGCCAGGGAACGGCGAACAGCTTGTCACCGAGGCCCATCCAGCCACCGAACGACAGCACGCCATACGCGATGCGGCCGGAGGTGGGGTCGATCACGATTTCGTGGATTTCGCCGAGGTCCTTGCCTTCCGCGTTCTGCACCGATTTGCCGATCAGCTTCGACGAGCGGCAGGTGTTGAACGCCTTGCGCATCTGATCCTTGCCGACGCTTGAGTCAATCTCTGTGACGCGCGTGGGCTGTTTGGGCTGTTTCTGATCCCGGTTTTCATTTTGCCCCATCGCGACGCCGCCGGCGAGCAGCGTTGCCGAAACCGCAAATGTCGCCATCAATACCTTCATCTCAAACTCCTTTTCGCAATTACTGTTCACCGCGGAACGCCGAAACCATCGGGTTCGGGCCGGCGCGGTTGCCAATTGCCAGTCCGGGCATCGCCCGTCGGAGTAGAGTGTGGCGGGTGCGGCTGAGTGCGGATTGAAAAGCGAATTACAACGAATACAGCCGACGTGACGCGCGTGCTACCGGCCGTCGCCGTCGCTGGAGAGCCTGTAACCGATCCCTGGCGCCGTATGTATCAGGCGCGAGGCGAAAGGGCGGTCCAGCTTCTTGCGCAGCCGGGCGACATATACGTCGATGACGTTACTGCTCGTATCGTCGAGCTCGGAGCCCCAGACCTGCTCGCCGATCGAGGCGCGGCTGACGACGCGCTCGCGATTGCGGATGAGGAACTCGAGCAGCGCAAACTCCCGCGGCGTGAGGATCACGGCCTTCTTGTCACGCTCGACGTGGCGGTTGGCCAGATCAAGCACCACATCGGCGTACTGCAGGCAATGCGAGTCGTTCGCCTGGCAGCGGCGCACCATGGCGCGCATGTGAGCCAGCAGCTCCGGAATTTCGAGGGGTTTGATGAGGTAGTCATCCGCGCCGGCGTCGAGTGCGGCGACTTTTTCGCGCGGATCGTCCAGTGTCGACAGGACGATGATGGGCGTGCCGTCGCCGGCGGCGCGCACGGCGCGACAGATCTCGAT
This sequence comes from uncultured Planctomycetales bacterium, assembly GCA_964528455.1. Classification (GTDB taxonomy): domain Bacteria; phylum Planctomycetota; class Phycisphaerae; order UBA1845; family Fen-1342; genus DSPM01. The sequence goes on along the minus strand of CAZGTH010000008.1, from coordinate 137,414 downwards.
GCCGTCGAGATCGTCGAAGATCATGCCGATCAGCATGATGTCGTAATCGTTGGCGGCGGCTTTGTCGATCAGTTCCGCGCCTGAACCGGCCTGGTCGCAGAGCAGGCCTTCGTCGCGCATGATCGGCAGAATACGATCAACGAACTCCGCGTCGCGTTGAGCGAGTAATACACGCATCGGGTCATCCTTCAGGACGAGATCCTTACGCCGCTCGTCAGGCGGCCGGCGGACCTTCCTCGCTCAGGATGTACCCCGCACCGATCACCGTGTGGATCAGGGGGCGTTCTCGTCCCTTGTCGACTTTTCCGCGAAGCCGGGAGACGTACACCTCGATGACATTGCTCTCTTCTTCGAAATTCATGTCCCAGACGCGCTCGCCGATCAGGGCGCGCGACAGCACGCGATTCGGATTGCGCAGGAAGTACTCAAGCAACCCGAACTCCTTGGTGGTCAGACGAATCGGCACGCCCTCACGCGTGACCGAGCGTTTGACCATGTCCATTTCCAGATCGGCGAATCGCAGCGACGCGCCTTCCTGGCCGCGGCGCAGGATTGCCCGACAGCGGGCGATGAGCTCTTCCGGGGCGAACGGCTTGGTCAGGTAGTCGTCCGCGCCCGCCTCCAGCCCCGCGACCTTGTCTTCAACCGCCGACAGCGAAGTCAGCATCAGGATCGGCGTGTGAATCTTGCGGCGCCGCAGGTTGCGGCAGATCGAGACGCCGTCGTGGTCGGGCAGCATCACATCGACGATAATGGCGTCATGGGCGTCCATCGCCGCCAGTTCTTCGCCGTCGCGGCCCGACGCCGTGCATTCGACTTCGTAGTTTTCGCCTTCCAGCGCAACGCGGATCATCTCGCTGAATCGCGGGTTGTCTTCGATCACCAGAAAACGCATCACTCATCCTCAGATCACCGCAAGATCGGTGGATCGGGCCACAACTAGCGCGGGACATGCTATCGATACTCTAAAGTTGGGAATTCGGCAACAACGGCGAGCGCGACGCGCCAGGCCCGACGACCTACGTCGGTTTCGCGCCCGGCGTCGGGGGCCCTTTTGGAAACGACACCCAGAAAGTGGCCCCGCCGCCCGGCGTCTCGGCGACCCAGGAGCGGCCGCCATGGGCCGCCATGATCCGCGCGACGAGCGCAAGGCCGACGCCGCTGCCCGCGGAATCGATGTGGATGCGATGGAACAACTCAAACACCCGCCGGCGATGCGCACGCGGCACGCCCGGCCCATGATCGCGCACCGCGATCCGGACCTCGTCGCCGATGTCCTCGCGGTCGATCTCGACTCGTCCGGGCGCGTACTTGACGGCGTTGCTTATCAGGTTGTCAAAGACGGTACGGATGCGGTTGATGTCGCCCGTGATCGCGCCCAGGGCGCCGTCGATCAACAGTTCTGACGCGGTGTTTTCCACGTCGCCCAGATTGAGCCGGATATCTTCGATCAGGTCGGCCAGGTCGATCTCGACCGGGTCGTCGATCGCCCGGCCATAGCGCGTGAGCGACAACACATGCTCGATCGTGCGCTCCATCCGCGCCCCGGCATTGACCACGCGCTGAAGACAGGCCTCGGCCTCCTCAAAGTCCCGCCGCTGGATCGCTTCGAGCGTTTCGCCGCCAAAACCCATGATTGTTACCAGCGGGGCCTTCAAGTCATGAGTGACCGTGTGCGCGAAGTGGGACAATTCCTGATTGCGCGCTTCCAACTGGCGGTTGACCTGACTCAGGCGCTCGGCCGGGTTGATCACCAGCACCTTCAGACCGCGCGCAAACTCGCGCGCCAGGTCGATGTCCGATTCGGTCCAGGGCGTCGCGCATCCGCGCACCGACTCGACCCACGTTGCGAACGACGCCCGCGGGTGCAGGGCGCCCGACTCGAAGCGCGCGTCTTCGGCCCGCCCCGCCCAACGAATCGATGTCGGCGTCGCGGATCGGAACAAAAGCAACGCATCTTTGCTGCCACGCGAAAAGCGAATCCGCAGCACGCCGGCGGGGCCATCGCTGACGCCGGCGTTGTCGTCGGGTTCTTCCATGAGCGTGTGCAGCCGGTCCGTCGCGAAGATGTCCTCCGGGTGGCTCTGCAGCCGGTCGAGCGTGCGATCGACGATCGTCGCGTCCGGGGTATCGCCGCACAACGTCAGCGTCCCATCGTATGAAAGCGCCATTCCACCGGCGTCAAACACCGACAGCACACGCCGCTGCTGTTGCCGCATTCCCTCGGCGAGCGATTCCGATCGGGCCAGGTCGTTCATCAGTTCCGAGGCGATCGAACGCGCCAGCAGCAGCCGGCCGACCACGTCCCTCCGTTCGATCAATTGAATCTGCGTCGACAGCGTCGCGCCGACGACTTCCAGCGCGGCGCGCGCCCCGTAAGAAACGAAACGGGGGCGACGATGATGACACGCGATCATCCCCCACAGCCGCTCGCCATCGAGCAGCGAGATCGACATAGATGCCCGCACGCCCATGTTCGCCAGATAGCGCCGATGTACCGGCGACACGCTGCGCAACACGGCGTGCGTCAGGTCCAGCGGTCGGCCCGTGCGCGGGTTCAGCTGCGGCGCAATCGGGGCCGGCTCATATGCCGCGTCCGGGATCAGGCGCAGTGGGTTTATGGCATACAGGCGTCGCGCCTGGGCGGGGATGTCTGATTCCGGGAAACGCAGCCCGAGATAGGAATCCACCGCCGCATCGCGCGATTCGGCCACCACCTCGCCGGAATCATCCGACAGGAAGCGATAGATCATGACGCGGTCGAAGCCGGTGAAGGCGCGCGCCAGCTCCGCGACGGTTTGACACGCGGCCTCGACATCGGGCGCGGTTGACGCGCCCTGGATCGCCTGCCTGACGACATCAAAGTAAGGATCGATGGCGGCTTGGGAGATGGCGACCACGGGGCTCACCTGGGCCGGGTCTTCGACCTCGCAGATCAGCACATCGTCATGCAGGTGGGTGATCAGATCGACGACGCGCTCATCCCCCTGGCGCGTGAGTCGGATGCGCGTCGGATTCGGGAAGCGTATCGCGCCGTGCGCGTCAGTCGCGGGCTCTCCAAGGTGGACGCCGAGCGTCGGCGCGATTTCGCGGCCGATCAGGTCCGATCCGGCGACACCCAGCACTTCCTCGATGTTCGCGCTGACTTGCTCGATCCGCCGCGTTTGGGGGCAAAGCGCAAGCAGGACGCCGTGGGGCTGTACCGCGTCCGGCGACTGGATGCGTTCCGTGGCGCAGGAGCGCAGGTCAATGGTCTGAATAATCGGCGAAACCCTCCTCCGAAGTTCTGCGACGCAAGCTTATGACTGTTCGTTCCGCGAGTATTTTATTCAAGGGTTATGACAGGCTTATGAAAAATGGCCGCGCGCGGCGCTCCGTGCCCGCCCCTGATCGCTTCCGGAATCTGCTTGTCACAGAATTCAGACCGGCGTCAGTAGCGCGTCAGCCGGCGCGGGCAGAATGCGGATGTCCCGCCAAAAGGGGCAAAAGGAGAACCAGAATGACAGCATCAAAGAAAATGACGTGCGCGCACGACGGCTGCGCCTGTGAGCTCTCTGAAGACTGTACGGTCAACCGCGATGGGTACTGCTACTGCTCAGAGGCCTGCGCAGACGGCGCCGGCTGTGACCACGAGGGTTGCGCTTGCGCCAGCGCCGCGGAGGCGCGGGAATCGCAAAACAAAGGTCCGGCGGCGGACGATCGCTCGGGGAACCCGGGGCTGACGCCCAAGCGTGGCGATCCGACGAAGCCGCCCGGCGCCCGCAATCCCGGCCACGATGTCGCCTTCAACCCGGCCCAGGGCGGACCATCGATCCGCCGCAATCCGGCGGCCGGGAAGAAGTAATCCGCGTCGCCGAGCGGCTGACGGCGTTTTCAGCGCGGCGCAATCCGGCCGTCAGCGGGGCGCCGCACAATCGGACCGTTGCGATCAACAATAGAAGGCAAAGGAGAGCTCCGACATGGCATCGAATCAATCCACTGCGGCGACCAGCACCAGCAAGCGCGACTTTGCGATTTCGCCGGGCGAACCGACACTGAAAGAGCAGGCGGCGGTTGTCAGCGACGACGTCTGCAAGCTTGCGCAGGTCGCCTCAAACCGGGCGGCCGAACAACTCGACCCGATCCGCGAATATGTGCAGCAACACCCGGTACGGTCGCTCTTGTACGCGGCCGGCGCCGGAATGCTCTTCAACATGCTGTTCATGCGGCGGTAGGCCGCGCTGGCGGCGTTGGGGGGCATACCGCCCCCTCGCGCCGCTGTTTTTTCGCCGAAACGGGCCCGCTACGGACAAATCTCGCCGAACGCGGCCAGCAGGCCCGCCAAGTCCGGCAACTTTATCTCTCCGTCCTGATCGATATCCGCCCGCTGGTTATAGCGGGCATCGCCGACACGAGCCCCGAGCGCGCCAAGCATCCCGGACAAGTCCGCCAGATCAACGCCGTTCGATCCATCGATGTCCGGGCAGCACGGGCTGGAGAACGTCGGGCCATTTGGATCAGGCGGGCCGCCGCATGCCGTTCCGTTCGCGAGGAAACTGCCGTTGAGCGCGGCGCAGCCGGCTGGAAACGCCAAGACGCAATCGCTGCCCAGGCAACATGCGCCGCCAAGGCCGCACGTCACTGCGTTGCACGCGACGCCGTCGCCCTGATAGATGCCGCGCAGCGCCGTCAGGCTTTCGCAGCGGGGGCGGTTCGCATCGACACATGAGCCGTCGGGCAAGCAGCAGGCGCCAGTGATCGGCGCGCATCCAACGCTGTTGCAATCGAGCGTGACTGACCACGAAACGCCCGCGATGGCGCGGTTCGGGTCGAAGCATTCCGCAAACGTTGCGCGCAGACAAGTTCCATTGCGGAGGCAGCAGGCGCCAAGGCAGTCGATCTCGACGCAGGCGACGCCGTCCCCTTGGTACACGCCGCCAAGCCCGGTTTGGCACGTTGCAGCGTCGATCGTGCCCAGACAAGATCCGTCTGGCAAACAGCAGGCGCCGCGCGGTTCGCACGCGATATCGACTGTGTATTCGTTCGTGAGTCCATCCCAGCAGGCCACGCGAACGCGGTAGGTTCGTCCGGCAACAACATCCCAAGTCGCCTGCGGCGCGCTCGAGTCCGAGCCGCATGCGAGTTCTGGGGCGTTGCAGTCGTCGAAGATGGAAACCGTGCCGCCCCGGTTGAGGAAACTGACGGTTGCAGTCGCCTGACCGGAACAGGGCGCGACCCAGCAAGACCACTGATCGATGACATCGCCACGATTCGGGTCACAACTCGATCGATCAACCGAGCCCGAGCCGCCATCCGTCGCCAACGTCGTCGGCCCGCTCGAGGGCAGCGGCACGCATACATGGCATTCATCGCCCGCGATCCGGCCAAGGTTGAGCGTGTAGTTTCCCACGGCGCCGCCGACGCCCGCGATACGCAGGTAATAACTCGTGCCGGCGTTGGCGTTCCACGAGATAAATGATCCGCCCGCGCAGCCCGGGGCGTCGTCATTGCAGGCGATCTCGTTTCCGTCGCCGCACCCGTTGAGCAGCGTCAGTGTCGTGTCGAAATCAGCGGCGCCGCAGGTGCTGGCGGACACCGGGCCGCTGGTCGGGGCCGTCCACACCCACCACTCATCAATCGTGTCGCCAACGCCGCATGAACCGGCGATGGGGCTCGCCGTGTGCGTGGCGGTTTCGCCGGAATTGGCCCCGATGTTCGCGGTTCGCGCGATCGCGCATGTATCGCCCGCCGGCGCGCAGCTGAGCGTGAGTCGATACGGCCCACTCGTTCCCTGCCACCCCGCGACGCGGACTTGATACGTCGTACCAGCCGTAACGGGCCAACTCACCTGGGATTGAACGCCGACGAAGTCGTCGTTACAGGCGAGTTCCGTGTCGCGGCATTGCGAGTAGACGGCCAATACCGTGTCCAACGGAAATGTGCCGGCGTTGGGGTCGACTGTGCTGGCAGTTGCGACGCCTGAGCAGTCGGGCGTGAAGCACCACCATTCGGCGAGCGTGTCATTCGTGCCGCAGCTGGATTCGTCCGCTCCGGCGGGGGCGTCGGATGTGTCGGCGAGGTTGATGGGCCCGGCGCCGGCGCAATCAAGGCCCCCGAAGAACTGACCACCAAAGAAGACGGGCGCAACGCCGCCGTTGCGGTGAAAGTGGTTGGACTGCAATTCGCCAACGAGAACGTCGCCGGGGCGGGTTGGACCCGACTGAGAAAAGTAGATTGGGCCAAGGCAAGGTAGCATCTCGTTGCGAAGCGCGGTTCGATGTACAAAGCGATTCTCAGCATCGGCCGGAGTTTCGGCGGTGTCGAAGATGGTGACGTTGAACTCGATCGCGGTGCGCGTGGGCGTGGGGCTTTCCGGGATGGCGCCACCCGCCACATTACCGGCATAGTTGTTGTTGAAGCGGCCACCAGCGCCGGCCGGCAGCGGAGTCGACATGAACGTGTGGAACGGATTGGTGGCGCCTGGGCCCGCGTTCGGAAGCGGGTTACCATTGCCGTCGTTCTGATAGTTGTACTCCAGCACGGCGCCGTTCATCGCGTCAATGCGTACGCCTGATGCGGTCCAGTCATCGCCGACCGCCCAATTCACATACAAGTCGAAGTTCCATGTGCCATCATTCAGCCCCAGTGGCTCGATGCCGACCGTGAGTTGGGCGGCGCCCGGGATGGACAGCGTCAGCATTGAGACGAAGACCGTGGCGAGGCGCAGCATGGGGCTCTCCAATTGGATGACGGCTAGCTTAGCGAATCAGGCCGATAAGCGACAGGATCTGCCACAAGATCACACAAGTTCATCATTCCGCCCCTGCGCCCCGCGCGTGCATCCACCGGTTCCGCCGCGGTCGGCTGGCGCCGACCTTGCTCCACCCGTGGCTTACCACGCTGCGCCCACTTCGGGGCGTGGCGAACGCCTTGAGCGTCGCTTCGGCGTCGCTCCGGCGTGATTACGGTCCGGTCATCCGGCTCAGCACATCCATCGCGTCACTCTCACTCACCACGCCGTCATTGTCCGTATCGACGCACTCGCAGGCGCCGGTCGCCGCCGCGCCGAGGCAGGTTTGCAGGATCGCGACGTCGCGCAGGTCGATGTCGCCGTCGTGGTCCGGGTCGGCGTCGTCGCAGCACTCGGTTACCGTCAGCACGGCGGGTTCGCTGATGACGCTGTCAACGATGTTGCTGATCACGCAATCGTACGCGCCGTTGTCGGCCATGTCGGTCATGGCGATGACCAGTCCCGGGCCTTCGGCGCCGATGATGTCGTCGCCGTTTCGGCGCCATTGATAGCTCACCGCCGGATAGCCGAGCGTCGTCACATGGAAGCTCGCCATCGCGCCGGCGCAGACCGCCAGCGACCCGGACTGCTCGGTGATCACCGGGGCGAGGAAAATGGCCGTCTGCTCGTTTGTCGCGTTGTTTGCCAGGTTGGGGTCGAATTCGTTCAGCTCGACGGTCGCGTCGACCGTGAACACGCCGCCGGCCAGGCCGCCGATCGCGGCGTCGAGTTCGACGGTCGCCATGCCGCCGGTGGGCAATGTGCCGAGGTACGCGCTGACGTTGTTGGTACTCGCGTTGCACACGCCCTGCGAAACGGCGCAGCCGGTCGGCGTCAGGCCGGCGGGGATCGACAGATTCAGCCAGACGCCGTGCGCGTCGCCCGGGCCGTCGTTGGTGACGGTCGCCAGATACTGCGCGACGCCGCCGGCGAGCGCGGGATCGGGCGAATCGGCGAGCGTGACGCGCAGGTCGGCCTGATCGCAGGTGGACAGGCGCGATTGCGGGATGATGAGCGGTCCCGGCGCGCTGGGCGACTCCCACGCCAGTCGCGCGACCGCGCCGCCGCCATTCTCGTAATACTCCATCACGATATCGACCGGCTGACCGGCAGTGAGAGCGATGGATCCGGCGTGGACGGTCGGGCCCTGATCCACCCACGAGTCGATGACGAGCGCGCCATCGACCCACAGTCGGCCACCGTCGTCGATCTCGACGTAGAAGGTGTATGTCTCGCTGAACTCCGGCGTGACGCATCCGGTCCAGCGGACGGAGAACGTATCGGCGTCGATCAGCGGATCGGGCGCGGCGCCGTTCCAGGTGAAGTCGATTTGTGGATCGATGCGCGTCAGCGTTAGATTCGTCAGGTCGATGTTGTTGAAGTACTCGCCGCGCAGGCCGACGCCTCCGCCCTCGGCGACCACGATAAAGCCGGACTTGCGCGTGATGCGCAGACCGCTGTCGGCGGTGACACTGAGGCGCACGTCGTAGACGCCGGGCGCGGTGTAGGTATGAATCGGGTGTTGTTCTGCGCTCGACTGTCCATCCCCGAAGTCCCAGTCCCACGCGGTGATGCCGAGCGCGTTTGATTGATCGGTGAACCGCACGGTCATCGGGGCTTGCGGGCCGAAGGTGACATCCGCCGTGAAGTCCGCCGACCCGACGAAGCGCACGCGCAGGATGCTCGCGCCGCGGTCGATCGGGGAGACAAAGTCGGCGTCCTTGTAGAAGTCGCTGAAGTAGAGTCCGTCGGGGCCGGCTGTCAGCGCGACAACGGTCGCCTTGCCGGATCCGGCGTATTCGATCAGCGGCGTCGGGCCGGAGAGCAGCCCGCCGCCGGCGTCGAGCGTGAATTCGGAGATTCGCTTGCCATTCGCCTGCGGTCCGGTGGCGTAGGTCGGCCCGGATTCGGCGACGAAAAGGTGGTCCATTTTCTCGGGAGGAAACCCGCTGCCGCCCCAGGTTTCGGGCTGGATGAATGCGCCGGTGGTCGGCGCATGGGCGGGGTTCCAGTTGTAGATCGCGAAGTTGAACATGCTGGCGTTTGTGTCGTTCCAGCCGAAGTTGCGGCCCTGGACGACGCGGGCCAGTCGATCAACGCTGGGCCCGTTCTCCAACTCGTAAAGCGACTGATCCGCCGCCCGCCACGCGCCGCCAAACGGATTACGCAGTCCGTAGGCGAAGACGTAGTCGGTGGCGGTGATACCATCGCCGGCGCTGTAGAACTGGTTGTCGGTCGGGGCCGTGCCGTCGAGATTCACCCGCAGGATTTTTCCACGGAACGAGTTCAGGTTCTGCGCGGTCGTCCAGTCGAAGCCGTCGCCGAGATGAACATAGATTTTGTTGTCGGGGCCGATCGTGATCGTCGAAATCTGATGGGATTGGCCCTGATTCTCCCCGGGCATCGTCAGGATGTTGGTCATCGTCGCCGCGGTGTGCCCGCCGTTGTCGCTCGTGAAGCGCATGATCTTGGGATAGTGCGGACCATTCGGCGGCGCGCCGTCGTAGAGCATCGTGGCGAACACATCGCCGGTCGCGGGATCGACGGTGATACCGGTCAGTCCCTGCTCGCCGGAGCCGGGGAAATTTCCGGTCGGGTTGAAGTTCAACAGGCCGGCTGCGTAGTCGTGATGCGTCCCGTCGCGGTGGACGGTTCGAATCGCGCCGTACAACTCCGTGACATAGAAGATCGGCGCGGCGGGGGCCGGCGAGGGGTTGGGGATGAACGCGATGTTCACCGGCAATTGAAAGCCGGTGGCGACGCGCTCAACCACGTAGCCCGGCTGCCGCACAATCCATGGCACGGGCGCGCCGCGGGCCAAGGTTGAAAACACCGGCGCCGTCTGGCCCGCGTCGGCCTCATAGGTCGCGCCGCTGGCCGACACCCACAGCAGCGCATCGGTCCCGGTGGCGACCGCCTTGCTCGGCAGATAGATCGTGTGCTCAACCCCGTCATCGTCGTAAAACGTCAGGTCGGTCTCGGGGAACGCCAAGCCGCCGCCGAGGCCGCCGGCCGACATACGCACGCGGACCGCTTCGTGATTGTCGAGTTCGGGCGGGTTGATGTGCGCGTTGCTGACACCGTCCGCGCCTTGCAGTTCCAGCAGCAGGACGCCGGTGGGGCCCTCTAATCGGATGAATGGCGGCGGGGCGCCGGCGGGCAGGACGAACGGAACACCGTCCGGCGTCGTCAGGGTCGGGGGCGGCGCGACATCCACATCGCTGAGCAGCAATGGCAGCAGCTCCAGTTGTGAAGTGGTGGTAAACAGTCGCTCCGCGAATGGGCTCCATTCGGTGGCGGGGGCTCCGCTGTCGTCGCGGTGTCGCACTCTCAAGCGGTAGTCAACGTCCGGCAATAACTCACTGAAGCCGTCGTGCGAGTTCATGAACGCGCCGTCGCCGAGGTGGGTGTGGACGCGCTCCACGCCGGTGATGCATTGCGTGATCCACACCAGTTCCGGCGGCGATACGGTCCAGATTTCCCAATCGGAGCACAGGTGCTGATCTCCAGGGTCTGGATCGGAAAAAGCGCTGGATTCCATATGGACGTCGGCCGGGTTGACGAGCTGGCCATCGGCGGCCGGCTCATTGATCGCCGGGACGTCGGGCGGCGTGTTGACGCCGGCCAGCGCCGGGATGGCGAAGGCGAACACGAACAGGGCGAATCGAACACGGCGCATCGACGCTTCTCCGCTACGGATCAAGGGCGTTGCCCAATTCTCGGCATGATACGCCAAGCCGTCCGGAGAACCTCGCCGATTCGGGCGCGGGACCGATATTGCGTGTAAACTCCGGGAAACATAATCGCCTCACCTGTAAGGAGTTGTTGTGCCACACAAGATTTCGCCGTTTCTCAAGCGTGCCACGCTGCCGGATGGGCTCCGGAGGCTGTTAACGCCGACGCCGGGCCGCGACGTCATTCTGCCCGCGTCCCGCGAAGAACTGATTGAGCTCGCGACCGACGGGGGAAAAGCGCGCTTCGACGTGTCCTACGAGGTGCCCGGCGTCGGACTGGTGCGCGAGGCCGAGGTGCTGCGCTGCCGCAACGGCGTGGCGGTCAACATGTTCGAGCCGTACATGCGGCGCCGCGATCCGGATTGCATGGTCGTGGCGGATGATCGGCCGACGGACAAGCCACACTTTGAGGAGCGGTTCTCCGTCCCGTTCGAAAATTGGCGCAAGGACATCATCGCGTGGCTCCAGCAAGAGCCGCTGATTGTCACCCCGTTCCGCGCCGGTCGGGTCGGATCAAACTATGATGCGCTGATGATCGCGCCGCGCAATGCGGGTTTCTTCGCGGCGGCGCTGGCGGACTTGCAGGGAATGCTGACCCCGGATGAAGTAGAGGAAGGCTTCGCGCCGCGGGCCGTGATCTACATCGCGCCGCCATTCCGACATACGCATTGCGACGGCAAGCAGGTCGTGATCCACAATCGCGTGGAGGATGCGCACGAAGTCTTCGCGCTCAATCTCTATCCCGGCCCGAGCGCAAAGAAGGGCGTCTACGGCGTGCTGCTGACGATCGGCGACGCCGAGGGTTGGATCACGGCGCACGCGTCGGCGGTGCAAGTGGTCACGCCGTACGAGAATATCACGACGATCATGCATGAAGGCGCCAGCGGTGGCGGCAAGAGCGAAATGCTCGAGTACGCGCACCGCGAGGCGGACGGCCGACTGAAGCTCGGCCGTAACCTCGTCTCCGGCGACGAAGTGCACATCACGCTGCCGCGCGGTTGCGAGCTGCGCCCGGTGACGGACGACATGACCTCCTGCCACCCGAGCCTGCAGAACGGCAGCGGAAAACTGGTTGTCACTGACGCGGAAGCCGGCTGGTTTCTGCGCATCAACCACATCGACCACTACGGTACCGACCCGCATCTCGAGAAGTTGTGTGTGCACCCGGCCCAGCCGCTCATTTTCCTTAACCTGCACGCCGTGCCCGATGCGACGTGTCTGATCTGGGAGCATGTGATGGACGCGCCCGGCGTGCCGTGCCCGAACCCGCGCGTGATCCTGCCGCGGCATCTGGCGCCGAACGTCGTGGATGAGCCGGTCGAGGTGGACGTGCGGAGTTTCGGCATTCGCACGCCGGCATGTACCGCCGACGCCCCGACCTACGGCATTGTCGGCCTGCTGAACGAACTGCCGGGGGCCTTGGCGTGGCTGTGGCGCCTGACGGCGCCGCGCGGGCACGGCAACCCGAGCATCATTGGCGGAGACGGCCTGGCGAGCGAGGGCGTGGGTTCGTACTGGCCGTTCGCGACCGGGCGCCGGGTTGATCAGGCCAACCTGCTGCTGCGCCAGATCTGCGACACGCCGCGAACCCGATATGTGCTGATCCCGAACCAGCATATCGGCTGCTGGAAGGTGGGGTTCATGCCGCAGTGGGTGGCGCGCGAGTACATCGCGCGGCGCGGCGGGGCCCGCTTCCGGCGTGAGCAACTGACGCCGGCGCGCTGCCCGCTGTTGGGGCGGACGCTGACCTCGATGCTGGTGGAGGGGGTGCAGATTCACCCGTGGCTGCTGCGGGTCGAGCTTCAGCCCGAGGTCGGTATCGCGGGTTATGACGCCGGCGCCGCGCAATTAACGGCATTTTTCGAGAAGGAACTGGCTCCCTATCTGGACGAGGGCGACCTGGATCCGCTCGGTCGACAGATTATTGAGGCCTGCCTGGGCGGGGCCGGGGTCGACGACTATGCGGCGTTCCTGTCCGATGAAGCGGGTTAACGGGGCGGTAGTGGCGCGGGTTGGGCAGCCGATAAAATGGCGCAGGCGTCGCGGCGGGGCCGGTTTTCGGCCGTCATTTTTGCTTTTGACAACCGTAGAGCGCTCTATACAATGCTCAATCCGTCATTTTGGGCGGGTCCGCGTTTCGACGTGAGCGCGTCGCGCCGGGTTGCGCGCGTCGCCATGTGCTGCTGTAGCTCAGTGGTAGAGCGCTTCCTTGGTAAGGAAGAGGTCGTGGGTTCAATCCCCACCAGCAGCTGTCGTCAGACACGCGGCGTGCGCGGATTGGAACCGAATCGATTCATAGGATCGCCGGGCCTTCGTCCGGCCGAAAGCCTCGGAGAGAACTTGCATGGCGAAGGGTGTATTTGAGCGAACCAAGCCGCACGTGAACGTCGGCACGATTGGCCACGTCGATCACGGCAAAACCACGCTCACTGCGGCGATCACCGCGGTGCAGGCGGCGCGTGGGCTGGCCCAGTACAAGGCGTACGATGAAGTCGCGAAGGCGTCGGAGTCCGACGGTCGTCGCGACCCGACGAAGATCGTGACGATCGCGACTTCGCACGTCGAGTACGAGTCGGAGAAGCGCCACTACGCGCACATCGACTGTCCGGGTCACGCCGACTATGTCAAGAACATGATCACCGGCGCCGCCCAGATGGACGGCGCCATCCTGGTGGTCAGCGCCGCTGACGGCCCGATGCCGCAGACGCGTGAGCACGTGCTGCTCGCCCGTCAGGTCAACGTGCCGAAGCTGGTCGTCTTCCTGAACAAGGTCGACCTGGTCGATGACGCCGAACTGCTCGACCTGGTCGAGATGGAAGTGCGCGAGCTGCTGAGCAAGTACGAGTTTGACGGCGACAACATCTCCGTCATTCGCGGCTCGGCGACCACCGCCCTCGAAGGCGCCATGAACAAAGATGACGCCAAGATGCAGTGCATCACCGACCTGATGAACGCGCTGGACAACGACATTCCGGAGCCGGCCCGAGAGCAGGACAAGCCGTTCCTGATGCCGATCGAAGACGTCTTCAGCATCAAGGGCCGCGGCACGGTCGGCACCGGCCGTATCGAGCGCGGCGTGGTCAAGGTCGGCGACGAAGTCGCGATCATCGGCCTCGACGCCCCTCCGGGTCGCAAGACGGTCGTGACCGGCGTCGAAATGTTCAACAAGACGATGAACGAAGGCATGGCGGGCGACAATGCCGGCCTGCTGCTTCGTGGCGTTGAAAAGAAAGAGCTGGAGCGCGGTCAGGTGCTGGCGAAGATCGGCTCGATCACGCCGCACACCAAGTTCCTCGGCGAGGTGTACGTCCTGTCGAAGGATGAAGGTGGTCGCGCGACGCCGTTCTTCCCGGGCTACCGTCCGCAGTTCTACCTGCGTACGACGGACGTGACCGGTTCGATCGTCGAAGTGCTGGACCGCGAAGGCGGCAAGGCCGAGATGTGCATGCCGGGCGACAACATCCAGATGAAGGTCGAGATTCACAAGCCGGTGGCGATGGAAGCCGGTCTGCGTTTCGCGATTCGCGAGGGTGGTCGTACGGTCGGCTCGGGCGTTGTCACGAAGATTCTGGAGTAGTTTTTGATTCACGCGGCGCGTTTCGCCGCGTGACAGTTACAGGTGAATTCATGCGAAGCGGGCCCGGCTGTCCCGGGTCCGCTTCGCTCGACTTGCTCGGAGAGCCGCGGCGATGGCGAAAAAAGGACTGAAGCGCGAATACGTGTGGCTTCAGTGCAGCGAAACCGGCGACCTGAATTATCGCACGTCCGTTAACGTGCAGGGCGGCGTGCCCAAGATTCAGTTGATGAAGTACTCGCCGAAGCTGCGCAAGCGCACGATGCACAAGATTAAGCGCAAGGCCTAAACCGGCTGCGCGCGGCGGTCGCTCGCGTCCGCTTCGTTAGGGGCGTAGCTCAATTGGTAGAGCACTGGTTTCCAAAACCAGCGGTTGGGGGTTCGAGTCCCTCCGCCCCTGTGGCGCCGCTGTAACGGCCGCCTCGACGGCCGCTGGTCGCGCGAGACTGAAGGAACGAAATGGTCAGTACCACCGAAAAGGAGGACACCGTGAGCGAGGCCCCCGCTGGGGGATCACGCCGAAACGTCGGCCCGGCGCCAGTGGCGCCGAGTCGGAGCACGGGCGGGTCCGCCTTTCATCTGTTCAAGCCCGGTCAGGGCGTCTATGTGCGCTGGGGCACGGCGGCCGGCCTGGGACTGCTGTCGCTCGGAATGGTCGGGTTCATCCGCAGCAGCGTCCTGATGCGCATGACCTCCAACGAGCTGGCGCTCAACCTGATTCCGGTCGTGATCCTCGCCGGGCTGGCGTGGCTGATTTTCAACTACGTGGGGCGTAACCGCCGCGTGTGTGAATTTCTCATCGCCACCGAAGGCGAAATGAAGAAGGTCAACTGGTCGACGTTTGAGGAAGTGCGCACGGCGACCAAAGTCGTGATTTTTGTCGTCGCGATGATCGGTCTCGGACTGTTCCTCGTCGACTTGTTGTTCATGTTCCTGTTCAGCGCGATCGACGTGTTGCAGGTGGGCGTATTCGCCGGGTCCGGGCAGTGAGCGGGATGACCGAACAACAACAACGCGCAGCCGGAGCGCCCGACGGAGACCAGATCGGCGGCGCGCCAATTCGCCAGCCGGGCATGAACTGGTACGTGCTGCGCGTCGCGTCGAACAAGGAAGGCTCGGTGCGCGACGCGCTGGATCGCAAGGTGCGAATCGAGCAGTTTGAGCAGCGGATCGGCCGCATCCTGGTCCCGACCATTCGCGAAAAGCGGATGCGCGGCGGCACGGCCCGCGTGTATCACCGCAAGCTCTACCCGGGTTACGTCTTTGTCGAGATGGCCACCGACGCCGATGGCAGCATTCCCGAAGACATCTGGTTCATGATCAAGGAAACCACCGGCGTCGGGGATTTCATCAGCTCGGGCGGAAAACCGACCGCGATGGCCCAGGCGGAAATTGTGGAGATGTTGAAGGCCGCGCTGGCGCCCGAAGAGGACGCGCCCACGCTGGCCAATCTGAACTTCAAGAAGGGCGACAAGGTCAAGGTGACCGAGGGCCCGTTTGAGAATTTCGAAGGCGCGGTCGAGGAAATCGACCAGCAGAAGGGCATGGTCAAAGTTGTGGTGACCATCTTCAGCCGCCCGACGCCGATCGAAATCGAGTACTGGAAGATCGAGCGGCTGTAGCCCGCTTCGTCGCGACCCTCAGGACTACGACCTATGGCAAAACAGATAACCGGCAAGATCAAACTGCAGGCCCCCGGCGGCTCGGCGACGCCGGCTCCGCCGGTCGGCCCGGCGCTCGGCCAGCACGGCGTCAACATCGGCCAGTTCGTGCAGCAGTTCAATGACCGCACGAAGGACATGAAGGGCCTGATCTGCCCGGTGGAAATCACAGTCTACAAGGACAAGTCCTTCGACTTTATCGTGAAAAGCCCGCCGGCCGCGATTCTGCTGGCGAAAGCCGCCGGCGTGGAGAAGGGCTCCGGCGAGCCGAACAAGAACAAGGTGGGGCGCGTCACGCGCGACGCCGTGCGCCAGATCGCCGAGCAGAAGATGAAGGACCTGAACGCGTTTGATCTCGACGCGGCGGAGATGATCGTCCGTGGCACGGCCCGTTCGATGGGCATCGAGGTTGACGGCTAATGGACGGCGGGCGTCTGATCAGTCGCTATCAGTTGGCGGCCGAGTTTCGCGACAGCGAGATTCGCTGGTCAATGGCGATCGAGACCGACGACGGCAACAAGCATCATGTGCCGATCGCCGAGGCGGATGACGTGCCGATCCTGGCGGACCTCTGTCGGCACGACGCGGCGATTTACTTCGATGCGGAAAAAGGCGTGCTGCGAACCGGCTGGAACCGCCCGGGCAGCGACCTGACGCAACAAACACGTTGAGCGGGCCGCGGCGCGATGGCGCGTCGCGGATAACGGAATCGGCCACACCACGGCCGGGAACATTGTGGGAGCTTTTGCGATGAGATTTCGCAGCAAGCGTTACAAAGAAGACTTCAAGAAGCAGCCTCAGGACGCGTTGGAACTTCCCAAGGCGATCCAGACCGTAAAGGGCTTTACGAAGACCAAGTTCGATCAGTCGATTGACATGGTCTGCCACCTGGGTATCGACCCGAACCAGGCCGACCAGATGCTGCGCGGCTCGTTCAGCTTTCCCAAGGGCATCGGCAAGGCGAAGAAGGTGATCGCCTTTGTGCCCGAGGGCGACATCGCCGCTTGCAAGGAGGCCGGCGCGTTTGAGGCTGGCGCCGACGAGCTGGTCGATCGCGTCGCGGGCGGCTGGATGGATTTTGACGTGGCGATCGCGCACCCGTCGATGATGGGCAAGGTCGGCAAGCTCGGCCGCGTGCTGGGTCCGACCGGCAAGATGCCCTCGCCGAAGAGCGGCACGGTCACGCCGAACGTCGTGCAGGCGGTGAAGGAATTCGCGGCCGGCAAGGTCGAGTTTCGCAATGACAAGGGCGGCAATATTCACGTCGTCGTGGGCCGTATGAGCTTCGCCGAAGATGATCTGAAGGAAAACATCGAAGCGTTTCTGGATCATCTGCGCAGGGTCAAGCCGGCCGGGGCCAAGGGCACTTACATCAAGCGCGTCTGTCTCAGTGGAACCATGACGCCGTCGGTTACTGTCGCCGTGTCGGCGTAGCCGCTCAGGAGATTCTCAAGATGAAACTCGTAAAAGACCTCATCACCAACGAACTCCGCGAGCGCTATGTCGATTTGGACAGCGCTCTGTGGGTCGAAATGGTTGGTGTCGACGGCATGACGACCAACGAATTCCGTCGCGACCTGCGCGACAAGAACATGCGGCTGGAAGTCGTCAAAAGCTCGCTGTTCCGCCGCGCGGTGAAGGATTCGACACTTTCGCCGCTGGGCGAAATGCTCGAAGGCCCGGCCGCCATCATGACCGGCGGCGACTCGCTGATCGATATCGCCAAGCTCATTGAAAAGTGGGGCGACCGGCTCAAGGCCATCAAACTGCGCGGCGCCGTGCTCGAAGGCGAAGTGCTGGACGAACGAAGCGTCACCGGCTTGGCGAAAATGCCGACCAAGGCCGACGTGCAGGCCCGCATCATCGGTCAGGCGCTGTCGCCGGGCGCCAATTTGGTCAGCGCGATGCTGTCGGGCGGTTCGAACGTCGCCGGCGCGCTGAAGACCATGATCAAGAAGCTGGAAGACGGCGAGCAGATTGTGAAGAAGTCGGCCTGAGTGGCCGTTTTGTGCGGATAACGACGCGCGCCTGACTGCTCCCAAGCGGGATTAAACACCGCCAGCGTGGCGGCGGCTATCAGGCCGGTCGAGACCATTTTCGTTGGAGTTGACGCAATGTCAGAAGCTGTCGCTGAAAGAACATTTGACGCCTCGATCAAGTCGATTGGTGACCAGATCGTCGGTCTGACCCTGATCCAGGCCAAGGAACTCGCGGATTACCTCAAGGACGAATACGGCATCGAGCCGGCCGCCGGCGGCGCCGTGATGGCGATGCCCGCGGGTGATGGTGGGGGCGCCGCCGCCGCTGCCGAGAAGACCGAGTTCACGGTCATGATCAAGTCGGGTGGCGATCAGAAGCTGAAGGTCATCAAGGTGGTTCGCGCCGCGCGCAGCGACCTGGGCCTGAAGGAAGCCAAGGCGCTCGTCGACGAGGCGCCGAAGCCGCTGGTCGAGAACGTCTCAAAGGAAGACGCCGACAAGTGGGCCAAGGAACTGAAGGACGCGGGCGCGGACGTCGAGATCGTCTAGTCCCGTTCGGTTCCGTCGTTCTGTGGAACATTCGAAAGCCCGGCGCGAGCGCGTCGGGCTTTCTTTTTTTTTCGCGCCACGGGGCAAGAGGCCAGACGCGCCGTCCCACCGCGTCTGACCAGCCCCATCAGCGCGGCGCGCTTGGCGCCTCGGCGCTCGGCGGCGCCGCCAGCTCAAACGCCGCGTGGGCGGCCTGCACAGCGCGTTCGCCGTCGGCCGCCGCGGTCAGCACGCTGATGACGATTTCGCTGGTCGAGATGTTCTCGATGTTGATGCCCGCTTCGCCCAGCGCCTGAAACAGGCGGGCCGCGACGCCGGAATGCGACCGCATACCGACGCCGATCACGCTGACGCGCGACAGGGCGTCGCTGACGCCGACCTCGACCCCCGGGTAGCGTTGCCCGAGCAGGGCGGCGACGGCTTCCGCCTCGCCGCGCTCCGCGCCGCTGACGGTAAACGCGACGGTGACGCGCTGGCGGTCGGTGCTGACGTTCTGAATGATGTCGTCGATGTTGATCCGCCGCGCGCTCATCTCCACGAACACCTCGGCCGCCACGCCCGGCCGGTTCGGCAATCCGTGAAAGCTGACGCGGACGATATTCGGCTTCAGCGTGGCCCCGCGCACCACGACCTGCTCCATTCCCGGCGGCTCATTCATGATGATGGTTCCCGGCGTATCGGTGAAACTGCTCCGCACATGAATCGGCACGTTGAATTTCTTGCCCAGTTCGATCGAGCGGCTGTGCATGACGCCGGCCCCGAGACTGGCCATCTCCAACATTTCGTCGTAGCTGATCGCCTCAATCCGCCGCGCAAGCGGCACGACGCGCGGGTCGCTCGTATAGACGCCGTCCACATCGGTGTATATCTCGCACATCTCGGCTTTCAGCGCCGCCGCCAGGGCGACAGCGGTCGTATCGCTGCCCCCGCGTCCGAGCGTGGTGATGTTGAAGCCGGGATCGACACCCTGGAAGCCGGCGACAATCACAATCTGGCCGTGCTCAAGATGCGAGCGGATCTTGGCGCCGTCGATCGAGTGGATCCGCGCGGACATATGCGCGCTGTCGGTCATCATGCCGATCTGCGCGCCGGTCACGCTGATCGCGGGCTGTCCGGCTTCGTGAATCGCCATCGCCAGCAGCGCGACGCTGACCTGTTCGCCGGTCGCCAGCAGCATATCCATCTCGCGCCGGGCCGGGCGGCGCGTGACCTGCGCGGCGAGATCGACCAGACGATCAGTCGTATGGCCCATCGCCGACGCGACCATGACGAGTTGATAGCCGTTCAGCTTGGCGCGCACCGCGCGGCGCGCGGCGAGGTGGATCCGGTGGGCGTCCGCCAGACTGGTGCCGCCAAATTTTTGAACAAGTATCGGCATCTTTCGTAGGGTGGGACATGCCCACCAGTCCGCTGTTACGTTGGTTGAAGCAGGGTGCGGCTGCCCGCACGTCCGCCAAACACGGTGCGGCAGGCCGCACCCCAAAACTCTAAACAATCAGCATCGCGTCACCATAGCTGTAGAAACGATACCGCTGCGCGATCGCTTCCGCATACGCCCGCCGAATATTCTCCACGCCCGCGAGCGCCATGACCAGCGCGATCAACGTGCTGCCCGGCAAGTGGAAATTCGTGAGCAGCGCATCGACATTGTGAAACCGGTAACCCGGACGGATGAAGATGTCTGTCCAGCCGGAGCGGGCGGCGCCGGGCGCGCCGGCGTCGATGCGGGGCAGCGTCTCCAGCACGCGCGCCGCCGTTGTGCCGACCGCCACGATCCGCCCGCCGCCGGCCCGCGCGGCGCGAATCGTCGCAAGCGCGCCAGCGTCGATCTCAAACCATTCGGCGTGCATCCGGTGCGCGTCGAGATCCGCCGCCTTGATCGGCGCGAACGTCCCCGCGCCGACGTGCAGCGTGACCTCCGCGCGGGTCACGCCGAGCGACGCCAGTTCATCCAGCAACGCCGGAGTAAAGTGGAGCCCCGCGGTCGGCGCGGCGACGGCGCCGGCCCGCTGCGCGTACACGGTCTGGTAGCCCTCGACATCCGCCGCGTCGCCGGCGCCCCCGCGAATATATGGCGGCAGGGGCGTGTGCCCGATTTCCGCGAGCAGTCCGGCCCGCTCGGCGCCGGGTAGCGGTCCGCCGTCGCGCAGCGGCTCGATCTCCCATTCGCCATCGCCCAGCGATGCGCGAAGCCGCAATTCGACAGTGGTGTCGGCCGTGCCGACCGCGCCGGCGCGCGTATCGTGCCCACTGTCGCGCACGACCCGCAATAACTCGCCAACCCGCAGCCGCGCCGACGGCTTCAGCAGCGCCGCCCAGCCCTGATCGACGTCGCGCAGGTATAGGCCCTCCACCCGCCCGCCGCTGGCCCGCCGGGCGTAGAATCGCGCCGGCACGACGCGCGTGTTGTTCAGCACCAGGCAGTCGCCGGAGCGTAGATAGCGCAGCATCTGGCGAAACGTCGTGTGCGTGATCGGGCTGGGGCCCGCGCGTTGCGGAGGATGTTCACCGGCGGAAACCTCGTCCTCGCCTGCCCGCTCCAACACCAGCAGGCGCGAAGCGTCGCGCGGTTCCACGGGGCGCTGGGCGATCAAATCCGCCGGCAGGTCGAACTGAAGCTCTTCCAGACGCATGGCGCCAGATTACCCGCCCGGCGCCCGAAACGCCGCTGGTTGACGCAGATTCGCCGCCGGTCGATACTTTCATCAATCGCCCGCGCGGGCCTGCGTTCGCCGGGTTTCGCAACCGCCAAGAGTCGCCATGACCGCGTCCACGCACCCATCCGCCGCCGTCACGCAGCCGCGCACGACGCCGCTGGGCGAGACGGCCACGATCCAGCAGTATGTCCAGACGCTGATCTGGACGTTTGCGGCGATCGGCGTGTGCCTGCTGGGCTACGCGGTCGAGAAGTACATCGTCCGCGACATGCTGCACTGGATTCACGAAACCGACTACCGCATGTTCAAGAACCCGGCCGAACTACCGATGCGGCTGTTCGGGTTGCCGCACTTCGCGGTCGGGCTGGCGTTCATGCTGTCGTCGCGCCGCATGCGCGGCTTCAAGAGCTGGGCGCAGCTGGCCGGGCTGACCGCGCTGGGCATCGGCTTCTGCTGGCTGTTTTATCGATTCGGATATGACGGCGATCGGTTCAGCGCGTTGGCGCTGCTCGTGTTTTACTTCTACTTCCTGATCCACGGCTTTCGAGATGAGGCGTTCTTCTATCGCGCCCTCGGCGACATGCCGGCCGGGGCCGATCGAACGCATCAGCGGATCATGGTTGTCTTGCAGATGCTGATGCTCGGCCTGCTGGTTTCGCTGGCGATTCCGGCGTACGTGATTTTCGGCGAGCTGAAGCCGGAATTCAGCCATCCGCTGCTGGAGAACCTGTTCCCGGCAAGTTGGAGCTACCTTGCGCGTTTCGCGTCGACATTCCTGCCGATGGTCGGGATCGCGGCGTTCGCGCTGTGGCGGATCGCGGCGGTCTTCCCGGACGGATTGCGCGGCCTGTGGGAAACGCATAAGCCGATCCTGACGGTGTTCCTGATCGCGACCGGTATCATCCTGATCGCGCTGGTCAGCGGCCCGTGGACATTCAACGCGGTCGTGCTGATGCACTTCGTCGCGTGGTACCTCTTCGGCCGCCGCTCGCTGGCCAAACGCCCGCCCGCCGACCCGCCGAAGCCGGGCACGTGGACCTGGATGCGCACGACGCGGGCCGGGTTCACCTGGCTGCATCTGGGCCTGACGGCGATCGTCATCGCGTTCGTCGCATACTCGGCCTACGCGACCGGCAAGTCCGGGCTGGTGGAAAACATCGTCGGTTCAAAGTCGTTCTACTACTGGACGATCATGCATGTAACGCTGAGCTTTTTCCCGCGCTAGGCGCCGCGCTGCGCCCGGCGCTGTGCCGCGCTGACGCTGCGAGACACGCATGAACCCACTCCGCCGCTTTAGCAACGAGGCCCATCTGCGGAGCCTGCCCGAACTGGAGATGTTCCCCGACGACGCTTCGCGCGAGCAGGCTGTGCGGGAACTCAACGCGGGCTTCTACACCTGGCGGATCATTCCCGTTCTCGTGAGTCACATCGCCGTGCTGTGGGCGATCACAACGCTCACGACTTACACGATCGGCCGGGTGGCGCCGTGGCTGAAGCCCGCGAGCGGCTGGCTGGGGGTCGTGGTCGCGCTCGCGGGGTACGTCGGCTTTCTGATGTGGGCGCTCCCGCGCGATCTCGTGCGCGAACTGCGAATCAAACTCGTCGCCGCCGGTGTGCCGGTCTGCCTTCGGTGCGGGTATGACCTGCGCGGTCAGCCGGCCGATTCGGAACGCTGTCCGGAGTGCGGGGCGGAGCGGAAGGCTGCGCCAGACTAGGCGCGGAACGCCGCCGGCGCCCCCATTTGCGTTCCTTCCCGCCCGGCTTCAAAATGGGCTGTTCGATATTCTGGCCGATTTTGTGAGACTGCTATGCGTTGGACGCGCTTTTTTATCCCGACCACCAAGGAATCCCCCAAGGACGCCACCGCCGCTTCCCATGTTCTCATGGTTCGGGCGGGGATGATCCGTCAGCTCGCCGCGGGCATCTACTCGTACCTGCCGCTCGGTTATCGCGTGCTGCGCAAGGTCGAGGCGATTGTGCGCGCGGAGATGGAGGGGGCCGGGGCGATCGAGCTGCATCTGCCGGTGTTGCAGCCGCTGGCGATCTGGGAAGAGACCAGCCGCGTCGAGGCCATGGGCGATGTGCTGCTGCGGCTCGGCGGGCCGGAGGGCGATTGGCGGCCCAACACGGTCCTCGGCCCGACGCACGAGGAGGTCATCACCGAGATCGCGCGGGCGTATCTGAGCAGCTACAAGCGATTGCCGGTCAATCTCTTCCAGATTCAGACAAAGTTCCGCGGCGAGGCGCGGCCCAAGAGCGGCGTGTTGCGCACGCGCGAGTTCCTGATGAAGGACGCGTATTCGTTCGACGCCGACAAGGCCGGTCTGGATGCCAGTTATCAGAAGATGTACGACGCGTACTGTCGCATTTTCTCGCGCTGTGGCCTGCCGTATGTCGCGGTCGAGGCCGAAAGCGGGCCGATCGGCGGCGACGCGTCGCACGAATTCATGGTGATGACCGACGCCGGCGAAGACATGGTCGCCATCAGCGAGTCGGGCGCATACGCCGCGAATCTGGAGCGGGCGAGCAGCGCCGCGCCGAGCGTCGGCGACGGGGCGGTCGGCGTCCCGGCGATGGAGGAAGTGCACACGCCGAACGCGGGGAAAGTGGAGGAGGTGTGCCGGGTGCTGGGCATTAAGCCGGCGCGGATGATCAAGACGCTGGTGTATGACCTGCATGCGTTGCGGCGCGATGGCAAGAAGGAAACGGAATGGACGGGTTGGGTGATCGCGCTGGTCCGCGGCGATCACGAGGTCAACGAATTCAAGCTGCAGAAGGTCGTCAAGGCCGCCTTGCCGAATGAGCTGATTCTGAAGTTCGAAATGGCGACGCCGCAGTCGATCGAAAAGCTGACCGACGCGAAGGTCGGTTTCGCGGGGCCGCAGGGAATGGTGGAGCGGGTGGACAAGCTCGTGATCGATCGCGACGTGGCCGCGATGCGCGACGCTGGCAGCGGGGCGAACAAGACCGATTACCACGTCATGCATGTGCAGCCGGGGCGTGATTTTCCGGTGTCCCATGAAAAGGCGGTTGTGGCTGATATCCGCAACGTCGTTGAAGGCGATGCCAGCCCGGCGGACGGCAGCCCGATGCGCCTGGCGAAGGCGATCGAGGTCGGCCATGTGTTCAAGCTGGGGACGAAGTACAGCGACGCGATGCAGGCGACGTTCCTGACGCGCGAGGGCAAGCCCGCGCCGCTGATCATGGGTTGCTACGGCATCGGGCTGAATCGGATCGTGGCGGCGGCGATTGAGTCGCACCATGACGAGAACGGCATCATGTGGCCGGTGTCGATCGCGCCGTTCGAGGCGCTGGTGATCTCGCTGGATCCGAAGGACGCGGAGGTCAGCGCGGTCGCGGCGAAGCTGCACGATGAGCTGGAAGCGGCCGGCGTGGATGCGCTGTATGACGACCGCGACGAGCGGGCCGGGTTCAAGTTCAAGGACGCGGACCTGATCGGCGTGCCGCTGCGGATTACAGTCGGCCGTAAGGCGCTGGACGATGGCAAGGTGGAGTTTTCTGTCCGCGGAGACGGCGTGAACCACCGCATGACGCCGGCGGAAGCGCTGGCGCAGGTGATTCGGCAGGTGCACGCGGCGCGGTAGGGGAAGGCGCAACGTGGTATCGAATCTGTGGCGCGCTTCGAGTGTTGCGGCGCTATGATGCCACTTACCCGATTGTGCGGGCCGTGTGCCACTGCCGTCTCGGCAGTGGTCCCGCCGCCCCGCGGATAGCCTGGAATGACGTCACTGCCACGCAAGACCAGGCGCGCGTGGAACGAACCGGGACACGCACACTTCCTGACCTATTCCTGTTTCAAACGCCTGCCGCTCCTGTCGCGGGACACGAGCCGACGCTGGGTCATCGAGGCGATGGACGGGGCCCGCCGAAGTCACGGCGTCCCCATCTGGGCGTACGTCATTGTGCCCGAACACACATGGCGTTCTTCTGTATGCCGGTGCAGCCAGCTCCTTGCCGACCGGCCTACTTGTGCTTCTTCAGAAACGCCGTCAGGTCACGTCCGAGATTCTGGATCGTCTCCTGCTTCTTGGCGTCGCGCAGCGCGCCGTCGGCGTCGAATGCCTCGTGGGCGCTGCTGATCGCCATCTGATCCGGCAGCACAATCACGCGGATGTTGCCAAGAATCGCGCGGACGTGCACCAGGCCGCGCAAGCCGCCCAGCGCCCCGGGCGATGCGCTCATCAGCGTCGCGGTCTTGCCCGCGAACGCGGCCAGCGGCGGCTCATTGGGAACCGGCCGCGAGACCCAGTCGATCGCGTTTTTCAGCGCGGCGCTGATCGAGCTGTTGTACTCGGGCGATGAGATCAGCAACCCGTCGCTCTGTTTGAACAACGCTTTCAGCTTGGTCGCGTTTTCCGGCAAGCCGTCGCGGTCCTCGTCGTCGCCGTCATAGATCGGCATCGGATAGTCGCTCAGACGGATCAGCGTGACATCCGCCCCGGCGTCGCGGGCGGCGTCGGCCGCGATTTTCACCAGCTTGTGATTGAATGAGTCTTTTCGCAGGCTGCCGCCGAAGGCGAGAATACGTGGGGCTGACACGGGCAAGGTCTCCAAAGTGCGATCGCACGCGGCGGACGCCAACGCGGTACGGCGGGAGTATACCCGGCGCCCGACGGCGCGGAACGCCGGCCTCGCCGTTGACGCTCTCAGTTTGGTCCGGCGGCCGACATTCGGCCGATGTTAAGGTGGCGCTAAGGCGGTCCTTACGGCGGTCAGGCCGCTACAATGGCGGGATTGGCCATCGCCGCTGACGCACAATCGATACACTCTGTGGTTGGGTACCCGGTTTTCGGGGCCCCGGCCGCATCCGGACGCCGCCTATGGAAGCGTTGCGCTTCGAGAAACGCGAGAAGATCAACTTTGGCAAGCTATCGCCAGAGTTGACGGAGGCCGACCAGCGGGCGTGGGAGCGGATCACTTCCACGGCGCTCTCGGCGGCGCAGCTTGATCGGCTTCGCACGCCGCCGTTTGTGGATACTCGGCAGCGCGAGGTGATCGCGGTGCACTGGCATCCCGAGTTCGTGCCGATGGACGCGATTGTCGAGCGGGTCGCGGCGATGTTCCCCAACCGCCAGTCCGAGTTGATCATCCCGACGCAGCACAACGTGCTGATGTCGCTGAATGGCTATTCCGGCGTGGAGATTGACTGCTACTCGCCCGAGTTCAACACCAAGGTGCAGTTGCTGGCGCATTTCCGCGAGGACAAGACGCGCGAGGCGAATGTGCTGCGCGGGATGCTGGCGCACACCTTCCGTTATCGCAGCACGCAGCTGTTCGAGTTTATTGACTCGGTGCTGGAGCCGGCGTTTGAGGAGCGCGTCGCCGCGGCGGCGGAAGCGACCGGGGCTTCGGATGATCTGGTCCGCTTTGTGCGGATCCACGTCGAGAAGGTGAAGCGGCTGATCGATAAGAACGACGCCACGACGCCGCCCGACGCGATCAAGAACAAGCTGCTGCGGAATTTTCTCAATGAGCAGCGGCCAAAGTATGACGATGAAATGATCAGCCACGCGCAGATATTTCTGACAGCGGTGAAGCGGATCGTAAAGTCGCACTTTTCGATGACGCACTTCTACCGCACGCAGGAGATCATCGAAGAAGTGCGCGGGCTCGGCGGACGGATCGTGATTCCCCATCCGGAGCAGTTCTGGCCGATCCTGCTGGCGGACTACCGGATCGACGGCATCGAAGTCTGGAACCCGCAGTCGCAGCAGTACACCGAGTTCCTGATCGAATTCGTCAATCGGCACAACAAGTCGCTGCGATCCGGCGATACCCCGCTGCTGATTTTCATGGGGGATGACACGCACTTTGGCGAAAAGACGATCGATCCGGCGTTGCAGGACACGGAGAAGGCCGGGCGGGAATTGGGCGTCCAGCCGGCCTGGGATCATCCGGACATTCAGAAGAGTCTGATCGTCGGCGCGGCGGATCGCGCCAAGCTGATCGAGGACTACAAGCTTCGGCTCGAATAGGCGGGACCGGAGCGGCAAGGGACGGTGGAACGATGGCAGGCGACGATCGAGAATTCAAGTACGAAGCGTTGCAGGAGCCGAAGGCGATCGCGCGCTACCTGCGGGCCGTGGCGGACGGTCTGGCGCAGGGCTCGCTCGAAATGACTGTCGACGAGCGCACGATCACGCTCGAGCCGCGCGGCCTGTTGCGGATGCGCCTGGAGGCGCGCCACAACGGCGACCGGGCCCGGCTCGAACTGAAAGTGAGCTGGCGCGAAGGTCAGGAAGCGCAGGCCGAAGCCGGCCCGCTGGTCGTAAAGCCTGCGTCATAGGCGCGGGGGTTCATGAAACGGCTCGACGGCATTTTCCGCAATTTTCGGCTGCTGCTGACCCAGGTGGTCAAGCAGCTGGAAACGACGCGCCGCATGCTGGATGAGCCGACCGACGCGCTGGCCCGCGGCCAGCAATCCAGCGAAAACTACATTGATACGCAGCGCGCGATGATCGAGAACGATTGCTACGGACTCATCGCGCGCTCACAGGACGCCAATTCCGACACGACCGCGATCGCGCGGGCCCTGATTGTGGTGGTCGGCAATCTGGAGCGCATCAGCGATTTCGCCATCAGCACGGTGCGACAGGCGCGGCAGTTGCGGGATATCCAGCGACTGCGGCGCTACGATTACGGCGAGTATTTTGATCTGCTGCTTGATGGCATCGGGCTGATTGACGACGCCATGACCATGCGCAATTCGCAGGCCGCGATGCGCATCTGCCGGATCGAAGAAGAGCTGGATGATCTGTATCGGGACGATTACCTGAAGATTCTCCAGGAACTGCGCGAGACGCAGGAGCCCGAGCCGCTGGTCCTCTCGATGTTCTGCCTGCACTATCTCGAGCGGATGGGCGACGCCTTGCTCAACATCGGCGAAGCGATTCTGTCAGCCGCCGTCGGCGAGCGCATGAAGGTGCAGCAATACGGCATGCTCGATCAGGCGCTGTCTTCGCGCAGCGGGCTGGCCCAGCCGATCGAGGATGTCGAAGTTTCGTCGATCTGGGGCACCAAGTCGGGGGTGCGCGTGGGGGCGGCGGAAGCGAATACGGCGGACGGCCCGCGGCGGGTGCTGTTCAAGGAAGGCGATCCGGAAAAACTGCGGAAGGAACTGGAGAGCCTCGAGCGGTGGGAGCAGATTGCGCCCGGGTTGGCGCCACGCGTGGTGGAGTATCAGCAGAAAGAAGGCGAAGCGGCGCTGTTGCTGCAGTTCCTGGAGGGCCGCACGTTTCAGGATCTGCTGCTCAACGCGGAACGGGCGGTGTGCGAGCGGGCCCGGGCGCGGATCGAGGAGACGCTGGCCGGCATCTGGCGCCGCACGCGCGAGGACGATCCGATCAACGCGCATTTCGCGAGGCAGATGTCGGATCGGCTCGACGATGTGTTCCGTCAGCACCCCAGTTTTCGCGGGAGCGATGTGCGAATCGGCGCCGTGAAAGCCCCGTCGTTTTCGTCGTTACTGGTTCAGGCCCGGGGGTTGGATGACGAATTGCCGGCCCCGTTCTCGGTCTTCATTCATGGCGACTTCAATATCGACAACATTCTGTATGAGGCGACGAACGACCAGTTGCACTTCATCGACGTCTACCGGTCGCGCCGGCAGGATTATGTGCAGGATGTCTCCGTCTTTCTGGTTTCGATATTTCGCCTGCCGATCTTCGAGCCGCTGATTCGCCGCAGCCTGAACGCGGCCGCGCGGGGGTTTCTGTCTTTTGCGCGGGGCTTTGCGCGCGAACAGGGTGATGCGACGTTTGAAGCCCGGCTGGGCCTCGGACTGGCGCGGTCGTTCGCCACATCGACCCGGTTTGAGGCCGACTACAGCTTTGCGAACGTCATGCGGCAGCGCGCCACCCTGCTGATGGAAACATTGCTCGACCACCGCGGCATCCCTTGGGCCGAGTATCGCGCGCCCGACGCCGTCCTGATTTATTGACACCTGACCAAAGTGGAACGAATGCCGGATAACGACAAGCGAATTGGCGTGGTGGGGGTTCCGGATGGGTGGTCGACGCGGCGATTGTACGAAGCGGTCATCGCGCGCGGCGCGCGCGCGACGCTGATCGATCTCGGCCGCGTCAGCCTTGATCTTGCGGCCGGGAAGGCGCTCGCATTTGTCGATGAAGCCGGCCCGCCGCTCGATCTGGCGACCCTGGACGCGATCATCGTCAAGAAGCTCGGGCCGACATATACGCCGCACCTGCTGGATCGGCTGGAAATGCTGCGTTTCCTCGAGGCGCGCGGCGTACGCGTTTTTTCGCGCCCGGAGAGCATCGCGCGCTTGCTCGATCGCATGGCGTGCACGGTCGCGCTGCGCGCCGCCGATATCCCGATGCCGGATACGGTGCTGACCGAGGATATTCGCGCCGCGGAACAGGCGGTGCGCGCCTTCG
The DNA here is from genome assembly GCA_964528455.1 of uncultured Planctomycetales bacterium. GTDB lineage: Bacteria > Planctomycetota > Phycisphaerae > UBA1845 > Fen-1342 > DSPM01. The sequence goes on along the minus strand of CAZGTH010000008.1, from coordinate 108,074 downwards.
GCGCCGCGATCCTCAAGCCGCTCTACACGAGCAAAGCGCGCGGGATGCGCGTTGTACGGGCCGAGGAGGATGTGCGGGCCGTGTTGGAGGACTATCGAGCGGCGGGGAACGTGATGTACTACGTGCAGCGCCGCATCGCGCTGCCGGGTCGCGATCTCGGCGTGACGTTCATCGGCGGCGAATACCTGGCGAGCTACGCCCGCGTCGGCGACGGCGGGTCATGGAACACGACGATTCGCGCCGGCGGCAAGTACGAAGCGGCGGATCCGTCTCCGGAAATCGTTGACCTGGCCCATCGGGCGCAGGCGCTCTTCAGTCTCGACTTCACATGCGTCGACGTCGCCGAAACCGAGGAGGGGCCGCTCGTGTTTGAAGTCTCCGCGTTCGGCGGTTTTCGCGGCCTGCGCGAGGCGCATGACATCGATGCGGCGGAGCGCTACACCGACCACGTGCTGCGCAGGCTCGCATGAAGGCGTCCGGCGCAACGGCTGCGGAAGTCGCGACGTTCCTGCTGGAAACGGCGCCGCCGACTGCGCATGTGAGGTTGCGATTGGCCGACTGTGATGCGGTCGTGTGGACCAACGACGCCGAACTGGCCCGGCGGCTGACGGCGTATTGGCGGGCGTTTGTGCCGCCGGAAGCCGCGGCGTCCCGCGCCGCGCTGGAGGTCTTCGCGCTTGAGCTGCCGGACATTGCCATGGATTGCGCATTTCGGCCATTTCCACCGGCGCCCGGCAAATCGCGGATCAAAGATGAGTATCTCGATTTCGCGGACGGGCGCGTCACGCGCAAACCGGCGACCGGCATGCTGGCGCTCCTCAGCGAATCCCATCAGATCGTTTTCGGCCCGAGCCTGAACAATCTGAACCAGGTCATCAACTTCCTGAACAACCGTTATATGCAGCGATTGGTGGACGCCGGGTATCTCGTCTGCCACGCGGCGGCGTTTGCACGAGGCGACGAGCGCGGCGCCATGCTGGCGGGGCTCTCGGGGCGCGGCAAAACGACGCTCACGCTGAAAATGCTCGGTCGCGGGTTTGATTTCGTCAGCAATGACCGTGTACTGGTGCGGCGCGACGCGGGCCGGCTGCGCCTGGCGGGCATCCCGAAGTCGCCGCGCGTAAACCCCGGCACGCTGCTGAATGAACCGCGCTTGCGGGCTACGCTGTCGGCGTCTGATATCGAACGCCTGTCGGCCTTGTCGCGAGACGCGCTCTGGGCGCTCGAAGAAAAACACGACGTCGATGTGATGTCGGCGTTTCCGGGCTGCGCGTTTCGCCTGTCCGCCGGCGCCGGGGCCGTGTTTCTGCTCGCGTGGGATCGTGATTCATCGGATCCGCCGGTCTTTGAGCGAGTCACCCTCGCCGCGCATCCGAACCTGCTCGCGGCGCTGACGAAATCGGTCGGGCCGCACTACTTCACGCGTCCCGGCGCTGCAGCGCCGCCGATTGACGACGCGGCGTATCTGACCGCGATCGATGACTGCCCGGTCTATGCGATTCGCGGCGGCGTGGATTTTGACGCCGCGGCGGCGGAGATTGAGCGGATTCTGGCCAGCCCGTAGGCGCCGCGCCGCCGGCAAGGCGTGCCCGCCGCGGCTCTATCCGGGCGCCTGTGCTCCGCCCCCCGAATCGCCTTACAATCTGACGACCAACGAGCGCCCGAATCGGACCGCGGGATGTGGATTCGGGGTCGCTCGCAAGGAGGAACGAAGATGCCGTCCGAAGAACTGCGCGTTAAGAACGAAATGGACTCCACCCGCGCTGCTCAGTATCTGCAGGCGATCGTGAACGGGTTGCGAAGCGGCCAACTGCGCATCGAACAGGGCGATGAGGAAGTCACCCTCGCGCCGCAGGGCGATGTCTCGGTCAGCGTGAAGGCGCGGCGCAAGCGCGAGAAGGAAAGCGTCTCGGTCAAGGTGTCGTGGTCCACCGTCGCGGAAGAGATCGACGAGGAGGATGACGCCGAGGAGAAGGGCGAGTTGCGGATTCTCGCCGGGGCGCCGAACAACTAAAGTCGCTACGGCCCCCGTCAGTGGGGGCCATCGCGCCCGGGCATTCGCCGCCGCTTATCGCGGGAGCCAGACGACGCCGTAGCGCAGCACCTCGATGTCCGACTTGCGCGGCGGGATGCGTATCTCTTTCAGTTCAATGTCGTCGACATTGATCTGATCGCGCACCTCGTCGAGACGCTCCCGCAATTCGGCCTCGAGCGCGGCCATCTCTTCCTGGATGGCCTGTTCCTTTTCTTCCGCCCGGGCCACGTCGCCACGTTCGCGGGCGATGCGCCCGGCGCCGCGCGCGGTGGTCGCGGCCCGCCCGACGTTGCCGGTGGAGAGTTTCTTGCGCCCGAACAAAGCGCCCAAAAGCGTTGATCCAAACGACACCGCCGTCTGAAATCCCTGCTGCTTCATCTGAGACTCTTCACGCGCGACGCGTTCCTGCGCTGCGCGCAGCCGTTGCTCCAGCCGCTCCAGTTTCGGGGCATATCGCTGCCGCAGCTTCTCGACCTCCGCGTCACGCAATTCGTGCGTCTTGTGCCGCAGCCGCGCGCGGAAATCGCCCTCCGGCTCGTTGAACCGCGACGTCTCTTTCAGCGCCGGCGCTTTCAATACAATGCCGACATTCGAGCGATAAATGTGGCTGATCAGCCCCTTGCGCCAGCGTTTGTGCGCCGACTCGCTGAGCGCTTCCGCCGGCGGCGCGACGAAACGCCCGGGTGGGGCGGTCGACTCCAATTCAGGCGTCTCGGCCACGGCGTCGGCGACCGACCACGGATCGTGTACGGATTCCTCATCAAGCGGGCAGATCAAGGTCGTTTCGACCGATTCATGCAGATTGAGCGATGCCCGCGCATAGTGCGCCCGCGTCACGCCAATCAGCGCCGCCTGATACCGCGCGTCGGCACGCCCCGTCGCGTCCCGCGCGTACCACTGCGTGGCTTCCGGCGGCAACAGCGGCGGGGCGCTAATCGCGTCCATCGCGGCCGGCGCGACGGAAGTGCGCGGCGGCGGGGGCGACGCCGGCATGGCGCTCGCCGGCCCGCCGGTGGGTCGATCGGCGGGGGTTGGCCCATCGTCCGGTCGCAGGGCCTGAATCTGCGCCCGCGTCAGCGGGCCGCACAAGTATGACATCGCCCAGCGCGTCTGCAGCAGCGTCAACCCGTCCTCGTGCGCGTTGCTCATCAGGAACTTGCGGCTCTCCAGGCCGGAGATCAGCCGATCCACTTCCGCCCGATCCCATCGGCCGCCGGCGGCGCCTTCGAGTCCGTCCAGCACGCGGAGCTTGTCACGCTCGGTCTGCAGGCGCCCGATGAACCAGATACCCGCGTTCGAAAGCCCTTTGTAGTCCAGATCGACGGGGTTTTGCGTCGAGAGCACGACGCCCACGCCGTAGGCCCGCGCCTGTTTCAACAAAGTCAGCATCGGACGCTTCGACGGTGGATTGGCGGTCGGCGGAAAAAACCCCATGATCTCATCCATGTAGATCAGGGCTCGCAAGCTACCCGCGCCAGGCTGCGCCCGCGTCCACGTCACAATCTCATTCAGCAGCAGAGTGACGAAGAACATCCGCTCCGCGTCGGACAGATGGGCGATGGAAAACACCGAGATGCGCGGCTTGCCCTCGGCGGTGTACAGCAGTCGTTGCGGGTCGAGCGGCTCGCCCTCCATCCACGCCGCGAAGCCGGGGGAAGCCAGCAGGTTGTTCAGCGTCATCGCCAGCTTGAAGCGCTCTTTGCCGGGATAGAACGACTCGAGATCGAACACGCCGACCTGCTCGAAGCCGGGTGTCTGCACCGCGGCGATCAGCCGCGCGAGGTCCAGGGTCTGCCCGGAGCGCCAGGCGCGCTCGACGATCGTCGACAACAGAATATGATCACGACTCTGCAGCGGATCCGCGTCAGCGCCGATCAGCGTCAGGAGACTGGACACCAGGGCGAGCACCCGCTCCCGCAGCGTCTCGTCGTCATGCAGGATCGCAGGCGGCGGCGCTGCGAGCGTGCCCAGTGCGCGAACCGGTACGCCGGCCGGGCTGCCGGGCGTGAAGATCGTCACGCCGGCGGCGTCGCGTAAGCGCTGGATGCGGTCCGGGGCCTGGTCCCACTGCGCCAGCCCGCTGCGCCATTTGGCGGCCTCTTTCTCGGCATAGGCCTCCGGCGCCAGACCGGCGCGGGCGGCGGCGGCCGGATCCACCCACGGTCGAAAATCTGCGGGGCGCAGTTCCGGAAAGGTCAGCGCGAGATTGGCGAGATCGCCCTTCGGGTCGATCGCGATCACCGGGATGCCGTCGATCGCCGCCTCTTCGAGCAGCGTGACGCACAAGCCGGTCTTGCCGCTGCCCGTCATTCCGACGCAGACAGCGTGTGTGGTGAAGTCGCGCGAATCCAGCAGCACCAGCCGCGCCTCGTCGTCCGCCTGCCCGACCTCGCGGCCGAGATAGAAAACACCGAGCTTTTCGTAGTCCTGCACGTGCGCAACTCCCAACCCGACGCCGACGTCAGCCTTTTACCGCGCCGAGGCTCAGGCCACCCACGAAATGGCGCTGCGCGGCGAAGAACAGGGCAACGCACGGAATCACCGTGACGATGCTCGCGGCCATCAGCAGATTCACATCGTTGACGCCGCCGTACTGATTGCGGAATGAATTCAGCGCCACGGCGAGCGTATATTTCTCCTCGCTCTGGAGGTAGATCAGCGGCCCGAGGAAGTCATTCCAGAAGAACATGAACGTGAAAATCGCGGTGATCGCGATCACCGGCCGGCACAGCGGAAGCATGATTCGCGCCCAGACGCCGAGATGGCCGCAGCCGTCGATGCGCGCGGCTTCGACCAGCGCCTCGGGCACCTGCGCGAAAAACTGGCGAAACATGAAAATATAGAATGCGTTTCCGAAGAATGTCGGCACGATCAGCGGCGCGAGTGAATCGATCCAGCCCAGCGTGCGAAACAGAATGAACAGCGGAATCATCGTCACCTGCGCCGGCAGCATCATCGTCGCCAGCATCACGATGAACAGCGGCTCGCGGCCGCGAAACCGCAGACGCGCGAACGCGTAGCCGCACAGGCTGCACGAAAGCACCTGGCCGATCACGGTCAGCGTGGACAGCACGATCGTGTTCGCCAGCGCGTCGAGAAAACTCTCTCCCGGCCGCGCGCCCATTTCATTCAGCGCCTTCGGATAATTGGAAAAATGCAATTCGCTCGGCAGCAGCGAAAATCCCTCGGCGCTGACCGCGGCGCGGGCCGCGTCCAGCGGCGACGCGAGGCTGACGATAAGCATCCACCACAGCGGGAAGATGAGCAGCGCCGCGCCGAGGATCAGCGCCGCGTAGATGAATACCTGCGACGCGGGCCGCGGCGCCTGTCCGGACCGGGCGGGGCGCGCCGCCGCCCCGGTTGCCCGCGTGATTTCCTTCGCCGACGTCGTCATGCCTTGAGCGCCTCGTAATACACAAACCGCCGACTGCCGCGCATCACCAGCAGCGTCAGCAGCAGAATCAGAATCATCAGCAGCCACGCCATCGCCGAGGCGTAGCCCATCTCGTGGAACTCAAACGCCTGGTTATAGAGGTAGATCACATAGAACCGTGTCGAGTCGCCCGGCCCGCCGCCGGTCATGATGTACGCCTGCGTAAAGACCTGAAACGACGCGATAATCGCCATGATGAAGTTGAAGAAGATCACCGGGCTGAGCATCGGCAGCGTGATCGTCCGGAAGCGGCGCGACCATGTCGCGCCGTCGATCGAAGCCGCCTCATACAGATCAATCGGCACGCCCTTGAGCCCCGCCAGGTAAATCACCATGACGCCGCCGATCGACCAGAAACTCATGATCGCGAACGCGGGTGGGCCGAACCAGTCGGCGTCCGCGTCGAGCCACTCGGGCGGCTTCGCGCCAAACAGCGACAGCACCGGGCCCAGCAGCGTGTTGTTCAGCAGACCGAAATCGCCGTCAAACACCCAGCGCCACAGGATCGCGACGCCGACACCGGCGACCACGCTGGGCAGATACCAGGCGCTGCGAAAAAAGCCGGAGAATTTGACGTCGTTGTTCAACAGCAGCGCGGCCAGCAGCGCCAGCAGCTGACCGCCCGGAACGGCGAACACAGCGAACCACGCCGTGACCCGCAGACTGGTCCAGAATTTCGGGTCGTGAAACAGCAACTCGCGCAGGTTGCCCAGTCCTACCCAGCGGGCCGCGTCCAGTGTGGACAATCCGCTCCACTTCGAAAACGCCAGCAGCAGCGAAAGAACAATCGGAAACGCCATGAAGATAGCGAACCCGATCACCCACGGGCTGACCATCGCGTAGCCGGCGAGTTCTTCGCGCACGCCCAGACGACCGGGTCGCCCGCGGATCCACACCAATGCCGCGATCGCGCCGCCAACCAGCAGCAGCGCAACAGTCGCATAGATCGCGATGTCCCAGCGGACGCGCGGAAAGCTCGTGCTGTTCAGCGGCGATTCGCGGTCATTCGCCCATTCACGCTCCAACTGAGCGATCGCCTCATCCAGCGGCGGCTCGCCGACGCGCAGCGCGCCTTCGCTCAGGCGGTTGTTCATCCGTTGCTCGAACCGCGCATCAGGCGACCAGCGCATGACGCGCGTGTGCTCGACCGCGTCAATGAACGCCCGGTCGTTGAACGGCGGCTTGGTCGGATCGATGAACGCGTCCGATTCCGCGACGGCGCGCAGTGTGGGCACGGCCAACCCGAGCCGCGCGGCGCGGGCCTGCCCCTCTGCGCTGCAAAGGCTCTTGATCAGTTCCCAAGCCGCTTCCGGATGCGGGGCAGTCTTCGCGATCGACCACGAAACCGTCGCGATCACGTTCGCGCGAACCTTGCCGCGCGGCAGGGGGGCGAAGTCCCACTCAAAGTCCTCGATCTTGCGATAGGTCGGCGTGGACCAGCGCCCGAACGGGCCCGCCATGCCGACCTTGCCGGTGAGAAATACGCTTTCACCCGTGGCGACCTTGCTCTTGCCGCTGGTCAGCGTCGTGTCTTCATCAAATCGCCAGCTCATGAAGCGCGCCAGCGCAGCACGCACTTCCGGCTCGCTGGCGCGTGAGCGAAACGCGTCGTCGCAGATGTCGACGCCTTCGGTCAGCAGATAGCCGCGGACGATCCACGGCCAGGTGACGAACTCCGAGCCCCACACGCCGTCCAGCTTGCCGATCCGCCGGGCAGCGTCGATGTATTCATCCCATGTCCAGTCATTATGCGGATAAGGCACGCCGGCCCGATCGAACAGCGATTTGTTGTAGTAAAAGCCGATGGTCGTGAAGTCTTTGGGAATGCCGTATAACGGACCCTGACCGGCGGCGGCGCCGTCGAACCGGAAAATGTCGAGTGTGACCGGATAGAACGCGTCCAAGTCGATCGCGGTCGCGGGATCTTCGCGGTCGCGCTCAATCAGCGGCTCCAGATTCAGCATCAGTTCTTTGGAAACGAACGCCGGAAAGCGCTCCCAGCCCATGTAGAACACGTCCGGCGGCGTGCCGGCGGCGAACATGGTCTGTAACTTATTATAGTACGAATTCGTGTCGCCCGGGTTGATCCGCTTGACGCGGATGTGCGGGTGTGTTTTCTCGAATCCCGCGATCAGTTCGGCGACGATCCGGTCCTCTTCCTGCGTCCCGCCGCCGGACCAGTGCATGACCGTCAATTCGACCCGATCGTCCCTCGACAGCAGATCCCGGGCGGTGCGGGCCCCCACCCGGACAAATGCCCAGAGCACCAACGCGGCGGCGATCCCCGCCAGCGTCCAGCGTGCGATTTGCGCGAGTTGGCGGAACGGCCCATTCTGCATACGCTTTAGCGATCAATCTTGTGTGGTTGGAGCGCGGCGACGGGCGCGACGCCCGAAGCCGTAAGACCTGCGGAAAAAGTATAGGCGAAACCGAATGCACGGCAATCATGAAACAAACCGCGGTCCGGCGGCGGATCCGCGACAGCCGACCCGCCGCGCGAACGCAATGCGCGCCGCTTTTCTCGGCGCGGCGGCCCTGTTACTCGCGGCGCAGGTCGCGATCGCGGCCGACTTTCCGCCAGATGTCCCGACGCTGCGTCCGGCCGAGAGCCGCGACGCCGGCCTGCTTCCCGCTTCGGTCACCGCCGAGCAGGAAGACAGCGGCCAATGGCGGTGTGTGTTTACGTATCTCCCGGGCCGTCCCGTGGACCGCGTCGCGCTGGCGGGGACGTTCAATGGCTGGAATCAGTCGGCCAACCTCATGACGGACGCCGGCGATGGCGCCTACACCGCCACAGTTTCGCTGCCGGCCGGGCGACACGAGTACAAATTCGTGGTCAACGGCAGCGACTGGACGCCGGATCCGCGCAACGTGTTCAGCGCGCCGGACGGGCATGGCGGCGAGAACTCGCTGCTCAAGCTCGGGCGCCTCGCGAACCTGACTCAATCTCCGGCGGAGCTCGGCGACGGGGCGGTGGACGTGACCGGCGTCGAGCATGACCCGATGCGCCCGATATACTTCCAGCCGCTCGGCGAGGACCGGGCCCTCGTGCGGGTTCGAACACTCAGTCACGACGTCCACGCGGTGAAGGCGGTGTGGGAAGGCGGGTCGACCGAGTTGTACCCGTCGCTCGACGACGGCCTGTTCTCATTGTGGGAAGGCGAACTACCGATCAGCAAGGATGCGCGCTCAAGTCGCACGCCGGGTTTGATTCGCGCCGCCTACACGTTTACGTTCGCCGATGGGGCGGCGACGTTCCGACACCCTGAAGTGTTCTACAAGAGCTACATGAGTCATAACATCTTCACGACGCCGGACTGGGCAAAAAACGCGGTGTGGTACCAGATCATGGTCGAGCGTTTCCGTGACGGCGACCCTGCAAACAACCCCGAGCACGCCAATCGCTGGACCAGTGATTGGTTCGCGCCATCGCCGGAAGAAAAGGCGAGCGGCCAGACGTTTTACAAGTGGTATGTGTTCCGACGATTCTACGGCGGTGACATTCAGGGCTTGGAGGAGAAGCTGCCTTACCTCAAGTCACTGGGCGTCAACGCGATCTACCTGAACCCGATTTTCAAGGCCGACACGCACCACAAGTACAACGCGTCTTCGTACATCCACATCGACGACCACTACGGCGTCAAGGGTGACTATGAGGCCGCCGCCGCGAGCGAGAATCTGAACGATCCCAAGACCTGGACGTGGACGCCCTCCGACAAGCTGTTCCTGAAGTTCCTGAAGAAGGCGAAATCCATGGGATTCCGCGTGATTCTGGACGGCGTGTTCAACCATGTCGGCGTCAACCATGCCGCGTTTCAGGACGTGATGAAGAACGGCAAGGAATCCCGTTACGCCGATTGGTTTGAGATCACGTCGTGGGAACCGTTTGAATACGCCGGCTGGGCCGGCCACAGCGAGCTGCCGGTCTTCAAGAAGACGCGCGACGGGCTTGAAAGCGATCAGGTCAAGCAGCACATTTTCAACGTCACACGCCGCTGGATGGATCCCGACGGCGACGGCGACCCGAGTGACGGCATCGATGGTTGGCGACTGGATGTGCCCAACGAAATCGCGATGCCGTTCTGGGAAGAGTGGCGGACGCTGGTCAAATCGATCAACCCGGACGCGTACATCACCGGCGAGATCTGGGACCGCGCCGACGCCTGGCTGGACGGTCGGCATTTCGACGCGGTGATGAACTACGAGTTCTCGCGGGCCGCCTGCGATTGGATCTTCAACCACCGTGACAAAATCAAGCCCAGTGACATTGATACGCGCCTGCGTACGCTGCGACTGGCGTATCCCGCAGCGGCGACCTATGTGCTGCAGAACCTGATGGGCAGCCACGATACCGATCGCGTCGCTTCAATGGCGCAGAATCCCGATCGGCCATACGACCGTGGCAACCGCGTGCAGGATGACAATCCGGACTACGACAACAGTAAGCCGTCGCGCGAGGCGTATCAGCGCGCCGCGCTCGCGGCGCTGCTGCAGATGACCTATGTCGGCGCGCCGATGATTTATTACGGTGACGAGGTCGGCATGTGGGGCGCAGACGACCCAACCTGCCGCAAGCCGATGTTATGGAAAGACCTCGAGCCCTACGATCATCCCGAAGACAACCATGTGATGGAGGATCTGCTCGCCTTTTACAAGCAGATTATCGCGCTGCGGAATACGCATTCAGCGCTACGCACCGGCCGATTCCTGACGTTGTTGACCGATGACACGCAGGACGTCTGGGTATTCGAGCGCGCTGATGACGCCGAAACGCTGATTGTCGCCCTCAACGCGTCCGGCCAGGATCGCGATGTGCGCGTGCCGCTGCCACCCGGATCGCCCGCCAAGTGGAGCTACGTCCACGGCGCCGCCGGTGACGTTGCGACCGCCGACGGCGCTCTCGAAGTGCGCGTCCCCGCGATCGGCGGCGTCGTGCTGAAAGCTCGATAGGGCGGCCCCGGCGCACATGGCAAATCAACCTTCGCCTTTCACGCTCACGGATCGGGCGGCCGGCGTGCTGATGCACCCGACGTCATTGCCGGGGCCCTATGGTTGCGGCGACCTGGGCGCCACGTCGCGCGAGTTCGTTCGCTTCCTGGCGCGCGGTCGGCAACGCTGGTGGCAAATGCTGCCGGTTGGCACAATCGGCCCGGCGGATTCGCCCTACAGCTCGTTTTCCGCGTTTGCCGGTTCGCCGCTGCTGATCGATCTGGAAGAACTGCGCGAGCGCGACTGGCTGAAGCCCGACGAAATCCGCCCACCGGCGCGCTTACCCGCCAAACGCGTGAATTACGTCGCCACGGCGCGCTTTCGCGAGCGCGCCTTGCGCCTCGCGTTCGAGCGTTTCCTGACCCACGCCGGCCGGCCGGAAAAGGCGGCGCTTGAGGAGTTCCGCAGCGCGCAGGCAGGCTGGATCGAGGACTTCGCGCTGTTTTTCGCATTGAAGGAGGCCCACGCCGGCGCCGCCTGGACGTCGTGGCCCAAGCCGCTCGCGCAGCGCCAGACGGCTGCGCTCGACCGCGCCCGCCGCGATCTCGATGGCGAGATTCTCTATCAGGTATTCGTCCAGTACCTGTTTCACGAACAATGGCGGGCGCTGCGGGCCTTTGCCCATCGCATGAGTGTCGGGCTGATCGGTGACATGCCGATTTTCGTGACACACGACAGCGCTGATGTCTGGGCGAATCCAGAACTGTTCCGCCTCGACGCGAAGGGCCGGCCCGAAGTCGTCTCCGGCACGCCGCCGGACAATTTCAGCGAGACGGGCCAGCTGTGGGGGCACCCGCTGTACGACTGGGACGCGCACGCCCAGAGCGGTTTCGCATGGTGGGTGGCGCGTTTTGACGCGATTTTCCGCCTCTTTGACGCCGTGCGGATCGACCACTTCCTGGGCTTCTATCGCTGCTGGGTTGTCTCGGGGCGGGCCCGCGTGGCATCCGGCGGAAAGTATGAACTCTCGCCGGGCCGGGCGCTGTTTCAGCATGTCCGCGACCAGCTTGGCCGGCTCGAAATCGTCGCCGAAGACCTGGGCACGTCAACGCCGGAGGCGCTGGCATTGCGCGAGGAGCTCGGCTTCCCCGGCATGCGCGTGTTGCAGAACGGCTTTTACGCGGGCGCGCGGTATGACCAGCCGCACAATTACCCCCGGCATTGCGCCGCTTATACCGGGACGCATGACAACGACACGATCGTGGGCTGGTTCCGGGACGGGCGGCGGGATCGCGGGCCGGACGGTCTGACGACCGCCGCGCGGGCCTTGCGCTACGTCGGCGGATCGGCGAAGACCATCCATCAGTCGATGATCCGGGCGCTGTACCAGTCGCCGGCCGATCTGGTGGTGACGCCGCTGCAGGACGTGCTGGGGCTGGGCGCAGCGGCGCGGATGAACACGCCGGGCACGTGTGAAGGAAACTGGACCTGGCGCGTCGGCGCAGAGCAGTTTACGAGCCGCCACGCCGATTGGCTGGCGGAAACTGTCGATACATACCAGCGCGGCGATCACCTGAATGACCCCGCCGCGCGACCGCGTTAGAATTCCCACCCGTTATTTACTTTTCTCGCGATATTCGAGGACTCCGGATGGCTAAAGTCGCAACCAGGAAACAGGCTCCGCGGAAAGGCGCCGACCCGCGCGGCGGCAAGGCGACGTTTGACAAGATCGCCCCGCGCATCGATCGGCTGGCCCGCAACCTGTGGTGGACCTGGAACACGTCCGCGCAGCGCGTGTTCGCCGCGCTCGATCCCGCCGCCTGGGAAGGCACAACGCGAAATCCGCTGCGTCTGCTGCGCCTGTTGCCGCCGGAACGGGCGGACATGTTGGCGAATGATCCGATGTTCATGGATCAGCTCGCCGCGTGCGAGAAGGAGTTCAACGAACACATGAAGTGTCGGACCTGGTTCGACCGGACCGCGTCCGCCGCTGACAAGAAAGCCCTGATCGCGTATTTCTGCGCGGAGTACGCGCTGCATGATTTCATGCCGCAATACGCCGGCGGCCTTGGTGTGCTGGCGGGGGATCACGTGAAGTCGGCGTCGGACCTGGGGGTTCCGCTGCTCGGCATCGGCCTGCTCTACCGCAGTGGCTATTACGAGCAACAGCTCGGCCCCGACGGCGCGACGCGCGTGCTGTACCCGACGTACGACTTCAACGACTGGCCGGTCGAGGATACCGGCAAGATCATCAAGGTCGAGATCGGCGCGTCGATCGTATATGCCCGCGTCTGGCGTTTGCGGGTGGGGCGGGTCACGCTCGTGCTGCTGGATTCCTACCTGCCGAAGAACAAACCAAAAGACCGCGCGCTGACCCAGTATCTCTATGGCGGCGATATCGAGCACCAGATCCGGCGGCAGACGCTGCTCGGCGTTGGCGGTGTGCGGGCGCTGGACGCGCTCGGGCTGCGGCCGACGGTCTTCCACATCAACGAAGGGCACGCCGCGTTCGCGTTGATCGAGCGGTTGTGCCAGCTCACGGCCCGCAAGCAGCCGCTGGCCGCCGCGATCGAGACCGTGCGTCGCTCGACGGTGTTCACGACCCACACGCCCGTGCCGGCGGGGAACCACCGCTATGAGCCCAAGCTGCTGACAAAAACGCTCAAGCCGTATGCCCAGCGGCTGAAGCTGACCTCGGAGCAGTTGCTCGCCTTCGGGCGCGAGGACGAAAAGGACAAGCAGGAACACTTCACGATGACCGTTGCGGCGCTGCGGCTCTCCAGCCGCGCGAATGGCGTCGCGAAGCTGCACGGTGAAGTATCGCGCGAGATGTGGATGCGTGTGTTCGAAGCGAAAACGCCGGAGGATGTCCCGATCGGCCACGTGACCAATGGCGTGCATACGCGCACCTGGCTGGCGGCCGAGATCGAGCCGCTGTACGCGAAGTATCTCAAGCCGCAATGGAACGGGGCCGGGCCGGATGACGACTGGTGGCGAAACGTGCCGGCGATTCCCGATGAGGAGCTCTGGGCGTACCGCTGCATGCTGCGCAGCCGCATGGTGAATTATGTCCGGCGCCGCCTGCGGCTGCAGACGCTGAACCGCAGCGGCGGGATGGAGAGCTTGGTCGCGGCCCATCAGGCGCTGGACGATAAGACATTGACGATCGGATTCGCGCGGCGCTTCGCGACCTATAAGCGGGCTCCGCTGATTTTTCGCGATCAGAAGCGCCTGGCGAAGATTCTGAACAACCCGCAGCGCCCGGTGCAGGTCGTGTTTGCGGGCAAGGCCCATCCGAAAGACCTCGGCGGGCAGGAGTTTGTTCGGCAGATCTTCGAGTTTACGCAACAGCCCGAGTTTCTCGGCAAGGTCGTGTTGCTGGAAAACTATGACATGCAGATGGGCCATGTGCTCACGTCCGGCGCGGACGTCTGGTTGAACAATCCGATTCGCCCGCAGGAGGCCTCCGGCACGAGCGGGATGAAGCCGCCGCTGCATGGCGGTATCAATTGCTCGATTCCCGATGGCTGGTGGCCGGAAGGCTACGACGGCGCCAACGGCTGGATGATCGGCGATGGACGGGCGTTGAAGACGGCCCAGGCGCAGGATGACTACGACGCGAACGCGACGTATGAAGTCCTGGAGAAACAGGTCGTGCCGGCGTTTTATGAACGCGACAAGTCGGGCGTGCCGCGCGCCTGGGCGAAGCTGATGAAGGAATCGATGCGGACGATCCCGGCGGCGTTCAGCACCACGCGGATGGTCAGCGACTACGTGAATCAGTACTACCTGCCGGCGCATCGCGACGGCGCGAAGTAACATCGGGTGGGGCAGGCATCCTGCCCGCCAATCCCCCCGGGTGGGGCGGGCGTTTTGCCAATCCCCCCCCGGGTGGGGCGGGCGTTTTGCCAATCCCCCCCCCGGGTGGGGCGGGCATCCTGCCTGCCAATCCCAAAGACAAAGAAAGGCGTTTGGGACCTTGGGTCCCAAACGCCTTTTGTTTGTTCAACTGCGGGTGAGTTGGGTTACAGGAAAGGCGCCTGCCCCGCCTTAGAACCCGATCATGTCACCGATCATCGGGGCGTACTTCACAATCAACCCCGCGAACACGACGCTGACCATCGAGATCAGCTTGATCAGAATGTTCAGACTCGGACCGGACGTGTCCTTGAACGGATCGCCGACGGTGTCGCCGACCACGCCGGCGCGGTGCGCGACGCTGCCCTTTCCGCCATGCTTGCCGGTCTCGATGTACTTCTTGGCGTTATCCCAGGCGCCGCCCGCGTTGGCCATGAAGATCGCGACCGCAAAGCCGCTGGTCAGGCCGCCGGCCAGCAGGCCCATCACGCCCTGCACGTCGAACACCAGGCCGGTGACAATCGGCACGACGATCGCGAGCATCGACGGGAGAATCATCTCCTTCTGGGCGCCGGCGGTCGAAATCGCGACGCAGTTGGCGTAGTCCGGATAGCGATGCCCGCCGACATCCACCGGGCTCGTCGGCCAGTTGTCGGGGTTGTTGGCTTCTTCGGCGGTCTTACCCTGACTGCGGGCGTATTCGCGGAGTTTGTCGAACTGGCGGCGGCATTCGGCCATCATGTCGTACGCGGCGCGTCCGACGGCCTTCATCGTCAACGCGCAGAAGACGAACACCATCATCACGCCCATGAACAGACCGCACAGCACCTGCGGGTTCATCAGCGTGACGTCGTAGAAGTCCATGTACTGCGGGATGCTGGCCTTCTGCGTGCTGACGAGACGGAGCTCATGGCCCTTTATCTCGCCGAGCCGGACAAACTCCTCTTCACGCTGGCCCTCTTTCAGATTCGCGATGGCGAGTTTATCGCCCACTTCCAGATGCTCTCCGACGCGCTCGTGGTTCAGCAGCATGAACCCGCGGTAGTCCGATTCCGAAGTGCCGGCCCGCCACTTTTCGCCGAACTTGCCGTGACCGATGTAGAACACTTCGCCCACCAGCGCATCCGCGCTGGTCTTCGCTTCCGGATGATTCTTGACGATATAGGCCATCGCCTCGCGCTGCTGACCGACGCGCACTTCTTCGATGTACGCCGCGAGCAGCGCCAGCGCCGTCAGCGCCGCCGAACCGATCGCGAAGCCCTTGCCGGTCGCCGCCGTCGTGTTACCGAGCGAATCCAGCGCGTCCGTGCGCTCACGCACTTCCGGCTTCTGATGCGTCATCTCGGCGTTACCGCCGGCGTTGTCCGCGATCGGGCCGTAGGCGTCCGTCGCGAGCGTCATACCCAGCGTGGCGAGCATACCGACCGCCGCGATGCCGACGCCGTACAGACCGAGCAGGAACTCCGTGCCACCGCCGGCGATGTAGAACGAGACCAGAATCGCGACGACAACCGTAATCAGCGACGCCCATGTCGACAGCATGCCTTCGGCGACGCCGGCGATGATGACTGTCGCCGGTCCGGCCTCGGCCTGCTGCGCGATGTTTTTCACCGGCGCGAAGTCGTAACTCGTGTAATACTCAGTGGCCTTGCCGATGATCACGCCGGCGAACAGGCCCACGGAAACGGCCGTCGCGACACCCCACCAACTGACGCCGGGCATGCCGTTCAGCAGCACATAGCACACGCCGAACGTCAGAATCGCGATCACGACGCTGGACACATAAATGCCGCGGAAGAGGGCGCCCATCAGCTGGGCCATCGTCGCGCCTTCGCGCGTGCGCACCAGCCGAATGCCCGCAAAATCGCTCATGAACACGCCGACACCCGCCAGCACCATCGGCACCGCCAGCAGCTTGAGCTGGTCGATGACCTCCAGGCCGAGCGCGCTGGCCGCCGCGACGCCCAGCGCGGCGGTCGCCAGAATCGAACCGGCGTACGACTCGTAGAGGTCAGCGCCCATGCCCGCGACGTCGCCGACGTTGTCACCGACGTTGTCGGCGATCGCGGCCGCGTTACGCGGATCGTCTTCGGGAATGCCGGCCTCGACTTTGCCGACCAGGTCAGCGCCGACGTCCGCGGCCTTGGTGTAGATACCGCCGCCGACGCGGGCGAACAGGGCCTGCGTGCTGGCGCCCATGCCGAACGTCAGCATGACGACGGTGATTTCATTCAGCGTCATGTCCGGCATCAGGTAATAAAGGCCGAGGAACCACAGCGTGATGTCGAGCAGCGCGAAGCCGACGACGACCATGCCCATCACCGCGCCCGCGCGGAACGCGACGACCAGACCGTCGTTGAGACTGCGGCGGGCGCCGGCCGTGGTGCGGTGGGCGGCGTTTGTCGCCGTCCACATGCCGAGGTAGCCGCACAACCCGCTGAAGAAACCGCCGGTCAAGAACGCGAATGGCACGATCCAGTGCTGCACGTGCAGCACATACGCCATGAACGCGAGCACGCCCATCAGCACGACAAACACGACGCCGACGACCATGTACTGGCGGCGGAGATACGCCATCGCGCCTTCGCGGACATAGCCCGCGACTTCCTTCATGCGCGCGTCGCCCTCATCGGCGGCCATCACCTGCTTGTAATAGACCCAGGCCATGATCAGCGCGAACAGGCCACCCACCGGCGCGATCCACCAGATCCACGGGATCGCCGGACGCCCGCCATCGGCGCCGAGCGCCATGGCCGGCGCGGCCACCACCATTCCCACTGCGGCGAGGCGTCTCGCCATGTTTGATTGACACAAACGGCTGAACCCTTCCACTGAAGCTCTCCCGGGATTACGCGTTTTGGAGCGACGTGGAACCACGCCGCCCTGAAGGACCGGACTTCGTCGCGCGGACCGCCCCGCGAAACGAGACCCCGCGCGCATCGCTCGCGCCGCGGGATGGAAATCGCAAAATCAGAACACCGAAACCGTGACGAGCGCGGGACCGCGAACCGCGCATCGCCAACGGTTGTGGTTCGAAGGTGGCGTGATGTCGGGGGCTAGAAGCCCTGCTCGCGCGCGATCCGCTTCATTGACTTCCGCGTTTGGCGGCGCTTGCGCTCCGAAGGCTTTTCGTAATAGCTGTTGCGCTTGATATCGCGCGTCAGCCCTTCCTTCTCGCACAGTTTCTTGAAGCGGCGAACCATCTGTTCGATGGATTCATTGCTGCGAACCTTCACTCGAATCATGCGCACCCGTACTTTCTGACAACTCGTCGAGCGACCGGCGACGCGCCGGAAACTCGTCTAGACACCTTCACCGTTCGCCGCCAAACCCTTCGACGCGCGAAACGGAAATCCACCATGTTGTTACAGCGACCGCCGTGCCGGCGGATGGCCCGTCTGGACCGCCGCCGACTCGCGAGGACCCGCTACTATAGCCGCCAACGGGGGCGTTTCAACCCTGCCGCGGCCGCTTCGAGCCCGTCGGGGCCGGCTGGCAGGTCGGGCAGATATGCGTCCCACGCTGCGCCACCACCAGCCGCTCGATCCGCCCGCCGCAATTCCGGCAGGCCTCACCGGTCCGGCCATAGACCCGCAACCGCGTCTGCATCGACCCGTTGGGGTACATCCAGTCGATCGACGAGCCGTTTCTGGCGATCGCCTGGCGCAGCGTCGTCCGGATCGCCCGCACCAGCGCCACCACCCGATCCGCGTCGATTTCCGCGGCCGGCGTATCGGGGTGAATCCGCGCCGCGTGCAGGGCCTCGTCGACGTAAATATTGCCCAGGCCAGCAATTAGCGTCTGATCCAGCAGGAGCGGCTTGATTCGCCGCGACCGACCGGCCAGCAGCCCCCGCACCCGGGCCGCGCTGAAACCGGGCTCCAGCGGCTCCATCCCCAGATCGGCCGTTTCCGCCGCCAAGTCGCGGGTATGACGGATCACGCCAAATTTGCGCGGGTCGACGAACCACAGCGCCGCGCCGTCGTCGAGGCGGAAAATCGCCCGCGTGTGCGGCAGCGGGGCGGCGTGGTCCGCCGCCCATTCGAATCGACCGCTCATCCGCAGGTGAACCAGCAAATGGCTGTTGGACTGAAGATCGAAAACGATCCATTTCGCGCGCCGCCACACGTTGGTGACACGTTGATCGCGCAGCGCTTTCGCGACCAGCCGGGCGCTGGGCGAAACCTTCTTCGGCCAGCTCGAAGAAAACGCGACAATCCGCCGGCCGCACAGGCGCGGTCGCAATTGGCGGACGACCGTTTCGACTTCGGGCAATTCGGGCATGGCGCTACTTGATCGCTTTCGCCAGCGCTTCGGCGGTTTCCAACTCGGCGTCGTGCAGTTCAACAACCCGCGGCGCGAGCGACTGCAGCAGATCCGCGCGTTCCTTATCCCCCAGCGGAAACTTCGCGACGCAGGATTTCTCGATTGCGATCAACTCATCCGTGCCCTTGCGCATTTGCGCGGCGGCTTTGACGCCTTTCGACAGAAACAGTTCATTACGCTTGCGGAGCAGCGCTTTGGTTTGCTTGAACGGCTTCACGCGATCCGGCAGCGCCGCTTCGGCCAGGTCCGTCCACAAACCCGCCAGCACCCGGTAGCGGCCGGCCAACCCGCCCAGCGCTTTCGAGCCGAGAATCTTGCCGGCCTCATCCAGGAAATCCGCGAACAACAGACGGTAGGCGCCGCCGCCTGTTCCCGAAGTCTCGATCGAATCAAACACATCGCGCAGCGCCTGATAGAGCCGACCGCCCTTGAAGACGACCGGCCAGCCTTTCTTGTTCTTTTCGGCGACCAGCATTTTCGACCAGTCGATCAGCCCCGGAAACCCGAACGTCTTCATTCTCGGCTTGAGCAACTCGTCCGCGCACGCCTTCAGTCCGGCCCGCACTGCGCTCTTGAGCTGCGCCGCCGCGATCGGCTTCGGCGACTCGAGCGTCAGGCTGCGATTCTTCAATGAACAAACGCGATTGCGGCGCTCGGCCAGGTCGCCAAGGCTGATCTCCAGCGGCGTCGGCGCGCAGTCCGCCAGCAACGCCACGTCATTGTCCGGATCGACGCCGTAGACAACCGTCAGATACACCCACAGCACGCAGGTCCAATCGTGGCGGAATGTCTCGCGCAGCGGGCCGCACCAGACGATCACCGGCTTTCCCGCTTCCAGACTCTCCGTCAGATTCTTGTCGGCCGCCTTTAGTCCGCCGGTTTCGCGCACATCGGTTCTCAGCCCCAGCCGATCAAAGGCGTCGCGCACGAACACGCCGGCAGTTGAGTACATCTTGTGCCGCCCGACGATCGACACGCCCGAGCCCGTGTTGTGCCCCGGCACAGACGGGCAGAACGAGTAGCCGATACCGATGCCGCCGGCGACGCCAAAACACAGCGCTTCGCTGGGCGGCTTGCCCGTATGGGGCGCCGTTACATCGTGATAGGCGCAAAGGTGCTGAATCGCGGCGGACTCCCAGTGAACGCCGCCGAATTGCCGGTAGTCTTTCCGGTAGTCTTTAAGGATCATGCGCGTTCTCGCTCTGGCGAATGTTCAGAGAAAAGATGCGCCGGCGCCGCACGATGCGCGGCGCCGGCGCGAAACAGTCACTGCGACGAGCGGCTACTTGCGCGTGTAGGTGACTTCCAGGACGCGATAGTCTTCCCCGGCCGCGAGGTCGAACATCTCGAAGATACGCTTGTTCTTGCCTTCCCAGGTTGTGCGATACCGCACCATCCGCCCGTAGATCCCCAGCATCGGCTCATCCATCTCGCCGTACATGTTCAGGGCGTCGGACCCCGGCGGCAGGGTGCCGCTGAAGGTGTGGATCGCGGTGTTCATGTTGTCCGCCCACGATCCGACATACAACTGGCGATTGTTGTCAAATCCGAGCATGCCGCGGCCTTCGAAGGGCAGGCGCTTGACAGCGCCGGTCGCGATGTCCGGCATCGCGATCTCACCCTTGAAGTGTTCCTCAATAAACCGGCCGCCGAGGATCTCCGTGATCTTCGCCTCGCCTTGCGTAACCATCGGCGGGACGCCCGGCGCCATGAACATCTTCATCTCCGCTTTCCACTCGCCGACGGATTCGAGCAGCAGATCATGGTGCTCGTTCGGCTGTGTCGATTTCTGCCATTC
Organism: uncultured Planctomycetales bacterium; assembly: GCA_964528455.1. Lineage (GTDB taxonomy): Bacteria > Planctomycetota > Phycisphaerae > UBA1845 > Fen-1342 > DSPM01. The sequence continues at coordinate 87,695 of CAZGTH010000008.1, read as the reverse complement.
GGCCATCATCTTGGCCATGTCGGGCGCGTCCGGCGTGGAAGCGCCTTCCTGCGAAACAGCGCGATTCGCGACAACCGCGATCAAACACGTGGCGACCGCCAACATCCACTTCGTTTGCGTTTGCATTTCCGCGTTCTCCTCAAGAACTGACATTTATTCGGCGAACAGTCGACGAGTAACCGCCGCCGGTTAATCACAAAGCGCGATGTGGACAGGAGCGACGCGCTACGCCCCTCAATACCGGCGTCAGACTCGCCGATCCCATCTTCTCGCAGACCCGCGTCGCGGGCAATCATCCGATCAGATGTTCTGGCACGATCCGCGTCGCGACCATCCGCTCCGCGGGGGGAATCGCGCCCGGCGCGAAAGCCCCGTCCCGTACGTTCCCGACCGCACGCGGCAGCATCCGCTTAAGGAACATCCCCCAGCCGCGGGCCATCACCTTGCTAAGCAGCCACATCCGGAGTCCTTCGAACCCGTCATGTTCCAGTGTCAGCCGTGTCCCACCGACCGCTGTTCGATCGAGTGACCATGTCACCCTCGTCGCGGGTGGGGCGGGACGGCCCGCGACCGGAACGTGCTGCCAGCGCCACACCATGCGCCGCGGCGGCGCGAGTTCCAGCACTTCGCCCTGCGTCTGGCCCGATCCGCAGATCGGATTCGGATCGGTGTGAAACACGAATCGTCGGCCGACTTCGGGATAGAAGTCGTTCGGCATCAGCCATTCGGCCAGCGCCTGACGGTCGGTCAGCGCCACCCAAACATCCTCCGGCGGATAAGGGTACTCAACGACGCGCTTCACGCCGGCCATGCGTTTTCTCCAGGTAGTCGCCCAGCCCCCGCAGCTTCTGATCCCAGAACCGCTCGTAGTGCGCCACCCAGCGACTCAGCGCGCGGAGTGGCTCGGCGGACAGCGCGTAATAGCGCTGCCGCCCGACTTTGCGAAACGTCACCAGCCCGGCTTTGCGCAGGATCGCCAGATGTTGGGAGAGGGCGGACTGGGTCATGTTTTGCCCGGCCAGAAGCGCCGAAACCGTGCGCTCGCCCTCGCGGAGGGCATCCAGCACCGCCCGCCGCGTCGGGTCGGAAATCGCCTGGAAGACGCTGGCATCGACCATTCCGCTCATCTCATTATATTAGCAATCGCTAATGTATTGTGCAAGCTAAACCGGGGGCGAATGGGGCGGCTATCCTCTTCGCGAATGCGAGGGGCGCGAAGAAGGGAACCGGCTGTGTCGTTGGAACTGCGTTGTATCTGCATGGATGTCGGATTCGCCGACCTGTGGGCCCGCTGCCGGCGCGAAGGGCTTGACACGGTGGATCGGGTCGCCGACGCCACCGGCTGCGGCGATCAATGCCGCACGTGTCGACCCTACATTGCGCTGATGCTGCGCGAATGCCGTGTGCCAACCCTTGGGGATGTCAGCGCCGACCTGCACGAATAAGACGGGGGAGAAGGCGGCGGCGGGATTCGAACCCGCGAATGACGGTTTTGCAAACCGTTCCCTTGGACCACTTGGGTACGCCGCCGCGTCGAAAACGGCCGGCGAACGCGCCCGGCTTGTGTTTCCCACTGGCTGATTTAGTATCGCGAAATCTCGCTGTGCGGGCAAGTCGCGGTCCAACCAGACGATAAGGTCCTGAAAAGGCGCTCCAGATGGCCAAGAAGACAACCAAGAAATCTGCCCCCAAAGCCGCCGCGGCGAAGGACGCCGGACGCAAGGACGCCGGCAAGGACAAACCGCGCGAGCGTCCGCCAATGAGCGACGTGACGCGCCTGATTCTGCAGCACGCGTCCAAACTCGCCAAGGATGTCGACGCCGGCGCGATCCTGCTGCACGCGGATGGCCTGCCCGACGGCTACTGGGAGGCGCCCGAGGCGCTCGACGCCCGAGTGATCTACATCACGAAATACGACGAGACGGAGGAATCCACCGATCGCGGCGAGGCCACGATATTGCGCGTGCCGAAAGTCGCGCTGTCGCGGATCGCCCAGATCAAGCTGTCGATCCTGATGGGGCTCTCCTCCGGCGAACTCAAGGCCGGCCAGCGGCTCGTGTGCGTGTCCGGCGCGCCGGAGGTGGATTACCTCGACACACTCGTTATCACCGAAATCGGCGACGAGTTTCAGGAATTCGTGCACAGCGGCGGGAAAAACCCGGCGCGCGGCAAGGTCTCGCCCGAGGTGCTCACGCGCGTGATCGACATCGCCGCCGAACTCGGCAGCGAGGGCCGCGAAGGACGGCCGGTGGGCGCGATTTTTGTCGTGGGCGATACCGAAGCGGTGCTGCCGCTGACCCGGCAACTCGTGCTGAACGCGTTTGCGGGGTACAAGCCGTCCGAGCGCAACCTGCTTGATCCGGCGCTGGAGGAAACCGTCAAGGAATTCTCGACCATAGACGGCGCGTTCATCATTCAGGGCGACGGCGTGATCGTCGCCGCTGGCGCCTACCTGAAGACGTCCGGCGTCTCGGATGAGGAACTGCCGCGCGGCCTCGGCGCGCGGCATCAGGCCGCAGCGGCGATCACGAGCGTGACCGAAGCGATCGCGATCACCATCAGCCACTCCACCGGCAGCGTGACCGTCTTCCGCAACGGTCGCATCGTTACGGAAATCGAAAAGCCGCGCCGCCTCGAGCGTCGCCGCCGCCGCGAAGAATAGGGCTTTGGCGCGGCCCGCGCCGCGCTACCAAGCCTCGTTGGTTTCCTGCTCCGCAAATCGCGCCGGGTCGATCAACCCGATGCGCCGCGTCATCGCGCACAGCCCGCGCCAGGCGGACTCGCTGCGATCGACCATCCCGATCGCCTGCAAGGCTGTCGCCAGGTTGCTGCGGATCGGCGTCAGCCGTTCTTCGCGCTCCAGCGTCGAGTGTTCCACCGCCAGCTCAAAGTGATTGCGATGCGCGAACAGCAGCGCGAGTCCGTAGTACAGATCAATCGAATGTCCCGGCGCCTGGAACGCGGCGGCGAAGGCGCGCTCCGCATCCGTTGCGGCGCCGCACTCGCGCAGGCAAACCCCCAGCATCAGCTGCGCTTTCACAAAGTGGGGGATCAGGACCGTCGCGCTCCGAAACGCCGCAATCGCCTCGTCGAAACGCTCCAGCCTCCGCAGCAGCAGTCCGCGGCGGTAGTGCAGATCCGCGTCCTCGGGCATGTCGACCAGCGCGTCTTCGTAGCGACGCAGCGCTTCGTGGAGCAATACGTCGACGTCCGCTTCCAGCGTCGCTGTCTCCACCGCCAGTCCGCCGGCCGCGGAGCCGCGGGCCCGCGCCGCCTTGAGTTGCAGGCGGGCCGACTCGGAGAATAACAAGGTCGAATTGGGCGCCAGCCCGGTCGCCAGATTGAAAGTCGCCTCGGCGTCGACATGCAGCCCGGCCTGCAGTTGTGCGCAGCCCAAGCCTGTGAATGCCAGCACCAGCCGGTCATTCAGTTCGGTCGCAAGGGTGAACTGACGGGCGGCGGCGGCATAGCGCTGGCCGCGCAGGTGCTGCGCGCCGAGTTTCACCGCCGCTTCGAGAAACGTCGGGTGCAACTCCAGCGCCGCCGTGTACTGCTTTACGGCCGCGTCATCGGCGCCCGCTGTCGCCAGCAGATCGCCGAGCCGGACGCGCATCTCCGACGAGCCCGGATACAGTTCCACCATCCGCCGCGCTTCGTCGACCGCCGCCTGCAACTCGACATCGTCGTCCGGGCCGTCGCGGTCGTGCCCATCACAGGCCTCCGGCTCAATCAGCAGCGCCTGCTGGAAGTGATCGATCGCGCTGCGCGGGTCATCATCCGCCATGCACAACGCGCCCAAAGCGATCAGCACATCAATGTCGCCGGGATCCAGCTCGGCGAGATCCTCATAGCGCTGCCGGGCATCGGCGACGCTGCCCTCCACGATCGCCAGCGCCGCGAGCCGTTCATGCGCATTGCGCAGACGCGGGCATTGCGCCCGGGCGGCCTCATACGCGGCGCGGGCTTCCACCGCGCTGCCAGCCCGCTCCAGCAGCATCCCGATCGCGAAGGTGATGGCGGAATCGCCGGGGTCGCACTGCGATGCGATTCGCAGTCGTCGCAACGCCTCGGCCGGGTCGCCCAATTCGTCATAAACACACGCAAGCGCCAGGCGGGCCCGCGACGGGTCCGCGCCGATACGCTCCGCTTCTTCGAGCGTGCGCCGCGCATCATTGAGCCGCAGCTCGCGGAGATAGGCGACGCCGAGCCGCAGCAGGATATCCCCCGACGTCGGGCTCTGGTGGCGCCGCGCTTCGAGCGACTCAACATCATCGCCATCGACGCCCAAGGATTGCGACTCGAACGCGTCGAGCAGTTGACTCAATAGACCGCGTCCGAGTGTCTCCAACATGTACGTCATCGCGTTCCCCCCCAGGAACACGCGGGCGCAGAATGCGTGACCCCGCGTCGCTTCCCCGAAAGCCCCTTCGAATCAGCCGGGCGGACGCGAGTGTCCGTCGGCCGGCGGCGCCCACAACGGGACGCGCGAATCGACTGGCGATTGCGCGCGTCCGGGCGGCGCTGGCCTTTGTTGTGTTGTCGGCGCGACGACTGCTTCGCTCCCGTTAGCGCCGGGTTTCGCGGCTGACTCGGCGCCGACCGCTTTCTTTTCCGGCCGTGCGAGCAGCGCCTGGGCGTCGGCGGAGCGCCCGAGCTTCAGCGCGGCGGCCGCGGCGTGATAACGAATGCGAACATCGTCCGGCCGGGCGGCGACCGCTTCGAGCGCCGCCGACATCACCAGATCAATTGAATAGCGCTCATGCTCCGCCGGATCGCTCTCAATCAGCGCATCAATCAGCTCCGGCTGCGCTTCAAACAGCGCGCGCAGTTGAAGCACGATCTGCCACGCCTGCGCCTCGTTGTTCGCGGTCGCGTCAACTCCGTGTGGCATTGCGTTGTTCCAGAATCCGCCCCACAACCAGCCCATATCACGGTCCTTCAGGGTGTGCTCAGCTCCGGTTTGGCTCCTGATCGCGACGCGTTTCCGGAACGCGGAATGGCGCGTTGCAATACGGACAGCGCACGATCTTGCCGCGCGCGCTGGCGGGCGCGGAGATCGCTTTGCCACATCCCAGGTTGGGGCAGATCATGGAAATGCGATCGCCCGGCGCGTTTGTCGCCATCGAAACGTCCCCCATTGGCGACCGGTCATGGAACGGAGCGCCGACAGAAGCATTCGATATGTCAGTTGGGAAACGGGGGCTTTGCGGTCGCAAGCGCGGAACGCGGCGCCTCGTTCGCGCGCGTTACTCGGACTTTCGCTTCGGGGTTCGCTTTGGACGGGGCGCGCCGCTCGACTTTTTCGGACGCGATGGCCGTTTGGCGGCAGGCGCGCGTTTTGCCGGCGCCGGGTCGGGCCGCGCCGTGGAGAGGACGGGATGTGTCGCCGTATCAATCGGACGCCGCGCAGGCGTCGCGATTTGCGCCCGACCGGCGAGATATGCGCCCGTCAACGAATCCTCCGCGGCGCACACCGTTTCATAGTCGCCCTGCGCGACAATCCGCCCGCCGCGCGTGCCGGGGCCCGGGCCGAAGTCGACAATCTCGTCGGCGGCCTCCATCGTTTCGCGATCGTGCTCGACGACGATCACCGTGTTGCCGAGATCGCGCAATCGCTTGAGCGAATGCAGCAGCCGACGATTGTCGCGCGGATGGAGGCCGATGCTTGGCTCGTCCAGCACATACATCACGCCCACCAGGCCCGACCCGATCTGGCTCGCGAGACGGATCCGCTGCGACTCGCCGCCGGACAGGGTTGGCGCTGAGCGATCCAGCGTGAGGTACTCGAGGCCCACGTCCAGCAGAAAACGCAAGCGGGCGCGAATCTCCTTCAACGGCTCCTCGGCGATGATCGTCTCCGTCCGGCCGAGTTCTACGCCGCTGAAGAAGTCGTCAGCGTTCGCGATCGAAAGCTGGCAGATTTCGTGGATGTTCAGCGAGGCAGTGGCGGACTTTGTTGCGCCCGAACCACGGCCGGTCAGTCGCACCGCCAACGCCTGCGGCGTCAGGCGCGCGCCGTGGCACGTGGCGCACGGCGCGACCCGCATGAATTGTTCGTAATAGCGCCGCACCATCGCCGACGCGGACTTTTTGTATTTCTCGCGCAGCTCGGCCAACACGCCCTCGAACTTGCCGCCGTGTTTCCACGCGCCGTGGCGGCTTTTCCAACTGAACGTGATGTGCTCATCGCCGGAGCCGAACAGCAGCACGCGCTGGGCGCTTTCGGAGAGGTCCTCCCACGCGTCAGTCAGCGAGAAACCAAAATGATCCGCGACGCCCTGGTAGATATGGCGCCGCCAGCGGCCCGGCTTGGTGCGCATCGGGGCGATGCACGGGGACAGGAATGAGCGTGTCGGGTCGGGAATCAGCAGCTCCAGCGCAAAGTCGTGGCGCTGGCCCAGTCCCTCGCAATCCGGGCACATGCCGGTCGGGCTGTTGAAACTGAACAACTGCGGCGTCGGCGCCTCGAAACTCAACGAACAAGCGGCGCAGGCGAACGCGCTCGATAGCCGAACATCCTCTGTCACGGTCCCGCTTTTTTCGTCCGACAGAATCGCGAGGATCGCGGCGCCATCCCCCATCTCCAGCGCGAGTTCGAGCGCCTCCGCGATTCGCGGGCGGGCGCCTTCCTTGACCACCAGCCGGTCGATGACGACCTCGATGTCGTGGCGACGATAGCGATCGAGCGGCGGCGGATCGCTGAGCTCAATCACTTCGCCATTCACGCGAGCCCGCGCGAAGCCGCGCTGGCCCAACTCTGCGAACAGGTCGCGGTGCTCGCCCTTCTGAGCGCGGACGCGCGGGGCCAGGAGCATGAACCGCGTGCCCGCCGGCAACGCGAGAATCTGACCAAGCATGTGTTCACGCGTCTGGGCCCGGATCGGCGCGCCGCACTTCGGACACGACCCATTTCCGACCCGCGCCAGCAGCACGCGCAGATAGTCATGAATCTGGGTAATGGTGCCGACGGTTGAACGCGGGTTCCATCCACTGGTTTTCTGCTGAATTGAAATGGAAGGCGCGAGGCCGCTGATCTGGTCGACGTTCGGCCGCGGCAGCTCGCCGATGAACTGGCGGGCATATGAACTGAGGGACTCGATATAGCGCCGCTGCCCCTCGGCATAGAGCGTGTCGAAGGCGAGGCTGCTCTTTCCGCTGCCGGATACGCCGGTGAAGCACACCAGCCGCCCTTTACGGAGTTCGAGCGACACGTCCCGCAGATTGTGCTCGCGGGCGCCGACGACGCGAATTAGATCGCGCGACGCGGGGGCGGAGGTGGATTGCTTTTGCCGGGCGCTAGCCATAGGGGGAGATTGTAGTCGCGATCGAAGCACGTGCGCGTAGGCGACTGGTGTAGACGCCGCGGTCTGAAATTCGGCCAAGCCGCGCTCACCCGACCTGGGCGACGAGCAAAGTCGCGCCGAAGTCGCCTAAAACCGCCGCAGAACGCCAACCACCACGCCTTGCACGCGGACGCGCTCCGCGAAAATCGGCTCATACTCCGGATTGGAGGCCTCCAGGCGAACCCCGCGGGCCGTCCGGAAGAGGCGTTTCAGCGTGGCTTCCTCGTCATCGATGAGCGCGACCACCATCTCGCCGTCATTCGCGGTGTCGCGTTTTTCGACGATGACGTAGTCGCCATCGCAGATGTTGTCGCCAATCATGCTGTCGCCGCGTACTCGCAGGACAAAATTGCCGTGAGGCGAGACGAACATCTCCTCCAGATCGAGCGTTTCGGATTGTTCAACCGCCTCAATCGGAAGCCCCGCCGCGATCGTGCCCACCAGCGGCAGGCGCGTCGACCGTTCATCCGGGAACTCGATGTCGTCGCTAAGTTGCAAAGAGCGCGCCTTGTGGGGCGAACGCTTCAGATAGCCTTTCCGCTGAACGGCGGCGATGTGTTCGAACACGGTGACTTTGCTGACCTGGAACTCGTCGGCGAGCTCCTGCATCGTCGGCGAGTACCCGTGGGCGCGGGTGAAATCCCGGATGAACGTCAGCACTCTCAACTGCTTCGGCGTCAGCGACGACGCCGGGTCTTTCGATTTGCGACGAGACATCGCTCCACTCCTGAGGCATGAACGCCTGGCTGACACCGAACCGCACGATCGGAATCACGCGCGGGGCCTGCCGACTCTGCACTGATCGGGCGGCCGCCACCGAAGAAGCGCGGCGAACCGAACGACGCAACGCAACCGCCGGCCGCATGACCGGATCACTCAGCGAACGCACTTCCAGTTCGAAAAAGCCCGGCCCAGTTTCCTCGACCGCCTGGCGGTATTCCCCCCCGGGGCCCAGCAGGCAAAGCGGCACGGAATCCATTCCTTTCGCCACGACCTTCTCCTTGGCAAGGGCTTGCGCTCCCTTACACGAATAATAACCTAACAGGACGCGAGATGCAAACAAAATCCAGTTTTTTCGGAATTTGGTCGGTACCACATGTGGCGGGCGGCGCTCGGGGGCCACGAAGTACGGTGTCGTCAGCAAGCCGCGATTGTCAGACTCGGAAACATTTACCGAACATCCGGTTTTGTTGCCAAGGTCGCCGTCGGCGATGCCCTGTTCTATGATTCCAGCCAATGCTTCGCCTGCCGGCCAGTCAATTGCTCGCCGCCGCATCCCTGATCGCAGTAGCCGGGCTTGGGCTCGCGCTACGGCGGGGGGTGGACCGCGGCGTGTCTAGGATTGACGTCCTTTGTGCGGTGGTCGCGTATCCGCGGGTTCAAGCCGCCGCCGTCGCCTATGGGCGGGCGCATGGCGTCCAAATCGTGGTGCAGGCCGGCGGTTCGGGGGCGCTGGTCAACCAGTTGCGCATCTCCGGGGTCGGCGACGTTTTCATTCCGGCCGCCGCCAGTTATCTCGATGATGTCCACGATCTCGTGGCGACGCGACAGACGTTGGGCTGCCTGCAGCCCGTTCTGGGCGTCCCGGCCGGAAACCCGCTGGGCGTCTCTTCGCTCAGGGACGCGGTAGAGCGGCGCCTGCGGATTGGATTCGCGAATCCGGAGACGGCGGCGATCGGGCGGATCGCGCGGGGGGCGTTGCAGGCCCGGGGCGACTGGGATCAGATACTGCCGGGGATTACGGTGATGAAGCCGACTGTCGGCGATATCGCGGCGGACCTGCAAATCGGAGCGGTCGATGTCGCGGTGGTCTGGGATGCGACGGTTGCGTCATTGAATGCCACTAAAGGCGCTCGAGAACCGATTGTGGACGCGATTCATGACCCCATCTTCGCGGACAGTTCCGCATTGATTGCCGGCGCGACGCTGACCATGTCAAACCACCCAGAGCTCGCCGAGGCTTTCCTGACGTATCTGGCGGAGACCGCGCGCTCTACGCCAGTGGAAGCAACGCCTTGACGCTCGATCCGCGCGGTATCGGGGCAGCGGCGCGCAGTGATCGCGCGTTCATCGCCGCGCTTGCCGGGCTTGGCGCGATACTGGTCGCGTTGATCGCCGCGATGCTGATCGCCAGCGCGCTCGCGATTTCGCCCGCTGACATTGGCCGCGCCCTGCGTTCTCCGGAAGTGCGATACGCGCTGCGCCTGAGTGTGTTGACCAGTTCGATCTCGACGTTATTGGCGCTCTGGGTTGCGATTCCACTCGGCTATGTGCTCGCGCGATTTCGCTTTCGATTTCACGGCATGGTGGATGCGCTTGTCGACGTGCCGATCGTGCTGCCGCCGCTGGTCGTCGGCGTGAGCTTGCTGGTGCTCTTCCGCATGACTGCGGTGGGGCAGGCGTTTGAGCGACTTGCGCCAATCACATTTGAGATACCGGCGATCATCATCGCCCAATTCGTTGTCGGCGCCGCGTTCGCCACGCGCACGATGCGCATCGCGTTTGAGCAGCAGGGGGCCCGCCAGGAGGCCGTGGCCCAGACGCTCGGCTGCTCGCGGGCGCAGGCGTTCTGGCGTGTCGCGCTGCCCGGCGCGCGGCGCGGCGTCGTCACCGCCGCCTGTCTTGCGTGGGCCCGCGCGATCGGCGAGTTCGGACCCGTGCTGATCTTCGCGGGCGCGACGCGCTTGCGCACCGAAGTGGCGCCGACCACGATCTACCTGGAGTATCAGGCGGGCAATCTCTCGGGCGCGTTGGCTGTCGCGGCGATGCTTCTGGTGGTGGCGATGATCGTGCTGGCGGCCGCCCGCATGTTTGGCGTGGGAGCCCATCGCCCGGAGCGTGGCGCGCCATGATTCAGTTTGAAAACGTCACGGTCGTCGCCGGAGATTTCCGCCTGGAGCGGATTTCGTTCGAAGTCCCGCGCGGGGCCTATGCGGTGCTGGTCGGACGAACGGGAGTCGGCAAGACGACCCTCATGGAGGCGCTGTGCGGCCTGCGGCGCGTTGAGTCGGGCGTGATTCGGATCGGCGACCGCGACGTCACCGCGGCGCCGCCCCGCGCTCGCGGCGTCGGCTACGTCCCGCAGGATGTGGCGTTGTTTGATCACATGCCCGTCCGGGAAAATGTCGCGTTCGCGCTGCGGGCCCGCGGCGTTGCGGAGTCGGCCTGCCAAAGTCGCGTCGCTGCCCTCACCGACCTCCTCGGGATTGCGCATCTGGCAAACCGCAACATCGCCGGCCTCAGCGGCGGCGAGCGGCAACGTGTGGCCCTGGCCCGGGCCCTGGCGGCCGGGCCCAGCGTGCTGGCCTTGGACGAGCCCCTGGCGGCTTTGGACGAGGCGACGCGCGATCAGATGTGCGAAGTGCTGCGGGCGGCGCACGCCGCCTCCGGGGCCACTGTGCTGCAGATCACCCACAGCACGGCCGAGGCGGAGCGTGTGGGTTCGCTCCGATTGCGTCTGACGGTCGAAAATGGCGTGGCGGTGGATGGCCTCCCGGCGGCCGGCTCATCGAATGTTAGGGTGATGAAAGGCGACTAATCCCCCGCGTCCAGAAAAATATCGATCCCCGGGAGAAATCGTAACACATTCTGATAAAGCCACTTGTGGCAATTCCAGCCGCCGCGAGACAACCTTTTTTGGACAGGCGAGTGGAAATCCGCCAATCACCGGGGCATAGAATTCATCGAGCGAAGCACCGCTTCAACGCAATGTTGAGGCAAAGAAACTCCTCCTCCTGTAGAGAGAGTCCGCTAGCCGGCGGACTCTCTTTTTTTAATCGGGGGGGGAAACGAGCTTTCGTGCGTTTGGAAGGGGGGCCGGGCGGGGCATCGCTTGGGCCGATCGGCTTGCCTCGCTACAGTCAGCCGCGGTCGCCGCAGAATGGTCGGCGCCCTGGAAGCGCCCACCTGAGAGGGAGTTCGAGGCCGAATGCCACGCCGTTTGCTGACCCACGCCTTGGCCACATTCCTGATTTCGAGCGGCCTGGGGGTGGCGTGGTTCCTGGCGGCCCTGATCGCGCGCAAACGGTTTGGGGCCGGCGAGTGGGAAACGTTCCTGGTCACGGTCTCGCTGCCGGTGATGGCGATCGCGTCGCTTCAATGGAGCGATTGGCTTCGGAAGTTGACGCTCCGGTGGTATCTGTGGTGGTTCTGGTTTGCGGCTTGCGCGCCCTTGGCGTTGATTGCGATGGCACAGGGTTTCTGGGGGCTGTGGATCTGGCATGTCGTGGCTGCGTTCGGGCAAGCGGGCTGGTCGCCGGCGCTGAGCCTGATTCTGAAGCGGTGTTATCGCGACCAGATTCACGGGCGGGCGTTCGGCGTTCTGAATGTGGCGCAGATCGCGGCCATCATGTCATCGACCTTTCTGTGCAGTCGCTGGTTGGACGTAGACCCCGACTCATTCCGCATGTTCATTCCGATGATTGTCGTCGCGCAGGGACTGGGCGTGATCCTACTGGCCCGCACGCTGCCGAGCGAACAGGCGGCCGCGGATGACGTCATGCCTTCGACGGCGCCGGTGGGATCGGTCGGGGTGCCGGCCCAATGCGAGAGTCGGGCGAGTCGGTCGCCGATGCGAGCGCCATTCGGCGCGGTGCGCGAGATGTTCGCGACGCTGAAGGCCGATCCGATCTTCCTGCGTTATGAAGCGGCATTCATGACTTACGGCGCGGGCTACATGATCTGCGAAGTGCTTTTTCCCGTGTTCGTGACGGATCGACTGCATTTATCATATGGGCAGATTGCGATGTGGGCGGTCATGGTGCGCGGCGGCGCGCAGCTCGTATTGTCAGCGCCGGCCGGCTGGGTGATGGACGGGCTCGGCGCCGCGCGGACGTCGGCATTGTCGTTTGCCGTGCTTGCGCTCTACCCATTGGCGCTGATTTTTGCCGAAGGCGCGATCGGACTGGGCGTCGCCAGCGCTATTTTTGGCGTGGGCTTGGCGGGGGTGTTGCAGGGCTGGCTGCTCGGGCCGATTTCGCTGGCGCCGAGCCCGGATCGCGCGCCGTACTACGTCGCGATTCACGCGGCGCTGGTGGGGATTCGCGGCGTGCTGTTTCAGGCGGTGGGGATGTTGATTTTCTGGTTGACCGGCAGCTTCGCCGCGTCGTTCGGACTCGCCTCGTTGATGTTTATATACGGCGCGTGGCAGATGATGCGCTTGGCGCGACCGATTCGCGAGCGACGCCAGGCGCTGGAGGCGGAGCGGGCGGCCCGCGACGCGCAGCGCGGAAAGCCGGTCGACGCGAACGCGTCCAAACTCGTGTGTTCTACGGAAGGGAAATAGGCGATGCCGGGTGTGATTTTCGATATGGACGGTGTGCTGGTGGCTTCGGGGCCGGCGCACGCGGCGAGTTGGAAAATGGTCGCCGCGGAGCATGGCCTTTCGATCAGTGACGCCGAGTTTCAGCGGACGTTTGGCCGGCAGAGCGCGGACATCATCCGCTTACTCTGGGGCCGCGCCGTGGACGATGAACAGGTGCGAGCGATCGATGATCGAAAAGAGGCGATTTACCGTGATCTGGTCAGCGGAATGGTTCCTCTGACGGTCGGCGTGCGCGAGACGCTGACCGGGCTGCGCGACGCGGGCATGACGCTCAGTGTGGCCACATCGGGGCCGCTTGAGAATGTGGACCTGGTGCTGGATGAGGGGCGGCTGCGACCGTTTTTTTCTGCGATCGTGACGCGCGCCGACATTCAACGCGGCAAGCCTGCGCCGGATTGCTTCCTGCTGGCGGCGGAACGCAGCGGCTTGAAGCCGGGCGAATGTGTGGTCGTGGAGGACGCGCCGGTGGGCGTCGAGGCGGCGGTGGCGGCGGGGATCGCGTGCATCGCGTTTGTTTCATCGAACACGCCGGCGTCGCTGCGCGAAGCGGGCGCGGCGCGCGTCGTCGAGCGGATGAGCGAGATTACGCCGACGCTGGCGCGGGAGCTGATCGCGGGGCCAGCGCCAGCATCGCCAGCCAGATCATCGCGACGCTGATGATCTGCGCGCCCTGGGCGCGCAGCGTGGGCGACGCGAGCGCCAGCGCCCCCAGCAGCCAGATCACGAGCGCCGCGATCACGAGAATCCGCGAAATGTCACGCCGTCGGGTTTCGGCTTCATAGCAGGCGATGGCCAGCGGCCAGTAAATCAGTGGCAGATAGTGGGTCCACATCAGGGGCGTCGCCAGCAGCGCGACGCAACACCAGACGCCATACTGCGCGCGTTCGGCGGTCGGGTTGCCGGGCCGCCGCGGTAGCGTGACGGCGATCGATGCGACCGCGATTGTGACCATCAGCGCGATGAAAAGCCCCCAGACGTTTGCCGGAGACCAGTCCGCGATGTTGACGCGCGCCGGCTGGTGCTCCGGATGATCGCTCGGCTGCGTATCGATGGGCGTCAGCAGACGGCGCAGCGTGGTCGGAAGCGCGTTGTTGGAACCAATGATCTTCTTGGGTTTGTCGGCGAAAATTGTGTGACGGGCGCTGTGTGCCGCGGCGCTTTCCGCGAGGGCCCGATGCTGGCGCAGGGTCTCCTGCGGCCCAAGCATCACAAGTGGCAGGCCGACGCCGACCAGCGCGAATGTCCCGCCGGCCGCGGCGAGTACCCGCCAACGTCCCTTGAGCAGGAAATAGACGAGCAGCGCGCCGGGAAGCAGTTTCAACAGCGCCGCCAGCGCGATGAGAAAACCGGTCCGCCACTCCTGTCGGCGCTCAAAACACACCCAGCCCAGCACAATCAGCGAACTGAGCAGCAGCCCGAATGCGCCCAGCACGGCGCTGCTGGTGATGTATGGGAGCATCAGGCCGACCGCCAGAAATGTCGCAAGTCGCGGCGTGACTTCGCCGGGCCGGCGCAATGTCCGTTCGGTCGCGTAGACCGCGCACGCGAACGCGCCCAGCGATAGCAGGGTAAACAGCACAATGGCGAGGCGAAGTGGCAGAAGGCCAAATGGCGCCATCAGGAGCGTGAAGACCGGCAGGTAGTTATGCACGCCGAGGTCGGCGCGGATCTCGCCGGTCTCGACGAAGTGCGCGGCGTTCTCCCAGAAGTCGCGAAAGTCGGTGGAGCTTTCGGCGCGAATCAGCACGACGACCACGATCACCGCCGTATAGATCAAGCCGAACGCGATGAACGGCGTCCACGAGCCTTTCGGCGTGTGCGCGGCGACCGGCGCCGTCATCCGCCGCGGCCTCCAAACAGCTTGAAGCTGTACAGGCGCCAGAGATGACGCAGAAACCGCGTCTCTTCCATCATGGTGAGTTTCGTCTGGCCGGCGGCGCGGTCCATGAATGTGATCGGGATTTCGACAATGTTCTTCCAACGATGTCGGACGATCAGTTCCAGTGCGATCTTGTACCCCACGGGGCTTAGGCGGTCGATGTCGACGTCGGCGGCGCGAACGCAGAAAAAACCGGACATCATGTCGCGCACGCTCGTCAGCGGGCGCGCGAGCAGACGGCCGGCGAGGCTGTTGAGGCGGCGATGGAGCGGCCAGTGCAGATCAACGCGTCCGCCCGAAACAAAACGGCTGCCGATCGCCATTTGCACCCGCGCATCCGCCAGCGCGCCGATGAGCTGGGGCGCCACCTCGGGCGGATGGGACAGATCGGCGTCCATCACGACCCAAACCTGACCGCGCGCGACGCGCATGCCGTGGATCACGGCCGTGGCGAGACCGCGCTCTTCTTTTCGAACCACGCAACGCACCGGATACCCGGCCGCCAGGCGCTCTGCTTCCTGCGAGGTGCCGTCCGGGGAATTGTCGTCGATGATGAGAATCTCGGAGTGCGGGGGAAGAATCGGCGCGAGGCGCGTGACCAGCGGCCCGAGATTGTCGCGCTCGTTGTAGGTCGGCACGATGATGCTGGCGGAAAGTGGCCGATCAGGCATGCCGGCTTCAATCGCTCAATCGAAAGCGGACGATCGCGAGCAACGCCTTGACGCCGTCCCACCACGTGATTTTCTTACCCTCTTCATAGTCGCGACCGGAGTAGCTGATGCCGACTTCGTAAATCCGGCAGCGTTTTCGCGCGATCTTGGCGGTGATTTCCGGCTCAAAGCCGAAGCGGTCACATTTGATGTTGACGCCTTGAAGCACCTCAGCCCGGAACACCTTGTAGCAGGTTTCCATGTCGGTGAGGTTCAGGTCGGTCATCATGTTGCTGAACATGGTCAGCGTCCGGTTGCCGACATAGTGCCAGAAGTACAGCACGCGGTGCTCCTGCCCGCCGACAAAGCGCGAGCCGTAGACCACATCCGCCCGGCCGTCGAGAATCGGCTTGAGCAAGCGCGGGTAGTCTTGCGGGTCATATTCCAGATCGGCGTCCTGGATCAGCACGATGTCGCCGGTCGTCTTCGAGAATCCGGTCCGCAGGGCCGCGCCCTTGCCCCGGTTCACCTCATGCCGGAAAACCCGCAGATTCGCCCCGGGAAACTCGTCCGCCAGTTGCGGGTACAGGTCAGCCGTGCCGTCCGTGGAGCAGTCGTCCACCAGCACCAGTTCTCGTTCCAGATCGATCGGCGCGGCGAGCACACGGCGGATCAGCTCGAACAGCGTGTTCTTCTCGTTATAGACCGGGATGACGATCGACAGCTTCAACCGGTTTCTCCAATGCGGGAAAACGGGGAACGCTACTTGCGACCGCCGGACCCGTCAACGCCGGTCCGGGGCCGGCGGCGCTTGAGGCGCGGCGCCGGGTTCACTATTCTGCCGATCCACAGAGGTGCCGGGTGGTTGTCGCGCCGGCCCCGAAATCGTGGTTTCGCAGGCAAAGGCGGAGATGGCTGGTCATTCCCATTGGGCCCGGATCAAGCGGGCCAAAGCGGTTACGGACGCCCGCCGCGGCAAGGCGTGGAGCAAGCTGTCGCGCGCCGTCATTGTCGCGGCCCGGGCCGGCGGTCCCGACATGGACGCGAATCTGGCGCTGCGATACGCGGTGGACGCGGCCAAAGCGGCGAACATGCCCAAGGACACGATTGAACGCGCGATCAAGAAGGGCTCCGGCGACCTGGACGGCGCCAGCTATGAAGAACTGAATTACGAAGGGTATGGTCCGGGCGGGGCGGCGATCCTGGTGTCCGCGCTGACGGACAATCGGAACCGGACCGCGCCCGAGATCAAGAAGATCTTTGAACGGCGGGGCGGCAACCTCGGCGCCTCCAACTCGGTCGCGTGGATGTTCAATCGGCGCGGCGTCGTGACTGTGCCGGCATC
Source organism: uncultured Planctomycetales bacterium (assembly GCA_964528455.1). Lineage (GTDB taxonomy): Bacteria > Planctomycetota > Phycisphaerae > UBA1845 > Fen-1342 > DSPM01. The sequence continues at coordinate 71,155 of CAZGTH010000008.1, read as the reverse complement.
GGCGACAGACGAAGAGGCGCTGACGAACATCGCCCTGGACGCCGGGGCGGACGACGTGCGCAGCGACGGCGACATGTTTCTGCTCGAATGCGACGCGGCTGTCTTTTCGGATCTGCGCAAGGCCGTGGAAGAAGCGGGTCTGACGCCGGAGAGCGCCGAAATCTCGATGATTCCGGTGAACAGCGTGACGGTTTCCGGCGAGGACGCCGAGAAGCTGATGAAGCTGATTGATGATCTCGAAGAGCACGATGATGTGCAGAATGTGTACGGGGCATATGAAATTCCGGAAGCGGAAATGGACCGGTTGGCGGGTTCCTAGCATGGCACGCGTGACAGCGAGCGCGCCTGGGAGCGTTCTTCGGCGTCGCCAGGCGCGGGCGTCGGGATTGATGTTGTGCGCGCTGATCCCGTTGACGGCGACCGGCTGTTCGACGTTGATCAAGCGCGGGTTCAAGGAACTCCGCGGGGCGCAGACGGAGATTGTGCCCGTCAGCTCCTACTCGCCGGAGTTCGGCCGCGCCTATGGGCAGGTTCGTTTTTCCCCGGCGACGACGACGCTGACACCGCGCGTCTGTCCGGGCGTCCTGCTTTCGTCTTTTGACCGCTGGGTCAATGATCTGTGGGCGGAGACCGGCATCAGCGGCGGCGGATCGGCTGACGTGAGTACCGAGATTATCTTCTTTGAGAAGAAGGGCATCTTCAGCCAGGGGCAGTTGATCGCGCGCGTCCGCGTGCGCGAGGGCGGCGCGACCGTCGCCGACTTCCTGTTGCACACTGAGAATGAGTCGTTTCGCGCCGGTGACGAGGACGACATGGCCAAGTCGGCCGCGAAACAGTTGATCAAACTGCTGGTGGCCGAGCGTGAAACGGCGGAGCTGGCGGAATCGGACGTCGAATCGAAATGACTGCGCTTCGCGTCGCTGACTCGGATATGATCGCCTGATGCGAATTCGTGAACTGCTATCCTGCGGCCGGCCCTCGATTTCCTTCGAGTTTTTTCCGCCGAAGGACGACGCCGGCTTCGATAACTTGCTGAAGACGATGGCCTCGCTGCGCGATCTGCGGCCGACGTACATCTCGGTGACCTATGGCGCCGGCGGCAGCACGCGCACGCGGACTTTGGATGTTGTCTCGCGGATCAAGCGGGATTTCGGCATTGAAGCGATGGCGCACCTGACGTGCGTCGGCTCGTCGCGCCAGGAACTTGGCGAAGTCCTCGACCACCTCGATCGGTCCGGCGTCGAGAATGTGCTGGCGCTGCGCGGCGATCCGCCGCGCGGGGCGGAGCGATTTGAGGCGCATCCCGATGGATTTCATTACGCCAATGAACTGACGCGCTACATTCGGGAGCGGCATACGTTCTGCGTCGCCGGGGCGTGTTATCCTGAGAAACACCCGGAAGCGGTGAGCTTTTCCGCCGATCTGGAGCACTTGAAGCGCAAGGTGGAGGCGGGCGCGGAATTCCTGATCACACAGCTCTTCTTCGACAACCGACTCTATTTTGACTTCGTGCACGAGGCCCGCAGCGTGGGGATTGGCGTGCCGATTCTGCCCGGCATCATGCCGATTACGAATGTCGCGCAGGTTGAGCGATTTACGAATATGTGCGGGGCGTCGATACCGGAGCGCCTGCTCGAAGAGCTGCGTGATATCAAGGACGATCCGGCCGCGGTGTTGTCATTGGGCGTGGCGCACGCGACGGCCCAGTGCCTTGATCTGCTGCAGCGCGGCGCGCCGGGCATTCATTTTTATACGCTGAACAAATCGCCCGCGACGCGTACGATCCTGATGGCGCTGCGGATCGCGTTTCCGCCGGCCTTTACGCCGGCCGGGTGGTTTCTGTAGCCGCGGCGTTCAGACGAAGCGCGCGGTGATCTGGTAGATCCCCTCCGTAACCGCTTCACAATCCAGAATTTAAATGGGGGATGACGGCCGCTCCGGCAGGTCCTCAAACTCCACTTCGGCGGGGCCATGCGGCAACGCGCGGGCGGCGGCAAAGGACAGTCGATCTTCCGAGATTTCCAGGCAGGGGGCGCTGCCCAGCGTCGGCGGCAAATCGGCGCAGCGCACAACGATGCTCGTCATCCAGCGCGCCAAGCCGTCGGCGGCCGGATGGAGAAGCGGCGTCTGCAACTCGCGGGCGATCAGCCCGAGCAAGTCGGCCAGTTGTGCGCCGGATTGGCTCACCCCGCCGGCCCTCCTGCCGAAAATGGGTCGGGCGGTCGCGGTCGCGGTGTGCGGCGCGCGAGGGCCGTGCCTGGCCGGCGGCTCATGCCGTCGCCACCTGGTTTCTGCCGGCCGACTTTGCCTGGTAGAGGGCGGTGTCGGCGCGATGGATCCAGTTCGCCGCAGTTTCGGCGTTGTCCCAGATCGCGACGCCGAAGCTGGCGGTGACGCGCAAGGGCTTGCCCTCAAACCGCACGCTGTGCTTCTCGATTGCGGCGCGAATCTTCTCCGCGAGTTTCCGCGCCGCGCTGCTATCCGCGCCTGACGCGACCGCGACGAACTCTTCTCCGCCATATCGGGCCGCGAACGCCTGTTTGCCGCACGACTTGGCCAGCGTCTGCGCGACTTCCTTCAAAACCGCGTCACCGGCCTGGTGGCCATGCGTGTCATTGAACTTCTTGAAGTGGTCCACGTCGAGAATAATCAGCGCGAGCGGCTTGTGATGCGTCAGGGTCGACTCGATCTGCTGGCTCACGTGCTCATCGAAGGCGGCGCGATTGGCGATGCCGGTTAGCGCGTCGGTCGCGGCCTTGTGGGCCATGGCGTGCTTTTCTTTGGCGAGCTTCTCGTTCTCACGCCGCGTCGATTCTTCCTTCCTGGCGATCGAAGCCCGCTCTACCTCGGTCTGCATGCTGATCTGTGCGAGTTGTTGGGCGGCCTGGGCCTGCAACATGGCGTAGTCAGTCGTCTTTCCAACAGATACGGAGAGCAGCGACGCCGTCTGCTGCACGTGCTTGTGCAATTCCGAGAGCGAAGCGTCGACATCTTCTGTTGACAACCGCAGTAGTTCCTGGCAGTAGCCGCGTACGCAGGCCACTTCGCCTTGTGGGATGTCGCCACAAAACAGCGAAGAAACCGTCGCGGCGGCGTGAACGATGTCCGCCAGTTTGCGCGGCTCGCCCTTGAGGTCGTCCAGGTGCTCGCCATTGGCGGCGCCCACCGCGGAACAGATAATCTCGGGCAGCCCCCAATCCTTGAGCAGGCGGGCGCTCATCGTCGCAAACGTAAAGCCGAACGTCTCCATCTCGACTTCCGCGAGATTGCGACCATCCGCCACTTGCGCCAGGACCGGCCCGTAAATGTCCGGGGCGCCGCGCCAGGCGGCGATCATTCCGATCCCGGACAGCAGGCCGCAGACGAACGCCTCTTCCGCCTGGCGCGAGCCGGCGGCCTTGCCGAGCAGTCTGGCCGCGACAGCCGTCGTCAGGGAGCGGCGCCAATACGCCTCGAAATCGAACTCCGCGCCTTCGGCCTGCCGCATCGTTTCAACAAGGGAGAAGCTCAGCGCCATGATCTTGACAGTGCGCACGCCGAGCAGGGCGACCGCATGCTTGATCGTGCCGACTTCGCGCGACATACCGAACATGGCGGAGTTCACAACGCGCAGCATCTTGCCTGTCAGCGCCGGGTCGTGCTGGATCGCCTTCGCCAGATCGTCCGCGCTGGAGTTCGGGTCCTTCGTCAGGCGCAGTACTTCAATCGCCACGGTCGGGAGCGAAGGCAGGTTCTCGGTCGACGAAACGCGATCAAGCAGGTTCGTGGCGATGGTTGCGGTCACGGAAATCCTCTCCTCTACTGGGTCCACTGGAAGTATCGGGAATGGACCAGCGGCACAGTCGCCGGGCGGAGAGGTTTAACAGAGTATTAGCGGCAGAAGTTGCGCGGGATGCGCGGCGCCCAGGCACGGTCCATTTTTCCCGGACCGTGAATCGCGTCAGCGCTGAGCGAATCCGATAAGCGGCGCCGGATGCGCGGCGAAGGCGAACGGTGAAGAGATCGGCGCGAGGACGAAAGTCGCCCGCTCCGCGAGCTGCTGCAATTCGGATTCGGGCAGGCGTCCGCACGTGGCGAATGTCTCAACGCGCGACTCGTCCTGCCACGCGACCACGCACACGCCATCGACCGCGGCGCCGGCCTGCTCGACGCGGGCCACCTGATACTGCCGCTTCGCGCCGCGCATCGTTTGAGCCGCGTCAAGCGTCACGCGCTTGTCGAGCGAGAAAACGGATACCACCCGATCATCCGCGGCGCGGTAGTAGGCGTGGACCACGTGCAGGCCGTCGACCTGAAACGGGCAACAGGTGCAGACGCCGTCGAGCTCAAACCCGGAGGCGGAAAAGTCCGGAATCAGCGCGGCGCCGCCGAAGTTCGCATGTTGGGCGATCGCGTCCACGGCGGCCTTGCACGAGCCGGTCGGGACGTTGTTCATGCGATGGCGCGACTTCTCCGCGCAGTGGGAATAAATCGTGGCGAACGGCGTCGCCGAAACGTGCGCGACGCTAACGATCTGGGGCTGGGGGTTGGATTCCGCCGGCTGGTCGTTGGTTGCGGGAGGGGCCTGCACGATGGGTGTCGGATCGGGCGCGTCGGTCGTCGCAGGCCAGCCCATCCACACCGCCAGCGCGATCGCCGCGGCCGCCGACAGCGGCGCGAGCACCGGCCACAGCCGCAGCGTCCGCGGCGACGGCGCCGCGGCGGGCGTCAAGCTGGCGACGACGCGCGCCCGCAATCCGGCCGGCAGCGTCTCGGTCCGCAGCATGCGGTTGGTCGCGGCCCGGAGTGCTCGCCAGGCGTCCAGCTCCGCGCGCAACTCCGGCGAATTCGCGAGCGCCGCCTCGAGCGCTTCGCGCTGCGGCGGGTTCAGTTCGCCCGCTTCGTATTGCGGCAACAGGTTGTGGGCTTCCTCGAACTTCATTGCGACTCACTTACCCCTGGCAGCCGATGGGCTTCCGCGTAGTCCGCCAGCGTCTGCGACAACTGGCGCCGCGCGCGGTGCAGCCGACTCATCACGGTCCCGATTGGCGTCTCCAACACATCGGCGATTTCCTGATAGCTGAGCTCCATCGTCGCCCACAGCAGGATCACGCTTCGAAATTCCGGTCGCAAGCCATCCACCGCCTGCTTGATCTCGCCGTCTACCTGTTCCAGGTCAATTTCCGGACTTATCGGCGAGAACTGGTGATCACGCCCGTCCGGCTGGGCCTCAAGGCCCTGCTGGTCCATCGCCCGCGGGGCCTTCTTGGCCCGCGCCTGTCGATTCAGGAACGTGTTATGCAGAATCTTCAACAACCACGGTTTGATTCCGTATTCCCGCAGTTCGAATTTCCCAAAGGCCCCAAAGGCCTTGAGATACGTCTCCTGCACCAGGTCCTCGGCCTCCTGGTCGTGCCGGCTCAGACGCCGCGCGACCCGGTAGACGAGCTCCATGTGTGGCAGGGCAATTTCCTCGAAACTGGGACTATCCGGAGCCATCCGGCCTCCCGAGGCGGGAACCGCGAACCTGTCGACCCGAACGCATTATCTCGCAAACCCGACCGCCCGGCCACCCCGGGGGTACAATTTCGGCCGGAGTGAAGATCAATCCGAGCCGGGAGGTCTCTCATGCTTACTACGCTTCAGCGATTGCGGCGGGGCGTCGTCGCCATCGCAGTATTGGTGGCGCCGGCCGCTAACGTCCAATTCGCGGCCTCCGACGGATTCAAGCTGACCGCGGATTACTACGCGCCCGAGGCGGTCGAGGTAGAGGGCAAATCCGCGCCTCCCGCTCCGCTGGCGATTCTATTGCACATGTACCGCAGCGACCGCTCCGCGTGGGCGCCGCTGGCGGAAAAACTGCGCGAAGCGGGTTTCGCCGTGGTGGCGGTGGACATGCGTGGGCACGGCGATAGCGCCGCGGGCGATTCGCGTGAACGCGTCATGGCCCGCGACCCGAAGATCTTTGCGGAAATGCGACTTGATGCGGAAGCCGCGTACGGCTGGGCCGTCAAGCAGCCGGGCGTGGATCCGTCGCGCGTCGTGCTGGTGGGCGCGAGTGTCGGATGCAGCGTGGCGCTGCGCACGGCGGCCGCCGATCCGAGCGTGGATGCGCTGGTGTTGATGACGCCGGGGTTGAATTACCTCGGATTGGATTCCGCCGTGGACATCGAAAAAGTGGAGGGCCGCGCGATTCTGATGCTCGCCACCGAAGGCGAGCGCGAGGCGGCGGACACGCTCTCGAAGAAGCGCCCGAAGCGCGGGCGCTCGCTGGTCGTGGGGCCGGGCGTCGTGCACGGCACACGGATGTTCGGCGAGATCGACGGCATCGAGGATCGCATCGTCGATTTCCTCAAGCGCGAGGTCGGCGGCCCGGCGGTCAGGCCGGTCATTGTCGCCCGCGGCAGCGATACATTCTTCGAGCCGGACGCCGCAGAGGCGAAGGCGATTCCGGAAGCCGACCGGCGCGTGCTGTCATCGGCGCAGGAAGCGATCGGCCGCGGCCTGAAGCCGGCGGATTCGCGGCCGGGGGAGTAGGCGCTCCGGTTGGCCAGGCTCACCACTCAGCGGGTCGGGGCACAGCCCGGGGCTTCGGATTCAATGGCGATTCAAAGAAAACGGCCTCGCGTTTCCGCGAGGCCGTTGAGTTTCAATCACTGGTCGGCGCTTTGTACGCCCGCACACTTTACTCCGAGAAGATCGCCTTCGTTTCCTCGATCCGCTCGGGCAGGCACTCCATCACGCTGCCGATATCGGCTTCGCTGGTACCGGCGGCGGCCATCAGTTCGTCCGTCACGTCGCCGGTCTGGTTGGTCAGGAAGAATCCGATTTCGTTCTGGCAGCAGATGATGTCGGAGATCGCCACGATCGCCACGATCTTGCGGAACTCCGCCTTCAGCTTCATCGGGTTGTGGTGATACGCGACGACATAGCGCAGCGTCGTCGGGAATTTCCACTTGGCGGCGATCGCCGCGCCGAACTGCTGGTGATCGGCGCCGATAATCTCGTTTTCCGCGACCAGGAAGTCCTGCGGGTTCTGCTCGCAGCGGTCCGCGACCTGCTTGAGCTGATCGGCGAACAGCTGGTATTGCACGAGCAGACCGATGTCATGCACCAGGCCGGCGACGAAGGCCTCTTCCGCCTGACCGTTGCCGAGGGCCTTGTCCGCGATCAGGCGCGACGTCACGCCGACGGCGATGCAGTGCTCCCACAAGTCGCGCGCCGAGAATCGATCCGAGATCGAACCCGGGCGGAACAGCCGTGACAGCGACGCGGCCAGCGCGATGTTCTTCACAGCGCTGAGGCCGAGCATCACGATCGCGCGGTCCAGGCTGCCGATCTGCGACGGCAGGCCGTAGAACGCCGAGTTGACAACCTTCAGAATCTTGGTCGCCAGCGCCGGGTCGTTCTTCACGATGCCGTGCATATCCTGCGCGGTCGATTTCGGGTCTTCGACCACCTCGACAATCCGCGTCGTGATCTCCGGCAGCGAACTGATCTCGTTGACGCGCGCCAGCGCTTTCTGCAACTGCGGCGGCAAGCCGCCGCCCTGATTCTTCGCGTCCGGGGTCTGTGCGACCGACATGGCATACTCCCTGCTAGCGGCGCGATCCTGCGCCGGCGTTCGTTGGGTACATCGGGCGGCCCGAGCGCGACATTCATTAGCGTGTCGGCGGGGCGCCCTGGCGCGTTGTGGCCGCCGGACGGGGCGGCTACACTCGCGGGCATCCGCAGTATTCCTTGCGCTTTCGCGAAATCGGAGTCTTTTTTGTCGGAACTGGAAACGCTCCGGGCCGCCGCCGAGTCCCTGCTGTTGCCCGAGGATGGGCCGTTGGCGGGGGACCGCTGGTTATGGGAACACAGTCTGCGCGTGGCGGATTACTGTGTGATCCTCGCGCAGGCTCCCGAAGTGGCGCACGATCCGCCGGACGCGGATTTGTTGCGCGTGGCGGCGTGGTTTCATGACGCCGGCTGGGCGATCCAGGCGCGCGAAGAGCAGATTACGCGCTGGCAGACGCTGGGCCGACCGACGAGCGACCTGCAGCGTGAGCTGGCGGCCAACGAGTTGATTCAACGCGCGGGCAAGCTCGCGTCCACTGATCTGGTGCAGCACGCGTCAGTCATCATTCGCGCGTGCAGCGACCGCGACACCGATCTGACCGAGGCGATCGTCCTGTCCGAGGCCGAAAATCTTGACGATATCGGGTTGCTCTATTCACTGCGCCAATTTCGGCAGTACCAGGCGGAGGGGCGCCCGTTGTCGCAATTCATCGAGACCTGGCAGCGCCAGAACGAGTACCAATATTGGGATATGCGCATCCGCGATGGGCTGCGCTTCGAATCCTCGCGCGCGATTGCGCGCGAGCGCGTCGCCGCTGTCCAGCATATGATGAGCAGTCTGCGAAGCGCCATCAGCGGCGAAGACCTGAAAGCCAATCGCGATGAATGACGCCAATTTCCGCCTCGCCGAGCGCGCCATGGAATCCGACATTGAGCGGATTCTGATCCGACATGACGATATCCAGCGCCGTGTACGCGAAATGGCGGGGGAAATCGTAGAGGCCTATGGCGAGGGCGCGACCGGGATCACGATTGTCCCGATCCTGTCGGGCTCGATCATTTTCCTCGCGGATCTGATCCGCGATCTGCCCTACAAGATCAAAGTCGCGCTGATTCACGTGTCGACCTATGCCGGCACGACGCCGGGTGAGCCCAAGATCATTCGCGAACTCGCCGGCGAGATCGAGGGCCGCCATGTGCTCCTGATTGATGACATTCTGGACAGTGGCCGAACGCTGCGCCGGGTGCAGGGAGAAATCAACGCCAAACGCCCGGCGAGCCTGAAAACGGCGGTCCTGCTGCGAAAACCGGATCGGGCCCCAGCGGACGTACAGGCCGATTTTGTGGGGTTCGACGTGGAAGACGCGTTCGTGGTCGGCTACGGGCTGGATTTTTCCGATTACTATCGTAATTATCCTCACATTGGGGTGTTACGCGAGGAGTGCGCCCGATGAGCAAGCGACCGATTACCCCCGCCGACCCGACCGCTTCCGTTGAAACGCTGGCGCAGCCGGCGCTGCCGCGCGTGCTGCCCGCGGCGTTCGAGGTGCTTTCCGAAGGCGAGATCATTCAGCTGTCGCTGAAGCCGTCGATGTGGCGGATCTGGTTGACATCGTTTCCGACGCTGGGCGGACTGGCGCTGGTCGGCGCGGCGGCCAGCTACATGATCGGACCCGGCTCGACGCTGGCGATGCTGGTGAACATTCTGGCGCTGATCGGCGTGGTTCAGCTCGGTGTGGCGTCGCTTAGTTGGGCCAGCCAGCTCTATGTGCTTACCAATCGGCGCGTGCTTCGCTTCGGCGGGGTGACCCGTGTCGATGTCCAGCAGCTTCGGCTGGTCGAAATCGCCGATGCGCGGGTGTCGCGCGCGGGGGGTCAGAATCTGGCCCGCCTCGGCACGATCGCCATGCCGTCGATCGGCGAGCGCAAGTCCGGCGTGATATGGGACCATGTCAGCAGGCCGGACGAGATTCGCGACCTGCTGCTGCGCGCGATTCGCAAGGCTCAGGCGGGCGACTTCTAAAGCCGTTTTTCGGCCTCGGTCGGCGTGGGCCGAGACGCGAATTCAAGCCGGTCGCCCCGCATGCCGACTGCGCTGGTATGACAACCGATTCCCACATGATCGATGTCGGCGCCCAGGGTAACGGGCTGTATGTGCGCGTGAACGGACGAGCGACGCAGCGGACGGCGCCGACCGTCAACAAGATCATCACCGACTTTCTCTCCGCGCACGCGGAGGCGCCGACGCTTACGATCGACCTTTATGGCGCGGAGTTCATTGACAGCACGTTTGCCGGATGGATGGTGTCGGTGCGTCGCCGGGCGATCAAGCAGGGCGGGCGGATGACGCTGGTGGGTTGTGGAGCGCGTTGCCTGACGTCGCTCGCGAAAATGCAGCTTTCGACAATGTTTGAGTACCTCCCGGAGGCGCCGGCGCCCGAGTTGCGGCCGATTCAGTGCCATTCGAGTGATCGGCCGAATCGCGAAGCGCTGACGCTGATGCTGACGGCCCACGAAGAACTGGCGGCGATCAATGCCCAGAACGCCGAAGTGTTCGGCCCGGTCGCGGATGTGTTGAAGCGACAGATCGCGGCGGATTAGTCGCCGGAGCCGGGGGACGTTGCGGCCTTGTAGCGTGGGGCCACGGCGACATACGGCTTACCCAACGCCCGCTTGACCAGAATGACCTCGCCCATGTCGTTGCCCTCGATCAGATGGCCGACAAATTGCAGGAAATAGCCCAGCCCGATCAGCCCCGCCGGCCGCCACCACAGGTCCCAGCGCCATTCCGCCAACTGCCACGCCGCGAGCGGTAGCGCAAGAATCGTCAGGGGTATCCCCAGCATGTGCAGCCAGAACGAGACCGGGTGCTGATGCCGGTCGAGCCAGTTTTGCAGCCAGGCAGGGCGATTTCGCATGGTTGGCGATTGTAATTCGCTGGGCGGCCGCCGCCAGTCACGCAATCCGCGGCGGGCGCCGCGCCGATGAGGTGTGAAAGGAGACGCCATGCGCGTGCTTGTGGATGGAAATGCGCTGACGCCGCCCGCGGTCGGAGATGAATCGCTCCAGGCGCTGCTGGACGGCGTGCGGTCAACACTGGACGAGGGGCGGATTGTCGTCGCCGTAAACGTCGACGGCGAGCCGCTGGTCGGGGACGAATTGTCGGCGGCGTTGGCGGCGCCGGCGCAGGGCGAAGTCTCGATCCAGACGGCGGGGGCGCCCGAAACCGTATCCGCGGCGTTTCGCGAGGTGGCGAGCCAGCTGGAGGCGGCCGGCGCAGCGCAGGAGGCGCTCGCGGCGCGCCTGAACGAAAACGGCGTCGCGGAAATTGCGCGGGAATTGGCGGCGTTCTGTGGCGTATGGGCAAACTGCCAGAAAACGCTGAGCGACGCCGGATCGCTGCTTTCGCGTGATTTCGGCGCCTTTGAGTATGACGGCGAGTCGGTCACGGGCCGGCTCGTGTCGCTTTCCAATCAGTTGCGGGAGCTGCGCGACGCCTTTGACCATCGTGACATCACGCTGGCGGCGGACCTGCTGCAATTTGAGATGCCCGAGCAGTGCGCGACATGGGCGCGGCTGATGAGTGAACTGGCGGCCGAAGTCGAACGCGCCGCGGGGAACCGAGAAGTCGACGCGTAAGTCTCCCCTACGGGGCGATTCTGCTCCGCCTGTGTTCCGCCGTCGCCCGGAGGGGCGAGTCCGCGCTGTCGCGCGGCGTGAGCACATACGTCAACCCGCCCGACCCCCGCATCCACACATTCTCCAGATCATCGCGTTGATACACGAGACGTCCGCTTGCAGCGTCGGCGGCGGCCGAGTCGTTGACACAAACCTGCCCATCCCGCGTAAAGCCGGTAATCACGATGAGATGGCCGTCGGTCGTTTCGTATGGCGCGCCGCGCAGGTCGCCGGGTTTCTTCACGCGGATCGAGGCGATCAGCGGCCGTCCGGCCGCGATGTGTCGCTCGACATCCCGCCACTCCGAAATGCGGGTGAGGTAGCCGGCCGCGCCGAGGTTGTACGCCGCCTGAATCGAGCGCGGCCAGTTGCCGTAAATGTCGTGGGCTTCGTCAAAACAGGCGGCGGCGACTACTTCGGTGGGGCGATCGACGCCGTAATAGGCCAACACCATCGCGACCGACGCGGGGCTGCAAATCCGCCCGGCGAGTTCCGGTTGCGATGTCGTTTGTCCGCGAAACGGCACGTCGAGGCGTTTGCGCCAATCGTCGGCGGTCGCATCCGCGCCGGTGGGTCGATTCACAGCGACGTTGGCGTCGCATCCGATCGTGTCGCTGAAACAAACCGCCAATCGTGCCACGCGCGGTGTGGGGCCGGTGTCGGATCGCCGCACGCGCAACTGGGCGCGATCAAACGCCTGATCCGATCGGAAGTAGTCGATATCGACCGCGCCATCCGCAAACGACGTCGCCATTTCGAACACCGGCGCTGCGCCGTCCGGTCCGGCGTCGGCGCCGAGGAACAGCCACGGCGACCAACTGTCATTGCGGCCGACACGCAGCTCCACCGCAAAGCCCGCCCCGCGCGGCGCGTCGATGTTCCACGAAACCACGGCTTCGTTGAAGGCGAACGGGGCCTCGATCGCTTCCGTCCTCAGTATCACACCATCGGCGTCCCCGTCCGCCGGCCCGCGCGGATCGTCGATGATCGTCGTCGCGTGGCGCAATCGGGCGCGCGGCTGCGCGGCGGCGTCCTGCGGCTGCGAATCCGGCTTCATGACCGCCTCTCCTACAAACGCGGGGTCGTACACGGGCTCCAGCGGCGGCGGATCGCCACCCGGGCCTTGCAGGTAATGCGCAAACCAGCGCAGCATGCGCAGACAGTAGTCGTATCGCGCCGCCGTGCGCTGGTTACCGTGCCCCTCGCTGGGGTACATCACCAGCCGCACCGGCGCCTGGCCGAATGTCTTGAGGTAGCGGAAGAGCGACATCGACTGGCTCGGATGTACGCGCGTGTCTTTTTCGCCGTGGAAGATCAGGATCGGCGTGCGCGCATCGGCGACATAGCGGATCGGGCTGCGCTCTTCGAAGAAGTCCCAGTTCTCCCACGGCCAGGTCTGTGCGTGCGAATGGTACATCTCCTGCGGGATATCAGTCGTGCCGAACTTGGAGACATGGTCGCTGATGCCGACCGACATGACCGCGGCCGCGTAGTGTTCGCTCAGCTTTGTCGCGCCCCACGCCGACGCGTATCCGCCGTACGAGCCGCCGGTGATGCCGACCCGCTCCTTGTCGATCAGGCCGATCGAGTCCAGATGGGTGATGCCGTCGATGATGTCGTCAAATTCGCGGCCGCCGTAGTCGCCCTGGCCGAGCTTGCTGAACGCGACGCCGCGTCCGGTGCTGCCGCGGTAGTTGGGATAGAGCACCGCGAACCCGCGGGCGGCCGCCATCTGCCCAGGGTAGTGGTAGTGCGTGATCCAGCCGTTCGAAATGTGCGACTCCGGCCCGCCGTGCGCCAGCACAATCAGCGGGTAGCGCGTATCCGGCTGCGCGTCCAACGGACGGATCAGAATCGCGTCGATCTCAACGCCGTCGCGCGCCGCATAGCGGATCGCCTCCTGCGGCGCGAGGCGCGCGTCGGCAAGCCACGGGTTGTTGTCGGTCAGGCGGCGCGGCGCTTCGTCGCCGTGCCGCATGAAATAGACTTCCGGCGCGTGGGACGGCGTTTCGCCGATGAATGCGGCCGATTGCCCATCGCGCGACAGATTGAGCGAATCCAGCACGGGGCCGCCGGGCGGCACGATCGTCTTGACGCCGGCGCCGCTCGCGCCGACTTTGCCGAGCGTGTTATAAACCCCTTGGCTGGCGACGAACATGCAGGTTTCGTCGTCCTGCCAGGCGATAGCGCGGACATGGCCATCCAATCCGGGCAGGACGTTCAGCGGGGCCGTCGCTTCCGCCGGCACAATCATCAGGCGCCCCGCGGCGGGGTCGAACAAGTCCTCGCCGGCGATCAGCGCCAGATAGGACCCGCCCGGCGACCACACGAACGCGCCGAATTTGGAGCGCCACTCGATCGAACGCATGACCGCGCCGCTGTCGGCGTCAATTGTCTTAAGCGCGCTGGCCATCATCGTGTCATCGATGCGCGGCGACGGCGCGACCAGCACGGCGATGCGCTGGCCATCCGGCCGCCAGGCGAGCGCGCTGACAGATCCGTCAATGTCGAGCTTGCGCGGTTCCGCGCCGCGCTCGTCGGCGGCGATGATCCAGACGCGCTTCGGTTCACCCTGCTCTTCGATGACGCGCTGGTCAAAGCCGAGTTTCTTCAGGCGTTTCTTATCGTCGTCGGGCGGGTCGGTCGCGATAAATGCGATGCGTCGACCATCCGGCGACCAGGCGTATTCGCCGATATCAGCGCCGTGGCGCACGATGCGTTCCGCCTCGCCGCCATCGAGCGGAATCGAATAGATCCCCTGGTACTCGTCGTCGCCCCGCTTGGCGCGAAAGCTGATGGCCGCGCCGTCCGGGCGCCAGGCGATGTCGGACACGTTGACCTTGCCGACGATGTAGCCTCGCGAAGTCGCCGCGTCTCCGACGTCAACGACATGCAACTCGACCCAAGGCAGACCGTCATCGCCAGCGGTCAGATCGCGCGGGATGCGCAGCGTGTACGCCACGTGGGCGCCATCGGGCGAGATCACGGCTTCGCGCACGCTCCGGAGGGCGCAAATCCGCTCCGGCGTGATGATCTCGCCACCATTCGTCGCCGTCTCGCCGGTCCCCGGCGGAGACTGCCCGGAAGCCGGCAGCGACAGCGCCAGCGCGAGGGCGAGGCAAGGGAATGCGAATCGACGTCTCAGCATTGGCATGACGTTCTCCACGGGTCATTCGAAGTGTAGCGGGCGCGCGGGCGGTAGTCAGTCCTTCTCTCAGCGCGTGAAGTACAGCCCCGCCCCGATCAGTGATAGCGACCCCAGGGCGAACCCGATGCCCGCCATCAGCGGTACGCGCGTCAGGTTCGTCGACGCCACGCTGCGGCCGCCGAACCAGATTGCCAGCAGCCCCGGAATCACGGCGAAGAACAGCGGTAGCGAAATGATGCCGGCGACCAGCGCGGCGACGGCGTCGGAACTGCCGCGCACCTTGGTGGTGGATGAAGCCCCTTCCATCGTGAAGGGCGTATTGCATCCCTCGCAGGCGTCGGCGTCGATATCGCTCAGCGCGTTGCACGAGGGGCAGCGGATGTATGAGCCGCCGTCCGCCGCCCGCTCGATCTGCGGGGCTTGGGCGCCCGATGCCGCGAACGCGTGGGCGGGCTGCAGTGTCGCCTCCGGGGCGGAGAGGATTTCCGCCGGGGCCGGCATCCGCCGCATTCCGGACAGCGGCGGCACGCGAAAACGCGCGGCGCAAGTGGGACATGAGGCGGCCTCGCCGATCAGACCGGTGTCCGCCTCGAGCATGGTTTCGCAGTGCGGGCAGGGGAAGTTGAAGGCTCGACGCGACGTGGACGGGGGTTTGGCGCGGGTGATCTGGCCCGGCGCGGGCGGCGCGGGTACGCGGATCACGCTGCCACAGAACGGGCAGTTGGCTTCCCGGCCCTCCCATTGCGTTTTGGCCCGCAAGACGCGGTCGCATCGGAGGCAGATCAGCCGCATGTCGGCGCCGGTCGTCGCCTCGCTCATGGTGCCGCTCCCGCTGCGTCCGCAGGGCCGCATCGGCGTCGCGGACAGTTTGGCAAATCGTTGTCTGGTGGTAGTATACGAGCAACCAGCCAGTGAGGTACGCGTATGACCCGCCCGCATTCCGCCCGACGAACTGACACGCAGAAACTGACGAGTTTGTGCTTGTGCGGCCTGTTTCTGGCGCTGCCCGGCTGCCAGTTGGCCGGGGCGCTCGCCGTCATGTTGCCGCCGCCGAAAAAGACCGTCAAGGCGGAATATCCCTATCTGAACAACGAGAAGCTGTGCGTGCTGGTCAACGCGGAGATGGAAACGCTGTTCGACTTTCCGCACGTGCAGTACGAATTGAGCGAGTACATCGCCAAAGATATCGAAACCAACATCGCGGGGGCGACGCTGGTCGCGCCGCGTACGATCGATGAGTTGCAGCAGCGCGATCCGCGCTGGGCGATGCGCGACCCCGCCCGCATTGGGGCCCAGTTTAGCGCAACCAAGGTGATGGTTGTGGACCTGACGCAGTACGCCACCCGCGAAGCCGACAGCCCGCACCTTTATCGCGGCCGCATCTCCGCCAACGTGCGGATCTACGACTGTGAGTATTTTGACCATCAGCCGACATTCAGCGCCTCGATTGATACGGTCTGGCCGTCGGACTCGCCGGCCGGCGCGTGGGGCATTGATGACACGGAAGTGCGCGACGCCACCATGCGGCAGTTCTCGACCGAGCTGGTCAACCGCTTCTATGACCGCAAAGTGGAGATGCGTTGATGCGCGTCTCTCGCCGCGTCGGCAATCTGACGATATGCCTCGCGACGCTCGTTTCGCTGACCGGATGCGGGCAGCAAATCGGCGCGCTGCTTTACATCTCGGGCGCCTACAAGGAAACGACGCCCACACAGGTCGAGATGGAGCCCGGCAGTCAACTGGCGATGCTGGTGGACTACGCCAACCCGGATCAGGTCAATCCGATTTTCGCCCGCACGTTGCAGAGCCGTTTTGAGCGACTGCTGACCGAGCAGAAGGTCGATGTGCGGGTCGTGCCGTTTGGCGACGTTGTCCGCGCCCGCAGCCGCGAAGCCGATTTCGACAAGTGGCCGATTTCACGCGTCGGCCGGCAGATGAACGCCGACTATGTCATGTATGTCCGCGTCACGAGTCTGCGGTTGCAGCGCACGCCGGACGTGCCGCTGCTGGAGCCGAGCGTATCCGCGCGCATGAAAGTGATTGCGGTCGACGCGCCGGATTCTTCGGCGCGGCTGTGGCCGGAAGGCGAGAAAGACGGCAAGTTGTTCGAGGTGAACCGTGCCGCGCGGGAGTTTTCGCATCCGGACGAGGTCGATCACGAGGCGACCCGGCTCGCGCGCGAGTTGGCCTGGCATTTGTCGCGCCCATTCCACAAGCATGATCCGGAAGATAAGCCGCCGCTGGAGTAAGCCGGCGCGGCGGCGGGTCCACTCGCGCCAGCGCACTGATCGGAGCCCGCGTGACCCCGCTTGGTGAATTCCTCTCCCAACTCGCCCGTGCCGGCGCGGTGACGGTCGCGGACGGCGCTTGGTCATCCGAACTTTACGCCCGCGGCTTTCATCGGGATCGGCCGGCTGAATTGGCGAACCTGGAGCGCCCGGGGCTGGTCGCCGCCTTGGCCGCCGAGTATGTCGCGGCCGGCGCGAAGTTCATTTCGACAAACACATTTTGCGGCAATGGGCCGGCGCTGACGGCGCGCGGCGCGGCGGAAGTGGACGTGGGCGCCTTGGGCGCCGCCGGGGCGCAGATCGCGCGAAAAGCCGCCGCGGGCGCGGCCTACGTGCTGGGCGTCGTCGGCCCGTCCGGCGCGATCATGAGCATCAACGAGCGCCCGGCTGACGAACTGCGCACCGCGTTTCACGCGGCCGTGGGCGCGCTGCTCGAGGGCGAGGTCGACGGGCTGCTGTTTGAGACCTTCTCTGAACTGGCGGAGATAACGCTGGCGATCGAGGTGGCGCGCGAGCTGTGCGATTTGCCGATCATCGCGAGTATGTCGTTTGACGCCGGCGCCCAGCGCACGCGGACGGCCGCCGGCGAGGAGGCTGCTGACGCGGCGACGGCGCTGGCGGCTCTGAATGTCGAGGCGATCGGTTCGAACTGCGGGGCGGGCGCAGCGCACGCCCTGCCGGCGATCGTGGCGCTGCGGGCCCAGGCGAAATGCGCGATCTTCGCGAAGCCCAGCGGCGGTGTGCCGGATTTGATCGAAGGCGTTCCGGCTTATGACGTGGACCTTGAGGACTATTCCGCCGCGATGCGCGGCCTGATCGAGGCCGGCGCCAACATCCTGGGCGGCTGCTGCGGCATCGGTCCGGCACACATCCGCCGCCTGGCCGCGATCGTCGCGCGGCACGAGCGTAAATAGGCGCCATCGGCGCGCGATCCGCGCGCTCCGTTCGAAACTTCCCCCGGTTCTCTAGTGGCGGAATTTGGCGGCGGATGTAATCCTGAAGGCCGGACGTGGCGGCTGCGTCACGGCCCGAGGGACTCGCGGACCAAAGGAGCGAATCGTATGCGGACAAACCAGGCGGCCTCACTCACGCTGGGCACGCTGCGGCTCATCGTCGGCGCCATGGCGCTCAGTGTTGTCATTTTCGCCGCGATCGTGGGCGGATTGATCCGACCGGACCCGCAACCGGACCCATCCCCCTTGCTGCTTTACCTGCCGCTGATTGTCTTCGCGACCAGCGCCCCGGCGGCGTTTGCGCTGCGACAGACGATGCTGGGCATGCTCCGCAAGCAGGGCGGACCGGCGCAGGTGGGTGAGCGCGCGACGTTCAACGCCTATGGGCAGGCGACGATCGCATCCGCCGCCATGTTCGAGGCGCCCGGATTCCTCGGTGTGATCATGTATATGTTGACGGGAAGCTTCATCGCGCTGGCCGTCATCCCGCTGAGCCTCGGCGCGCTGGCGTTGATATTCCCGATGCCGATGGCGTACGACCGCTTTCGCGAAGCGGCGGAAGGGCGGTAGGGATTCAGTCCGAGGCGATTTGCCGGGTGGGATCCGCCAACTCGCCGCGAGACCCGCCCGCCACTACAATCCGGCTGCCAGGGGTGGCCCGTCGCGACGGGCATGAGATTGTCGGCGCGTTCGGCCGGCGAAACCCATTGAACCTGATCAGCGCCGAGCCGACCGTGGGACGTGTCTGCCTTTGAGCAGTGCGACTCACCCGGCCGCCTGCGAAGGGAGCGTGTCTCGTGGTCAGCCAACCGGCGACAAAGCCGCAAACCTTCAGCGCCTGCGTGATCCGGGACGATGATACGCCCGGCTGCGGCATCGAACCGCTGTGGGATCCGGAAACGCATTTCGGCAAAACGCGCGTGCCGGTCCGGCGACGATCAACGGTCACACCTTCCGCACGACGACATTCCGCATGGCCCGCTGCCACTGGTTTCCGGCGCAGAAAACGATCGAAGCGTTGCGCGAGCGGGCGGCCAAATGTGGACGCGCTGTCGTCGCGCCCCAATCCGATTACGCCGGCCGCGCCGGCGCAAAACGCTCATGATTTGAGGAGGTAACCCAATGACCCAACTCGAGTACGCCCGTCGCGGCGTGATTACCCCGGAAATGGTCCGCGTCGCGATCCGTGAAAACGTGACGCCGGAGTTTATCCGTGACCACGTCGCCGCCGGCCGCGTTGTGATTCCGGCGAACGTCCGCCACCTCGTCGGCGCCGCCGGCCGCGATATCACGCCCGCCGCGCGCAGCGCCCGTGAGCAACTGATCACCGCCCTGAACCGCGGCACGTCGGGTGGCGCAAGCGCGTTGCCGGCGAATGGCGGAAGTCCGGGTGGCGCGGGCATCCTGCCGGCGAATGGCGGAAGTCCGGGTGGTGGGGGCATCCTGCCTGCGAATGGCAACGGCTCCAAGCTGCAGGTCGTCCAGAACGGCGCTGCTCAACCCCGCCAGAATCACTGGCTGAACGCCGGCGCCAACGGCTCGGCCGGTGGCTGGCCCGCGCCCGCGGCTGATCTGCCGGCGAACTTCAACTACCACACTGCCCGCGCCGGTCATCCGACCTTCACGCCCGGCAGCGCGCTATGGGTCAACCAGACCGTCGCCCAGCGCCGCGTGTGGCTCGATGACGAAAACTACAATCGCGGCGCCGGCGCGCCGAAGCGCCTCGACCCGATGGGCATTGGCCGGCCGATTACGACCAAGATCAACGCCAATCAGGGCGCTTCGCCGGTCAGCAGCGACACGCGCGAAGAGCTCGACAAACTCCGCCACGCGATCGCCTATGGGGCCGACACGGTGATGGACCTGTCCACTGGCGGCAATCTCGACGAATGCCGGCAGGCGATCATCGACAACAGCCTCGTGCCGGTCGGCACAGTTCCGATCTACAGCATGATCATTGGCAAGAAAATCGAGGAACTGACATACGACGACATTCTGCGGACCGTCGAAGCCCAGGCGCAGCAGGGCGTTGACTACTTCACGATCCACGCCGGCATTTTGCGCGAGCATCTGTCGCTGATCCGCCCGCGCATCACCGGCCTCGTCAGTCGCGGCGGCTCATTGCTCGCGAAGTGGATGATTCACCACAACAAGCAGAACCCGATGTACGACATGTTCGACGAGATCAGCGCCATCATGCGGCAATACGACGTCACGTATTCGCTTGGCGACGGCGTGCGCCCCGGCTGTCTGGCGGACGCGTCCGATCCGGCGCAACTCGCGGAGCTCACCGTCCTTGGCGAACTCGTGCACCGCGCGCGCGAAGCGGGCGTGCAGGTGATGGTCGAGGGGCCGGGGCACGTGCCGCTGAACGAAATCGCGTGGAACATGGAGATTCAGCGCAAAGTGTGCGATGACGCGCCTTTCTATGTGCTGGGCCCGCTCGTGACGGACGTTTTCCCGGGGTATGACCATATCACCTCCGCGATCGGCGCGACCGAGGCCGCTCGAGCCGGCGCCGCGATGCTGTGTTATGTCACGCCGAAGGAGCACGTCGGCCTGCCGAAGGCGGATGACGTGAAGGCCGGCTGCATCGCGTACAAGATCGCCGCGCACGCGGGGGACATCGCCCGCGGCGTGCCCGGCGCGCGGCAGTGGGACGACGACCTGAGCAAGGCCCGCGCCGCGCTGAACTGGCCGAAGCACTTTGAGCTGGCGTTCGATGGCGAAACGGCCCGCGCGCTGCACGATGAAGACCTGGATGTCGACACGGATTTCTGCGCGATGTGCGGCCACGACTGGTGCAGCATGCGGATCAGCAAGGAAATTCTGGACTGGTCGAGCGGCAAGGCGGACGGCTACACGCCGGAAAAAGTCGCGGCCAAGTCGCCGGGGATGAGCGACGAGGGCAAGAAACTGCTGGAAGCGCGAAAAAGCGGCGAGAAGCTGGGGTGTCACAGCGATATTGTGGAGGACGCGGAAACGGCAAAGGCCAAGCAGGCGGAGTTGGCGCGGTAGGAGCACGAACCCCGGTAGCGCACGATTCCGGTAGGGTGGGTTACGCGCAGCGAACCCACCATTCGCCCGACAATGGACGATGGTGGGTTCGCTGCGCTGTAACCCACCCTACAGTGAGGCGACCCATGCCCGAGTATCGGCGCTGGATTGAGGCGGGCGCCACGTATTACTTCGTCGTAGTGACGCACAACCGCCGCGCGGTATTCGATGATCCACAGGCGGTAGCCCTACTCAGGCAGGCATTTGCGCACGTTCGTGATCGACATCCATTCTCCATCGATGCTATCTGCGTATTGCCCGACCACATTCACGCGATCTGGACGCTTCCTGACTGCGACGCCGATTACTCGATGCGATGGCGGCTGATCAAGCGTCGCTTTTCGATCGGATACGTCTCCAACGGGGGCGCTGATGGCGAGCGATCCGCCTCGCGGCTGGGCAAACGCGAGCGCGCGATCTGGCAGCGACGATACTGGGAGCGACGTGTGCGCGACGACCGTGAGTTGGAGGGGCTGGTTGATTATGTTCACTACAATCCCGTCAAGCACGGCTTCGCGCGCTGTCCGCATGAGTGGCCGCATTCGAGCTTCCATCGTTGGGTCGAACGCGGTGTGTACCAGCGCGATTGGGGATGCGCTTGTCTGCGCACAGGTGGCGCACGCGGCCGGACGCCCGCGATTGCGGTGTCGCCGGGCGTGGCCGGTGAGTGACCCTGGTGCGGCCGTCGTCGCGATGGTGGGTTTCGCTGCGCGGTAACCCACCCTACCGGACTGGGAAACGCTGATATCAGAGATATCACAGTGTCCCATAGGGGGCGGGCTGGTGCAAGGTGCCCGGTGCACCCCTGCGAATAATTCGGCGATCGCCCGCGAATGGTGGGTTGCGCGTCGCGGTAACCCACCTACCAGTCTTTCATTGGGAAAGCGTGTGATTACGCCGTCGGCGCCGCTATCATCGCCACATGGCCGCGTTTTCCGCTGACCTCCATCCCGAGATCCGGGCGGCTTTCGGCCGGCCGCTGGAGTTGCTGGCCGCGCATGGATACCGCGTGCGGCAGAGCCTCTACGACCCCCGGCATTTTGGGAACTTCATCGTTGACTTCACCGGGCGACGGCCCAACTTTCGTGTCGTGCGCGACCGCGCGGAGTATCGCATCGAAGCCGAGCCGGAACTGAGCCCGCCGCTGTTTGTTTACAGGGATCCGATCGAACTGGTCGGGGCGATTCTGCTTTGGGCCGACGAAGTCGGGCAGCCCGGGTAGAGCGGCGCAGTCCAATGTGCGAGTGGTGGGTTGCGTTGCGCGGTAACCCACCCGACCGAAGCTACCGAAGCTTGCGGCGCCCCATCGGCCCCCGACGACCGTGACCGACGGTCGCAATCGCGAAGTGAATAAACCACCTCGTTCTGATAAATTGTCAGCCAATCCCCGCGCGCGTACACTCTGGGGCCATAGCACGCGTTTTGAGGATCCCGCCGCGTTGCTGGTGATTTCCGGAGCCATGCGCTGATGCCGATTGAGCCCGCTGACCGTCTGAAAGTCCTGCCGCCGTACCTGTTTGTGGAAATCGATCGTCGCAAGCGCGAGGCCGTCGACGCCGGGCGCGATGTGATCGACTTCGGCGTCGGTGATCCGGAACGGCCAACCCATGATTTCATCATTGACGCCGCCGCCGCGGCGTTGCGAAAGCCGGCGCATCATCGGTACCCGCTCGGGATCGGGATGGCGGAGTTCCGGGTGGCCGTGGCGCGGTTTTTTGACCAGCGCTATGGCGTCAAGCTCGACCCGAAGCGCGAAATCGGGGCCTTGATCGGCAGCAAAGAGGGCTTGGGGCATCTTACGCTGGCGATCGTCAACCCTGGTGATTTCGCACTGATCCCGGACCCGGCGTATCCGGTCTACCTGTCAGGGACGTACTTCGCCGGCGGGCAGCCGCACTTCATGCCGCTGCTGGAAGAGAACGATTTCCTGCCGGACCTTGACGCGATTCCGGCGGAAGTGGCGAACGCCGCGGCGATCATGTTCCTGAATTACCCGAACAACCCGACCGGCGCGACGGCGACGCGGGCGTTCTTCGAACGGGCGGTGGACTTTGCCCGCCGACATGATTTGCTGCTGGTGCAGGACGCCGCCTATTGCGAAACGTTCTATACCGATCCGCCGCCGAGCATTCTGCAAGTTCCCGGGGCGTCGGATGTGGCGATCGAGCTGCATTCGCTGTCGAAGACGTTCAACATGACCGGCTGGCGGGTCGGGTTCGCGGTGGGCAATTCGGACGCGTTGAGCGCCCTCGCGAAAATCAAGGCGAATTTTGACAGCGGCGTGTTCGGGGCGGTGCAGGAAGCGGCGATCGCGGCGCTGGATGGCGCGAATCGGCCGGAATTGCGGGCGTCGCGCGACATGTACCGCGAACGTTGCGGGGTGATGGCGGCGGGGTTGCGCGACATGGGCTTGCGCGTGAAGGAGCCGGCCGCGACGTTCTACATCTGGGCGGGATTGCCGGACGGGATTGACTCGATGACCGCGGCCACGCGCGTGCTGGACCAGGCGGACGTGGTGTGCGTGCCGGGGGTGGGTTTTGGCGAAAGCGGTGAAGGGTTCATCCGCTTCGCGATGACGGTGGATATGGAACGTGTCAAAGAAGCGCTGAGAAGGCTGCAGAAAGTGAAGTGGGCATGAGATCTCATTCTCGATTTGAATCGCAAACCGAAACAACGGCGTATGTGGGCCTGGGCTCGAACCTTGGGGATCGCGCGGCGCTGCTCGACAGCGCTGTGGCCGCGCTGCGGAAGGCGGACGGCGTGCGCGTCGTACGCTGCTCGCGATATCACGAAACGGACCCGGTCGGCGGCCCGCCGGGTCAGAGTAAGTATCTGAACGCGGTCGTGGAGCTGCGCGTGACGCGCTCGGCGCGCGATCTGCTGGATTTGTTGCTGGGGATCGAGGCGGATCACGGGCGGGTACGCGACCAGCGGAATGGCCCGCGCTCGCTTGATCTGGACCTGCTGCTATACGGCAATTCGCCAATCAACGAGCCGGGACTGCAGGCGCCGCATCCGCGCATGTGGGATCGCGTGTTCGTGCTGGCCCCGCTGGCGGAGTTGCTCGACATCACCGCGCTCCGCGAACAATGGTCAGCGCTGGCGGCGGTGGGGACAACGCATGCGGATTGACGTCAGCGGGCCCGATATCGACTGGCGCGAGTTGTACCACTTGTGTATCGGGTTCGTGACGCCGCGGCCGATCGCGCTGGTTTCGACGATCTCGGAAAACGGGAGTCCGAACCTGGCGCCGTTCAGTTTCTACAACATGGTCGGCGCGAATCCGCCGACGGTGATGTTTTGCCCCGGCCTCAAGCGGGACAAATCGAGCAAAGACACATTGCGAAACGTCGAGCGCGCCGGCGAGTTCGTCGTCGCCACGGTCGTGGACCGCATCGCGGAGAAAATGGTCGCGACCGCCGCCGACCTGCCGTATGGCGACAGTGAATTCGCGTTCTCGGGATTGACGCCGAAGCCGGCGACACGCGTGAAGCCGTCGCTGGTCGCCGAATCGCCGGTGAATATTGAATGTGCGGTGCGCCAGATTATCCCGCTCGGAGATGGGCCGGGCAGCAGTCGGATGGTGCTCGGTCAGATCCAGATGATTCATGTGGATGATGATGTGCTGACGCCGGAAGGGCGGATCGATCCGCACAAGCTGCGCACGGTCGGCCGCCTGGGCGGCGCGTGGTATGCGAATGTGGAGTCGCCGTACGAGCTGCAGATTCCGCAGGGTCCGCGGTAGCCGTTCCGGCCAACGTGCGCTGGGGAGTGGAGGAAGGCATGTCGAACATTCGCACCGCCTGGAGGTGGGCGCTGGCGCTGGGGTTGGGGTTGGGGCTGGGGCTGGGGCTGGCCCAAGCTGCGATGGCGCAAACCGCAATTCCCGACGGCGATACGTTTACGGGCCGAACGGTTGAGGCGCTTACGGACGGCTGGCGCTTCCACAAGGGCGACGCCGCCGACGCCGCGGCGACCGGCTTCGATGACAGCGGTTGGACGCCGGTCACCCTTCCACATACGTGGAACGCCACCGACGGACAGGACGGCGGAAACGACTATTACCGTGGCCCGGGCTGGTATCGGCGGCCGCTGATGATTCCTACGGGGGAGAAGCGGCGCCACTTCCTGCGATTCAACGCGGCGAGCATTGTCGCGGATGTCTTTGTGGACGGACAAAAGGTCGGTCAGCACCGGGGCGCCTTCGGGGCGTTTTGTTTTGAGATCACGCCGCTCGTGCGCGCGGGCCAGCGCCACACGCTGGCGGTGCGCGTCGACAATGAACTCCACGAGGACATCGCGCCGCTGTCGGGCGATTTCACGATGTTCGGCGGCCTCTATCGCTCCGTCGAACTGCTCACGACCGGCGAAGTGTGTATCAGTCCGCTCGATTACGGATCGTCGGGCGTGTACCTGAGCGTCAAACGCATCGACGGTGCGGCGGCGCGCGTGCTGGCGCGGACAATCGTGTCAAACGCGGGGTCGCAGCCGCGGTCGATCCAGGTCTATGTCACGGCGTATGACGCGCAAGGACTGACCTGCGCCGGCCTGGGGACGCCGAAAGAGGCGCTCCCGGGCGATGACAACGACCTGCGCGTGAAGATCACGATTCCCAAGCCGCGGCGCTGGGACGGTAGCCGCGACCCTTACTTGTATCGCGTGGCGATCGAGCTGCGCGATGGGGTGACATTGCTGGATCGCGTTGAGCAGCCGCTCGGCTTGCGGACGTTCAAGCTCGATCCGGAAACCGGCTTTCATCTGAACGGGCGCCCGCTCGACCTGCACGGCGTGAGTCGCCATCAGGATCGAGCCCAGATGGGATGGGCCATCACGGGCAAGGAAATCAGCGAGGATTTCGAGATTCTCGATGCCCTCGGCTGCACGGCGGTGCGCCTGGCGCACTATCAGCACGCCCACGCGGCGTATGCCGAGGCGGATCGACTGGGCATGGTCGTCTGGGCCGAGATTCCGCTGATCGATCAGACGCGTGATACGGACGCGTTTCGCGACAATGCCCGCCAGCAATTGCGCGAGTTGATTCGCCAGAATTACAACCATCCTTCGATCTGCTTCTGGGGCATTCACAATGAAGTGACCGCACCGTGGAAGCAGCCGGCCCCCGATCCGACCGAAACGGTCAAGATGCTGAACCAACTCGCCAAGCAGGAGGACGCTGACCGTTTGACGGTGTCGGCGGGCTGTGATCCGGAGGAACATCCGGCCAACTGGGTGACCGACGCGATCGCGTTCAATCGTTACTTCGGCTGGTATGTCGGCTCGCCGGACGATTTTGCGCCATGGGCCGATCGGATGCGGCGGGAACACGCGGATCGGCCGATCGGCGTCAGCGAATACGGCGGCGGGGGGAGCGTGCGGCATCACGTCGCTTGGCCGCCAACCAAGCCCAAGCACAACGGGCCGTGGCACCCGGAAGAGTGGCAGGCGCTGGTGCATGAGACGCATTGGCGCGCGATGGCTTCGCGGCCGTTCATCTGGGGTGAGTTTGTCTGGAACGGGTTCGACTTCGCCAGCGACGGCCGCAATGAGGGCGACGCAAAGGGAATCAACGACAAGGGTCTGGTGACCCATGACCGGCGCGTTCGAAAAGATGCGTGGTACTGGTATCAGGCGAACTGGTCGGACCAGCCAATGACGCACATCACCAGCGCCCGCTGGACGCCGCGACCGGCCGGCCCGCAGAACGTGCGCGTCTACTCAAACTGCGACGAAGTGGAGCTCTCGCTGAATGGAGAATCGCTCGGTATCGCGCCGGTCACGGATCATGTCGCGACATGGGCGGGTGTTGATTTTGTGAAGGGAACGAACACACTGCAGGCGATCGGGCGGCGTGGAAGCGTGAGCGTGCAGGACCAGGCCACAATCGTGGGTGAGTAGCGGCCGCGAGAGCTATTCGGCTTTGTTGCGAACGACGATCGCCGCCGCAATCGCGCCGAGTTGCAGCGCGATGCAGAAGCCCAGCTCGATCACGATGCTGTTGGGATTCGCGGCGAAGAACCACCCGGCGAGCGCGAGGATGAAAAAACCGATCGCGAGCACTTGCGCCAAGGCGCCGATCAGCCGCGCCGGCGAAAACTCCTGGTGCGTCTCTTCGCGGGCGCGAGTATCCATCACGTTGCGGATTTCGGCGAGCATTCGCTCCATGCGGCGCAGCGTCGCCTCGTCATCCGCCGGGGGCGAAGCGGGCCCGCTCGGCGCTGACGGCTCCGTCGTCGTGGATGCGCTGGATTTCTGATCGTCGGTCAACATTTTCTTGTTTGATCGAGTTCCGTCGCGACCCGCGCGTTTGCGGCAAAGTGTTCCAGCGACAGTCCGCCGATCACCAGCGCATCGACAGCCGGGTTACTCAGCACGAAACGAATCGCCTCCGCCGCCGGTAGCGACCCGGAGGCGAGGCCCTTCTTCACGATCACTCCCACACCGGCGCTTCGCGCCGCCGCGATCACGTCCGCGTGCGAGCGATCCTCCAAATGATACTCGATCATGAGCGCGTCGGCCCACCCCAGCGCCAAATCCGCGGCGGCGGGGGACTTACCCGACAGCCCGATCGCGCGAATCTCCCCGGCCGCCCGCAAGGCCCGCAGCGTGGCGACCACCTCCGTCTCCACGAGCACGCGCACATCGTCGGCCGGCGTGTGGATCAGTACCAGGTCGAGCGGTCCGCCGCCGAGCAGCGCTTTGCTCCGCGCGACGCTGGCGCGCACCGCCGCCGCGTCGAACCGATACGCGCTGACGCCATGCTCAAAAATCTCGCCGACTTTTGTGGAAATGACGATGTTGCTTGTCCGCGATCGGAGGGCGGCGCCGAGCCGGGCCTCGCTGAGGCCGTAGGCGGGGGCGGTGTCGAAATAGGTCACACCCAGCGCGCGCAGGCCGTCGATCAGCGTTTGCACGGATTCTTCGCTTGGCAGTTCGTACGCCTGCGCGTACTTGGTCTTCTGATTGCGACCGATCTTGAACGCGCCGAAGCCGAGCCGGCTGACGCGCAGACCGGTACGGCCTAGCTGACGCGTTTCCATGTCGCCTTCTCCCATGGGCGGGCCGCGACTGGCGGCCGGGGCCACGCATCCGGCACGGCGGTGGCTTGCAAACCGGTCGGCGGCCCCAATGTCTCCAACACGAGCTCTGCGGCCCGGGGCGCCAGTACGAGCTTGGTCGGCCAGACCGTGATCACGGCCCCGTCGCGCCGCACGACCGCGTCCGACGGCCGCTTGCCACCTGCGGCCGCCTCGGCCCGATCGACTCGATAGCTGGACCATTCGGCTTCGCCGAGGTCGCAGCCCGGCAGCACAGCGGCGACCTCCTGGGCCGCGCGGTGGATCAACGCATCGGATTCCATCCCGACGCCGTCCTCAGCGATCTGACCGCCGAGCTGCCAGACCACCGCGCCATCGTCGATCGCGGCACTGGTGATCGTGACGCGCGTCCGCGCGCCGTCCACGCAATGGCCGAATAACATTGGCAGCCGCCCGCGCGCCATCGCCATGTGCAACGGGCGCCGCTGCATCGCTTCCGCGTCGAGCCCGAGCTTACTGCGCAACGCCGCATTGCCGGCGCCGGCCGCCAGGATGATCGCGCGCGGCGCCAGCCGCCACGGCTCACCCGGTCCGCGGACGACGACGCCGGGCCCGGGGTCCTGCGAAAAGGCGATCGCGTGCTCGTCGACCAGCACGATGCGCGCGCGATGCCGATCGCGAAACACCTGCAGCATCGAACCCGGATCGATCACTTGTTCCGCCAGCCGGAACACGCCGCCGGGGCATTTTCGCAGCGCGGCGGGGCGTTCCGCGTCGGGTACGGCTTCCGGCCTGACGCGCAAGCCGATACGAGCGCCGACTATCCCGAGCAGCGAGCGCGCGTCACTCGTGCGCCACAAATAGCAGTGTTCCGCGAGAACGCTGACATCGTCAAGTCGCGGCGCGGCTGTGCCCCGCAGGCACTGTCGCCAGACGGACGGCCAGTCGCGCACGCCCTCGGCTGACGCGTTGAACAACCCATCCAGCGTGTACTTCAGCCCGCTGTGCAGGATGCCTTGCGCCGCGGTTGTCTGTCCGGCGCCGAGCGCAACTGTCTCAAACAACACCGCCGCATAGCCGCGCCGTGTGAGTTCATCGAGCAGCCACAGACCCGCCACGCCGCCGCCAAAGATGACGGCATCGCACTGCTGCGGCGACAATGGATGCGCGGGTTGGCTCACAGTGTCTTCACGCGCCCTCACATAATTCGATGACGCCCTGGAGCGCCGCGTCAAACTCATCGTCGACATCGTCGAGCATCGCCGTGATCTCCACGGCGGCAAGTTCCAGCCCCGCCGGCGGGTCCGCGCGCCAGAGCGGCGCGAGCTTGACGAGGTCTTTCCGCGTCGTCAGGACGAGATCGATGTCGGCTGCGCGGGCGGCGCTCGCGATTCGTCGCATGTCGCCCGGCGTATAGTGGTGATGATCGCGCAGGATCAGCGGCGGCGCCAGCCGCCCACACAATTCGCCGACCAGGCGCACGAATGTCGCGGGGTTCCCGATGCCGCACACAGGCAGGGCGCTTCGCGTTTGCAGCGAAGCCAGGTCCCCGGCTTCTCCGCTGACGAACGTCAACGCCTTCGCGCGCATGTCGCAGTACAAAATGGCCGTGTCCGCGGCGAATGCCGCGATCCGCGCTTCGATGTCTTCAATCTCCGCCGCTGTCGCCTGATTGCGTCGGGTAATGACGATCAGGTCGGCGCGGCGCAGCGCGCTGAGGGGCTCACGCAAACGACCCGCCGGCAGCAGCGCGCCGCCGCCCCACGGATTCAGCGCATCCACCAGCACGATGTCGAGGTCGCGATGCAGCCGCCGGTGCTGAAACCCGTCGTCCATGACCAGACAGCGAGCCCCTTGTCCGGCCGCCGCTGAGGCCGCGCGGACGCGATCGGCGTCAACGATCACGGGCACATCCGGCAGCGCCGCCCGAAACTCGAGATACTCATCCGGCTGATGGCCGTTCGCGGCGCCGTAGCCGCGCGTGCTGATGGCGACGGCGACGTCAGCGTCCGCCAGGCGCCGGGCGACCTCCATCACAATCGGTGTTTTTCCGCTGCCGCCCGTCGTCAGGTTGCCGACGCAGATCACGGGGAGTGGGGCGCGCTGAATGGCGTTCGGGTCGCGGTCGAAACGGCGATTTCGGGCCGCGATCACCCGACCATATATCCACGCCGCCGGACTGAGGGCGGCGCGCATCGCGGCCGCCACGGACGAAGTCATGCGTTTCAGGCCCCGCGCCGCGGTAGCAGGCCGACTTCGCGCTGCCAGCGAATCGATTTGGGCACGCCGGCGCTGAGCGGGGTTTGCGGATCATAGCCCAGCAGTTGCCGCGCTTTGGTCAGGTCGGCGACGTAGCGTGTCACTTCCCCTGCGCGGGCCGGCTCGTACGTCACGCGCGGCTCCTTATCCAGCGCCAGCGCGATCAGGTTGACCAGATCCACCAGCGTCGACCCATGACCGTACGCGAGGTTGATGGTCTCGCCGGTGACGGCGCCGTCGACCAGCGCGTCGATCCCGCGCAGCACGCCGCTCACGCAGTCGTCAACATAGGTAAAGTCGAGCACTTTGTCGCGTCCGAAGACGACCAGCGGCTCGTCGCGCAGAATCTTCTGAATAAACAGCGGAATCACGCGTTCCATCCGCTCGGCGTCGGAATCAAACCGGCCATACACATTACTGAACCGAAACACGAGATACGGCAGGCCGTAGCATTCGGCGTACGAGTAAATGAACGCCTCGCCGCTGATCTTTGAAGCGCTGTAGGGGCTTTCGGCGACAACGAAGTCCGCCTGGCGCTCGTCGGTGATATGTCGCTGAATATCTCCGTAGACTTCACGCGAGCTGCCGAACAGGATCGGAATCTGGCGGACACGGGCGAAGTCCAGCACATTGAACAGCATCTCGATGTTTTCCATCGCGCGGCGCGGATGCTGCACGAGCTCAAACACCTTGGCGTGCGCCGCCAGATGCAGGATCGCGTCGAATTCGCCACTGACCGGCAAATCGGTCTGCTTGCCGCTCAGGTCATGCCGCGTGGTCGGGATCTTGTCCGTCCACGAATTGGGGCGAATGTCGATGCCGATAACCTCGTCGCCGCGCGCCTGTAGCGCAAGCCCGACGTTGCTGCCAATCTGCCCGCTGGAACCCGTTATCAGCACCCGCATGTCGTCTCCAGCCGTCGCGCCGGCTCCGCCCGTTGCCATCGGGCGATTTGAAACCACGCATGATACCGCCTCGCGTCGGCTCCGGCAGGGGCGACGCCGGTCCGGTAACTGCGCAGGTGAATTCCTGTTCAGATCATTTAGCGCCACCTGTCCCGCAGATTGGAATGCTTGGATGGGAGACAGCGGCCTGATCGGCGGAACGCCGGGCGGGCGAAGGGACACGACCATGATGAGAGACATCGCCAAGATCAAATTGCGCCAGGGGCACGACACGGTGCAGGCGCTGCTCGACCAGTTGGAACAGCAGTCCGAGCTGGCGAAGTTGTACAGCGGCCGCGAGCATGACCGCTTCAAGTATCGCGTGCGCGAGCTTGAGGTGGACATTCCCCAAGGGACGGGGGAGTCGCAGCGCCACGCGGTCCCGACCCGCGATGTCAGTCGCAATGGGTGCTGCTTCCTGACCGGACGGTTTGTGTATCCCGGTACCGAGGTCACGGTGCATCTGGTGACGGTGCACGCCCATGCGCAGGCGGTGCGCGGCACCGTGCGTCGTTGTCGCTATCTGCAGGGCACCGGCTCGCTGCATGAGGTGGGCGTCGAGTTCATGCACCCGATCGATGTGGCGATGTTTGATCCGCGTGCGTCGACCATTCGGGTGCTGCTGGCGGACAGCGACCCGACAGTGCCGATCCTGGTGGCCCACCTGCTGAAGGCCGCGAATGTGGAATTGATGACGGTCAAGTCTGTCGACGAGATCAAGAAAATCGTAAACGATCAGGCGATCGACATCGTCCTGGTCGAGGTGGACAGCGACCGCGAGGCGGCGCTCAAGACGATTCAGGAACTGCGGGCGGAGGGATTCTTCCGCCCGATCGTCGGACTGAGCGCCTCGGGCAGTCCGGATCTTCAGAATGAAACCCTGCAGGCCGGCGCGTCAGGCTTTGTGCCCAAGCCGCTCAATCGCGACAACCTCATGTCGGTGGTAATGACCGTGAAGGACGAACCGCTGATCAGCACACTCGTGCATGACGCGGACATGGTGGGGCTGATCGACAATTTCGTGCAGAGTCTCGCGCAGCGGACACGCGAACTGGAGCAGGCGTTCGCCGCCCAGGATCGGGCCGCGCTGCTGAAGGTGGTGCGCAGCGTCAAGGGCGATGGCGGCTCCTACGGGTTCGACATCATCACCGACGCCGCCGCCGAGGTGGAATCGCTGCTTGAGCAGGAGGGCGAACTCAGCGCGATGCGCGAGAAGCTCAATGAGCTCGTGCGTTTCTGCTCAGCCGCCCGACCGGCGAGCTGCGAGGTCGAGGAACCCAAGGCCAAGAAAAGGCCCGCGGCCCCTACGCCCGCCGCCGTAACTCCATCCCCAGCAAGCGATTAGCGCCACACGCCGTCCCGACGCGCTCGATTCGGGTCGCGCTGCGCTCAGGTCGCCGCTGGGGGCCCGCTGCGCCAGCCCAACCCGATTTCCCCAACCGCCCGCCCAAACTTTTCGCCCGGAATGAGCGCTCAGCATCGTCCGTTCCCACATCCTCGTGTTCCGCGATAGGCTAATGGGCTCAATAGCAAAACCGCTCTTCCAGGAGGCGTCATGCGTCGCATCGTTCTGATTCAATTGTTCTCGCTTGGAATTCTGCTCAACACGCCCAACGGACTGGCCGCCGACATTCGGCCCCACGCCGGCATGTTGCGCAACCCCGACGTGAGCGCATCGCACATCGTGTTTGTGTACGCGAACGACCTGTGGCTCGTGCCGCGCGAGGGCGGGACCGCCACGCCGCTGGCGAGCCCGCCGGGTCAGGAGACCTTCCCGCGCTTCAGCCCGGACGGCGACACGATCGCCTTTGTCGGCAACTACGACGGCAATCGCGACCTGTACACGATTCCGGTCGATGGCGGGTCCGCATTCCGCGTCACGCATCATCCCGCCGCCGAAACTCTGTGCGACTGGATCGGGCAGGACGAGCTGGTGTTCTTCGCCAACGGCATGGGAGAGTACCCGCGCGCGGCGGAGTTGTATCGCGTGAAGGCGGCCGGCGGCGCGCCACACAACCTGCCGGTGCCGTACGGCGCCAACGCCTCGATCAACCGCGACGGCAAGTGGATGGCCTATACGCCGCACAGTCGCGACCATCGCACGTGGAAGCGCTATCGCGGCGGCATGGCGACCGACATCTGGCTCTTCAATCTCGACACCTACGAGTCGCGGAAGATCACGGATTGGGAGGGGACCGATTCGCAGCCGATGTGGCACGGATCGGTGGTGTACTACGTTTCTGACGGCGGCCCGGAACATCGGCTCAATATCTGGTCTTTCGATTCGCAGAGCGGTATGCGGCGGCAGGTGACCAAGCACGCTGACTTCGACGTCAAATGGCCGGCGATCGGCCCAGAGTCGGACACGCGCGGCGCGATCGTTTATCAGCTTGGCCCCTCATTGCGCGTCCTGGACCTGGGCAGCGGCGAGTCCCGCGAAGTGGACGTCGTGATTCCCGGCGATCGGCCGACCCTGAAGCCGAGGACCGTCGACGCGTCGCAGTGGCGCGCAAATGTGGACATTTCATCGACCGGCAAGCGCCTGGTGGTCGAAGCCCGCGGCGATATCTGGACGGTCCCGGCCAAGCACGGTTCGCCGCGCAACCTGACCGCGACCAGTGGCGTCGCCGAGCGCGACCCGGCCTGGAGTCCCGATGGAAAGCACGTCGCCTACTTCAGCGACGCGACCGGAGAGTATGAACTGTACGCCGCGCCGAGCGACGGCCGGGGCGACGCCCGCCAGCTCACGCGCGATGGGAACGCGTTTCGCGGCAATCCGCGCTGGTCGCCGGACTCGAAGCGGATTCTGTTCACGGACAAGTCCGGCGCGCTCTGGCTGCACACGATCGACCCCGGCACGACGGTCCAGGTCGACAAGGACCCGTACGGCGCCAGCCGCAACGCCAGCTTTTCGCATGATTCGCGCTATATCGCGTATGAAAAGGGCTGCGACAATCAGTTGACGGCGATCTGGTTGTACGACATCGAAGGCGACACGCGCACGCAGCTGACCAGCGGCATGTTTACCGACACCTGGCCGACTTTCGATCGCGAGGGCGAGTATCTCTTCTTCGCGAGCAACTGCGACTTCACATCGCCGCGCTACGAGGACATCGGCACGACGTTTGTCTATGACCGCACCGATCGCCTGTTCGCCGTGCCGTTGCGGGCGGACATCAAGTCGCCGTTCGCGCCGAAGAGCGATGAGGAAGAATGGTCCGACGATGATTCGAAGGATGATTCGGCCGACGCCGCCGAAAAGGATGATGCTGACAAGGATGACGCGGACGAGGGAGATGCGGGCAGCGCGGACAGTGATGCGGTTGCGGAAGAGGCGACGGATGACGCCGCGTCCAAAGATGATGACAAGGACGACGACGAGAAGGACGACGCTGAGAAGGACGACGACGAGAAGGATGAAGCCAAACAGCCGCTGAAGATCGATATCGAAGGCTTTGAGCGCCGAGCGATTCCATTGCCCGTTGCGCGTGGCGCCTTTACGCAGCTTTGCGTCAGCAAGAGCGGTCATCTGATCTATTGCCGCCAGGGTGACGCCCCGGCGATCAAGATCTTCGACCTGAAGGATGACAAGCGCGAAGAAAAGTCGGTCGTCGACGGCGCATGGCGCGTGTCGATGTCGAGCGACGGCGCCAAGTTGCTCGTTTCCGATGGGCCGCGCTTCGCGATTGTAGACGCCGCCGCCGGGCAGAAGATGGATGAGCCGGTTTCGATGACCGGGTTGTATACAACGATCGAGCCGCGGGCGGAGTGGGCCCAGATTCTTCGTGACGCCTGGCGCATCCAGCGCGACTTCTTCTATGACCCGCACATGCACGGCGTCGATTGGGAAGCGGTCTATCGCCAATACTCGGCGATGGTCAAGGACTGTGTGTCGCGCGAAGACCTCAGCTTCGTGATTCGCGAGATGATCTCCGAGCTCAATGTCGGGCATGCGTACTACTGGGGCGGCGATGAGCAGTCGGAGCCGCAGATGGCGGTCGGCATGCTTGGTTGCGACTACGCGCTGGAGGATGGCGCCTGGCGGATCAAGCGAATCGTCGAGGGCGCGCCGTGGGACTTCGACGCCCGCGGACCGCTCAGCCAGCCGGGTGTCGATGTCAAGGTCGGCGACTATCTGCTCGCCGTGAACGGGCGCCCGCTGGACGCGGACAAGGACCCGTGGGCGGCCTTCGTCGGCCTGGCGGATCGCGCCGTCACGCTGACCGTCAGCGATGAACCGACGATCGACGATGACGCCCGCCGCGTGGTGGTGCAGACCATGTCTTCCGAATCCGGCCTGCGCTTCCGCGCCTGGATCGAGGCCAACCGCAAACGCGTGGACGAACTCAGCGACGGCCGCGTCGGATATGTGTATGTGCCCGACACCGGCGTCAATGGGCAGAACGAGTTGTTCCGGCAGTTCTACGGCCAGCGCCACAAGGACGCGCTGATCATCGACGAACGCTGGAACGGCGGCGGGCAGATTCCGACGCGGTTCATTGAACTGCTCAATCGTCCGGTGACCAATTACTGGGCCTCGCGCGATGGGCGCGACATGCCGTGGCCGCCCGACAGCCATCAGGGTCCGAAGTGCATGCTGATCAACGGTCTGGCCGGCTCCGGCGGCGACGCGTTTCCGGCGTATTTCCGGCAGGCCGGGCTCGGTAAGCTGATCGGCGCCCGCACATGGGGCGGGCTGGTCGGGATTTCGGGCAATCCGCCGCTGATCGACGGCGGCTACACATCGGCGCCGACGTTCGCCTACTATGAAAATGACGGAACATGGGGAATTGAAGGCCATGGCGTCGAGCCGGACATCGCCGTCGTGGACGATCCGACCCTGATGGCCCGCGGGGCGGATCCCCAGCTGGAGCGCGGCGTGCAGCAGATGCTTGAGGAATTGCGGACACAGCCATACGCGCCGCCGAAGCGACCGTCCTATCCCGATCGCAGCGGCATGGGCATCCTGGAGAGCGACAAGTAAGGGGAAGCCGCGCTCCCGATTCGGCGTGAACGAGGGCGGCCATGCTTCGGCAGCGGCCGCCCTCGGTGTTGATCCGCGGATTCGCCGACTTGGCCCGCGGCGGCCCGCCGCCTAGGATGCCCCGCTTCGGATGATCCTGCGACCGGAACCGTCGCCGGCGGGTATCAAGGGTGGCAATGTCGCCAACAGGAGTGATTACAGTGAAAACACGGATGATGTGCTACAAAGCGATGGCGTGGCTGGCGTGCGGCGGGGTGGCCTTGCAGTTCTCAGGCTGCAACACGAGTGTTCGAACCGCCGCCGAGAACGGCATCATCTCGGCCTCGAACAGCTTCCTCGCCAGTTTCCTGCAGGCGCTGCTGCAAGTCGCGTCCGAGGCGGGTACGGCGGGCGCTTAGGCCGCGGTTCGACGCACGGTGAATCGATCCATTGGAGCTATGCCTGTGCTGAGTCGTTCATTTCCGCTGCGCATCCTCGCGGCGCTTGCTCTGTCTTCCATCGCGATCGCGCAGGACGCGCCGACCGCCTTTATCGGCGCCCGCCTGATTCCGATCGACGGTCCCGAAATTGAGAACGGCGTGCTCGTAATTCACGAGGGCAAGATCGTCGCGATCGGGGGCGCAGATCTTTCGTTCCCGGGCGGCGCCCAGCGCGTTGACATGGCCGGCAAAGTGATCATGCCCGGCTTGGTCGATACGCACAGCCACATCGGCTGGCCGTTCGCCGCGGATGACACATCCCCGATTCAGCCGGAGTGCCGCTCGCTGGACTCGGTCAACGTGATGAGTTCCGGCTTCCGGCGCGTGCTTGCCGGCGGGCTGACGACCTTGAATCTGATGTCGGGATCCGGGCATCTGCTCAGCGGCCAGACAGTGTATGTGAAGCTGCGCGGCGGCAAGACGATTGAAGAGATCGCCTATCGCTTTGCGGACGACACGATCATGGGCGGCGTGAAAATGGCGAACGGCACGAACTCGCAGCGGGCCGCCCCATTCCCCGGCACGCGTGGCAAGTCGGCGGCGCTGGTGCGCGAGATGTTCGTCAACGCCCAGGAATACCAGGCGAAGATCGACCGGGCGGCCGGCGACGCCGAGAAAATGCCCGAGCGCGACCTGGCGATGGAAACCGTGCTCGACATTCTCAGCGGCAGGAAAATCGTGCATCACCACACGCACCGTCATGATGACATCATGACCGTATTGCGCCTGCAGCGCGAATTCGGTTTCCGCGTCGTCCTGCACCACGTCAGCGAGGCGTGGAAAGTCGCCGACGAGATCGCCGCCGCCAAGGCGCCGTGCTCGATCATCGTGGTGGACAGCCCCGGCGGCAAAATCGAAGCCCTCTACGTTGATTTCAAGACGGGCGGCGTGTTGGAAAAAGCGGGAGTCAATGTCGCGATTCACACGGACGACTGGATCACCGACTCGCGCCTGTTTCTTCGCTGTGGGGCGTTGTGCGTGCGCGCGGGGATGAGTCGTGAGGCCGCTTTGCGCGCATTGACACTCGCCGGCGCCGAGATGCTGGACCTGCAGGAGCGCGTTGGCTCGCTGACCGTCGGCAAGGACGCCGACCTCGCGATCTTGAGCGGCGACCCGTTCAGCGTGTACACCCGCGTGGAGCAAACCTGGGTCGAGGGCCGGAGGGTCTTTGACCGGGAGGACCCCGAGGACCGCCTGTATGCCGAGGGCGGCTTTGGCGCCGGGTCGGATGTGGAGCCGTTTCTCTGCTGTCAGCATCCGGAGGATCACCGATGAGTGCGCTGACGCCGCGCCGCGCTTTGGCTGCGTTTTCCGTGATTCTTGCGACCAGCGTCGCCGCGTTGGCGCAGGTCGCGATCAAAGCCGACACGATCTATACGATGGCGGGCGATCCGATCCGCGACGGCGTGATCGTCATCATCGACGGCAAGATTTCGGCGATCGGTCCCGCCGCCTCCACCCGCATTCCGGCGGACCTGAAAACCCTGACCGCCAAGGTCGCCACGCCGGGGCTGATCGACGCCCGCGCGACGGTCGGGCTGACCGGTATCGCCAATCAGGAGCAGGATCAGGACCAGCTTGATCGTTCTTCGCCGATTCAGCCGGAGCTGCGCGCGATCGACGCCGTCAACATGCTGGATCCGCTGGTCGCGTACCTGCGTGGTTTCGGCATCACGACCGCGCACGTCGGCCACGCGCCGGGCGAATTGATTTCCGGCCAGACGATGGTCATCAAGCTGACCGGTAAGTCCGTGGACGACGCGGTGCTGACGCCGGCGTTGGCTGTGGCGTGTACGCTGGCGGAAGAGGCGCAGAAAGGCGATGACAAGGCGCCCGGCACGCGCGGAAAGATGATCGCGATGCTCCGCGCGGAACTGATCAAAGCCCAGGAATATGTCCGCAATCTGGACGCGGCGGATGAGGACAAACGCCCGACGCGCGACCTGCGGCTCGAGGCGCTGGGCCGCGTACTGAAGGGCGAGATGCCACTGATGGTGTATGCCCATCGCGTGCGCGATATCGCCAACGCGCTCCGCCTGGCGGAAGAATTCAAGCTGAAACTCTGGCTCGACGGCGCGTGCGAGGCGTACCTGATCGCGGACCGCGTCAAGCAGGCCGGCGTGCCGGTGATTGTGCATCCGACGATGACCCG
This sequence comes from uncultured Planctomycetales bacterium, assembly GCA_964528455.1. Taxonomy (GTDB): domain Bacteria; phylum Planctomycetota; class Phycisphaerae; order UBA1845; family Fen-1342; genus DSPM01. The sequence goes on along the minus strand of CAZGTH010000008.1, from coordinate 32,640 downwards.
CGCGTGGGGCGAGACGCAGAACCTGACGCTGGAATGCGCCGCGAAACTGCGCGACGCCGGCATCCCGATCGCGCTGCAGAGCGGCTTTGAAGATTATGTGCCCAAATCGCGCGTGGTGCTGTTCGAGGCCGCCATCGCCGCCGCCCACGGCCTCGGATTCGAGGATGCGTTGCGCAGCGTCACGATCGACGCCGCCCGCCTGCTCGGCGTCGATGACCGTGTGGGCTCATTGGAAGTCGGCAAAGATGGCGATGTCGCCCTGTATGACGGCGACCCGTTCGAATACCTGACCCACTGCGTCGGCGTTGTGATCGACGGCGAAATCGTCAGCGACACGCCGCATTAGCGGGGCGCTGATATCGGTCATTCCGTGGGCGGCGCTGATCGCACCACCGGTGATCGCGGCGACACGCCGTTCTCGTTGAACGCCTCAATCTGAAAATAGTGGGTCCCGTCGCGCGTCAGGGCGCGGAAGAAACAGTCGTTCGCCCCGAGCACCATCACGCTGGAGTAGAGCTTGTCCGGCGAAACACCGGAGTAGATCACATATCCGGTCGCCTCATCGACCGTCTTCCACTTGAGCCACGCGTTCCGCGGCTCGGAGGCCCCCCGGAAGGCCGTGAAGTCGGTTACGGTCGGCGGCGGGGCGCCATGCCCGTTCCCGAAGACGCGTAGTCCGCACAGCGCGAACTTCCCGGTCGGCATATGTTTGTTTTCTATGCGGATGTAGCGGGCTTCGACTGGCGTGGGCAGTTCAACGTAGTCGTGCGGCACGTCGCTCTGATTATCGCGCTTATCGACGATGACGTCCCATTGCCGACCGTCGGCCGACGCCAGCAGCTGATACTGATGAAATAACCCGTTCGCCTTGCCGATGAACGTCGCGTCCTGATCCGCATAGTTGATTTGAATCGCGCAAACACGCTGGACTGCGCCGAGATCACTCTCAAACCACTCATCCGCGTTCGCCGACTCGGCGCTCCAATATGTCTTGATGTCCTCGTCAACGGCAAAGTTCGGCGCATGCCCGCCGAGCGTCGAGGAAGCCCGCGCCGGCTTGGCGTAGTTCAAAATCATCCAGCCCGGCCCGCGCGGCCCGCTTCGTGGTTCTTCGCCTGACGGCCCGTAGAGCGGAAAGTCGCCATACGCGGTGTCGCAATACAGTACGCCATCATTATCAAACCCGGCCGGCCACAGCCCGATGCGCCGCTCAAAGTTGTTCTTCACGCCGATCGCGATGGTCGAGGTGTGCCACCAATCGCCATGGTTGTCCTGAAACGTCGCTCCATGGCCGCATCCGCGCGCGAAGCCGCCAGGCTTCGACGCGAACGGATTGTGCGACTGATATGTGAACGGACCCAGCGGGCGCTCGCCGACGTACACGCCGTCGGCGTAGCCGCTGAACTCCGTGCCCGGCGCGCCGTACTGCAGGTAGTAGCGTCCGTTGTGCTTGTTCATCCACGCGCCCTCGATGAAGGGCCGCAGCCAGGTGTTGTCGTTCGCTTCACCGAAGCGTTCCCAGCCATGCAGATCGTCGCGCAGGCCGACCATCGGCCGCGGCGTTCCGATCGCGCGCATCGTTGTCCGATCGAGTTCGACGCCCACAATCGGCTTGGTGTTGCTGGAGCCCCAGTAGGCATAGACCCGCCCGTCATCATCGACGAACAAAGCCGGGTCCCACGCCGCCAGCTCGCAGCCGGGAATCAGCTCGGACCAGTCGTCGCGCTTCGGATTGGTGCTGGTCCAGATAGGGAAATCCGGCGTATTGGCGGAGCCGATCACGCACAGCGCCCCGTTCATCACCCATGCGGCCGGCGCGCACAAATCGTCGAAAACAACGTGCTGCGGCTTCAGGAATTTGCGCGGGACGAAGCGCCAGTCGACAAGGTCCTCGCTCCACCAATAGCCCCATTGGTTGGTCGAGAACAGGTAATAGTCGCCCTGGTAGGCGACAATCACCGGGTCCGCCGTCGCCCGATGGCGACTCCGATCGTACGCGCCCGGGATTGGCGTATGGGCGTAGTCGAGATTCATCGGGTTACAGAACGTAACCGCTTGACGCGTCAGGTCAGATCGCGTCGTCGCTTTCGGCGCGCAACCCGCGCCGATCAGACATGCGCCGGCCAACCCGATTCGGATCGTCTGGATCATCGCGGCATGATAGCGACGACGGTCGCCGTGTGTGCCCGGCCGCTTATCTACTTCAGCCGATACACAAACACCGGCTTGTTGGCCCACGAAATGCTCGCCGGCCAGTCGGCGCCGAATGATTGCGCCAACTCATACCGCTCGCGCCACCACGCCTGCCCGTCGGTTGATTCGCGATCCGCCGTGCGCAACAGCCACTCCGGCAGCGCCGCGGAGGCGTCGTCCGGCGCCGCGCCTGGCAACAGCACGACCGGTCGCGAGGCAAAGTCGAGCGGCGGAATCGAATACGGCGCCGGCTCCTGCGTCAACGCGATCGGCGCGTCCGGCGCCGCCGCGCGCTGGATCCAGGCCGCGGCCCGCGTCCGCGATTCGTTCAGGCCGTGCGCGTCGATCGCAAACGCCCGCAGATAGCGCCATCCGCCGCCGGTCACCGCCGCGAACGCCACAATCGCCGCCAGCGCGAGTCGTCGCCGCGTCAATCGCCGCGCCGCGACACCCGCCACCACGCACGCCAGCATCGCCGGCGCAACCAGAAACCTTCCGAACTCGTCCGGCTTGCCCGCGCCAATCGCGATCGCGATCAAGGCCATGCCGATCATCGGCGCCGCCGCGACGACGGCGCGCTGCCTGAACCACACGCAACACCACACGCCGCCAATCACCGCCAGCGCCAGCCCGACCGGACCGACGCCTTCGCTGAGCAGCGCCGCGACGCGCGCGGCGCCCTCGCCGATCCGCCCGATGGCGTACATCGCGGTCGAGTTACCGATATTGCTGCCGAGCTTCGCACGATCAAACAGCGCGTTCCAGACCAAGTACGGATTGGTCGCGACATACACGACCGCCGCGCCGCCGCCGACGAGCAGCCATTGCCGCCAGCGCGCGCGGAACTGCGGCATGAGCAGCGCGGCGCCGGGAATCAGCACTCCCACCACGCCGGTGAGCACGAATCCCATCGCCAGCCCGATCAGCGCGCCCAGCGCGACCGCGTCGGGGGTCGTCAATCCCACGCCGCGCCGCGCGAAGAAGTACGCCGCGGTGAGCAGCAGCGCCGCCGACGCGAGATGCGGCTTGGCCTCCAGCGCGCCGACGATGAAGACCGGACTGAGCGCGAGCAGAACGAACGCCATCCATCCGGCGCTTGCGCCCGCGATCTGGCGCGCGAATCGAAACGCGACAACCAGCGCCACGGCCGCGAACACGAGCGAGATCAGCCGCGCGACGATATAGAACCGCCCAAACGCGTCAGGATGTTCGAGATAAAAGCCGGCGTCGCTCGTGATCCGCGCGAACCCAACACCGTGGGCCATCGCCAGCGCCGCGCCGACGCTGTAGATGTAGGCGCCGCCATACTGATAAAGCTGCGGATCGAAATCGCCGGCCTTGGGCCGCATTCGCTGCAGCGCCATGAATGTGATCATCTCGTCCGGCTGGCGCGAAAACAGTCGGTAACGTCGCACGATCTCGGCCTGCTCGGCCTGCGTCTGATTGAGTGTGAGCGGTTGATCGCGCCGCGCCAGTGGATTGAGGTCGGTATCGGCGCCACCGCTGCGCTGCGAACGGTCCGCCAAGGCGGCGTCTGCAAGATAGCGCTCCGCCGGCCACGGCGCTTCACCGGGAAACAGGAACCGATCTGCGCCAGCGGACGGCAGTCCCCACCATGCGAGCGGCGCTATCAGCAAGGCCCAGACGCATGCCGCGATGACGGGCGCCCAACGCCCATCGCGCCGCGGGCGGGTCGCCGCCGCGTCGGGTTTCACAAACGATCCGCCATCAGAATATCCACGATTCCCATCACGCCGAGTACGACGCCGACCACGCCGTTGATCGTAAAGAACGCCAGATTGACGCGGCTGAGGTCATTGGCCCGCACGATCGCGTTTTCATAGGCCAGCAGCACGGCGACGAAGAACACGCCCGCAAAGTAAAGCGCGCCGAGTTCGGCCGTCACGCCAACCAGGGCCAGCAGCGCCACCGTCATGACATGAAACGCGCGCGCCAGCCACAAGGCCGACCCGACGCCAAGGCGCGCGGGCAGACTGTGCAGCCCGGCGTTGCGGTCAAACTCGACGTCCTGACAGGCGTAGATCGTATCAAACCCCGCGATCCAGACCGTCACCGCCGCCATCAGCAGCCACGCCGGCGGGCCGAGCGTCGCGGGGGAAATCGCGATCCATGCGGCGACGGGGGCGAATGCGATCGCCGCCCCGAGGATGAGGTGCGAATACCGCGTAAATCGCTTGGCCAGTGAGTAGAAACAGAGAAACGCGAGCACGGGGGCGCACAGCAGCACCGGCCAGCGATTGCCGTCCAGCAGGAAGAACCCGGCGCAACCGGCCACAAACGCGGCGCAGGCGATCGCGAAAAAACACCACGCCGCCCCGCGCCTGATCGCGCCGGCTGGCAGCGGGCGCATCGCGGTGCGCGGATTGCGCGCGTCGATTTCGTGATCAACGATGCGATTGAAGGTCATGGCGGCGCTGCGGGCGGCGACCATGCACCAGATAATCAACGCCAGTTGCCGCCAATCGGGGAGCGTGGGACGCGCCGCGAGGAATGTCGCAAGCACGGCAAACGGCAGCGCGAACACCGAGTGCGAGAACTTGATCATCTCGCCCCAGACGCGGATGGTCGTAGTCGCCGCCATCCGCCGGGTTACTCCGCCAGCCCGTCGCCGTCTGCGCCATCCAGCCCATCGATCATGGATCGCGAGGCGGCCGGGTCCCAACGTGTCTGGAGCGCGTGGGGGGCGCCGAGCAGGTCGAGCGCTTTGCCGACGACGAAGTCGACGATCTCATCAATGGTCCGCGGCAGCAGATAGAACCCGGGATTCGCGGGACAGATGATCGCGCCCGCGCGACTGAGTCGCAGCATGTTCTCAATATCGATCGGGCTCATCGGCATCTCGCGATAGACCAGGATCAGGCGGCGGGCCTCTTTGAGCGTCACTGTCGCGGCTCGCCCGATCAGACCGTCACTGACGCCGGCGGCGATCATGCCCAGCGTGTTGCTGCTGCATGGGCAGACGACCATGCCATCGGTCAGAAACGACCCGCTGGCGATCCGAGCCCCGACGTCGCGCGGGTTGTACACGACGATTTGATCGGAATCGCGACCGATGAGCGTCTCGGCTGAGACGCGCGTGATGCCCAATTCGTCCGCCAGCAAACGACGCCCGAGCGCCGAGACGACGACGTGCACGCGGGCCCCGCCCGCGACAAGCTGCTCCGCCAGACGCCGCGCATAGAGCGCGCCGCTCGCGCCGGTAATCGCCAAAATGTAGTTTTTCACAGGCCGCTGGATCCCGATGGGGCGTCGCCCGCGAACAGCGCCATGCGGCGCGCCGCCTCGAGCCCCCACGACGTCTCGGCATGATCCGCCGCGACGGAACGCATCCGCGACAATCCGGCCTTGCGCAGGCCGACGCCCTCATCGCCGAGCGATTGTATTTCAAGATCCGCCAGGCGGAAGCGGGCTTCGATGCGCGCGTCGCCTTCCATTCGTTTCACCAGACGGCGGAGCGCAATCCGGCGGGTGCGGGCGTCGCGGATCGTCTCGATCCATCGAACCAGCAGATTGTCCACCAGCAGGCTGTCCGGATACTGCGCGATCATCTGCTTCAATTGCTCGGTGTAACCCGGCAAGCGCGGATCGAGCCCGGCCAGCGCGACCAGCGGTGTCGCGCCAAAGCGCGCATCGTGATAGTTCGCCACGATCAACTCGCGCCAGCGACGGCCCTCAACCCGCAACCCGGCGAGGTCCACCTTGAGATTGCGATCGGCCGGGGCCGGCGCAAGCATCGAGTGGTTCCGGTGTGGCGCCTGGGCCAGCAGGCGCACAGCCCGACGTTCGACCTCGTTGACGGCCTGCAGCGCTTCTTCCGTTTGTCCTTGCCGCGCCAGCAGGGCCGCCAGGCGGACGCCGGCCGTTACGGACAGCGGGGAATCCGGGTAATTCGCATACAGCGCCGCCCACGCCGGCTCCGAAGAGAGCCGCGGGAAACTCGAGTAGCGCACGCCGTCCGGCGTGACGCGCTGATCGCTCGACATGCCCATCAGGAACAGCGCGCACGGCACGAAGCGGCTGTTCGGATGATCGGCCAGGAATCGTTCGCAGCTCTCCACCGCGGCGACGCGCTCGGCCAGCAGGCTGAGTGAATCGGCCTTGTTGGCGCCGCCCTCGGTAACCGCCGGCAACAGTCGCGATTCCAGCATGCGATAGGCGAGCTCGTCCGGCCCGACGCCCTGAAAGAACAGGACCGTTGGCGCGGCGAACATCAGCCCCATTACCGGCGCGACGGCTCCCGGACGATAGTCGACCAGCTTAGCCAGCGCGAGCACCAGCGCAATGCCGATGGCGGCCCCGACGATCGAGATCACCCAGACGCCGTAGACCAGCGCGGCTTCGGTCGGCGTCGCGACGGAGAGCAGCTTTTCAGTTCCGCCGCGCGTCGCCAGCGCCAGATACGCGACCACCGGCGCCAGTCCAAGCAAGCCGACCCCGAAGCGGAACCGGAATTGCAGGCGCTTCAACGCGGCGGCGACGAGCGCCGCGCTGATCGCCAGCGTAAACGCCATCCACGGCAGGTGCGCAAAGACCAGTACGGCGATCAGGAACGGAATCGCGGAGGCGGCGCGATAGAGAATCGCGACGGTAATCGGCGTCGCGATGATGGCCGCGAGCAAGAGTCCCAGCACGACGCCATGCAAAGGCGTCTGCAGCACGCTGATCGGCGCCAGCACGAAGTCAGTCAGCGACTGCTGTGCGCCGGCGGCGTTCCACAGCCGGGCGGGCGTCAAGTAAGACTCAATCGTAAACTGGAGCACTTCGCCGGTATGCAGCCAGAACGCGAAGGCGCAGAGCGCGGCATACAGCGCCAGGTTCACCAGCAGCAGCACAACGGCCCGGATGCGATACTTCGGCTCGGTGCGCGACCACACATCGACCAGTGGCCGCACGGGTGGCCCGATCACCGGGCCCGCGGGCAGGGGAGCCAGCGCTACCGCTGGCGGTTTTTCGTCAATGTCGGGCGTACGGCGCGCGCCCGGCGGCGGTCGCCGCTCGACTTGGAGCTGCTTCATGGGCTGTAATGCTACCCGGATTCGCCGATTCGGCAATACGTAGAGGGTTCTGCGGCAAAGATTTAGGGCGATTTCCGGGCCCTGTGGCCTATTCGAACTCTACGTCGACCGTCAGGGCGCCCTCCGCGTCGGTGTCGAACACAAATCGGACCAGGTCGCCGCAGCGGAACCCGTTGTCCAGCACGAGGAAGATCTCCTCCTCCGACTGGTCGACATCCAGACTGATGGCGTCGAAAAGCAGCGGGCGCTGCACGCCCATGCTGAGGAGTTCGTCGCACTCGAAGTTCAGCGTGATGACCTCGCCCGGGCGCAGCTCGTCAAACGCGCGGTTATTGAAGTTCACCAGGCGGTTGTCGAACACGAACAACGTTGCCGGACTGGTCGATTGGGCGCTGCTGAAGAATTTTGGCGTCACATCGGCCCGTGTGCGATTCGCCAGCACGACCGTGACCGGCGCCGGGGGCGCGACAACGCAGCCCGCCCCGATCAGCGTGAATGCCGCCGTCAGCGCCGCGAGACCCGCGCGGCGCGCTGTCATGTCCCGCACGCCTAGTCCTCCACTTCAAACGCAGTCGTAAAGCCGTCGCCGTCGCGCTCGAACGAGAACGTGATCACACTGCCGCAATCGAACACCAGTTCCTGCGTCAGCACGATCTGCCGTCCGCGGCCATCCGGGTTGTTCAGGTCGTCACCGAACGCGCCGCCTTCGGTGCCCAGCACGCGGACCTGCGAACACGGCAGCGCGAATGAGTCGGACCCGCGCGGGCCCAGCAGCCCGAGCGTGCCGACGCCAAAGTCGGTGTATTTGCGGCTGTTGAAGAACAACTGGGTGATCGTCACCGGGGCGGTCGCGACGTGAATCTCCGGATCAAGCGTCGTGTTGGTGCGGTTGAACACGCGAATCGTCACCGTGTCCGGGTCCGGGTTGGCGCCGCCGCCGCCATTGTTCGGGTTCGGATCAACCGTGACAGTGCAGCCCAGCGCCAGCAGCGGCGCCAGCGTGAGCAGGGTCCAACGGCCGATGCGCGGCCACGTCGTGTGCGTATGCATGTGTGTGTTACCCCTTGGCCAATCGCGTTGCGGGCGACCCGCGCGATGGTATCCTCTGCGCGTCATTTTCGCCGCTCCCAATCGCCGGACAAGTCCGCCGGACACCGGCGGCGGGGCACAGGAGGCGCGACATGCTGATCCGCGACATTGGGCGCCTCGTGATTGTGCCGCCGGGCCCGCTGGCGGGCGCGAAAATGCGCGAGATTCAGACACTCGCCAACGCCGCGCTGTTAGTCGAAGGCGGAAAAATCGCCTGGTTTGGCCCTCAGGCGGACGCGCCACGCCCGTCCGATGACAAAACCATGACAGCCGAAGGCGGTTGCGTGATTCCCGGCCTGATTGACTGCCACACGCATATTCCGTTCGCCGGCGAGCGCAGCGGCGAGTTCGTGCGACGGGTTTCCGGCGAGTCGTATCTGTCGATCATGCAGGCTGGTGGCGGAATTCGCGTCACCACGCGGGCCGTGCGCGGTTCCAGCGAGGACGAACTCGTCAGCGAGAATCTGCCGCGTCTGGAACGCATCCTGCGCGACGGCGTTACAACTGTTGAATGCAAAAGCGGTTACGGCCTGACCGTCGAGGACGAACTGAAGCAACTGCGCGCGACGCGCCGCCTGGCGCAGATGCAGCCGATCGAGCTGATCCCGACGTATATGGGCGCGCACGCGGTTCCGGCCGAGTTCGAGGGCGACGCCGACGGGTTTATTGAGCGGATCGCGTCGGCGGAGGTGTTGCGGAAAATCGCGGATGAGGGCCTGGCGCGGTTTTGTGATGTGTTTTGTGATCGCGGCGCGTTCGATGTGGAGCAGGCGCGGCGCGTGCTGGAGCGCGGCAAGGCGGCGGGGCTGCGGCCGAAGCTGCACGCCGACGAACTGGCGCAGATCGGCGCCTCGCGCCTGGCGGGCGAAGTCGGGGCGATCTCGGCCGATCACCTCGAACTGCTCGATGACGCCGGCATCGCGTCGATGAAGCAGGCCGGCGTGGTGGCGGTGGCGTTGCCGGGGACGTCGTTCTTTCTGGGGATCGAACATTGCGACGCGCGGCGGATGATCGAGGCGGGTTTGGCCGTGGCCGTCGCGACGGATTACAACCCCGGCTCGTGCCATATCGAGTCGCTGCCGTTCGTGATGAGCATCGCGTGCTGTCAACTGCGGATGACGCCGCTGGAGACTCTCGCCGCAGTCACGGCCAACGCGGCGGCGGCGATCGGTGAAGAAAAGCGGCTGGGCGCGATCGCGATCGGGCATGACGCGGACCTGGTTGTGCTGGACACGCCGACGCTTGACGCGTGGTTTTATTCGCCGGGGAGGAATCGGGTTCGGGTGGTGGTGAAGGCCGGGCGGGTTGTGGGGTCCGTCTGAAGGAAGTTGATTTCGGCGATTGGCCTGTCGCTTTCTGAGAGAGTCGCCGTATGCCGAGAAAACTCCGTCCGCGCGGCGTCTTGGCGCACCAGCCCGCCCTCCAAATCGAAACGGCGGTTTCGACGAACAGTGCGACCATGCTATGGCGGGCGTGCGAGTCATGGGTTTGTGGGATCGATCTCGCCAAGGGTGCGCTGGTGTGGCTGACAACGTTCGCCGGACAGCGTCTTCCTCGCCAGACCATGCTCCGGGAGATTCGGCTTGCGCTGGGTTACGCGCCCCGATACTTCGCAGAGTTCAACCTTGTTGTGCACCTGTTGTGCGAATATGACGGAACGCTCTCCGTGCTCGCGTTCGACGCGGTCACCGGCGCGCCGAGGTGGCGGACCTCCATCCCGATTCCAGCGCCGGCGCCATTCACAGAGTCGCGCGACTTGCCGGAGCTTCTCGAAACGGAGACCATCCGAGCCTTCATCGTACAGCGTGACGATCAGGTCACGCTGGCGCTCAATCGCCATGCCCGGCGCAGTGCGATGTGGACGCCGGAGCGGCATTTTCCGGCGCCCCCTTGGGGCGCGCGGATTGATCTGATCGAACTCAAAGCCGCAAATGGGGTGATCGCGAGGCGCCACTCGCTCGCGGACGCGGTGATCTCATTCTGGGAGGTCCCGTACTTCGATGGCTTGCATGTCGCAAACGGCCTGGTGTATGACTTCGATTGGCGGATGTTCAGGACTCAACAGCTGATGGAGGTCGACGGCGAGCGGCCGGAGATCGCCTGCGTTGGCGACCGCGTCCATGTGGCGTCAAGGGCGCCGGGGCGCATTCTGCTGGCCGGCTGCGATCGTCGCGGCGGCGGCGAGCGTCGCGCGACGCTGCGCAAGACGGGAATCAAGCAACTGCGCGTCACGAATGATATGCGCGGCTGCTCCATCGTATGTAACGATACGCGCGTGATCCCGCTCGACAAGGTCGGTGAGCCAATGAGTGAACTGAAGGTCCCGCCCTATGTCTACAAAGTACTGCGATCCTCTGATTCGACGATCTTCATCCACTGCTCTGGGCGCGGGAACCGATTGTTCGCATTCGACTTACCGAGCGGAGCGGTAAAGTTCACGCAGACGGAGTTTGAAGGCGCCGATCTTCATCAGCGCGGCGGCGATGGTGAACTGATCTCTGTGGCGAACGGACGAATCCTGCGATACTCAAGTGCGGGAAGGGCGTTGTCGGCACTCCCTTGCGATGTAGCAAAGGGGGCGTGGGTGGGCGATCGATACATCTTCGGGAGCCTGACGAAACCGCTTGCTGACGGACACGAGATGGCAGTGTTTGACTTTCCCTGAGATTGGTGCTTCTGATTGGCCCGTTTCCGATCGCGACGCCGACGACTGCTTCAACTTGACGCCATCCGGCGCCTCGCTGAACGAATCCACCGGGATGGGGCGCCCGTGCTGCGCCGCCACACCAGGCGACGAAAAATCTAGCTACCGAACAGAATCTGAAACTCCGCGAAGTCGAGCAGGTCGTTGTCCGTGTCGGCATCGAAGTCGAAACAATCGCAAGCGGGGCCAAGCGCGGCACCGGGGCCGGTCAGGCAATCGGACAATTGCGTGAAATCGGCGAAGTCAACCATCGCGTTGCCGTCGGCGTCGCGGGTGGCGGTTCCTCCGGGGCAGGCGTCGCAATCGTCAGGCGCCGTGTCGGCGTCCGCGTCGAGCGTGTCATCAAATGTCGTAGATGGGGATGAGTGCCCGTCGCTTGGCCGGCATAACGACCGGCCTGAGCGATGTTTTCTGTTTGACGGATCACGTTCCATGCTCGCTCGCCCCGAAGGGGGGCAGGGTGATCGCCACGGGTGGAGCGAAGTCGGCGCAAGCCGACCGCGGCGCAACCCGTGGAATGCAAAGCGCGGAACATCTGCCCCGAAGGGGCAGGGGGACGTGGCGTGTGCGGTGGGTCGGCGTGGCGTAGGCGGTGGGTCGGCGCAGCGAATGCGGTGGGTCGGCGACTTGGTCCGCTTCCTTCGCCCCTTCGGGGCGAGTCACAATCAAGCGAACCACGGGTTACGCGTCGGTCGGCTTGCGCCGACCTCGCTTCACCCGTGGCTACTGTCCGGCGCCCCTTCGGGGCGTGAGTATCGGCGCGCGCTCCCGCCGCAGGCTGCGCGCCGCGTTCGTTCGGCCGGGGAGCCGCCCCGGCGGTTCGACCCGTTCCCCCGGCGGATCGACCCGCTCCTCGGGCGGTCCGGCCCGGTTGATCGGGCGGGACGCGGCGGGTACAACGCGCACCGGCAAGTCGAGTCAGGCGGCGTTCTGATAGAGGCGAACGATTGCTGGGATGGCTGAAACACGCCTTTGCGGTTGAGTCCGGCGCGGAATTTGAGCCGACCGAACACGAGCAGGCCCTGGTGGACCGCCTGGCGCGGGCTATCGCGCGGCGCGGCTTGGTCACCCCGGCCCTGTTCGGGCTGGAATGCAGCCACAACCTCAACTTTCTGGCCAGTCAGGCGCTGGTCTTCGCCCAGCCGGTCGCGCAGCTGGTCTTCAGCCCCGACGAGTACCAGACCTTCGCCCGGTTTCTTGATCGTCGCGGCAGCGTCGAGTATTTCTGTCGCCGTCTGGAAGCCGCCGCGGACGATTTCGACCGCGGGTCGGCAGTCGAATCAGGATCGAGCGAACAGCAAGTCGGATAGGGAGCGGGTATGCGCGGCTGCGATCAACCAGTCCTGTGGGCGCCCTTGCGGCGGAAACTCCACGCAATGCTGTTGGTCTCATTGGCCTCGGTCGCCGCGTTCGCGCAGGACGCGCCTCCCGCGGGCGGCACGCAGATCTCGGCCGCACAGACGCGAGACGCCTGGCTGCTCGTGCGACATATCGAAAGTCGCGAGCGTTTGCGGAAACGGTTTTTCGAGGCGGAGGCGCTCATCGGCGCCAGCGGGCTTCCGGCCGACTTCTGGAAAGAGGCCCACGCCGCTCTCGAAGCCCTGTCCGCCGAAAAAGACGCCGCCAAACGACCCGCGCTGACTGAGGAAGTCGATCGCCAGGCCAACAAAGTGATCGCGGCCCTGGTGGCCCGCACGGCGCCGTTCGCGGCCATGAACAACGTCAACGATGACGGCTCCGAGGTGCTGCTGGGTTGGGGCGCCGTCGAGGGCGCGGTGAAATACGAGATCGAACGCCAGAACCTGACCCGCGCGGACGTCCGCTGGCGCTCACTGGCGTCCGTCCCAGCCCGCAAGCCATGGGAGCTTGTTTCGGATCGCGAGCTCATCGCGCGGGGCGAAGAATACAAGTATCGGCTGTCGGCGATCAGCGCGGATGGGCAGGTAATCCGCCAAGTTGAGAGCAACGCCGTTCGTCCGGTGGGCGAGTGGTTCCACACGCGGCGCGTCGGCCTGCTCACGCTGGTGCTGATTATCAGCGGCGCCATCATCTACTACATTCGATTGGCCCGCCGCGGGGTTGAGCTGAAAATCCGCAAGATCGCGGGTCTGGAAGCGGTCGAGGAAGCCGTCGGCCGCGCCACCGAGATGGGCAAGCCGATTCTGTTCGTGCCCGGTATTCAGGACATGAACGACATCCAGACCGTGGCGGGCGTGATCATCCTCGGTCGGGTGGCGCGGGTCGCGGCGACGCACGACGCGATTCTGGAAGTGCCGACATCGCGATCGCTGGTCATGACCGCCGCCCGCGAAACGGTTCAGGCCAGTTACCTCGACGCCGGCCGGCCGGACGCCTACGACGAAAAGAAAATCTACTACACAACGGACGAGCAGTTCGGCTATGTCGCCGCCGCCACGGGCACGATGGTGCGCGAAAAGCCGGCGGCGTGTTTCTACATGGGCGCTTTTTACGCGGAGTCGCTGATTCTGGCGGAAACCGGCAACATGCTGGGCGCGATTCAGGTGGCCGGCACGGCCCAGCCGGCGCAGTTGCCGTTCTTTGTCGCGGCGTGTGACTACACGCTGATCGGCGAGGAGTTTTTCGCGGCGTCGGCGTACCTGTCGGGCGATCCGCAACAGTTGGGCAGCCTGAAAGGGCAGGACATCGGCAAGGTCGTCGCGATGATCGTGCTGGTGTTCGGCATTCTGGTGGCCACGGTCGTCGCGGTTTTCACGATGGAGCAGTCGTGGGTCGGCGACGTGCAGGACTGGCTCATCAATGACCTGTTGGATTCAAAGGGCTAGTCGCGAGAAGGCGGCGTCCGGGAGATCATCCGCGTGAAGCGCACCGTTCCACTCATGATTGTGTTCGCCGTCGGCGTGCTGATGGTGGTGCACTATTTTGTCCCGTTCCTGGGCGATCTCGCGAATGTCGCGGTCGTTCACTTCAATATTCTGGCCGCGGTCGCCATGATTCTCGGCGCCGGCAATCTGCTCCGCACGCACGGAGAGAAGATCTACAAGCAGCATTCGGGCTGGGGCTACAGTCTGATCGCGGTCGGCTGTTTCCTGGCGATGATTTCATTCGGGCTGTTCAAGATCCAATCCCCGGCCAAGCAGGGCGCGTGGGCGGAGCTCGGGTCGCCGGACAGCGCGATCGCGATGGTGGATATCGAAAAGTCGGGCAAAGCCAACTACTCGCTGAAGCTTCGGGCGCGTAACCTCGAGCCGGAAACCCAAGTGGCGGTGAAGATCAATGACCGCGTTGTCGCCGAGACCACGACGGACTATCGCGGTTGGGCGGCGGCGGAAACGGCGATTTTTGAGCGCGTGGCCGCCCCGGAGAGACTGAGCGAAGCGACGGTATCCGTCGGCGCGCTATCGGCTAAGCTGAAGAACTACGGTCAATTCACGGGCACGTACGGCGCGGACGGCACGCCGTTCTGGTTCTTTTACTACTACGGGTTTGTGCCGCTGCAGCAGACGACGTTCGCGATGCTGGCGTTCTATGTGGCGTCGGCGGCGTTCCGCGCGTTCCGGGCGCGGAATGTCGAGGCGATGTTACTGCTGGGCACCGCGTTCCTGATTCTGCTCGGGCAGACGTTCGCCGGAAACTGGCTGACGCAGTCGCTGCCGAAGACCGGCTTCTGGTCGTTTTTCCAGGTGTCGGAGCTATCCGCCTGGATTATGAGCGTGTTCAACACGGCCGGGCAGCGGGCGATCATGATCGGCATCGCTTTGGGTATCGCGTCGACCTCGTTGAAGACGCTGCTGGGATTGGACCGCTCCGTGATCGGGGCCGAGTAGGCGTCGGGGTTTCGAGGAGAGGCTGTGACAGGCTTTACGCGATTCTTATCCACACTCGACCGTCGGTGGATTTTTCTGCTGATGGCGGTCGCGGTGATGATTCCGGTGCTGTGCCGGAATGAACTGCCGGAGTTCCCCGGTCCATTGGTCGAAAGTGGCTTCCGCGCCGTCGAGGACCTGGATCAGACGACCGGCGGTCGACGCCCGCGCGTGCTCTTTGCGTATGACTATGACCCGGGCAGCGCGCCGGAGCTGGACCCGATGGCCCGGGCCCTGACCTGGCACGCGTTCAAGAAAGATTATCAGTGCTTTTTCCTGGCGCTGTGGCCGGTTGGCCCGACCAAAACGCGCGAGGCGCTCGCGTTGGTGCTGCCGGACTTTCCGGATGTCGTGTACGGCGAAGATTACGTCGAACTCGGTTTCAAAGCGGGCAACGAGGGCGTCATCAAGAACGTGGCCACCAACTTGCGCGAGTTGTTCCCGACGGATCGAAATGGCAAGGCGCTCAGCGAAATCCCGATGACGCGCGAGGTTTATTCGATCCGCGACTTTGACCTGGTGGTCAACATCAGCGCCGGCTACCCCGGCACCAAGGAATGGGTGCTGTACGCGACCACGCCGAAGAACGTGACGCTGGTGGCGGGGTGCACCGGCGTTCAGGCGCCACTGCTGTACCCGTATTATCCGGCCCAGATGCGCGGCCTGCTGGGCGCGATCAAGGGCGCGGCCGAATACGAGAAACTGCTCGGTGATCAGTATCCGGAGTACCGCACGGATGCCGCCGGCGAGCCGCGCATCGCGTTTCGCGAGGGCCGCAAACGCATGGGGCCACAGCTCGTGGCCCACGTGACCATCCTGGCCCTGATTCTGTTGGGGAACGTCATCATGGTGTTGGAACGCCGCGCCAGCGGGAGAGCGGCATGAAGCGGGACACGATCATCGTCCTGGTACTGATCGGCCTTTGCGCGGCCATGGTCGGATACCGTTGGTACTCCGACAACCGGTCTCCGGCGAAGGGCTACTACATCGAGCAGCCCTCCGGCGTGGAGTTTGCCAACATTGAGCAGGGCCAGGCCAAGAAGATCATTGAGCAGACGCCCGGCTACGACACGATGACCCAAGATCAGCTCGTGGCGTCCGGCCTGCCCGTGTTCAGCTTTGAGCGCACGATCGGCATCTGGTTCGCGGCGTTCTTTACGCTGGCGGTTTTTTCGTTCCTGTGGCGTGACAACCCGCTTTACAAGATTGCGGAGCACGCCTTTGTCGGAATTTCCGCGGCCTATTGGATGACGGTCGCCTTCTGGGACATGATCGTCGGCAACATGCTGGCGAAGCTGGCGCCGCGCGTGGCGAAAGCCTATTTCCTGCCCGGTCTCGATCTCGATGACCAGGTCGCCTCGCTGACCAGCAAGAATCTGCTGTCCGGCGTCGTCGATTACGCCTCCGCCAACGGCGACGGCCTGACCGCGTCATGGTGGCAGCTCACCGACTTCCTGTACGTGGTTCCGCTGGTGCTCGGCATCATGCTGCTGTGGCGTCTGGCGCCGAAGGGCGGGTGGATCGCCCGCTGGCCGTTGGCGTTTATCGTGGGCACGACCGCCGGCCTGCGCCTGATCGGCCACCTTGAATCGGACTTGCTCGTTCAGATTCGCGAAACGATCAAGCCGCTCTACGCCGCGGGCCCGAATGACGGGCTGACCTTCTACCAGTCGATGAACAATCTGTTGCTGGTACTCGGCGTGATCTGCGGCATCGTCTACTTCTTCTTCTCGGTGGAGCACCGCGGGGTTGTGGGGCGCGTGGCGCGGGTGGGTATCTGGGTGCTCATGATCACATTCGGCGCCAGTTTTGGCTTTACGGTGATGGGTCGCGTGGCGCTGCTCGCGAATCGATTTGAGTTTCTGGTGATTCACTGGCTGAATCTCGTAGAACCCTGACGCGGCGCAGGGCGGGGGCCGCGCGGAAGCGGTTTGACTTGATCTAGGGCCGCGCTATAATTCCCGCCAGAATTCAAACCAGCCCAAGACGCCGGTCGCGCTCGACCGCAGGCACGGGGCGCGAACCGCTGGAGTTAACCATGCGACTACCCCGCCGGCGAGGTTCCTATCAGATTCCGATGTGTGTGCTGCTGGGTATCGCCCTGAGCGGCGCCCCGGCCTCGGCGCAAGAGCCGCCGGACACGCGCTTTATCACTGGTGGGGCTTCCGTCGCTTATTCGCAGTGGACCACCGCGTTGCAGGCGGTGCTGGCGCGCGACCTGGAAACGGCGGATGTCGCCTTCGATCAGTTGCTCGCCCTGAACCCGACGCCGATGCGCCTGGCGCTGTTCGAGGAACAGTCCAAGCGCGACGGCCAGCTCGGCGGAGCGCTGCTGCTGTTGGAGCAGGACGCGGAAGCGGAGGCGCTCGGCGAGGCCGGGGCCAAGGCGTTCGCGTTGCTGCAGACCGGCCGCGAGCAATTGAACCAGGCGGACGACGGGTTCTACTTCGCGCGGATCGGGCGCTTTGACGTCGCCAACGCGAACTTCCGGGCGCTGCTGGACGAGGGCGCCGATCCGGTGGCTTTGTTGGAGTTCACGGATCGTGACCGCCGCCGGGCGCTGACGCTCGCGCAGTTGACGGATCACGCGATCATCGGCGCGACCGCGCGCGAGATGCTCGAAACGTTGCACATGGGCGAAGCGCGGATCAAGGCTGACCCCACCCGCGTCAAACAGAACATTCAGCGGCTCGGCGGCCCGCCGCGCGGCTTTGAGAACGCGCTGATCGCCCTGCAGGAATCCGGCGAATTTTCGGTCCCGTTTCTGCTGGAGGCGCTGCGCGACCCCGATCAGAAGTCACTCCATCGGCCGATCCTCAAGGCGCTGCCGCTGATTGACCGTCCGGCGCTGAATCCGCTGACACAGGCGCTGCAGTCCGACGATCCCGTGTTGCAGATCGCCGTCGCCGATGCGCTCGGAAAGATCAAGTACTGGCAGGCCGTGCCTTATCTGATGGGCGCCGCCAGTCGCGACGGCGTTTCGCCGCAGGCGCGGGAGGCGTTGGTCAACGCCGTACGCGAGATCAGTCCGTCCGACGCCGGTTCGATCAGCAAAGAGTCGGCGGCGCGGGCGTTCTACACGCTGGCCGAACAGTATTTTGACAACGCCGACGCCCTGCGCGCGGATCCGCGGCAGCGCCTGGCGAACGTCTGGTACTGGAAAGACAACCTGCTGCTTAATGTCGAGGTCCCCACGGCGATTTTCAACGACGTGATGGCGATGCGCTGTTGCGAGGAAGCCCAGCTGCTCGACGCCAATCTCAAGGAAGCGATCGCGCTGTGGCTGGCCGCGAATTTCCGGCGCGAGGCGGAACTGCCCGAAGGCGCCGAAGACAACACCCGTCCGGAGAATTACCCGAGCGCGCTCTACTTCGCGCAGTCGGCGGGCCCGGAATATTGCCTGATGGCGCTGGCCCGCGCAATCGACAAGAGTGACGCGGCGGTGGCCCTGGGCGCGATTGAGGCGCTGCGACAAACGGGTGGCGCCGCCAGCGTGACCGCGATCACCGGCGGGCGCCAGCCGCTGGGTGAGGCGCTGCTGTTCCCCGATCGCATGGTCCGCATCCGCGCCGCGCTGGCCATCGCCGCCGCGCAGCCGACGCAGGCGTTCCGGAACCAGCAAAGCCTGATGCCGGTGCTGGCCGAAGCCATCATGCTGCACGGCGGGGCGCGGAACGCGCTGGTCATCGACGCGGACAACGACACCGCCAACGCGACCACCGCGGCGCTGCGCGAGGTCGGCTACACCGTGGCGCAGGACGCCGGGCTGTTCAACGGACTCGAAAAGGCGCGCAAGGATTTGCCCGGGCTTGATGTGATTTTCATCGCTTCTGACGCCGCGAACCCAACGCCGGACGCGGCTCTGGGCCATGTCCGCGCGGAGCCCGTTTTCACCGGCGTGCCGATTGTGCTGGTCGTCAAACCGGGCGGCGCCAGCATGTCCGCCGGCCTCGCCGCTACGGACTATCGCACCGATGTGATGCCGCAGGGCGCTTCGGCCGAGCAGATTGTCGCGGTGGTTGACGCGGTCTCCAAGTCGGCCGGCGCTACGCTCATCAGCGATGAACTCGGGGCCGCGACCGCGTTGGAAGCGGCGGCGGCGCTGCAGGAAATCGGCGAGTCCGCGCCGCAGCTCGGGTCGGTCGCGCAGGTCGAGGCGGCGCTGCTGGCCGCGATCAAGACCGGATCCGATGACATCCGCAAGGCCAGCGCCGCCGCGTTGGCGTATGTCGATAGCGCCGCGGCCCAGGAGGCCGTCGCCACGATCGCGTTCAACGCCGAGGAGTCGCTCGAAATGCGGCTGGCGATGTTCTCGGCGCTGGCGGAGTCCGCCAAGCGAAATGGCGCGAAACTGGGCGAAAAGTCGGTAGAGACGCTGATCGAGATCGCGAAGTCGGAGTCTGACCTGACGCTGCGCGTCGGCGCGTCGCAGGCGCTCGGCGCGATGAATCTTCCCGGCAACCCGGCGGGCGCCATCATCCGCGACCAGCACGAAGGCTAGCAGTCCAAGAGGAGCGCGATTAATGGCGGGTTTGGTGGCGATCTTGATGTTGATGCAGATGTCCGCGCAGGACGTTCCGGCCCGCCATGAACCGGCCCCGACCCCGATCGCGTGGGAAATCGAACTGGACTTTCAGGACCCGCGCCGCATTGACGTGGTCCACAACGGCCGCCAGCACACCTTCTGGTATGTCGTGTACACCGCGCGCAACACGAGCGACAAGACGCAGCATTTTCAGCCGACGTTTCAGATCGTGACCGAGGACCTGCACGTCTTCAACACCGATACTTCGGCTCCGCCGGTCGCGTTTGAGGCGATTCGCGAACTGCACCGCGGCAGCCACCCGGAACTGCGACACCCGACGCGGGCGATCGGCCCGATCCGCCGCGGCGAGGACTACGCCATCGAATCCGTCGCCATCTGGCGCGACGCGAATCTGAGCGGCAACAACTTCAGCATCTTTGTCGCCGGCCTCAGCGGCGAAACGGAAATCGTGCCCAATCCGGCTTTTGACGCCCGCCGGCCGGAGGCGGTCTCGATCACGCAGCCGAGCGGCCAGTCGCGCGAGGTGCTCGTGAATCCCCGCCATTTCACGCTGCGGAAGACCCTCCAGGTGGATTACCAGCTGCCGGGCTCGGACGCTACCCGCTCGCAGGCGGCGCCGATTCGCACGGAAGCCCGCTGGATCATGCGGTAGGGCGTGCGGTCCGACCTCCGGGCGGACTACCCAACAAATTCACGGCCTGACCGGCGCCGCTTGGCAAGTGGCGGGGCGGCGCCCTAAATTGCCACATTGATCAAACCACAACGCAAAGCTGATCGCTTGGGAGACTACCGCAATGGCCGAGACCCGTACCGAACGCGACTCAATGGGGGATATGGAGGTGCCGGCCGGCGCCTACTATGGCGCGCAGACCCAGCGCGCCGTCCTGAACTTTCCGATCAGCGGCTATCGATTCAATCGCCGCTTTATTCGCGCCCTGGGTTTGATCAAGTTCGCCGCGGCGGAGGCGAACGCGGCGCTCGGTCGCCTGGACAAGAAGGTCGCCGCGAACATTCAGCGGGCGGCGCGTGAAGTCATCGATGGCCGGCTTGATGATCAGTTCGTCGTTGACGTGTTCCAGACCGGCTCTGGCACGAGCACCAATATGAACGCCAACGAGGTCATCGCGAATCGCGCGATCGAGCTCGCCGGCGGCAAGATCGGGTCGAAGGATATTCACCCCAACGATCACGTCAATCTGGGTCAGTCTTCGAATGATGTGATTCCCACCGCGATTCACATTGCCGCGGTCGACGCGCTGCATCACGAGCTGATGCCCGCGATGCACCGACTGCAGAGCGCCCTGAAGAAGAAGGCCGACGAGTTCGACAAGATCGTCAAGATCGGTCGCACGCACCTGATGGACGCCACGCCGATTCGACTCGGTCAGGTGTTCAGCGGCTACGCGGCGCAGATCGCGCATGCCGATCGCCGGATTCTGCAGAAGATCATCCTGCTGCGCGAGCTGCCGATTGGCGGCACGGCCGTCGGCACGGGTCTCAATACGCATCCGGAATTCGCGAAGCGCGTCTGTGACATTCTGAATCATGAGACACATGAGTCGTTCCACGAGGCGCCGAACCACTTCGAAGCCCAGCACTCCAAAGATGGCGTCGTCAGCGCGTCCGGCGTGCTGCGCACGATCGCCGTCTCGCTCAGCAAGATCGCCAATGACATTCGGCTGCTGGCCAGCGGCCCGCGCTGCGGCATCGGCGAGTTGATGCTGCCGGCGGTGCAGCCGGGCAGTTCGATCATGCCGGGCAAGGTCAATCCGGTGATCTGCGAGTCGATGTTGCAGGTGTGCGCCGAGGTGATCGGCAATGACGCCGCGATCGTCTATGCCGGGGCGACGCTCGGCACGTTTGAATTGCATGTCGGGATGCCCGTCATGGCCTGGAATTTCCTCGAATCGATTCGCTTGCTGGGGAACGCGCTGGATGTGTTCGTGGAGAAATGCGTCAATGGCCTGAAGGCGGACGAGGCGCGTTGCGAAGAGCTGATCGAAAAGAGCCTGGCGATGTGCACCAGCCTCGTGCCCCTGATTGGCTATGACAAGGCGGCGGAGATCGCCAAGCAGGCCCACGCGACCGGCCGCACGGTGCGCGAAGTCGCGCTGGAGACCAGCGGTCTGAGTGAAGCGGATCTGAAGAAAGCGCTGGACGCCCGTTCGATGACATCGCCGAGCTAGGCGCGATCGAAACACGGCGAGCACGATAGAAAAGCACGGCCGGATCCGCGGATCAGGCCGTGCTTGTTTTCTCGCTTCGGTACCGGCGGGCGAGTCACTGCGTCGGCGCCTCACACCAGTTGATCGGCGTCGGCACGCAGGCGGGCACGGCCGGGAAGGGCCCTTCATCGCGCGCGACGAGTTTCACGCCGGCGCACGGGCCGACATCGCCGCTGGGGCAGATGATCGAGGAATCAGTGGGAAGAATCGTCGCCAGGAAGCTCACGGCGTAGACCGTTCCATCGCGCTCGCTGAACGAGTAGCAGCACAGGTTGGCGGGATCCAGCTCACTGAATTTGCAGCCGTCGCAACTGGCGCATCCGGCGGCGTCGCTGCACGGCCCGGTGGAGATGGCCGCGTCGACAAACGAGGCGCCGGTCGCGATCGCGTTGGTGAAATCGGCGCCCATCAGATAGGCGCTGTCGAACTTCGCGTCTGATACGCGGGCGCCGATGAACTTCGTCGCGACCGCCTGCGCATTTTCAAACGAGCACGATTCCAGCGTGGCCCCGCTGAAGTCCATGCCGCTGATGACAGCCCCGGTAAAGTTAGCGGCGGTCAGCTCCGCGCCCTGCACACTGGCCTTGTCGCCATACAGATGCGCGTTCGTGAAATCCACGTTCCGACAGTCGGCTTCGTTTGTGATCCGGACGTTCGGCATATATGCGTAGGCGAGCGACGCCGGCACATTGGCGCTGCCGGCGGCTCCGCCGAGCTGCGCGGCGGACAGGCTGGCGCCTGACAGGTTGGCGAACGTGAACGACGCGCCGTGGGCGCTGATCTGGTCCAGCACGGCGCCCTCGAAGTTCGTCGCGACGGCGCTGGCGCGATCGAGCGTGCCGGCGGTCAGGGTTGAGAACGAGAAGTCGCCATCATCGAGCATGGCGCCGGTAAAGTCCGCGCCCGTCAAGGTCGCGTTGTTGCGGCACATGGATTTCTTCAGGTTGGTCTCGACGAACTTCGCGCCGGTCAGGGTGAGTTTGCTCAGGTCCACGCCGTTCATCGTGGCCTTGCCGAAATTCACCCGGCTCCAGTCGGTCGCGATGCCCGCCATGTTGACGCCGGTGAAGTCGAGCGACTGGAAGCTTGCGCCAGCCACCGAGACGCCGCTGAGCGTGTTGTCGGCGGCGAAGAACGCCGTCACCTGGTCAAACACGGCCCCATCCAGCGTGGCCTTGCTGAAGTCGCAGTTTCGAATCACGGCCCCGGCGAAGTTCGCGCCGCTCTTGCCATTGCGGCTGAACTTCGTGTTGGCGAACTTGCAGGCGTTGACCGTGATGCCGGCGAAAGTCACATCGCTGAGGTCGACGCGCGTCGTCAGGTCGCAACTCGTGAGGTCGGATGCGCCTTTCAACGTAAAGAAGTCCCAGTCGATATTGGTCAGCGCGCAGTCCTCGAAGTGAGAATCGGACAGCGTACCGGAGATCGCGGCCCCGTCAAAGTTGCAGGTCTGAAACGTGGCGTCGCGGGCGTTGTCAAAGTCGATCAGAAACAGCTCGCCGCCGTAGAGCCCGAATCGATCGGAGTAGTCGGCGTTGACGAATCGGGTACAACTGACGTCGCCGGTGAGCCACACGGTGATGTCGTTTATCTCGTCCTCATCATCATCGTTATCTTCTTCGACATTGCCGCCGCTGCAGAAGACATCGTTGTGCAAGCCCTCTCCGTCGAGATGCTGCGCGGTCTGCGACTTGGACGTCGGTCGGGTTGCGCGCAAGAACAGCGTCGCCCGCGGCGCCTCTGCGCTGCCGGCCTGTTCGTGGTGGACGCGGGCGATGTAGCGCCCGGGCTCGAGCTCGACCCTGGATGTCGCCTCGGCGCCGCGCGCCAGCATCAGGACATTGCGATCTTCGTCCAGCAGCTCGATCCAGTGCCCGTGGTTCTCAACGAATGGAATCCCGAGCGACAGCGCTGTCTTGCGTTCGATCTTGTACGGAATCTCGTCAACCCCGTCTTCCTTTCCGGTATCGCCGCCATGGCCGCCGCTCGCCTCCAGATGCAGCAGCACGAGATGATGAAGCTTGGCGGTCCGTCCGGGGTTTTCGGAGAAATCGCGCTCATCAAACGCGTTCTGCGCGGGCGCGCCGTCCGGCAGCAGCGCAGCGAACCCGCCGGGGCAACCGGCGCCGGTGGACAGCGCGGCGGCCGCCGCCAGCGCGATCAGGACCATCATCGAAATGCGCATATCTGGCTCCTTGCGGCGCGCACGTGGCGCGCGGCGTCCTTGCTTAGAACGAACACGCCTTCAGGGCGGCGAGCGCGTTCGGGTCTTCGCCCGGCGGCGTCGAGGGAATCCACTGTGAGATTGACGGCTCAACGCGGCCCCCGGGGCTGACGATCGCCTCGTAGTTCAGGGTGTACATGTTCCGCCAGTAATCGAGTCCGATACGGGCGGCGCTCACGCCGCTGGTCTGCGTGAGATACGCGCCATCCTTGGTGTAGATGTCCACGATGTAATCTGACGCCTGCGTGCCGTCGTTGATGTAGTACAGCACGAATACGTATCCGACCGCCGCTTCGACGGCAATGTCCAGAAACTGGGAGGCCTCGGTTTCGGCGACCGAGAAGTAATTGAGCGGGTCGCCGTTGCTGTCGCTAAAGACGTTGTTGACGTTGCCGGAGGTATCGAACGCCTGCACGCGCTTGTTGCCGGCGTCGAGCACGAGGAACGCGCCGTTGGGCGCAACGGCGATGCCGGTCGGGGCGGAGAGCAGCCCCGGGACGCTGCCCGCGCCGGCGAGCATGCTCGCGCAGGTCGCCTCGTCATCATCCACGACGTCGCCGGGCAGATGCAGAATCTCCAGTTTGCTGTTCGGGGAGTTGATCGACGCGATGTGGCCCATCGGGTGGACCGCCAACCCGTTCGACGGCAGCGTGAAGAAGCCCCAACTCTTGCCGCTCATCTCCGCGAAGGGCGTCTTGTCGGTCAGACTGTCCAGCGCCACCGACCGTACAAAGTAGCGGTAGGGCAGGGTCGTTTCACTGTCGGCCTTGTAGGGGCCATAGACCGGATCGACATATAGATTGCGTCCGGCGCTGTTGAATGGCGCCATCAGCGAGTAGGCGATCGCGCGCTGGTCGATCCGTCCGCAACTCGCCGTCTTCAGCGCATCGTCCGGGCGCTGCGTAAGGGACAGGTTCTGAATGAGCTGCAACGATCGGGCGGATCCGTTGTCGTTCGGGCAGACATCGATCTGCGGCGAACCGGTGCGCCAGGCGTACCCGACGGCGCCCGCCGTCTGCTGAACAGTCAGACTGTTCAGCGCGTGCAGCGTATCGTCGCGCGTGGAGTCCAGGTTGGCGATCGTTTCGGTCGGGGCCTTGTCCGCGACCCACACGTGCGCCCCGTTTTCGTACGCGATCTTTTCCTTGTGCGAGTAAACCGTGGTCGCCGTCAGCGGGACAAGCTGCTCTTTGATCGTGATGTCGACTTCGCCGGCATGCTCCGGGAAGTTGGAAAGCGGCACGGAAACCCACCGTTGCACCGGGTTGCCATCCTGGTCGGTGTCGCCCGTGTCTTCGAAGTAACCGGTTCCGCCCTGGCCGACGATCCAGTTGTCGTCCGACAGGAACCAGACGTCGATCTGCACGGTTCCGCCGACCGGCACGTTGGAGAACGTGACTTCGATCGGGTCCGACTGCGTTGTCGGCAACTGACCACAGGTTTCGCGCACGACGGTTCCGTCGTACGTCGCCCGCACGATCCAGACCTTGGCCGTCGCGGGGAACTCAAAGTCGCGCGGGTCGTGTCGCACGGTGACGGTTGTGTCCATCGCGAAACTGACCGTATTGTCAAACACAGCCGGACTGGAGAGGACTTCACCGACGGTCTGGGCAAGTTGTGCGACGCCGCCGATGATGCCCAGAGCCCGCAGCGCCCAACCGACGAACGGGATCGAGTCTTCCAGTTCCTCGGTCGTCGCATACCCGAGCAGACTGGCCGTGAGTTTCGGTATGCTCCGCAGGCACAGCGCGATCATCACATTGGCGGTGTCGACAATCGGGCCGCGCGCGCTGCCGGTCACCGCGCCGCGCGTCGCCTCGCCCGCGATAAACAGCGGCACGACAACGGCCGCAATCGCGAGCAGGATTTCCGGGTCCTCGGTGATTGAGCTGAGCAGTCCGCTGGACTGCAATCCGACACCGAGCGCCAGAAGGAAACTCGGGATGCCGATGTTGACGACCAGTGTCCACGCCATCGGCGAGTGAATCAGATCGCCAATGTCAAAGTGGTCTCGATCGCCGACCGACTTGCCGCCCGCGCCGAGCGTCCCGAACAGAATGTTCGCATAGGACGCGGATTCCGGCATCTCGAAGGAGAGCGTCGTCTTCTGCAGGGTGCCCTGATCGAGCAGCGGTATGCCCATGATCGCGTTGTCGGTCGGTACTGTCCGCAGGTGCTGCGGCTTCATCGGCTGACCGTCGCTGCCCGTGATCGGCGTGCGCTTGTCGGCTTGCAGATACTGCACATACGCGTCGAGGAAACGCAGGTAGATGTTCTCGACCTCGATCGAGACAGAACGCGCATCGCCGTCGGTCACGCGAAAATCGCGGAACAGCAGGCCGTGCAGATTGGATCCGACGCTGCCGGCCGGATGCGCCAGGCTCACGCGGAATGCGCCGCTCTGCTGGCCCGCCGTCTTGCCGGTATCGGCGGCCGCGGTTCCGTCCGCGCCGACGGAGGTCACACCGGGATTGTCCTCAAACCGCATTCCCTGCAGCGTCGGGTCGTTGAACAACTGCCGCAGAATCTCCTTGATGACCGGTTCCGCGGCGGCGCTGGTTTCATCCGACATGCGGTTGTCGTAGATCTGGGCGCCCTTCGAATCGAGCACCGGGGCGCCGCTCGCGTCGGTGGCGGGGACACGCCGCATCCAGCCGCTGTTGGTGGAGCCGGGACCCTGACTGGCGATCGAGCAGGCCAGCGCCGTGAGCAGTCCGACGTTCTCGCCGGTACATGACGTGCCGGTTCCGCGCAGGTTCTTGATCACGTCGAGCACCTTGACGCCTTCGCTGGGGTCAAGGTTCATGATTTCGGGATGGTGAAACACGACCGAAGTCGCGGCGTCGATCGGCGACGAGATTGAATTCAGGGTCGTCAGCGTGTCCGATGCGCCGCTCTGCGAGACATTCGCGATCTTCAGGTAGCGGAGTTTGGCGTCGGTCGCCGGGTCGATGACGCGATCCGCATAGCCGCGCATGACGGCCCGCCGCTTGGCCGTCGCCAGCGTCGACCACGCGTAGCTTGGCACGTGGATCTGCGAGGTCACGATGCTCGGTATCCCGTCCTCGCCCGCCATGGTCACCCAGGTGTGCTGCATCGCCTTGCCGGGCAGATCAACCTGCTCGGCGTAGTGCGTCAGTTGCCCGTCCGGAATCTGGCGCAACAGGGCGTTCTCGGCGCGGAAACGCGCCCGGGTTTCGTTCGAGTGCGCGCTGAGTCGCATGCCGTGGGACTTGCTGCGCGGGGCGTGAAAGCGGAATGTCGCTTCACCATCCACGTGCGACAAATCAAAGTGCAGCGTGCGCGTCTCGCGTTCCGGGATCACGGGCAGCTCGAAGCCCGGCAGCGGGGCGCACCCGCCCAGCCAGCTCGGCATCGTGGCCGCGGCGCCCGTCAGCGCCGATGACGCCAGGAAGGTGCGCCGTGAGATATGCCCCGGCGGCGTGGATCGGCGACGGCTACGGGCGCGGTTTTTGCGCGATTTCATCGGAGGGTCCCGAGTGCCTGAAGAGCGCGAGCGCCGCGACGCATTGGCGCCGCGAGATCACCCGCGCGCGTGCCTTTTCAATCGGCGGGTCGGGATAATGTTTTGGACAATTTTCGGAGCGCCCGCGCGGAAGTCGCCGAGCGACGGCGAGGCGGCTATGCGGCGCGAGCGGCTACGGCTGTGGCTTGTGCCAGTTGCCCTGAAACCGATCGGCCGGATACTTCTGGCGATTACGGACCATTTTGTCGGCCATCGCCGCGGCCAGGTCAACGCCCAGCGTGCTGGCGAGAGAGACCAGGAAGCAGGCGATGTCGGCGATCTCGTCGGTCACTTCCTGGCGCTTCGCGGCGTCGGTGAGCAGCGCGTCGAGCTCGTCCGAGCGGGCCCATTGAAAGTGCTCCATCAGTTCCGCCGCCTCGATCGAAATCGCCATCGAGAGATTCTTCGCGTCGTGGAATTTCTCCCATTTGCGCTCGGCCACGAATTCGGCGACGAGCCGCTTCAGATCGGCGACCGTCGTGCGCTCATCGGCGAACGGCGTCGGATGATTCATGGGCTTCCCTCCGGGTCGGCCGGCTCGCTCGGCAGTCCGCGGTCGCGGACACCCGCAAGTTCTTTGCAAAGCGGACAACGGAACGTTAGCCCGCGATCATAGGGGTCGTCGCCGGCGGCGCGGCGCCCGACGTCGCCACCCTCCATCGCCTCTTCCACTTGTCGCCCGTTCAGGCGAAACCGCTGCTTGCACGCTTCACAATAGAACCCGACTTCGGACGCCGCGTCGGTCGGCGCCGGGTCGCGTCCGGAGCCGAAGTTCGTCATATAGAAGGCGGCGAATCCCAGCGCAATGAGCGCGAGGACCAGCAGGACGATGTCGCGCGTCGCGCCGCGTCGCGCATGTCGTGGCTGTCTAGCCATTGATCTCGACCCGCACATCGTGCCGCGGCAGTTCCTCGACAAAGGCGCTGGTCGGCACGCTGACTTCCAGCGGCCGCGCGCCAGGCTCGATCAGGCCGCGGGTCTGCATATGCGCAACGAGCGCAGTCGGGAATCCCGTCGTGCGCTCCATCGCGGTAAAGCCGGTCTCTTCGTCATGTCGATCGAGCACATCGTACTGAATGGTGCGCGGGCGTCCTTTGTCGCGTCCGCTGACGACGACGCGCAGCACGACAATGTCCCGCGTTTCCGGGTACTGAAGGCGGTCCTCCATCAATCCCCGCATGACCGTTTTGGGCGCGATCGTCTCGCCGTTCGCCAGCGTGACCGACTCCTCAAAGCAACCGAGCGCAAACATCGCGCGGATGATCGCGAAATGGCCCGGGTAGCGCACGGTCTTGTAGTCGAATCGATCGAGGCGTCCGGAGAAGCTCTCGGGACAGGTGCTCGTGCCGCCCGAGGTGACGGCCGCCTCGCATGTTCCGACCGGCGCGGGAAACGTGATCGATTCCAACTCGGTCAATGTCGGCACGTCAATCCGCTTGCCGTCGCGCAGGAACTCGGCGACGCCGGAGTATTCGTTGATCAGGCCCTGAAAGTTGAACAGTAGCTTGTAACCGAGCGGGCCGACCGGCGTTTCCGGCAGCCCGCCGCAGCGCACGCTGACTTCGCGCGGCTCGTCCATACTCGCGACACCGTGCGCCGCGAGGTGATTGCCGAGCCCGGGCGCGAGTCCGGAATCGGGCACGACGCTGATGCCGCGCTTCGCCGCGCGATCATGCAGCGCCAGCGTCTCGCGCACGACGGCGGTGTTCCCGCCAAGGTCGCAGAAGTGGGCGCCGACATCGATCGCCAGCTCCGCCAAAGCGACGTTGTAGCGATAGGGGGCGGCGGAGATGACCGCATGCGCGCCGGCGATCAAGGGGCGCAGCGTCGCCCCGTCGGCGACATCGCAGGTCTTGGCCGCGAAACGGTCCGCGGCGTCGGGGTTGAGCTTCGCCAGACGCTCGACCGCGTAGCGCGCCCCCATCCCGTTGGCGTCAATCAGCGTCACCTGTTCGGCGTCACCGTTTCGCGCGAGATCATGCGCGATCGCCACGCCTTGTCGGCCGGCCCCAAGCACAACGTACTTGAAATCCATTTTGCGTTATTCCGCTGCAGGGTTATTGAGATTACGACGACGATAACCGGAATGCCCGCGCGGGTCGACGGCTCACGACGCGGGGCGAGTCAAGCCTGCCCGGGCGCCCGGCGCCTACAACACCCGCAGCGCGGTCCCGCCGGATGATCCTGCGGCGGGCTTCGCGACGCTGATCTGCGCGAACAGATCGTCATAGGCGTTTTCAAGGTATCCGCGGCGCATGTGCAGCCCGATGTGATCCCATGGCAGCGTTTCATCGAAACCGCGTTCGCGGTGCGCGTACCAATCCGGATCGATGCCGGTCTGCTCGTAGGCGTCCAGCCAGTAGCGCTCGTTCCAGCACTCGTCCCAGCCGTCGAAGCGAGCGCCATTGCGCCACGCCCGTTCGACGACATCCGCCAGACGGCGATCGCCGCGGGCGAATACGGCTTCCAGAATCGCGCGCTCCGGGTCGTGCGTGCGCAGCGTGATACGCCCGCGGCCCTTGCGCTTGAACTGACCCGGCCGCGGCGCTGACAGATCGCGCTCCACCGAGCCGTACGCGCCGGACTCGATCAATCGGCCGCGCGTCAGGTCGCGCAAGCGGGCCTGCGCTTCGCGAAAGTACGCCACGCGCGGCTGCGCCATCCACTGCAACGGCGTAAACGGCTTCGGCACCAGCCATCCGACACTCGCCGTGACCTGCGCCGGCGCACGCCGGATCGCGCAGCGCTCCAGGCTGACCGCATTGGCGAGTTCCCAGATGCCGTCGATATCCTCCGGCCGCTCGCCCGGAAAGCCGCACATGAAATACAGTTTCAGCCGGTTCCAGCCGGCCTTGTAGACTTCTCGCACGCCGTCGATCAGCGCGCCGTCGGTGACTTTCTTGCGGATCGCGCGGCGCATGTCGTCGCGGGCGGCTTCGACCGCCATCGTGATGCCGCTCTTGCGGACGCTGTTGGCCATCCATGGAATGTGCTGCAGCATCTTGTCGATTCGCAGCGACGGAAAGCTGAGCCCGATCTTGCGCGGGCCAAAGCGCTCATTCGCGCGGGCCGCGAGCTCCGCCAGATGCGGATAGTCGGCCGTGCTGAGCGACAGCAGCCCGAGATCGCGCTGGCCCGTCGCCCGCAGGCCTTCTTCCGCGATCTCCAGGATCTGATCGACGGTGCGGTAACTCAGCGGGCGCTTGGTGTAGCCGGCGTGACAAAACCGGCACACCTGCGGGCAGCCGCGCATGATTTCTATCCCGACGCGATCGTGCACCACCTCGGTCCACGGCACGAGCGGCTTGCGCGGAAACGGGGCCTCAGCCAGATTGGTTTCGCGACAGCGCTCGATCTGCGCGGGAATGCCGCTGATGCGCGGCATCATCCCGGCGATCGTGCCGTCCGCGTGGTAGCTGATGTCGTACAGGCTTGGCGCGTAGACCCAGGGAAAGCGCCGCGCCATCAGCGGAATCATCTCGCGGCGGCCGACGCCGTCACGCTTGTACTCGCCATACGCCGCGAGCAGGGCCGCCATGCTGGGCTCGCCGTCGCCAATCACCACCAGATCGACAAACGCCGCCATCGGCTCGGAATTGTCCGCTTGCGGCCCGCCGACGATGACGAGCGGATGCGAATCATCGCGATTGGCGGCGCGCAGCGGGATCCCCGCCAGGTCGAGCATGTTCAGCACGGTCGTGAAGCACAATTCGTACTGCAGCGAAATCGCGAAGATATCCGCGTCGCCGACCGGCTGCCGCGTATCCCAGGTGAACAGCGGGATGCCGCGGCGGCGCATGATCGCCTCGGCGTCGATCCACGGAGCAAACGTCCGTTCGGCGCAGACGTTGGGCGTGTGGTTGCAGAGCCAGTACAGAATCTGGCAACCGAGATGCGACATGCCAATGCTGTACGCGTCGGGAAAACCGATCACCACGCGCGTGCCGGCCGCCTGCCAGTCGCCGGGGCGCACAAGTTGATTGACCTCGCCGCCGAGGTATTGCGCGGGTTGGCGCACATACGGCAGGATTTCGCGGCTGACGCGCTCGGCGAGGGGGTTGGTCATGCGGTTAGTATAGTCTGGCTGGTTGCGGTTTGTTCAGATTCACGCCTCTGAAAATCGGGTAGATACGACGGCGAACAACTCGTACACTGATGAGGATGTGGCGGTTGACCTCGACTTCGACGCCGCGGAGGACTCGGCGTTCAACGAGATGGGGGCCGCGCCCATGAGGTCGTCGGCGCCTTCACAAGTCCCTGAATCGCCTGCCTGCGCGGCAGCGCCGACGGTGGTGGGCATGGCCCACCCTACTCCACTGCGAATAGCTCAGAGAAAGAAACATGGCGACGAAGGAAAGCGTCGAAACGCGCATTGCAAGAATTCGAAAGCGCCGATCACACCCGGACATACTCGCCGGGGCTCCGGACGGTGTTGGTCTGCTATGGAGGTATTGGGCTCCTGGCAGCGAAATCGCTCAGTCCCTAGCTTTACTTCGACTTCCTGAGTGCCGATGGCTTGATCCTCCTGCCGATCAGTGGGAGCAGCGGTATCTGGAAGTCCTAGAGGAGGTGTTCCAACGGGTTGAACCTGTATTTGTCTTCGGGCAGACTGAGTTTGGCGATGGTTTGCTCTCGACCAAGGAAGGGCGCTTTTACTTGTTCGACCACGATCAAAGCCCCCAGGTACTACAAGTTGCATCGAATGTGGCGGACTGGGTCGAGCGCCTCGCGCGAGATGATTGGATTGACCAGGCCTTGTTTCGCTCGGAGCTATTCGCTAAACCTGAATTGAACGCTCAGAGTGTGCGAGAACTAGCGAGAATGAACCCGCACTACATCCAATTATGTGATCTCGCGAGTCGCCTCTCGGGGCGTTCTGGGGGGGCGCGGTAGGAGGTTGGCCTGCTCTCGATCTGGTCGGCGTTCGCTGCGATTCTGCACAGCAGTAGCGTAGGGTGGGCCATGGCCACCACTCGGCGTTCAACGAGATGGGGGCCGCGCCCATGAGGTCGCCGGCGCCTTCACAAGCCCCTGAATCGCCTGCCTGCGCGGCAGCGCCGACGGTGGTGGGCATGGCCCACCCTACTCCACTTATTCAATAGAATCAGGAAGCTGTTGGATGCGATTTACAAAGCTACAAAGAAAAAGGGCTACGGTTCATGCAGGGGCAGTCCGTTTTCGCTACAAGTCATTTTCACCGGGCGGGTGGCATCTATGAGCGAGCCGTTGTCAAGCGTGTTGGAACTGGTTGC
>CAZGTH010000007.1:63181-196967 GCA_964528455.1 uncultured Planctomycetales bacterium | reverse complement strand
CGCTGCGCTTCAGGATGGGGCACTAAACGGACCCGCAGCGGCTCGGCCTGGATGCACGCCGACGGCGAGGGCCGACATCGGCCGAAGCTGGGCGGAGCCCAGCCTACGCCGAGACTAAGCCGGAACGCCGACTTCGAAACGTGACCGTGGCTACGCGCTACCCGCAGCAGGTCGCCGCCGCCGTTAGCCGCCGGCCGCCGCGGTCGCGTCGTATTCGTATTCAAACTCATACTCGCTCGTCAGGCGGTTCTCGTTCGGGCCGCGCAGGCTGGCGAGCAGGATGTAGCGGCCCGGCTTGATGTCGAGACCCTTGCCGTCGAGCGGGAAGCTGTAGAACCGCGCGACGCGGTCCCAGTATTCCGCCTGGGTTTCGCGCGTCAGCGGCTGTTCCCAGTACGCCAGGCGCTGGCCGAGGCGGTCGCCGCTGGCGGGGCGGAAGGTGTACAGCTCGAACTGAAACACGCCGACGGCCTTGACCGGGTCATCGAACGAGTCAAACGCCGCGATGATGACCTCAAACTGATCGGCGCCACCGACGGCGTCGACGTTCACGGCTTTGGTCATATGCGGGCGAATCTCGATCCGCTTGGGGATCATGAGTTCGATGAACTCGGCCAGGTTGGGGTTCGAAGCCGTGACCTCCGCGCGGTCGGCGCAGCCGAACAGCAGAGAACCCGCCAGAATCGTTGAAAAAACAAGAATACGCGACAAGCGTCCGCCTCCGTGCCGTCGCCGCGGCTGGCCTATTTCTTTTCGCGTTCGCGCAGCCACTCGGACTCGCCTTCGCGATCAACCCAGGTGCGATGATAATCGACATCTTCGATTCCCGCCGCCACGGTCGTCATGCGGAGCGTGTCGTATGTGTCGCACATGACCGCCAGTTCGTCGGTTTCGGTTGTGCCGATCGAGCGTTCGTAGGTCCCCGGGTGGGGGCCGTGCGTGATGCCCTTGGGGTGCAGGCTGATCGATTCCGACTCGATCCCGCGCCGCGACGTGAAATTCCCGTCGACGTAGTACAGAATCTCGTCCATATCGACACTGGCGTGCGCATAGGGGCACGGGATCGATTGCGGGTGATAGTCCACCTTGCGCGGCACGAATGAGCAGACGACGAACCCGTTGCCGGCGAAATTCGTGTGCGTCGTCGGCGGCAGATGCACCAGGCCGGTCTTCGGCTGGTAGTCGTGAATGCTGAACGCGACCGGATAAAGCACGCCGTCCCAGCCGGCGACATTCAGCGGGTTGTGCTTGTATTTGTGCACACTCAACTCATCGCCGAGCTTAGTGACGAGCTCGAATGGCTGATGCTGGTCGCCCTCGTGTGTGAGCAGCTCGGTCGGAGCGCGGAAATCGCGGTGTGAGAACGGCGCATAATCGGAGATCTGACCCCAACTGTTGCGATAATCCGGCGGAATGCCCAGCCACGGGCGGCCTTCGAAAATCAGGGCCGTGCCGCGGTTGTCGTCGAAGCGCAGGCGGTAGGGCGTCGAGATCGGGATCAGCACGTAGTCGTGTTTCTTGAAACGCAGCACGCCGTACACGCTTTCCAGCACGCCGCTGCCTTCGTTGATGAACCACAGCTCATCGCCGTCGCCGTTGGAGAAGAACTCGCCCGGCGCGTCGGTGGGTTTGGCCAGGCCGATCTGCAGGTTGGCGTTGACGAACATCGTCTTGCGCCCGGTGAGGAAGTTTCCGCCAGGTTTGAAATCCTGCGTGCGAATGTGGCGGCGGTGCAGGGGCTGCTTTTCAACGAGATTGAACGGACAGAAACCCGGAATCTCGAGCGAGCGGACCTCAAACTCGTCGGTGGGCGGGACGCGGTAGTAGAGGATCGAGAACGGGCCGTTAAAGCCCTGCCGCGTGACCATCTGCTCCATCAGCAGTTTGCCGTCTTCATACAAAGCCGTATGGGGCTTGGCTGGGACGAGGCCCATGCACATGCGGTGAATCATGATCGACTCCAAAGGGGGCCGCGCGCGGGCGGAATCCGGCGGCCCGGCGGTTCAGCGGCTGACATCAGGAGTATAGCGTAGCGCGGCGGGTTTCCGGGGATGCGCGGTGGGCTGAAGAACGCAGAGACGAACGCCCAAGCCTAGCCGTGGGCCCCCGCCTGCGCGGGGGCGACCGGCGAGGTGGGGGCGCGCAGCGCTCATTTCGGTAGCAACCGCGATCCAGAGACCTCTATCGGATCCGCGACGCGTCGCAAGCCCTGAGCGGCGCCGGGTCGCCGGGCGCGCCCACCTCCCGCATTGCCGGCGTCGTTACACGACGCCCTGATCCAGCATCGCGTTCGCCACCTTCAGGAAGCCGGCGATGTTGGCGCCGTTGATATAGCTGCCGGGCGTGCCGTACTGCGCGGCGGTCTGGCTGCACTGGACGTGAATGCTGTGCATGATCTTGCGGA
This sequence comes from uncultured Planctomycetales bacterium, assembly GCA_964528455.1. Taxonomy (GTDB): domain Bacteria; phylum Planctomycetota; class Phycisphaerae; order UBA1845; family Fen-1342; genus DSPM01. Next base: position 194,563 of record CAZGTH010000007.1, on the reverse strand, counting down.
GGCGGTCGTCGACCTCTTCTCGCGACCACGACAGGCGCATCGCATTCTGCGTCATCTCCAAGCCCGACACCGCGACGCCGCCGGCGTTGGCGGCCTTGCCCGGGGCGAACAGCAGGGCGCTCTCCTCGAACACGGCGACCGCCTCCGGCGTGCAGGGCATATTGGCGCCTTCGGCCACGCACATGCAGCCGCTCTTCACGAGGTGGCTGGCGTCGTGTTCATTGATTTCATTCTGGGTGGCGCATGGCAGGGCGATGTCGCACTTCGTTTCCCACAGCGGATTGGATGTCTCGTCCGGCTTGGTCTCGTGGTACTTCGCGGTCTTGTACTGGTCGACGTATTCATGTATGCGCCCGCGGCGATCGTTCTTCAGCGTCATGATGAAGTCGAGTTTCTCGCGGGTGATGCCGTCGCCATCGAAAATAAAACCGCTGGAATCGGACATTGTGACCGGCACGCCGCCAAGGTCGATCACTTTTTCAGCGCCGAACTGGGCCACATTGCCGGAACCGGAAATCGCGACGCGTTTGCCTTCAAAGACCTCGTTCTTTGTGCCGAGCACTTCGCTGGCGAAATAGACGCAGCCGTAGCCGGTGGCTTCGGGCCGGATGAGGCTGCCGCCCCAGTTGACACCCTTGCCGGTCAGAACGCCTTCGAACAGGTTGGTCAGGCGCTTGTAGTGGCCGAAGAGGTAGCCGATCTCGCGGCCACCGACGCCGATGTCGCCGGCGGGCACATCGGTATCGGCGCCGATGTGGCGGAAGAGTTCGCTCATGAAGCTCTGGCAGAAGCGCATGACTTCGTTGTCGGACTTGCCCTTGGGCTCGAAGTCGCTGCCGCCCTTGCCGCCGCCCATGGGGAGGGTGGTGAGCGCGTTCTTGAAGATCTGCTCGAAGCCGAGGAATTTGATGATGCCGAGATTGACGGACGGGTGGAAGCGGAGGCCGCCCTTGTAGGGGCCGATGGCGCTGTTGAACTGGACGCGCATGCCGCGATTGACCTGGACATCGCCGCGGTCATCGACCCATGGGACGCGGAACAGGATGACGCGCTCGGGCTCGACGATGCGCTCGAGGATGCGGGCCTTGCGCAGATCCGGGCGTTTCTCCAGGACCGGCACGAGCGATTCAACAACTTCGTGCACGGCCTGATGAAACTCCGGCTGTTTCGGATCGCGCGACTTGACCTGCGCCATGAACTCCTGAACGAGATTCGACATGTCCGCTTCGCTCCTCAGTCGGTTCTAGTGAACTGCGCACAGGCCAGACGGCAATGCGCACCTGAATTTCTCACCGAATCAAATCACGCCCTGATCAAGCATCGCATTCGCGACGCGCAGGAAACCCGCGATGTTCGCGCCCGCGACGTAGTCGTTCGGCCGCCCATAGGCCTCGGCCGTGTCGAGGCACATGCGGTGAATGCGCCGCATGATTTCGCGCAGGCGGCCATCGACCTCGTCGCGCGACCAGGATGTCATCGTCGCGTTCTGCGACATTTCCAGACCGGACACCGCCACGCCGCCCGCGTTGGCGGCCTTCCCGGGCGCGAAGAGCACGCCGTTCTGCCTGAAGTAGCGCATCGCGTCGGCGGCGCAGGGCATGTTCGCGCCTTCGACGACCATCCGGCAGCCGTTGCCGACGAGTTTCTTCGCGTCATCGAGCGTGATTTCGTTCTGCGCGGCGGTTGGAATGGCGATGTCACACGGCACGTCCCACGGCCGCCCCGGGCGCAGCTCGACGTTGTATTGCGTCGCGTACTCGTCGACATGCTTGTGGTGCTTTTGCCAAAGATCGACGACGAACGGCACCTTCTCCCCGACGATGCCGGCCGGGTCGTAGATGTAGTTTTCTTCGTCGGCGATCGTGACGACCTTCGCGCCCAGCTCGTGCATTTTCTCCAGCGCGTGGGCGCCGAGATTGCCATAGCCGCTGATCGCGACGGTTTTACCTGCGAACGAATCGTTGTGCGCGGCCAACATCTCCTGCGCGAAATACACGGTGCCGAACCCGGCGGCTTCCTTGCGGATGCGGCTGCCGCCCCAATCGACGCCTTTGCCGGAAATCACGCCCTCAAAGCGATTCTGGAGGCGACGGAACTGGCCGAACATGGCGCCGATCTCGCGGCCGCCGACGCCGACATCGCCGGCGGGCACGTCGGTGCGCAGACCGATGTGATTGCGGAGTTCGGTCATGAAGCTCTGGGAAAAGCGCATGACCTCGGCGTCCGACTTGCCGCGGACGCTGAAGTCGCTGCCGCCCTTGCCGCCGCCGATCGGAAGGGTAGTGAGCGCGTTCTTGAACATCTGCTCAAACGCCAGGAACTTGATGATGCTCAGATTCACGGACGCGTGAAAACGGACGCCGCCCTTGTAGGGGCCCAGGGCGCTGTTGAACTGCACGCGAAAGCCGCGATTGACTTGCGCATCGCCGCGATCATCCACCCACGGCACGCGGAACATCAGCACGCGCTCGGGCTCGACGATGCGCTCAAGGATGCGCCCTTTGCGAAACTCGGGATGGCGATCCAGCGCGGGCTCGACGGAGTGGATCACTTCCTCGACGGCCTGTTTGAATTCCGGCTCTCCGGGATCGCGCGTAAGTAACTGATCCACGAGCGCATTCGCCGCGTCGCTCATACCTGTCGAAACTCCGTGATCGCTGAAGCCGCCCGAACGCCCGTTCAGCGGGGATTGAGCCAGCATAGCGGATGATTTCGCGCCCCGCCAAGCGGGCGCCTGGCGCCGGCGCGCGGTTTGGTCCGGCGAAGATGCGGCATTATGGGGGCAGCCCTACCGGGACCTTCCGCTCGTCACGCCGGGCGCGGTTATACTCCACGAAACGCGCCGGAGACGCTGATGCCGAAGAGCACTGTCTTTCATGGAACGATTACCGCCATCGTCACACCCTTTGATGAAGATCGCGTCGATTTTGACGCCTTGGGGAGACATGTGGAGCGGCAGATCGCCGGCGGTGTCGACGGTCTGGTCCCGTGCGGCACGACCGGCGAATCGCCGACGCTGACCCACGCCGAGCATGACGAGGTCGTCGCGCTTGTCGTAAAGCAGACCAAAGGGCGCGTGCCGGTGATCGCCGGCGCGGGCAGCAACTGCACGGCGGAAGCCGTGCGGCTGGCGCGGAACGCGGCGGAATGCGGGGCGGACGGTGTGCTGGTGGTAAATCCATATTACAACCGGCCGCCGCAAGCGGGCCTGGAACGGCACTTTGGCGCGGTTGCGCAGGCGATGGACTTGCCGGTGATGCTCTACAACATTCCGGGGCGCACGGCGGTCACGCTCGAAAACGCCACGATCTGTCGACTGCGGGAGCGGCACAAGAACATCACGATGATGAAGCACGCGACCGGGCGCGTGGATGACGCCGCGGCGCTGGCGACGATGTCAGACATCGCGATCTTATCCGGCGACGATCCGATCACGCTGCCGCTAATGAGCCTGGGGGCGATCGGCGTGGTCAGCGTAATCTCGAATCTGGTTCCGAAGGCGGTAAAGCGCCTCACGGCGGCGATGCGGAGTGGCGATCTGGCGGCGGGGCAGGCGGCGCACCGGGCGCTGTTTCCGTTGATGAGCGGTCTGCTCGGGTTGCAGGTCAATCCGATCCCGATCAAGACCGCGTGCGCGATGCGCGGCTGGATGCGCGATTCGTTCCGTTCGCCGCTGTGCGGTTTGAATGAGGGGGAGAAGGCGTCGCTGACGAAACTGCTGGAACAGTATCCGTTGGACTAAGCGCTATCCGCCCGCTCGGCTTCGGTCAGCCGGAACAAACAGTCTTCGCAACGCCGCGAGCGTCTTGGCGGTTGTGCCGCAGCAACCGCCGATGATCGTTGCGCCGCGCCTCGCCCATTCGTCGGCCACGATCGCGTATGCCGCGGGTGAAGCGGATTCGCAAAACTCCCAACCCGGCGTCGGACAGGCGGTCAGATGTCCGTACGCGACGAGCGGCGCATTCAGCGTGGACAATTCGCGCAGCAAGCGCGCCAAAGCGCTCGGCGGCGCGCAATTCACGCCGACAGCCAGGGCGCCGAGGTCCAGCGCTTCGCGGGCGGCGTCGAGCAGCGGCTCGCCGCTGAGCAAGGCGCCGTCCTGGCGCGGGACAAAACTGACGACGCATGGCAGCCCCGCGGCACGGGCGGCGCGGACGGCGATGGCGGCTTCGCGGCGGGTGTTCATGGTCTCGATCCAGGCCGCGTCGGCCCCGGCTTCGGCGAGTTGGGCGGCGAAGCGGTGATGCTCTTCGGCAAGCGCCGCGTCGTCCGGGACCAGATCCGGGCGGTAACAGTCTTCCACGGGCGCGACGCTGGCGACGACGAAAGCGACCGGGTCGGCAACATCCGCCGGTCCGGGAGCGAGATCAAGTGGCGAGGTGGGGGCGATGAGAACCCGCGCGCTTTCAGCGGCTTCGCGCGCGAGCCGCATCGCCAGCGCGATGAGTTCACTTGCGCGAGACGCCAGATCGGCCTTGCGCAACGCGCGCGGGTTCAGCCGAAACGTGTTGGCCGTCAGGATCTCGGCGCCGGCCAGCGCCTGTTCACGATGGATGCCGCGCACGGCGGCGGGGTTTGAAAGCAGCGCGTTGGCGGACCAAAGCGGGGCCGGTGTGGCAATGCCGTGACGCTCCAGTTCGGCGCCGAGCGCGGCGTCGAGTAGCAGCGTGTTTCTGCGCTGAAACGCGTCAGCGATTGCGGCCGCCAGTCGGCTCACCGCCAGACGCCCCCGACGCAGACCTCGCGGACGCACTCCGCGCCGGCGCCGAACACAAACGCGGCCGCGAGCGAGTCCGGCGTTGTCTCCGCAAGGCGCCGATGATCGAGGTCGAGGGTCGCAAAATCCGCCAGTCGTCCACTCTCGATGCTCCCGGTGGGCAGCCCGAGCGCGCGGGCGCCGTTTCGGGTGACACAATCGAGCAGGCGCGGCGCGGTCAATCCGTCGGCGTCGATCAGTCGGCCACGGCGCTGATCGCGCAGCCGCTGGCTGTATTCCATCTGGCGAGCTTCCTCGGCGAAGTCGATGCGGATGTTGCTGTCGGAGCCGACGCAAACGCCGTCGGGGCGTTCGAGCATCTTCCGCAGATTCGCGATCCCGTCGCCGAGGTTCGCTTCGGTGATCGGGCAGACGCAGACATTGCCGCCGCGGCTGCCCAGCGCCGCGAGGTCGTCGGGCAGCGTGTGGGTCGCGTGGATGGCGGTGAAGCGCTCGTTCAGACCGACGTTGTCCAGCAACCAGCGCATCGGCCGCGCGCCGAGCGCCGCGACACAGTCGTCAATCTCGCGCTGCTGTTCCTCGACGTGCATGTGGATCATCCAGCCGCGCTCGGCGGCGATCGCGAAGCACGCCTTCGCCATATCGGGCGGAACAGCCCGCAGGCTGTGCGGGGCGACGCCGATCGTCTGCGTGACCGGGTCGATCTGCGCCGCGAGGCGATCCGCCTGGCGCACGGCGTCATCCATGTCAGGGGTGGCGAAGCGGCGTTGGCCGCCGGCGAGCGGTTGGTTGAAATTGCCGGTCGCGTACAGACACGGCAGCAGGGCGATGCGAATGCCGGCGTCGGCGGCGGCCTGCAAGACGACCTCATCGAACGCGAAGTCGCGCTGATCGGCGTTGCGGTGTCGGATGTAATGGAACTCGCCGACGGTGGTGACGCCCGCCGCCAACATTTCTTCAAACGCGAGTCTGCACAGGCGCTGCAGACGCTCGGGGGTGAGTTCTTCGACGAGCGTGTACATGGCTTCGCGCCATGACCAGAAGTCGCCGAAGCCGCTCGGGTAGTGTTCGCCCAGGCCGCGCAGGCCGCGCTGAAAGGCGTGACTGTGCGCATTGACGAAGCCGGGCAGCAGCGCGCGGCTGCGCAGTCGGCGGGTCGGCTCGGGACCGCCCGGGCCGACTGTGGTGATGCGATCGCCGCTGAGCGCGACGCGCACGCCGCGCTCGAATCGACCATTTACCCAAGTCAGGTCGGCCTCGATGATTTGCGGCGCGGCGCTCACGATCGCGCTCCGGCGCGGCACATGTGGGCGATGACGGTGTCCAGCACGGTCGCGGCTTTCTCGACCTGGGCGATCTCGATCGACTCGTTCGCGCGATGCGCGACCTCGATGCTGCCGGGGCCGAACAGCACGCTGGGAATACCGATCGCCGCCAGCGGCCCGGCGTCGCTGGCGTAAGAAACGCCGACGGTGTCGCGCTGGCCGATCAGCTCGCACAGCAGCTTGTGCAGCGGGTCGTCGGCCGGGCACAGCAGTGGGGGGCTGTCGTTGGTCACTTGAAATTCAACGGATTGCGGATCGCCCGACATCGCGCCGAGCGTCGTTTCGCGCAATCGATCGATCGCATCGGTTGATCTCTGACCGGGCAGCACGCGCATTCCGACGTCGATCACACAGCGCTCCGGGACGATGTTGACCGCCGCGCCACCCTGAATCATGCCGATGTTCAGCGCCGGGTAGGGGCACTCCGGAAAATGGGCGCTGCTCTCGGCGCGTTCAGTCTTCAATGACTCGACCAGCCCCGTCAGCGCGCTCAGCACGCGGGACGCCTTGACGATCGCGTTGTCGCCGAGATGCGGATAGCCGCTGTGCGCCGGCTTGCCGCGCAATGTGATCCGGGCCTTCAAGTGCCCTTTGTGCATGCGGACAACGCGCAGCTCGGTCGGCTCGCCAATGATCACGCCGGCCGGTCGCGGCCATTCCGGGCGCCAGTCGGCGGCAAGGCGCTGCGCGCCGACGGTGCCGATTTCCTCGTCCGCGGTAAGGATCAGCGTGAGGGGCGCGGCCAGATCGTCGCCGGCGTGCGCGAGGCGATTGATCGCGAGGGCCACGAAACCCTTCATATCCGCCGCGCCGCGCGCCACCAGGCGCCCGTCGCGCTCCGTCAGCGTGAACGGATCGCTGTCCCAATCCGGCTCTTCGGCGGGCACGACATCGAGATGCCCGGAGAGCCCGAGGCCGCCGGGCTGCTGCGGTCCGCGGGCGGCGATCAGATTGACGCGCGCGCCACCCGCGTACTCGTGGCGAATGACGCGGCAGCCGGCCTGATCGAGGTAATCGGCGACAAAGTTCGCGATCTCGACATCGCCACGGGCGCTGACGGAGTCAAAGGCGATCAGGCGCTTCAGCAGGTCCCGATCGCTGAGGGTAGACGTTGTGGTGGACATACGCGCATGGTAGCGAGCGGGTTTTACGGGAGCGACAACGAAAAAAGCCGTCGCGGGCGCAAGGGCTCCGCGACGGCGGCGTTGATTGATCGCTGATCGCCGGGCCTAGCCGTCGTCTTCCTGATCGGTGAGCAGGTCGGCCTTTCCGCCGAGCGCGCCGACCTGACCGCGGGCCTTGGCCTCCATCTTTTCCTGGAACTCCGCCGGGAAGCGGGCGCGTTCGAGGCATTCTTCGCCTTCGCAGAGGCCTTCGTCGAAGAGCTTCCAAAGGTGATCGTCGAGCAGCTGCATGCCGTACTTTTTGCCGGTCTGGATCGACGAGTCAATCCGGTAGGTCTTGTTTTCGCGCACCAGGTTGGCGATGGCCGGCGTGACGAGCAGGAACTCATACGCGGCGAATCGCCCGGGGGCGCCCTTGCGCGGCAGCAGGGTTTGTGAGAGTACGGCGATCAGGGTCGTGGAGAGCTGGACGCGAATCTGCTCCTGCTGATTGACGGGGAACGCGTCGATCAGACGGTTGATCGTGCCCTGGGCGCCGGTCGTGTGCAGCGTGCCGAAGACCAAGTGGCCGGTTTCGGCGGCGCGGACGGCGGACTCGATTGTTTCCAGGTCGCGCATTTCACCGACGAGAATCACGTCCGGATCCATACGCAGCGCGCGACGCAGGGCCTCGGCGAAGCTCGGCACATCGACGCCGACTTCGCGCTGCGTGAAGACCGACTTCTGGTGCGTGTGGTAATACTCGATCGGGTCTTCGACGGAGATGATGTGGCGGTCGAAGTTGCGGTTGATGTAGTCCAGCATCGTCGCCAGCGTCGTCGTTTTGCCTGAGCCCGTCGGCCCGGTGACGAGGAACAACCCGCGCGGACGGCGGCACAGCGCCTTCACAACCGATGGCAGGCCGATCTCGTCGAAGCTCAGGATCTTCGACGGGATCAGTCGCAACACCATCGAGATGTTGCCCTTCTGGCGAAAGACGGCGACGCGGAAGCGGCCCTTGTCGCCGAACGCGAAGCCGAAGTCGGTTCCGCCCTCTTCCTGCAATTCCTGCTGATTGCGCTCCGGCGTGACGGACTTCATCAGCGCGACGGTGTCCTCGGGTTCGAGCGTCTTGGTTTCGAGCGAGCGCAGCCGCCCGTCGATGCGCAGCACCGGCGCGCGGCCGACGTGCAGGTGGATATCAGAACCGCCGGTGCGAATGCAGGTTTCCAGCAGGCGGTCAATATGAACAGTCGCCACAGTTTGATTCCTTGCCAAATGTCCGGTCGCCCGCGCGGGCGGTTTCTGAAAGACACTTCCGGGCGCCGCTTTGTCGCGGCGCTACGTTCTAGTCCTCGTCAGCGATCACACCTTCCATCTGCGTGATGCGCGCGACTTCCTCCGGCGTGGTCACGCCGCGCAGGATCTTGCGCTTGCCGTCGTCGAGCAGCGACTTCATGCCGGTGCGCCGGGCGGCAACGCGAATCTGCGACGCCGAAGCGCGGCTGAACGCCAACTCGCGCAGCTCGTTGTTCATGATCATGATCTCAAAGATGCCCTGACGACCGCGATAGCCGGTGCCGCTGCAGCGCTTGCAGCCGGCCCCGCGGTAAATGTGCTTTCCGACCAGGTCCTCGTCGCGAATGCCGAGCAGTTTCAGCACGAAGCGGTCCGGGCTCGGGTCGATTTCCTTGCACTCATGGCAGATGACGCGGATCAGCCGCTGCGCGAGAATCGCCTGGATCGACGACGCGACCAGGAACGGCTTGATGCCCATGTCGATCAAACGCGTGATTGCGCTGGGGGCGTCGTTGGTGTGCAGCGTGCTGAACACAAGGTGTCCGGTCAGCGCCGCCTGAATCGCGACTTCGCCCACCTCTTGGTCGCGAATCTCACCGACGAGAATGATATTCGGCGCCTGGCGCAGCATGGCGCGCAGAATGCGGGCGAAGCTCAGCCCGATTTCCTCGCGCACCTGACACTGGTTCATGCCGGCGAAGTTGTATTCAACCGGGTCTTCGGCGGTGATGATCTTCTTGTCCGGACGGTTCAACTCCTGCAGCGCGGCATAGAGTGAGGTCGTCTTGCCCGAGCCGGTCGGACCGGTGACGAGGAAAATGCCGTTCGGCTGGCGGATGATATTCTGAAAAACTTCGTAGTCGTCCTGCTCGAAGCCGAGACCGGTGATGCCGACCTTGACCGAGTCCGGGCGCAGAATACGCAGCACGACGCTCTCGCCGTGATAGGCCGGGCAGGAACTGACACGAAAGTCGATCTGACCATTGCCGATCATGAGTTTGATGCGGCCGTCCTGCGGCATCCGGCGTTCGGCGATGTCGATGCCGGCCATGATCTTGAGACGCGTGAGCACCGGGCCCTGCATCGACTTGGGAATGTCGTCGCGAATCAGGCATACGCCGTCGATGCGATAGCGCACGCGGACACGATCGACCATGGGTTCAATATGAATGTCCGAGGCGCGGGCCCGACAGGCTTCATTGATGATCAGGTTGATCAGCCGGATGACCGGGGCGTCGTCGTCCTCATCATCAAGCGACTTTTCCTTCGCCGCGAGATCGACTTCGCCTTTGATCTCCTCCAGCGTCTGGTCCATGCTGGCGCGGTCTTTGCTGAGGAACGTATCGATGAAGCGCTGAATCTTGGCGCGCGGCGCGAGCGTGCACTCCAGTTCCATATTGAGCCGGAAGCGCAGCAGGTCGAGCAGTTCCAGGTCCAGCGGGTCGGAGATGATGATCTTGAGGCGATCGCCCTCGCGCGCCAGCGGCAGCACGCGGTGCTTGCGCACCATGTCCTTCGGCATGTACTGCATCGCGTCCGCTACGCCGACGTTCTTGTCGAGGTCGACAAACTCCAGGTCAAACTGGGCGGCGAGCGCCTTGGTGACGTCTTCCTCGGACGCCATCTCCAACTCGACCAGCGCCTCGCCGACGCGGCGACGATGCTCCTGCGCGTACGCCAGCGCATCGGCGAGATTCTCCGCCGTGATGATGTTCCAGTTAAGCAGGATTTCGCCAAGCCGTTTGCGTCGCGCCATGTTCGCCCCATGTCGGCCGCGGCGGCGGTTCGCGCCGCGCGGTCCCCCTATAGTGTCTCAGCGGCGCCCCACTGAGGCAAGCGCGACATTTGATCGCTCGGCGGGTGGGCCGAATCTATCGCGCGTATTCGACCGCTCGCAGCTCGCGCAGGACCGTGACCTTGATCTCGCCGGGATAGGTCATCGTTTCCTGGATTTTCTCCGCGATGTCGCGGGCCAGCTTCAGCGAGGACATATCGTCCACACGCACCGCGTCGACCACCACGCGAATCTCGCGACCCGCCTCGACCGCGTAGGCCTGATTCACGCCGCTGAAGCTGGTGGCGATGCCTTCGAGTTGTTCCAGACGCTGGATGTAGCGTTCCAGTGATTCTCGACGACCGCCGGGGCGGGATGCGCTGACGGCGTCCGCCGCCGTGACCAGCGGGGTGAACACGTGTGAGGCGGCCACGTCACCGTGGTGACCCTCGGCGGCGTTTACCACGGCCGGATGCTCGTTCAGTTTGCGACACAGGTCGGCCCCGATCTTGGTGTGCGAGCCCTCCATGTCGTGGTCGATCGCCTTGCCGATGTCGTGCAGCAGACCGCAGCGGCGGGCGAGCGGCCCATCGAGCTTCAACTCGTCGGCCATGATGCCGGTCAGATGGGCGACTTCGATACTGTGGCGCAGCACGTTCTGGCCGTAACTCGTGCGGAAGTGCAGTCGGCCCAGCGTCTCGATCAGGCGCTTCGGCAGGCCGTGGACGTTCGCTTCCATCGCGGCGTGCTTGCCGTATTCGACGATCTTCTGGTCCAGCTCCTCGCGGACCTCGCCGGTCAGTTCCTCGATCCGCGTCGGGTGGATGCGGCCGTCCTGAATCAGACGCGACAGGGTCTGGCGGGCGATTTCCTTGCGGACCGGGTCGAAGCAGGAGATGGTCACGACGCCGGGCGTGTCGTCGACGATCACCGTGACCCCGGTGGCTTTTTCGAAGGCGCGAATGTTGCGGCCTTCGCGGCCGATGATGCGGCCTTTCATGTCGTCGCTGGGGACATCGACGGTCGCGACGGTGGCCTCGGCCGTATGTTCCGCCGCGTAGCGCTGGATGGCCTCGATCGTGATCTTGCGGGCCTTGTCGCGGGCGTCGTCCTGGGCCTCGCCGAGAATCTTCTCGACCATCTGGCCGGCTTCTTTCTGGAGGTCGATTTCGAGCCGCCGCAGGCATGCCTCGCGGGCCTCTTCGAGTGTCATTTTGGAGATGCGCAGGAGTTCATCGCGCTGTTTGGCGAGCGTGTCGCGGGCGTCGGCGTGCAACTGGTCGAGTTCGGCTTCGCGCTTTGTGATCCGCGCTTCGCCGTCTTCGATCTTCTTTTCCTTGGTCGTCAAAACGTCGAACTTCTTGTCGACTTCGTCCTCTCGCCGGGCCAGTCGCTTTTCGGAGGCTTTCAGTTCCTTGCGGGTCTCGGCGGTTTCGCTTTCAAACCGCTCCATGGTCGCGAGCAGCTTCTTCTGGGCCTCGACCTCCGCGGTCTTCAGGATCTCGTCCCGTCGGACGCGGGCCTCGCTCAGCTCGCGCTCGGCGGCGCGTTTCGACTCATCGAGCGCTTTGCGACCCGCCTGCTGAAACCAGAACCAGATGCCGCCGGCGCCGACCGCTAGGCCGATAATGCCCGTGGCAATCAGCGCGCCGACGCTGGTCTGGGCAATGAGAGGTAGTAATGGCATGCGGCGATTCCCATGCGAAGCCGTATCGTTTTGTAAACGGGCGCAGAGAAGGCGGGAGCGTTTCAAACCCGGCGTGGATCGGGGCCTCGATAATACGCGGCGCCAGCGAGCCGTCTCGCTCGCTTGCGGGAATCACCTATTGCTTCGCGCGATCGAACCGATCGCCGCGTCTATCGCAAAAAACGGCGCGATGCCCAGCGCCGCATGAACCGATTTTCTTCCGAGTCGCGTTTGGCGCCGTGCGGGCGCCCCGTCAACCTCTGACCCGACAGGGTCCTACGTTTCGGGGAAAAGTATAGGGGCGTATCTGCGGCCACGCCAGCGGGCGGGGGTTGCGGGGGGGCAGCGGCGACTCTACGATCAAAATAACGGCCCGTTTTTCACGGGCGACGGCGCGGCGTGCCGGGTTTTTCGGCTGACGCGGCGACAGGCGCAACAAGCAGGGTGCATTCACGCAAAATGGAAGCCAGTCCCACCCGTCCCGATTTCCGCCTGACCTGGCTGGCGACGCTCGCCGGCGCGCTGGCCCTGGGGTACGCATTCGGCGGTGGCGGCCCGGCTCGCCCGGCGGTGGCGGCGGATGGGGTCGGCGGGACCGATCGCGTGCTCGCCTTTACCGGCCAGATTGACCGCGACGCCTGGGGGCTGTTTCTGGTCGATCCGGCTGAGCGCACCGTGTGCGTGTATCAGGTCGAATCGGTTTCGGGCGCGCGTCGGCTGCGGCTGCTTGCGGCCCGCAGCTACGAGCACGATCGGTTCCTCAGAGATTTCAACACCGACCCGGATATCCGTATGATCCAAGGTTTGGTAAATAAGCAGGACCAGATGAACCGCGGCGCGGAGCCGCCAGAACCCGTTGAAGCGCCGGCGCCACAGCCATAACAACTGAACCCTCAGACTCGGGAGCCGCGAATGGCCAAGCCGTTCTACTCACTTGAAGAAGTTGTCGCCAAGCTCGGCAAAAGCGAAGACGACGTCAAGCAGCTGGTGCGGGATGGCACGCTGCGTGAGTTTCGCGACGCCGGGAAAATCTTCTTCAAGTCGGAAGACGTCGACCGCATCGCCGGCGGTGGCGACGAAGTGACGCTCGAGCCGGTCGATGAGCCACTGCCGTCTTTGGGCGACATGAAGGGCGGAACAAGCGTACTTGGTCTGGAGCCGATGGAAGAAACCCCGGCGCCGACCACCAAGCCGCCAGCGGCCGAAGATGACACCGTGATTTCTTCAAGCGGTATCGGCGTGTTTGACGACGACGAGCTTGAGATCGACGCCGATCCGATGGCCAAGACGCAGATCACCGAAGCCACCAGTGATCGCGTGTCGCTGGAGGGCTCAGCCGGCGGCAGCGGGTTGCTCGACCTGACCCGCGAATCCGATGACACATCGCTCGGCGAGTTGCTCGACGAGATCTACCCCGGCGAAGAAGACGCCGCGCCGGCCCAGCCGAGCGCTCCGGTCGCCGAGGCCGAGGAAGTCGAAGAGGTCGAGGAAATCGAAGCCCCGGCGGCGCCGCGGCGCGGTTCGGCGGCTCCGGCGTCGAGCGGCGGCGAAGTTCTCATGCCGGCTTATGCGGCGGTCGCGGCTGATCCGTCTGAAGGATTGTTCTCCGGCCTGCTGTTCGGGGCGACGCTGTTGCTGGCGTTGGGCGCGAGCGTGGCGGCCGCGGTATCTCAGAACTTCATGCCGGACTACGCCAACTGGCTGACGCAGAATTTCTGGATTTTCCTGGGGATTGGCGTCGGTGTGCCGGTTGTCTGCCTGCTGGTGGGGTGGGTGGTCGGGAAGGCCGGACAGCGCTAGATCCCGCGAAGCGGGTGGCTGGCGGTCGTGCTCGGCGAGGCGGCATCGGCCGGCCATCGGGCCATGGCGGTGTGAACATGCGTTCCGTTGAACTGATGGCATTCGTGATCGCCGCAAGCTGCGCGGGCGGTTGCGCGTCGAATGCGCTCCGCGCGCAGCGGGCGCCGCTCTTGCCGCAGGGCGGGTTGCGCCTTGCTCAGGCGACGCAGTCGACGCAGCCGGCGCCGCCGGCGCCGCCGACGGTGGAGGAGCTACAGGAGCGGGTGCGCCTGTTGGAAGCGCGCAACGAAAAGCTCGCCGAAGCGTTGGAGAACGAGCGGCGCGTCAACGAAAGTTGTCAGCAGCGTATCGATTCGGCGGAAGAAAGAGCCGAAAAGGCGGTCGCCGAAATGAACGTGCTGGTCGAGCATGCGGCCATGCAAAATGGCGCGATCGCGAACTACGAAGACCAGGTTGAGGGGCTGGACGCGCTGGTCGCGACATTGCGGGCCGAACTGGTCGCGTGCCAGGGGGCCTTTCCTCCTGAACTTCTCAAGCCGCTCATGACGCCCGCGGATGATCCTGTGCGGGCCCGCGCGGGCGCGATCTGGGTCGACGCGATCGCGTTTGAAGAGGCGGGCTTGAACAGCGCGGCGGCGAAGCGGCTGGAGTCGGCGCTGCGGCAGATCAAGGACGACGCGGGCCTGAAAGATGTTCCGCTCCGCATCGTGGCGCAGACCCGCGCGCCCGCGGGGGACTCGCCGGGCGCCATCAAGGCGCTGAAACGCGCGCTAGAGATTTCGAAGCTCGTCGAACGCGCCGGAATCGATTTGAAGCGGATCCTCGTATCGGTCGAATTCGATCCGTCAGCGGACGCGGGCGAAGGCGTCGCGTTGCGGCCGGCCAAGGCGCCGCCTCACTGATTTTCCGGGGCTGTCGCGCTTTCCGCGTTCTCGCCCAGCAGCGCCCGCCAGATCGCGGCCGCGTCGCGCCAATCAGTCACAACCGTTCGACCATCCAGAAACACTGTCGGCGTGCGGGTTACGCCAATCTGCTGCGCGAGCGCCACATCCGCGCTGATCCGTTCGGTGACGCGCGGATCCGCCATCGCCGCCTGAAACGCGGTCGACTCCAGGCCGATATTCTCCGCAACCTCAAGATACAACGCGGGCGATAGCGGGACGCTGCGCTGATATACCCCGTGCCGGAATCGGTCGAACGCCGCGTCGCCGCCGAGCAGGCGGGCGGCTTCGCCGGCCCGGGCGGCCTCACACGCGGCGTGATGTCGCGTTTGTGTGATCGCGGGATTGCAGGCCGCGTCGAGCGGGTAGTGGCGGTATTCAATCCGCACGCGATCGCCGAATGCTTCCTTGACCGCGTCGAGCGAGGCGCTGGCGGTCGGGCACACGGGGCATTCAAAGTCAAAGAAGCAGACGATGACGCGCTGGTCGGGACTCGCCGTTCCCCGCAGGGGGATCTCAACGCCGGTCTGGCGGGCATGACTCCAGCGCACATAGTCGGGGTCGCGGAGAATCTTCAGGTACTCATTGGTAATGCGCTGCGACTGCTCCTGCGCGATAAACAGCCGCGTGCCAACGATGCACAGGGTGTTCGTCGCGAGCCCCGCGATCAGGGCCGCGGCGGCGAGCGGCAGCGTTGTCCCGCCAAGCGGCTTGCGGCGCAGCCACATCCAGGCCAGGCCGATGATGATCAGGAAGTTGGCGATGTGGGCCGCGGCGCACCCCACACACCAGCGCTGCAGCACCGTCGCCATGACGAGCGTCAACTGCAGCGATTGCAGCCCGCCCAGCGCCACAATCAGCGCGATCGGAATGTGTAGCAGCCGACCGTGTGTGCGCGGCCCGCCGACGAGCGCGAACCATAGCGCGACCAGCAGAAAATAACCGAGCCCGAATACGGCGGTCGGCACGCCGGCGGTGCGGCCATACTCACTGGACAACACGGAGGCGCAGTCGCCGACATCCGGCGCGCAGTACTTCGCCAGCAGGGGGTTGGTCGCGGCCAGCCCGCCGGACTGGCGTGTGAGGTCGAGGCTGATCCACGCGCCGATGATCGCCAGAATGACGATCATCCAGCGCGCGATATCCGGGCGCCGCCGCGGTTCGGGCTCGATGGTCACGGGCGGCGCTGTGTCTTCGGTCGCATGTGGGGCGTCAGCCAATCCGGCCTCCGGTCATTCCGAATGCGCATCTTTTCGCGCGACCCCCGCTATTGCGGATAGATGTTGAGCGCCTGGTTCCACGCTGTCAGTTTCTTGACGCGTTGAGCGCGATCGGTCGGCAGATTGAAGGGCCGTCCGCGACTGTCGAGCACCAGGCCGACGACGCCGCCGGTGACCTGCCGCGAAATCGGCTGGCCCGCGCCGGCGCCGACATCAAAGCCCTTGGCGGGCGTGACGGTGACTTCGGCGGTCTGCCCGGCCTCGAGCGGAATCAGCTTGATTTCGCCGACCGGCAGGTTGATGGTTTCGTTATGGCCAGCGGAGCGGAAATCGACCTTCATGCAGGGTTGCCCGTCCTTGCCGGCGCCGCGCGGGGCGACACACCAGCCGAGGCGAATCAGGCAGTCGCGATTGAAGACCTCCAGCGCCGCCTGTTCGTGCACCGTGCTGAGCACGCCGAGCTGCGGCATCATGAAGATGGAGTCGACGGTCAGCTCGGTGAAGCCCTCGGGATAAAAGCCGTCCATCATCATCAGGGCGGACTGGGCGCGGCGCGGGGCGTGGCTGAGCACGCCGCCGGAGCCGACGATCATGTTGAGCGCCATCATGTTGACCAGCGTGGCGCCGGAGGCGTCCTGTTCAAACGCGTCGGCGATGGTCCGCTGCTGCTGCACGCCCTTGAGGCCGACGGCCATCATCTTGTGTTGGATAAACGCCAGGCGGAGCGCTTCGCGGCAGATCGCCTGTTCGACCATCAGCTCTTCGATGGTCTGCGGAATCGTGGTCGGCCGAATCATCTTGTTGCGAATGCGGTTGCGAATGTCGCGCTCGTCGACATCCAGCGGTACCCAGCGCACAACGTTATCGAAGCCGGTCTCGGCGACCACATTGAAGCAGCTGTAGCTCATGCCGAGATTGGCGCTGACCGTGCGGTTAAACACGGTTTCGCTGTCCTGGTCGGATTGGTCGGACCGAAAGACGCTGAAGACGTCGGTGGTCGCGCCGCCGATATCCACGCCTGCGATCTGGATCTTCTCGCGCGAGGCGATGAGCTGCATGATCAGCCCGACCGCGCCCGGCGTCGGCATCAACGGCACGGAGGTCCAGGTCATCAGCTTGTTGTAGCCCGGCGCCTGCGCCATGACGTGTTCGAGGAACAGGTCGTGAATCTTGTCGCGCGCGGGCTTGAGATTCTCGCGCTCCAACTGCGGGCGGATGTTGTCGGTGATGTAGAGCGCCGCGCGGTCCCCGAGGATGCGCTCGACTTCGCCCTGCGCCATGTTGTTGCCCGCGTAGATCACCGGCAACTTGAAGCCGACGCCGAAGCGCGGCTTCGGGTCGGCGGCGGAGACGATCTGGGCCATTTCGACCGGGTGCTTGGTGGTGCCGCCATCGGTGCCGCCGGAGAGCAGGATCATGTCCGGGCGTTTGCTGCGGATGCGCTCGATCCGCTGGTGGGGCAGGCGGCCGTCGTCGATCGACAGCGCGTCCATGACGATCGCCCCGGCGCCGAGCGCGGCCCGCTCGGCGGATTCGGCGGTCATCTTCTTGACGGCGCCGGCCACCATCATCTGCAGGCCGCCGCCGGCCGAGCTGGTGCCGACATAAGCGTCGCAGCCGTTCTGGCCCTCGCGGCCGATCCAGACCTTGTCGTCTTTGAGGAACTGCCGGCCGGTCAACTCTTCGATTTCACCGATCGCGTTGACGACGCCGCGCGTGACGTCTTCGGCCGGGGCTTCGACAGTGGTCGGGGCCTCGCCGCGGCTGATGAGGCGATACTCGCCATCTTTCTTATCAATCAGAATCGCCTTGGTCGTGGTCGATCCACAATCGGTAGCGATAATCGTCTGGAAGTCCTGCTGCGCCATGAAGTCCTCGTTCCAACAAGATGCGCGACGCATGTGCCGAAATGCGACGCGGCGCCAAACCGGCAATGATAGACCGTGCCGCGCCCCTCCGCCATGCGCGGGGGCAGTGGCTTGGTCCGCTGTTCCGTGCCCGATCGACGGAAACTATTCCGCCGTTACGCCCTCAACTTCGGCGTACGCCGACTCGAAGCGCAGCCGCTGCTGTGGCTCGGTGATTTTCGCCACTTCTGCGGGCGGCTTGCCGGCGTCCTCGGCCATGTGGCGAAGTTCGTCGACGCTGACCTGCTCGATGACGAGCTTGCCCTGTACCGTCGCGGGGTGATCGACGGCTTCCATCGGGATCAGGCGGCCCTCGATCGGGCAGGTGAACTTGACGAACAGCGCGCCGTCAGCGCCGGGCTCGGACAGCTCCATCCAGCAGCCCTTGGGCTTGCAGACATCGCTGACCACGCCATTGACGCGGACGACCTTGCCTTCGTACGCCTGCGGATCATTGAGGACCTTTGCGACGGATAGCGTCTGCTCCGCGCGCGCGGTGGGGCGCTCGCCAAACTGGGCGCGATTGCCGGCGCAGCCGGTGAGCAGGGCGAGTGTGAGCAGCGGGATCAGTGTGCGTTTCATGATGTTCTCCTGTTTCTCGCGCGGAAGGGCGCGTTCCTGTGTCTATCGGAGTTCGGCAAGGCCCTTAGAGGCCCGCCGCCGCGTGTACGCGGTCAATCAACTTCTGCGCCACGGTTTCGTCCTCCGCCTCCGCCATGATGCGGACGATCGGCTCGGTGTTTGACGCCCGCAGATGCACCCAGCCCTCGGCGAAGTCCACGCGCGTGCCGTCCGACTGGTCGACGCGCTCATTCGCGAACTTCTGCGCAACCACGGCCGCCGCGGCGTCGATCTTCTCGCGCGGGCATTCGAACTTCTGTTTGATCATCGCGAACCGCGGCAGCTCGGCCACGAGCTGGCTGACGGATTTTCCGGTTTGGGCCATGAGCTGCAGGACGAGCGACATCGCGGTCAGGCTGTCGCGCACCAGGCACACGCGCGGGTCGATGACGCCGCCGTTCCCCTCGCCGCCGAGCACGCATTTATTGATCAGCATGCCGCGGGCCACGTTCGCTTCGCCGACGGCGGTACGCGAGACGCTGACGCCGTGTTTTTCCGCGATCTTGTCGATCATGCGCGACGTGCTGAGATTCGCCGCCACCGGCCCGGGTTTGCGCGACAGCGCGGACCAGGTCGACAGCGCCAGCGTGTACTCCTCGCCGATGTAGCGCCCGTTCTCATCAATCAGCGCCAGACGATCCGCGTCCGGGTCCTGGCAGAACCCGATGATCGCGTCGGTCGCGCTGACACGCTCGCCCACGCTGCGGAGATTGCTTTCGATCGGCTCCGGCTCGTGCGCGAAAACGCCGTTGGGCTCGCCATTCATCACATCCACGCGTAGTCCGAGGTCGCGCAGGAACGCGGGCGAGGCCAGACACCCGGCGCCGTTGATGCAGTCGAGCACAACCGTCGCGCCGTTCAGCGGCGCCAGGTCCACTTCGATCAGCTTCTTGACCGCGGTGGCGTGCCGGGCCCCCGCGGCGTCATCGACGACCATCGGCTGGAACCCGGATCGCGCAGCTGCAAAGCGCCTTTGTTCATAGATTGACCGGATCTCGGCGGCGGTCGCCGGGTCGGGGGCCAGCCCCTCATTGTCGAGAAACTTCAGTCCGTTCCACTGGGCCGGGTTATGGCTGGCGGTGATGCTGATGCCGCCTTTGAACCCGCCGGTGCGGATCGCGTAGCCGACGGTCGGCGTCATGGCGATGCCGAGCCGCGTCACTTCGCATCCGGCCGCCAGCAGGCCGGCGGCGGCGGCGGCGCCGTACATTTCGCCACTGGGGCGCGAGTCGCGCGCCAGGACGACGCGACCGCCCTGCAGCATCGTGCCGTACGCCTGCGCAAAGCCGCAAATCAACTCCGGTGTCAGCGTCTGCCCGACCAGGCCACGTACGCCCGATACGCCTATCATCAATGCCATCGACGAACCCTCAACCGTTTCGCGCGTGCGGATGAAAACGCCTAGTATAGGGTCTGCTTCGCGACGCGACAGGGCGAGAAAGACGCAGGGAGACCGACCATGAAAGTGGGACGAAACGGGCTGTTCATCGGGCTGATCGCGGCCTGGATCGGCGTGGCCGGCTGCGGCATTCAGTCGACCATCTTCGGGGCGTTCCGGGCGATCCGCGTCGAGGTCTTCAACGACACCGGGTTCCCGGTGGATACGGACTTGCGCTACTCCGAGGACGACACGCTGTTCGACGCTCTGCTGGCGGATCGACTCGACGTCGGGCGGCTCCTGCCGGGAGAGGCGTTCCAGATTGACTTTGATTGTGACGCGCTGGGATTGATCCGGCTGGCGGAGGGTAGCCAGGAAATTCCGCTATTGAGTGATCCGGATGTCGATACACCGATCTTCCAGCGCGGCGATGACTATGACTGCGGCGACACGATCGAGTTTCGTTTCGTCGGCGACTGGGACGACTTCGATGTGATCGTGACCGTCAACGGGCTGGTGGTTCGAGGCTAGGCCGCACGTCCCCGCCGTTACAGCGGATTTATCCACTTTCCACAGACATTTCAGACCGACGCGGCACAATCGCTGATGTCGGGGCCAGTTTGTGCGCCCTCGCCGCGGGCGGGGTGCCCCCGCGCGACACGAAACGGGAGAAAAACATGCTTTCCTGGGCGATCATGTTCTTCGTGATTGCGATCGTCGCGGCGATTCTGGGCTTCAGCGGCATTGCCGCCGGCGCAGCGTGGATCGCGCAGCTGTTGTTCGTCGTTTTCCTCGTGCTGTTCATCGTGTCGATCATCGTACACGGTGTTCGATCAGCGGCGCGGGGCGACCCACCGGTTTGATCGTAACCCCTGAGTTCATCATAGGAGCAGTCAAATGAAACGATTCTTCAAGGTCTCAACCCTCGCTGTCCGTGTGTTGTGTCTGGCGCTGCTGACGGCGCCGATGGCCGGGTGCGAAATGACCTGCAAGACTGACGACAATCCAATCGAGGAAGCCGCCGACGAGATCGGCGATGCCGTGGAAGATGTCGCCGACGAACTCGACAACTAACTCTAATGTTCGAGGGATTGCGGCTACTGCGCCGGGGGGCGGCGCGGTAGTCGCGCCGTTTCACGGCGACGACATTTAAACCCCATGCCTTATTGGACTTCTGGTCGCGGTGGTCCTAAAGTCCTAATGAACCCGCTGATTCTGCGGGGCCCACGCGTTCTTCGGTAGATAGGAGCCGTCGAACGTCGGAGGCGATTGACTGAACGAAATCACATAGCTGTCCGTTGCAAGTGCACGCATTGCGCCGGCGTCGCGGATGTTTCGCGCATGCCTGCCGACCTGGCATAACCACGTGCTCAACGGAGGGGAGAGGTATGCCCGGCGTCCTTCTCGGGGGTAGGCGCCGGGACGCAGCACGCCCGCGCGACGCATAGCGCCGCGCGGGCGTCATTCGTTGGGGAGCCGCGTGGTTGTCTTATGTGCTCGCCGTGGCGTGGTCTTCGATCGAAATCGACACATCGCCGGCGGCGGTCGCCTTTCCTTCCAGAATCTGCGCGGAAATCTGCTCGACCAGCACGTCATCCGTTACGCGCCGGGCGGATTCGTCGCCGCGCAGCGCCGCGCCCGTGCGCGGGAATGTCTCGATCGTGCGGCGTCTGGCGCGGGCCTTGGTTTCCGACAGCGCCAGCCGCACTTCTGAAAACGCCTTCTTGACGTTGGCGAGGGCCTGCTCGGCGTTGCGATTGTTGCCGCGCAGCGAGGTGATCTCGCACTCGTAGAACTGGGCCTGCTCGACGAGGCGCTGATTCTCGCGCTCAAGCTTGGTGAGCTGTGCCTGCAGGCCCTTTTTCTCGCCGCGAATCGATTCGAGTTTTTCCTGCAGGGCGTCTTTGATGCGGGTGGTTTCGACGGTGCGATCTTCCGACGCGCGGAGATCGAGCTCCAGTTGCCGACGGGCGTTGCGCGACTCGTCGAGCTGCGCCTGCGCGTCCTGGGCGCGGGCCGTCAACTGGCGTCGCTCTTCGGCGCTGTCCTTCAGCGACATTTCGGCCTGCTCGGTCTTGATCCGCAGGTTCTTCACGTCGACGCGCAGACCGTCGCGCTCTTTGCGAACGGTGAATAGCTCTTCGAGTTCCTTTTGCGCCGCCTTGAGGTCGAGCGCCAGGCGCTCGATTTCTTTTTCCGCGCGGGCGAGTTGCTCCGCGAAGCGCGACGCGCGTCCGTTCGCGTCGGCGATCTCTTCCTCAAGCAGCGTGACTTCCTGCTTGATCTGCTCCAGCCCCTCGACGCGCGTCTGCAGCGTGACATTCTGCCACTCAAGCTCCTGCACGCGGCTCTTCGCGGCGGTCGCCTGTTCATTCGCGCCGTTCAGGTCCTGTTCCAGCTTCTCGCGAATCTCCTCATAGCGGTCGAGTTGATCCTCCAACTCATTAATCACCGCCAGTACGTCATCGCGCTCATCCACGAATGTCTGCTGGACGGCGCGGGCCGACTGCTTCTTCACGCCGGCTTCCTGCGCGTCAAGGCTGACCGCCGCCTTCTCGACCGAGTCGTCGGCGGCGCGCCCGGTGCGGCTGGCGCCGTTGGGTCGCGATTCGTTCTTGCCCATTTGGCTTCGATCCTCGTGCGAATGACCAGGCGGCCGGCGGTTCCACCGCGGCGCGCCAGCAGCTTCGGCGGTCGACGTCGGCCGCTGATGGGCGTATCGGCGGGGATTGCGCGGGGGCTTGATACGGGCACGCGCGGGGGTCCGGATTTGCGCGATCCGGCGCGAAAACTGCCACCAGGTCTAGTCGCCGCTCGGCGGCGCGTAGCGACGCAGATCGGCCCCCAGCCGTTCCCAATCGAACGCCGGACCGGGGTCGATCTTGCGGTCAGTCACATGAAAGTGGCCGAGAACGCCCTGGAACGCCGCCAGTTCGCCATCGGTCAGCGTGCGGGACAGCACGACGCCATCCGCGTCGCGCGGGAAATCCGGGCGGATGCGCGGCAGCGCCCGGCACAACGCGGCGGTCAGGCGCCCGAGCGACGCATACTGTTCCGGCGTCAGGTCGTACTGGCAATATTCGGCCTGATGAATCGGGCCGCGAATGCGCTCATTCCGGGCGGGGCGCGCGACAAACCCCGGCGTGCGGACCCCGCCGGCGCCCCAGGCGTCCGGCAGCGTCATTTCGGCGCCACCGCCCGGGACGACGCGGTACCAGCGATCCAGCGTGGCGTCGTCGGGCGGGTATGCGCCGATATTGGCGATCTCGATGCCGACGCTGCGATCATTCGCCGGCCCGGCGTGCCAGGCGCGCTCCTTTACATCGAGCGTCTGGTAGATCGTGCCGTCGACATCCAGCAGAAAGTGCACACTGAGCCCGCGCTCATCGTGCAGCACCTGAAAGCAGCGCTGCGCGAGGCCGCACGCGTCGTAGTGCAATACGAAAATATCGACGTTGTCGCGCAGGTCGTCGAGCGTCCATCCGTCGCGTTCGATCCGCTCGAGCGTCTTCGGCGGCAGGTGTTTTCGGATCGGCCCGTAGCGGGCGCCGATGTCGTCGGTCGGCCGTTCGAGCGCAAGTGGCTTGAAGCGCGGCTGCACACGATACGCGTCGTAGCCGCCGGGATCGGTCCATAGCACGACCGGCGCGCCGGTGTGAACGAATGTTCCGCATACGACAATCTCATCGCCACGCCGATGCATGACATCTCCGGGGCGCGGGGCGGGCGCGCGACAGCCGAGGGCGATCAGCGCGACGGCGGCGATGGCCCACCGGATCGGGGACATCGCCGCTGCGTGCGGGTTGTCGAACTTGGCCATGTTCACAGTCTCGCGCGCCACGACTCGACAGCAGATGCGTCCGACGCCCGAGAGCCGCGGTTATGGCGCGACGCGATACAACACACCCTCGAATTCGTCGTTGTCCCGGCCCAGAAGATAGAGGTCGTCGCCAATGATGGCCAGCCCATACCACGCGATGTTTCCCGGCGGCAGGTCGAAGGTGGCTTCCAGCGCCAGGGTCGCCAGGTTGAACCGCGCGAGTGTCGGGGTATCGCCACTGCCTACCAACGCCCACAAGGCGCCGTCCTGCACAACGAAATCGGCCAGGGAGATGTTGAAATCACGGGCGCTGATCAGCGAGTCAGGTTCTCCGTCGCTGTCGACCGCGAGCAGTCGGTAGGTCTCATCGTCGAAGCTGTAGCCAAACAGGTGCAGGGTATTCACCGTGGCGTCATAGGAGATCGACCGCACGGAAATCTCGGACGACAAGTCCGTGTCCGTCCGTACTTCGTCGACCAGGGCGTCGGCGACGGTGCGACGTTGCGCATCCTCATTGCCTCCGCAGAAACAGTGCACCCAGAAATCGCCGCCCTGCGCGGAAAACACGTTGCTGAATTGCGTGTTTGAGAAGTCAATCGGCATTCCGACTGTTCCCGTTGTCGGATTCACCGGCACAAGTTGATCGGCGCCGTTTTGCGAGTACCACAGGGACGTCCC
Organism: uncultured Planctomycetales bacterium; assembly: GCA_964528455.1. Taxonomy (GTDB): domain Bacteria; phylum Planctomycetota; class Phycisphaerae; order UBA1845; family Fen-1342; genus DSPM01. The sequence goes on along the minus strand of CAZGTH010000007.1, from coordinate 170,293 downwards.
GTCAAACGCCAGGCCGGCGCCGTCGCGGGGCGCAATCGACAGGGAGAACTCATCGACCAGCGTCAGCGCGGCGGGGCTCGCCTCGTCCGGAACGGCGGCGACGCGCGCCAGGACGCCGGTATCCCCGTTGACATCCGTGCAGTGCAGTTCGTCCGCGCCCGCATGCTCGAACTGAATCAGGAATGGCGCGCCGCTCGCGTCGGTCACGTGCGCGATGATCACGGCGCCGGTGACCGCATAGAAGCCCGTGAGGCGATTCGGAATGTCGAAGTCCGTTCCGCGCGTGAAGAGCGTGACGGCGCCATCCGCATCGAGCTGGATATAGTTCAGGTTGAACTCCAGCACATAGTCCAGCAGATTGCCCGAATCCAGCTCCCACGCGCCGATCAGCGAGCACGCGTCGCCGACGCCGTCACTGTCGCTGTCGGTCTGGTCGGCGTTCGCGACAGCCGGACAATTGTCACATCCATCGCCGACGCCGTCCGCGTCCGTGTCGAGCTGGTCAACATTGCGGGTGGCGGAGCAGTTGTCACACGCGTCGCCAACGCCGTCGCCGTCCGCGTCCGCCTGGTCGGCGTTGGCCGTGTCGGCGCAGTTATCGCACGCGTCGCCGACCCCGTCGGTATCCGTGTCGGCCTGGTCGGTGTTTGCCGTGTGTGCGCAGTTGTCACAGGCGTCGCCGTGCCCGTCGCCGTCAGCATCGGCCTGGTCGGCGTTTTCCTTGGTCGCGCAGTTATCACAGGTGTCGCCGACACCGTCGCCGTCGCCGTCGGCCTGATCGGCGTTGGCCGACTTGGGGCAGTTGTCGCACAGGTCGCCGACACCGTCACCGTCGCTGTCGGTCTGGTCGACATTGGCCGCGCTCGGGCAGTTATCGCAGGCGTCCCCGACGCTGTCGCCGTCGGCGTCCGCCTGGTCCTTGTTGGCGGTTTTCGCGCAATTGTCGCACGCGTCGCCGATGCCGTCATCGTCCGAGTCCTGCTGGTCGGCGTTGGCGACAGCGGGGCAGTTGTCGGCATCGTCGGCGACGCCGTCACTGTCGGCGTCAAGCGTGACGTCGTCGTCTTCGATGTCCGCGGCGTTCGAATTGGGCGTTTGCGTGGTGAGGGTGTTGGTGTTGTCCGTAAGTGTCGCGGTGGGACAGCCCGCCAGCAGCGCAAGCGGGACAAGGGCGACAAGCGCCGCGGACGCATAGCCAAACTGTCGCATGGGACTTCTCCAGCGCATGGGGATTTCGCCCGACCCGGAAACCCTGGCAGCGGGCGGGCCGTGTTATTTCGGACTATTCCAGGAGTTCGGCCAGTAGGGGTTGTGCATGTGGGCCCGGCGGGGCGCGCCCGGGTGAAGTCAAATGGTGGGGGGGGGACTTGAACCCCCGACCTGCGGGTTATGAATCCGCCGCTCTTGCCAGCTGAGCTACCCCACCAGTCGAGCCGCGCATTATAGCCCGGCGCCAAAACGGGTAAAGCGAGGCCGCGCGGCGGCGCCGCCCAGGCCGCCCTCAAGAGATTATCCGTGTGAACCGCGGCGGCGCCTGTCGCTTGGAACCTGACTTGCGCGCTGAAACGACGAGTCGCCTCCCCAGAGTTTCTGCGGGGGGATCAAACCACGAGTGCCGCCGATGAGCGGCGAGGGTCAGCATATGACAGCCCGTCACGTAATCACTCCGGTCGCATTCCTCTGTGTCGCGCAGCTCGCCATGGCTGAAGTGCTGGTCAGCAACGTCGATGAGCCGATTCGCGCCAGTTCGGCGATCGGCGGCTCGCCCAATCTGGTGCTCCAGACGCATGGGAATGAGGCCTGGTTCTGGGCGGCGCAGTCGTTTGTCACCAATGGCGCCGCCTACGCGCTGGACAGCATTGAGGCCTTGGGAGGGGACGCCAACGGCGTGCCCGTGATTTACGCGGAATTGCGGGCCGACGACGCCGGCGTCATCGGCGCCCCGCTCGCGACGCTGAGCGTGCCAAACCTGTTTGGCCCGCTCGCGCCGCGCGCCCTGACGCCGGATTCGCCGGTCACGCTCGACCCGAATACGACCTATTGGTTGCTCTTCACCGCCGAGGCCCCGGCGAACGGCGGCTTCTACTGGTCGTACGCCGACACGAACGAATCTGACGGCCCCGGCGCGCTCGCGTCGTACGCCTTTACCAGTGATTCGGGCGCTAACTGGAGCTATGGAACCGACTTCCCGTGGATGATCCGCGTCAATGTTTCGGCCGCTTTGCCGTGCCCCGGCGACCTGAACGGCGACCGGGTCATCGACCTGGCTGACCTCGCCGGATTGCTGGCCGCGTTCGGCACGACGCCGACGGATGAGAACTACAACGCGGCCGCGGACCTCGACGGCAGCGGCGCGGTCGATCTGGCGGACCTGGCGGGCCTGCTGGCGGTTTTCGGCACGAGTTGCTGAGCACGGCGAGGGCGAAACGGTAGCCTGACACCCGGGAAGGCCCGATACTTGATGGTCCAGGGCCCGTTCGTGGCCATCTGTATCGGTTTTCTCAGGAGATCAACATGACTCGCCCGTGTCTGATCGCTGCAACCGTCGTCGGAGTCCTGACGCTGGGGGGCTGTCCGCTGTTTGCGCCCTTTGGCGGCGCTGGTTTTGTCGCGTTTGAAGGAGGCGCCGGCAAGCTGCTGCTGGTCGAGCGTCAATCGCAGGGCATCCCGACCGAGCAGCCGACAGCCGGCGCGGTCCGCGTGGCGGAAATCGACCTCGCCACCGGTTCGGCAGTTGATCTGGCCGAAGGGGTGGTCGCGCTGGATGGCGATCTGGTCGCGGGGGAAGACTGGATCGCGTGGATTGATCGCGACGCGGGCCAGGTGTTTGTGATTGACCGACAATCCGGGAAGCGCAGAGCGCTCTATGCGCCCGAGGACGCGCCGTCGCCGAATCCAGCGGCCGGCGACATCCCGGCGGCGTTGTCCAGCGGTCGCTTGTTGCAGATCGTCGGCGATCGGCTGATCGCGCTGGCGCAAACGCCGGGCGCCTCGTCAGAGTGCTATACGCTGCTTGTGTTTGATCTGCCGACCGGCGACTTTCAGAAGATCGAGCGCGCCTGGCAATATGGCACGCACGCGATCGAAGGCGACCTGTTGGCGTATTTCGACTGCGGTCCGAGCGATGTGCCGCTGTTGGGGCTTGAGCTGCGCACCGGCCTGCGTGTGACGAACCTGACGGAGGGCGGTGTCGACGTGATTGCCCCGGCGATTCGAATCGACGGGGATGGCGAGGCGCAGCTCTTCATTCATGATGGGGTCATTTACTGGGAAGAGTTTCGCAGTGGCTCATTCAGGTCGCGCGTGCGGTCCTACGACACCCGCGATGGTGAAGTACGCGACGTGTTCGGCGATTTCAGCGGTTCGGAGCGCGATCGCGATCTGCTGGGCGTGAATGCCGAGTATGCGGTTGTCATGGTCTCGAAGTCCGGACCGGCCGGCCTGACCGCGGACGCGACGTTGGAGATCTGGCCGCTGAGAGATGGGCGGCGCGAGACGATTTTCGAGTCGCGGGCGCTCTCGACGGCGTTTGGGTTCCGGGTGTGGATGAGCGGCGATGAGGTGATCTGGTTCGACCCGAACTTGGCCGTGGATGAGTTGGTGATCTACAACGCGGCGACGCAAGCAACGCGCCGCGTGGCGACGCCGGCCGACTGAGCGCGGCGTAGGCCCGGTTTCTGATGCCAGCAATACGGGCGCGCCCCGGATCCGGGTCGCGCCCGTTTCTTCTGGGTTGCGCTGGTGGGCCGGCGGGTCCGGATGTGCGTCGACCTCGGCTACCCGCCGCGCAGATCGTAACACAGCAACCGCGCTTCGCCGGTGGTTCGGTCCGGTTGCGTTTGTGAAACGTACAGCAATCCGCGCGAAATGATCGGCGCCACAAAGCTCTCGCGGGCCGTGAACAACTGTGCGCGATGCGTGACGACGGCGCCCTCCCGGGACAGCCGCATCCGCATCAGCCAGCCTTGTTCGCCAAGCGCGACGTACGCGCCGTCAGCGCGAATCATTGACGTCCGCAGTGCGTACGCGGTATCCATCGTCCCATCCGCCCGCGACTGCTCCCACGTCATTGGATCGCGCCAGACTTCCTCGCCGGTCTTCGCGTTCAGACATACCAGCGCGGCGCTATTCGGCTTCTCTCCGTCCACGCCATAGAGGTAGCCGTCGTCATAGAAGGGCGTCGCCCAATGGGAACCGAGCTTGTTCGTTGTCCACCTGACGTCGTACGTCATGTCGGGCTGAACGTCGATCAGCGCTCCGCCGACGCGATACGACGATGTGATGAAGATCGAGTTTCCGAACGCGATCGGCGATGCGGCGATGACGGACTCATACTTCCGCGAACGAAACGGATAGCGGAACTCGATCCGCCCGTCGATCGGGTCGATGACGAGCAAACCGCCGACCGGTGGATCGCTGTCGCCGCCGGCGAGGACCAGCACACGCTGCTTTCCGTGGAACGTCGCGGGCGTGGGCGACGCGTAGCTGGCGCCCCATTCATTCCCGCTTCGCCAGACTTCGTCGCCGGTTTTGGCGTTCAAAGCGATCACGCAGGGGCCGCCGGGCGCCCCGATGTTGATGATCAGCTTGTCGTCAAGAAACAGCGGCGTCGTTCCAACACCAAAGAAATCCTGCTTGATACCGAATTGCTTGCTGAGGTTCTTTTTCCAGACGACGTCGCCACTATTCAGCTTCAGGCAGATCAACTCGCCGGACGGTCCGTAGACATAGGCGCGCTCATCGACGATGACCGGACTGGAGCGCGGCCCGCCGTTGAAGCCGTAGCGATCGCGATAGCTCGTGGGGTACGAGTGACGCCACCAGCGCTGGCCGTCCTCCGGATGCACACAATCAACACGAATCTCATTGTCGCGACGATATGTGTAGATCAGACGATCGCCGACGATCGACGGCGCCGCGTAGCCTTCGCCGGTTTTCATCTCCCACACCAGCGTCGGCCCGGCGTTGGGCCACTCTTTTCGCAATGGCGATTCGTTGGAGACGCCATCGTGTCGGGGGCCGAGGAACCACGGCCAGTCTTCAGTCGTGGCGTTTGCGGCCAGCGGGTTCGGTCGCGCGTGCGACGTCGCGTCGGGGTTGGCCTGCGGTTCGTCAGGCGGCTGGGCAAGCCCATTGGCCGCGATGCCGGTCAGCACCACGGCCGCGACGGCCGTGGCGATTCGTCGCGATCCGAGCGTTCGAGTGACCATGGTCGTTTCCCGCCTATCCGAACTGAATCCCCTGCGCCAGTGGCAGCTCCGTGCTCCAGTTGATCGTGTTCGTCTGGCGCCGCATGTACGCCTTCCACGAGTCCGAGCCGGACTCGCGGCCGCCGCCGGTTTCCTTTTCGCCGCCGAACGCGCCGCCGATCTCGGCGCCACTGGTGCCGATGTTGGCGTTGGCGATGCCGCAATCGCTGCCCGCGTGCGACAGGAATGTCTCCACCTCCAGCATGTTGGTGGAGAAGATCGCCGAGCTCAGTCCTTGCGGCACGCCGTTCTGAATCTCGATCGCGTGGTCGAGATCCTTCAGGGCCTGCGCCTGCGGGATCGCGCCCTTGCCGGAGCCGTAGCCCATCACATACAGCAGCGGGGCGAACGTTTCGGTCTGCACGACCTCAAGGTCCGCCTTTACTTCCGCGATGCACGGCTTGACGTATTGTCCGCCGGGATAGTCCGGGCCGCTCAGGGTTTCGCCGCCGTAGTGAATCGTGCCGCCGCCGGACTTCACCGCCGTGATCGCCTTGGACATTTTCTCCAGCGCGTTCTTGTCGACCACCGGTCCCATCAGCGTGCCCGACTTGCGCGGGTCGCCGATCGGTACGGTTTCATAGGCGGCCTTCAGGCGCGCGATGAGTTCGCCGCGCACGCTTTCGTGGACGATCACGCGGCGTGTGCTGGTGCAGCGCTGACCGGCGGTACCGACCGCGCCGAACAGGATGGCGCGCGTGGCCAGATCGAGATCGGCGAATGGCGACACGATGATCGCGTTGTTTCCGCCCAGTTCGAGAATCGTGCGGCCCATCCGCTCGGCGACCACCTTGCCGACATGGCGCCCCATGCCGCATGAACCAGTCGCCGAGATCAACGGAATGCGCTCGTCGCGAATCATGCGTTCGCCGATCGGATCGACCGGGCCGTGCGCCAGCGCGAATACGGCCGGGTCGACATTGTTCGCGCGGCACACTTCCTCGGCGATGCGAATGCAGGCGATTGCGGTCAACGGCGTTTTCGGCGCCGGCTTCCAGACGGTTGTGTCGCCGCAGACCGCGGCGACGGCGCTGTTCCACGCCCACACCGCGACCGGGAAGTTGAACGCGCTGATGATGCCGACCACGCCGAGCGGGTGCCATTGTTCGTACATGCGGTGGCGCGGGCGCTCGGAGTGCATGGTCAGGCCATACAGCTGTCGGCTCAGGCCGCAGGCGAAATCGCAGATGTCGATCATCTCCTGCACTTCGCCCTCGCCCTCGGGGACGATCTTGCCCATCTCCAGCGTGACCAGCAGGCCGAGATCGCGCTTCGCGGCCCGCAGCCGCTCGCCGAGTTGGCGCACCACCTCACCGCGCTGCGGGGCCGGCGTCATGCGCCAGGTCTTGAACGCGTTGTGCGCGCGATCAACGATCTGGTCATACTCCGCCTCGGTCACTTGCGCGACGCTGGCGATGCGTGATCCGTCGATCGGCGTGGTGACATCGTATTGTTCGCCGGAGCCGAGCCATTCGCCCCCGAAACCGGCGGCGTTGGGTTTGTCGGTCGTGAGTCCCAGTCGCTTCAGCAGATCATTCATATGCGGACCTCGTGCGGCGGGCGCGGCAGAGGGCGGCCGCGTTCCAACGGTTGTCTATTCTCGCAGTCCCTGGAAATCAGCCGGCCCTCGGCTGATGTGTTCGATCTTGAAGATCAGCGTCCCCGGGTTATTGGGCGCGTTGGCGATACAGCTTCGGATCCACCACGCCGAGCATCGCCTCGGTGTTCAGATTGCTGTCCAGGAACGCGTTGATCTTCTTGACCCACGGCTGCGGGTCGCTCAACAGTTCGTTGTAGTTCACGTCCATCATCGTGATGTGCTGCTGATCGGCTTCCCAGTCATAGAACCGCTTGAGTTCCGACTCGAAAATCTCGCGCACCTTGGCGGCGTCCTCGGGCGACGATGTCGTCTTTTTTCCCGAGCGCTCCAGCATCACGTCCTGCGACTTGATCACCTCGTCCAATTCGCGCCGCATGAACAGCACCCGATAACGATGCGAGTTCGGCAGGTCATACAGCAGCCGGTAGACCATCTTGACCACCTTGCCGGGCGCGTCCTGCAGCCACGAGGCGTCGGTCTTGGTCTTCTTGACCGGCTCGAATTCGTAGTAGCCCTTCGGGTTGTCGTCGTCAGCGGTGCGGATGTTGTCGATCAGGGCCGGAATGCCGCCCTCGTCGATCATCTTCATCATCATCGAAGTGCCCGAACGGGGCAGCCCGGACACGATCGTCACATAGTTTCGGGGGGCGGACATGCGGCGACGTTCTCCAATGCGGGGAAACCGTGGTTCAGAGCGCCCATGTCGGGCGTTTCATGCTGAATGCCGCAAGTTAGCGAATCCGCCGGACGGCGGCAAACCGCACCCGCCGTCATCGGCTCGCGATCGCGCGTAGAAACGAAACGCCCCGCATGACTTTGCAGTCCTGCGGGGCGTTTCGCTGAAAGGCATTGGACCTCGTCGGCAAGCCGACGGGGCGGGCTCCAAACCTCCCAAAGCTGAAGAAGCTTCAGCAGTGGGTAACCAACCCACCAACCGAGAGTGAGAATAGCACGCCGTCAGGCCAAAGGTCAACACAATTTCAAAGAAAAAAGCCCCGACCTTGCGGTCGGGGCTCGTAAGCGACTCTTGGAGCAGCAGTTATCAGCCAATTAGCGGCGACGGATGCCCATCAGGCCCGCCAGCGCCAGCAGGGCGAACGTGCCCGGCTCCGGCGTGATGATGTACTGGAACTGAATCTCGTCAACGCCGGCGCCAGCGGCGCCCGTGATGACCGAAATATCAGCCAGACCGGTCTGACCGAGCTGACCAGCGAACGAGCCGTTGCCCGCCACAAACGGGGCGGTGAAGACCGCCGCGCCGTCAATGAACAGAACGACCTGCGCCGCGATGATGTCGAACGATGGGACCGGCGACAGCTGGTCAAGGCCGGCGGCCGCCGCGCCCATGTCCATGCGGAGTTGGTTGATCGGCAGTCCGCCGCCCGTCAGGCCGGCCGGCAGCAGGTCGGCGCCGTTGTTCGAGAAGACGCCGACGCCCAGCGTGATCTGACCCGGGCCGGGGCCCGCAACCTCGAACTCCGCGGCGGAGACGGCGCCGGTGGCGCCGATAACGTGATTGCCATGCAGGGCGGCCAGACCATCATAGGCCTGGTTGTTGACGCGGCCGGCGGCCGTGAGGAAGAACGCGCTGGCCGTGCTCTGGCCCAGCAGGGCGATGTCATAGGTGTCGCCGAAGGCGCGGCCGCTGTCATCCCGCGGCAGCGAAACATAAGCGTCCGGATTCGAAACGACGTCCATTTCCGCCAGGTCAATCTGGTGAACGCTCGCGCCAAACGGATCGAGACCACCGGCCATCGCCGGAACGGCGATCAGCGCGGCTACGACGAAACCAAGGAAACGCTTCATTTTATAGGACCTCCCTAGATCTTTCCCAACCGGGTTTTTGCCGATCGCCGGTTTTCTCTGAAGGGATGGGTCCCGTGAAACCTCGGTGAGCTTTGAGCGAAGCCCCGAAGTGCGCGGAATGCGCCGGGTATTCCAACCCCTCCTTCCTGTACGAGCGAAAGTACCGTCCCGAAACGGGTTTCGCAAGGGGATTTTCATGTGGCGCGGCGGAAAATACGGTAATGTCTCCGCCGCCGTGGCGGTGGGCAGCCTGCGCAGGGCCCAATGGTGGGTCGCGCGAGGCCACGTTGATCGGATGTGAGGCACCGGGAGCGCTTCGCAGCGGCGAATGATCGGATCCTGAGTGGGAGAGCACAGTTTCGAGTAGTCGGGGGCGTCGAACGGGCTTGTGACGTGGCGGGAAGGCGCTTGGTGGAGGAGGCGCGCTTACAAGATGGCGCTTGCGTGCATGCCTGTCCCTTATTATTGAGTGTCATATGACCGATCCCGAGCTGCAACGACTGCTACGCGACATTGAGTCCGATCGCGTGGAGCGCAAACAGAGGCCGAACGACGGTGAGAGAATCAGGCAAGCGATTTGCGCGTTTGCAAATGACTTACCAGACCACAAGCTCCCCGGCATTCTCTTCGTCGGTGTTGATGACGACGGTTGCCCAATCGGGTTGTCGGTAACGGACCAAATGCTCCAGAACCTTGCGTCTATGCGGGGTGATGGCAAGATCCTACCCTTCCCATCTTTAGATGTTCAGAAGCGCATGTTCGGAGAGCATGAAGTCGCGGTCGTGATGGTGTATCCGTCAAACGCGCCACCCGTTCGGTATGACGGGGCTGTTTGGATCCGATCCGGACCACGGCGCGGCATCGCCAATCCCGACGACGAACGTCGCCTAAACGAAAAGCGACGTTTTCGCGACCTCCCGGCGGATATTCGGCCGATCGTGGATGCCGGACTTGACACGATTGACGAACTGTTGTTCCGCCGAACGTACCTTCCGACTGCAATGGATGCTGAGGTAATTCAAGAAAATCAGCGATCGATTGAGCACCAGCTTCTGGCTGTTAGATTTGCCCATCCGGGCTCGCCAACATGCCCCACCGTGTTGGGGATCATAGCCGTCGGCAAGGCGCCCACCGACTGGGTACCCGGCGCGTATGTGCAATTTTTGCGGATTGACGGGAAGGCGTTGGGGGACCCCGTACGAAATCAGAGGGAAGTACGCGGGCCTCTTCCAGACCTTCTCCACGAGGTCGAGGATATTATCAAGAACAACATTCAATCAGCAGCGGACTTTACTTCGGGTGCCGTCGAGGTACGGACGCCGGATTACCCGGTTGTCGCACTTCAGCAGGTTATTCGGAACGCCATTCTGCACAGGTCCTACGAAAACACAAATGCGCCGGTAAAGCTCTACTGGTTCAACGATCGCGTCGAGGTCCACAGTCCCGGTGGCCCGTATGGCCAGGTCACGAAAGAGAACTTTGGTCGACCGGGCGTTAACGATTATCGCAATCCGAATCTTGCCGCAGTCATGAAAGAGCTTGGCTTTGTGCAACGCTTCGGTTTCGGTATCACTCTCGTTCTCAAGGAGATGGAAAAGAACGGTAATCCGGCGCCAGATTTTCTCGTGGAAGACGCGCATGTAGCCGTTGTTCTGAGGAGCAGGCCGTGAGCATTCCAGTCATTGCGTTCTTCAACAACAAGGGCGGCGTGGGAAAGACGTCTATGGTGTACCATCTCGCTTGGATGTTCTCTGACACCGGGCTAAGGGTGATCGCCGCCGACCTTGACCCCCAAAGCAACCTCACTGCCGCGTTTCTTGACGAAGATCGTCTTGAACAGGTCATGCCAAACAACGGGCACCCTCTTACCGTTTTTGGCGCCCTGCAACCGCTGATACGTGGCACAGGCGATATCGCTGATCCGCACATTGAGGTTATCACGGACAGCCTGGGTCTAATCTTAGGTGACATGTCCCTTTCTACGTTCGAGGATCAACTCTCTGAAGTTTGGCCCAAATGCATGGATCGTGACGAACGTGCATTTCGGGTCATATCCGCCTTCTGGCGCATCGTTCAACGAGCCGCAGTGAAGTACGGCGCGGACGTGATCCTCGTCGATCTCGGTCCGAACCTTGGAGCCATCAACCGCGCGGCGCTGATCGCCTCAGACTTCGTCGTTATTCCCTTAGGCCCGGATCTATTTTCTCTTCAGGGCCTTCAGAATTTGGGGCCGGCGTTGCGACGATGGCGGGAAGAATGGAAGGAGCGGTTGTCGAAGAAGCCGGCTGTGGACGATCTCCAGCTTCCGTTGGGGACTATCCGTCCGATCGGTTACATGGTCCTTAGGCACTCAATTCGACTAGATCGCCCTGTGAAGGCCTTTGAGCGTTGGATTGCACGGATTCCCTCCACGTACGCTAAGTCAGTACTCGAAGAAGAGCCCGATTCGAGCCTCACCATTGATACCGATCCAAACTGCATTGCGAAACTCAAGGACTACCGCAGCCTAATGCCGTTGGCGCAAGAAGCGCGAAAACCTATGTTCTGTCTTAAGCCGGCCGACGGAGCGCTTGGCGCTCACACGTACGCCGTTGCGGAGGCCTATAAGGAATTCAGGGCGGTGGCCGCAAAGATCGGAAAGAACGCCGGGATAGTCGGCCGTCCGTGATCGTACGGGGAGGCGCTGTTACGCGCTCACGCCCGCTTCGCGGGATACGAGTTTCACCGCGTGTTCCACAACGTCCGGCTCGGTCGGCAGGACCAGGTTCGCCGCGGCGCCGAGCGGGATGTACGTGTCCTGGCCGGTCAGGCGCTCGCAAATCACGCGGCCGCCGGCGCGTTCGAGGATCACGGCCATGATCGGCTCGCTGGCGCCGCCGGAGTAACGGCCTTCATCGACCACCAGCACGCGGCCGGTCGCGAGCGATTGCTCGATGATGAAATCGGCGTTCAGCGGGCTCAGCCAGCGCAGATCGACCACGCGGGCGGCGATGTCATGCTCGGCCTGCAGGCGCCGCGCGGCGCGCAGCGACATATGCACGCCGTTGCCGAACGTCAGAATCGTCAAATCGCTCGCGTCCTCGTGATACACGCGCCCCTCGCCGAACGCGACGGCGGTATCGGGCGCGGGATAGGCGAATGACCAGCCATTGTCGTCGGCTTCGTGCAGGTCTTTCGTCATATACAACGCGATCGGCTCGAGGAACGCGCACACGCGGCCATCGACGCGCGCCAGCGCCGCGCAGGTGCGCAACATGCCGACGGCGTCGTCGCCGCGCGACGGAATCGCGACAATCAAACCCGGGATATCGCGCAGCGCGGCAAAGCTGTTGTCATTATGAAAATGACCGCCAAAGCCTTTCTGATACGCGAGCGACGCGATGCGCACGACCATCGGATTGCGGAACTGGTCGTTGGAAAAGAACTGTGTCGAGAGCGCTTCGCCGCGCAGCTGGTCGATCGCGTTGTGCAGGTACGCGAGGTATTGAATCTCCGGGAAGGGCATCAGGCCGAGATGCGCGGCGCCGAGCGCCATGCCGAGAATGCTCGTCTCATCCAGCAGTGTGTTGAAGACCCGTCCCACGCCGAAACGCGCGGTCAGGCCGGCGGTCAGGTGATAAACGCCGCCTTTCTTCGCCACATCCTCGCCAAAAACCAGCGCTTCGTCGTATTTCGCGAGCAGGTCGTGCAAACCCCAGTTGATCAGGGCCGCCATGTGGCGCGGCGGCTGGCGTTCCGGCAGGCGCGGGCCGTCGTTGTCGCGCGGAAAGCCGGGGATATTCCTGAGTTCGAAGGCCTCCAGCCGCTTGTCTTCCGACACGGCCCGCGTCGCTTCCGCCGCGACTTTGTCGGGCGTATAGGGGGCCAGCGTCCGGGTCACCTCCGCCGCGGTTGTGATGCGCTCGGTCTCGCCGATCTCATCCGCAAGCGTCTGAATATCGTTACGCACGCGCTCATACATCGCGAGTGTCTCGTCCGCCGTCATCAGACCGAGCTCGATCAGACGGCGGGCCGAGGCGAGCACAGGATCACGCGCCTCATTCGCGGCGATTTCCGCCAGCGAGTGATACTCCGTTTCCACGTCCGTTCCGGCGTGGCCGAGCAGGCGGACGGTCCGCAAGTGGAGAAACGCCGGCGCGCGTGTTTCGCGGACGTACAGCGCCGCTTCGGACGCCGCCCGCCAGGCGTCGATCAGATCCAGCCCGTCGCCGCCAAAATAGCGCAGCCCGGGGCGCGCGCCGTATGTCGCGCTGATCCAGTTCGGCGGCGTGTGGACGGAAATGCCGATGCCGTTGTCTTCGCAGACGAGCAACACGGGGCAGGGCAACTTCTGATGGGCGATGTAGCAGGCTGTGTTGATCGCGCCGGCTGCGACGCTGTGATTGGCTGAGGCGTCGCCGAAGTTGCACAGCACGATGCTGTCGCGCGGGATCTCGCCGTGCCGGTCGAGTTTGATCGGCAGGTTCAGGCGCTTGGCGCGCGGGATCGCGACGGCGGCGCCGACGGCTTTCGGGAGATGGCTGGCGATGGTGCTGGTCTGCGGCAATACGCACAACGGCACGCTGCCCCAGACTTTGTGGCGCCCGCCGGAGATCGGATCATGCCGCGACGCCATCATCGAGAGCAGCGTGTCGCGGGTGAATGTCTGTCCCGGCAGCTGCCGCGCGCGTTCGGCCATCAGCGCGCCGCTGCGATAGTGCAAAAACGCGGGGTCGGAATAGCGGCACAGACGGCCGAGGACGGCGTTGCCCTCGTGTCCGGAACTGCCGATCGTGTAGAACCCGCGGCCCTGTTTGCGGAGTTCGCGGGCCATCAGGTCGAGATGCCGGCTGATGACCTGTGATTCGAAGAGCTCGATCAGCATCTCGCCGTCGAGGCCGTGGTCGCCGATCGGCTGGGACGGATCGCGCCGCGCGGCCGGCGACGCCGGGGCGGATTTCTGGCAGAATTCGACGAAATTGCGATCGACAATCGCGGCCCGGTTGAGCATGCGTGCGGTTCCCGTTGGTAAACCCCGCAGGATAGCGAGAAGCGGGGGCGCCGGTCGAGGGACGCGCGGCAAACTTGATCTTGCCCGTTACAGTATGGGAGAACACGAAAACGAATGGAGAAGTAGATGCGGTTTTCCCGTCCAATGCCCGGTTTGATTGTCGCCGGGGCCTCGTTGTGGCTGGCGACAGCGACGTTTGCCGATGACCAGCGCTCCATCGCCGAACTGCGCGACGCGCTCGGCAAGATGAGCGAGCCGCGGGCCGCGGTCGCGGTGCTCGGCTTCCGATCCGTCCCCGGCACGGACGCCCGCGACACCTGGATCCCGGTCGGCGTCATGGAAACGCTCGGCTGGCGACTGGAGCGCGTGCCGAACCTGGTGGCGACGCCGACGGTGCGCCTGCTGCAGGCCCGGGAAGAGCTTTCGACCGGGAAGGGCGACAAGCCGCAGCCGCCGGATTGGCGGAAAATCGCGACGGTTGTCGGCGCGCGGCGGATTCTGACCGGCACGTGCGACGGATACGCTTCGAAGCTCACGCTGGAGTTGGAGCTGATCAACGTCGAGGACGGCCAATCGATCGCCAAGACCAAGATCGGCCCGGCTCCGCTGTTTGATGTGCTGGACCAGGCGACGCGCTGGACGCTGGAGCAATTGGGCGTCACCGGCCTGTCGAGCGAGGTCGAGCGGCTGATCCTCTCGCCGCCGGCGCGCAGCCCGTCGGCGATCGAGTATTACGCCAAGGCGGTGCAGGCGGCGGCGGCGCGGCAGGGCAGCGCCATGTTGTTCAATCTCGGCGAATCGATCGGGTTTGACGCGGGCTTTCGGCCGGCACTGCTGATGCAGGCGCAGGTGGACGCGCGACGCGGGCCGAACGGACGGGCCGCGGCGATCACGAAACTGCGCGCGGCGCAGCGGATTGTGCAGATCGAGCAGGATCATCGCGACGATCTGGAAATCGAGCTGATGCTCGGACGGCTGGTACTGAGCTCCGGATCGCTCGACGCCGCGCTGGAGCGGGCCCGGTCGGCGCTGAACAGTTCGATCGCGCGGAATGACCCGTATGGCGTGACATCGGCCCTGTCGCTGATGGTGGATGTGACGTTGACGCCCACGGACGAGGCGTCGGCCAACGACGCGACCGCCGAACGCGAGCGGGCCGCGCGGGCGCTCGAATACCAGAATCTGCTCGTCGAGCTCACGGAGCGGATGGGCGATGAGATTGCGCTGTCGGCGGCGGTGTACAAACAGGCGCTGTTGCTCGATCAGCTCGGGGAAGCGGACAAGGCGATCGCCGGACATCAACGCACGATCGAAATCGCGCAGCGGGCGGGGGCCAACCGCATTGAGGCGACCGGCTGGCTGCTGCTGGGCGAGAAGTACCAGCGCAGCGGACGGCTGGATGATTCACTGAAGGCGCTGAATCGCTGCTTGGAACTCGCAGGCGACAAAGCCGAGCCGAAGCTGCGGATGACGATCGGCGAGGTGCTGTCGCAGCAGCAGTCCTATGACGCCGCGCTGCGCGAGTTCGAGGCCGCGTATTCGGCATTGAGCGTCAGCGAGAACATCGACGCCCAACTGACATGCCTGACGCGGATCGCGCAGACGTTGAAAGCGAAGGGGGATCGGCAAGGCGCGCTGGATCGGATGCAGGAAGCAGTTGATCTGGCGGCGGCGATGCGCTCGCCCAAGGCGACCGAACTGGAGAAGGCGTTGCAGGCGTGGCGGCGCGAGTAGGGGGCGGGGCGAGCGACCAATCAGGGTGTCCGGCGCAGTTCGCCATCCGGGCTGATCGTATAGAGCAGTTCGCGATCCGCGTCGAAGGCCTGGATTTCCCCGCGCGGCCAGTAGTCACGGCGGACAAGCGCGCACGCGGCGCCGCCGCGATCGCGTCCCAGCGCCTGTACTTCGACACTGCTCCAACCGACGCCATACGGCTCCGAGAAGGCGAACAGCGCGGTCGAGTCGGCGCCCCGCTCTCGAAACGCGATTTCGGCGATGGCCAGCGATTCCAGCGGCGGCGGCACGAACTCCGCCGGAATGGCAAAAGCGCGCGGCAGTCCCTCGTTCTTCCGAAACCGTTGCGCGACGTGAGCGCCGGCGTCGAGCTTTTCGACGACGACGGCGCCGGGCTGTCCCCGTACGCCCAGCGTGTTGCATTCGCGGGCGTAGGCGCCGTTGGGACGCAGCGTCCAGGCCTCGCGCGCCAGTTCCGGGCCGCGGAGTTCGCGCCAAAGCGCAGCGCCCTCATAATCGTCGCCCTCTCGGCGGCGCGTGAGCACGGTCGAGACAGCGCGATTGTTCCAGATGCCGACGTACTCGTGCCGCACGCCCCGTATTCCCCACCACGCCCGGGGTCCATTCTCGATCAGTAATTGCGCCACTTCCGCGCCGACGCCGCGCTGTTCGAGAATCGTGGTCGCGGCGCCGTCGCTAAAACTCAGTTCACGGGCCAGATCGAATGCCGCCTGGTTCGCGACCGGGGCCGCTTCCTCGGCGCCATAGGCCACAATCAGCGCGGCGTTGTGCTGCTGCACACAGAGGTGCGCGCTGAGGGCGCCGGGGCCGCCCGGCCGACGGATCGAAAACACGCGGCGCGGCGGCAACTCTGACTCTTCGATCACGGTGGCGTCGCCGCGCGCGTCCCAGGCGCGCGTGGCGAAGTCGCGCAGGATGTCGCGCGGGCCGCGCTCGGGGCCGGCCAGCCAGGTGCGATAGACGCCCAGCGACCAGTTGGGGGCCTGGCCAGCGGTTGGATGGACATAAACCGCCGGCACGTCGGCGAAGTCCGGTCCGAACAGGCGCCAGTCAGCGGGCGGAACGAAGCCCAGCCCGGCCCGGGACTGCGCTGTCGCGCCCGGCATATCCAGCGCGCCATCGACAATGCGGACCGTGCGGCAGATTTCATCGAGCAACTCGTGATCGCCGAGCGTGACGCCGGTCATCGGCTCGTAGTCGATCAGAATCACGTCGCCGCGCGGCGAGCACGCGATCCGCCGCAGCGACTCCTGCACATAGGTGTAACCGCGATACGCAAACTGCTGTTTGCGGCGCACCTCAATGCCGTCGAACGGGCCGATGCGCGCCGGGGTCGGGTCGAGGTGCGCTTCGCCATTGTGCAGGATCTGCAGGACTTCGATCGGCGGCAGGAATGTCGGCCGGCGCAGGTATCCGAATGTGATTGACTGCGTGACCGTCTTCGCGTTGGCGCGACTGTCGCGGACGATGAGCTCGTACTTTCTGGGATCGTCGGGGGCGGGCGCCCAGCCGCGCGGCGGGCGCACGTACAGCGGCGTGTCCCCGATGCGCGTCTCCGGGCCGAGCGCACGCGATTGCCGCACCTGCGTCCACGCGATTCCGAGCGAGGTCACCAGCGCCGCCGCCCCCAGCAGCACGAGACGGGCCGGCGCGCCGGGTTTTGAGCCGATGTGCGCTTCGATCAGCATGCGGCGATGATACGAGCGGCGGCCCAAGTTGGCACGCTGCCGATAAGCGGTAGAATTCCGGGCTTTGGATCCCGCCCCGGTCGACAGCGGCCGCGGGCACGACGCGGAGGCGCGAGATGCGAATGCGACACTGGGTATCGAGTGGCTTGCTGGCGGCGCTGCTTACGACCACGGCCAGCGCTCAGGACCCGATTGACGCGCTCAGGACCAAGAGCGCGCTCGATGAGAACGACCGCGGCGCCTTGCGGCAGTGGATTGAGCGCCAGGTGAATCTCGTGCTGGCCGATGAGCCGCAGAGCGGTTCGCAGGCGATTCTCACCATGCGCGAACGATTCGACGGCACGAACGGCTTCAAGGAGGCCTTCGCGACCGAGTCTGCGCGGCTCATCGCTGATCGGCTCCCGACCGCCAAGGATCGACCCGCCGCCCAATTGGTGACTTTTCTTTCGACACTGTCGGCAATCGAGACGCAGCCGGCGTTGATCGCGGCTTTGCGCGATGAACGAGCCGCGGCGCGGGCCGCTGCGGCGGTCGGACTCCGCGCACTGCGCTCGAAAATCGCCTCGGCGGCCGGCGACGCGCAGGGCCAGACGCTGCGCGCGTTGCGCGACGCGGGCAAGACCGAGACATCACCAGTGACGCTGAAGCTGATTTTCATGGCGATGGATTACGCCGGCGCGGGCGGCGATCAGAAGGCGTCGGCCGTCGCGATCGTCGATCTGCTCGAGCAGCGCGCGAAGGAATACGCCGCGAGCGGGTCGCCGCGGTCGCAGGCTGCGGACGCGGAAGGGTTGAAGATTGCCACCGGGCTGCGTACGCAACTCGACGACGACCAGAAGAAGCGCCTGATGCGGGCGGCGGCGACCATGCTGAAACACTCGGTCGAGGCCTACTCCGGCGAAAAGATGCACGAGATGAGCGACAAGACGGCGACCGCGGCCGCGATCTCCCGCCGGAACGACATTGAGTTTCTGATCGAGACCGCTGAGACGACGCTGCGCCGCCTGCTCGATGTGAAGGACGGAGAAGGCCCGGACATCACGACCGCGCTACGCGACGGGTCCGCGGTCGCGATGCGGCAACAACTGGTCGCATGGTCAGAGCAGAAGCTGGAAACCGCGCTCGGGCAGCGCTATCGGCCGGATGAAGGCGAAGCGCCGGAATCGCCGTAGTCGCGGCGAGCGTATTCGGTCGCGCTGACAACGGGCGAGACGCGCGTGCCGCCGGATATTCGCGCTACTTCCCCGATACCGCCAGGAATACCGCGTCGGTGCTGTTCAGCTTCCAGCTTTGCAGCTGGTATTTCCCTTTGGTGAAGCTGACTTTCGTCTTACTGTTTCCGCTGGGACCGCTGACGGCGATTTCCACGGTCACGCGGTCCTTGTCCTCGGAGACCGGCGTGATTTTCGCGGTGTAGCCGGCGCCCATCGAGAACGTGTGTGTCGACTTCAGTTTGACTTTGGCGGAGTCGCGGTTGAGCGTCGAAGCGCCGGTGTAGCCGCCGCGCTTCTTGATCTCGTCAGCGAAGCTCTTCAGCGCCGAGTCGATCTTCTTGTGCGTGGTGGTGGCGCGGAAACTGATCAGGCGCAGCTGCACATCGTCTGCCAGTTGCAGCGTCACGTCCGCGCGCGGCGGTCCCGCGACGGCTGGGGCGTTGAACGCCAACGCCATCAGCGGGGTGATCGCCAACGCCCAAAACCCGATGGAACGCGGCCAACCCGGGCCGCGCCCGGCCGCCTGGGCGCTGCGCTGCCCGCGCCGCGGGCGCGTCGCGCCGCGGGTGTGTGTCAATGTGGCGGTCTTCATGATCCTGCTCCGTCGAACCAGATGATTGTCGCTTCGTTTTCACCGCCGTGGTCAATCCACGACGTCGCGTCGCCGCTGACGGAAATCTCCAGCACTTCGACATTCGTCGCCAGCTCGATCTCCCACTGCTCCTGCACAATGCCGGTCGTCGGCGGGCCGAACTGCCACAGAATCGCCATCACCAGACACGCGGCCGCAGCGCCGACGCCGCTCCACATGCGGTAGATACGGCCGATGGTCCGCACGCGGCCGGCGTTCGGGCGGACAGCGGACCACATGCGGTCCCATTCCGCGTCGCTCGGGGTGGGCGCGTCGAAAGCCAGGTCCGGCTCGGCCGGGACCTCGGCGAAAAGCGCCGCCAGTTCCGGGTCGGTGTTCAGGCGCTGCTCGAGCCGCTCCATCTGCGCGGCGTTCAGCTCGTCCCACGCGCCGCGGCGGATGGCGTCGAGGCAGATCTGGATGTCGTCGCCCGGTCGGGTCATGTGACTTCTTCCTGTTCAGCCGCCTTCGTCCGGCCGCCGGTCGGGGCCAGGTCCGGCAGCATGTCCGCCAGTTTTTTTCGCGCGTGAAACAGCCGACTCATCACGGTGCCGATCGGCACGCCCAGCGTCTCCGCGATTTCGCCGTAGGTCAGCTCGCCTGTGCCGTACAGCGAGATCACCGCCCGCTGGTCCGGCGGCAGCTTCTCCATGGCTAGACGTATGCGGGCCCCGATTTCTTCGCGCTCCATGCCGGATTCCGGCGGATTTATTGGCGCCGCCGGCTCAATCCGGCCTTCCTCGCCGTTATCGAGCGGGGCCGCGACCCGCACGCGGCGCTTGCGAAGCAGGTCCAAAGCTCGGTTGGACGCGATCCGCAGCAGCCATGTCTTGAAGCTGGCGCCGCGTTCGAAGCTGTCGAGCTTCTCGAAAGCCCGGATAAAAGCGTCCTGTGTCACGTCCAGCGCGTCCTCATGCCGCCCGGTGATCCGCAGCGCCACGCGATACGCGGCCGCCCGATGCCGCTCAAACAACGCCCGGCGGGCGTCCGCCTCGCCGGCGGCGGCCTGCTCCAACAGGCGGATTTCCAGTTGTCTGACGGACGGGTCAGGCATGCTATTCAAACTTTCCCCGAAATTTTTCTGACGGGGGCAGGATAACCGCTTGGCGGGGGTTTTTCCGCCTTTGGCCGGGGTTCTCGGCGCGGTGCGTCCGGGCGGGGGTGGTAGAGGGCGCGAGGCATCTTAGGATGCGGCTTACCGCATCGCTCATAGTTGGTGCGGGGAGCCGCATCCTACCTAACTTGGCCGAATCGCTCGACCACATCCAGAAAACCGCCGCCGAGATCATCGCGGCGATTACGGCGGAAGCCGAGGCTGTTGCTCGACTGGCAAGAACCGGCCTCCCTAACCTCGATGCGCGCCCATGACGGAAATCCACCTCCTGCCTTGTCGCGTTATCAAAACTTGATACATGCCTCATCGTGGATAATGGTCTTTCCCTTCAACGGAGCAATGGAGCCACGTTCAACATCTATGACGTTCTGACCCTTCGATCGATTTACCGTGATACCGACATCGCCGATTACTATCGACCAAAGATTTCGGTCCAGCATTTCGAGATGAAACCAGTTATCGATGAAGATCTCATCCAGTAGCATTCGCTGATTCAGATCGAATGCTTCATTGTTGTGGCGACCGGTGATCCTAACTTTCTGGCTCAATGCAGTCCTCCGAAAATCCAATCAATCTGACGCGCCACGCTGTCCGCAGAGAGCGCTCTTTCGTTCACAATAACACCACGTTCAAAGAATCCGCCAGCAAGCTCATAGTTGGTGCGGCGAGCGGCGAGCCGCACCCTACCTAACTTAGCATCGCTTCTCGATCCGCCGCGTCGCTTGTGTCGTCAATCGGTCGATTCAAGCCTCGAATCAGCTCGATCAGTGCTTGCGGCGACTCTCGGTGGCGGTTCAATTTGATTGCCCAGCTACTCACGCTCGCCCCTTTCTTTATGGGTGTTTTGCCCCAGTTTGACGAGATGGTCAAGCCTTGCTTTCGCCTTGTCGATCAGATTGCGCAGGGACCTTAGAAACGCTTGATCACCCGCCCAGCGCGCCCATCACCGCCTCAAACAAGCGCCCATTCGTCCCCACCGCCTCCGGTCGGCGGTGATCGACCACGCCCGTGAAGTCGGTCAGTGTGCCGCCGGCCTCCGTGACGCAGGGCAGCACCGCCGCCGTGTCCCAGATGTGCATGCCCGCGTCGACGACAACGTCCACGCGGCCGGTCGCCAGCAGGGCGTAGGCGTATCCGTCCGGCCAGCCGCGATCGTGGCCGGCGCCGTCGAGCAATCGCTGGTAATGCGCCTCGCGCCCGTTGCGGCGGTTCCATTTCATTGACGTGCACGAGATGCGCGCCTGCGCGAGATCGGCGGTGTCTGACACGCGCGCTGCGCCGGCGTTCCACGCGCAACCCTGCCCGCGGGCGGCGTGAATTGTCTCGCGCAACGCCGGCATGTGAATCACGCCGGCCGCCATCTCGCCCTGCCACTCAAACCCAACCAGCACGCAATACAGCGGCACGCCGGAGATGAATGAAAACGTGCCGTCGATCGGGTCGAGAATCCAGCGTCCCGGCTCGCTTCCGGTTGTCTCGCCATGCTCCTCGCCCAGCACGCCGTGCGCCGGGAATCGGCGCGCAATGCGGTCGCGCAGCAATTCCTCCGAGCGCCGATCGGCGATCGTGACCGGCGAGTTGTCGGACTTCAATTCCGCCGACACGCCGCGCTGGAAATATTCGAGCGTCAGGCGTCCGGCTTCTTCGGCGATCTCGACCGCGAAGGCGCGAATCTCGGCAAGTTGTGCGGGCGTCATTTTCCCTCGGTCGGCGGCTGGCGTTTGATCCAGTCCGCGACATCGTCCACGACCTGCTGCGCGACGTGTCCGGCCTGGCCATACTCCGCGGGCGTTGATTTGCCCTTGCCGGTCATCATCAGGTGATTCAGGTCGTCGTACAACTTGAAAGTGGCGTTGCGTTTTTTCGCGAGGCGCTCCCGCCACAGGTCAAAGTCGGCCTTTGTCACCTGGTAATCACGAGCGCCCTGCAGGATCAGCAGCGGCGTATCGATTCGGGTCGCGACCCCGAGTTGGTCAACGGCCGACAGGCGGGCCCAGTATGCGGCGGGCGCGCCGAGCACGGCCGGTGTGCGGTCATCTACCGCGTTGTTGGCGAAGGCCTGGTTGAAGTCGCGGGCGGCGTCGATCTGGGCCTGTTCATCGGCGTCGATCCCGCCGTCGAGATTGCTGAGGTACTCCAGTTGTTCGACGATCAGTTCCGCCAGTGGGCGGGCGTTGCCGGCGACGACGATCGCGCCCGCGAGCCGGCCGTCCTGCTCAGCGATCAGCGGCGCGGCCATTCCGCCGAGGCTGTGGCCGAGCACAAATACGCGGCGGGCGTCGATGCGCGGCGTTTGGCGCAGCAGGCGGGCGGCGGCGCAGGCGTCATCGATCGTCTCCTCGCGCAGCGTCAGCGTGGCGGGATTGACCGCCATTCCGTACTTCTTTGTGCGCTTTTCATAGCGCACGACCGCCACGCCGCGCGACGCGAGGCCCCAGGCCAGGTCGCGGAGCGGCTTGTTGGCGGCGACGGTCTCGTCCTGATCGTGCGGGCCGGAGCCGTGCACCAGCACGACCGCCGGCCAAGGGCCGTCGCCGTGGGGAATCGTGATCGTCCCGGGCAGCGTGTATTCGCCGCTCGAGACCTCCACGCCGGTTTCGTCAAATGCGGTTTTGTCGGCGTAGGGAGGTGGACCGAAGTCGATCGGCTCGATCCCGCCCATCCACAGACCGGCGAGGCGATCCTGGGTGTCGAGGACCACGTTCAGCGTGAGCAGGCCGCGCTCGAACTGGGCCCGGACGCTGACGGTTCGCAATCCCTGCTCGTCTTTGGCGAGTTTGGCGTCGCGAACGGACTGATATTCTCCCAACTGAAAGCGAAGCTGGGCCCAGAGTTGCTCGGCCTTTTTCGCGTCCATCGCCGCCTTCATCTCCGGCGTGCCGGCCGCGACAAAATCGGCGTACTGCGCTTTGGCGAGCATCTGGAACACGGCCGTGGCCCGGGCCTCGTCCGCCGGGGCGTTCGCGAGGCCGGCCGGGGCGATCAGCCCCAGTATTCCCAGTCCGATGAGCAATTTTGAAGGGGTCGAAAGCATGTGGGTCTCCGCCTGGGCCTGAACCGCCGATCTGCGACCGGTCACGATCGTAACGAACGGCAATCTAACCCTACGGCGCCGCAGCATACCGTTATGGAAGCGGGGCTTGTTTGGAACCCGGCACGGAAGGGCGTCGGCGCCCGGTTTCCCCGAACCGGCCAGCGTCGCGCGGGTCCATGGCGGGCCATGCCCACGACCCCGCCGACGCCCGCCCGGCCGGCCATTCACCATCGCCCCCTTGACGCCGATAGCCCGCATGGTATTCTGCCCCGTCTCGGCCCACAGAGCCGGGGTTAGCGTGACGGCGAAGCGAAGGAACGGACCAGATGGCGGCTGAGCGGATTCGGATTCGGTTGGAAGCATACGACCATCGCGCCCTTGACCAGTCGGCGCTCGAGATTGTCGAGCAGGCCAAGCGGACGAGCGCGCGGGTGTGCGGGCCGATTCCTCTGCCGACGCGCATCGAGCGGTACACCGTGCTTCGGTCGCCGCACATTGATAAGAAGTCGCGCGAACAGTTCGAGATGCGGACGCACAAGCGGGTCATTGACATCATGGACCCGTCGGCCCGTACGGTGGAAGCGCTGAACCGTCTGGTTGTGCCCGCGGGCGTATTCGTAAAGATCAAGGCCTAGACGGGACATACGCCGTCGAGGGTCTGTCGTGAGCAAGGCGCCGGAGACCGGATGCCCATTGTGGGCTGGTCGCGGATGGCGTCAGGGCAGGAGTGTCGTCGCATGATCCCAGCCATTCTGGGTCGCAAGATCGGCATGACGCAGGTGTTCGAAGCCAGCGGCGAGCGCGTCCCCGTGACGATCGTCGAGGCCGGACCGTGCGTCGTGCTTCAGGTTAAGTCGACCGACAGCGCGGACGGCTACTTTGCCGTTCAGCTCGGCTTCGACGATCAGAAGCCGCACCGTTCGACGTTGCCGGAGATCGGCCACGCCCGCAAGGCGAAGACCGCGCCGAAGAAATTCGTCCGCGAGATTCGGCTGCTCGAGGCGACCGAAAAGCAGGTCGGCGATGTCGTCACCGTGGATATCTTCAGCGAAGGCGAAGTGAAATACGTCGACGTTGTCGGCATCTCGAAGGGCAAGGGCTTTCAGGGCGCGATGGCCCGCTGGGGTTTCGGCGGACAGTCGGCCTCACACGGCACCGAACGCAAGCACCGCTCGCCGGGCAGTATCGGCGGTCGCGGTCAGAACCGCGGCACCAGCGGCGCGATCAAGCGCGGCAAGAAGATGGCCGGGCATGGCGGCGCCAAGCGTCGCACCGTGCCGTGCCAGCGGCTGGTGGCGGTGGATAGCGAGAACAACCTGATGTTGATTCGCGGCGCCATCCCGGGCCCGAACAACGGTTTCGTCATTGTTCGTAAGTCGAAGACCAGGCAGTAACGGGGATCCGGTTTATCATGCTGAGTGTTCCTGTTTTCAACGAATCCGGCCAGAAAATTGGCGACGAGCAGATCGATCCGTCGATGCTCGGCGGGGCGGTCAATGCGCCGCTGCTGAAGCAGGCGATCGTGATGTATCAGGCGAACGCCCGACAGGGCACGGTTCGTCAGAAGTCGCGCGGCGAAGTCGTCGGCTCCACCCGCAAGCTCTACAAGCAGAAGGGCACGGGTCGCGCTCGCCAGGGTAACGCCCGCCAGCCGGTCCGCGTCGGCGGCGGTCGCGCGTTTCCGCGCCGCCCGCTGGACTATCGCCAGGACATGCCGCGCAAGATGCGCCGTCTGGCGCGTAATCAGGCGGTGCTGGCCAAGATTCAGTCCGAACAGGCGATCATCGTCGACGGCGTGAGCTTTGACGCCCCGCGCACCAAGCGCTTCGCGGCCCTGCTCGGCGCGCTGAAGTCGGAACGCGGCTGTCTGTTCGCCACAGCCGGACGAGACGCCAACCTGTATAAGTCCGGCCGTAACATTCCGAATACAAACATCATGGATGTCGCCGATCTGAACGCGTACAGCATTCTGGCTCGGCGACATCTGATTTTTACGCGGGACGCGTTCCACTCGTTCCGCCAGCTGGCTTCGGGCGAGACGTCCGCGAAGGCGGAGGCGTAACCAATGGATATCTACCACACGGTCATTCGCCCGCTGGTCACGGAAAAGTCGACCCGTCAGTCGCAGACCGGCAACGACGAGCGCGGCGGAACCTATTGTTTCGAAGTGCATCCGGAAGCGAACAAGGCGCAGATCCGCGACGCGATCCAGAAGATCTACGGCGTCAAGATCATGACGGTGCGCACGTTGAACAGTCAGGGCAAGCTGCGGCGCTATCGCGCCAATGCCGGCCGTACGCGTCACACGAAAAAGGCGATTATCACGGTAGATCCGAACAGCCACATTGACTTGTTCTAAGGTGGCGGGCTTGATCAGCCGGAGAAGAGTATGGGCGTAAGAAAATACAAACCGACATCCGCCGGACGCCGTCACGGCAGCGTGAACGACTACGCCGAAACGACGCATCCGCGTCAGAATCGGCGCGTCAAGGCGCTGACCGAGCGGATTCGCAAGACCGGCGGTCGCAATCACCACGGCAAGATCACGTCGCGCCACATTGGCGGCGGCGCGCGTCGGCTGTACCGCATTATCGACTTCAAGCGCCGCAAGGATGACGTCGCGGGCAAGGTGGTCGAGGTGCAGTATGACCCGAACCGCACCTGCCACATCGCGCTGGTCGAGTACGCCGATGGCGAGCAGCGTTACATCCTGGCGCCGACGGGGCTCAAAGCCGGCGACCCGGTGGAGAACGGGCGCGGGATCGAGCCGCGAGTCGGGGCGTGCATGCCGCTCGACGCGATGCCGGTCGGTATGACGATCCACAACATTGAAATGATCGCCGGACAGGGCGGGAAACTGGTTCGCTCGGCCGGTGTCGGCGCCACGCTGATGGCCCGCGAAGGCGACTGGGCGGTCATCCGCCTGCCGTCGGGCGAGTTGCGTCGCGTGCGGAAGGAGTGCCGGGCGACGATCGGGCAGGTCGGCAACACCGACCACCAGAACGTGAGCCTGGGCAAGGCCGGTCGCAAGCGGCACATGGGCCTTCGTCCGAAGGTGCGTGGCAAGGCGATGAACCCGGTCGCGCACCCGCTGGGCGGCGGCGAAGGCCGCAGCAACGGCGGTCGGCAGCACTGCTCGCCGACGGGCGTGCTGTCCAAGGGTGGTCGCACGCGCAACCCGCGGGCCCGTTCGAATCGTCGCATTATCCGTCGCCGCTGGAGCAGGCGTTACGGTCTGGTTTCGTTGAAGCGGAAGAAGTAAGGATACAGCGCTATGCCGCGTAGTCAGAAAAAGGGCCCGTACGTTAATCCCGGCGTATACGCGAACGTGATGAAAGCGCGCGACGCGGGCACGAACGGGCCGGTCAAGGTGTGGAGCCGCTCATGCACGATTGTGCCTGAGTTCGTCGGCATCAACTTTGACATCCACAACGGCAAGACGTTTGTCCGGCTGTTCGTGACGGAAGACATGGTCGGCCACAAGCTGGGCGAGTTTTCCCCGACGCGCAGTTTCCGTTCACACACGCAAAAGAAGTAGGAATCAGTGATGGCAGAGTGGAAAGCAATACATCGATACGCCCGTATCTCCGAGCGCAAGGTGCGCCTGGTCGCGGATCTGATCCGCGGCATGGACTGCAACCAGGCGGTCGAGACGCTCAAGCACACGCCCAAGCGGGCCGCGTCATTCGTGACGAAGGTGTTGCAGTCGGCGATGGCGAACGCGAACGAGCAGGAGGCCGACATGAGCCGTCTGATCGTGAGCGAATCGCGTGTTGATTCCGGGCCGATCATCAAGCGCTGGCACCCGAAGGACCGCGGCCGCGCCCACCCGATTCAGAAGCGGACCAGTCACATTCATGTTGGTGTATCGGAGCGCTAGCCGTGGGACAGAAGATTCATCCAGTCGGGTTTCGCGTCGGCATCACCGAAGGGTGGAAGTCGCGCTGGTACGCCCCGAAGTCGGCGTTTGGCGAGTTCCTCGTCGAGGACGAGAAGATCCGCGTCTACATCGACAAGGAGCTCAACCGCAAGCCGCCGTACGCCGGCGTCTCGCGCGTCGACATTGAGCGCACCCGCGATGAAGTCAAGGTGATCCTGCATTGCGCCCGGCCGGGCGTGGTGATTGGCGCCAAGGGCGCCGAAGTCGACAAGCTGCGCGAGGAGATTGAGGACCTGATCCAGCGCCGCGTGAATGTGTCGATCATCGAAATCAAGCATCCGGACCTGGACGCGCGGCTCGTGGGCCACAGCCTGGCCGAGCAGCTCAAGAAGCGCGGCAGTTTCCGGCGCTCGATGAAAATGAAGTGCGAGTCGGCGATGTCGGCCGGCGCGAAGGGCGTCAAGATCATCTGCTCGGGCCGGCTGGCGAACGCCGAAATGGCCCGCACCGAAACCCAGATGCTCGGTTCGATCCCGCTGCAGACGTTGCAGGCGAATGTCGACTATGCCCTGTCGGTCGCGGTGACCAAGGTCGGCACGATCGGCATCAAAGTGTGGATTTACAAGGGAATGTACGGCGAAGAGATCACCCCGACGCAGCGACCCGGCGGTTTCCGCCGCCGCGCTCGTCGCTAACGCGGGCTGACAATCGCCTGAAGGATACGGAGACGGAATATGCCGGCTCAAATGCCAAAGCGCGTGAAGTGGCGCAAGTCCCAGAAGGGGCGGAACCGCGGCAACGCCACGCGCGGAAACAAGGTGGAGTTCGGCGACTTCGGCTTGCAGTCGCTCGGGTCGGGCCGCATCAGCGGTCGGCAGATCGAAGCCGGTCGTATCGCCGCGCAGCACTTTCTGCAGCGTGAAGGTCGGGTATACATCCGCATCTTCCCGCAGAAGCCGATCTCCTCGAAGCCGCTCGAAACCCGAATGGGTAAGGGCAAGGGAGATACGGATTACTGGTGCGCCCTGGTGAAGCCGGGCACGGTGCTGTTTGAGATCGGCGGCGTGACGGAAGACGTGGCGAAGATCACGATGTTGCGTATCGCTCACAAGATGCCGGTGCGGTGTCGGTTTATCGAGCGTCGGCACAGTATGTAGGTTCGCGCGGCGCGAAGGGTGTTGAGATGAAGATCGAACAAGTGCGGTCAATGAAAACCGATGAGCTCCACAATGAGCTCGAGCGCATGCGCCGGACGTACTTCAACTACCGGGCGCAGGCGGTGACCGAAAAGCTGGAGTCGACCGCGACGCTCGGCGAGACGCGGCGCAGTATCGCCCGCGTGCTGACCGTGTTGCGGGAACGTGGCGAAAAGAACATTGAGCAGCGGCAGGCCCATTTGTCGGCCCAGGCCGCTCGCAAGTAGGCGTTGAAGCAGGCGAACGAGAACTATGGCGGCTGAGACGACAACCAACGCAAAACCCCGGGCGCGACGCGCGACGCGCTTCGGCGTTGTGCATTCCGACAAGCGCGACCAGACGATCGGCGTGACGATCGAGTTTCGCGTGCGGCACGAAAAGTACGGCAAGATCATGCAGCGGCGTCGCAAACTGCACGCGCATGATGAGAAGAACGAGGCGCGCGTCGGCGACGAAGTCGAGGTCGTCTCCTGCCGCCCGATCAGCAAGACCAAGTGCTGGCGCCTGCTGCGTGTGATTCGCAAGGCGCCGGAGGGCCTGGCATGATCACGCAGTACACCTATCTGAACTCGGCCGACAACACCGGCGCCCGGCAACTGATGGTGATTCAGGTGCTCAAGGGCGGCGCGGCCGGACATGGCAAGCGCCGGCTTCGCAAGGGCGGCGTGGGCGACATCTGCGTCTGCTCGGTCAAGTCGGTGCTGCCCTCGTCGGAGTACAACAAGGGCGACAAGGTCAAGGCGGTCGTCGTGCGGACGAAGTACCCGACCCGCCGGCCGGATGGCAGTTATGTGCGGTTCGATTCAAACGCCGCGGTGATCATTGACGCCGAGAACAACCCGAAGGGCACGCGTGTGTTCGGCGCCGTCGCCCGCGAGTTGCGCGAGAAGAACTTCGGCAAGATCATTTCGCTGGCTGAGGAGGTTTGGTAATCATGCCGGCGCGTATTCGTAAAGACGACATGGTGCAGGTGATCGCCGGCAGCAAGAAGGGCGCGGTCGGCAAGGTGTTGGCCGTCATGGCCGACAGCGAGCGCGTGCTGATCGAGGGCGTGAATCTGCGTTACCGTCACATTCGCCGCTCGCAGGCGAACCCGCAGGGTGGTCGCGTGCAGAAGGAAGCGCCGATTCACATGTCGAACGTGCAGCCGATCGACCCGGCGACGGGCCGCGGCACGCGGGTGCGATATAAGTCGGAGACGGACGCCAAGGGCCACGTCACCAGAAAGCAGCGCGTGGCGCGCTCGGGCAAGGTGATCGGCGAAGTGACGCGTTCGAAGAAGGCCGGGAGCTAGGGCATGGCGCGGTTACTGGAACGATATCGCAAGGAAGTCCTGCCCGAGCTCAAGAAGGATCTCGGTCGCGAGAACCCGATGTCACTGCCCAGGGTGGTGAAGGTCGTGGTGTCGATGGGGCTGGGCAAGGCCGTCGCGGAAAGCACGAACAAGTCGCGCGAGAACAAGCGTTTTGTCGAGGCCGAGCAGCACATTACGACCATCACCGGGCAGAAGCCGCAGGTGTGCAAGGCCCGCAAGAGCGTGTCGAATTTCAAGCTGCGGGAAGGCTACGACGTCGGCCTGCGGGTCACGATGCGCGGCAAGCGGGCGTACGAGTTCCTGGATCGCATGATTTCGATCGCGATCCCGCGCGTGCGCGACTTTCGCGGCCTGAAGCCGGACGCCTTTGATGGCCGCGGCAATTACAACATGGGATTGACGGAAGTCGGCGTATTTCCCGAGGTCAACCCCGACAAGATTTCGTATCAGCAGGGGTTGAACATCACGATCTGCACGACGGCCGAAAACGATAGTGAAGCCCGCACGCTTCTCACGAAGCTGGGCATGCCGTTCAGGAGCTAGGTGGCGTATGGCCCGACTGGGTTTGAAGATTAAGGCGCGGCAGAAACCGAAATACGCGGTGCGCGGCTACACGCGCTGCGAGTTGTGCGGCCGCCCGCGGGCGGTCTACCGCAAGTTTCGCATCTGTCGTCTGTGTTTCCGCAAACTCGCGCACGAGGGGCATATCCCCGGCGTGCGGAAGGCCAGTTGGTAGCGGTGAAGGTGAATCATGCTGACTGATCCAATCGCGGACATGCTGACTCGTATTCGAAACGCGAACAGCGCGCGCAAGCGCCAGGTCCGTATCAAGCGAAACAAGGTGTGCCTCGGCATTGCCCAGGTGCTCAAGGACGAAGGGTACATCAACGACTACGCCTCGATCGATGACGCCAACCAGGGCGAGATTCGCGTCGACCTGAAGTATGGCGAGCGTGGCGAGATGGTGATCCAGGAGATTCAGCGCGTAAGCAAGCCCGGCTGCCGTGTGTATCGCGGCTCCGGCGAGCTGCCGCGCGTGTTGGACGGGCTTGGCGTCGCGGTGGTTTCCACCAGCCAGGGCGTCCTGAGCGATCGTGAATGTCGTCGGCGGAAGGTCGGCGGCGAACTGCTCTGTACGGTGTGCTAACGAATGTCACGAATCGGCAAACAACCAGTGGCGATCCCCGGCGGCGTCAAGGTCGAGATCAACGGCCGCGCCGCCAAGGTGACCGGCCCGAAGGGTACGCTCGACATGCGGATCCCGGAGCCGATCGCCGTCAAGGTCAACGACGCGCAGATCGATGTGACGCGTCCCGACGATGAGCGCGCCTCGCGCGAGCGTCACGGCCTCGTCCGTTCGCTGCTGGCCAACATGATCGAAGGCGTCACGAAGGGCTACGAAGTCAAGCTCGAGCTCTACGGCACCGGCTACAGCGCCGACCTGAAGGGCAACAAGCTGATGGTGAACTGCGGCTTCATGGGCCGCGGCTTCGGCAAGCCGGCGCAGTTTGAAGTGCTCGTGCCGGCCGGCGTCACCGTCAAGATTGAAACGCCCACGTCGCGTGGAAACAATGAGCCGGCCCGGTTTACGGTGTCGGGTATCGATAAGCAGCTCGTCGGCAATTTCGCTTCAAACGTGCGAAGCATACGCAAGCCGGAGCCCTACAAGGGCAAGGGTTTCCGTTACGCCGGCGAGCAGATCCGTCGCAAGGTCGGCAAGGCCTTTGCGAGCGGTGGTTGATAGGTATTAGCGGAGCGGCATGATGCGCGCGATGATTCGAAAACAAAGTCGCCTGTTGAAGCGGGCCCGCAGCGGGCGGAAGAAGCTGTCCGGCACGGCCGAACGGCCGCGTCTGTCGGTGACGCGCTCGTTGCAGCATCTGTTCGCCCAGGTGATTGACGATTCGCAGGGCAAGACCCTGTGCTCGGTGTCGACCCGTTCGCCTGACCTCAAGGGCTCCTATGGCGGCAACTGCGCCGCGGCCAAGCTGGTTGGCAAGGCGCTGGCCGAGAAGGCCCGCGCGGCGGGGATTGAACAGGTCGCGTTTGACCGTCGCGGCCGCAGGTACCACGGTCGCATCAAGGCCCTGGCCGACGCGGCGCGTGAAGCCGGTCTCAAGTTCTAGGAAGAATCGAGAAAACCGCAAATGGCTGGAAAACCGAGACCACAACGTCAACGTCGCGAGAATCGCCAGGAATCCTCGGATTCGCTGGACGACAACCTCGTCAAGCTTTACCGCTGCGCCACCGTCGTGAAGGGCGGTCGCCGCTTTTCTTTCGGCGCGCTGGTCGTCGCCGGTGATCGCAAGGGTCGCGTCGGCTTTGGGTATGGCAAGGCGAACGAAGTATTGCCCGCGATCGAGAAGGCCAATAAGCAGGCCCGCCGTAAGATGGTCAGCGTCCCGCTGAAGGGCACGACCATTCCGCATCGCGTCATCGGCCACTTCGGCGCCAGCCGCATCTTGCTGCTGCCGGCAAGCGGTGGTACCGGCGTAATCGCCGGCGCTGCGCCGCGCTCCGTGCTGGAGCTGGCGGGCGTCAAAGACGTGCTCACAAAAGTCTACGGCTCAACGAGCCCGAAAAACCTGGTCAAGGCGACGCTGGACGGGCTCAAGAAGCTGCGGTCGCGTAAGCAGATCGAGCAACTCCGCGGCGTAAGCCTGGGCCGTCTGCCGGGTGAAGTCGATGAGGCCCCCGCGGAAGTGGTGGCGGCGGCCCCGGCCACGGAATCGTGGAGTTCGGAGTCTTCCGATGCAAATTAACGAAATCACGTCTGAAGCCGGCGCCAATCGGCGGCGTAAGCGGGTCGGTCGCGGGATTGGCAGCGGCAGCGGCAAGACCTGCGGTCGCGGGTCAAAGGGCCACGCGTCGCGCTCGGGTGGCGGCGCCAAGCGAATGACCGAAGGCGGCCAGATGCCGATCTTCCGCCGTATCGCCAAGCGTGGCTTTTCGAACACCAATTTCCGCACCGAGTATGAGCTGGTCAATCTCGGCACGCTGGAAAAGCGTTTCGAGGATGGCGCGGTCGTCGATTTTGACAACCTGCGGCGTCATCGGCTCGTGCACAAGGCCGGCGCGCTCGTCAAGGTGCTGGCCAAGGGCAAGCTCAACAAAAAACTGACGATTGAAGCGCATGCGTTCAGCGCATCCGCGAAGCAGGCGATCGAACAGGCTGGCGGCACGATCAAGTTGATCGAGCGGGCCGATCCGGCGGAGCAGTGGCGCGCCAAACGCCGGACCAAGTCCCGGGTGCTGGCGGCCGCCAAGGCCAAGGCGGCCCCGAAGGCGAAGGCCCAGCCGGCGGCCGATCAGTCCGAGTAAGCCGCCGGTAAGCGGCGTGGCAGGGTGAGTCCTCATGTTTCGAGCGTTAGCAAACGTCTTCAAGGTTCCGGACCTGCGCCGCAAGGTGCTGTTCACCCTGCTCATGTTGTCGGTCTATCGCATCGGCATTTACGTGCCGCTGCCCGGCATCGACCAGGGCGCCCTCGCCAGCTACTTCGGTAGCGTTGGCGGCGGCGTTGGCGAGCAGATGGCCGAAATCTTCGCGATGTTCACGGGCGGAGACCTGGGCCAGAGCACGATGTTCGGTCTTGGCATCATGCCCTACATCAGCGCGTCGATCATCTTCCAGATTCTCGCGACCGTGCTGCCCGCCTTGGAGAAAATCCAGAAAGAAGGCGAGAGCGGCCGTCGGAAAATCCAGGAGTACACGCGATACGCGACCGTCGGCCTGAGCTTTATCCAGGCCACGTTCTGGTACACCCACCTCAACTCGAACGGCCTGGTCTACGCCGAATATCAATGGACATTCTCGTTCTTCGTCATGTGCGTCGTTGGTCTGATGGCGGGAACGGTCCTGCTGATGTGGATCGGCGAACAGATCGACGAATACGGCATCGGTAACGGCATCAGTCTGATCATCATGGCCGGTATCGTCGCCCGTCTGCCGTTTATCGTGATGGAAGTCTACAACGGCATCGGATCGACCTACGACCCGAGCAAGGTGATCTTCCTGATCGTGTCCTTCGTCGCGGTGGTGGCCGGTTCGATTCTGATTACCCAGGCCCAGCGGCGAATTCCGATTCAGCAGGCCAAGCAAAGCCGCGGTCGCCGGGTGGTGGGTGGCGCGAAGCACTACCTGCCGCTGAAGGTCAACCACGGTGGCGTGATGCCGATCATCTTCGCCAGCTCGTTCCTGCTGCTGCCGAGCTGGCTGTTTGGCTCGCTGGCCAGCGCCGGCTTCCCGCCCACGTCGTTGTGGAACATGGCGGCGTCGGCGTTCTACCCGGGTGAATTCACCTACGTCCTCGCCTATGTGGCGATGGTGTACATCTTCTCATACTTCTGGGTGTCGGTGCAGTTCCAGCCGAAGGAACTGGCCAACAATCTGCGCGATATGGGCAGCTTTATCCCCGGTTTGCGCCCCGGAAAGCGGACGGCGGAGTATCTCGAAGCCGTGATGGAGCGCGTCACGTACGTCGGCGCCGGCTTCCTGGCGGTGATTGCCGTCATTCCCGCAATCGTATCGAGCTATCTGGGAATTCCGTTCGGCGTGTCGGCGTTCCTCGGCGGAACCGGCCTGCTGATCGTGGTCAGCGTCGCGTTGGACCTGGTTCAACGGATCGAAGCCAACCTCGTAATGCGAAATTACGCGGGATTCCTCTCGCAGGAGCAGCAGGGGCGTTGATCGTTGGCTGCGGTTCACCTTGTGTTCATGGGGCCCCCGGGTACCGGGAAGGGCACCCAGGCCGCCCGGCTGAGCGCCGCCCATGGGCTGCAGGCGCTCTCCAGTGGCGATACCCTGCGCGAGGAGATTCGCGAGGACACGGAAATCGGGCGACGGGCCAAGCCGTTTGTGGAGTCGGGCGGGCTGGTGCCGGATGAAGTGATCACGGACGTGATGCTGGCCGGGATTGACCGGATTCCGGCCGACGCGGGTTTCCTGCTGGATGGCTTCCCGCGCACCGTGCCGCAGGCGGAGTCGCTGGACGCCGGCCTGAAGCAAAGGCGGCGTAAACTGAACGCTGTGCTGGACTTCCAGCTTGACGACGCGTCGATCATCGAACGGATCGTGAGCCGCCTCGTTTGCAAGAATTGCGGACGGACTTATAATACCAGATTCCACCCGCCGAAGGTGGCCGGGCAGTGCGACCGGTGCGGCGGGACGCTGATCCAGCGGGCGGACGACAGCGAAGCGGTCGTCCAAACGCGGCTGAAGACGTATCGCGAGCAGACCGCGCCGTTGATCGGGTATTACGGCGAACGCGGTTTGTTGCGCGGCATCGACGCGTCGGCGTCGGCGGACGTTGTTGAGCATGAGATTGACGCGATCGTACGGTCGCTGGTGAGGTAATGACGTCGGCGACTTCGCGCATCGTGCTGAAATCGGCCCGCGAGATTGAACTGATGCGGGCGGCCGGGCTCCTGGTGCGGTCGATTCTCGATGAGATCGAGAAGATGGCCCTGCCGGGCGCGACGACGAACGAGATGAACGCCGTGGCTGACCGCCGGATTCGCGAGGCGGGCGCGACGGCCCTGTTTCTGGGTGTAGAGCATCCGTCGGCGAAGTTTCCCTTCCCGGCCAGCATCTGCGCCTCGGTGAATGATGAAGTCGTGCACGGGATTCCGAATGACCGCGCCCTGGTGGAGGGCGACATCGTCAGCATCGATTGCGGCGTGCGTCTGAAGGGATACTGCGGCGACCACGCGCGGACGTTCGCGATCGGCCAGGTGTCGCCGCGGGCCGCGCAGCTGCTCGATGTGACGCGCGGCGCGCTGGACCTCGCGATTCGCGAGATGCGTCCCGGGCTGGCGTGGAGCAAGGTCGCGCGACGGATGCAGAGTTTTGTGCAGGACGCCGGTTTCGGCGTTGTGCGGAATTACGTTGGGCATGGCATCGGCCGCGAGATGCACGAGGAGCCGAAGGTGCCCAACTATGTCGATCCCGACTCCGACTTCCGGCTGGCGCCGGGGCTGGTCGTCGCGATCGAACCGATGGTGACGGCCGGGGCCGCGGCGACGCGGCAGGTGGGCCGCGCCGGCTGGGCGGTGGTGACGCGGGATGGGTCGCTGGCGGCGCATTTCGAGCACACGGTGGCGGTGACGGAAAAAGGCGTCCGCGTCTTGACCGGCCCCGCGGATCAGTAGCGCGGTCGAGACGGAGAACAAAGACATGAAAGTACGAACCAGCGTGAAGCGCATCTGTGAAAACTGCAAGATTGTCCGGCGCAAGGGCGTCGTGCGCGTGATCTGCACGGATCCGCGTCACAAGCAGCGGCAGGGCTAGGAGACAAACCGCATGCCTCGTATCGCCGGCGTAGACGTACCCAAGGACAAGCGCATTGATGTGGCGCTGACGCGCATCTACGGCATCGGTCCGTTCCGGTCCAAGGAAGTGCTGGAAAAGGCCCGGATCGATCTGGCGGTGCGCGCCGGAAAGCTGACCGAAGACGAAGTCAGCCGGATCGCCAACATCATCGAAGCCGACTACACGGTCGAGGGCACGTTGCGGCGGCAGGTGGCGCAGAACATCGCCCGCCTCCGCGACATCCGCTGCTATCGCGGAACGCGTCACATTCGCGGCCTGCCGGTGCGCGGGCAGCGGACACGGACCAACGCCCGTACACGCAAGGGCCCGCGGAAGACGGTCGCGGGCAAGAAGAGCATCAAGGAAATGCGGTAAGCCGCGGGAGACGAAGTCTTGGCGAAATCTGGAAAACGGCGGCAGAAGCGCAACATCGCGAAAGCGGTCGCGCATATTCGAGCCACGTTCAACAACACCATCATTACGATCACCGACGTCAACGGCGACACGATCGCTTGGGCGTCGTCGGGCTCGGTTCCGGGCGCCGGCGGTGAAAAGAAGTTCACCGGCGCTCGCAAGAGCACGCCTTTCGCCGCGCAGCGGGCCGCCCAGTACTGCGCCCACGAAGCGAAGAAGAACGGCGTGGTCGAAATGGACGTGCGTGTAAAGGGGCCTGGCGCCGGTCGCGAGTCCGCGATCACCGCGCTGCAGGCCGCGGGTGTCAGGATTCAGTCCATCGAAGACGTCACGCCGATTCCGCACAACGGCTGCCGTCCTCGCAAGAAGCGGAGGGTCTAGCCCATGGCCCGTCATATCGGCCCGTCGACGCGGCTTTCGCGGCGCGAAGGCGTCAACCTGATGCTCAAGCCGATTCGCGACCAGTCGGGCAAGAACCCGCTGGAGCGCGAGTACAAGAACTATCCGCCGGGCATGCACGCCTTCCGGCGTGGCAAGGCCAGCGAATACGCCAAGCGCCTCCGCGAAAAGCAGAAGGTCAAACGCTATTACGGCGTGCTCGAGAAGCAGTTCCGTCGCTACTTTGAGAAGGCGGAGCGCTCGCGCGAGAACACCGGCATCGAATTGCTGCGCCTGCTGGAGCGTCGACTGGACAACGTGGTCTACAAGACGCGGCTGATCGCCGGCCGGCGCGGTTCGCGTCAGGCGATCGCGCACGGGCACATTCTGGTCAACGGCCATAAGGTCGACATCGCGAGTTATCAGGTGAAAGTCGGAGATCGCATTTCGATTCACCCGCGCGAAAAGTCGCAGAAGCACGCCAAGGCCCAGATGGCGCTGATCGAGGGTGTGCCGTACCCGCCGCAGCAGGCCTGGCTGGAAGTGGACCCGACCAAACTGCAGGCGACCGTGATCGCGCTTCCCTCGCGGGACGACGTGATCATCCCGGTCGAAGAGCAGCTGGTGGTCGAGTTCTGCTCGCGGTAGCCGCTGGATACTGAACCAACTGACGCGTTGTTTATTGGCGAATTGCGAACTGGTTGAGCGAGACGAACACCGATGCGAATTCGATGGCGTGGCCTGGAACTTCCGACGCGGGTGGTCAAGGATGAGAAAACCGCGACCGCGACCTACGGCTCTTTTGTGGTGGAGCCCTTTGAGCGCGGCTTCGGCACGACCGTAGGCAACAGCCTGCGCCGCATTCTGCTTTCTAGCCTTGAGGGCTCAGCGGTGACTCACGCCCGGATCGCCGGCGCGGATCACGAGTTTTGCTCTCTCAAGGGCGTTTTTGAGGATGTCACCGACATCATCCTGAACATCAAGTCGCTCGTCGTGGATCTGGACGCGGATCAGCCGCGCACGATGCGCGTCGACAAAAAGGGCCCCGGACCGGTCAAGGGTTCCGATTTTCAGTGCGACCCGTCGATCCTGGTGATCAACCCCGATCACCACATCGCCACCCTTTCCGAAGATGTCCGCTTTGTGGCCGAACTGACGGTCAACAAGGGCCGCGGCTACGTGCCGGCGGCGGAGAACATCGACGAGAACATGGAACTCGGCGTGGTGGCGATTGACTCGCTCTACTCGCCGGTGACCCGCGTTCGTTATCGCACCGAAGAAACACGCGTCGGTCAGCGCACCAACTACGACCGCCTGATCCTCGAAGTCTGGACCAAGGGCACGCTCACGCCTGAGGACGCGCTGGTCGAGGCCGCCAAGATCATGCGGAAGCACCTCAACCCGTTCGTGCAGTATCACGAGATGGGCGACATGTTCGCGGCCGCCGGCGCCCCGATCGAGGGTGGACGCCGCGCGCCGATTGACGATGAGCTTCGCAGCAAGCTGGATCGGCCGCTGGCCGAGTTGAACCTGTCGGTGCGCTCGAGCAATTGCCTCGAAGCCGCCCAGTTGCAGACCGTCGGTCAGCTGGTGCAGATGACCGAGAACCAGTTGCTGTCGCTGCGCAGCTTCGGGAAGACCTCGCTCGACGAGGTAAATGAGAAACTGACCCAGTGGGGCCTTTCGCTCGGCATGACGTCCGCCGAGGTCGGCATGGCGCCCGCTCCGCTGTAAGGAATCGCAACATGCGTCACGCGGTATTTGGAAAACGACTGAGCCGCACGCGCGAGCACCGGCTCGCCCTGCGCCGCAACATGGCCCAGAGCTTGTTCGAGCATGGTCGCTTGCGCACGACGGTGCCGAAGGCCCGCGTGGTGCGCGTCTTCGCCGAGAAGCTGATCACGCTCGCGCTCGACGGCAGCCTCGCCGCGCGCCAGCGGGCGATTGCGATGATGAATGATCGCTCGGTGATTCCGGCCGAATATCGCAAGGACTATGACGCGTTGCCCGACGCCAAGCGCGAGCTGGTCCTGCGCTCGCGCTCCGGCCGGCGCTACCGCGCATCGACCACGCGCCCCGGCGTGAAGTTCACGGCCGAATCGATTGTCCACCGCCTCTTCACCACCGTCGCCAGCAAGATCCGCGAGCGCAATGAGAAGCGCGGCTGCAGCGGCGGCTACACGCGCATCATCAAACTGGCCGATCGTCGCCTGGGCGACAACGCGCCGCTCGCGATTCTCGAAATCGTCTCGCCGGACGACGCCCCGCGCAAGTCGGTGTCCGACAAGACGCCGCGGAAGCGCCGCGCTCGTCTGCGTTACGACTTCTACGCCGGCAAGGACAGCCGCCGTCGCCGTCATCGCGGCGGCGCCGAAAAGGCTCCCGCCAAATCGGCGCCCGCCAAGTCCGCGGCCGAGAGCGGCGACAGCGAATAATGGACGGCGGCGCGCAATGAGCGCTTCCGGTTCGATCTTTACCCGCATTGTCCGAAGGGAAATCCCCGCGCACATCGTCTTTGAAGACGATGCCGTTATCGCATTCCTCGACATCAATCCGCTTGCCGAAGGGCACACGCTGGTCGTGCCCAAGCGCGAGACCGAGCGCATCGACGCGCTGCCGCCGGATGATCTGGCGGCGCTCGGCCGGGCGCTGGGCATCGTCGCCCGGCGCGTGATGGCCGCGGTGGGTTGCGCGGGTTACAACGTGCTGCAGAACAACGGTTCCGTCTCCGGCCAGGAAGTGCCGCACGTGCATTTCCACATCATCCCGCGCGCCGCCGGCGACGGGCTCGGCTACCGCTGGAACCCGCGACAGGCGAACGCCGAGGAACTGGCGGCGCTGGCCGAGCGCATGCGGCAGTCGGCGTAGGCGCGCCCGCCGTTCCCCGCGGAATCATCGCCGGCTGAGAGTTCGAGGGCGCCGCCGCTACCCGCCCGCGCTCGGCGTCACATGAATGTGCTCGGCATTGACGATCAGCAGATCGTCGCCTTTCTCAGCGATCGTCCCCACGACCGTTACCGTCGCGAGCCCGATCAGCCCGTGCGCGCCTTCCAGGCTCGTGCGCAGCGGCTTGCCGTCCTTGTCGACGACCTGAATCGTCGCCGTGTTGGCCATCAGCGAATCCTTCGGCTCACAGCAGTAATCCCATGGCGTTTCGCAGGCGCCCGGGTGCAGGTCCGTGCAGGACTTGAGGGCGCCGTCGGTGAGTACAAAGATCGCCGCGCCCTCGACAAACGGATTGACGCGCCCGCCAACCTTGCCGGTGATCGTGATCGACCCGCTCGCCTGCGCATCGGCCTTGAGCTCGCCTACGCCGCGCGCATCCGGCGGCGCCGCCTCGACGAACAGATCCGTCGGCAGACTCACGGTGGCCGACGGCGTCGCGGCTGGCGTCGCGCCGCCGCTGTTTTGTGTTGTGGAAGAGGCGCCATTGGTGGACTTGGCCGGCTTCGATTCACAGCCGGCGATCAACCCCAACCCGCCCACGATCAGGCCGCCAATCATCAGATCACTACGTTTCATCGCTTTCCTTTCAAGTGGATCAATCCAAAGTAGTTTCACACACCTATGTCATGCGGATCGCTTCGGCGATCGGCAGCCGCAGACAGCGCCACAATGGCGGAATCACGCCGATCGCTCCCAGCGCGACGCCGCTGAGCAGGCCAAGCAGTAACACGGGCGCGTCGATTGTGATCGCAAACGCGCCCATCGAAAAGCGGACGGCCGTGCCGTCCAGCAGCCACAGCGCCAGCAGCGACGCGCCGATCGCGCCGGCCGTCATCGCCAGCGTCGATTCCTGCAGAAAGCTGAGGATGATTGCGCGGCGCGGAAATCCGAGCGTCTGCAGCGCGCCGATTTCGCGCACGCGGGTCGCGAACGCGGCGTACATCGTATTCAGCCCGCCGAAGAGCCCGCCCAGCGCGATCAGCGCCGCCGCGACCCACACCATCACGCGCACCGGCTTGTAGAACGTGAGCAGGCTGGCGTAGTACGTCGATTCGCGAATCGCGACGAGTTCAAGATCAAGCCGCTGCGCCGCCCAGATCCGCACATCGTCCAACGTCGCCGTGTCCAGCGTCAGTACCACGCAAGAGATCGTTTCGCGTCGCGTCGAAACGCGCAAGTCGGTGAGGGGAATCCAGATTTCCGCGTCCATCACGGTTTGCGGCGCGGCGAAATGACCGGTGATCGTCCACGCGTGGTTATCGAACCAAAGCCGGCGCCCGATGGCGAGATCGCCCGGCTCAACACCCATCCGCGTCGCCGTCAGCTGGCCGACCATGACCTCGTATGCGCCCTGACGCGGCGCTGCCCCGGCAATGATCTGCACCTGTGGATGGACCAGAAATGCGGCCGAGGTCACGCCGCGCAGGATCGCCTGCGATTCGCGTTCATCTTCCGGCGCTGTGCGCATCACCATCGCCACGTGCACTTCCGGCGATACATACGCGACGCCCAGTCTCTCTCGAATGCCCGCGACACTGCCGGAAACGAGCGTGCCGACATTCGGGCGGATTTCGCTGCGCTCGACGCTTTCTTCGCTGCCGGCGCCCAGCAACATGACGTTGCGCTCGCCGCCGCTGACGCGCAGGCTCTTTTCCATGCCGCGCACAAAGCCGCCCGCCGATAGCGCCAGCAGCGCCACCAGCGCGCCGCCCAGCACGCTGGCGACCAGGCGGATGGGCGAGCGTCCCAAATTGCGAACCGCATACTCAAATGGCAATAAACGCATGGTCGCCGTCCTAGACCGCACGGAAACACGACACGATGTCGCGTCTACCCGCCTGAATCGCCGGCGCCAGGCTGGCCAGCACGCCCACCACGCTCGCGATCAGCACGCCGGTCAGCAGCACATCGCTCGTCGCCATGACCGGAATGCTGTGGCCTTCGACCGACAGCGCGAACCCGCTCGTCGCCAGGAAAGCCACGGCGACAGCGCACCCGGCGGCGCCGCCGATCAGGCTGAGCGTGACGCCTTCGCTGACAATCAGGCGCGCGATCAACCCGCTGGAGAAGCCGAGCGTCTGGAGGATCGCGTGTTCGCGGATGCGGTCCTGCACGCTGAGCACAATGGCGTTGGCGACCAGCGCCAGCACCGCCGCCAAACAGCCCCACCCCAGCCAGCGCATGAAGCCGACGATCTCCAGCACATCCGTCGCGGCCCGCGCGACGAACGCCTTCTCAGCGGCGGTATAGGTGGGGTCCTGTCCGGATGCGAAATAGGTGTCGATCGTTTTCGCGACCGATTCCATTTGCCCATGCTCCTGCACGCGGACATTGAACTGGGTCACGATGCCACCCGAGCGCGTGCCGGAGGCGAACTGCAGGAAATCGAGATGCACATACGCGACGTTCTCGTCCTGCGGTTCGTCCGAACGAATCACACCGGCGACGTAGACGGTAATCCCCACCGCCTCAAACCGATCGCCGACGCGCAGGCCGCGTCGCGTCGCGAGCGTTTCGCCCAGCAGCGCCGCGTCGCTGCGCCGCGCCCATTCCTCGACCGAGCCGGTAACAAACGTCAGCTTCGGCGCGTATTCACTGACGAACTGGTCGCGCGGCACGCCGCGAAATGTCACGACATCCAGACTGGTGCGGCAGTTGCTGACGACAATTCGCATCGGCACGACCGACTCGACGCCGGGAATCTGTCGGATCTGCTGCTCGTACGATTGCGGCATGCGGCTGGCCAGCGGGCAGAAGCGGTCCTTGCGATAGACGACCAGCGTGGTGTCATCGCTGCGGGTGCGCGTCGCCGCCTCGACCCCGGCCTGCATCGACTGCACGCCGGCGAACAGAAACATCGAAACCGCCACGCCGCCGATGGTCAGCAGGCTGCGCGATGGCGCCCGGATGATCTGCTTCACGACATACGGAATATGTTTTGGCGCGATCATGCGCGACCCTCCATAACGGACTCTTCGGCCTCGACACGCGCCGGCATGGAGCCGGACAGGCGCGGATCGTCGATCAGTTGCCCTTTTTCCAGGCGCAATATGTGCCTCGCGTATTCGGCGGAGCCCGGATCGTGCGTGACCATGATCAGCGTCTTGTTCAGCTCCTGATTCAGACGCCGCAGCAATTCCATGATCATCGTCGCGCTGTCGCCGTCGAGGTCGCCGGTCGGCTCATCGGCCACGAGGATTTCCGGATCGGTCACGATTGCGCGGGCGATTGCGACCCGCTGCTCCTGCCCGCCGGAGAGTTGGCGCGGGTAGTGGTCATGGCGGTCCGAAATACCCACCAGCTCCAGCGCCAGCGCCACGCGCTGATGACGATCCCGCCGCGACAGCGACTGCAGCAGCAAAGGCAGCTCGACGTTCTCATACGCCGTCAGTGTCGGCACGAGGTTGTAGAGCTGAAAGATGTAACCGATGTTGCGGCTGCGCCACGCGGCGAGACGGCTGCGACTCATCCGCGCGATGTCTTCGCCCGCGACTTTCAGGGCGCCTTCGGTTGGCTGATCAATCCCGGCGATCAGGTTGAGCAGCGTCGTCTTTCCGCTGCCGGATGGCCCCATCAGCGCGAGAAAATCGCCCCGATCGACATCGATATCCAGTCCGTCCAACGGGCGAATCTCGTTCTGACCCTTGCGATATACACGCGTCAGGCCGCGACCTTCCACCAGCGTCATGGCCGGGCCTCCTCATAGCGCACGCGATCGCCATCAGCCAGATCGGTGGGCCGGTCGACGATGACCAGATCGCCGGGACGCAGGCCATCCGTGACCCGTACCCAGCCGTCCA
Source organism: uncultured Planctomycetales bacterium (assembly GCA_964528455.1). Taxonomy (GTDB): domain Bacteria; phylum Planctomycetota; class Phycisphaerae; order UBA1845; family Fen-1342; genus DSPM01. Next base: position 126,976 of record CAZGTH010000007.1, on the reverse strand, counting down.
GCGCGCCGCGGCCGACGCGCACGGCTCGCCGCGCGGCGCGATTGCGCTGCTGATCCACGACCCAGGCATGCGCGGCGTCGCCGGCGCCATCGATTGCCCGCTCCGGCGCGAATACCTGCTCAATCGACCCGCCGCCGTCGGGTTTGGATTCGCGCGCCGCGGCGAAGAAGCGGGCCCGCGCCAGCATCTCCGGGCGGATCGCCGGAATCGGATCTTCGATCGCGACCTTGACCTGCAACGTGTTCTTCTGCACGTCCGCTTCCGGCACAATCCGCGACACGCGGCCCTTGAAGACGTGATCCGGCAGCACGTCGACCACCACTTCCGCCGCCTGGCCGACGCCGACTTTCGCAGCGTCAACCAGCGGAATATCCACGCGCGCCTGTAGCCGCTGCGGGTCATAAAGTCGCACGATCTGCGACGAGCGAGGATCGTCCATGTGCAACATGACTTTCGAGCCCGGCTCCACCAGCCGCAGCATCACGATGCCGGCGACCGGCGATCGCACGTCCATCCGCTGCAGCCGCAGCGCGGCTTCCGCTTCGTTCGCCCGGGCCGCCAGCAGCGCGGCCTCGGCCTGCGCCACATCCGCGGCAGTCTGCGCCACAGCGCGCGTATCGCTGATCCGCAAACGCAGGTTCTCGTCCGCCGCCGCCAGTTCCGCCTCAAGCTCGGCGATTTCGGCTTCGAGCATCGGCTTGCGCAGGCGCGACGCCTCGACCATCGCTAGCTGCGCCTCATTCGCCTGCCGCGCCTGGATCAGCTCGATTTCACCGACCTGCTGCGCCTGCCCGAGTTTCGCGAGGCGCTGATACTCGGCGTTCATGAAGACCGCGCGGGCTTCTTCCTGCGCCAGTTCGGCCGGCCAGCGCTGCAGCGCCGCCCGTCGCTGCGCCAGGCGCGCCTGGGCCGAATCCACCGCCCGCCGAAGTTCTGTCGGGTATTCCCACATGCTGGTGGCCTCGGCGTGGGCCGCGTTGGCGGCGGCGAGCGCCGCCTGCGCCGCGCGGGTTTCCGCCGCGGCGCGATCGAACGCGATTTGCGCGTCTTCCCGTACCAGCCGCGCGACAACCTGGCCGGCTTCGACCGTTTGGCCCTCGAGCACCAGCACTTCTTCCACTACGCCATCGGCCAGCGCCGTCACCGCGACGGCGAACGGATCGGCCTCCACCCAGCCCGGGGCCTGGACGACGACTTCGCCGGCCGCCGCGCCGGCGACATCAGTTTTGACGACCACCGGCTCGACGCGCACCTGCGCCGCGGGGCGCAGCGTGTCGGCGGCCGCGTACAGCGTCAGCGCCGTCGCGAGCGCGATGATCGATCCGGGGACCACGACGCGCGTCATCCAGCGCGGCCGCGGGGGCGCAAGCGCGGGCTCGGAGCGTGGTCCGTCGCGGCGCAGGCGCGAAATATCTGTAGTCACAGGAATTCTCCACGTCGTTTCCACAGGGACGATGCGCGCGCAACAGCGCAAGGCGCATCGCCGTTCACTCAGGTCAGGAGTCGTGTGGAGTTATGCGCGCGGAGGGTGAAAAACGTCGCCGCGATTCGGATTCGCCGGACAGGTCTGGGCCGCGTCCGGGATCACTATCGGCGGCGCTTCGCGGATGATACGCGTGATGTCAGATGACACCGTGCAGAAAATCTTCGCCCCGCAAACCGACGGACAGCCGGGCGGGCACTCGCATGGGATTGGCGTGAGCGGGGAGGTCGGCGCCTCCGGCGTCTGCCTGGTCGGCGCCTGGCAGCAGGCCCTGGGGGTCTCCGATTCGCTTTCGGCGGCGGCATGACCCGCGACCGCGCACGTCCCGCTGATGCACGGCAATGCCCCGCGCGGCGCGGCGAACAGCAGCGCCGCGGCCAGCGTCATCAGCGACAAAATGGGGCGGGTCATGGTCATACGCTTTTTCATCCTATTTCTTTGATCGTCGGAAAACAAGTCAGCCGTGATCCGCGCATCGTGACCTTCCGATAAAAACGCCCGAGCAACACGCCCTCGTTGCGGGTAGCATGGACCTCGCCTGTTGGCGCAAAAAGGGCGGCGATCACGGGGAGTTTTCGATTGAAACCCGGCCCGGCGCCTGTAACAATTGGAATGACTATGCGTTGCGCCCGATGGCACGTCACGCGCGGGGGAGGCGCAGCGCGATCACTTTTCCGAAACGAGGAACGCACATGCGACGGAGATGCCACGCTTTCACGGTCGCCACGCTCGGCGGCATCGGTCTTTTGCTCGTCCCCGCCGGGGCGCTGGCCCAAGGCGAGCCACACGATGGCGTCCGCGAAGTGCCGGTGCAGGTTGCCAAGGTGCGCGTGCAGCGCGCGCCGACGGGAAATCAGAACCCCGATCCGATCGCGGACCGCGGCCAATGCACGCAGACCTCGACGCATACCGACGCCGCTTTCTCCGGCGCCGGCTCCTGCACGGTGCAGGCCGGGTTTGCCCAGGGCGAGATCGTCGCCGGCTCCTACACCATTCCCGCCGGCCAGTTTCCCATCATCATCGAGGCGGCTGAGCTGATGTTCGGCACGTCCAATACGATCGAGACCACGACCACGCAGTTGTCGTTCTTCGCGTGGCAGGGCAACCCGGGTACCGGTCAGGTGGCGACTTTCTCGTCCGGCGCCGGCGACATCCCGGCCTTGTCAATCGGCCCCGGCAACAACTGCGTCGTCTACTCGCTGCAGGTCGACCCGAACGATCCGTTTCCGATCGTCGTGGCGAATGACGGCTCCAACACGTTTTCCGTCGGATTCCGAATTGATCAGCATCACTTTCCGCCGACCCAGTGCTTTAACCCGAATTCGGCGCGAAACGCCTTTCCGACGACCGACACCAGCGGCGTCGCCTCGGGCTCCCAGAACTGGCTGAACCCGATTGACTGCGGCTTTGTTGGTTGCCCTCCGGGATGGCAGAACTTCGACACGCTGCCGGGCAACCCGGGCATGACTTGCACGCCCAGTGGCGACTGGATCTTGCGCGTGCGCTGGCGGCCCGTGTCGTGTACGCCGGGCGTTGGCGCGTGTTGCATGCCGAACGGAACCTGCGAACTGACAACAACGGTCGATTGCGGGGCCAACGGCGGGATGTACCAAGGCGACGGCACGCTTTGCGAATTTGTCGAGTGTGAAGTGCAGGAAGGCGCGTGCTGCTTCCCGATGGGTTGCATCGCGCTTTCCGCGCCGGACTGCAACGCCGCCGGCGGCACGCCGGGCCCGGCCGGTTCTAACTGCGCCACGTTTGTCTGCAATCCGATGGGCGCCTGCTGCCTGCCGGACGGCTCCTGTGTCGGCCCGGTTTCTCCGGAGAGCTGCGCCACCCAGAACGGCACATTCCGCGGCAATGGCACGTCCTGCGGCAGCGTGGTTTGCCCGCAGCCGGAAGGCGCGTGCTGCTTCTCGACCGGCGCTTGCCTGGTTCTGACCGAATCCGAATGCGCGGTGGCCGGGACCTGGCAGGGAGCGGACTCGATCTGTTCCGCCTGCGACGAGGACCCGTGTCCGGAAGATGTCGATAATGACGGGACGATCGGCCTGGGCGACCTGGCCGGCCTGTTGGCCGCTTTCGGCGAATGCCCGGGCGGGGCTAACTACAACCCCGACGCGAACATTTCCGGCGATCCGTGCATCGATCTGGCGGACCTGGCAGGGCTGCTCGCGGCGTTCGGCTCCGACTGTCCGTAACAGCCGGAACAATCGAATCCATGAGACGTATAGAGGGCGCCTATCGAGGCGCCCTCTTCTTTTTTTTGGTCTTTATTCCAAAAAAAGCGCGCACCTGGAATGGGTGTAATCCGTCTAACGCTTAGGTACGTATATACAAGGGTGGACGGGACGCTGTCCGCCCGGCGTGGGGGACCTACCGACCGCAGTCGTGATTCCCCCACGGCAAACCCGCCCCCAATCGCCGAATTTCGGGCGAACCGGCGGCGGCGCCCGCCGTACTACCGTTACGCGATCGTTCGCAGGGATGTCGAGCGGATCGCCAGAAAGGAACGGACGATGGCTGTATCCATGACGAAAATTTTTGCCGATGTCGGCCCATCCGTCCTGCGCAAGGTCGACCCGATGGTGCAGCGCCCGCACGCGAATGCGGTGAACGCGCTTTCCGAAGATCGCCGCGAGCGATTGGAGCACTTGCTGGTCGAGCCGGTGGAGTGTGTGACGATTCCGCAGTTTGGCCGACGGAATGGCGAACAGCGGTTTTCTCCGCTCTCTGACACGCGCATCGTCGAGATGACGAAGCGAAAGATGAACTCGCCGTATCCGACGCTGACGGTCGCCGAGGAGCAGGACCGCTTTCTGCGCTACAACTACGCCCGCTATCGCGTGATGCGCGTGCTGACCAAGTTCGCGAATCGCCGACTGACGGCGAGCGCGATGCGCGAGTTGCTTGACTGGGACGAGTTGAGCGAAAGCGTGCGAAACGAGATTGTCGAGGCCAACTTGGGTCTTGTGCCGGCGATGGTCGAACGCTTCAAGCACAGCGGGGTGGAGTTCCCCGAGATGATCAGCGAGGGCCACCTGGCGCTGATGCGTTCCGTCGTGAAGTTTGACGTGACGCGTGGCTTCAAGTTCAGCACCTACGCCTGCCGCGCGATCCTGACGAGCCTGTCGCGCCTGGCGATGTTGAACACGCGGCATCGCAATCTGTTCCCGGTCGAGTATGACCCGGATCTGCAGCGCGGCGACAACGACGACATTGTCCGCGTGCGCGACTACGACGAGAGCGTGGACGATCTCCGCTTTCTGCTGGCGCAGAACGTGGCGGAGTTGACGCCGACTGAGCAGCGGATTCTGACCGAGCGCTTCGGTCTTGGCTCGCGGGAGACTGCGCCGCCGAATACGCCGATGAAGACTTTGCGCCAGGTCGCCGAGGAATTCGGTGTGACCAAGGAGCGCATCCGTCAGATTCAGAACCGTGCGCTCGAGAAGCTGCGTGATGTGTTTGCGACGCGGGACGAGCCGGCGGAAACCGCCGCCTGACTGCGCGATGAATAGTGTGCTTCCTCCCTCCAGGGGAAAGCCGTGGAGCCTTGCGTCGTGAACAACGACGCGATGCCCACGGCTTTTCTTGTTCAGTGATGAAGTAAGGCGGGGGGCGCCGGTTACGCGTCGCCGACGATCTGCACGATGACCTGCCGCTGGCGCGGGCGCGTGTCGAAGTCGATCAGCACGACCTGTTGCCACGTGCCGACCGCAAGCCGACCGTCCATGATGGGAAGGGAAACCGACGGGCCGACCGCTGAGGCCCGCACATGCGCGTGGCCGTTGTCATCTTCCCATGTCGCTTCGTGTTGATAGAAGCCGCCTTCCGGGGCGATGCGTTCGAAGAAGGCCTTGAGGTCATGGTTGACGAGGCCGGGCTCCGATTCTGTCGTCGTGATCGACGCCGTCGATCCGACGACGTGCACGACGCAAATCCCGTTGCGGACGCCGGATTCGGCCACCACCTCGGTCACGTCGCGATGGATATCCAGCACATGCGTGGCGCCGCGGGTGTCGTATCGGAGCGCCCGCGTGAAGGTCATCCCGCCGCCTCAACGATCAGGTCATAGCCGTCCGCCCCGACGCAGCGCACGTCAAGCAGGTCGCCCGGCTCGCGCGTGTCGGGCAGCAGACAAACGGCGTCGACTTCCGGGGCCTGTCCGCGATGCCGCGCGACGGTCCGACCCTCCGCGTCGCGGCCGTCGACGAGCACATCCATTTCGCGTCCGATCCAGCCGCGGGCCGCGCGCAGCGCGACCTCCTGCTGCGCCAGCATCAGGCGCTCATGGCGTTCCTGCTTGATTTCGTCGGCGATCTGCTCGCGCATCCGGCCCGCCGGCGTTTCCGGCTCGAGTGAGTAAACGAATGCGCCGGCCGCGTCGAAACCCGCCCCGCTCACGAAGTCGACCAGTTCGGCGAACTCCGTCTCGGTTTCTCCGGGGAAGCCCACGATGAACGTCGTGCGGATCGATACGCCCGGAATCCGGTCGCGCAAGCGCCGCAGCAGCGTTTCCGTCTGTTTGCGCGTCACGCGGCGATGCATGCGCTTCAACATGCGGTCGTTGATGTGCTGCAACGGAATATCGATGTACTTGACGAAGCGCTCGCTCTGCGCGATCGCGTCGATGATCTCGTCGGTCATGACCGAGGGATATACATACATCAGCCGAATCCAGTCGGCCGCGACATCGCGATCCAGCCGGCGCAGCAACCCGGCCAGCCCGGCCTCGTCGCCGATATCGCCGCCGAAGCTGGTCGTGTCCTGTCCGATCAGGAGCAACTCTCGCGCGCCGTCATCGACGAGTTCGCGCGCCTCTTCGACCAGTTCGTCCGGCGTCTTCGAGCGCATCGGCCCGCGAATCGACGGAATCGTGCAGAACGTGCACTTCTGATTGCAGCCCTCGCTGATCCGCACGTAGGCGTAGTGCCGCGGCGTCAGGCGCAGGCGACCGCGATCGTGCCAAGCGTGTGTCTCAAAGCGGTGATAGTCACCCATGTACTGATCGACGCCGGCGTCGCGGTCCATGCGCCAGACCGCCTGCACGATGTCATCACGGTTGTTGACGCCCACCAGCGCGTCGATGTCCGGCGCGGCCTGCAGCAGCTTGTCGCCGTCGCGCTGCACCAGGCAGCCGGCCACGACGATGCGCTTCAGGCTGCCGGCCCGCTTGCGCACGGCGAGTTCTTCGATGATCTCAAGGGCTTCCAGTCGGGACGATTCGAGAAAACCGCAGGTGTTGACCACGACCGTGTCCGCCAGCGATTCGTCGCCGCTGATCAGCGCCCCCGAGGCCGCGATCTGGCCCAGCATCATTTCGGAGTCGACCAGGTTTTTCGCGCAGCCCAGTGACACGAACGAAACCACCGGCGGCTGGGCCGGCTTGCGGCGCGGCGCGCGGCGGGGCTTCGCGGCCGATTTTCCGTTGGCGCGCGCCTTCGGCGCGGCGCCCAGCACGGGCAGGGCGGTGGCGCTGCGTTTTCGGCCCGCGGTGTCCGGTCGATCTTCCAGAAATCGCTCCTTTGAGGAATCGCTCCAGCGTAGCGAGTATTCTAGAGATTCGTCGGCGTTCGGGCGAATACGCTTATCTGTGGCCTGGGTCGGAGCGCGGAACGGTGGGTGAGATTGAAATTCGTCGTTTGACGGTTGCGGACGAGAGCGCATGGCGCGGGCTGCGGCACACTTTGTGGCCGACCGAGTCGCCGGAACAGCTGGCGGAGGAAATCGCGCGGATTGTGGCCGACGAGCGGCAACTGGCGATCGGCGCGTTCGCCCCGGATGCGGCGTCGGCCGGGCCCGTTCTGGTCGGGTTTGCTGAATTCTCGATCCACCCCCACGCGGTCGGCTGTGCGACCGGCCCGGTGGCCTATCTCGAAGGCTGGCTGGTGATCCCCACCTACCGCCGGGCCGGAGTCGGCGCCAAGCTGGTTGCGGCGGGGGAGCAATGGGGGCGGTCGCTGGGCTGTCGCGAAATCGCCTCCGATACGTGGCTGGACAACGCCGTGAGTCACACGGCCCATCTGGCGCTGGGCTTTACCGAAGCCAATCGACTGATTCACTATCGAAAATCGCTGTGATCGCCGCCGCTGCCACGGCGACGGCAAATCGCCCTAAAATAGGAACGACAAGAGGCGTTGTTGCGCGGAGGTCACCACATGAAAGTTCAGAAAATCGAAGCCCACGAGCAGAAGCCCGTAGAGATGGAAGGGGCTGCCGGCGCCCGCATGCGGATGCTGATCGGCCCGGCCGAACACGCCCGGAACTTCCACATGCGGCACTTCGAGGTCGAGCCCGGCGGCTACACGCCAAAGCACCATCACGACTATGAGCATGAAATCGTCGTGCTGCGCGGCTCCGGCGTGGCCCATAGCCCCCAGGGCGAGCGGGAATTCGCGGCGGGCGACATCATCTGGGTGCCGGCCAACGAGGAACACCAGTTCCGAAACAATGGAGGCACGCCGCTCGAGTTCATCTGCCTGATTCCCGCGCCGCAGGATTGCGCGCAGTAGTGGCCGGTTTGTCGCCCGCTGATCTCGCTGCGCTGCGCGACCTGGCCATGTCCGCCGCCAGGGTCGGGGGAGCGCTCGCCCGCGCATCGTTCGATCGTCCGCAAAACGTCCGCATCAAATCCGATCGCAGCGAAGTCACGGACATCGACCGCGCGGCGGAAGAAGCGATTGTGGCCCATATTCGCGCCGCGCGGCCGGATGACGTCTTTATCGGCGAGGAAGCGACTGAGGACGGACGGGTGAATGGCGCGGTCGCCCGCGCCGTGCCCGCCGGGCGGGTCGTGTGGCTGATCGACCCGATCGACGGCACCCGCAACTACATTCGTCGCACGCCGCTATACGCCTGCTCGGTGGCCGCGATGCTGAACGACGCGCCGCTGGCCGGGGCCATCTACGACCCGTCGCGCGACGAGATGCACGCGGCCGCGCTCGGACTCGGCGCCACCGCCAACGGCGAAGCGTTGGCGCTTGACCCGGACGCCGCCGGTGAGGAGCGGGGCAAGCTCGTGACCGCGATCCCGAGCGTGCGCCACGCGGTCGGCGTTGAACTCGTGCGGTCCGTCATCGACCAGTGTGTCGCCCGCAATCTCGGCTGCTCCTCTTTGCACCTGGCGTGGGTGGCGAGCGGCCGTTTCGACGCGGCGATTCTGACCAATCCGAAACTGTGGGACATCGCGGCGGGGGCGCTGATCGTCACCGAAGCCGGCGGCGCGATCACGGACTTCCGGCATCAGGCGCGCTTTCCGATCAACCTGTGCGCATACCACGGCGAAGAGACGCCCACATTGGCGGGCACGCCGCGCGCGCTGGCCCGGCTGCGGAATCTGTGTTAGTCGGAAAAAGCGCCGGCGGCGATCAGCAGATTACAAACGTCCGCTCATCATCACGCGTGGGAATCGCTTCATCCCGCTTCTGTGAAATGTTGTCCCGGAAGTGCCGGCAGACCGAATCGATGAACGCCGTCACGTCCTCCTCGCCGCCTTGGGCCTCGAGGCGGACAGATCCATCAGGCAGGTTCTGCACATAGCCCACGACCTCGTAGCGGGCCGACAATCGCTGGGCTGTCGCTCGGAAAAACACGCCTTGAACGCGGCCGCCGAATACGACCCGCCGCCGGATGAGTTTGGCTGTTGTGCTCATGGGGTGCTCCTTCGCAGATACGCGCGTCGTTCCTTGCCGTCGCCAATCTCCAGCGTCGACCCGACGCAATACGCGTCAAACTTGCGGCGACCGCCGCCGCTTGGCATCAGGTACAGATAAAACCCGTCAAAATCGTACCGTCCCGCTTCCTCCGCCCGTCTCCCGTCCAGACACAACTTGGCGTCGTAGGCGCCACCTTCGGCGAACGCGATGCGCTCAAAGCTGAACACCTCGCGATTCGGCACGCAGCGCGTCATCCGCCACTCGCCGACCAGGTTCGCCTTCGAACAGCCGCCGCTCAGCAGCGCCAGGACGGAAACCAGAAAAACCAACGACCCGGCGCCCGGCGACAGACAAGCACGCATGCTAACCCTCTCTGAATATTGTGGCCGAAACGAGGCTGAATCGCCAGCGATTTTTTCAATAGTTGACGACAATGATTGTCCCATAAATGCTGCGGCGGCGCCAATACGAGCAGGAAGGGCGCCTGTGTCGCCGAGTGGCGGCGACCAAGGCGCCCATCCAAAAAAAGCGCAGCCGATCGCGCTCCGCGCGGCTTCGGAAACATCGATCGGCCCGACATCAACGAACGGCGGATCCGCCTAGTCGCCGGTCTTGCGCGCGATCATCGCGACGTAATGAATCGGCTTCAGGTCCGTGCCGAGCCGGTGCTGGTAGCGGCGGCGGCGCTCGATCCGAATCTCGCCGTCGCGCTCCATGCGGCGCAGCAGGCCCGCGAAACCGGATTCGTCAGCCCGCGTCAGAAAGTCCTCTTTGATATTGAAGGCGATCCAGCCGTCGGGGGCGATCAGCTCCAGGGCGCCGGTGAACGCCTCAGGCGGAATGTCGCCGAAACCCAGCGCCGCCACGCAGACCAGGCAGTTGAGCCGCTGCGAGCGCAGCGTCGCCTGCTGCTCGCTGTCGAGATCTGTCAGGTCGACGACCTGATAGTCATCGTAGGCCTCAGGGCGATCGCGTTCGGCGGCCTGCGCGGCCTCCTCGATAATGTCCACGCCCACGACCCACTCGGCCCCGAGACGGCGCAGTCGCTGACCGACAATGCCATTGCCGGCGCCGAGATCGAGCGCCCGAATGTCGCTGATATCGTCGCCATCCTCTTCGAGTTGTTCGATCAGCAGATTCGTCACGACCGTCGGCGATTCGCAGCGCAAACAGCGATAGATGACTTCTTCATACAGCCCGGGGATCGAGAACAGCGTCGGGTAGTCGTGAAATCGGATCTGCTTCCAGGCGCCGCCGATGCGCACGACGCACCATTCCGCATCCTGTTCGAGCGACACGGTCGGCGCAGGCATTGCGAGTGTGAATCCCGTGCGGGCCGCCGCTGTGGCGGCGCCATTCTGTGGACGGGGGCGCGGCTGTGATGGTGTTTGCGATGTCATCATGTCTCCCTCTGATCAAACCCTGCGGGAACGCCAGCTTGCTGGTCCGCCGAGAACGGCGCGCCCAAGTCGCTGGGAGACACGTCAAGTGATTCGACATCCATCATCTCTGCGATGCGCAGCAGGGCCGCGAGCATCTGGTGCCGTTCCCAATCTTTCAACTTGCCCAACGCGGCAAGAAAACAATCCTGTAACAGCGATGGCGCCCGGTCGATGAGCGCTACTCCCTCCGGGGTAATGGCGATCACGAACGCGCGACGGTCGACCTCGTTACGCCGCCGCTCAATGTGGCCCGCACGCTCCAGTCGCTGCAGCACGCCGGTGATTGCCCCCTGGCTGAGCCGAACGGCCTTTGCCAGAGCCGTGACCGAACTCGGCCCCAAACGCCGCGCCGTGCGCAGGATCGCCAACTGCGGCCATGTCAGTCCGGATGACTGCGTAAGCGACCGCGAATGGAGGTCCACGCCGCGCATGATCCGGCGCAGCGAGAAAACGATCTCGTCTTCGAGCGTAAGCCCGGCGTTCATGGCTGTCCTTCGATAATTACTAATGATCGAAAGTATATCAGATTCTGTCCGCATGGCAAACGGCGTCCAGATGGCCAGAAACGCCGGTTTCTCGCTGAAATTCAACCCGGCCGCAAGCAAGATGACGTCCCATAACGCCGCCTCCAGCGGCGGATTCGGAGCGGGCCGCTGATTTGGAATGGCGGACAACCGCCGGTTCAGTACCTTGTTGGTCGTTCACGCACTGATCTCAAGGAGGTGTCATGACGAGGCTTTCGATCCGCGACGCATGGGTCATGGTTCTATTCGCTACGCCCGCTGTGCTGGGGCAGCCCTCCGAATCGGCCGCTGGACTTGAATGGGCCCGGGACCATGTCGTCCCGCTCCGGTCGATCGATCCGATGGACGAGGACTTTGAAGATCTCGCGCCGCTCAAGCGCGCCATCGGGACCGCGCGGGTTGTCGCCCTCGGCGAGCAGAGTCATGGCGACGGCGCGGCGTTCGCCGCCAAACACCGGCTGATTCGCTTCCTACACCAGGAGATGGGCTTTGATGTGCTGGTCTGGGAATCCGGCATGTTTGACTGCCGGCGGATGGACCAGTCGGTCCGCGCCGGCGGGGGCGCGCAGCAGGCCGTCGAGGCCGGGTTGTTCCCGATCTTCGGGCGCAGCGCGTTTGTGCAGGACACGATTCGCTACGCCGCCGAGACGCGCGGCGCGGCCCGGCGGCTGGAGCTCGCGGGCTTCGATTGCCAGTTTTCTACGTCCGATGCGGCGGGCGAATTTGCGCGGCATGTGCGTGAGTTCGTCGGGCGCGCCGCTGTCAGCGCGCCGCAGGCGCAGCTCGACGCCGTAAAGCGACTCTGCGACGACGCGGAGCGCGGCGTGAGCGACGCGCCGGGCGACGATATCGTCCAGGCCCGGGCCGCGGTGCGCGACCTGATCGCGTTGATCGAACAGCAGCGCGAGGCGTTCGCCGCCGCCCACGCGCCGCGCGAAATCGCGTTTACGAAACAGTGTCTCGGCAACCTGCTCGCGTTTGACGAGTTCCGGCGCCAACCGCGCGGACAGGCGGTTGACCCGGCCCTGACGAACTTGCGCGATAAGCGGATGGGCGAGAACGTCGCGTGGCTGGTGGATGAATATTACGCCGGTCGCAAGATCATTCTGTGGGCCGCCAGTTTTCACCTGATGCGAAATGCGGCGACGATCGATACGGCGCGCGCGGACTTTGACTACCAGGAGACCCTGACGCTGGGGCATGTCGCCCATGAACGGCTCGGCGATGACTACTACGCCGTCATGTTTACGGCCTATGACGGCGAGATCGGCAATCCATTCACGGGCCAACGCCCGTTGCCACCGGCCCCGGCGGGCAGCCTCGACGCGTTGCTGCATGAGCTGGATCAGCCGTTTTCGTTCGTCGACTTTCGCGGCGCCGGCGATGAAGACGGCTGGTTGCGCCAGGCGCGGGTGGCGCGGCCGCTTGGTTACTCGCCGATGTCGGCCGACTGGACCCGCGTCTTTGACGCCGTGATCCATACCGATCGCATGTTTCCCGCGTCATTGTCTGAATTGCCCGCGGAATTCCGGACGGCCAAGCAGAGTGCGGCGCCGTCGGCCGGCCCGCTCGATTCGGCGCTCGAAACGTTTCGCGTCGCGGTCGCGGGCTACGGGCTCGGGATGGACAGTGTGTTTCCCAAAGAGCCGATAACGGGCTTCGATGCGAAGCGTGTGGATCGCCTGCCGCCGGGCGCTTTCCCTGACGTGCTGGGCCGCGTGGAGGCGGCCGCACGGCGATATGAGACATTCGACGGCGCTGAAGCGCTGGCAGCGCCGCCGGCGGCGCTGCATGTCACCGGTCCGCTGCGCGTCGAATTGCGCGCGGGCAGCGACGCTTCGATTGTGTGCACCGCGGGCATCGAGGCGGATGGCGCGGTGACCTCCGACAGCTATGCCTCGCTGGTCTGTGAAGGCGACATGCGCGGCAAGGTGTATTTCGGCAGCTACGCCACCGCTTACATCGCCGGCGACCTGAGCGGCAGCCTCACCAGCCAATCCTACTTCAACGCGGTCATTACCGGGGACGTGTCCGGCGCGGTGGATCTGGACAGCTACGCGCTGGTGTACATCGGGGGAAAGGTAACGGGCCGAGCCCGCTTGTCGCGCGGTAAGCTGGCGATTGCCGGCCGGATGTCGCGGGACGACCTCGCGAAGATCGAAGGCGCCGGAACGGTGTTGCTCGTGGATTCGGATCTGCCGCCCGGCACGCACGCCGTCGGCCAGCTCAAGGTGATTGTCGACCCGACGGCCCGATTGAGAATGGAGTCGACGCGCCCGAGGTAGCAGTGGACCGGTTGGGGGCGGCGTGCCACGCGCCGGGCGCGGGGCTTTGTTCGCGCGACCTTGTTCCGGCTACACCTTTGTGGTGGCGACAACTTCCTCGACGGTAGTAACGCCCTTGCGCGCCAGGCGCCAGCCGTCTTCGCTCAGCAGTTTCATGCCGGCTTCGCGGGCCGCGGGCACCAGTTGCGAGGCGGATTTGCGCTGCAGGATCAATTCGCGCAGGTTGTCGTTCAGTGTCATCAACTCGAACACGGCCGTTCGGCCGGCATACCCCGTGTTGCGGCAACGCTTGCAGCCGCTGCCGCGCCATAGTGTTTCGCCCTTCTTGTAGGCGAATTCGGGCGGGAGCATTTCGGGATGCTCGGGCTTGTACTCTTCCTTGCAGGCGTCGCAGATGCGGCGCACCAGGCGCTGGGCCATGATCGCTTCGACGGAGCTGGCGATCAGAAACGGCTCGACGCCCATGTCGATCAGACGCGTAGTCGCGGACGGCGCGTCGTTGGTGTGCAGCGTGCTGAACACAAGGTGACCCGTGAGCGAGGCGTTGATCGCGGTTTCCGCGGTTTCGCGGTCGCGAATTTCGCCGACGAGAATCACGTCCGGGTCATGACGCAGGAATGAACGCATCGCCCGCGCGAAAGTCAAACCAACCTTTTGCAGCACCTGCACCTGATTGATGCCGGGCAGGTAATATTCGATCGGGTCTTCGATCGTCAGGATCTTCAGGTCATCGCTGGCGATCGTCGCCAGCGAGGAATACAGCGTCGTCGTCTTACCCGAACCCGTCGGCCCGGTGACGAGCACGATCCCGTGCGGGCGATCAATCACCTCGCGGAATCGCTCCAGCGTTTCGCCTTCCATGCCGACCGCGCCCAGGTCGAGCGACAGCGCGTTCTTGTCGAGAATACGCAACACGACGCCTTCGCCGAAGGCCATCGGAATCACGCTGACACGGAAGTCGATTTCCTTGCCCTTGGCCTTGATCTTGAAGCCGCCGTCCTGCGGCAGCCGCTTTTCGGCGATGTTCAGGCCCGACAGAATTTTGATACGACTGACCACCGCGTTCTGGAAGCGACGAATCTCCGGCGGCACGTTGGCCTGCATCAGGTGACCGTCAATGCGGTAGCGCACCGCGAAATCGTTCTCGTACGGCTCGTAGTGAATGTCGCTGGCGCGCTGCGTGATCGCCTCCAGCAGAATCTCGTTGACGAGCTTGATGACCGATGCTTCCTGCGCCATCTGCACGTCGATGTCGCTGGAATCCACTTGGTGCTCATCGAGCACCTCAATCCCGGCGTCCGCCACCATCTCGGTAATCACGTCGCCGCCGACGCCGTAGAACGTCTTGATCAGCTTGTGAATCTCGAGTTGCGTCGCCAGCACCGGCTCGATCTGGCAGCCGGCGGCCGAGCGGATTTCGTCCAGCGCGTACATGTTGAACGGGTCTGACGTGGCGACACGGATGCTCTTGCCATTGCGCGTCAGGGCGATCGGCATCACGTTGTATTTGTGCACCAGCCGGCTCGGGACTTTCCGCAGGATTTCGCGATCCACGTCGGATTCGTCGACCTCGACGATCGGCATCGCGAACTGCTCGGCGTAGACCTCGAGCACATCCCGCTCGGCGACGGCGCCGCTGCGAATCAGCAACTGGTCCATCCGCTCGCCATTGGTCTTGGCGCGGGTGGCCTCGTCCACCTGCTCGGGCGTCACGAGACCCTTTTTGAGGAGCGCTTCAGTTATCGGCATTGCAATAAGTCCATGCTATCCAAACGGTTACAGTTGGCTCGCCGTCGGCCGCGCCTCTCCGCGCGGTCCGACCCGCTGTCTTGTACACCCCGCGCCCATCGGCGATTGCGGCGGTTCTGGTGGAACTTCCGCAAGCGATCACGTCGGTGAGATCCCATCCGAATCGACGATTCCCACGACCAGCGACCGCAGCGGGGCGTCCGGGGCGCCCACGATCGAGCGGGCCGAGTTTCCCTCGTCGACGACCAGCACGACATCCCCGACGCCGGCCTCAACCGCCGACGCCGCCACAAGATAGCCGCTGCCGGCCGATCCGTCCGGCTTCAGGCGATCCACGATCAGCAGGCGACGTCCGACATAGAAGTCATGCTTGATCGTAGCCACGACTTCCCCGCTGACACGTCCGAGAATCATTTTGATCCTCCCGCGCGCTCGGAGCCGCCAGACCCCTGTGGACCGCGCCAGTCCGGCCGGCTGACGGCGGCAACGAGGCCGATGATGGCATGATCGACCGGGACGAAGGTTTCCGTGAGCGCCATTGCGGCCTCTCGTCCACCCTCGTACAGGACCAGCGTGTCAGGGCCGGCCATTCGCGTCGCATCGGCGGCGACAAAGGGGCCGCCCGCATCCGCGCCGCGGCCGTCGAGACCTTGCACGATCAGCAATGGCACGCCCGTCAAGCCGGGCGTCTTGGTGGTCGCGACGACCGTGCCGATCACACGCCCGAGGAGCATGAGCCGAACTCCGAGCCTTGATCGAGGCAGGCGCGCAGCGCATCGGCGCGGCGCGGAATGATCGCATGCTTGGCGGTATGGCGCGGCGACACGGCCCGCAGCGCCGCTTCGACCGCGGCTTCGATATCCGCCTGTTGGCCGCAAAGCTGGGCGACGCCGCGGCCGCCGAGCCCGTCGCCCAGACGCAGCTCGACAATCTCGACGGGCGCGGTTTTCACCGCGCGATCGACGCCGCCGACCAGCGCCGGCATCGCGACGCACTCCAGCACGGCGAGCGTGTCGTCTGCCGCCGAGACGCGGGAGCCCGTGATCGCGGCGCGCAGTCTGGCATGCGCATCGGGCAGCACAATGGAATCGGTGACAACGCCCGTGGGTTCATCCAGCGCGACAGCGTCCGCTTCGCGCACGGCGGCCACCGCGCCGCCGACGAGCAGCAAATACTTGCCCGGATGCGTGGTGCCGGCGCGAAACAGCGTCAGCGGGGCGCGCTTGATCATGCGATCGGCGACGCGCGTGCCGTCGGCCACGCTGTCGAATTCATACATCGCGATCGCGGGCGTATCGGTCATATGATTCGAAAGTGATCCACAAGCACGCAGCGCCGCTCGCGCGAGAACGCGCGCGGGCCGGTGAGGCCTTCACCCGTCGGGCTGGCGATCGAGAAGGACGTGTAGCCTTCGCCGCCTTCGCCCAATCCGGCGAAGCACGGCCCGTTCTTGATAAATATGCTGCAATTGATCACGCGGGCCATGCGGCTGAGCTTGTCGATGTTCCGCGAGAACATGGACGCCGTGTGGCCGCGACCGCCCTCGGCCTGCACGGCGAGGTCGATCGCTTCGTCACAACTCGCGACGCGAACCACCGGCATCACCGGCATCAGCTGCTCGGTCCACACGAGCGGGTGGTCACGCTCGACATCGATCACGATCAGGCGCACGTCATCGCCGACGGTCATGCCGATTTTCGCCAGAATCACACTCGCGTTGCGGCCGATCAGGTCACGATCGACGACGCTCTGCTGCGGCGGGGGACGGCGCTCCTTGAAGATGGCGCCTTCGAGCTGGCGGGTCTGCTGCGCGTTAAGCACGACAGCGCCGCTGCGTTTCATCACTTCGAGCAGTTTATCCGCGACGCTGCGGACGACGAACACTTCTTTTTCGTCGGTGCAGATCACGTTGTTGTCAAACGAAGCGCCGCGCACGATTTCGCGACCCGCCTGCTCGATGTCGGCAGTTTCATCGACGACCACCGGCGGGTTGCCCGGTCCGGCGCAGATCGCGCGCTTGCCGCTGAGCATCGCCGCCTGGACCACGCCCGGCCCGCCAGTGACCACCAGCAGCCGTACGCCGGGATGTTTCATCAGCGCCTGCGCGGACTCAATCGTCGGTTCCGACACGCATGTCACCAGATTCGCGGGTCCGCCGGCGGCTTGAATCGCCTGATTGATCAGGGCGATGTTGTGGACGGAGACTTTCTTCGCGCTCGGGTGCGGGTTGAAGACGATGGTGTTGCCCGCCGCCAGCATGCCGATCGTGTTGCAGATGATCGTCGACGTCGGGTTCGTGGAGGGTGTGATCGCCGCGATGACACCGAACGGGGCCCGCTCCATCAGCGTCAGGCCGCGGTCACCGCTGTACGCGCTCGGCGCCAGATCTTCCGTGCCCGGGGTCTTGCTGCTGACGAGGCGGTTCTTGACCAGTTTGTCCTGCCAGCGGCCAAGCCCGGTTTCCGCGTGGGCGCGCTTCGCCAGATCTTCGGCGTGTTCCAGCATCAGCGCCCGAATCGCGGCGATCAACTTCGCGCGATCCGCCAGCGGCGTTTTCCCAAAGGCCACAAACGCCTCGCGCGCGGCGGCGACGGCGGTGTCCACCGTCGGAAACGCGCCGAGCGCGGTGGGGGGCGCCTGCGCCGCGCCCGCCGCGGACGAGACCCGCGGCGAAACGGACGTCCCGCACGCGACCGGCGGCGCGGTTCCCATCCGCTGCGCGACGAGCCGCGCGATCTGCTCGACCTGTGTATCGCTCAGCGCCATCCGTTACGCTCCGTCGCCTTTGCGGTAACGTGTTTTTCCACCGACTTCGACTTCGTCCACGATCGCCATGATGACCGCGTCGCACGGGCGATTGTTGGTCGCTTCGGTCTGCCGCGCCGAGCTGCCGGTCGCGAACAGCACCCATTCGCCCGGCCCGCATCCGACGCTGTCGACTGCGACCACGGCCGCGCCGCTCGGCTCGCCGGACAGGTCGACCGGCTGGGCCAGCATGAAGCGCAGCCCGGTCATGCTGTCGGTCTTACGCGTCGAAACGACCGTGCCGATTACTTTCGCCAATATCAAGGGCGCCGCCTCCAGCCGAAGCCAATCATCGCGTCACAAAACCGCCCGTTTGAGCGCTACTTCTTTTTCGACTGTTCCTGGCGCCCGAGCGGCAACACCGCGTCGATGTTCGTGTGTGGCCGCGCGATGACATGCACGGTGACGATCTCGCCGACGCGCGCCGCCGCCGTCTGTCCGGCGTCACAGGCGGCTTTCACCGCCGCCACGTCGCCGCGAATCACCGCGGTGACGTAGCCGCCGCCGATCCGCTCGTACGATACGAGTTCCACCTTGGCGGCTTTTACCATGGCGTCCGCCGCCTCGACCATCGCGGCAAAGCCGCGCGTTTCGATCATTCCCAACGCGTCCGACATAAGCGAATTCTCCTGATAGCCGATGGCCGGCTGGTGTTTACGGTCTTGCGCGCCAAGTGTTGTTCGCCGGACCGCGCCGCCCGGCGTTCGCTGATGCTGACTATTCCTTGCCCGACTTGCGTCCGGACAGACTCTCAAGCGCGTTGAGCGCCGCCTGATACCCGACCTCGATGTCGCGCTCCTCGCCGCCGATATACATGCGGCCAAAGCTGCCGATCGAGCGCACCTCCAGGATGTTGATGTTTGCCGCTTTTTCCGCCTCGTTCGCCGCCAGCGCTGAATACGCCGCCGGCGCGCACTCCAGAATATACAGCGTCTGCCCCGGCAGGATCATGTTTCCATGCCGCGTGCGATTGATCAGCTGCGTCTGGTAGTCGTCGACATTGCGGATCACCTGGCTGGAGATCACCTGCGGCTTCTGACGTTCCTCCTCGCGCACCTCAAGCGCGCTGAGAATCGCCGCGCCGGCCGCCCGCACATCCGCCTGTGAATCGGAATGCAGCTCGAGCATGCCGTACAGTCGCTCGACGACCTGCATGCCCGGCGTCACGCGCGTGCTCTTGAGCGCGATGTCGGTAATGCGGTTGATCTCGATGCCCGGCGAGATCTCGACGTACAGCGCCGCCTGACCCGCGACGGGCAGGAACCCCTGCGCGACAGTGCCGAGAAACGCGGCGTACTGCGGCTGGAGGCTGTCGAGAAAGACGTACGCGCGTAGTTCGACCTGACTCATCCATCACTCCATCGCGGATCGCGACCCGCGGTTCGGGGAATCACAGCCGAGGGCGGCTGTGTCACACTGTCTGCTGTCGCTGCGCCTAGTACCGCTGATCGCCGCCTTTCGCGACGACCGGCGCCGCGCCGCGCGATTCCTGAATAATCTGTACGCCCGCGCTCACGCCCAAGCGCGTGGCGCCCGCGGCGATCATCTCCTGCGCAGTCTGGAAGTTTCGAATGCCACCGGACGCCTTCACGCCGATGTTCGCGCCCGCCACCGCCGCCGCCATCAGGGCCACATCGGCCGCCGTCGCGCCGCCGGGCCCGAAACCGGTTGATGTTTTGACAAAATCCGCCCGGGCCCGCCGCGCCGCGAGACAGGCCCGCGTTTTCTCATCATCCGTCAGCAGGGCCGTTTCGAGAATCACCTTGCAGATCGCGCGGGACTCCTGGCAGGCTTCGGTCACGGCGCGGATATCGCGATAGACCAGATCGTCGTCGCCGCTCTTGAGCGCGCCGACGTTAATCACCATGTCGATCTCACGCGCCCCGTCGCGAATCGCCCGCCGGGCTTCGAGCGCCTTGATTTCCGGCATGTGCGCGCCCAGCGGGAAACCCACGACCGTGCAGACTTTCACGTCGGAACCCCGCAGCGCGTCCGCGGCGTCCCGCGCCCAGTTCGGATTCACACACACGCTCGCGAAGCGGAACTCGCGCGCCTCGGCGCACAGCTTCAGAATCTGGTCCCGCGTCGCGTCCGGCTTCAGCAGCGTATGGTCGATGTACTTCGATAGTTCGGGTGGCACGCGCCCCGCGCCCGGCTGATGCGCCACACGGCTGGCGCCGGCGCCGACCAGTTGTCGCACAAAGTCCGGGTTGGATTCGAAGCACGCCTGGCAATACTGGCAGGCGCTGATCGCGCTCGGCGTCGCGGCGCCGGCCAACTCCGCGACGCGCCGCGCGACGCGTTCCATGTCCTGTTGGGTAAGGTCCATATCGTCCGTTGGTTTCGTTCCACAGCCACAGCCGCCTGATCCACAGCCGCAAGCCGCGCCGCCGAGGGCGGGCTGGTCGATCATCGCCGCCCGCCGCAGATGCCGCTCTTCTTCACAGCGCGTCTCGAGAAACACGTCGAGAATCTGAAACGCGAGGTCTTCGCCGATCAATCCCGATCCCAGCGTCAGCACGTTGGCGTTGTTGTGCTGCCGGCTGTTGCGGGCGCTGCTCAGGTCGTAGCACAGCGCCGCGCGCACGCCCGGCACATGATTGGCCGCCATCGCCGACCCGATGCCGGCCCGGTCGACCATCACGCCGATCTCGGCCCGCCCGTCCGCGACCGCCCGCGCCACGCGGTGGGCGAAGACCGGATAGTCGACCGCGTCGGTCGAGCCGGTTCCGACATCCTCAACCGCTGCGCCCCGGCCGCGCAGCCGTTCGACGATGCGCTGTTTCAGGGCATAACCGCCATGATCCGCGCCCACTACCAGTCGCCGTCCGGCCAGGTCGCTCATGAAACTCCCGCTCGCGTCGGAAACCGGGGATTCTGAGCGCAACCCCCGCGCGTCGCAAGGCCGTTCCCGCTCCGGAGCCCACCGCCAGGGCGGATTCCGGCGGGGCGGCGCCAATCGCAGACGCGATATATACTGCTGACTGACTGACGCACGGACCCCAAACGATTAGGCTACGCGACATGCTACGAATTGCGAATATTCCGGATACGGATCCGCAGGAGACTGCGGAGTGGATTGAGTCGATCGCCGCGGTCACCGACGCCGCCGGCCGCCAACGGGCGACCTTCCTGCTCGACCAGCTCCGCGATTGGGCGGATCGGCATGGCGTGCGCGTCCCGTACGGCGCGAACACGCCCTACGTCAACACGATCCATCACTCGCGTCAGGCGCCGTATCCCGGCGATCGCGAGATCGAACGCCGGATCAAGAGCTACGTCCGCTGGAACGCGATGGCGATGGTCGTCCGGGCCAACAAGTCGTATGAGGGGATCGGCGGCCATATCTCGACGTACGCGTCGGCCGCCACGTTCTACGAGGTGGCCTTCAACCACTTCTTCCGCGGGAAGGACGCCGAAGGCGGCGGCGACCAGATTTATTTTCAGGGCCACGCGTCGCCGGGCATCTACGCCCGCGCGTTTCTGGAAGGTCGCCTCGAAAAATACCATCTGATGGCGTTTCGACGCGAACTCGCGCCGACCGGCGGTCTGTCGTCCTACCCGCACCCGTGGCTGATGCCGGATTTCTGGGAGTTTCCGACGGTGTCCATGGGGTTGGGCCCGCTCTCGTCGATCTATCAGGCGCGGTTCAATCGATACCTTGCCGACCGCGGGCTGAAGGACACCAGCGCCTCGCGCGTCTGGGCCTTCCTCGGCGACGGCGAAATGGACGAGCCGGAGAGTCTCGGCGCCATCACGCTCGCTTCGCGCGAGGGGCTCGATAACCTGACCTGGCTCGTGAACTGCAATCTCCAGCGCCTCGACGGCCCGGTGCGTGGCAACGGCTCGATCATCCAGGAACTCGAAGCCGCCTTCCGCGGCGCCGGCTGGAACGTGATCAAGGTGCTGTTCGGCTCGGACTGGGATCCGCTCTTCGACGCGGACGATGATGGCCACCTGATCGAAGCCTGCGCGAACACGGTCGACGGCGAGTGGCAGCGCTATTCGGTCGAACCCGGCTCGTTCGCCCGCGAGAAATTCTTCGGATCGAACTCCAAGCTGGCGGATCTCGTCGCGGACATGAGCGATGAGCAGATTCAAACCCTGCGCCTCGGCGGCCACGACCCGCTGAAGATGTACAACGCCTTCAAGGCGGCGACCGAACACGTTGGTCAGCCGACGGTCATCCTGGCCCGCACCATTAAGGGCTACGGGCTCGGCGAAGCCGGCGAGGGCCGCAATATCACGCACCAGCAGAAAAAGCTGAACGAAGATGAGATGCGGAAGTTCCGCGACCGGTTTGACATTCCCATCACCGACGCGGAGATCGCCAAGACTCCGTTTTGCCGCTTTGATAAGGGCAGCGCCGAGCACGAGTATCTGATGGAGCGTCGCAAAGCCCTCGGGGGGCCTGTGCCGCAACGCAAAGTAGTGAGCAAGCCGCTCAAGGCGCCGGATCGCGCGATCTTCGACGAATTCTATGGGGGCAGCGGCGAGCGCACCGCTTCCACGACGATGGCCTACATGCGGATGCTCGGTCGCCTGTTGAAAGACGAGGCGATCGGCGAATTGATCGTGCCGATTGTGCCCGATGAGGCCCGCACGTTCGGCATGGAAGCCCTGTTCCGCAGTTACGGCATTTACGCCCACGCCGGGCAATTGTATGAGCCGGTCGACGCGCACCTGCTGATGAAGTACGAAGAGCGAAAGAACGGTCAGATTCTGGAGGAAGGCATCACCGAGGCCGGCTCGATGGCGTCGTTCCATGCCGCCGGCACCGCGTACGCGACGCACGGGATCAACACGATTCCGTTCTTTACGTACTACTCGATGTTCGGTTTCCAGCGCGTCGGCGACAGCATCTGGGCCGCCGCCGACAGCCGCGTGAAAGGCTTCCTGGTCGGCGCGACGGCGGGTCGCACGACGCTCGCGGGCGAGGGCCTGCAGCACCAGGACGGCCACAGCCACCTGCACGCCAGCACTGTGCCGAACTGCATTTCGTACGATCCCGCTTTCGCGTACGAGTTCGCAGTGATTATCCGTGACGGCATTCGCCGCATGTATCAGGAGCGCGAGAACGTCTTCTATTACATCACGGCGTACAACGAGCAGTACCAGATGCCCGGAATGCCGGAAGGCGCCGAGGAGGGCATCCTGCGGGGCATGTACAAGTTGCGGCCCTGCGATGTGGCGGATGGCAAGCCGCGCGTGCACCTGTTCGGCAGCGGACCGTTGTTGAACGAAGCGCTCCGCGCCCAGAAGATCCTCTTCGACAAGTATGATGTCGCGGCCGACGTGTGGAGCGTCACGAGCTACAACGAGTTGTATCGCGACGCGATGCAATGTGACCGCTGGAACCGCCTGCATCCGCGCGAGACGCCGCACAAGCCGTACATTTCGAAAATGCTGGAGAACGAGGCGTGGCCGGTCGTCGCCGTCACGGACTACATGAAGGCCATCGCGCACCGGCTGGATCGCTGGGCGCCGGCCGGGATTTGCCCGCTCGGCACGAGTGGCTTCGGACGCAGTGACGGGCGTGAAGACCTGCGCCGCTTCTTCGAGATCGACGCGGCCCACATCGCGTACAACGCGCTGATCGAGCTCGCGCACGTCGGCCAGTTTGAATCCGACAAACTGCCGATCGCGATTGAGGAACTGGGAATCGACCCGGACGCGCCGGACCCGGCGACGCTGTAGGCGCCTTGAGCCTGAACGAGCCGAGTCGGAACGAACTCGACGAAAGCGAGCGGAAGCCGCGAGAGGCGGCCGACGCGCCGTTCGCGCCGAACGACCAAACGCTTGAGCCGTCAAGCGCGGACTTCGAGGCTGACGATTCTGAAACGCCCGTGGACGCCGATCGCTGGCGCCGCGGGCGTTTTCGCGTGCTGCGCAACGCCGCCATTTTCATGGTGGTCGGGCTCGCGCTGATCGCCGCCTCGCCCTGGCTCTTGCCGCTGCGCGCGGTCGAAGGGCCGCTGGTGCAGAACGTCACGCCGACCTCGGCGATGGTCGTCTGGTACCTGTCACGCGACGACGCCTGTGAGATGCGTTTCCCGTCAATGCCCGGCGCCGGTGGTTCGACGGTCGAGATCACCGCGGAGGGTCGCCGCTGCGCCGCGCTCGTGCGGAACCTGCCGGCGGAAGGCGTCGAGTATGTCATTGCGGCCGGCGGCCGCGAGCTCGCGCGCGGCCGCCTGCGCCCGGCGCCGCCACCCGAGTCGCCGCTGCGGATGCTCGTGTTCGGGGATAGCGGGGAAGGCGTGCCCGCGCAGTACGCGCTCGGCAAGCGCATGGCGACCACGAACCCCGATTTGATCGTGCACACCGGCGATCTGGTCTATCCGAGTGGGGCCCGCGGCGACTACCGCCGCAAGTTCTTTCTGCCCTATGCGCCGTTGCTCGCGTCAACCTCGTTCTGGCCCTGTCTGGGCAATCATGACGTCAGCGCGCCGACGGCCGACGCGTATCGCGAAGTGTTTGCGCTGCCGGAAAACGGCCCGGAGGGGTTGGCGCCGGAGCACAACTACTGGTTCGATTTCGGCGCCGCGCGGCTCGTGATGCTGGATAGCAACCTCGATGAGGCCGCGCTGGAAAGCCAGGTCGCGCCCTGGCTCACGCGGGTGTTTGCCGACTGCCCGTCGGGCCGCTGGCGTTTCGTTGTGTTTCATCATGCGCCGTTCACCACCTGGGGCAAGCATCCGAATAAGAATTCACTGAAGATCCGCCGATCCCTGGTCCCCGCGATCGAGCGCGCGAACGTGGATGTCGTCTTTTGCGGGCATGAGCACATGTACCTGCGCACCGAGCCCATCCAGGGCGAGGCGCCGGCGACCGCTGGCGTGACGTACATCATCTCCGGCGCCGGCGGCGGCCGACTGTATGACCCCGCGCCCGAGGAGCAATGGCCGTCGTGGCTCGCGCATTGGCACAATGCGCGGCACAGCTTCACGTTGATCGAGATCGACGGCCACGAGCTGCGCCTCACGCAGCAGGACGCGGATGGCCAAGTGATCGACGAGTGGATGACGACGCGCGCCGCGCCCTAGGTTCTGTTTGAGGATCACGCTCCATGCGAGCTCGCCCCTTCGGGGCGTGGGTATCGGCGCGCTTGCGTCGGTCGCAGCGCGCTCGCTCGATCGGCGCGCGGGGGTGGCGTAATTCTGATCCTTATCGGCGCCCATCCACGCTCCCCGATCCGGTAATCGCCGAGCCACACGTCGCCGGGGCGCCCATTCGGCCCGCCGGCCGCTGGCTCATGCAGCCCGCCTCAGATCGCGACGATCTGCCCGGAGCGAAGCACTCGGGGGGGACCGCATGCGCGTTCGCGCGATTCTCTTATCATCACTCGCCGGGCTGACATCGTTCGGCTGCGGCGCCGGCAGTTTGGGTGTTCCGCTCCTGCCCGATAACCTCGACGCGATCGGCGCGACCGCCAGCGACGTCGACAGCGTCACCCGCGCATGGTTCGACGCCCAGCGCGGGCGGCCTGTGCCGGTGCGCTTGCGGGCGCCGTCCGAAGCTTCCAAAGACCTCGGGCCACACGCGGTATTGCTGCTATCACCCGGCATCGGCCAATCACGCGATAGCTACGCCTACCTCGGCCGAGCCTTGGCCGACGCCGGATATGTCGTCGCGCATGTCACGCACGTCGCCTCAGACGAGCGGATCTACGCCGCGCCCAACCCGTTCGCAACCGCATTGGAGCTGATCGCGCAGGGCACGGAGCGGCAGGCGCGCCCGCGCGACTTGCGCTTTGCGCTTGATCAACTGCTCGCCGACCCTGAGTTCGGACCGCTCTGCGATCCGCAGCGGGTCGCCGTCATCGGGCATTCGTTTGGAGCGCACTCCGCGCTCGCGCTGGCGGGTTTGCGGTTTGATCAGTCGCCGAACGCGAAACCCGCGTATCTGGATCCGCGGATCAAGGCTGTGGTCGCGATTTCGCCGCAGGGGCCTGGCGCGCTCGGATTGACGGCGACCTCGTGGGACGCGATCGAAGCGCCATTGCTGACGATCACCGGCAGCGAAGACTTTGCGATCGACTCGCTCGTAAGCCAGGATCGGGCGGCGGCTTTTGAACGATCCGCATCGGTCGACGCCTGCTTCCTCGCGCTGCGCGGCGCCACGCACGAAGACTTCGCTGACGACGCGGATCCGCCGGTTGGTGTCACGCGCCAGGCGTGGGTGCGGACCGAAACGGTGCGCCTGTCGCTGCTGTTTCTGCGCCATTGTCTCAGCGACACCGCCGGTCCCGCCGAAATCCACGACTACCGGCCCCCCGCCGGTGATTGGCGCATCCGGGGGTTTTACGCGGACAAGCAGTAAGTCGTGGCGCGTTCGCCCACCGCGCCGCCGGTTCGCTGACTGCGGCGGCAGACGCGAGCCGGCGCGGGTCCGTTACAATCCGCCGCCAATGCGCATCTGTCACGTCATTACGCGTTTGATCATCGGCGGCGCGCAGGAGAACACGCTGCTGACGTGCGAGGGGTTGCGCGCGCTCGGCCATGAAGTCACGCTCATCAGCGGCCCGACCAGCGGCCCCGAGGGCAGCCTGCGCGACCGGGCGCTGCAAGGCGGCTACGAGTTTATCGAAATCCCGGAGCTGATTCGGGCCGTCAACCCGTGGTACGACGCTCGCGCGGTGCGCGAGTTAGCCCGCATCTACGCCCAGTTGCGCCCGGATGTTGTCCACACGCACAGCAGCAAGGCCGGCATCGTCGGCCGCGCGGCGGCGGTCCGCGCCCGCGTCCCGATCATTATTCACACAATCCACGGCCAGAGCTTCAATCGCACGCAGCCCGCGCCAATCCGGGCGCTTTACGCGCTGCTGGAGCGCCGCGCCGCCCGGTATACCCATCGCATCGTCGGCGTGGCGCAGGCGATGCTCGATCAGGCGCTGGCGGCGCGCATCGGCAAGCGCGAGCGCATGCGCGTCGTCTACTCCGGGATGGAGGTCGAGCGGTTCACGCCGAGCCCCGCCGCCCGCGCGGCCGCCAGAAAGGCATGGGGCATCGACCCAGGTAGCGTGTCCCGTGCCGACGACTCCAGTAGGGTGGGCCGTGCCCACCACGATCCGAGCGACTCCGGTAGTGTGGGCCCTGCCCATGACTCCGGTAGGGTGGGCCGTGCCCACCACGGACCGAGCGACGATGAGGTCGTGATCGGCGCCGTCGCCCGCCTGTTCCGGCGCAAGGGTTATGAGCAACTGCTGCCGATCATGGCCCGCGTGGCCGCGGCTCGACCACAGGTCCGTTTTGTGTGGGTCGGCGATGGCGCGCAGCGCGGCGAATATGAGGCGGAACTGGAGCGCCTCGGACTGCGCGATCGCACGATCCTGACCGGACTCCTGCCGCCGGACGACGTGCCGGCGCAGATCGCGGGCTTCGACATCCTGGCGCACGCTTCGCAATGGGAGGGTCTGCCGCGTGTCGCGCCCCAGGCGCTGCTGCTGCGCGTCCCGGTTGTCGCGTTCAACATCGACGGCGCCCCGGAGGTCGTGATTGACGGCCAGACGGGTCGCCTGGCGGAATTGAACGACCTCGACGGGTTCGCGCAGGCGCTGATCGACCTGATCGACGATCCGGCCCAACGAGCGCGCTTCGGCGCGGCGGGACGCGAGCGCTGCCTGGAGCAATTCGACGCGCATCGGATGGTCAGCCGCCTGGATGCGATCTATCGCGAAGTGGCGGCGGAAATCGGGCGGGGGCGATAATACTGACATTGCGGACTTGATCGGAGCGCGCGGCGCCGTTGCGAGCGGGCGCGGTTTGCGTTCAACTATCCATCGATGGCCGGAGGAGCGATTGCAGGCATGCCGAACACCAGTCCCACAGAACAATTGACAACGCCACGCGGCCGGATTCTGGTCGTGGACGACGAGCCGCTCAAGCGCATTACGCTGCAGATCGAGCTCAGCGAAGCCGGCTATGAGGTGTTCGAGGCCGCCGATCCGCACACGGCCGAGCGCATTATCGCGTCACAGCCGATCGACATCGTCATCAGCGATGTGCGCATGCCGGGAAAAACCGGCCTCGACCTGCTGGCGCATATCAAGCAGGTGCGCGCGGAAATCGGCGTGATTCTCATGACGGCCTACGCCACCATCGATACCGCCGTGCTGGCCATCAAGCGCGGCGCGTTTGATTACATCACAAAACCGTTCACGACGGCCGAGCTGCTGGAGCGCATTGCGCGGCTGGAGGCCACGCGGCCGCCGGCGCCGGTCGAAGAGGATCGTTCGGAAACGCTCGGTCGTCTGGTGGCGCGGAATCGCGCCATGCGGCGCCTCTTCGCGCAACTGCGCGGCGTCGCCCAGACGGATCGCACCCTCCTGATCTGCGGCGAAAGCGGCTGCGGAAAAGAGCTGTTCGCCGAGGCGGTTCACGCCGCCAGCGCGCGGGCCGATAAGCCCTTTGTCCGCTTCAGTTGCGCCGCGCTGCAACCCACGGTGCTCGAAAGCGAGCTGTTCGGCCACGAACGCGGGGCCTTTACGGGCGCCATCCGGCAGAAAGCCGGGCGGTTCGAACTCGCCGACGGCGGCACGATGCTGCTGGATGAGGTCGACGACATCCCGCCGGAATTGCAGGTCAAGTTGCTGCGCGTGGTCGAGCAGCAGGAGTTTGAGCGGGTCGGCGGCGAGGAGACGATCAAGGTTGATGTCCGCCTGCTATGCGCGACGAAGCGCGATTTGCTGCAGATGACGCGCGAGGGGCGGTTTCGGGAAGACCTGTACTACCGCTTGAACGTGATCAGCGTCAACATTCCGCCGCTGCGGGCGCGCCTCGACGACATTCCGGTGCTGGTCGATCACTTTGTCGCCAAGCACGGCGCGCTGGCGAGCGAGTCCAACGGCTCGCCGCCGCGGTTCACAGCGGAGGCGATGGAGGAGTTGTTGCGTCACCAATGGCCCGGCAACGTGCGCGAGCTGGAGCACGTCGTCGAGCGGGCGCTGGCGTTCTGTGGCGGCGAGGAAGTGCGACCGGAACACATCCTGCCGCTGACGCCGAGCCGCGCCGCGCTGGCGGAATCGGCCGCCCCGATCAGCAGCGACAAGCGCGGTCTGACCGAAACCGTGTCTGACATTGAGAAGCGGATGATTGTGATGGCGCTGAAGCAGGCGAGTGGCAATCAGGCCCGCGCCGCGCAGAAGCTCGGCATTCCGCGCACAACGCTGCGGGATAAGATGGCGAAGTACCAGATTCCGACCGGGTAGGCCGCGCCTAGTCGCAGAACTCCGAGAAGTGCGCCAGCAGCGCCGCAAGATCAGCCAGATCGATTGATCCGTCGTTGTTGAAGTCCGCCAGGTACTCCCAGTCCGGGTGCGGGTACACAGCGCCAAAAGCCGCCAGCAGTCCGGCCAGATCCGGCAGGTCGTAGATGCCGTTGTCGTCAAAATCCAGCGGGCAGGACAACCGCGGAATGTTCAGCGGCGTTGTGTAGGAGAACGGCGTCAGCGTCGCAAAGTTCAACTGCGTCCCGGACTCTCCGGTGACGACCAGCGTGTCGCCAAATAGCACCGTGACGCGGGCGATCGTGTAACTGCCGGGGTTGTTCGTAATCACGTCGAACCAGTTCAACTCAATTCGCTCCGGCGTGACCATCTGCGCGCCGGCGAACAGCGGCGTCCCGAAGTTGGTGGGCCGCGTGACGAACGTGTCGTATTGCAACGATGGATGGGTCGTCCATTGCGTTCGGAGCGGGACCATCGGATTGTTCGGGTCGATGAACTTGCTCTTATAGAAGACGCCGTTGCTGATCGTGAACACGGCGCCGGTTACGGTCCAGTCGTCGCCGTTGTTCAGCGTGGCGACGACATCAAAACAACGTGCCTCGGCGAGCAGGGGGTCTTCGGTGATGGCCGCGGCGCTGATCGGGACCTCAACAAAGCTGTGCGTGATGTTGGGCAGCCCGACGGGGCCGGCCGTGACAGATACATCGTCAATCAGCCAGTCATCATTGCGCGTGTCGCCGGTTGTCTGAAAACGCACGCGAAACTGGTCGTGTAACGCGTCCGCCGGAAGTGGATGGGACCACTGGGCGAAGTTATTGCTGACGACGGGCGTGACCGAGTTGATCAAGACCCAGGTGTGGTTGTTGTTGTAGTAGTAGACCTGCAGCGGTTCATTAATCTCGACAGTAATCGATTGCGTCCAGTAGCTGAGCTGGGCGCCGGATTGACCGCCAAGCAGGATGTAGTTCGTGCGCAGTTCCTCGTCCGCGCCGTACTCCGCCGCGCTCTCCGAATGCAGGTTGCAGGACCAGTTTCCACTGGGTTCGTTGATCGCGCCTGTCGTCGGGCCCTGTGCGTCGCGCCAATAGGACCAGCGGACGGGATTGAGCGTCCCGCTCTCGAAATCCTCAAAAAACGGCGGTGTGATCGGCGGATGCAGAGGATCCACCACACAGAACGCCAGCGGCTTGTAGGACGTGATTTGCCCGGCGGCCGTCGCGCCGAACTGCGGCGGGCTGCCCGGGCCGCCACAGCCGTTGAGTGTGCCGCACATGATCTTGCAGTCGCCGCTGCCGTTGCAGTGGGTGGCGCTCCAGGCGTGTCCGAGCTCATGCGTGTGAAGCACGATGCGTTGCGTGCGATTTCCGCTGAACTGGGATTGCGCCAGCGAGACGTTCTCACCTTCCTCGCAGATCACGCCGATGTTCGATTTTCCGATGATGTCGCCGTCCAGATCGCGGCCGGTAAACAGGTGCGCCACGTCGTGCCGGATCGAGCTGTATGGCTGCGTGTCCCAGATGTTCTCGACCTGGATCAGCAGCAGATCGGGATCGTTCGTCGTGTAGGGGTTCACGGCGGCCGACGCCCGCACGACAATCTCCGTGATTTCCCAGGCGAGCATCGTGTCGCGCTGGTAGATCACGTCGACCTCCGACATCATGTCTTCGATTTGAAACAGTACCGCCGGCACGCTGGACGAGTTGGCGGTGAAGAAATTGTGGTCCGCCTCGATGCCGACCTCACAGATCAGCGGCGTCACGCCGCGCTCCGCGAACGGGTCCGGCGGCACATCAGGACGCGGGGCGTCATCCGCCACGCCGCACTCGCCCCGACTCGGCAACACGTCCTCAACGCGCCAGAGCGCATGGGCGTCCAGCGCTGCGCCGTCGAACAGATAGGAAACCGGCTGGATCATCCATTGCCGGCCATCGCCGAGGTCGATGGTCGCAAACACCTGTCCCTGATCGGAAACGGACGCCGTGGCCCGGCTGCGCGGAATCCCGCGAACGGACCCGCGATAGGTGCGCGGCGGGGGCGGCGTTTCGAAGCGCGTGCCGTTGTCATCAATCACGCGCAGGCGAAAGTCGGCGGCGCGAATCGACCGCTTCTGCAGCAGGATCGTGTAATCGACGCCATCCAGCGCCACGGAAAACGCCACGACAGGCGGCGCATCGGCCGGCGCGGCCAGCGAAATCACCTGCGCCTGCGTCACTTCCAGCGCGTCCGCCAGTTGGTTCACGGGAATCTCGAGCTGCGCGTTGATCGGGGCGATCGGCGCCCGTTCCGCGGCGGAGGAACGCCCGCGCCCAGCGGCCTGGTTGTCCGCGAAGGTCGGCGCAATGGCCAGCACAAGCACAGCGACTCCGCCAGCGATACGTTGCAGACCCCACATCCCGATCCCCTCCAGACCCGTCGCGCTCAGGCGCTTACGGGCACGGAACTCCGAACACCGCCAGCAGTCCCGCAAGGTCACCCAGATCGACCACCCCGCTGTCATCGAGATCGGCGGCCGGGTTGAAGTCCGGATCACCGACGCTCAGGCCGAAGGACGCCAGCATGCCGGCCAGGTCGGCCAGGTCGCGCTGTCCGTCGCCGGTGACGTCGGCCTCGCACTGCTGCTCGCCCACGGTCAGCGTCGCCGTCTGTGAAATCGTCTCGCAATCCCCGGCCGACGTGACAACACAGTCATAGGCGCCGGCGTCGGACGCCTCCACGTTGGTGATGACGAGCGTCGGCGACTGTGCGCCGCTGATATCCCCGCCGTTGACAAGCGCGACCGTGTTTCGGCGCCACTCGTAGCCCGCAGCGCCCTCGGCTGCGACGTTGAACTGCGCGCTGGCGCCGGCGGCGACCGTAATCGAGTTCGGCTCGTCCGTGATGGTCGGCTCGCCCAGCGAAACCGAGAAAAACTCCGTGACCACGCTGCAAGATGAATTGATGTCCGTGAGCCGCACGTTGTAATCGTCGCCAACATCCTCCGCCGCGAGCGCGAAAATCGTGAAAGTGCGGATGTTCAGCCCGGATGGGGCGGAGTATCGGTTCGGATCGGCGGGGATCACCGTGTCGCCGCGCCGCCATTCGACAACCGTGTCGAATGAGCTCGGCGTCGCCACAGAAAGGAAAAGCGATTCACCCAGACAGGCGGCGGCGTCGCTCGGCTCCGCGTTCAGCGGCGGCGTAACGCCGCTGCGGATCTCGAAGTCGTCGGTGATGGTGAAACAGCCAATCGCGGTCGTGACCACACAGTTGTAGTTTGTCGCGGCGTCACCCGGTTGCAGGGTCAGCATCAGGTTGTCGGTCGTCGCTCCGCTGATATGGCCGGGGTCGTCGAGCAGGTCCGTCTCGCCGATCCGCCACTGGTAAGAGAGCGGTCCGTTGTCACTGGAGGCGTTCAGGCTCAGGCTCAGCGTTTCCCCGACACAGCCGGTGGTTACCGGATCTGGCGCGGCATCGATGGTCGGGTTGTCGCAGGGCGGGTAGTTGTAACCAAGGGCGTCGAACATGTTAAGATCCGACGCGCGGAAATAGTCGGGAAAAAAAGTCTCGCCGGCCGCCAAGGTCGGATCCATGATTCCGATCGGTGTGCCGAAACCGACTTCACGGAAATGGCTGGCCTGGTAAGGATTGCCGTCAGACATGCGGTATTCGTTGGTGATGATGTCGCTGTTGGACTGATCGGCGCCGGGCGCGTTGAAAACCGCCAGCCGCGGCGTGGTTTCAAACGCGGCCAGCGAGTCGGGATTGTTTGGCTCAGCTGCGCCGCGGCGAAAACGGTACAGATCCAGCACTTCGATGTCGTTGGTGCGCGAGTCGATCCCGGATACGAAGCCGAGCATGTGTCCGACTTCGTGGATCATCACGTCGACAAATGACGTGGCTCCACCGCTGATGCCGTTTGAGGCGTCATAATCAAAATCGAACTGACTGTTCAGCGTAATGCTCGCGACCGTGCCGGCGATTGAACCGACGACGACGCGGTAATTGCCACGCGTGAAGTAGACCCGGTTCTCCGCCGTGACGGGGCCATTGGGGGAGTACCGCACCGGCACGGTTCCGCCGGGGAGATACGCCTCAATCTGGTCGTCGAAGTCCATGCTCGCCTGCAGCGCCGGCCGCGCCTGCGTCCACGGCGTTTGCACGTATAGATTGCCTGTCACGCCGATGACCGCCGGGTTCATGTTGGCGAAGGAAACATCGATCGAAACCGTCTTGTCATTGCTGAATTGTGACTCGATGTACGCCTCGACAACGGCCAATGCGGCGACCGCATCGGCGGGAACGGTGCCGTTCGGATTGAAGACAATGTCGAGTCCGCCGGCGCCCCGGGTCGCGCTCGGCGCGCCGGGCGAGTCGGCCAATGCGGCCCGCGCCGTCTCCACGTCCTCCAGCAGCCCCTCCGGCGTCAGCGCCCCCTGCGAGCCACAGATGTAGCGCCAGACGACTTCCGTTTCGACCTGCACGCGCGTGCCGTCGGTGTAGAGCGTGGCGGGCTCGGCGCCCAGGGACGCGCGCACAAACGGGAAGCCCCCCGGACTCACGCCCAGTTCCGCGGCGTCCGGCGTATAGCGAGCGAGCGGCTGGCCGAACGCCGCCGCCGACATCGTGAATAGAAAAACTGCCCGCGCCAATCCGTTGCGTCGAGTCAATGCGCGCTCCTTCTGCGCCTGGCGTGATCGCGGGATCAACATGAACTGTCGTACGCCCCCCGAACCGATGCCGGTCACACGCCTCCGAGGCGACCGGCGGACGCCGAACTGGAACCGTCGACGCCAACTCCCTACACTACCGAAGCTTGCGCCGGAAACGGCTTTCCCGCTAATTCAGCTTATTCAAGCAGCATGGCGGGGTCAATGTTTTTGCGGGGGCGACGCCGGCGCGTCGACTTTTATCCGACCTGATGGGTGTGATTCGCGTAGACAACGTGACGCGGCAATACGGCCCCCGGCTGGTGCTGGAGGGGTTGTCGCTGGATCTGCATCCCGGCGAAACGGTGGGCGTTATCGGGCCTAACGGGGCGGGCAAGACCACGCTCTTCAAGCTGATCGCCGGAATGGAGACCGCCGACCGTGGTTCGGTGACGCGCTCCAAGGGGCTGCGCGTCGGTTACCTGTCGCAGGAGCCGCAGGTGGACCCGAATGCGACCGTCCACGACGAAGTCGCGGCGGCCTTCACCGATCTGCTCGAAATTGAACGAAAAATTCACGACATTTCCGACGCGATGTCCACCGCCGATGGGCCGCGGCTCCATGAACTGATGGATGAATTGTCGGAAGCGCAGGCCCAGTTCGAGGTCGCCGGTGGGCATGAGATCGAAAAGCGGCTGCGCGAGGTGATTGGCGGCCTCGGCTTCTCGGAGCGCGATCTGGAACAGCGTGTCGGCACGCTGTCCGGCGGGCAGAAGTGTCGCGTGGCGTTGGGGCGGATGCTGCTGCAGAATTCGACCTATCTGTTGCTGGATGAGCCGACGAATCACCTGGATATCGACGCCGTTCGGTGGCTGGAGCGGTTTCTGGCGTCTCATACGGGCGGCGCGGCGATTATCTCGCACGACCGCTATCTGCTGGACCGACTGGCGGACAAGATTGTCGAAGTCGACAAGGGCCGGGCCGCGGTTTATCCGGGGTCATACACGAATTACGTCGACATCAAAGAACGCCGGGCGCTTACGCAGGAGCGCGAATTCGAACAGGATCGCGCATTTATCGAAAAGGAAAAGGCCTATATCGCCAAGCATCTGGCAGGGCAGCGGGCGCGACAGGCGATCGGGCGTCGCCGCCGGCTGGAGCGAATGCTGGAGCAGGGCGCGTTCACGGTGGAAAAGCCGACGGATCGGGCGACGCTCAAGCTCGCATTCGCGGAAAGCGCCACGGCCGGCCGGACGCTGCTCGAAGCGCAGGGCGTCTCAAAAGCGTATGGCGAGCGCAGTCTGTTTCGCGATCTGAATGTGCAGGTCTCCTCAGGGGAACGACTCGGGATCACCGGGCCGAATGGCGCCGGCAAGAGCACGCTGTTGAAGACGCTGCTCGGTTTGATTGAGCCGGACAGTGGCGAAGCCCGGCGCGACCCCAAGGCCGTGATCGGCTGGTACGCGCAGGACGCGTCCGACCTGCAACTGACCAACAAGGTGCTCGAAGAGATCCAACTCGCGCGGCCGGAGTTCAGCGAACTGCAGGCGCGGTCGGCCGCCGCGCGGTTTCTGTTCCGCGGCGAGGATGTGTTCAAACCGGTTTCGGCGCTTTCCGGCGGTGAACAATCGCGCCTGCGGCTTCTGAAGCTGGTTTTGCAGGCGCCGAATATTCTCGTGTTGGATGAGCCCACGAACCATCTCGACATCGCCTCGCGCGAGGCGCTCGAGGACGCGCTCGACGAATATCCCGGCACGATCGTGACCGTCAGCCACGACCGGTATTTCCTGGATAAAGTCGCCACGCGGATGCTGGTGATTCGTGACGGCCAGGCCCGGTCGCTGCTCGGAAACTACTCGGATTACGCCGAAGTGATGGAGCGGGAACAGCGCGAAGCGGCGGCGATTGCGGCCGGGGCGGCGGCGGAAAAAGCGGTTCGGCGCAAGAACGAGCGTCCGGGGAGGTCCGCCGGCGGGACCGCCCGCTCAAAGTACGATAAAATATCGCTTGGCGAACTCGAAGCGGGCATCATGCGCGATGAAGAACGCTTGGCGCAACTGAATGAACGCTTCGGCGATCCCGAGGTGTGTAAGGACGCGGAGGCGATGGCCGCGCTGCAGGTCGAATACGACACACTGAAACTGGAACTGGCGGATGCGCATCGCGCCTGGGAAGCCCGGGTCGAGCAGGGGTAAGTCGCCGATTTTTTTGAACCCGTCGAAACGGTGGCCGGAGAAGCGCTGATGACGATTCGCACACGCATGATGATTCTTGCGACCGCCGCGCTGCTGGTCGGCGTCGCTGGATGCCCGAAGAACGGCGCGGACGCGCCGTCGAAAAAGCCGGTGGTGGGCAAGCTCGCGGCGGACGCGCGGCAGCCGAACATCATTTTCATCATGATTGACACGCTGCGCGCGGATCGCGTGGGTGTATATGGCTGCGACAAGGGCCTGACGCCGAACATCGACGCGATCGCGAAAGAGGGGCTGGTTTTCGCGGATACGGTGGCCGCGGCCCCGTGGACGTTGCCGTCGGTGGGGTCATTGTTCACCGGGTATTACCCGAGTGTGCACAAGGCCATCAGCTACAGCGAGATTTCCCGGAGCCAACGGGCGATCGCCGCGTTGCAACAGCAGGGGCGACCGGCGCCGACGATTTCGATTCTGCCGGATGAGTTGCAGACCCTGGCCGAAGCGATGCAGGTGTTGAAGTACGAGACGGCCGCATTCTCGGCGAATGGCTTTATTCAAAAGGAGTTTGGCTTCGGGCAGGGGTTCGACACGTTCGTGAACTGCTGGAAGCCGGAGCAGAATTCGGTGCCGGCGCCGGACGTGATGCGTCCCGCTCTGGAGTGGCTGGACACCCGCAAGAATCCGGCCAAGCCGTTCTTTCTGTATCTGCACTTCATGGACGTGCACGGCCCGTACAACGCCGCGCCGCGGTTCATGGACCCGCTGATGGCGAAGTTCGACACGACGCCGCCGACGCAGCGGATGACGGCGGATGAGTTCGAGCGAATCAACGCGTATATGCGCAAGCCGCCGGAACCGCTGACGCGGACGCAGGCGGAGTACTGGGCGAAGTTTCAGCGCACGCGCGAATACTGGGACGCGCGTTACGACGCCGGCGTGGCGCAGATGGATGATTACATCGGTCAGGTCGTTGCGGCGCTGCGCGAGCGCGGCGTGTGGGACGACGCGTACGTCATCCTGCTCGCCGATCACGGCGAAGCGCTGAATGACCACTCCGGTTTTTGGGAGCACGGCTACAGCCAGTACCAGACCGATCTGGCCGTTCCGATGATTCTGCGGCTGCCGGGGGTTGTGCCGGCGGGTCGCGTGGAGACGCGTGTGAGCCTGATCGACCTGATGCCGACCGTCATCGACCAGTTCGGCCGTGACACCGGCAATCTGCAGGGGCAGTCGCTGGTTTCGTTTTTTCCGGGAAACACGAACGGGGGCGGGCGCCCGCACTTCGCCGAGGCATTGAAATTCTGGGGTGGCGAGGGCGATGACGGCAAGGCGGTGTTTGATGGGAAGTGGAAGTACTTTGAGATGCCGGTCAAGCAAGGCGTTGCGCCGCTGCTGTTCGATCTGCAGGCCGACCCGGGCGAGACAAACAATCTGGCCGCCACGGAGGCGGCGGTCGCGTCGCGTCTGAAGACGGCGCTGAACGAGCAGGTCATCGCGAATACGACCGTGAAACCGGACGTGACGGTGAAATTTGTGGTCGTAAGCGGGCAGAGCCAGAACCAGCTCGGCACCACGGGCTACATCGGCGACGACCACGCCGAAGAGAAAGTCGTGGACCTGCGCGCGATGATCGGGATACCCGACGCGACGGCGGACCAACTGAAAGAGGCCGTGACACAGGACAACCGGGCCGAGATCGGCGCCCTGCTGGAAGTCGATCCGCCGAGCATCAAGAACATTCACAAGAAGATCGACGGACTGTTTGAAGATATCGAGCGGCTCAAGCGCAAGAAGGCCGAGGCTGGGAGCGCGGATGACGCCGAGGCGGGCGCGGCCCCGTAGCGTTTTCGCCTGTCGTCAGGCGCCGCGCGTTCTACGCTGAACCGCTTGAGGAAGAAGACATTGATGAACGGATCACAAGAGAGCGAGTTTCGATTGAACGAATTTCGATCGCGACGCCTGCGAAACGGCGCCGCGCTGATCGGCTGCGCCGGGTTGCTGGTCGCGTGCGTATTCTCCGATGCAGCCGGCGTGCGCGATGTCGCATACATCGGTCCGGGCGCCGGGGTGGCGCTGGCCGGCAGCTTGCTTGCGATCGTGTCGGCGCTGTTTTCCGCGCTGATCGCGATCGTGACCTTACCGATCCGCGCCGTGTGGCACCTGATCCGCGGGCGTAAGTCGTTCCGCAAGGCGAAGGTCAAACGCGTCGTCGTGCTCGGCCTCGACGGCCTGGAGCCGACGCTCACCGAGCGCTTCCTGGACGAGGGCCTGCTGCCGAATCTGGCGAAGCTTCGCAAGCAGGGCTCGTATCGCCGCTTGGGCACGACCTGGCCGCCGCTCTCGCCGGTCGCGTGGTCGTCGTTTTCCACCGGCGTGAACCCCGGCAAGCACAACATCTTCGATTTCATCGCGCGCACGCATGACTACCACCCGATGATCTCGTCCGTGCGTATTCGCGAGCCGCGGAAGAAACTCAAGCTCGGCTCGTGGATCATTCCGATCAGCAAGCCGGAGATCACGGCGCTGCGCAAGAGCAAACCGTTCTGGGCCGTGCTCGGCGAGCATGGCGTTTTCAGCTCGATCATCCGGGTGCCGATCACGTTTCCGCCGGACAAGTTCAATGGCCTGCAACTGTCGGCGATGTGCGTGCCCGACCTGCGCGGCTCACAGGGCATCTTCAGTTACTACAGCGAGGAAGGCGATGTCGGCGCGACGACCGAAGGCGATGTCGGCGGGGATCGCATCCTCGTGCAGCGCGTCAATCGCGACGAGGTCCGCTCCTATCTGCGCGGCCCGCGCAACAGCCTGCGCGCCGAAGGCAACGAGATGCGGCTGCCGTTCCGCATCGTCGCCGCGAATCCGAACGGAGACGATGTCGAGCGCGCCAACCTGTTCGTCGGCGACGAAAAGGTCCCGCTGGTGGCCGGCGAGTTCACGCCGTGGGTCACGGTGCGCTTCAACGCCGCGCCGGGTGTCAAAGTCAACGGCGTCTGCCGCTTTTTTCTGAAGCGTCTGGCGCAGCCGTTCGAGATGTATTGCACGCCGGTGCAGATTGATCCGGATAAGCCTGTGATGCCGATTGCGCATCCGACCGTGTTTTCCAGCTACCTGTCGCGGAAGATCGGGCCGTACTCGACGCTCGGCCTGGCCGAGGATACGTGGTCACTGTCGGAAAAGCTGATGAGCGAAGAGGCGTTTCTAACGCAGGCCTATGACATTCACGAAGAGCGCCGGCGGATGTTCATGGACGCGCTGGATCGCATCAAGCGCGGCATGGTCGTGTGCGTGTTCGACGGGCCGGATCGCATTCAGCACATGTTCTGGCGATTCTTCGACGACAAGCATCCGGCCGCGACGGACGCCGAGCGCGAGATTCACCGCAACGTGATTCGCGACATGTACGTGCGGATGGACAAACTCGTCGGCGAGACGATGGAGCGGCTTGATCCGCACACGGCGCTGTTCGTCATGTCGGATCACGGCTTCAAGACATTCCGCCGCGGCGTCGATCTGAACGCCTGGTTGCGGGACAACGGCTATCTCAAGGTCAAGGACGGCGCGCATGTCACCGAGCGTCCCTACCTGCAGGACATTGACTGGTCCGGCACGCAGGCGTACGCCGTCGGCCTGGCCGGTATTTTCCTGAATCTGAAGGGCCGCGAGAAAAACGGTCAGGTGGAGAAGGCCGATGCGGAGCGCGTCGCCCGCGAAATCAGTGAGAAACTGACCGGACTGAAAGACGAACAAACCGCTGAGGTCGCGGTGTTTGAGGCGCTGCCGCGCGGCAAGGCCTATAAGGGGCCCTATACCGAGAACGCCCCGGATGTGCTTGTCGGATACAACGTCGGCTATCGCGTCAGTTGGGACGCGGCGATCGGAAAATGTGGCGAGCCGGTGATCTCGGACAATCTCAAGGCCTGGAGCGGCGATCATTGCGTGCATCCGTCGCTGGCGCCGGGCGTGTTATTCAGCAACCAGCCGATGCGCGAGGATGCGAACATCATCGATCTGGCGCCCACCGCGCTCGACCTGTTCGGTATCAAGCGTCAGGCGTATATGGACGGAAACTCCCTGCTATGCGATCAACCGAAATCAAAGGGGTCGACGAAATCGCCGGCCCAGCCCGAACACGCCGCTTCCGTCTGACGCTGGCGGCGGCCGCGCTCGCGACGCTCAGCGCCGCGGTGTGGAGCGGCTGCGCGCGGCAGGCGGGCGCCTCGACCGAGCAGGGCGGCAAAGTGCTCGTGCTCGGCATGGACGGCCTGGACCCGAAGCTGCTGCAGAAGCTGCTGGACGAGGGCAAGATGCCGAACTTCGCCAAGCTGATTGAGCGCGGCGCGATCAGCCCGCTCGAAACCAGTATGCCGCCGCAGAGCCCGGTTGCGTGGTCGAACTTTATCAGCGGCGCGAACCCCGGCGTGCACCAGATTTACGACTTTGTCCACCGCGATCCGGACACCATGCGGCCGTACCTGTCGACATCGCGTATCGAAGACAAGGGCAAACTGATTCCGCTGCTGCCGAAGCGCGTGCGGGCCCCGGGGTTGAACCCGGTCTACGGCATGCCCAACGCCAGCGCCGAGCAGAGGAACCTCCGCCAGGGCGGCGAGTTTTGGGATGCGCTGAACGAGGCTGGTGTCGACACGGTCATGTATCGCGTGCCGGCGACCTATCCGCCGCCCGACGGCAACGCCCGGCTGAAGCTGATTACCGGCATGGGCACGCCCGACCTGATGGGCGGCTACGGCGAATTCACCGCGTTCTTCGAAGACCTGCCGCCGCAGTATGGCGATGAAAAGACGATGTCGGGCGGCCGCATCATGCGGCTCAAGATGGACGGCGACGCCGGCCGGGCGACGCTGTATGGCCCGATGAATCCGAACTTTGATCCGGACGCGGCCCGCGGCGTCGACGAAAGTAAGAAGGCGGATGACCCCAACTACCTGGCGCCGCCCCATCGGGGCGAGATGAAGGCGGATGTGCTGGTGCAGCGCGATCCGCAGCGCGACGCGGCGCTGATTTCCATCGGGGCGTCCAGCGTTCTATTGGAGGCCGGGCATTGGAGTGAATGGCTGCCGATCACGCTGTCGGGTGAGGGACCCTATCCCGGCGGGTCGGCGCCGGCGATCGTGCGGCTGAATCTGATCTCCGCGCGTCCGCTGAAGATCTACATGACCCCGATGAACATCGACCCGCGCAATCCGGTCGCGCCGGTCAGCACGCCGCCG
The DNA here is from genome assembly GCA_964528455.1 of uncultured Planctomycetales bacterium. Taxonomy (GTDB): domain Bacteria; phylum Planctomycetota; class Phycisphaerae; order UBA1845; family Fen-1342; genus DSPM01. The sequence continues at coordinate 85,761 of CAZGTH010000007.1, read as the reverse complement.
GAGTTTGCGCGGGATGTGGCGGAGGGGATCGGGGCATCTTACTGGACGCAGGGGATTCCCGAAGACAGCAAGGCGTTGCGCTCGAACCCGGAAGTGCTCAACAAGGCGGGTTTTCTCGAGGCCGCCCGCCTGCTCGAGGCCGAGCGTCGCCGCCAGTATCAGCGGGCGCTGAATGAGTTCAATGGCGGCGTGCTGTTCTTCTATTTTGGGCAGACCGATCAGCTGGCCCACCATTTCTGGCGCGAAACCGATCCCGGTCACCCGGCCTATGACGCCGAGGAGGCCAGGCAGTTCGGGGATGTGATCGAGAAAACGTACCTGGAGATGGATCAGCGCCTGGCGGAGGCGCTGGTGCGCCTCGACCTGGAGCGCGACACGCTCATCATCATGTCCGATCACGGCTTCAGTTCATTTCGCTGGGGCTTCCACCTGAACACGTGGCTCCGCGACAACGGCTATCTCGACGCGCCGAACCCGTTCAAGAAATCGCGGCTCGGTTTTGAGTCAATCAACTGGGGCGCGACGCGGGCCTACGCGGTCGGTATTAATGGTCTCTACATCAATGTCGCTGATCGCGAGCGAGACGGCATCGTCGACAAGGCCGCGAAGCGGGCGCTGATGGACGAAATCGCGGCGAAACTGCTTGAAGTGGAGCACGAGGGCGAGCGCGTCATCAAGCGGATCTATGTGACCGAAGATTACTACCCCGGAGCCGACCCGGACGTCGCGCCGGATATGCTGGTCGGCTACGCGGCGAACTACCGCGCCAGTTGGGACACGTCCGGCGGCGATGTGCCGAGCGAGGGCTGGGTGGAGGCCAATGTCGAGGCGTGGTCAGGCGACCACTGCATCGCGCACGATATTGTGCCGGGCGTCGTGCTGACGAGCCGGCCGCTTCTGGTCGATAATCCTTCATTGTCAGATGTGGCGCCGACGATTCTCGGACTGTTCGGCGTGCCGCCTTTGAAAGACATGACCGGCCGCGATATGTTCCGTCCTCCAACCGCGACGGCAGGCTCGAAAGTCGCTGCGAGCCCAGAGTTGGAGTAGGAGCCGGCGACGACGCGGCGGTTATTGGGAGGAGTGTGGGTGTTTTCTCCGAAGATCAAGATCGAGCGGGGGTTGTACGACCGGGTGGCGGCGATCGCCACCAAGGCGGGCTATTCCTCGGTCGATGAGTTCGTCACCAGCATGCTCGAGAAGGAAGTCTCTCAACTCGAGGAGGCCGACAACCAGGAGCAGCTCGAAGAGCGCCTGCGCGGCCTCGGGTACATCGAGTAAGGGGCGCGCGGGTTGCTCGGACAACAGGCCGACTCCGACGTTTGGGACAAGATCGGCGCGGGGTTGGCTTCCGTTTGGGAGGCCTTCGCGGCGGTGATGTCGCCTGTTGTTGGCGTTCTGAACGAGCCGCTGGCGCCGATCATGAGCGCCGTGATCGGCGTTTTCAGCGGGTTTCCCTCCTCGGTTCCGCTGATCGTGATCTCGCTGGTTTCCGGCGTGCTGGCCGGTATCTGTTTCAAATACACGAGTTATCAGCGCGGTTTGAAGCGGGTCGCGGACGAGACGCGGGCCTCGATGCTGGCGCTGCGCCTGTACAAGGAAAGCCTCGCCGTCACGCTGGTGGAGATGGGGCGCCTGGCGAAGCTGATTTTCCTGCGCCTGCTGTATTCGATTCCTCCGATGCTGGTGATGATGATCCCGTTCGTGATGCTGATCGGGCATCTGGCGATGTACTACCAGTTTCAGCCGCTGGCCCCGATTACGCCGGGCATGACCCCGCAGGAATATCTGGTGCAGGTGAAGCTGCGTGAGGCGGAATGGCCGGCATATCAGCGGATGCGGCTGGAAGCGCCGGAGGGGGTCAAGGTCGTGACCGGCCCCGTGCGTGGCGTGGCGGACCTGACGCTGAACTGGAACATCCAGGCGGAAAAGCCGCTGGGTGAAACCAACCTGACGTTCAAGCTCGACGATCACGACGTGACGACCAAGCGGGTGACGTTTGAAGCGCCGTCGGACGCGCTGGTGTTCGCCAATCCGGTGCGGCCCGGGACCGGTTTCCTGGATCGCGTGCTGTATCCGGGGGAAACAGCATTTGGGGCCAATTCGCCGGTCGTGGAGATCCGCGTGCCGCGCGGCGACCGTATCAACACGCTGTTTGGCTGGCGGATTCCATGGTGGCTGACGTTTCTGATCGTTTCGATCTTCGGCGCGCTGCTGCTCAAGCCGTTCATGAAAGTGCAGTTTTAGCGCCGATCCGCTCCCCACGGGTGAAACGGCCCATCGCGGGGCGATTCCAAAAAAAGTGATTCTGTCGAATCTGGTTGGCGCGGCGCGTCCTTGCGCGATAACGTCATGTTCCCTCGTCCATCGGGCGGATCGAGGGCGGCGGCAACAATCTCCACCGGGACGCTTTTTTCTTATGAGTGACGCGCATCCGTGGGTTCGCTTTTTTGACGGACACGCGAGCCAATATCTCCAGAACAAGTTTACGAATAACACTGTCGCCGAGGTGGATTTCTTGCTGCGCGAGCTGGCGTTGGCGCCGCAGTCCGAGATTCTGGATGTCGGCTGTGGCGTGGGTCGGCATGCGATTGAGCTCGCTCGCCGTGGGCACAATGTGACCGGGATCGACATATCAGCCGGCATGCTGGACGAGGCGCGGCGCGCGGCGAAGCTCGCCGGCGTGAATGTCACCTGGCTGGAGACCGACGCGAAGGCGATCACGTTCAGTAACTGCTTTGATGCGGCGATCAGCCTGTGCGAAGGCGCATTTGGATTGCTCGGCGATTCCGATGACGCCATCGAGCACGATGAGGCGATCGCGTCCCGCGTGTTTGACAGCCTGCGCCCGGGGGCGCCATTCATGCTGACCACGCTGAACGGCATTCGGCAGGCGCGGGCCTATTCGCAGGACGACGTGCGGCAGGGGGCCTTCAACCCGCTCACCATGACCGAGGTGGAGGCGATGCGCTGGGAGGACGCGCAGGGCGCGCATGAGATCAAGGGTCGCCAGCGCGGCTATGTGCCGACCGAAGTCACGATGCTGCTTCGAAACACCGGATTCGCCGTACGCAACATCTTCGGCGGCACGGCGGGCGCATGGGCCCGCCGCCCGCTCGATCTGGATGAAATCGAAATGATGGTCATCGCGGAGAAGCCCGATTTCGCGAGCTGAGCCGCAGCGGGCGACGCGTCGAATCTTCACTCGGCCCCGAAGGAGCGAGCATGACGACCGCTGATACGCAGGCGCCGCTGCGTTTGGATGGCATTCCGAGCGAAGGCCGGGCGGTGTTCGGGGAATTCGCCGAGTTGCTGCGGCGGCTGGCCGGGGAGAACCTGCTCGGCCTGAGCGCCTTCGGCGGCTGGCTGTCGGGCGACGCGTTCTTCGCGGATGCGCCCGCGCAGAGTGTCGCCGTCTTTCAACGCGTCGATCTGGAGACGCTGGATCGTCTGGCCGGCGCCGGGACGCGACTGGGGCAGGCGCACCTGATGGCCCCGCTCACGATGACACCGGCGCATATCGCCAGTTCGACCGATGTCTTTCCGCTCGAATTGCTGGAGATTCAACGCCTGCACGTGTGCGTGCTGGGCGCAGATCACTTCGCCTCGTTAACGGTCAACGCCGCCGATGTGCGGCTGCAATGTGAGCGCGAGCTCAAGGGAGCCCTGGTGCAACTGCGGCAGGGGCTGCTGGCGTCCGCGGGTGAGCGGGCGCACCTGATCCGCATCGGTCGGGCCGCCATCTCGGTCCTCAATCGGGTCCTGATCGGGCTGGCGTGGCTGCGGGAGCCCACGGCCGGGCCGCGAACGCTGCACGCCCTTCTGGATGCGGCCGAGTCGTTCACCGCTCTCAAGCTGCCGGCGATCCGCGCCGTGATCGACGGGGCTCCGGGGCTGACGTTCGATCATTTCTCACGGCTGTACGCGGACTTTGACGGGCTCACCGCCTGGGTCGACCGCCACGCGACGTAGCCGAATACCGGCGTTTTCGCGCCCAGCTGACGTTTTTTTCCCGAAAACGGTTGCGGGCGCTGTGCGCGAACCTATATATTGACCTCTTCACTTCGCTCCGGAGGAGGCAACGAGATGAGAGTTCTGGGGGTTCTGGGGGGCATCGTCTGCTGTGCCCAAGCGATGGCGTCACTGCCGCCGACGCATTCGCTGATGGACCGATCCGTCGTGACCGGTGACAGCTACTGGTTTTTTGACGCGTTGGCTGGGAACGGTTACGGCCGCACCGAGATGTTCACAAACACCAGCAGCGACTTCACGGTAGAAATTCAGTCGATCGATGTCATGGCGATTGACCCGACCACGGTTGGTTATCCGGACGTTTCGCTGGCGAACGTGGCCGACGCCCGCGCGGCGGCGGCGGCGGCGCATCCGGACTATATGGACAGCTTTGGCGCCTTTTACACCAGCGATGATCCGAATGAGGTCGCGTGGACCTCGATCACGATCCTTGATGCGCCGACGTTTCCGATCGTCCTGGCTCCCGGCGCATCGTTCAGCTACGCCGTGGAAGTGCGCAATGACAAGCTGGGCTTCCTGACCGGCACGACCAACGATTTCGGCGAGGTGCTGGTCGGCTACAAGCTGAACGGAATCGTGCGTCCCCAGTTTGATGAGTGTCTGGGCGATTTTGACGGCAACGGCACGATCGAACTGGCGGATCTGGCCGGTCTGCTCGCGACGTTCGCGATGGACTGCGAGAACCCGAACTTCCCGTATCACATTGACTTTGACGCGTCCGGCGTGATCGATCTCGCCGACTTGGCGGGTGTGCTGGCGATCTTTGGCCAGGCGTGTAACTAGCGCTTTTCGTTGAATCAAGGCGCGGCCTCTGGAGGGCGGTCGCGATCTTTGCGGGCGGGCGGACCGAGTGTCTGCCCGCCTGTGTTGTTTTTTGGCGGCTGATCGCGTTGCGACGATGTTTGATAGCGCAATGCGTCAACGAGCCGGCGCGTAGTCGCCAGCCCACACCACGCCCAACCCGCTATACTCCCCGCCCCAATGGATCAATTCCTGTCCAATCTGCGCGCCCACCTCCCGATCGCATTGCTCGCGTTCGGCGTAGCGCTGGTGCTGACGCCGCTCGCGATGGCCGCCGCTCGCCGGTTCGGCGTGATGGATATGCCGGACAAGAAGCTGAAGCCCCACGCCCGGCCGACGCCGTATCTCGGCGGGCTGGCGATCCTCTGCGGCTGGCTGGCGGCGCTGGCGCTGGCCTGGCGGCAGGGCGTCGACCTCGCGGTACTGGCCCCACTGGCCGGGGGCGGTCTGGCGTTGTCGCTGCTCGGGTTGCTGGACGATGTCGCGGACCTGGCGCCGAAGTTGCGGCTGGCGGTCGGCGCGGTCGTGGTGGTCGCGGTGATGGCGCTGTCCGGCGTCGGGCGCGAAGTCGCGCCGGCGTTCCTGCAATTCGTCGGGGTCGAAGAGGCGCCGAAATGGGCGCTGTTCCTGTCCTATCCGCTGGGCGTCGTGATCGTGCTCGGGGCGTGTAACTCGACGAACCTGATTGACGGGCTCGACGGGTTGTGCGCGGGGGTGATCGGCATCGCCGGGCTCACGTTTCTGTGCCTCGCGGCGGCGCTGGCCGGCGAGGGCGTGGCGGCGCGACCGGCGTTGGCGGCGGCGGTGACGGGCGCGGCCCTGGGATTTTTGCCGTGGAATTTTCGCCCGGCCCGGATTTTCATGGGCGACGCCGGCAGCATGTTGCTGGGCTATATCTGTGGCTTCCTGATTTTGAGCTTCAGCAGCGCGGCGCCAGCCAAAGCGCTGGCGGCGGCGCTGGTGGCGTTTGCGGTGCCGGTATTGGATTCAGCCCTGGCGATCGCGCGGCGCAAGCTGGCCGGCAAGCCGATCTTCAAGGGCGATCGCAGCCATTTTTACGATCAGCTTGTGGACCGCGGATTGTCGGTTCGGAAGACGGTGCTGGCGTGCTACCTTTTGGGGGCGGTCGCCGGTGGGTTGGCGCTGGCCTCGCTGGGGCTGTCGCTGGGCCTCACGCTGGCATTGTACGCCGGGGCGCTCGTGGTGGCGGTTGTTTCCGTCATTTGGGCGAAGATGTTGCGCGTGGACGCCGAGTCGTAGCGCGGCGGTATCAAATCGGCTGATGATGTTCTCTACTCGATACCGGGCGTGGGCGATCGATTTCGCCTATATTGTCGGCCCGCGCGTTCCGGGGCGGTAGTCGCGATAGACGTCAATATGAAGAAACAGCGTCCAATGTTGAAAGTCGGGTTGGCGATCCTGCGCTGGGGGCTGTGCGCGCTCGCGATCGTCTATCTCTACAACAACGTCAACTGGCATGATTACGTCCGTCTGCAGGACGAATCGCTGGAGCGGATGGTCGAAGAATCCGCGACGACGGTGACGATCCTGCGCGACGGACAGCCGGTGGAGCTGCCGAAGTCCGAGCTCAAGGTCGAAGACGGCGTGCCGGAGATGCACTTCGGTTTCAAGTCGATCGCCTCTCGCGCGAGAGTCAGCTACGCGATTTTCGCGGTCCTGCTGTTCCTGCCCGTGCCGCTGCTGCAATCGATCCGACTGGTCTGGATGCTCGCGATTCAGGACGTGCGACTCACGTTCTGGGAGGCGACAAAACTGTCGTTCGCCGGGAACTTCTTCAATTTCGCTTTGCCCGGCACGACCGGCGGCGACCTGATCAAGGCGTACTACGTCACGAAGTACACGCACCACAAGACCGAAGCGGTCACGACGATCTTCCTTGATCGCATCGTCGGCCTGCTGGGCCTGATGATCGTCGCCAGCGCCACGGTGCTGATCGCGTTCAACGAGATTGAGTGGGATCCGCAGGTTCGCAACTCCATCGCCAGCGTGTTCGGACTGGTCTGGCTCGGGCTGGCGGTTGGTTGTTTCTTCCTGTTCAGCAAGCGGCTGCGCCACCTGATCCGCCTCCCACAACTCGCCGCGAAACTGCCCGCCGGCGAACAATTGTTGCGGATCGGCCGCGCGACCGTCGCGATGCGATCGCATAAGAGCCTCGTGCTGCTATCGCTTGGAAACACGATCGTTTTGCAACTCTTCGTTGTGGCCAGCGCCTGGATGATGGCGATGGCGCTGCACATGGACGGCGGTCCCGAAGTGTATTTCATCTGCGTGCCGATCGGCTTCCTGCTCGCCGCGGTGCCGTTTACGCCGCCGCAGGGTTTTGGCGTGATGGAATGGGCCTATGTGCAGTTCTTCACGACCGGCGGCCTCAACAACACGCCGGCGATGGCGGTCGCGTTCGCGCTGGCGATTCGTCTGATCCAGCTGATCTGGGCGTTGCCGGGCGTGCTGGTGCCGCTGTTTGGCGCCCATCTGCCCAGTCGCAGTGAGTTGCAGGCGTTCGACGACGAGGGTGACTCCGCGGAAGAAGGCGCTTCGGCGCCGGAGACGCCGTTGATGAGCGCCGCGCCCAAGCCGGCCGTTTCGGGCGACTGATGGCGGCGGGGCCGGACGCGACAGGTCAGTTGATTCCCGCAAGACCAGCCTGGCGCGCGTCGCGCGTGACGCTCGGCCTGTTCGGCATTGCGGCGCTGATTGCGCTGCTGCACGGGCCGTCGGTCGGCTTCGGCCTGTTCATGGACGACTACGCGCATTACCAGCAGCTTGCCGAAAGCGACTGGTCGCTGCGCGGACTGACCGACGCGTGCCGCCTGGAACTTGTCGGCGGCGTGATCGAGTTCTGGTGGATTCCGGATTGCACGCTGCGCTTCTTTCGTCCGCTGTCGTTCGGATTGATGAAGCTGACCTATACGCTTTGTGGATGGGATTACGAACTCGGCCCGCGCGTCGCGCACGCCGTTTCGCTTTGGTGGCATTTTGTCGCCTGCGGTCTATTGCTTGCGCTGCTGCGCGTGCTGGGCTGCGCGTTCGGCGTCGCGTGGCTGGCGGTCGCGCTGTTCGCGATTCATCCGGGGCATGTCGCGACGGTGCAGTGGATCGCGGCCCAGACCGAACTGCTCGTCACGGTGTTCCTGCTTGGCGCCACGCTGTGCTATGCCCGTTTCCGCGGCTGGACGAAGCCGGCGCGGACGCCGTGGGCCTGGGGCGTGGCGGCGCTCGTTTTGTTCGCCGCGGCGCTCGGCTGTCGCGAAAACGCGATCATGTTTCCGCTCGTCATGCTGTGCGTCGAACTCCACGCGTGGCGCACACGGCGCGAAGCGGATGCGGGGGCCACCAAGAGGTGGCTGCTGACGCGGTTTTCGCTGATCGGCGCGGCGCTGGGTGTCGCCGTGGTCTATCTCGGCGTGCGCCACTTGATGCTCGGCGGCGCCGCGCTGCCGCCCAAGCCGTACATCATTCCGCCGGGTGATCCGGACTTTCTCGCGTTCGTGCTCGACAAAACGCGCTATTACCTGCTCGGCGAGTTTCTGCTGGTTCCGTGCGTGCCGATCGGCGGACTGGCGTACTTCCGTGATCACGCGTTGATCTTTGGCTTGCTGACGCTGGCGGCGATTGTGTTGATTGCGATCGGCGTCTGGCGGGCCTGGCCCTCGCGCGCGGCGGTACTCGGCCCGGCGGCGCTGTTCGGCTACATGGCGCCGGTGCTGCCGGCGTTTGAATCGCCGCATCACCTTTATCTGCCGTCGATCGGCTGGGCGCTGCTGATCGCGGGCGCGCTGGGCGGGTTTGGAAATCGCGCCGGGCGGCAGGCGAATGGGCCGGCGGACCAAAGCGGGGCGCGGCGGTCAGCGCGGTTACCCGGTTTGTTGATGAGTGGCGCGACGCTCGCCTTCTTTGGCGCCCTGACTTACTTTTTCTCGATGGCGCTGGAGGCGGCGGGCGAAGTCGAGGACCGGGTCGTTGATGAAGTGCTGACGGCGCCGACGCCGGTGCGCGACGGCGACACGCTGTACTTCGTGAACCTGCCGATGATCGCACATTATGTGAAGCTGGCGGCCGAGCAACGGGCGGGCCTGCATGATTTGCGCGTGGTGGGCTTGTGCTGGTCGCCGCGCCTGCTCGGCGTGACCGACCAGTCGGAACTGCGGCGGGTCGCGCCGGGCGCGTTTGAAGCGCGGATGGGGCGCCATCGCTACTTTTCGGGGCCGTTTGAGCGGCTGACGCGGCTGTCGAACGCCGCGCAGAATCCGCTTGATGGCGACGGCTGGCGGGTCTTTGCGGGCTATCGCGTGGCGCTGCGCGATCGCGATGAAGAGGGATTTGCCGCGATTGAATTCAGCCTGGAGCGCCCGGCGGGCGCGAATGGCATACACTTGTTCTGGGGCTCGAAAACGCGTTGGGCCTGGCAGGTTCCGCTTGGGGAGTGAGGCATTGAGTATCGGCATGGACGGGCCGCTGCCGCGGCTGCGCGCGATTGATATCGCGCCGTTTGAGGATGAGGGCGGCGAGGTGGCGTTCGCGCTGCGCGACGTCACGGGTATCGCGCCGGAGGCGATGGCGGTCAGCGGCGCCGGGTATTTCATTCTCGCCCATTTTGACGGCGACAACGGCGTCAGCGACGTGCAGCGCGCTTTTCTGCAGCAGTTCGGGCAGTCGGTGAATCCGGAACAGGTCATCGAACTGGCCACGACGCTCGATCAGGCGTTGATGCTGGAGACCGAGCGCTTTCATCGCGCGTATGCGGAGCGCGTCGCGGCGTATCAGGCGGCGGACGCGCGTGACAATCGGGAGCGATGGTCCGACGCGGACGAGTTGTCGGAAGAGATCGCCGCGGCGCTGACGGATGGAAAAGCGGCGAAGCGGGCGGACGCGCTGCGCGGCGTGATCGCGCCGCATCTGGACTATCCGCGCGGGGCGCCTTGCTATGCGGACGCGTATGCGACGCTGCGCGAGGCGGGGCCGGCGGATCGGTATGTGATTCTGGGGACAAACCATTTCGGGCGCTCGCATGCGGCTGTCGCGACGCGCAAGGACTTCGTGACGCCGCTGGGGCGGGTGGCGACGGATCGCGCGTTCATCGATGAGCTGAATGAGCGTGTCGGCGGCGGGCTGTTTGCGCACGAGTTTGATCACGAGGCCGAGCATTCGATCGAACTGCAAGTGCACTTGCTGCAGAGCCTGTTTCCAGACGCGGATTTCGAGATCGTCGCGGCGTTGTGTCCGGACCCGTGCGGGCCGACGGGTACGGCGCCGGCGGACGGGGCAGGACCGGACCTGGGCGCATTCGCGGACGCGCTGGCGGAGATGATCGCGAGCGATCACGCCCGCACAATCGTGATCGCGTCGGCGGACTTCAGCCATATCGGGCAGCGTTTTGGCGACGAGGACCCGACGACGGAGGAGTTTCTGGCGAATGTCGGTCTGTACGACCGCAAACTGCTTTCGCTGATCGAAGAGCGCGAGGATGACGCGTTCGTCGCGGCGGTGCGCGTCGCGGATAATCGCACGCGAATCTGCAGCGTGGGGTGCGTGTATGCGATGCTGCGGGCGCTGCCGACGCGGCCGGTCGAGATGCTGCGCTATCACCAGGCGGTGGACATGGACGAAGAGACGCACGTGACGTGCTGTGCGGCGGCGGTCTGGTAGGGGGGCCGCGCCAGGCGTTTGAGGTCGTGGATTCCCGCCCCGCGCGGCCAATGACGCGCCCTCGCGCGCCCGCTTTCCGCCTTTCTCCGCTCGTGCTAGACTTCTCCCCAACTGATCCGCAGGCGTCGGCGCCTGCATTTCGAACGATTTCAACGACGATTTAGGGCTGAAGCCGGCATGAGCATTCTCGTCAACAAAGATACACGCGTGATCTGTCAGGGTATCACCGGCTCGGCCGGCGCCTTTCATACGGCTCAGTGCCTCGCCTATGGCACGAAGATGGTCGGCGGCGTGACGCCCGGAAAGGGCGGGCAGAAATCGGAGCACGGCCTGCCGGTGTTCAACACCGTGCGTGAGGCCGTCGCCGAGACGGGCGCCACGGTTTCGATGATCTTTGTGCCGCCGCCTTTCGCCGCGGCGGCCGCGATGGAAGCGGCCGAGGCGGGGATTGAGTTGTGCGTGCTGATTACGGAGGGCATTCCGGCGATGGACATGGTCCGTTGCCGCAAGTACCTCGACGATCTGGGCACGCGGCTGATCGGGCCGAACTGTCCGGGCGTGATCACGCCGGGTGAGTGCAAGATCGGCATCATGCCGGGCTACATTCACAAGCCGGTAGGCGACAGCAAGCACAATGTGGGCGTGATCTCGCGGAGCGGGACGCTGACGTATGAGGCGGTGTGGCAGCTTTCGGAGCGCGGCATCGCGCAGACGACCTGCGTCGGTATCGGCGGCGACCCGGTCAAGGGATTGAACTTCATCGAGCTGATGGACTTGTTCGAGGCCGATCCGGCGACGCACGGCGTGATCATGATCGGCGAAATCGGCGGCACGGACGAAGAAGCCGCGGCCGCCCACATCAAGGCGAACTTCAAGAAGCCGGTGGTCGCGTTCATCGCGGGTCAGACGGCTCCGCCGGGCAAGCGCATGGGCCACGCGGGAGCGATCATCTCCGGCGGTCAGGGCGACGCGCAGTCGAAGATCGCGGCGTTGAAGGCCGCCGGGATCGGCGTGGCGGAAAGCCCGGCCACGCTGGGCGAGACGATGGCGAAGGCGCTCGCATAGCCGCCGTTCGCTGTGCGGGAAGCACGCCATGAAGCGCATTCTCGCGATCGAAACCTCGTGCGACGAAACCTCGGCGGCGGTCGTCGTCGACGGTCGCGATGTCCGTTCCAACGTCGTCAGTTCGCAGGTCGACCTGCACGCGAAGTATGGTGGCGTGGTGCCGGAGATCGCGGCGCGGGCCCACATCGAGCACATCGCGCCGATCATCGAGCAGGCGCTGGCCGACGCCGGCGTGACGTATGACGAAATCGACGCGATTGCGGTCACCGACGGGCCGGGGTTGGTCGGGTCACTGCTGATCGGGGTGACGGCCGCCAAGACGCTGGCGATGACGCTGAGCAAGCCGCTGGTTCCCGTGGATCACATCGAAGCCCACGCGACGAGCGCGGCGCTGGTCTGTGAAAGCGACCCGTGGCCGGCGGTTTCGCTGGTCGTCAGCGGCGGACACACATCGATTTACTACGTCGGCGGCTATGACCACATCGAACTGATGGGCCAGACGCACGACGACGCCGCGGGCGAGGCGTTCGACAAAGTGGCCGCGATTCTGGAGCTCGGTTTTCCCGGTGGCCCGGCGATCGACCGGGTGGCGAAGACCGGCGACCCGAAGGCGATCCGCTTCCCGCGCACGTGGGTGACAGAGCCGCATTTCAATTTCTCATACAGCGGTCTGAAAACGGCGGTGCTGTATCACGTCTACGGGCAGGGCAAGAAATATGGCTCCACGGCGCATTTGAGCGAACAGGACATCGCTGATATCGCCGCGAGTTTTCAGGATGCGCTGATTGAGCCGCTGGTGGTCAAGACGATCGCGGCGGCCGTCGAGCGCGGCGTTTCCACCGTGTGTGTGGGCGGCGGCGTGGCGGCGAACAGCGCGCTGCGCGCGGCGTTGCAGGCGGCGTGCGACGAGCGCGGCCTGCGCCTGCTGCTGACGCCGATGAAATACTGCACCGATAACGCGGCGATGATCGGGTTGCTGGGGTATCGGCGGTTCCTGGCGGGCGTGCGGGCGGATATGACGCTGGAGCCGCGCGGCGGATTGATGCGGACAGGGCGGTAGCGCGCGATCCGGCGCCGCGAAGCGTTGTAGTTGTAGGGTGCGGCTTGCACCGTGCGCGGGAGCGATGATGTTTCGTGCGGCGAGCCGCACGCTACGTGCTTGCGTACCGTGGCACCGCGAGCCGCACCCGACTGCCGCGCTACACCTCAAGCAGCATGCGCGTCGGGTTCTCGATGCAGTGCTTTACCCGCTTCAGCCAGGTGACCGACTGAGATCCGTCGATGATGCGGTGGTCGTAGCTGAGCGCGACGTACATCATCGGGCGGATCACGACCTCGCCGTTGAGGGCGATCGGGCGTTCCTGGATCGCGTGCAGGCCGAGGATGCCGCTTTGTGGCGGGTTGATGATCGGCGTGCTCATCATCGAGCCGTACACGCCGCCGTTGGAGATCGTGAATGTGCCGCCCTGCAGATCGGCCATGTCGAGTTTGCGATCGCGAGCGCGCTTGGCGAGGTCCGCGATGGCGATCTCGATCTCGGCGAAGCTGAGCCGGTCGGCGTCGCGCACGATCGGAACGACCAGGCCCTTCTCCGTCCCGACCGCTACGCCGATGTCGAAGTGGTTCTTATAGACGATATCCGTGCCGCGAATCTCGGCGTTGACCTCCGGCACGAGCTTGAGCGCGTCGATCGCCGCTTTGACGAAAAACGACATGAACCCGAGTTTGACGCCGTAGCGTTTAACGTACTCTTCGCCATACGCCTTGCGCAGCGCCATGACTTCGGTCATGTCGATTTCGTTGAAGGTCGTCAGCAGTGCGGCGTTGCGCTGGGCCGAGACCAGGCGCTCCGCAATCGTGCGGCGGAGCATGGTCATCGGCACGATTTCTTCTTCCGGCGCGTGGCCGTTGCGCGCATCGGCGCCGCCGGACTTCCGCGCGGCGACGGCCCGCTCGACATCCTGCTTCTGAATGCGACCGCCGCGGCCGGTGCCTTCCACATCACCGGGCGAAAGGCCCGCTTCGCGGAGCGCCTGGCGGGCGGCGGGCATTACGATCGAGTCGGCATCATCCCGCTTCTGGCTCGCGGGCTTCGGCGGGGCGGCGACAGCGGTTCCGCCGCCGTGATCCTCGTCGCCGCCTTCGCTGCGGGCCTTGGGTTTGGAGGCGGCCGCGCCGCTGGAAGCGGGGGCTTTGGCGGTGTCATCGATGACGGCGATCACCTCGCCGACGCCGGCGGTTTCGCCGACTTTCTTGTTGATTTTCTCGATCCGGCCGGCGGACGGGGCGGGCAGCTCCATCGAGGCCTTGTCGGTCTCGATTTCGGCGACGATTTCGTCGCGTTCGACGAAATCGCCGACATTCTTGCGCCATTCGCCGATCTGGACTTCGCTGATCGACTCGCCGGATTGTGGGATCTTCAGTTCTACCGCCATTGCTCAGTTGGCCTTCCGTCGTCAGAAGCTCTTCGCGGGGACCGATCGGACCGCGCGCCCTAGATCATATCGGCCCGAATCACGTTTCGGAATCGCCGAAGGCGTGCCGCATCAGCAGGGCCTGCTCCAGCTTGTGGCTTGCGGCCGAGCCGGTGGCCGGGCTGGCGGACGCGCGGCGATAGATGCCGTTCAGCGGGAAGCGGCCCAGCAGGCGGCGTCCCCATTTCACCAGCAGATGATGCCAGGGCCCCATGTTTTCCGGCTCGTCCTGCACCCAGAAAACGGGCGTGTCATCGGCGTAGGGCTTCAGTGCGGCTTCCACAAAGCTGGTGTGCAGCGGATAAATCTGCTCGACACGGATGATCGCGACATCGTCGCGTTTGCGCTCTTCACGGGCGTCGATGAGGTCGTAGTAGATCTTGCCCGAGCACAGCAGGATGCGCTTGGTGTTCGCGGGCTGGATCGCGCTGTCCGGAATGATGCGCTGGAACGTGCCGCGCGTCAGGTCTTCCAGCGAAGAGACGCACTGCTTGTTGCGCAGCAGACTTTTGGGCGTCATGATCACCAACGGCTTGCGCCAGTTGCGGCGCACCTGGCGTCGAAGCAGGTGAAACATCTGCGCCGGCGTGGTTGGCTGGCAGACGATGATGTTGTCCTCGGCCGAGAGCTGGAGGAAGCGCTCGATGCGGGCGCTGGAGTGTTCCGGGCCCTGACCCTCAAACCCGTGCGGCAGCAGCATGACCAGGCCGCTCAGGCTGTGCCACTTGTCCTCGGCCGACGCGATGAACTGGTCAATGATGACCTGGGCGGCGTTTACGAAGTCGCCGAACTGCGCTTCCCACATGATCAGGCCATCGGGGTAGGCGATGCTGTAGCCGTACTCAAACCCCAGCACGCCGGCCTCGGAAAGCGGGCTGTTGAAGATCTCGACCGGGGCCTGGTCGGGCGTCAGGTGCTCCAGCGCCATGTATCGCGCGCCGGTCTCGAAGTCATGCAGCACCGCGTGTCGATGGCTGAATGTGCCGCGCTCGGAATCCTGTCCGCTGAGCCGCACGCGCACGCCGTCGGCGGCCGTCGCCGCGAAGGCGAGGGCCTCGGCGGCTGACCAATCCAGCGGTTCTTCGCCGGTGACCATCTTCTGGCGACCTTCGAGGAAACGCAGCATCGTGCGGTGGGGCGTGAAGCCCTCGGGCACGGCGGAGAGCGTGGTGAGCATGTCCTTCAGGCGATCCAACGGGGCGCCGGTCTCGACATCCGCGACCTTTGTCTCGTGGCCGCCGATGTAGTCTGCCCACAGCTTGCCGAGCAGGCTCGGCCGGCTGGCGGCGACAGCGCCCTCGGTCCGCACAATCTGCAGTTCTTCTTCGAGGTGGGCCTTGCGGGCGCTGGCGATCTCTTCGGCCTCAGCCGCGGTCATGCCGCCGAGCGAGAGCAGGTGATCCAGGTAGCTGTCGCGCACCGGCTTGCGCTGGCGAATCGCCTTGTAGAGCATCGGCTGGGTGAATGACGGCTCGTCGCCCTCGTTGTGGCCGCGGCGCCGGAAGCAGAACATGTCGATCACGACATCGCGCTGGAACTTGGCGCGGAACTCGAGGGCCAGTCGCACGCACTGCGCGACGGCTTCAGGGTCTTCTCCGTTGACGTGCAATAGCGGGATCTGCAGCATTTTCGCCAGGCCGGAGGCATAGATGCTGGAGCGGGAATCGCAGGGATCGGTCGTGAAACCGATCTGATTATTGACGATGACGTGCAGCGTGCCGCCGGTGCGATAGCCGCGCAATTCGCTCAGGTTCAGCGTTTCCTGCACGATGCCTTCGCCGGCGAACGCGGCGTCGCCGTGGATCAACAGGCACATGCCCTGGCGGCGGTCACTGTCGCCGGCGCGATCCTGCTTGGCGCGCATGCGGCCGAGCGCGACCGGGTTGACGTATTCCAGGTGGCTCGGATTGAAACACAGCGCGAGGTGGACGGTCTTGCCGGAAGCGGTGGTCCAGTCGCGGTGATAGCCGAGGTGATATTTGACGTCGCCACGACCGAGATTCGCTTCAGCGTTCTTGTCCTCGAACTCTTCGAAAATCTTGCGCGGGCTCTTGCCGAGAATGTTGGCCAGGACATTCAGGCGACCACGGTGGGCCATGCCGACGACGATCTCTTCGATGCCGTGTTCGGCGGCGTCTTCGATGGTCAGATCAAGCAGCGGAATCAGACTCTCGCCACCTTCCAGCGAAAAGCTCTTGGCGCCGACGTACTTGGTCTGCAGGAATTCCTCGAAAATCACGGCGTCCGTCAGGCGCGTCAGGATGCGCGTCTGTTCGGCGCGCGTCAGCGTGCAGCGATTCTGCGTGCTCTCCATCCGATCCTGCAGCCACGAGCGCACATCAAACTCGTCGATGTGCATGAATTGCACGCCGATCGAGCGACAGTAGGTGTTGCGGAGTCGCTGCACGATCTCGCCCAGCGCGCAGACATCCAGCCCGCCCAGAGTGCGGGCCGAGAACATGCGCGACATATCGGCGTCGGTGAATCCGTAGTAAGTTGGGTCCAGCTCGCGCGGCTCCGGACGCGGGCGGCCGAGCGGGTCAAGCTGGGCCGCCATGTGGCCGCGCACGCGGTACGCGCGCACCAGCTGATCCAGCCGGTCCTGCAGCGCTTCGGCGGTTTTCGTGGACGCGAGCGGTGGGGCGGCGCCGTTGCCGCCGTGAAAAATGCTGCGCGCCTGAAAGCGCGGGCGAATCGTGCGCGTGCCGTTCGTGATACGGCCGAAGTACTCGCGCCAGCGCGGCTCAAGTGTATCCGGATCGTTCAGGTATTCCTGATACAGCGATTCAACGTAGGGAAGGTTGGATTGGTTTGGAAAATCGAAATCGTCAGCCATTGTGTCGATTCGCTCGCACGCGTTCTGTCAGTCCGGCGGCGCCCCCCGCGGCGACGCTAACTCGTGTCCTAATCGCGACCTGCGCCGGGGTCAAGGTCGCCTGCTACGGTATCGGCTGATTGCCCCGATTCAGCGCGGAACGAGCCGCTGCCACCGCTAGGGCCCGGCCGCCGCCGCCTCGATCTCCGCCCGGCGTTCGGCCAATCGCTCCGATAAGCGGGCATCGGCGCCCCCGAGCCCGCTGGCGATGGTTTCGGCCTGCTCCAGCAGCGCCCGGGCGTCCATGAGACGCCCCTGTCGCACCCGGAGCTCGCACAGGTTGAGCGCCGCCAGACACACATACTCGTGGGCGGGGCCGAGGCGCCGCTCCAGCGCGGCCAGCGCGGCCTCGTAGTGCCCCTCGGCGCCGGCCAGATCCCCCTGGCTGAGCAGGAACTTGCCGAGGTTGTTCCGCATTTTGGCGACTTCGACGTGCTCCGGACCCAGGGCGGCGATGCGCAACTCCAGCGCCTTTTCGTACAACCCGCGCGTTTCGGCCGGGTCGCCGGCTTCGAGGCGGAGCGAGGCCAGGTTGTTCAGCGTCTGGGCCAGGGCGTTGCGGTAGCGGGTGAGCGTGGGACCGCCACCGTCGGGGCCGGGGTGTTTGATCAGCGATTCCCAGATCGCGCGGGCTTCGGTCAGCAGAGTCTCGGCGGCGGCCGGGTCGCCCGCTCGTTTTCTCAGAAAGCCGAGATTGTTGAGCGACACGCCGATGTCGGCTTTCAGGCCCGCCGCCTCTTCGGCGTTGCCGGCCTGCGCCGCGCGGCGGATGCGCAGCGATTCGGTGAAGAGCCGCTCCGCTTCTTCGGGGTCGGTGCGAAACACGGTTTCGCCCAGGGCGTTCATGGCGGCGGCGGCGTCGAGTGAAGCGCCCATGCCCGCTTTGTCATACAGCGCGAGCGCCGCGCGAAACTCCGCTTCGGCTTTGCCGTAATCGTCGCCGAGATTCTCGAGCGTCTCGCCCAATTGCACGCGCGCGAGGGCGGCGTCGATCGGCAGGCTCGGCTCCAGATCCTGCGCGATCAGCGCGGACGCGCGATCCAACGCGCCGCGCAGGGTGATATTCCGCTCGGCCGACGGCAGCCACGGATCGGGCGCCTTCAGCATTTCGGTAAAGACGTAGTTGATCGACCGCGCCCGGCGGGCTTCGTCGATCGCGCGGTCGCGCTGGGCGATATAGCTGATCGACAGCACCGTCGAGGTGACGCCCAACGTCGTTACGGCGAGAAACAACGAGGAGCCCAGGGCGGTCGCCAGTTTGTTGCGGGCGACGAGTTTCCGAAAGTGATACAGCGAACTGGCGGGGCGGGCGGTAATCGGCAATCCGTCGAGGAAGCGGCGCAGATCATCCGACAGTTCGCCCACGCTCTGGTAGCGCCGCGCCGGCTCCTTCTCGATCGCCTTGAGCACAATGGTCGCCACATCGGCCGGCAAATCGCGATTGAACTGTCGCGGCGGCGTCGGGGGGCGCTCGCAAATGATGTTGACCGCGCTGACGAGCGACCCGCCGGACACCTCATAAGGCGGGCTGCCGGTGAGCATTTCGTAGAGAATCACGCCGAGCGCATACACGTCGGTGCGCGTGTCGATCTCCGCAGTCGCGCCACGGGCCTGCTCGGGGCTCATGTATTGAAGCGTGCCCATTACGCGGCCGGTTTCGGTTTGAATCGTGGGCGCCGCCTCGTCGGGCTCGATCAATCTCGCCAGTCCGAAGTCGAGCACCTTCGGTTCGCCGGCGCTGGTCACCAGAATGTTTGATGGCTTCAGATCACGATGGATCACGCCGCGCTGATGGGCGTATTGAATCGCGGCGCATACGCGGTTGAACAGCTCGATCCGCTCGCGCATGCCGAGCGGCGCGCGGCGCGGCTGCGTGCGCCCGTTCACATAGTCGTTCAACGCGGCGCCCTCGACGCGCTCCATGGCGAAGAAGTGCTGGCCTTCGTCGGTCTGCCCGGCGGCGAAGATCGTGGCGATGCCGGGATGTTGCAGGCGGGCGAGCGTCTGGGCCTCGCGCTGGAACATGCGGACCTGCGTGATGTCGACGAACTTGCCGCCGCGGATCACTTTCAGCGCGACGCGGCGGCGCGGTGAAATCTGCTCGGCCTCGTAAACGACGCCCATACCGCCGGCGCCGAGCTGGCCCAGCACGCGAAAATCTTCCACCTGGGATGGCGTTGATGCGGCGGCGGGCGCCGGCCCGGCGCCGACGGAGATTTTCTGCAGGTCGTCGAGCAGGCCACGCATTTCGACCACGCGGGCCCGGCAGCTTGCGCAGCTTTCGACATGCGCGCTCAGCGAACTGTCGGCGTCATCCTCGGCGTGGAGCCACTCCCACAATACGTCGCGCGCGACTTCGCATGTCATTGCCACGTGCCCGTGATCCGCGCCAGTTCCGCGCGCAGCGCCTCGGACGCCCGCGCCAGCCGACCCTTCACGGCCGCGTCGGTGAGCTCGAGCGCCGCCGCGATCTCCTCGCGCGAAAGGCCTTCGAAGTACTTCAGCATCAGCACGCTGCGATAGTCGTCCTGCATCTGGTCGATGATCTGGCGAATCAGCGCCTGCCGCTCGTCGCGGTTCATCCGCGTCTGCGGGCCGGCGGTCTGGGTCTGGGCGTCAAACCCCGTGCGAATATTGCGGTTGTGCGTCGGGCTGCGCCCGTGGCGGCGGTGAATATCAAGACACCGATTGCGCGCGACCTTGTACAGCCATGGTCGCACGGCGGCCTCGGGCAGCGTGTCGGGATTGAGCAGCTTGGCGAACGTGTCCTGCGTGACGTCCTCCGCCAGCGTGTCATCGCCCAGGTAGTTCGCGGCAAAGCGCCAGATCGCGTCCCAATAGCGCCGGGTGAGCGCCGCCGCGGCGCCAAGTTCGCCCGCGCGGAGGCGCGCCATCAGCGTGTCGTCGTCAGCCGTGCTGCGGCTGGCGCTGTTCGGCGGCGGTTGGGGCTGCTCGCTCATCAAACGTATCCCATGCAGCCGGTGTCTGGCTGTCAATACACCTGTTTATCGGCCTTTGGGCGGGTCGGCAAAGAAAATTCGCGGTTTCGCGGTCCGCGGCGTCGCGTTCCGCGTGACAGGGGTGAAGCGGGACGAAACCCGCCGAACCCAACACGGCTTGACCGACAAGGAGCCATACGATGACCGCGAACACGAACCACACGAACCGCCGCAACCGTAACAACACCCGTGCCCGCCTGCTGCTGGCGGCTTCCCTGATGGCCATAACGACCGCGTCGGCGGCCTTCGCGCAGAACCTGACGATGTCGCGAGACGGGGTCGCTTTCAACGACTTCGATCTCCAGACCGTCGGAGAGACAACGGTGGGCGACACGATCCAGATGGTGATCGTGCTCCGCAACGACGGCCCCGATGACGTGATCTTTCAGGACTCGCCGCCCGTGTTTCTCGGCGGTGGGCAGGCGATCCAGTTTTCGCTGATCCAGCCGGCGCTCGAAGTCGGCAGCAAGCTCTCCCCGAACAGCAGCACCGCGTTCGCTGTTCGATATAGCCCGTCCAGCGCGACTGTCGCCGGCACGCAGGTTTTCATGAACACGAGCGAGGGGCTGCGTCGCTTTTATGTCAACGGCTCAGCGGTGGAAGCGCAGCAGGAAGAGCCGGTCGAGCCGAATGAGCCGGCGGACAACGAGCCGAACAACGTCGACGCGCAGCCTGATCCGAACAACGCCGACTTTGCCGACCCGAACAACGCTGACGACGTCGACCCGAACCAGGCCGCGTTCGATGACCCGAACATCGCGCAGAACGACGTCGAGCCCGATCCGAACGATCTCGAAGAAGAGTACGACTACGTCGATCCGAACGAGATCAACGACGATAACGAGCAGTACGACGACGAGAAGGATGAAGAGAACGACGACGAGTACGCGTACGACGAGTTCCTGGACGAGGCCGACGTCCTGCTGCCCGGCCCGTTCTGTGGATTCGGAGCGGCCTTCGCCTCCATGGCCTCGTTGGCCTCGCTCGGGGGGATGAAGCGCCGCCGCGCCCCGCGGAAGTAGGGCCTTGCCGCGGGGAGCCGCACGAAGCGCCCGCATCGGCTACGGCCGGTGCGGGTTGCTTCTATTCCAAGTTGGCCCGAAGCCGACGCCTGATCCGCTTATACTGGAAACGTTGAATCACCGAGCCAAGCCGCCGCGCCTCGCGGCCTCGACTTCTGGAGGAAGTTCGAACATGAGACAGCACACGATCCTCGCCGTCCTGGCGACGCTGCTGATCGCCGGATGCCCGATGCCCAACGACATGGGCGACCCGAACGCGCCGGACATGATGTCGCCCGACAGCGACGGCAACAAGCCGAGCGACGACAACCCCGGCGACGACAAGCCGAACGACGGCGCCGATTCCAACAAGCCGAATGGGGATGACACGCCGATTGTGGAGACGGTGTTCGTACGGCCGGTGTATGGCGATGGCTCAGCGGGAGATCGCGCCTACACGGGCGACGACACGCTCGATAACGAAACCAACCTGCAATTCAACGACTTCACGATCGACGCGGGAGTGACGTTGACGATCCAGAGCGGCGCCGTGCTTCGCATCAAGGGCACGTTCATCAACAAGGGGCGGATCGTGCTGAAAACCGGCGGCGAGGGCGGTGATCGCGAGGGCGTCGATAGCTCGACGCTGTTCGCGGCCACGCGGCCGCCGGAGCCGGGTGTCGCGACGCTCGCCGCGGCCTCGGGCGAAGTCGGCGGCACGGCCGAGGCCCGCAGCGGCGGGGCGGCGTCGAACGGATTATCCGAGTTTGAAGCGCGCCAGACGTTGCGGATCGGCGTGCGGGCCGGCGGCGGTGGCGGGGCCGGCATGGGCAAGGGCGGAAACGGCGGCGGCGGGCTGACGATCATTGCCGAGGGCGCGATTCAGAATGCCGGCGAGATTCTGGCTGACGGCTCGGATGGAACGGATGGCGGCGGCGGCGGTGGTGGCGGGGTGATTGTCCTCGCTTCGGCCGAGTCGGTGTCGAACCAGGACGGCGGCATGATCGCGGTGCGCGGCGGCGCCGGCGGCGCGAGCACCGAAGAAAGCGGCGCGGGTGGCGGCGGTGGCGGTGGATTTGTCCACATGATCGCGCCCGACGTGCTCAATGAAGGCGTCGTGGATTGCGCCGCCGGGCCGGCCGGGGAGCTCGGCGCTGCGGCCTCGGTCACGTCCGCGATGCGGGCGGGCGGCGGCGGCGGCGGCGCGAGCGCGGGCGACGGCGGCGACGGCGGCGCGGTGACCGACGGGCCGACGGCCGATCCGATGGATCCGGGCGAGGCGGAAGTCGGCTTCCTGCTGATTACGGAAGTGGATCCGACGGCGTTGTTTTAGGGCTGCCGCGCGCGGCGCGGGCGCCGAAAAAAAAGAGTACGCTCCTATTTCGTCATTCCCGCGCAGGCGGGAATCCACGGAGTGAGTAGGCGCCGAGTCCTGAAGCGCTTGGTTGTCGTGGGCCCCCGCCTGCGCGGGGGTGACAAAAAAAAAGAGTGGGCTCCTATTTCGTCATTCCCGCGCAGGCGGGAATCCACGGAGTGAGTAGGCGCCGAGTCCTGAAGCGCTTGGTTGTCGTGGGCCCCCGCCTGCGCGGGGGTGACAAAAAAAAAGAGTGGGCTCCTATTTCGTCATTCCCGCGCAGGCGGGAATCCACGGAGTGAGTAGGCGCCG
>CAZGTH010000007.1:0-63081 GCA_964528455.1 uncultured Planctomycetales bacterium | reverse complement strand
AAAGAGTGGGCTCCTATTTCGTCATTCCCGCGCAGGCGGGAATCCACGGAGTGAGAAGGCGCCGAGTCCTGAAGCGCTTGGTTGTCGTGGGCCCCCGCCTGCGCGGGGGTGACAAAAAAAAAGAGTGGGCTCCTATTTCGTCATTCCCGCGCAGGCGGGAATCCACGGAGTGAGAAGGCGCCGAGTCCTGAAGCGCTTAGTTGTCGTGGGCCCCCGCCTGCGCGGGGGTGACAAAAAAAAGTGGACTCCTATTTCGTCATTCCCGCGCAGGCGGGAATTGTCTTACTGCGACTCGCGGCGCCAGGTTCCCTGTCGGATGCCGGTCGGACCGGGTGTCGCCACGAAACGCGCATCGTCGACATACATGTCTTCTTTGCCGTCGGACCCGATGATCAGTTCCGCGCGGACGAACGAACCATCCCAGCTCGGGCGGATGGTTCCGCTGAGTTGGGTCCAATTGCGGCCAGCGGTGGTCCGAGCCAGTTCGATGTATCGTGATCCGCTCGACGATGTCACCTGTAGGCCGAACCAGACCGTCTCCGAGCCCGCGTCCGCCTGAACGTAAACGCTTCCCGCATATAGCCCGCCGTTTGTGAGCGTCGGAAGGACCTGTTTGGCGCCCGAGCCTGGAGCGCGCCCATTGATTCGCATGCTGGCGGCTCCGCCGTGCGTCGGGGAGTCGCGGATATCGATGGCGCATCCACCGTACGCGGTCCACGGGGCGATCGACTTATCTTCCAGGTTTCCGTTGGTGAGCAGGGTGGCCATCAACTGTTCCGGCGGCGGCTGAATCTCGGCGCTGTAGACCCAGGTGGCGCCGCCGCTGACGCCTTTTCCGCAGGCGCGGACGATCGCGTTTCGATCGGTATCGAACCGCCCATTTACGTCGTCGACGATCTTCCAGCTCAGCGTGCCGTTTCCGATCGCCTGTGGGGTTGTCCACGCGTTGTGCGTAATCGTGCTGCGCCATGACGGGTTGTTGAAGATCGCGAGCGCAGCCTGCTCGACGCCGGACTGGGCGTAGAACTGAGCTTCGGTTCTCTGATTCGATTCGGTGGCGCCGCGCATCTCGATGCGCGCGACGGTCAGCGCGGACAGACCGATGACCGTGACCAGCAACGCGGTCATCAGGAAAAACGCATAGGACGCGGCGCGGGCGCGCGGACCGCGGGATCGGCGGACGGCGGGGGATGTCGAGGAGCGCGTCATGGATCGAGTCCACTCATGACCGTGGCGATCTGATCAGTCGTCAGGAACTGCCCATAGATCCGCAGGTCGTCGATGCGACCGTCCCAGGGTTCCGAGGTCCCATTGAATCCGACCAGCACCGCCTCCGTGTTGGTAACCGGAGAGCCGCTGAGGACGCCGACGCCGCGCGCGACGCCATTGATGTAGATCGTGGTAGCGCCGGTACCGAGGTCGCTCGTCACCGCGACGTGATGCCACCGGCCGGAAGCCACGTTGGCTCCGGTGGTTGTCACGGTGCGATCGATGAGATTGGAGTGCCCGAACACGATCTCCGTACCGTCCGCGCGCAGGTGATAGTTCGTCTGCTTCAACAGGAAGTAGTTGCCCTTGATCAGGATCGTGCGCGTGCCGGTTTGAATGTCCGGCCTGATCCACGCCGTGATGGTCACCTGACCTGACAGCGAGAGGCGGCTGGTGTGCCCCACGCGGACAGCGTCGTTGCTGCCGTCCAGGTCGACGGCTGCGTTAAGTTGGCCGGTGTTCCAGGCCGCGCCGTTGACCAGAGTCCCATTCAGCCCGTTGGCAGAATCGACGGCTGTCGTGCCGGTGTTCTCGTCAAATTTCCAATGCGCGATCGGCTCAATCGGGGCGCAGCCGCTGTTGTATACGTTAGAGCCCGGTCCGCCCGGCCTGCCGCCCAGCGCGAGGCAGGTCGCGCGCGGCATATCCAGCGCGCTGCCGTCCGGCAGGCAGCACGCCTCCTGCGTTGGCGGGCGAATCGTCCGCAATGCCGTCAGGGTCGCGACGGTGTCACCGTCGCGCAATACCCGCACGGTGACCAGCTTGGCGCCTTCGTCGTCGTCCTCTACTTCACTGAAGTCATCCCGCTCCGTGCAGACGACCGACACTTGTCGGCGCCAACGCGTGAGATGGCTCAGGAGCGCGCCGTCTTTCTGCTGCGGCGGCGAGGCGTTCCAGCCGTGGTAATCATCCACATCGTCGAATTTCGAGCGGTTGCCGGTGGCCTCGCCGGTCTCGGGGCCGAGCGCGGCCGTCACGGTGCGCCCATTGCCGAGAATCTCACTGCGAAGGGTGTCGATCTGCTCAGGGTCGGCGTACGCCTGGCTCATGATTTCGGCCATCAGGGCCCGCGCGAGCGCGTAACCCTGGCGTCGGTCCTCGAGGCTGCGGCGTGCGCGGGTCGAGGCCCCAACGGTCTCGAGCGCGGCGACCAGCATGACGCCGACCAGCAGCATCGAGATCGCCATCTCGGCCAGCGTCAGACCGCGCGCGTCGTATTGGATTCGACCGGAGCGCGTCATGGCGTCTCCACCCGCGGCAGGTTGAGGAACTGGGCGTCCGATTGAATCTCGCCGGCGACATCCGACCCGCAGCGGACGACGATACTAGCGCGGGCATAGCAAACGGGCGCCGCCGCCCAGACGACCGAACGCCGCAGGATCATCTGACCTTGCGCGGTCAGGCGGTCGATATCGACCGGCCAAAGGGCCCAAGGGAGTTTTACGCGGCGTCCGTTCACGAGACCTTTGGTTCCGGTCGTGTTGATTTCGAGGACCGCCAACGACGGGCGACCGCCGCGCGTCGCCAGAATGCAGAGGTCGGGGGCGGTGGATCCGGATATCTGGACGAGATTTTCATTCGCTGTGAACACGTCGACGCTGCTGAGCGCCAGCGCGGCGGAAATCTCGTGCGTGTTCTTTGTAACGGTGATCGACTGCCCCGGCAGGTCGAGCACCCAGTGCGCGGCTGCGATTCCGCCCGCGGGATATGCCGAACCCGTCTCATACAGATAGCCGCGCCGCGCGTTCCACAGCGCGGTGTCGCCGAGGCGCGGCAGCAGTGCGAGCCAGTGGTTGTCGACTTCGTGAGTGACGTAGTAGAGATCAGCGGACGCGCCGAGCGCGCTGATGGACGCGGTCGTCTCGACCGCCGCGATCTGGCTGACCTTGAAACCCCAGGACTCGAGCATTGCGCGCTTGTCCGCGATTTCCGCGCTGGGCGGATCGTCGGTGATCATCAGCACGCGTGGCGCGTGATCGAGCGGCGCGAGACCGAGCTGATACGTCAGTGAAAAGGCGTGCACGTCCTCGCAGATGCGGGTCGTGACGCCGTTGTACGTGCGCGACAGCGGATGCCCGGCTGTGCCGGACCACTCGTAGCGAATGGTTTCCGCGCCCAGTGCGCCGTGCCCGCGATCGGGGACGGTGAACTCCACCGCCCGCGCGTCCGCCAGCGTAATGGTCATGGCCATTGCCAGATCGGCCGCGATCCACTCGGCGGCGTCGACGGCCGCCGCGGTCTGCTCGGCGGGGCTGTTGGGGTCCGGCAGCGCGTGCAGCGCGACGATGACAGCCGAGACCATCGTGCCGACCAACAGCGTCATGATGCTCATCGAGAGGACCAGCTCGATGAGCGTGAAGCCGCGACGGATGTGAGGTCGCGCCGGCAGCGGCGCCCCGCGTGTCATTCGGTCCACCTCGTGACGCCGGTGTCGGCGTCGACATCGATGCGACGGACGCTGTCGCCGACGCGCAGCGCCAGCCGCGCGCCGGTGTCGGGGACGCCGTACATGTCGAATACCAGTTCCTTGTCGCCGCCGAAGTCGTAGGAGACGAGTTCGGCGCCGTAACAGTCGTCGGCGAGGTAGACGATGTAGGCGCGGGTCTGGAAGTCCGGATGCTTCATCCCGACCAGCTCGTACGTCGCGTTGGCGCCGGTCGTGAGCAGGATCGTGCGCGGCGTGCTGGTCGCCATCGCGTTGCGTCGCGCCAGCGTAAGGTCGGCCGTGATCCGGCGGGCGGCGGCGTCCGCCTTCTGCAGCGTGAGCGAGGATCCGAAGCGCGGCAACGCGACCGCCGCCAACATGGCGATAATGGCCATGACGACGACGAGCTCCATCAGCGAAAACGCGCGTCGTCGGCCGCGCGCCGGGGCGGCAAGACTTGCGCGAATCGCCCCGCAGCGGCGCCGCGCAAGATTCGAATGTCGATCAGCGGGCGCGATCGTCACGGCGATTCACCTCAACAGGTAATTTCGGCGATCGCGGGGCGGGACTTTGCGAGCGCGGCCGGGTAGATGGGCCGTGCGTTATCCGTTGGGGGGTCGATCGGGGATTGTGAACGGTAGGGTGGCCGTGCCCACCATCGGTTAATTGTGATCGGACCCGGTGGCGCGTGTTGGGGTGGTGGGCATGGCCCACCCTACAAGTCGGGGTGGTGGGCATGGGCCACCCTACAAGAGCCTATTCTGCCATTGATTTGCGGCGGCTAGGCGTTCGGCTCAATCACGGCCTTGCCGGTTTGCCAGTTCGCCACCGCCTGCAGCGCTTCGTTGACCTGGTCGAGCTTGAAGCGGTGCGTGACCAGTTCCTCAAACGGGTACTGCTCGCGGCGGCTGCGCAGGAACTCGAGCGCGACGGTCCAATGCTGCGGCTCGCTGCCGTAGGAGCCGATGATCGTCAGTTCTTTGCGGGTGATGATGTGCGGATTCAGGCTGGTGGGGCCGGCGTCGCCGTAGTGGCCCAGCACGAGGTAGCTGCCGCCATCGCGGCACAATTCCCAACCTTCCGCGACAGCCTGCGGCATGCCGACGCACTCGACGACGACATCGGCGCCGAGGCCGTGGGTCGCGTCGCGCACGATCGCCAGACGCTTCGCCGGGTCAGGGACTTCTTCAATGTCGATCGTCAGATCGGCGCCGAAGCGCCGGCAGCGTTCGAGCCGGTCTTTCGGGCCGCCAATTACGATGGCGGGTCGCGCGCCGGCTTCTTTCGCGACCGCCAGCGCGGCGAGGCCGACCGGACCCGCGCCCTGCACCACGACCGATTGCCCCCATTGCATCCGCAGCCGCTCAAAACCGTGTACGGCCGTGACGAGCGCGCAGCCCGCGCCAACGACCGCTTCGCTGGGCAAATCGTCCGGCAGCTTGAACACGGATGTGTCGGCGTGCAGGAAGTGATACTGTCCGTAGCCGCCGAGCAGATGCGGCGCTTCGCCGGCGGGGGTGTTGACGCCGTACGCCTTGCGATGCAGACAGCGACTCGGCAAACGGTGGACGCGGCAATAGCGGCACTTTCCGCACGGGCGGCCGACCGTGAATGAGACGCGGTCGCCGATGCGCAGCGGGGCGCCGAGCCAGTCGCGCGTGTCGCCGTCGCCGAGCGCGGCGATGAAGCCGGTGGTCTCGTGGCCCATGATCAGCGGCAGCGGCACTTTGAGCTCGCCCTTGTGCAGGTGAACATCGGTCCCGCACATGCCGGCGAGTTCGGTGCGCAGCAGAATCTCGCCCGGCTTCAGATCGCGCGGGAGCGGATAATCTCGCACCTCGATCGGCTGCTGGAACGCGGTCATGACGGCGCAGGCGCAGGCGCCGGGCAGGGTTTCGGGCACTGTCGGTTACCTCCGTTGAACGGCGGCATCGTAGCGTTTGCGTGGGCGGCGTCCACGCGGCGGGAATTATGCCCCAGACGCGCCGGTTTTCGATGCGAAGCGGCATACGGGCACGCGGGAGATATCAAGATGGGGTTTGCGTCGATTGGCCGGAGTGTAACTTTCGTCGCCGCCGGGCTCCTCTCACTCGGGATCGCGACATCGCGGGCGGATGATCCGAAGCCGGAGAAAAAGCCGGTCCGCAACATCAAGGAATGGGATCTGTCAAAGAAGGGCCTGGCGATCAGTGGCTATGACCCCGTCGCGTATTTCCCCGAGGGCGGCGGCAAGGCGGTGAAGGGGAAGGACAGCCTCAGTTTCAACTATGAGGGCGTGACCTACCTGTTTTCGACTGAAACGAATCGCAAGCGCTTCGCGGCCAATCCGGCGCGCTATGAGCCGGCGCATGGCTGTTGGTGTTCTTGGGCGATGAAGGATGGCGAAAAGACCGAGCCTGACCCGGCGACATTCATCGTAAAAGACGATCGTCTTTTCCTGTTCTACAAGGGTGTTTTCGGCGACACGAAGAAGCAGTGGGAGCGGCAGCCGCACGCCGCGCAAGCCCAAAAAGCGGACGCCGCCTGGAAGAAAATCAGCGGCGAGGAAGCGCGAAAGGTCGCGTCGAAGCGGGAAAAGTAACTTGCTCGCCCCAGCCGGCCCGTCCCATCCCGGAAGAGCGGGCAAGCGGCCGACGCCGCTGGAAATCAGCGCTCGGGCGTTTCGCGGCTTTTTGAGAGCGCGAACTCGCCAACCGGCGCGACTTTGCGATAGCCGAGGTACAGCAACAGGTCGAGCACTTCCGTCCAGGTGGGGAACGGGCGGGCGTTGACCCGCTTGTACTCGTCCACAGCCCGAATGAACTCGAGCTGCTCCTCGTTCATGTGGCCCTCTTCCGCGTCGCGCCGATAATCGGTGCGGCGGCGGCCGGGCCCCCGGCGTCGGTCCATCGCCGAGTCAGTGAACTTGCGGCGTTCAACGACGTTTCGCCGCTCGGTCGTTTCCGCCGCACGGCGTTCTTCGGCGGTTGACGTGGCGTCCGGCTGAGATTCGAGCGAAGGTTCGGTCATGCTGGCGTATCGACGCCGCCCACCGCGCACTTCAGCAACGATTTCGACTGAAGCGACTTATCAGACGAGCTTGCCTGAGCGCACCCGGCGGGCGCCGTGGCCACCCGCTCGATTTAGAAGTCGTCGTCGTCTTCCCCGAAGTCGTCATCATCGTCATCATCGTCGTCATCGTCATCGAAATCATCGTCGAAGTCATCGTCGTCGTCGTCATCATCGTCGTCGTCGTCGAATTCGAACTCGTCATCTTCCGCGTCGAAGTCGTCGTCATCGCTGCGCTTGGCCGCCTCCAGCGTCTCCGCCCAGCCGTCGGGCCGGATCGACATTCCGTCGATAACTTCCCAGACCAGCGTGCGCGGTTTTTCGGCCAATTCGATCGTCGTCATTCCGGTGCTCCTCCGATTTGCTCAGTCAGCGCGCGGAAGCGTAGCGGGGTCGGTGATTTCGTCAACTGTTTTTCAGGCATTTTTTTTGGACCCGCCAGACCCGTTCCGGCGCGGGGTTCGTCGCGACCCTGCCCGGGCCCTGCTACACTCTGCGGGATCATTCAATCCGCGGCGCTCGATCGCCGCGCGGAGTCGCCCGAAAAGTGGCCAAAAAAGCGCCCTGGTATGCGGATGGTTTGTCGTTCAGTTGCACGCAATGCGGCCGTTGCTGCGGCGGGGCGCCCGGATACGTCTGGGTTGATGACCCCGAGATTCACGCGATCGCCGGGGCGCTCGAAATGCACCCCCTCGAGTTCATGAATCGCCACACGCGGCGCGTCGGCGTCCGGCGGAGCCTGCGCGAGTTCAGCAACGGCGATTGCCACTTTCTGATCAGGGACGACGACGGCAAAACGAGATGCAGCGTGCATGCCGCCCGGCCGCTTCAGTGTCGCACGTGGCCGTTCTGGGCGTCGAATCTGTCGTCCCGACGGGCGTGGGAGGGTACGGCCCGCGATTGTCCCGGGATGAACCATGGCGAACATTTTCCGCTGCCGGTGATTCAGGCGGCGCTGGAACGAAACAAGGCGGCGGATCTGCGGCTGTGAGCCGCAATTCGGTCATGACGTGGGTTCGGCCGGCTCGCGGCTGTAGAGGAACCACCGCTGCCGCGGTGAACCGGACTTCGGGCTCTGACGTAAGAAATATACGGTCCAGCACGAATCGTCACTCATTCGCAGCTTGTAGTAATGTCTGCGCAGATATCGCTCGCCGTCGGGGCGGCCGCCCTCGGCCGCGGAGGTTTTCCAGCGACTCAGTTCTTCCACAACCTGGAGTGTCTGCTTGCGCCAGGTGAAGGCGGCGGGCATGCCGGGCTCGCCGCGCGCCATCGCGGCGGTGTCGAGCGTATCGCCGCTGGGCGTGATCGGATCGCTGATAAACTCCACGCGCTCGCTACTCCCATCGAAGTTGGTCAATCACCGGGCGACCCCTACAATGCCGCCGCCGCGGGTTGACCGAGGAATACTACGTGACACAGCCTTCTGACACCCCTCCCAAACGGATCGCGATTCTCGCGCACGGGCTGCGCGTGACCGGCGGTCTCATGATCGGGAAGAGCGTCATCAATTCCCTGAGTCGCGTCGCCCCGCAGCACGAGTATCTGATCACGTATCCGGCCGGTCTGGGCTATGAGCCGCTTTGTGAGCAGTTGCCGAAGTGCGAGGGCGTGCCCTTCCAGCCCGGCGGGGTGGTGCGCCGGTTGCAGTTTGATCGCTCCGTCGTGCGGCCGGCCGTCGCGCGTTTTCGCCCGGATGTCGTATATGCGCTCAGCGGCCAGGCGATGTCGAACCCGCCCGCGCCGCAGGCGTCGTTTCCGCAGGATTCGCACCTCTTTTATCCGGAGCGCCACTTCGCGCGCGAGACGTTCAAGAAGCGGTTCATCAAGCGCATTCAGCGACGGCAGATGAGCCATCGACTCGCGAACACGGATCTGATCTTTGTGCAGACGCCGGTCGTCGCGGAGCGGATTCGCGGCACGTTCGGGTTTCATGGCGAAGCGCGCGTGGTGTACGGCGCGCCGTCGGATGTCGTCCGGAACGGCGAACTGCCCGCGATGCCGCCGCCGTACACCGCGCATGCCGATCAGCTACGCCTCGTCTACATGGCTGCGGCGTACGCACACAAGAACGTCGAGGGCATTTTCGAGACTTTCGATCAGTATTACGACGAGCTGAAAGGCGTGACGGCGTTTATCACGGTCGCGCCGCATCAGCACCCGAACGCGAAGCGGCTGATCGAGCGCCTGGCGCGCAGTCGGGCGCGGGAGCGGGTGATCAATCTCGGTCAGATTCCCGCCGAGCAGGTTGGCGCCTACTACGCGCACGCCGATGCCCTGCTGATGCCGACATTGCTGGAGACGTTCGGGCTGCCTTATGTCGAGGCGATGACTTTCGGCAAACCGGCGCTGACCAGCGATCTGGACTTTGCGCACGCGGTCTGCGGGCCGGCCGCGCTGTTTTTTGACCCATGGAAGCCGCGCGAAATGGCGAATGCGATCATCCGGTTTCGGGATGACCTGCAATTGCGTGGCGAGCTTTCGCGGCTGGCGACGCGGCGTCGGGCGGAGATTGTTCGTCCGTGGGATGTGATTACGCGGGAAATGGTCGACGCGCTTGTCGCGCTGGCGGACCGGGGCGGGAGCGGCCGATCGTGAAGCAGGTACTGCAGAGTCTTCGTTCAGGGCAGATTGAGCTGGCGGATGTGCCGTGTCCGGCGGCGCGTCCCGGGCACTTGCTGATCCAATCCAGCGCGTCGCTGATCTCCGCCGGCACCGAGCGCATGCTGGTGGAGTTCGGCCAGGCGAGTCTGTTCGCCAAGGCCCGCTCGCAGCCCGACAAGGTCAAACAGGTGCTGACCAAGATTCGCACCGACGGTCTGATGCCCACGCTGGAAGCTGTGTTCAGCCGACTCGATGAGCCGCTGCCGCTGGGATACTGCAACGTCGGGCGCGTGGTCGAAGTCGGGGCGGGTGTAACGGGTTTCCAGGTCGGCGATCGCGTCGCGTCGAACGGCGCGCACGCGGAAATGGTGTGCGTGCCCGCCACGTTGGCCGCGCGCGTGCCGGACAATGTCGACGACAACGCCGCGAGTTTCACCGTGCTCGGCTCGATCGGCCTGCACGGCGTGCGACTGCTTGAGCCGACGTTTGGCGAACGGTTTGTCGTGACCGGCTTGGGGTTGATCGGCCTGATCGCGGCGCAGATTCTCCGCTCGTGCGGATGCAACGTGCTGGGCGTGGACGTGAACGCCGAGCGCTGCCGGCTGGCGCGCGAGTTTGGCTGCGAAACGGTTGACCTTTCGACCGGCGCCGATCCGGTCAAGGCGGCGATCGCTTTCAGCGAGGGGCGCGGCGTCGACGGCGTGCTGATCACGGCCTCCGCGAAGACGGACGAGATCATCCATCAAGCCGCCGAGATGTGTCGCAAGCGCGGCCGGATTGTGTTGACCGGTGTAATCGGTCTGAACCTCCGCCGCAGCGACTTCTACGAGAAAGAGATTTCGTTTCAGGTTTCATGCTCATACGGTCCGGGGCGATATGACCCGGCCTATGAAGCGCGGGCACAGGATTATCCGGCGCCGTATGTCCGCTGGACGGTGGCCCGTAACTTTGAGGCGATGCTGGACGCCATCGCGCAGGGGCGGGTGGACGTCGCGAAACTGATCACGCGCGCACTGCCGCAGGCCGAGGCCGCCAGCGCGTACGACGCGATCGTCAAGGACAGCAATGTGCTTGGGGTCGTGATGACCTATCCGGAGCAGCCCGCCCCGGTCGGCCGCACGACCATACTTAAACCATCGTCAAATGGTGTGGCGGCAGGCCCTGTGGTCGCGGGCGTAATCGGGGCCGGGAATTTCACGAAGCTCGTGCTGCTCCCGGCGATCAAGGCGGCCGGCGCGACGATGCGTTCGGTCGCGAGTGCCGGCGGCGTGTCGAGCCTGCACGCGGCGCGAAAATTCGAGGCCGACGAAGCGACCACTGACTATCGCGCCATGTTGGCGGACAAGTCAATCAATACCGTGTTCATCACCACGCGACACAACCAGCACGCGCGCATGGTCGTGGAGGCGCTGGAAGCCGGCAAGCATGTCTTTGTGGAAAAGCCGCTGGCGATCGACGCCGAGGGGCTCGAGGCGGTGCGCGCCGCGCGTCGCGCCCATCCCGGTTCGCATCTGATGGTCGGATTCAATCGACGCTTCGCGCCGCATACGCGTAAGGCCCGCGAATTGCTCGCCGGTCGGGCGCATCCGATCTGCGCGCATATCACGGTCAACGCGGGCGACATTCCCGGCGATAACTGGAATCACGACCCCAACGTCGGCGGCGGACGGATCATCGGCGAAGGCTGCCACTTCATCGACCTGGCCCGCGCGCTCGTGAATTCGCCGATCGAACGCGTCGGCGCCGTCATGTTCGGCCCGATGTTCGGCGGCGTGCGCGAAGACAAAATGTCGATCAGCCTGACGTTCGCCGACGGGTCGATCGCGACGATTCTGTATTGGGCGAATGGGCCCAAGTCCTTTCCGAAGGAGCGGGTCGAGGTCTTCAGTGAGGGCCGCGTGCTGGTGATCGACAACTGGCGCCGCTTGCTGGGTTTTGACTGGCGCGTACCGAAAATGAGCATGCGGCAGGATAAGGGGCATAACGCCGAGGTCGCCGCGTTTGTCAGCGCCATCCGGCAGGGCGGTGCGCCGCTGATCCCGTTTGAAGAACTGGACGAAGTCACGCGGGCCAGTTTTGCGGCGATGCGCTCGGCGCGGGATGGCGTGATCGTCAATCTGCAGGACACGGCGCAGCCGGTCCCGGCGGCGATGGAGCCCGCCGCCCGATGAATCCCGTCCGGCGCGCGGCGTTGATCGTTCGACATCTCGGCCCGGGGTTCGTCGCGCGACGTTTGCGGATCGCGATCGAAAAGCGCCTCGGGCTTGCGAAGCGGACCTACCGCCATCGACCGTGGGATTCGATCCGGCTCGCCGATATTCTCGATCCGGCGACGCCTTCGGAACCCGACGAATATGTCGCTTTCAAACGCGCCGAACCGCCACGCTTTTTCTTTCCATTCGGCGAGCCGCCGGCCGTTGGTCATTCCCCCCGGTTCGAGCGGGCGCCAGCGCTGGAAGAGCGCGTCAAGCTGGCGCACGAGATGCGGCCGATCTATCTGTTTCACTACGTCGCGCCGAACCCGGTGGATTGGGGACTGAACCAACTCAGCGGCAACCGCTGGCCGTTGGATCGCGATTGGTTTGACATCCCGGATTTCGATCCGCGCCAGGGAGACGCCCGGACGCACTGGGACCCGGCCCGCGGAGCGTGGGTGTTTGACCTGGTGCGCGCGGCGGCACGCGGGCAGGACGCCGCGGCGCTGGCGGAGGTGTTCTGGCGCTGGGTCGACTCGTTCCTCGCCGAGAACCCGCCATACCGCGGCCCGCACTGGAAATGCGGGCAGGAATCATCCGTGCGGCTGGTCGCGCTTTGCTTCGGACTGTGGGCATTCGGGCGAGCGCCCGCGACGACGGCCCCGCGCTTTGCGCGTTTCGCCAAGCTCGCGTGGGCGACCGGCTATCGGGTCGCGCATCACATCGATTACGCGATTTCCCAGAAGAACAACCACGCGTTCTCGGAAGCGGTCGGGCTGATGCTGGTGGCCCGCCTGTTCCCGGAGTTTGGCGAATCGGCCGCGTGGGGCGCCACCGGTCGCCGCGTGCTGGAGCGCGAGATTCAACGCCAGATTTACGCCGACGGCAGCTATGTCCAGCAATCGTTCAACTATCACCGGGTGATGCTGGAAATGGCGGGCATCGGCCTGAGCCTGGCGGAGCAGGACGGCAGACCCTTTGACAAGGCGATCGTCGAGCGGGTCGCCAGCGCGAACGCGTTTCTGCACGCGCTGATTGACCCGATCAGCGGACGGGCGCCGAACTACGGGCATAACGACGGCGCCCTGCCGCTACCACTGACCGAGTGCGCTTTCACGGACTATCGACCGACGGTGCAGTGGATCAGCGTGCTGACGACGGGCCGCAAGGCGCTGGCCGACGGACCGTGGGATGAGATGTTGGACTGGCTCGACGGGTCGGAGTCGGCGATCGCCAAGCCCGCGCCCGCGCCAATCGACCGGCGGCCGCGCGTGGAGGCGCACGAAGCGGGGGGATACTACGTCCTGCGTTGCGGCGACACATGGGGCATGCTGCGGGCGCACGCGTATCGCGATCGGCCGGCGCAGTGCGATGCGCTGGCGCTGGACGTGTGGCGCGCGGGCGAAAATGTGCTCTGCGATGGCGGCACGTATCAGTATTACATTCCAGAGAATCCGCGCCTGGAGCGCTTCTTCGGCTCCACCGCCGCGCACAACACGCTGGAAGTCGACGGGCGCGATCCGGTCGAGCGAGTCTCGCGTTTTCTCTACCTGCCCTGGCCGAATGCCCGCGTGACGCGTCACGCGGTCGGAGTCGACTACGCGCTCGTCGAGGCCGAGCACAGCGACTACGCCGGATTTACGCACCGGCGGCGGGTGACACTGTTGGCTGGCGGCGCCTGGATTGTGGTGGACGACCTGCTGGGAGATCGCGCCGCTACGGCGCGGCTCCGGTGGCGCGCGATCGACGCCCACAACCGATGGGGCGATGAACAGTGGAGGATCGACACGCCGGCCGGCCCGTTTGTCGTCGCCATCGCGACGCGGATCGGCGGAGAGTGGACGCGGCCGACGGAAGGCGGCCAGGGGCCGAAGGTCGAAATCCTGCGGGGCGTGGATGACGGCGAGCGCGTGGCGGGTTTCGCAGCGCCATACTACGGCCAACTCCGCCAGACGCCGACGTTGTGCGTCACGGTGGCCGGGGCGCTCCCCGTGCGGTTTCTGTCGGTCCTGACGCCGCAGGCTGACCAGCCGATAGGAATAGACGCGAAAGGCGTGCGGATTGGCGAGCGGTCGGTCCCGGCGGAGGCGGTGAGTTGAGGCGCGGGAAGCGTGGGACTACATTCGACGCAAGGCGGCGGGAATTGCGCGTCGCGCGTCGCGACTGAGACGGCATGCGAATCGTTTACATCCATCAACACTTTGCGACGACGAAGAGCGCGACCGGCACGCGGTCCTATGAGATGGCCCAGCGGCTGATACAGCGCGGCCACCAGGTCACGATGATCTGCGGCGCGCTGGAGTTGTCCGACTTCACCAGCGACCTCAAGGAGCGCGTCACGCGGCTGGACGTGGATGGGATCGACGTGCGCTGCGTCAATCAGCCGTACGCCAACAAGATGGGTTTCTACCAGCGGATGTGGGCGTTCCTGCGCTTTGCGCAAACGGCGCAACGCGTGGCGATGGATGTCAAGCCCGACCTGATTTTCGCGACGTCGACGCCGCTGACGGTGGGGATTCCCGCCATGCGGGCGAGCAGGCGGCTGCGCGTGCCGTTCGTGTTTGAGGTGCGCGACCTGTGGCCGGAGCTGGCGGTGGCGCTGGAAGTGGTGCGCAGTCGGGCGCTGATTAAAGCCGCCCGCTGGCTGGAGCGCAAGACGTATTTCTCGGCGAAGCGGATCATTGCGCTCGCGCCGGGCATGAAGGAAGGCATCTGCGAAACCGGCTATCCGGCGGAATGGGTGACGATTGTGCCCAATGGGTGCGACCTTGATTTGTTTCGGCCGAGCGAAACACGCACGACGCGCGATGACCTTGGGGGCGATGATTTCAAGCTCGTCTTCACCGGCGCGCACGGACTGGCCAACGGCCTCGACGCTGTGATCGACGCCGCTGCGGAACTCAAACGGCGCGGCGAGCGCGGGGTGAAGTTCGTGATGATCGGTCACGGGCGCGAAAAGGCGCGGCTGATCGAGCGCACCCGGACCGAGGACCTCGGCGCGTATGTGATCTGGAAAGATCTGATGCCCAAGCGCGACCTGGCGGCGTTGCTGCCCCAACTCGACGCCGGCATGATGATCCTGAAGAACGTCAAGGGCTTTTACTACGGCACATCGCCGAATAAGTTCTTTGACTACATCGCCTCGGGCATGCCGGTGTTGAACAATTATCCCGGCTGGCTGGCGGGCATGATTGAAGAATCGAACTGCGGCAGAGTCGTGCCGCCGGACGATCCGGCCGCGTTCGCCGACGCGGTCATCTGGATGCGCGATCATCGTGACGAGTGCCGGGCGATGGGGCGCCGCGCGCGGCTCCTGGCCGAGGCGCGGTTCGGTCGCGACACGCTGGGCGAACGATTTGTCGACACGATCGAATTGGCGGCGCGCGAGGCGGGCGTGCCGCAGGAAGTCACGACGTGATTCGCTTCAACCCGCTCAGCAAAGATCCCGACGAAATCGAGCGGATGTGGTACATCCCGCCGCCCGGGCCGCCGCCGCGCGCCGGCTGGGCGCTGTTCAGCGACGACTTTGTGCTGGAGGCGCTGCAGGGCTGCGCGTTTCAGCCGGAAAAGATCCAGCGCGGCGGCAAGTGGATGCTGGTAACGCTGCTGGCGCGGGTGTGCATGACGATCGGTCAGGCCGTGCTGATGCTGCTGAGCATGATTCCCGTCATTTCATGGGGCATGTACGCGACGGCGCGCTCGATGCCGCGCAACGTCGCGGGCTTCTTTGTCCGCGGGTGCTACTGGAAAACAAAACTGGGCCAGCTCGGCGTCGACACAATCATCGATCAGGATGTCGAGTTTACCAGTCCGAAGTTCATCAAGATCGGCAGCCGCTGCCACATTGATCGCGGCGTGCTGCTGTCCGTGCCCGACGCGCGCGGCAGTGTGCGGATCGGGAACCACTCGTTCATCGGGCCGTACAGCCACATCGCCGGACGCGGCGGGGTCGAGATCGGCGACTATGTCGGCATCTCGGCCCGCGTGCACATTTATTCGGTGACGAACACGCCGATCCGGATGGATCGACCGGGCGAGTTGATCACGATGTCGCACACCGTGCATCCCGATGCCCAGAGCACGATTGAAGGGCCGGTGCGGATCGAGGACTACGCGATTGTCGGTCCCTTCGCGGTGATCCTGCCGAATGTTACACTTGGGCGCGGCAGCGTGGTGCACAGCTGCAGCGAAGTGACGCAGTCTTTCCCGAAATTCAGTGTCATCAGCGGGCATGGGCGGGCGAAACATCAGGGATGGCGCCGCCCGGCGCGGCTGGATCCGCGCATCAATGAAGCAGCGGACAGTGTCGAGAAGCCAGCATGAGCGACGCGCGGCGGATAGTGGCGGATACGATGGCGGAACTGGGCGCAGCGCCGACAGCGCTCGCGATCACCAGGGCCCTGCGCAAGTTCGACGCGCTGGATGCCAACGACGCCGGTCTGCTCGAAAGGCGTTTCGGGGTCGTCGCTTCCTTTACGTTTGACATGTTGCTGCCGGCGCTGCGGACGCGCGCCTATGCCGACGGATTCCGCTTTGAGACGTACAACGCGCCGTTCGGCCAGTATCTGCAGGAGTTGATGAACCCGACCAGCGGGTTGTCGGCCCATCAGGCGGATGTCGTGCTGGTCGCGGTTCGATTGCAGGACGCCTGCGCCGATCTCTACGAGGCGTTCAATGCGCTGTCGCCGGAGCGCGTCGCGCAGGTGTGCGAACAGTTTCAGGCGGATATCGGCAGCGCGCTGCGGGCGTTTCGGGCGCGCAGCGAAGCCCGCATTCTGCTGACCAACTTTGAGCAGCCGGTGTATCCGAGTCTCGGTCTGGCCGAGGCGACCGCGGAGCTGTCGCAGGGCGCGGTGATCGCCCGCATGAACGCCTGGCTGGCGACGCTGGCGGCGGAGTTGGGCGGGGCGTATGTCGTCGATATCGATCAGGTCGCGGCGCGTTGCGGCTACGCCCGCTGGGAAAACGCGAAGATGGGCCTGCTGGCCCGCGCGCCGGTCGCCCCGGATTGCGCCTGGGAATACGGCGGCGCGGTGAATCGCGTCGTGCGGGCGATCAGCGGCCGGGCAAAGAAAGTACTCGCCCTCGATTGCGACAATACGCTGTGGGGCGGCGTGCTGGGCGACGTCGGGATCGAGGGCATCCAGCTCGGCCATGACTTCCCGGGCAACGCCTTCCGCGCGTTGCAGATGCGGGCGCTGGAGTTGTTCCACCGCGGCGTTGTGCTGGTCGTTGCCAGCAAGAATGAGCTTTCCAACGTCAAGCAGGTGTTCGAGCGCCATCCGGAAATGGTGTTGCGACCGGAACACATCGCCTACTTTGGCGTGAACTGGGACCCGAAGCCCGGCAACCTGCGGCGGGCGGCGGAGGTGCTGAATCTCGGCCTCGACAGCTTCGTTTTTCTCGATGATCACGAAGTCGAGTGCGCCATGATGCGCGAGATGGCGCCGGAAGTGCTGACGGTGCAGATGCCCGCCGACCCGGCCGACTATGAGCGGACGCTGGCGCGATTGGATGTCTTTGACAATCTCACGATCAGCGCCGAAGACCGCAAGCGCGGTGAGATGTACCGGCAGGAGGCCGCCCGCGCGGAATTGCGCCAGGGCGTGACTGATCTCGACGCGTTTTATCATGGCTTGGAAATGCGCGCGGTCATGGCCCGCAACGACACCGCCGGGCTCGCCCGCGCGGCGCAGCTTACGCAGCGCACCAACCAGTTCAACATGACGACGATCCGGCGGACCGAGTCGGATGTGCAGGCCCTGATGGAAAGCCCCGACGCGGATGTGGTTACGATGCGGCTGATTGATCGCTTCGGCGATAACGGCATCGTGGGGATGGCGATCGTGACCCACAGCGGCGATGACGCGGTGCTGGATACGTTCCTGATGAGCTGTCGCGTGCTCGGGCGGACGGTCGAGCAGACGTTTATCGCCTGGCTGGGGCGCGAGGCGATGGCCCGGGGCGCAAAGCGGCTGGTCGGACGTTATATTCCCACCAGGAAGAACACGCCGTTCGGGAAGTTCTACGAGTCGGTCGGCATGACGCCGGCGGGCGAAGAAGCGGACTGCGAGCTTTGGGCGTGTCCGCTTGTGGAATCGGCGGAAACGCTGAAGCTGCCGGGGTTCATCAAGATCGAGGTCCAGGAAGGGGCGACGCGGACGTCATGAGCGCCAATCGCGAAAAAGTTGTCGAGATCATTTCGACCGTGCTTGAGATCCCGGACGCCGAGG
Source organism: uncultured Planctomycetales bacterium (assembly GCA_964528455.1). Classification (GTDB taxonomy): domain Bacteria; phylum Planctomycetota; class Phycisphaerae; order UBA1845; family Fen-1342; genus DSPM01. The sequence continues at coordinate 45,307 of CAZGTH010000007.1, read as the reverse complement.
TGACGGACGACCTCTCGCCCGGCACACTGGAGCAGTGGGACAGTATCAACCACCTGAACATCTGTGTGGCGGCCGGGCAGGAGTTCGGCGTCGACCTGTCGGCGGAAGAAATGGCGGGTATCACCCGCGTGGCGGACCTGGTGAAGACGCTCCGCGCCAAAGGCGTGACGTTTGAGTAACACCTCGCCCCGCATGTTCCAATCCACCTCCTCGCCGCTGTCCTCCGTCTGATCACGCTGGCGGTAACGCGCCCGACGGCGCCCCCGACCGGTTTTCTATGGTGCTTTCGCCAGAACTTCGCTAGGCTCGATTCGTTGCGATTCACTTCGAGCGGAGGGGGTCCTGTTGCGTTTCGGTCGATGGCTGCGATTCGGCTGCCTCACCGCCTTGATGCTGTGCTTGTCGGTGGAGGGGGCGCCCGCTCATGAAGGCAGCGTCGCCCGGATCGCCGAGCTTTCACGGCAGATCGCCCGGTCGCCGGACGATGCGGGCTTGTTCCTGCGGCGCGGCGCGTTCCGGCATCTGGATTCACACTTCGGCGCGGCGCTGATGGATTTTGATCGGGCGGCGGCCTTGGACCCGGACTTATCCGGACTGGCGCTCGCGCGCGGACGGACACTGCTGGCGATGGGGCGGATTGACGTGGCGATCCCCCAACTGGAGCGCGCCAGCCGTGAATCGCCCGACGACCCGGAAGCGATGATGGAACTCGGCCGAGGGCTGCTCGCGGTGGGGCGAACCGCCGACGCGGCCGCGTGTTTTGCGGAGGCGCTGCGGCTGACGCCCAGACCACGGCCAGAGCACTTTCTGGAGTACGCCGCAGCGCTGGCGGCTGGCGCGGATGGCGCGCCCGTGGCGATCGCGGCGCTGGATACGGGGATTGCCCGGATCGGTCCAGCCGTGGCGCTGCATTTACGCGCACTCGATCTCGAGGCGCAGATTGGCGATTTTGACGCGGCCTTGCGCCGTGTCGACACATTGCTGGCCGCCGCCCGACGGCGCGAAGCGTGGCATCTGCGACGCGGCGAACTGCTCGAACAGGCCGGTCGGCCGATGGCTGCGCAGGACGCGTATTGCGCCTGTCTTTCGGAGATCGACGCGTTGCCGACGCGGCATCGCCGTACGGCGGCGGTCGAGGCGCTCGCGGCAGCGGCGGAGCGCGCGCTGGAACGACTGGAATTTGACGCCACGACCGCGAGAAGGGCATAGTGATGAGGCAGGCTCGAATGTTGTCCGTGTTGGCGATTGCGCTCAGCGGCGCCGCGATGCTGAAAGCGGAACAGTTGATGCTCGTGTCGCGCGGCGCGGAGTGGCGCTATCTCGACAATGGCACAGATCAGGGCGTCGCGTGGCGCGCCAACGCGTTTGATGACAGCGCGTGGGCCAGCGGTCCGGCGCAGCTCGGCTATGGCGACGCGGACGAGTCGACAGTCGTTGGCTTCGGACCAAACCCCAACAATCGCTACATCACGACTTATTTTCGGCGCCACTTCGATGTGGCGGACGCGGCGCAGATTACGCGCGCGATTGTGCGTGTCCTGCGTGATGATGGCGCGGTGGTCTACATCAATGGCGTGGAGGCATTTCGCGACAATATGGCCGCGGGGGCCGTGGGCTACTTGTCCACTGCGAGCGCCACGGTCGGCAGCTCTGATGAGGACCTGTTCCACGCCCACGCGATTGATCCGGGGTTGCTGCAGACCGGCGACAACGTCATCGCGGTGGAGATGCACCAGCGCAACGGCACGAGTTCCGACATCAGCTTTGACCTCGAACTGCTGGCGACCGACGGGGCGGCGATCGTTACGCGCGGTCCCTACTTGCAGCAAACTTCGGCCAACGCCGTGATGATCCGCTGGCGGACCGACACCGCGACCGACAGCCGCGTGAACTTCGGCGGCGCGCCGGGGTCGTTGACGGAGTCAGCCTCAAACGCGACCTTGGCCACTGAGCATGAGATCGCGCTGACCGACCTTGCGCCGCTGACACGCTATCACTATTCGGTCGGAACAAGCGCGGAAATGCTGGTCGGCGCCGACGATGCGCACTGCTTTGACACTCATCCCGTAGTGGGCGCCGAGTCGCCGGTGCGCGTCTGGGCGATTGGCGACGCGGGCACGGCCGACCTGAGCGCGCAGCGCGTGCGCGACGGCTACCTGAATTTTGCCGGCGGCGCCAAGCCCGACGTGTGGCTGCTGCTCGGCGATAACGCGTATGAGGAGGGAACCGACCCGGAGTATCAATCGGCGGTGTTCGAGATGTACGCCGACATCGCCCGGCAGACCGCGATGTGGCCGACGCTTGGCAATCACGACGCGTCGAGCGCAGTGTCCGCGACGGAGTCGGGCGTGTACTACGACATTTTCACCCTGCCGCGCATGGCGGAGTCCGGCGGCCTGATCACAGGGACGGAGGCGTATTACTCTTTCGATTACGGCAATGTTCACTTTGTTTGTCTGGATTCACAGGACACGTCGCGCTCGCCGACAGGGGCGATGCTGACCTGGCTGGAGGCTGACTTGGCCGACACGCTGGCCGACTGGATCATCGCCTTCTGGCATCATCCTCCGTACACCAAGGGCTCGCATGATTCCGATGACCCCGGCGACAGCGGCGGACGGATGCGTGACATGCGACAAAACGCGCTGCCGATCCTGGAGGCGGCCGGCGTCGATCTCGTCTTGACGGGCCATAGCCATTCGTATGAGCGATCGGTGCTGCTCAACGGCCACTTTGGCACATCGAACACGCTGACGCCCACGATGACGCTTGACGCGGGTGATGGCGCTGAAACCAGCGACGGGGCCTATCGCAAACCCACGCTCGGGCTCGGCGCGAACGAGGGGGCGGTGTACGTGGTGGCGGGCAGTTCCGGCAAGCGGAGCGGCGGGGCGCTGAACCACCCGGTGATGGTGGTGTCGCTGGATCGGCTGGGGTCGATGGTCGTTGATGTGGTCGGAAACCGTCTGGACGGCCGGTTCATCGGGGTGGGCGGCGCGGTTGTGGACCAGTTCACGATCCTGAAGGGCTCGCTCGCGGGCGATGTGAACGGCGACTGCATGGTGGACCTTGGCGACCTTGCCGGTCTGCTGGCGAACTTCGGATTGGGCCCCGCGGCGCGACTCGCCGACGGAGACCTGAACGGCGACGGGATGGTCGATCTGGCCGATCTGGCCGCGCTGCTCGCGGGTTTCGGCGGCGCGTGCCCCTAAACGGTGGTCTGGCCTCCAGTTACGGACTCGTCATCCTCTGAACGGTAGCCGCGCGGCCAGATCGTGCGTCTTCATCCATAACGCCGCCAGCTACGCCCTTGTGCCCGCAACGGATGCGGGCCGACCGGGACCCGGGAGAATCTTCTTGCGGGCAATGGCTTCCCGTGGCTAGCATGGACGGCGCTGGGCCGCTTCGCGGTCCGGACCATGTCGGAGTGCCCTTCGCTCAAAGGGCAGGAGGAGGACAGCTTCATGTTTCGACGCGCAATGTGTCTTGCGCTGTGCCTGCACGCGCCGATTTTGGCGCTCGGCGCCTCACTGCAGGGAATCCCCACGAATTACGACGAGTTTCGACCGCGGGATACGGTCAACGTGCCGACGGATGGCACATGGATCGTGCTCGACGAATTGATGACGGTCGGGTCGTATTACTCGCCGATCTTCGTGTATACGTCCGCGCAGCCCGTGCAACTGGACGTGACAGACTTGTTCGTCGTGTCGGATCGCAACGAGGTGTATCTCGACGGCGGCCTGCTGGGCGCGACCCCGGCCATGCCGGATTGGAACACGTTGTTCCCGGCGGTCGGGCCGGAGGATGACGCCCCGTTTACATCCGATCCGGATGTCGCTTGGGGGCGACCGGAGTTCAGCAAGCAGTCTTTCGCGCTGCCGGCGGGCACACATGTGCTGTCGCTGCGGAACATTCACATCCCGCCGACCATCGACGGTCCGGCCTATGACGACGGCACGGTCGCGTTTCGCATCGTGCCCGAGCCCGCCAGCGGCGCACTGCTGCTCATGCTTGGCGGGCTGCTGGCGTGCGGGCGGCGGCGCGGCGCGCGGCGGTTCGCGGCCGGGGCGGCGCTGGCGGGTTTGATCGCAGCCGGATCGGCCCAGGCCGGCACGCCGTGTGGGCCGCTGATGGCGGATGTGATCGCCAACACGCTCGAAGTCGACGGCACTAGCGGCGCGGACAGCATTCGCATCGCCATCGATCCCTCGAACGCGGCGGTGATCGAAATCTTCTCTCCCGCGTCGGCGGGCACTGCCAGTTGCAGCTATGACTCGACCAGCACACCCTTCACCACGATCCAGGTGATGCTCGACAGCGGCGACGACCTGATCGTCGTCGATGACTCGGAAGGCATCGTGTCCGATATGTGGCAACTCGTTATTGACGGCGGCGACGGGAACGACGTCGTCCTCGGCGGCATCGATCTGGATACGACGCCCCTGGCGACCGCGCTGTCGATGCTGAACACGCTGGACCAGGCGCGCGACGCGCTGAACGCCGTGATGGACCTGCTGAATCAGCCGACCGGCGCGTGTGACACCGTGCCGTGTCTGGTGACGAACACGGCCAATCTGATCAAGGTCGGCGGCGAAGACCTGATCGTGCCGACGGCCCGCTACATCCGCGATATCAACGAGGAATTGGCGCAACCCACCGCGGCGACCGTTGAAGACGCGCACGATCGCATCGCGAACTATGTGCAGACCGTGCTGGCGGACGAGGCCCAGGACATTTCGGCCGAGGGCCAGATGTTCGCGGCGGATGTCGAAGTCATGGTCGATGACTTTGACCTGTTGCTCCCGGTCGCGTTTGACCTGCTCGGCCGGGCGGAAACGCTCTACGCGCACGCCTCCTCAATGGGGTTGGCGACCCAAAGCGGCGATGCGCTCAGTGTTTTTCAGCTGACGATCGAAAGCCATGTGAGCACAATCGAGGATCTGGCCGAACTTTGCCCGGAAGATCCTGAGCCGACCGAGACCCAGTCTGACGAAAACCTGCAGGAGCCGAACGGCCTGCCGCCGCTGTGCGCCGAGTTGGAGCGCCGCATTGAGGCGCTGGAGGAAATTACGGACAACGTGGAAGCCGAAACCGACGCCGTGGAGTCGGAAGCGAACGCGGTGCAGGTTGACGGCGAAGCCCTCGAGTCGAGCGGCTTGGCGATCGGTGACGATGAACTGCCGACGTCACACGCGACGCAGATGGTGCTGGACGGAAACAACCTGATCGCGAGCGCGGACACGTTCTCGGCCAACGGGGAGTTGCTGGAGGCTGATTGGGAACAATGGGTCGGCCAGGTGGAGCTGGACCTCGAAACGCGCGGCGACACGATGCACACGCGCGGCAATACGGAGATATTGGGGGCGGCCGATGCGCTGGAGGCGCTGGCCCAGGCCGATGTGGAAACCGCGGCCGCGGCGCTGCTTGCGGAAGCCCTGCAGATCGAAGCGGACATTGAGGCGCTGATTGTGGTCGCGGCGCCGCTTTTGCGCGACGACCTCGCGCTGCGCGGCACGACCACGGGTTGCGAGGTAGATATCACCAATACGCTGAGCGGCGGCGGCGGAAACGACTTTCTGGTCGGCACGACCGGTGGCGACCTGATTCACGGCAATGATGGCGCGGACCTGATCATCGGCGCCGGCAGCGCGGATGAACTGCACGGCGACGCCGGCAACGACCTGATTTTCGGCGGTGGCGGCGGCGACGAAATCTACGGCGGCGAAGATGTCGACATTCTGATCGGCAACAATGGCGACGACTGCATCTTCGGCGGCGGCGGCCAGACGCTGACGGCCGGCACATTGTCGGTGCAACTCGGCGACCTGTTCTTCGGACTGAACGGCGCGGATCGGTTGATCGCCGGCGACGATGAAGCCACCGACTCGAACGGAATTGATGTCGCATTCGGCGGCCGCGGCAACGATCGCATTCGCCTCAGTCATGGCGGCGATCTGACGATCGGAACCTTCACGCTCAAGATCGGCAATGTGGCGTTCGGCGGCGATGACGACGACGACATCGTCTCGCGCGACGGAATCGACGTGCTGTTTGGTAACGACGGCGATGACGAGATCACGAGCAACAAGGGCGCCGCGCTGCAGATCGGCAGCGGCAGCAGCGCGTTCCGCATGGAACTCGGCGATCTGCTGTTCGGCGGCGTGGGTCTGGACACGCTCAACTGCGATGATCCGGACGTCGATCCGAACGATCCGCGCGATGATGATATCGATGTGGCGTTCGGCGGCCCCGACAACGACACGATTAACGGCTTCGGTGGCGGCTCGTTGACGATCGGCGATCCGAATGACCCGGACTTTGAGTTCCTGTTCGGCAATCTGATCTTCGGCGCCGATGGCGATGACGCGATCGATACGCTCGACGGCATCGACGTGATTTTCGGCGGCGCCGACAATGACACGATCAGCACGGGCGACGGTTTCCTGCTCGCGCTGGGCGATCCCAATGACGGCTTCCGGCTCAAACTGGGCGACCTGATCTTCGGCCGCGGCGGCGAAGATGAAATCGACAGCGATGATCCGGATGGCGATCGGGAAGATGATGACATCGACGTGATCTTCGGCGGGGACGACGCCGACGTGATTCGCGGGTACGGCGGCGGGTTGCTCACGATTGGCGATCCGAGCGATCCCGACTTCGAACTGCGGATCGGCAACGTCGTATTCGGCGGCGCGGGCGACGATGACATCACCACGCTCAACGGCATCGACCTGATCTTCTGCGGGACCGGCGACGATACGGCCGCGGCGGGGCAGGGCTATATCCTCAACATCGACGACGTGTTCACGATCGACCTGGGCGACCTGATGTTTGGCCAGGACGGCAATGACACGTTGCACGGCGACGCCGCCGACGCGCCGGACGATCCGGCCGACGACGGTATCGACCTGATTTTTGGCGGCATGGGTAACGACGGCGGCTACGGCGGAACCGGCGGTGCGATTGAATTGCCCGAGCAGGACTTCTGCCTGCAGTTCGGCAATCTGATCTTCGGCGGCCCCGGCGACGACGCCCTGCGCGGCGATTATCTGAACTGGGACTCGGGCGATCCGCTGCCGGGGATTGATCTGATCTTCGGCGCCGCGGGCGATGACACGATCGAAGGCGCGGAAGGCGCATTGATCGTCATTGGTGATCTGACCAGCGGACAGGCGATCATCATCGGCTTCGGCAACCTGCTGTTTGGCGGCCCGGACAACGACACGATCCGCGGCGCCGACGCCGGAACGATCTGCACCGGCGTGAACGCCGATTTGGACAACGTGCTGAACAGCCTTGGCCTGACAGATCTGGCCGGGGCGGCGGACCTGATCTTCTGCGGTCGCGGCGATGACGACGTCGATGCCTACAACGGCATCGATCTGGTCTTCGGCAGTCAGGGTGAGGACAACCTGCGGGCGGATCACGGCGGGTTCATCATCATTCCGATCAGCGGCGTGCCGACGCCGATCGCGTTCGGCAACATCATGTTCGGTGGCGATGACGATGACAACATCCGCAGCCTGGGTCGCGTCGGCCTGATTTCGGTTCCCCCGCTCGAGATCGACCTGCTGTTCGGCAACAAGTGCGACGACACGATTTCCGCGGGCGACGGACTGAACCTGGTGTTCGGCAATCGCCACGACGACACGATCACCGCCGGTGACGGCATCAACATCGTGTTCGGAAATCGCGGCGACGACGACATCAGCGTGGGCACCGGCCTGAACATCGCCTTCGGTAACCGCGATAACGACATCGTGACCGCGGAGGACGGCATCAACGTGCTGTTCGGCAACCGCGGCGACGACGATGTCAGCGGCGGTCTCGGCCTGAATGTCGCCTTTGGCAATCGTGGCAATGACCTTGTCGGCGGCGCAGCCGGACTGAACGTGCTCTTCGGCAACCGCGGCATTGACCAGGTCACCGGCGGCCCGGGATTGACGGTGGCGTTCGGCAATCGGTCGAATGACATTGTCACGGGCGGCGCCGGTCTGGCGGTGCTGTTCGGCAACGCCGACGATGATCAGGTGTCGGGCGGACCGGGACTCAATGTGTCCTTCGGCAACGGCGGCAACGATCTCGTCTCAGCCGGCAGCGGTCTGGCGGTGCTCTTCGGTAATCGTGGTGACGATCGCCTGACCAGCGGCTCCGGATTGAGCGTGCTGTTCGGCAATCGCGACAAGGACATCCTGCAGACCGGCGGCTCCGGCTTGTACATCGCCTTTGGCAACAACGGTAACGACGTGATTGTTGGCGGCGGCGGTTTGAATCTGCTGTTCGGCAATCGCGACGATGATCAGATATTCGGTGGCGGTGGCGTCAATTTCGCCTTCGGCAATCGTGACAACGACACGTTGCGCGGCGGTGGCAGCGCCGACTTTATCTTCGGCAACCGCGGCTCAGACATGATTGCGGGTAACGGGGCGACCGACTTCCTGTTCGGCAATCGTGACAATGACAGCATCGTCGGCGACGGCGCCAAGGACTTCATCTTCGGCAATCGCGGCGACGACACCCTGCGCAGCGGCGGAGACGGAAGCACGCGCGACTGGATTTTCGGCAATCGCGGTAATGACAGCCTGCACGGCTGTGATAACTCCGACAAGCTGTTTGGCGGTCGCGGCAGTGACAGCAAGGATCGCAACGATTGCGCCGGCCTCACGCTGGCTGCTCCGGCCTGTGGCGAAGTGCGCGGTTTTGTCATGATCGACCTCGATGGCGACGGCACGGGCGATATCGGCCAGGCCGGCGTCACGGTGATGGCCGGTTCCGGTTCAGCCGTTACAGACGCGGATGGCGCTTACCGCATCGGTGGTCTGGCGGTCGGCGGGCATTCGGTCTCGCAAACCGTGCCGGGCGGCTATACCCAGATCGCGCCGGGTTCGAGTCACTCGATCACGGTCGGCGGGATGGGGATCGACATCTTCCTGAACCGCAACTTTGTCAATCGTGAGCGCTGCTTTGTCAGTCCGGACGCATGGTCGTGCCTTGGCAATGCCTGCACGGACATGAACGCCCAGTGCCTGCCGGTAGTGGTGCGCAAGGTGTTCCGCTGCACGGCGACCGGCGAAATCTGCACGAACACGGACGACTGCTGCGGCGATTGCGTGCCGTCGTGGGCCGTCGAGGAGTGCGATTGCGTCAACCCGGATACGGATTGCTACATCATCCTGACTTCGGAAGGTCCGACATGCGGCTCACAGTGTCTCAACGATGATGGCACGGTCAACCCGTGCGAACTCGTCGTTGACGGCGACTTGTGCTGGTGCGCCTGCGCCCCGGACGAGCCGGAGCCGTGCAAAACGGAACTGGCGCAGTTCACGTTCAGTGGGCAGGTGACGTCGGTGACCGGCGATGTGCCTTCGGCCCCGTGGCAGAACGTGCAGGTCGGCGACCCGATGACGGTCACGTACTGGTTCTCACGGTACCAGCCGGATCAGGACCCGGGGCCGTCGCACGGCGATTACCCCGCGATTGTGTTCTATCAGTTGACCGTAGGGTCGGGCTTCTCGGGTGGGTTCGTTACGTCCTCGTCGACGCTGATCCGCAACGTCAATGGTCAGCTTGTCGCGCCGGACGCGTACGAAGCCACGATTCCGCTTGGCGGACCTGACTTCTTCCTGCGGCTGTTCGACACGAGCGGAACGGCCTGGTCGATCGCGGCGCTGGCCCCGCCTGACGCGCTGCCGCTTTGCGGTGACATCGTGCTGCCGAACTTCTCACGACGCACGTTCCAACTAGCGGAGTTCGCGCCGGGTATGTTCTGGCAGATCACCGGTAATGTCGAATTCCACGAGTGCGAGAACTGCGCCGGTGGATTCCCGGCCATGGATCCGGTACCGGCCGGCACGCCGGACCGTCGCGGCGGCGCCAAGTCCGCGCCGAGCGGCAATGCCGAGACGCCGGCGCCCGCGGGGCGCGTGAGAGGCGTGCGACCGTAGCGATAGAGCAGCAGTAACGCGGACGCGATGCGTCCAGCGAAGAAAACACGCGGCGGGGCGTCCGGTGGAATACCGGCCGCTCCGCCGCTGTTGTTTCGGGTCCGTGTCGCCGCTGTTCGCGGACGGCGGCGAATCTGTTACCCTGCGATCGTGGTCCGGTCAGGAGGCGGCGGATGGACAAGGTCCCGATCGCGAAGTGGGATGAGCTCAGGGTCAACCAGCCGGCGCCGGCGCTGGTCGCGAACGTCGACCTGGTGGTCGTGCGTTACACGGACAATGGCGCCGACGCCGTGTCCGTGCTGTATGGCCGCTGCCTGCACCGCGGGGCGCTGATGGCCGATGGACATGTGCAGGGCCGGAACCTGATCTGCGGCTTGCACGGCTGGGACTACCGCATCGACAGCGGGATCAGCGAATACAACAACGCCGAACGTCTGCATAAGTTCAACGCGTGGATCGAGCCGCGCGACGGCGCGGCGCAGGTGGTCGTCGATGCGGATGAGGTCGCGGCTTGGGAGCAGCGCAACCCGCAGCCGTATCAACGCGACGAGTACCTCGGCGCCTTTCAGGACGCGCACGGGGCGGACGAAGAGCCGCACGTCAAGCTGATTCAGCAACTCGCGCAGGACGGACTGTCGAAATTCGGCCATCACGGGCCGTCGGCGGCGATGGGTGTCGCGCGGCAGGCGCTCCCGTCGTGGGATGACCTTCAGATCATCACCGCGCAACTGGCGACAAAACCGCTGCTGGACGATCATCCGGTCGCGACCGAGGTCATCATCGGACCGCGCGCGAAGAAGCCGCTGACGCTGAAGATCCCATTACTCGTCAGCGATATGAGCTTCGGCGCGCTCTCGAAAGAAGCCAAGGTAGCCCTGGCCAAGGGCGCCGAACTCGCCGGCACGGGCATCTGTTCCGGCGAAGGCGGCATGCTGCCGGACGAGCAGGCCGCGAACACGCGCTACTTCTATGAACTGGCCAGCGCCAGATTCGGCTACGCGATCGAGAAGGTCGCGCGCTGTCAGGCGTTTCATTTCAAGGGCGGTCAGGGCGCCAAGACCGGGACCGGCGGACACCTGCCGGGCGAAAAAGTTGATGTGACGATTGCGCAGGTGCGCGGCATCAGGGCCGGCCAGCCCGCGATCAGTCCGGCGACGTTCGCCGATCTGCACACCGCCGCGGATTTCAGGCGTCTCGCGGACGAGGTGCGCGCCGCGACCGGCGGCATTCCGATTGGTTTCAAACTATCGGCGCAGCACATTGAGGATGACATTGACTTCGCGCTGGCGGCGTCGGCCGAATACATCATCCTCGACGGCCGCGGTGGTGGCACGGGCGCGGCCCCGCTGCTGTTTCGTGACAATATCTCCGTGCCAACCATTCCCGCGCTGGCCCGCGCGCGGCGGCATCTGGATCGCGCCAGTCCGGACACGACGCTGATCATCACCGGCGGCCTGCGCACGCCGGCCGACTTCGCGAAGGCCCTGGCGCTCGGCGCCGATGCGGTCGCGGTGTCAAACGCCGCGATTCAGGCGATCGGCTGTCTCGGTATGCGAGCGTGCAACACGAACAATTGTCCCGTCGGCATCGCGACGCAAAAACCCGGCTTGCGAGCGCGGCTGATCGTCGACGAATCGGCGCGACGCCTGAAGAACTTCTTTGAGGCCGCAACCCAGTTGATGGCCGTGCTGGCCCGCGCGTGCGGACATGATGCGCTGTCCGGATTTGCCCCGCGCGATCTGACAAGCTGGAAGCGAGATGTCGCCGACCTCGCCGGGGTGCGATATGGCGGCGCAGGAAGGGAGCCATAAGTGCGGTTGAGCGCTTTTGAGATACTGCCGGCCGCGCCGATTCCGCTGGATGCGCCGGATCGCGCCGCGTTTGTCGACGCGTGGCGCCAACTGCATCATCTTTCGCAGGCGGTGGTCGAGGTGGGGAAAGGCTGGGGTGCGCCGCGTGCTGATGACAGCCACTCGGCCATGACCGCCGCGGGCGGACCGCTCGATGAGACCTGTTTCGTGTCGTCGGCCCGCGAGCGGTCGCTGACCGGGGCGATGACCGACGCGCGCGTGGAGGTCGCGCACACGCCGGAGAATGGCCCAACAGAGGTCGCGTTGCTCGACTTTGACGGCTTGACCGTAGCCGAAGTCAGGCATTGGGTGCGCGCACAGGCGGAGCGGTTCGCCGGTCCGGCGCGACAGCCGGCGGATCCCGCGCCGGATCTGCCGGATCATCCGGTCGCGGATGGCGCGCCGCTCGCGTGGAGCCCGGCGATGCCGATGATTCTCGCGCATTATGCGGCCACGCAGCACCTGCTGATGAGATTCGCAAGCGCGACTGTAATGTCAGCCGTCGATGGCGCGCATGACCTCACGCCGCGCCTGTGGCCGCATCACTTTGATCTCGCCGCGTTGTATGTGGCGCGCCGCAATGGTGCGGGCGAAATGACGGCGACGATTGGCGTGGGCCTTTCGCCGCCGGACGATACCAGCGCCGACGGCTATTGGTATGTCAGTCCCTGGGTGAAGGACGCGCCCGCCCGGGCGTTTTCGCGCGACACACTGCCAATCGGCGCGTGGACGGATCGCGAGACGCCGATGGCGGTGCTGCCAATCTCCGCCATCTGGGAGCTTGCGGAGCGTGAAGGGGCGCCGGCGGACGGCGTCGAGTGCGCGCAGGCGTGCGCAATCAGTGAGTTCGTCGCGTACGCGTTCAACGCCTGCGCGGCGCATCTGGCCAACAAATGAAAGGACAACCGAAATGACGACACGAGACCTGGCACAGGCGGTGATTGATGGCGTTCTGGCCGGCAAGATTCTGGAGACGTTCGACAAGTACTACGCCGAAGACGTCGTCATGAGTGAGAACGGCGCCGACGAACGCGTCGGCAAGGCGACAAATCGCAAGTACGAGGAGAACTTCGTTAACGGCGTCGAGTTTCATGCCGCCGCCGTGGGCCGCTTGATCGTCGATGGCGACCACTCCGCGGTGGAATGGACACTGGAGTTCACGCCGAAAGGGGGCAGCCGGGTGAAACAGAAACAGGTCGCCGTGCAGACCTGGAAGAACGGCAAGATCGTTCGGGAAGACTTTTATCACGGGTAGCCCGACTTCGTGCTGCGCGTATTCCGCGCAATTCAAAGGAAAGCGAGACGCCGATGTCGACTCCGCCGCCACAGAAACACCTGCGCTGGCACAAAGTGCTCGACGTCGATGGCCTGCCCGACGGCCGCGTGACCACCGTCGCGATCAGTATCGGCGACGCGGTCAAGCAGGTCTGCCTGACGCGGCACAAGGGGGCCTACGGCGCGCTCGACAACGCCTGCCCGCACCAGGGCGGCCCGCTGGGCGAGGGCTCGATCGAGAATGGCTGCCTGCGCTGCCCATGGCATGGCTGGGATTTCGATCCGCTGACGGGAAAGCCGCCCGGCGGATACGACGACGGCGTTGAAACCTATCCGGTCGAAGTGCGGAAAGACGGCGTATACATCGGCTTGGCCGATGCGCCGCCGCACATCCGCACCGTCACCGATGTGATGGCCGAAACAATGGTGGCGTGGGGCGTTACGCACGTCTTCGGCATGGTCGGGCATTCCAATCTCGGCCTCGCCGACGCGATTCGGCGCCAATGCGACGATGGCAGGCTGAGCTATGTCGGCATCCGGCATGAGGGCGCGGCCGCATTCGCCGCCAGCGCTTTCGGCAAGCTGACCGGTCGGCCGGCGGCGTGTCTGACAATTGCCGGTCCGGGCGCGACGAACCTGCTGACCGGCCTGTGGGACGCGAAAGTCGATCGCGCGCCGGTGCTGGCGCTGACGGGGCAGGTGAATCAGCAGGTATTCGGCCCCGGCGCGTTTCAGGAACTGCCGCTGCAACAGGCGTTCTCCGCGGTCGCGAGTTTCAGCCATCTCTGCCTGCCGGGCTCAAACCACGCCGAACTGATGAGCCTCGCGATCAAGCACGCGCTGCAGCGGCGCGAAGTCAGCCACATTATCTTTCCCGATGATGTGCAGACGATGCCGGCGCGCGAATCCGCCGCGCCCGGAACGCCGGAAGGGCGCATTCCGGATCCGCGTATTGCGCCACCGGCCGCGGCGCTGGCGCAGGCCGCCGACCTGCTGCGCCGGGCGCAGCGCCCCGTCATTATTGTCGGTCACGGCGCGCGATTCGAAATGGACGCGGTGCGCGCGCTGGCCGAATCTCTGAAGTGTCCGGTGCTGACGACATTTAAGGGCAAGGGGTTGATCGCGGATTGCGGCGGGCCGGGCGGCGGGCATCCGCTGGGCTGCGGCGTGCTCGGGCGCAGCGGCACGCCGATCGCCAGTTGGTTCATGAACGAAAGTGACTTGCTGCTTGTGTTCGGCGCGAGTTTCAGCAACCACACCGGCATCACGCCGAAGAAGCCGACGATTCAGGTGGACTTTGATCGCGAGCAGCTCGCGCGGTTTCACGGGATCGACGTGCCCTTGTGGGGCGAGTTGGGCGTGACGGCCAGCGCCTTGCGGGACGCGATCGGTGGGAAACATGCGTCGCAGGATCACGCCGCCGAGATCGCCGAGCGCTGGCGCATCTGGCGCGACGAGAAAAAAAGCCGCCTGAAGGACGATCGCGGGCAGGGCGTGTCGAGCAGCGCCGTGTTCGACACGATGAACCGCGTGATTCCGACGAACGCGATCTTATGTGTCGATGTCGGGAACAACACGTACAGCTTCGGACGTTACTTTGAGGCGTCCGGCGATCAGGCCGTGCTGATGAGCGGCTATCTTGGTTCGATCGGGTTCGGCTACCCGGCCGCGCTCGGCGCGTGGGCCGCGACGCAAACGCCCGGCCGCTTTGAGCGCCGGCACGTCATCGCCGTCACGGGCGACGGCGGCTTCGGGCAATACGCATGGGAAGTGAACACCGCCGTTCGGCACAAGATGAACATCACGCATGTGCTGCTGAACAACAATGAGCTGGGCAAGATCAGCAAGGAGCAGCGCGCCGGCGCGTGGGACGTGTGGCAAACGTCACTGACGAATCCGAACATCGCGGAATATGTCACATCCTGCGGCGGCCTGGGTATCCGCGTCACCAAAGCCGACGATCTCGAAGCGGCGATCAAACAGGCGCTCGCGTTTGACGGGCCGGCAACGGTAGAAGTGCTGACGGACGCGTCCCTGATCTGACAGCGGTCACGGCTGGTGGCCCCCCAGTAGTTCCTTGATTGCCCGCTTTTCCGTCGCGACGGATTCGACCGCGCGATTGCTGCTGAGTTCCCATGTGACAAAAAACTTCTCGTTAAGCAGCTCTTTCTGCGCTTGTGTCACACAGAAGACGGTTCCGTACGATCCGCCATCGGCGTCGAGACAAAACTCATATTCCGAACCCGAGTCACGCAGCGCGCGGTTGCAGACGGTGATGACGCGATCAACGTCATACCAATCTCCGTAATTGCGCGCGGTAAAGCGGTAAAGCCGATTGGCATGCACGAACTGAACGACATATGGCGCGTCAATATCATCCTCGAACCGCGATTGCATCATTTCATGGCAACTCTCCGGTCGGAACTGCCCAGCCCCGGCGCGGCGAAAGTCTTCAATCAGCCTGTCGTGTCGAACCGGGATAACCCCCGTCTCCATATCGAAGGAGACTGCGCGACCGGCGGACGCCAGAATCGTCTCCAGCCGCGCGTCCTCGCCGAATTCGTCCTTAGCCAGGTATCCGGCGAGGCTGTCCTGATCGCTTGAGATCAGACCGGCCTCGGCCAGTCGTTGCGCGACCTTTGCTGGAGCCTTGTCGGCTGCCGCGCGGCGCCAGCGGTTGCGCTCGCCCTCGGGCATTCCCCGTGACACGCGCGCAATGGTCGCCTCGACCTCTTCTCCATCGAGGGCCAGGATCGCACGGCAGACAGCTCGCAATTCGTCTTGATTGGCGGGCTCCGCCGCGCTAATCAACGCGTTCATAAGCGTTGGATCGCCTGTGCCGGCGTAGTTCGCTTCGATCGCCATGAGCGCGGCGCCGCGAGTCTGCGGTTGACCAAGGTCGGAAACCACGCGCGCCTTTCCCGCCTCCCCTTCGAGGCGGCGCTTGCAGGCATATGCGCCGTCGTGTAGCTGGCTGTCGCAGTGCGCCTCCACGAGGTCGGCGAGGGTCGCGGCCTCGGGACCCGTTGCCGCGGCCAGCACGGCAAGGCATTGAGCCTCAAACCTGTCTGGCCGAACCCTGCTGCCGTTTCGCAGGACGTCCTGAAGATCGGAAGCCATCACCGTGGCGGCCGCTGTCCGGACCTCCGGATCGTCGGCGTTCAAGAGCAGCAATAGTGCCTGGTCCCAGGCGCCACCGCTCGTGTAGCGGAGTTCACCCTTGGCCGCCTGACAGGCCTGCAGCGCTCGGGCTGGCTGCTTGCGCGCAAGTTCACGTAAGATTAGGCCTTGGCGCGCATGGTTCGCCCCGGGCAGCGCCGTCCACAGCGCCTCGGTCAACTCGTCGGATTGCAGCCGGCCGCAGAGTCTAATCGTCGCAGTGCCGACCTCAGGGTCGCTTAGCAACGAAGACAATCGCATTGTGAGGTCAGGATTCGATACGACGGACCCGGAAAGATCGAGATTGGCGAGCGCCCCGATCGCATCGCGCAACTCCTTATCGCGAAGCGCGAGTAGCCCGATGACGGCTTCTTGACCCGTGTCGGCGTCAATTGACCAAAGCAGCGCGGCGGCGGTGGCGCGAATCCGTATCGGCGGTTCACCTTGCAGCAGGGCGCCCAATCGCGCCTTGGCTTCCTCGGGATCCATTTCCTCCGGAATGGCGCCATCCAGCGAGTACCAGATATCGGATAAGGCTTCCGCACTGAGTGGAGCGACCCGTTTCGCGGCAGCCATTTGACGCGCCGCCTCGATCATCGCCGCAGACTCAATGACCTCCAGCGATAGCGGAACATCGTCCGCGGATTCTGCTGACGGATATGCGATCGGGACTGGTATCGTTGGAGCCGAGCTTTCCTTGCAGCCGCCGCCCGAGAACAGGAGAAGCAGGCCAGGAATGGCAAAGTGGTTGACTTGCATTCAAAGTTCCTCCCTTGCGTCACCCAGGATAGCGGGGCGACGCCTTTGCGTCCGACCCCCGCTTTTCCTAGAATTGCTGCCGGTCGCCCGTCGGACGGGCGCGACGTGGCTGGCGCGATCGGAGGCCCTATGGGCGCCACGCTGGCGGAAATCTGTCGGCGGCTCGAGACCTACGGGCTCAAGGCCACGCTGGAAGGCGATGGCGCCCGCTCGATTTCGGGCGTCGCCACCCTCGAAGACGCCACGGAAGGGCAGATTTCATTCCTGTCCAACCCGAAGTACGAGCGCATGCTCGGCGAAACGCGGGCGTCGGCGGTGGTCGTCAACCGTGACGCCAAGGCCCCGCCGAACCTCGATCTGATCCGCACCGATCAGCCCTACGCCGCCATCACCGCCTGCATCGTGGACCTGCATGGGCACCGCAAACATCGCCCCGCGCCGGCCCAGCCGCAGAGCCCGTTTGTCCATCCGACCGCCAAAATCGGCGAAAACGCGAATATTTTCCCCGGCGCCTTCATCGACGAAAACGCCGTCATCGGGCGCAACGCGGTGCTTTACCCCGGCTGCTATATCGGACCACGCTGCGTCCTCGGTGACGACGTCACATTGTTCGCGAATGTGGTGATCTATGACGATTGCTTGCTCGGCGATCGTGTCACGATTCACGCCGGCACCGTCATCGGCAATGACGGCCTCGGCTACGCGCCGGTTGGCGGAAAATGGGTGAAGATCCCGCAGATTGGCGCTGTCGAAATCTGCGACGACGTCGAGATCGGCTCAAACTGTTCGATTGACCGCGCCACGCTCGGCAAAACCGTTATCGGCAAGGGATCGAAACTCAGCAACCTGATCGCGATCGGCCACGGCACGCGGATTGGCGAGCATTGCATGCTGGTCGCGCAGGTCGGCCTCGCGGGCAGCGTCAAAGTCGGCAATCACGTCACGCTCGCCGGGCAGGTCGGCGTTGTCGGGCACATTTCCATCGGCGATAACGCCACGATCGGCGCGAAAGCGGGCGTCACCAACGATGTGCCCGAAGGCGCGACGTACCTCGGCCAGCCGGCTGTGCCGATTACCGAAGCCAAACGCCGCCTGCTGGCGGTGGCGCGCCTGCCGAAGCTGGCGGAAACCGTGCGCGAGCTCGAGAAGAAAGTCCGCGAGCAGGGCGCCGTTGCGCCCAAGGATTAGATTCTGCTGATCTTCCGCGGCGGAAGCCGGCTAGCGAAGCGCCGCCACGAAATTCCCCGCATCCTCAATCCGCAGGGATTCTTGCGGCGAAGCGCCCGCGGTCAGCCAATCCAGCGCTTGCCCGTGCGCTCGAAAAGCGCGCATTCCGGCGTCGCGGGCGACATCCACTGACAATCCGTCGCCCACCACGGCGATCCGCAAGCCGCGCTGCGCAGGGTCCGTCAGCCGCCGCAAACGCAGCGCCTTGTGGTCGCCGAGCTGGTAACCGTCTCGCGCGATCTGCGCCTTTACCGCGGCGTAGGTAGCCGCCTCTCCCATCAGGCGCACGAAGCGGTCCGGCCCGACGCCCGCCGGGCACGCGGCTTCGAGCAGAATCGCGCCGCCGTCTTTGACGATGCCGGCGTTGTTTTGCAGCGCCTTGTCGGCCTGATACAGCGACATCCCGAGCGGCGGCGGCACGCGCAGCCAGACCAGGTCGACAGTTTGCGCGACGCTGGCGCAGAACGCGTCAACCACGCGCGGCCGCAGCGCTTCCAGCAAGTCCAGCGGATCACCCAGCGCCGCATCGACAATCTGATCGCCGACCTGGACCAGGTTCAGGCCCAGCACGTTGACGCCGGCGCCGCGCAGCGTGATCAGCGCCCGCTCGATCCCCGCAAACACGGGGTTTCCAATCAGTTTCAGCGCGGCGGCGTCGCGTGACGTCGCCTCGGCGTGATTCGCGGTGATATCGGCGCGGCTCAGCACGCCGATCGTCGCGGTTTTGTGCGCCCCCGTCAGACCCGCGAAGTAGTGCGGCTCGACGCTACCAATCGCCAGCACCGCGCACGGGGGCGCGATCAGTCGATTGAAGTTGAAATCACTAATGCGCGTGTGCGTCGATCGGTTGTTCGCGTCGTGTACCGCGATGTCATCCACGGGAATGTCCGCGTTGGCGAATATCGCGGCGGCGCGCTCGCGCTCCGTGTCTGACGGCGGATGGGCTCCGGTGGCGACCAATGCGGTCAAACGCGGCGTTGGCCCATGACTCAGCAGGGGCGTTCGCAATGCGCGCAGCGCCGCCAGCGAATCGGTTGCGCGTTGCCCATCGTTCATCAGAATTAGTACGCGCGGGCGGGCCCCGTCGCTGCGCAGGTGTGGCGCGGATGCCAGAAACCCGTCGAGCCGGTCCCGCCCCTCGCGCACGGCGCGCTCAAGTGGCGCCTCGCCGCCGGCGGTCGGCGGGGTCGCGTTGGGCGCAAACACGCGCCAATTGATCCCAAAAGCGTTGTCGATTTCAACCATGGCCGCATTCTACGAGCGATCGGCTTGTGCGGCGGTGGGGCAAGCGGTAGGCTCGACGAAACGGCGTGGAGGCCTCTGGCCCGGCCGGATTTTCTGCGCGGTATCCGCGGCAACTCCGGCAAACGGCCGACTCTCGGGAACAGGAAATTCAAGTGCGAGTCGAAGC
This sequence comes from uncultured Planctomycetales bacterium, assembly GCA_964528455.1. Classification (GTDB taxonomy): domain Bacteria; phylum Planctomycetota; class Phycisphaerae; order UBA1845; family Fen-1342; genus DSPM01. Next base: position 25,679 of record CAZGTH010000007.1, on the reverse strand, counting down.
GAACGGCCTGGTACATGACGAGCCGGAACGGTTGATCGGTCTGGATCTGGTCCGCGCCTGCGAGGCTGCCGCGCTCAATGCGCTGGGCTGGATCGGCAAGGGCGACAAGGACGCCGCCGACGCCGCCGCCACGGACGCGATCCGCGGCATGCTGAACCTGATTGATATGTGCGGCATCTGCACGATCGGCGAGGGCATCAAGGATCAGGCTCCCGGCATTTTCGTCGGCGAGAAGCTTGGCACGTGGTGCAAGGACGCGCCGAATGTCAGTATTGCGCTGGACCCGATCGACGGCACGACGCTGACTTCAAAAGGGCTCCCGGGCGCGATCTCCGTGATCGCCGCGGCGAGTACGCCCTGTGCGGACGAAAACGCGCTGGCGGCCGTTCCGTCTTACTACATGGATAAGATCGCGTTCGGGCCGAAGGCCAAGGACAGCGAAGGCACGATCCGTTTCGACGCGCCGATTGAGCAGAATCTGGAAGTCGTCGCGCTCAAGCTCGGCAAACGCGTGCGCGACCTGGTCGTATGCCTGCTGGATCGTCCGCGCCACGAAGACCGTATTCGCGCCATTCGGCGCACCGGCGCCGCGATTCGGCTGATCGGCGATGGCGATGTCGCCGGCGCGATTGCCCCGAGCATGCCGGACAGCGGCGTGGACGTGTTCCTCGGCATTGGCGGCTCGCCGGAAGCGGTGCTGGCGGCGGCGGCGATCAAATGTCTCGGCGGCGAAATGTATGCCCGCATGTGGCCGCGCGACGAGAAGGAACTCGGCGAGCTGCGGTCCGACCACGGAATGACGGACGAGGACATCGCGCGGATTTACACCTCGGAAGAAATGGCGCGCGGGGACGGCATCGTGTTCGCCGCGACGGGCATCACGGACAGCGCGATGTTGCGGGGCGTGGTGGTGGATGGACACGTCGCCCGCACGCAGTCGATCGTGATGCGTTCGCGCTCGCGCACCGTGCGCTACATCACGGCGTATCACGACCTGCGACTCAAGACGATTCGCTTGCACAGCCTGGCCGGCGAGCAGCGGCTGTAACGGCGCGATGCGGGCGGTCGTGCAGCGCGTCCTGAGCGGGGCTGTTCGCGTCGAGGGCGAAGTCGTCGGCGCGGTCGGCGCCGGGCTGCTGGTCTACGCGGCGGCGGTTCCGGACGACACGCCGGCCGATGCCGACCTGATCGCCGAGAAAGTCGCCAATCTCCGTATCTTCGAAGATGACGCGGGCAAGATGAACCGCTCGGTGCTGGACGCCGGCGGCGGCGTGCTGGTTGTCAGCGCTTTTACCGTCGCGGCGGACGCGCGGCGCGGGCGCCGGCCGTCATTTGATTCTTCGGCGGCGGGCGATGTGGCGCGGCCGTTGATCGATGCGCTCGTGGCGCGCCTGCGGGCGCTGGGCGCGACGGTCGAGACCGGGCGCTTCGCGGCGGAGATGGCCGTCGAATCGGTCAACGACGGGCCGATCTGCATGCTGCTGGATTCGCGGAAGCTGTTTTAGGCGCCTGCGCGTCCGTCGGCTGCGCCGCCCTTGCGCCCGTGACGACGGTCCGGCGCCCTTCGGGCGTAGGTATCGAGCCATTAGCGTCAGGCGTCGTCCGTCCAATCACTGAACATCGCCTCGTCCGGCGGCGGAAGCGGGCTCAGCCAGGCGCGTAGCAGCATCTCGCACTCGATGGCCGAGACTTCGCGTTCGAAATGGCGATCATTCGTCGCGACAATCACGCTCCACCTCCGTTGCCGCGGCCTCGGTGTGTACAGCAGCATGACGCACGCGCGACGGTCAAGGACTTCGACCCGATGCCGCGAATTCAATGCGCGGAAGATGGCGACACCGCCAGGTATCAGACGCCACCGGGCGCCGATCGAGCCGAACGCGCACGCGCTCAGCGGCTTGTTCCAACTGTGCCGCGTCGCACCCAACGCGACGGCGCCGCCCGCGACGATGACGACCGTGATTATCTTCGTCGCGTTCCAGTTCGATCCCGCAAGTGGAATCGTGACTGCGAGCGCGATCGCAACCAGAATCGCCGGTACGCCGTAGCGATCAAACCCGCGGGCGAACCGGCGATAGGCGAAGCTCCGCTGGCGGACCATCGGCGCGGTCGTCGCCGTGCGGAATGTGTCAAAGCTCGCATCGTTCTCGTTTAGCGGCAGCGGCTCGAAGTGGGTTTCGAGCGGGGAAATCGGAAGCAGCCATGCGGCCTCGCCGACGCGGAATGTTCGGCCAACGAAGCCCGCAGCATGAAGCCGCCGCGCCACGAACGTGGGCGCCGGTTCCAGCGACATGCGGTACGAGCGGAGGACGCGACGGAAGTAGTCGCCGATCACGTCCTCCGCGGGGCGCGTCGCAAGTTCGGTGACGATCCTCCTCCGCCCGCGGCGCCACAGCGCATAGAGCGCGGCACACCCGCCAATCACGCCGGCGCTCGCCGTGAACGGCAATGCGATGTAGTCGAAGTCGAGGGACTTCAGGCCGGCGTTGAGGGCGTTGCTCGCCGACAGCAAGATGGCGCCAAAGACGATCGTACGGAACAGTGCGACGTTCCGATCACTGGCGCCTTCGACGCGGATGCGAACGTCGGTGAACGTGGATGGATCTGGCGCCGAATCCGCCGACGTGTTTTCAGGCATCGCTCGTCCAATCCGAAAAGCGCGCTTCATCCGGCGGCGGAAGCGGGCTCAGCCAGGCGCGCAGCAGCATCTCGCACTCCAGTTGCGACGTCAGTCGCAGGTAGACGCCGTCCTCGCCGGCGATCACAACTTCCCATTTCTCGCCGAAGACCGACGCCAGCAGCACATGCGAACTGCGGCCAATGACGCGCACGCTGTAGCGCTGGCCGTGCGGCCAGCGGAGGACAAGTGCGCCGGGGGCGATCAGCCATTGGGCGTTGCGGGGCGGCTTGCGGCTGCGGCCGGACCGAGAACGCATGCGCTGACTTCGCCAGACATAGTCAATCACCGCCGCGGCCGCGAATCCGGCGAACCCGGCGCCGATCGCCGCTTTGATCCCCGCCATCTGCGCCATCAGGAGGACGATGATACCGATGGGGACGGCCGCAAGCACCAGCGCGCTTTGCAGCCAGACGCCGCCCCGTCGCCGCAACAGGCTCGGACGTGCGCGCAGGTCGCCGGTCATGTCGCGGAGTTCGTCGAACTCGCGTCGCGTGTCGTCAAGCGCGCGGGCTTCGAACGGCGCGGTGATGGGCGCGATGGGCGACTTTGCCGCGGTGTGGCCGACGCGCACGCTGTGGCCCCGCCAGCCATGCTGATCCAGCAACCGCGCGAGCAGGATGACCGGCGGCTTCCAGCGGAATCGGAGTTGATTTATGTCCTTGAAGTACGCGGCGACGATACTCTCCGGCGAGCGAAGCTCGAAGGCCTGGCGCAGCGCGGCGCGCTTCTTGAACTCGATTACCGCGCACACGACGAACACGGCAAGCAGCGGCAGAACGTAAAGCGGCGCCACCAGATGGAGCGGCAATCTGTATCGGTCGGCAAGAGAAAGGGCGGTCGACACGCTGCCGAAGAGCAGTAAGAACCCGACGCCGAAAATGCGACCGGCGAACCACGCGGCGCGCATGTTCGTCCGCCAGCCGGGCGGCGGCGGCGGCGCGATGTCGACCTCAATCAGGGCCGGAACCGCGCCGGAAGGGGGCAGTGAAGGCGTCGCGTCGCGCATCAGGCTTGTCCCGCCATCGGCGAATCCGCCGCCGTCGTCCAGTCGCTGAAATCCGACTCCGCCGGTGGCGGCAGCGGACTGAGCCACGCGCTCAAAAGTATATGACACTCCGTCGCGGAGAGCGCGCGGACCAGGCGCGTTTCGCCGTCGGTGATGATCGCGGTCCAACCGTCGCCGAGCTCGTCCAGTCGATAAGTGAACAGCCCGTACCGCTCGCGCGAAATCACGCGGACGGCGTAGGCGCCGCCTTCCGGCCAGCGAAAAACCACGCTGCCGGGGGCGATCAGCCAGGTCGCGTTGAGCGGAATCAACTCGCCGGGGCCGGCGAAGTCCTCCGGTTGCATCAATCGCCAGAACGCCAGGCGGGCCAGCGACAGCGCCCAAAGGCCAAACACGACGCCGGTCGTGACCACCGCAAGGGCCGTGTAGTCGTTCGGCCAGCGCCTCGCCGCAATGAGCGCGCCGGCGAACGCGCCGACGATCAGCCAATCGCGCCAGCGACGCCAGTGGGCGCCATACCGCTCGTGAGTCGAGGCGTTCTGCAGGTCGAGCGCCGCGGCGAGTTCATGAAATGACGCGTCATTGTCATCGAGCGGTCGCGCGGCAAACGCGACCTCGATCGGCGCAATCGCTTTGCGCGCCGCCGGTCGGCAGACGCGGAACGCGTGCCCCTGTTGGTCACGTCCGATGGCGCGGATCAGCGCGAACAGCAAGGAACGCCAATGCGGCGTGTAGAGCGCCGGGTTGTTGAAGAATGCCGCGATCGCGGCGGCCGGATCGCGCGCCAGATCCTGCAACAGGCGCTCCCGCTCCGCAGCGGCAAAGGCGCGGGCGGCGAACAACCCAGCGGCGATTAAGCATAATGCGCCCAGCCCCGATCCCGGCAGAAAGATCATGATCCAGAACATGAGGATGAAAGCGAACACGCGGCCGATGCGCCATATGAAGCGCACGAGCGGGCTGTTGAACGGGCCGCGATCGACCTCGATGTCGATGAGTCCGCCCGGCGCGTCAGGCGGCGCGTCCGCGGACGGTGGGTCGATTTCAAGGCGCTGGCTCATCAGCTCGCCCGTTCGCTTGGATCGCGTTCGCCGTAGCGCCCGCTGGACTGTCAGTAACTATACGGCGGGCGCCGGCGTGCCGTTCGGGAAGTGTCGCTCGGCGTGGCGGCGTTTGTGGGGAGCGCCAACTACGGCCAGACCTGCGACTGACGGGACTTTCCTGCGGGGCGGCTCTACAATCCGGGCTGAAGCGGCCGCGCCCGTCGTCCGGGTGTCGGAGCCGTGTTTTCGCGACGTTCAGCCTGATTTCGGAACCCGGTCACATGCCTCCACGCCGAAAAACCCGCCAGATGTTCGTCGGTCGCGTCCCGCTCGGCGGCGATGCGCCGGTGGTGTTGCAGACGATGACCTCCGGCTACACCTACGAGATCGACAAGTGCATCGCTGAGGTGCAGAAGCTCGCCCGGGCGGGGGCCGATGTGGTGCGCGTCGCGGTGCCGGAAAAGCGCGACACCGAAGCGTTGCCGCACATTCTCGCCGCTTCGCCTGTGCCAATTGTAGCGGATGTGCACTTTCACTTTCAGCGCGCGCTTGAGGCGATCGAAGCCGGCGTGCACAAAATCCGCCTGAACCCCGGCAATATCAAGGACCGCCAGCAGGTCCGCAAGGTAATCGCCGCCTGCAAAGAGCGCGGCGTGCCGATCCGCGTCGGCGTGAACGAAGGCGGCATTGTCGAGCGCAACGACAAGTCGGCGCGGGCGACGGAAAAGGCGACGCTGGCGCAGGATTACAAGGCGAGTCTGATCCGCCTGATGCTGGATAAGCTCGACGAGTATCTGCGGATTTTTGATGAGGCTGACTTTCACGATGTCGTGATTTCCGCGAAAAGCATCGACCCGCGGATCGTCATCGACGCCTACACCGCGATCAGCGCCAAGCACGATTACCCGCTGCATCTGGGCGTCACGCACGCCGGCCCGCCGGAGACGGGGCGCATCCGCTCGATCGCCGCGCTGGGCGCGCTGCTGGCGAACGGCATCGGCGACACGATCCGCATCAGCTATGCGGCGGACCCGGTGTATGAGGTCGATGACGGCAAGGAACTGCTGTGTTCGCTGGGCCTGCGCAGCCGAACGGAGCCGGAATTGATCGCGTGCCCGACGTGCGGGCGGATCGAGGTGGATCTGTTCACGCTGGTGACGGATGTGCGGCAGAAACTGGCGGCGGAGATCGACATTCCGTTGAAAGTGGCGGTAATGGGCTGCGTGGTGAACGGTCCGGGCGAGTGCGAAGGCGCCGATGTGGCGATCTTCGCGGGCCGCGGCAAGGGCATCATCTATGTGCAGGGCGAGAAGCGCCAGACGGTGGATGAGTCGCAGATGCTCGAGGCGCTGCTGAGCGAGTGCCGGTCGTTCGCGGAGCGCGTGAAGCGCGGCGAGGCGAAACTGCTGAACGCGAGCGTGGACATCGCGCCGCCGGCGCCGCTGCCGCGGAAGGACGGGAGCGTGCCGCTGTCGGTGGTGAAGGGGTAAGACGCCAAGCGGCGCGCTTTTCGGAGCAAATCAGGCGTGGTTCGCGATGTGTCGTCGTAGGCACGCCGGAGATTATCGGGCCTTTTCGCCCAGACGTCCCGTCATAGCGTTCCGACTATCAATCCCTAACCATCCGCGGATACAATGCCCGCCAAGAGGCGCGTCTGGGCGGCTCGAAGCGTCCCATTTCCGAGACGGACCGTGCCGATGCTCGCCGCTTTGATTCTTTCGCAGTCATTCCTGCTCGTGGTTCTAGATGACATTGACTATCGCCGGTTCGGTTTTGCGGGCGATCCGTTGGCGGTGACGCCGGTGATGGACGATTTGGCGGCCCGCGGCGTGTTGCTGCCGAACGGGTATGTCCCGATGGCGATCTGTCGGCCGGCGCTGGCGGCGTTGCTGGTCGGGCAAAGTCCGGATCAGACGGGTATCGCGACCAACGCGTCGGAAGGGTCGTTGGCGACTGACGGGGCGCTGGCTGCGATGCTGCAGCAGGCGGGATATCGCACGTTTCTGGGCGGGAAGTACTGGGAACTGAACACCGGCGACCCGGACGCGTTTGGCTTTGACCTGTGGCAGGACGCGTCCGCAAGCGACGGCGATCCGACGATGTTCGGTCGCGAGGGGCAACTGGGCTTTCTGGATTTTCTCGACTCGCTGAATGATGAGCCGTTCTTCGTGCTCTGGTCGCCGTTGCTGCCGCATACGCCGTTCAATGCGCCCGCTGAGGAGTTGGCGCGGGTGGTGGACGCGAATCAGATCCCGGTTCCGCCGTATGTTTCGCCAACAGAGCAGGAGGTTATCCGCGTCGACTTCGGGCGCTCGCTGCGGCTGACCTATGCGGAGGCCACGCGGCTGATGTACGCCAACACGGCCTGGGTTGATACGTTGCTGGGCGATGCGCTCGACGCGCTGGCCGAGCGCGGACGCCTCGCGGACACGACGATTATCATTTGCGGCGACAATGGCTGGGTCTACGGCGGAAACTCGAAATCATCGCCGTATGAGCTGGGAATTCGCACGCCGGTGATCGTGGTCGGGCCCGGGATCGCGCCCCAGACGCGCCCGGATTTCGTGTCGCTGCTGGATTTCGCGCCGACGATCGCGGCGTACGCGGGCGTCGCGCCGCATCCGAGTTGGCGCGGCGGGTCGTTGCGTCCGCTGCTGGCGGGTGGAGCGGGGCCGCGTGATTGGATCGCCGGCGTCAGTTACGACACGCGCGGGTTTCCGTTGTGTGTCCACATGCGCGACGGTGATTGGAAGATGATGTACTTCCTGCGCGCGTCATTGGGCGGGGCGGTGGGGTGGCGTTATTACTATTGGCCGTTCCCCCAATTCGATAATGATGAGACACGGCTGTTCAATGTCGCGACCGACACGGAAGAGCGATTCAACCTGGTGAACGAACCGGAAAACGCGGCCCGCGCGGCCGACATGCGGCGGCGGGCGCTGTCGTGGTATTACTACGAGATCGCCGCTGCCGAAAACCCGTGTCCGAGCGATGTGACGTTCGACGGGGTTACTGACTTGGAAGATCTGGCGGACATGCTGGCCGTGTACGGGCAGGCGACCAGCGCGGCCGCAGACCAGGACCGTGACGGCGTGGTGGGGATGTCGGACTTAGCGATCCTGCTTGCCGCGTTCGGGGCCGGGTGTGATCGATAGCGGCTTGGCGTGACAGCGATTCGGCGTGACGAGACGCTTGGCAGCGACCACGAGCATACCAGCCTTGCGCACTCTAACTGCGAGTCGGTCGCGCATCCCGGTTATCAACTTCCCCGCGCAACTCCACGAGTTGCTCCAGCGTCGGCGGCGCCAGCGGGCTCAGCCAGGCCGCGATCGCGGCGTTCGCTTCGCGCGGTGTAAGCAGGCGCGCGACGCGCTCACTCTCCCCGGCGATCGCCAGCACGTTGTAATCCGATGAGTACACCATCACGCTGTCGTGGCGCGTGAAGCGACTGACGCGCCAGGCGGCTTTGCCCGGCTTGCCGAGGCGCACGATGACGGCGCCCTGCGTCAGCAGCCACTCGCGCCGGTAGAACAGCGTCCAGGCCAGCAGCCCGAGCGCAAGGGCGATCACGAACAGCAACTCACCCGGGATTTCTCCGCGCAGCAGGCTCGGAATCGCGCGGACCGCAAAGGTGGCGATGCCGATCAGCCACGCGCCGACGCCCAGTATCAGAAACGTCCGGCGCCAGGACTTGCCGAGGCCGAACAGATTCGCGGCCGCGTCCAACCCCTCGCGCATCCGCTGGCGGCGATCGACCTCGATGCCGAAGGTCGCCTGAAAGGACTCGTCACGCTCGCGCAGCAGCGTGGGTTCGAGCGGCGACGCGAAGGGCGTGACCGGATCCGGCGGGCGCTCGGGGCGGTGAAACCGAATGACGGCGCCGGTCAGCCCGCGTTCGCGGGCGGTCTCGGCGATGTCGCACATCACGCCGTGAAGCGGACCGTAGGTCGCGAACGCCATGCTGCGCCAGGCCGCGGCGGCGTAGGCGTCGCGAAGCGTCTGCTGAACATCGCCGCTATCGCCGTTCGCCAGGACAGCGCGAACGCGGCGCGCAATCCGGTGGTGCCGGATGATGAAAGGGATATAAACCGAGAGTGCCATAGCGATAATCGAGAGATTGTCGATCAGGCTGTAGCGCGAGCCCGCCCGAAACCGCCCGCCCAGCGAGGCGGCGACAATCGCCACGATCGTGGCGCTTAGAAACAACCAGGCGATCTGACGTCCCCAGTCGGACCGCTGCTCGATCGCGATGTCAGTGACCGGTTCCGGCATGCCCCCATTGTGATCGATTCGGGGGCGGATACAAACGGGCGCGACGGCTCGGCGGAGGGTCGCCCGCGATGTTACAAACTCCTTACATTCGGAGGGCCGGGATGGTTGTAGGCTTCATATAGAACGGAGTCGGGCAGACCCACTCGAAAACAGGAGCCTCCAGATGATGCAAAGATGCCTTTCACCCCGCGGCGTCGTCGCGATCTTGTCCGTCATGGCCGCCGTTGGGGTCGCCGCCGCCTGTGGCGATCCGCTCGTGTCGCAGGCGTTGCGCGATGTGCTCTCCGATCGGCCCGAAGCGCGGGCTGAGGCGATCCGGACGTTGCGGGAGGCGGGGCCCGATGGGCTGGCGATGCTGCTCGCAACGCACAGCGCCCAGATTGCCGAGTGCTATGGCGCGGCGCCTTCGGAGATGGCGCAGCGGCTGCGCGACGCGCTCGATGGCGTGGCCATGGCCCGCGACACGCATGCGGCGGGCCTTTACTGGCATACCGATCTTGCCGCCGCGGAGGCCTATGCCGCAGCCACACAGCGGCCGATTCTCTCGCTGCGGATGCTCGGGCGGCTGAACGAAGACTTCAGCTGCGCCAACAGCCGCTTCTTCCGAACGGCCCTGTATGCGAACGAGGAGATCGGGGAGTACCTGCGCGCGAATTATGTGCTGCACTGGCAATCTGTTCGACCGGCTCCGCGCGTGACGATTGACTTCGGCGATGGGCGCGTCATGGAGCGCACGCTGACGGGCAACAGCGCGCACTATGTGCTGACGCCGGATGGGCGCGTCGTGGATGTATTCCCGGGACTCTACGGACCGGAGGCGTTCAAGCGGATGCTGACGGAGGCGTATGAAGGCGCCCGGGCAATCATGTCCGGGTCGCTGACGCCGCAGCAGCATCAGGCGCGCATACTGGCGCAGCTGGAGCAGAACCTGCTGGAAGACCTGGCGGCGGTTCAACCGACACCGGTGTCGCCGCCGGCCCCTCCGCGCGACGCCAACCAACCCGACGGCGTCGCGGCCGAGCTGGTCACGATGGGCAAGCGGATGGCCGAAATTGAAATCGCCGAAGCCGTCGTGCTCCCCGCCCCGCGCGCCCCGGATGCGACGGAGGCCGGTCGAATCGCCTTTGCCAAAGACCGCGCCGAGCGGATCGTCGCGGTGGGCGCGGCGCCGGTCCAGACCTTCACGATTGACCTTCAGCCGACCGGGGTGGCGCCGGCGGCGGATGAAGCCGGGGCGTTGACGGCGACGAAATTCGCGGCGGAAAGCGGGCTGCTGACGGCGCGTGCGCCGGCCGGGCGCCCGCCGTTGCGGTTGCGCGGCGCATCACCGCTGGACGCCCGAATCGATGCGCTGGATGACGCGGCGTGGGCGCAACTGGCGGCGCGTCATCCGACGCGGCTCGATGCGGGAAGCCGGCGACTGATGGCGAGTAAGCTCAGTTCAATGGGAACGGACGATCCGATGTGGCAGAAACATAGCGCCGGGCGGGCGTGGCGCCTGGCGCGCGTGGCGTCACGGTTCGAGGAGTCGATGGCGATTGATACGGCACGTAATGACTACGCGATTCGGCGCGTGATCCTTGGAGCCTTGGCACGGGACGCGGAATCGCCGGACGTCGACGAGTTGAACAGTCGGATTTACGCCGAGCTGTTCCTGACGCCGGATAGCGATCCATGGCTTGGCCTGCTGCCGGACGATGTGTATGTGGCGCTGGATAACGACGGACTCTGCGCGGCGCCGACACGCAGCCTCGCGCCGCCCGCGTTCAGCCGCGGGGAGTAGCGGGCTCGGTCGAAGACAACGGGCGTCGCGCAGCGCCAAGGGGCGCGGCCGTGATATGCGGTCGCGCCCGTTCGCGTGGTTGCGTACAATGGGGCGCCCGCGTGGCCCGGGCGCAGGAGATGTCTGTGGCAAAGCGACGTGTGCTGGTTGTCGAGGACGACGCCGCAATTCGACGCGGGCTGGTGGACGCGTTGCGGTTTGGCGGCTTCGAGCCGCTGGACGCGTCCAATGGCGCCGACGGGCTTGATCTGGCGCTGCACGCGTCATTTGATCTGGCGCTGCTGGATGTCGTGCTGCCGGGCGCGGACGGCTTGGAGATCCTGCGCGCGATTCGCGCCGCGCGGCCGACGACGCCGGTCATCATGCTGACGGCGCGCGGCGACGAGAATGATCGGGTGCGCGGGCTGTCGCTCGGGGCGGATGATTATGTCGTCAAGCCATTCAGCGTGCGCGAATTGCTGGCGCGGATTGAGGCCGTGCTGCGCCGCTCGCCGGAACGCCCGAGCGACGTGGCGCGCCTGACGCTCGGCGAAATTGAAATCGACTTTGAAGAGCGGGCCGTGTCGAAGCGCGATGGGTCGCGCGAAACGCTGACCGAAATGGAGGCCGGAGTCCTGCGGTATCTGGCGCAGAACAGCGGGCGCGTCGTGGCCCGCGGCGAGTTGCTGTCTCGGGTCTGGGGCGTTGATCCGAAGGCGGTTGAGACCCGCACCGTGGACATGTGCGTCGCCCGCCTGCGGGAAAAACTCGGCGACCAATCGAGCGATGGCATGATTCGCACGATTCGCGGGGTCGGTTATCGACTGGTGGAGCCAGGCGCATGAAACGCGGCGCGCGGGTATGGCTGGTGTTCGGCGCATGTGTCGTCGTGACCGTCGCGGCGCTGGCTTGGGTCAGTTTCGCGATGTTGCGCATCGACGCGGCCGAGCGCCAGGCGCGGGCGGACGCGACGTTCGAGGAGCGCGTGCGGCTCGCGCTGTGGCGGATGGACGCGCAAGCTGCCGCGATGCTGGCGGCGGAGGCGGCCATTCCGCCGAGCCGCTACGCGGCGACGCCGATCGAGAACGAGTGGGTGGCTGCGCGGTTTGATATCGACGCCGATGGCGCGACGCTGCGCTTGGGGGCGAAGTCGGCCGGCGCCGTGGCGACTCCGGTGTCCGCGATGTTTCCGCCGGGCGCGCTGGATCAACTGCCGGAGGTGGCGGCGACGGCGCCTCCGGTCCAGATCGCGACGTTCGCTCCGAGCGCCGACGAACTTCCGCAGCAGAGCCAGGAAATGGCGGAGCGGCAGGTCGCGTACGCGCCGGCGCAGCAGGTGTTACTCGACAACGAGATTCGCCAGCAGCAGGCCGGGCAGTCGGAGTACCAGGCGCGCCAACGAGCGGTCAACGATGGCTGGTCCCATTTCAACCGCGAGAATTTTGCCGCGATCGAGGCGCAGGCCGGCGCGATGGCGCCGTTGTGGGTCGATGGGCGCCTGCTGCTGGCGCGACGTCTCGCGGGTGACGCCGCGATCGCACAAGGTTGCGCGCTGGATATTGAGCGCCTGCGCGCAGCCCTGCTGGGCGAGGCGCGCGACCTGTTGCCCGATGCGCGGCTGACGCCGACGGCGCCGCGCGATTCAGAGAACCGGCGCCTGGTCGCGCTGCCGCTGACACTCGATCCGGGAAAGCCGCAGGGCGTCACGATGGCGCGGAGCGCCGCGACGCGACCGCTGGCGCTGGCGTGGATCGGCGTGCTGCTTGCGACGATCGCGAGCGCGGCGCTGTTGCGCGGCGTGCTGCGCCTCAGCGAGCGCCGGGCGGCGTTTGTTTCAGCGGTCACGCATGAGCTGCGCACGCCGTTGACGACGTTTCGGCTCTATACGGAGATGTTGCGGGACGGGATGACGGACGAATCTCAACGCGTGACCTACCTGACGACGTTGAACCATGAGGCGGAACGATTGTCGCACCTCGTGGAGAATGTGCTGGCGTATGCGCGGCTGGAGCGGCAGAGCCTCGCCCGGCGCGCGGAGCCGACGTCGGTCGCGGACTTGTTGCGGCGCATGCAGCCCCGGCTCGAGGCGCGGGCGGCCGAGGCGGGCGGGCGTCTGCGGGTTGAAATCGCCCCGGGTCTGCCGGCGGCGCGGTTGGTCACGTCGGCAGTCGAACAGATCATGGTCAACCTGGTGGACAACGCCTGTAAGTACGCGCGCCGCAATGGGGCGGCCTCGGGCGATGGGGCGGCCGGGCGCGGCCCGGAGGTTCGGGTGGCGGCGACCGGAAACGGTCGATTCGTGGAGGTGCGCGTCAGCGATGACGGGCCCGGCATCGGCACCGATCGGCGTGGCCGCATCTTTGAGCCATTTCACAAGTCGGCGGAGGACGCGGCGGGCGCGGCGCCGGGGGTGGGTATCGGCCTGTCACTGAGTCGCAGGCTGGCGCGTGATCTGGCGGGAGACCTGGAACTGGAGCGGACTGACCACGGCGCCAGCTTTGTGTTGCGGTTGCCGGTGGATGGCGCGCCGGGCGCGTAGTTTCGCCGCGCCCCCGGGGCGGTATGCCGGGGGCAAACGACCCGGGTACGATCAAGACGGGGTAACGGGGCACTTGCGCTGGAGGCGGGCATGCCGACGATCACGACAAAAGATGGCACGCGAATTTACTACAAGGATTGGGGCTCGGGACCGACGCTGGTATTCAGCCATGGCTGGCCGTTGACCGCGGATAGCTGGGAATCGCAGATGATGTTCCTGGCGTCGGAGGGGTTTCGCTGCGTCGCGCATGATCGACGCGGTCACGGTCGCAGCGATCAACCGTGGAACGGCAACGAGATGGATACCTACGCCGACGATCTGGCGGCGCTGATGGATCAACTCGATCTGAAGGACGCGGCGCTGTTCGGGTTCTCCACCGGCGGCGGCGAAGTCGCGCGCTACATCGGCCGGCACGGAACCAGACGCGTCGCGAAAGCCGGACTGATTTCCGCCGTGCCGCCGGTGATGGTGAAGAAGGCGTCCAACCCCGGCGGGGCGCCGATTGACGTTTTCGACGGGCTGCGCGAGAAGTCGCGCGCGGATCGGTCGCAGTTGTACAAAGACCTGGCGAGCGGGCCGTTCTTCGGTTTCAACCGGGCGGGCGCCAAGCCGTCACAGGGGCTGATCGATTCGTTCTGGATGCAGGGCATGATGGCGGGCGCCAAGAACGCATATGACTGCATCAAAGCGTTTTCGGAGACGGACTTTACCGAGGACCTGAAGCGGTTTGATGTCCCGACGTTGGTCATTCACGGCGATGATGATCAGATCGTGCCGATCGACGCGGCGGGGCGCCGTTCCGCCGAGCTGGCGCCGCAGGCGACGTTAAAGGTCTACGCCGGCGCGCCGCACGGTATCACGGATACGCACAAGGACGCGTTGAACAGCGACCTGCTGGCGTTCCTGAGGGGATAAGTCGCAATGGCAAGAAAAGAGCCGCGTCACGCCTGGGGGGCGTGACGCGGCGTTCGGTTCACGAATGACGGGCGCGCGGTTTAGTCAGCGACGCCGTCGTAGTAGCGGGTCGCCAGTTCCACGGCCTTCATCCCGATCTCCGAGCCAATCTTGCGGCCTCCGAAATCATCGTGGTAGACGTGAATGCCACCCCAGATGCGCGATTGTCCGGCCTGATCGGCGGCGTCGTAGTAGGTGCCCCACTGCAGTTCGACCGACGCGGTCGGGCCCTTTTCGAAAGTGAGCCAACCCGGATCCAGCACATAGCCGCCCAGTCCACCGGGGAAGTACGGATCGCCGGTCAACTCGGTCAGGACTTCCGCCGCGCTGCGGCTGAAGGTGCTGTGGCCGGAAACGAAGCCGGGGAAGGCGGGTGTCACGAACGTGCGCCGCTGATACGGGATCCACTCCAGCGCGCGGATCCAGTCGACTCCGCCCACTTCGTTCTTGCGGTCGCCCGGTTCGCCGCGCCAGGAACGCACGGCGATTTCGCCGACGTAGCGCGCGAGATGCGCATGGCGCTGGCCGGGCTTGACCGTGTCTTCCGTAATGACTTCGATCAGGTCTTTGACGAGCGGCAGGCCCTCGGCGTGGTAAGAGGGGCCGTCCGGATCCGACCGCTGGCCGCGCCGCGCCAGGGTGCGGACGAGGGTGATCGGCCGCGCGCTGAGATGCGTGCGCTTCAGTTCCCAAGCGGCGATGGCGGCGTCATGCACGGCGCCGTTGAGCGCGAAGTAGACGTGAACATCCCAGGCCAGCGGGTCGAGCGGATCGCCGACGCCGAACAGGCGCCGTTCAAAATCCGGGAAGTCGGACAGATCATTCGCGACCGTGTTCCAGTGGCCGGGGGGTGTTTCAGAGGCCGGCCCGTCCGCCCAGAACTCCGACAGCAGTCGCGTGAAGTCGCCGCGACGCACCATGTTGGACGCATAGGGCTGGCCGGTCACCGGATTCATCGCGTGTCCGGTTCCGTCATTGGTTCCGAGCGGGTTGTTGCCGTAAGCGCCGGGCGAGATGTCGATCATCACGCCGTCCTCGGCGTCCAACTCGGCCGACTTGCGGATCATTTCGACCGTGGCTTCCACGAGATTCGCGTCGAGTGTGTCCGGGCCGTTCAGATCGAAGTACGGCTTATCCTGGGCCGAGCGCACGAGCGAGAACGGTGTGACGGCGCCCCAATGCGCGCCGATGTAGCCGCGAACGCCGGACCCTTCGGGAATGCCGTTCTGAGTTACGGCCTGCGCCAGCACGATCTGCTGCCACGGCAGCGGATCATCCGTATTCGAGCCGGGCAGATCGACCGTCAGGCGCGGTGTCGAGGGCACGTAGTTCGCCGGATCCGCGTAGTTGTTCTGCTCGTTTGATCCGTCGTCCGCGTAGGCGTCGATATACGCCTTGGCGATGCGGTTGCCGAGCGCGGCCGGCGAGTCGCCGGTCGTCGTGGTGACGTCGGTGTCGTAGCCGAGCACGCCCATCAGGGATTCGAAGCAGTTGACGGAAACGGCGCCGCCGATCGCCGGACCATAGCGGTGCGAGAGCACACGGAAAGCCGCGTATGAGATCGCTTCTTCGCGCGCGGCGAGCACATCAGCCGCATTCTGTTTTTCTTTGACGAGGTAGCCGTCCGCCGTGCTGTCGTACGCGG
Source organism: uncultured Planctomycetales bacterium (assembly GCA_964528455.1). Taxonomy (GTDB): domain Bacteria; phylum Planctomycetota; class Phycisphaerae; order UBA1845; family Fen-1342; genus DSPM01. The sequence continues at coordinate 9,778 of CAZGTH010000007.1, read as the reverse complement.
CCCACGCGTCCCACATCGCCGCCGACACGTGGAAGAGGTTTCGGGCGTGAACGGTGGGGCGCGGGCTGTCGCGGCGGATGGCGTTCAGCAGTTGTTCGTTCCAGCGGCGGGCGATCGACGCGTCGGGCGCCGTGTCGATAAGGTCGGCCGGGCAATTGTTGTCGACGGTCGCGGCCGGGTCATCGATGGTAATCTGCGCCGGCGCGGTGTCCGTGGGATGGCCATACACCAGGGCGCCATGATCGAGCCCGGCGCTGATGACATTGCCACCGACCGTCCAGACGCCGCCATCGTTATCCACCCACACCGCATGGAGTGATTCGACGCCGAGCGCAAGGCCGGTGTCCAGTTTTTCGAAACCGCCGTTGCGCTGGCGATAAATCTCGCCGCCCGCGCCCGTGGCCCACACGTCACCGGAGCCGGCGACCCAGACGCCCTGAAGCAGTTGCGACCCGGCGACGGTCGTGGGCGTCGGGGTGTCATCCGCGTCAATCACGACGCCATCCGTATCGCCGCCGACGGCGACGACGCGACCGGCGATGCCGTGAACGGTGAACAAGCGCGACTCCGCGCCGGAGGCGACTGTCTCAAACCCATCGGCCGCGTTGCCGCGGAGCAGGATGCCGCGCTCTCCGCAGACCCAGACGTCTGATGCGGATGTTCCCCAAACCTTCAGGAATTGGGGGATGTCATGGTCATCGTTCTCCGGAAGATCAGTCGGGAGATCGACGTTCGCCCATGTCGCGCCGTCGTAGTGCCAGATGAAGCCATTCCGGCCGGCGACCGAACCGACGGCGTAAACGTCCGTCGGCGAGGCGCCCCAGATGCCGTAGACGACGTTCTTACCCAGTCCCGGCGTGGTCATGCGCTCGAACGCGCCATCCTTGTACATCAGGATGTTCGAGTTGGAGCCCGCCATGAAGACCGTGTCGTCAATCGCGAACACCCACCAGAGATCGCCGCGCGCTCCGGTCGCCATTCGCTGCCAAGCGCTGCCGTTCCAATGCAGCACCAGCGGACCGGTACCGTCGTCGGCCCCGACAGCATAGACGTTGGATTTTGATGTGCCGTGTATGGCCGTCAGCGCGGCGCCGGGCGCATCGGCTACCGCAGACCAGTTGTAGGGGGCGTCGATCGGAAACAGGAACGGGCAACCGGTGATCAACACCGCCAGACTCGCGAGCGCCGCGCTCGCCAAGCCGCGCATCGTGCGTGACATTACCTTTCCTCCATAGCCCAGAGGCGCACCATCGCCCCGCGACGAAGCGCCTTGGCCTCGAAATGTGATCAGTCGCCAGAGCGGCTGCGTCACGTCCTTGACTGAAATGTGATACTAGAATACGCCTAAGCGAAGCGGCCGGTCAACATGAGGCTGGTCGTTGCTCTGATGGTCGGTCAAAGAGTCGCTCTGGAGCCTGATGTGTCCCGAAACTGCTGGATGTTGCTGGCGAACGGCGCCCTCACGCTGACGCTGGTCGGCGGCTGTCCGCCGGACATGATGGATCCGATGGTCGGTCCGCTCAGTGCGGATTTTGGATTCACGGACGAGGCGGATGACAGCTACACGAGTGTCGGGCAAGGCGAGGTGATGCCCTTGTTCGCCGGGTTTCAGGGTGGCAGCCATGTGTTCGTCACGCTGCGCGCGTCCGGGTTCCCGACCGACAGCGCCGGCAAGGCCTCGATCCGGCTGGCGCAGCGGGTCGCGCGGGCGGGCTCAGGCGTGGCGCTGTCGGAATTCTCGCAGGATGTGATGTTCGAGCGCAACACGGAAGGCGTGCTTGAACTCGCCGACCGATTCATCTTCCTCGACGCCGCGACGCCGGACATCGACGAAACCGACGCGGTGATGACGTTTACGCTGACGTCGATTTCAAATCCGGCGATGACAACGACGGTGACGCGAACGGTGCGCCTGCGGACCTAGTCGAGTCAGCGGCGGATCACGGCGCGCAACGCAAGAGGGGCGCCGCAGCGACCACGGGATGACCCGCTAGTCCAGCCGGGCCGTTTCCTTCACCTTTTCAACGCCGGAGCCCATATCGCGCGATTTGACTTGCGCATCGTGGGTGAAGTGCGGCTTGTCGTGCACCGGCTCGACGCGCCCGTTGCTTTCCATGATCGCCCACGGCGGCGTCACCACCACGCTGACCGGGAAGAACAGCCAGTTCAACGTAAAGCGCGGGTAGTCGTACGCCAGGGCGAGATAATCTTCCCAGCCGACGTAGTACTTGTTGTCGCCGGTGCGCCCGTGGCCGCTGTCGACAAACGGGTCTTCGAACCACAGCGGCCAATGCTCAATCGCGCCGCTCTCGGCTGATGTTGAAATTGGCTCGTCGTACCGCTGACGGATCTCCTCCGGCTCGCGCGTGTCGTACAGGTCTTTGGCGGCGGCGGATTGCCACTCCGCCCCGATCGGCTCTTCCGACCACCAGTCGCGGGCGTCGGTGCAGCCGACGACCAGGCCCGCCAACGCGAGCGTGAGCAGCAAACGGGTAACGTTGGACGAAGAAAACTGCCATCCGTGACGCATGTCGCGGTCTCCTGTCGCGGGCGCCGGGCGCCTTCGCGGACTATTCACCTTCATGATAATCGATCGCGTAGTTTGTGGGTTCGCGGGTAATGATGATGTCGTGCGGGTGCGATTCCAGCATGCCGGCGGCGGTCGTGCGGACGAAACGCGCGTTTTCGCGGAATTCGGCGATATCGCGGGCGCCGCAGTAGCCCATGCCCTGGCGCAGGCCGCCGACCATCTGATAGGCGAACTCAGACATCGAGCCGCGGTAGGGGACACGGCCCTCGACGCCCTCCGGCACCATTTTCTGCGGCTGGGTCGACGATTGGGCATAGCGATCGGCGCTGCCCTGCTTCATCGCCTCGATCGATCCCATGCCGCGGTACTCCTTGTAGCGGCGGCCTTTCCACAGCACGAGTTGGCCCGGGGATTCGTCCATGCCGGCGAAAAGCGAGCCGATCATGACCGCGTGGGCCCCGGCGGCGATCGCCTTGGCGATGTCGCCGCTGAAGCGCACACCGCCGTCCGCGATAATCGGCACGTCGACGGCGGCGGCGGTGGTCATGACGGCGTGGATCTGGGGCACGCCGACGCCGGTGACGATGCGGGTGGTGCAGATCGAACCGGGACCGATGCCGACCTTCACGGCGTCGGCGCCGGCGTCGACCAGATCGCGGGCGCCTTCGGCGGTGGCGACGTTGCCGCCGATGACTTCGATCGTGTGCTCGCGCTTGATGCGGGCGACGGTTTCGATGATGGCGTCGCTGTGCCCGTGCGCGGAATCGACGACGAGCATGTCGACATCGGCCGCTACGAGCGCGGACGCGCGGTCATAGTCGTGCGCGCCGATGGCGGCGCCGACGCGCAGGCGGCCGCGATCATCCTTGCAGCGCGCGGGATACTCGCGGGCGCGCTCGATGTCGCGCATCGTGATCAGGCCCGCCAGCCGGCCGTCCGGCCGCACGAGCAGGAGTTTCTCGACCTTGGCGCGTTTGAGGATCGCCTCGGCGTCGTCGAGCGTGGTTTGCGGCGGGGCGGTGACGAGGTTTTCGCGGGTCATCACGTCAGACACGCGCGAGTGTTCGGGATCGCGGAATTTCAGATCGCGCCGCGTGAGGATGCCGCGGAGCTTGCCATCGTCGCCGGTGATCGGAATACCGCTGACGCCCTGCAGGCGCATGATCTCTTCGGCGCGTTCGACCGGGTCGTTCGGGCGCAGCGTCAGCGGGTCGATGATCACGCCGCTTTCGGAGCGCTTGACTTTGCGCACTTCACGCACCTGGTCTTCGGTGGACAGGTTGCGATGGATGACGCCGATGCCGCCTTCCTGGGCGAGCGCGATGGCCAGGGCGCTTTCGGTGACGGTGTCCATCGGCGCGGACAGCAGCGGGATGTTGATGCGGATGTTGCGGGTCAGTTGGGTGGAAACATCGATATCGCGCGGGTGGATCGCCGCCCGGGCGGGGACCAGCAGCACGTCGTCAAAAGTGAATGCGGAGCCGATGATGCGCGGGAATTTGTCTTCCATGTGCCCATGATACGGACGCTTTTTGCACGGTCAAGATCGGCCTTCGCTGCGGCGCTGTTTGCGGGCGGCTTCGACGGTGTTGCGCAGCGGGCCGTAGGCTGGGCTCCGCCCAGCTTCCCTCGGACGGCCCGGCATGCCCCATGAGACCCGTTGGCGTCAATCATCGCCGACGCTTCCCCGCAAGCTCGTCAAAACGAGGCGGCGCCACTCGTCGCCCGTCGCAGCCGCAAAGCCATGTCGCTGGATAGAGTCCCTTTCTCACCCAAGTCTGAAAACTCGAGTAGGGCCATGCGTGGGGACATGCGGCGTAGCCGTGCTTCACGGCATTGTAGTGGATGTAGTTCATATGGTCGGAGAAGTCTGCGTCGTCGCGAATCGTGTGCTCCCAGTATCGCCGCTGCCAGACCATTTGCTCGCGCTTTCGGCGCCGCGAGTGCGAGCGCGCCGCGGCGCGCTCCGGGCTGATCGGCATTGACTTCGTAAAGGCCGCCTTGATCCGGCCCATCCGCGCCGGGTAGGCGGCGTCGCCGTCGGGGAGTTCGATCATGACGTGAAAGTGGTCAGGCAAGATCGCCGCCGCCAGCAGCGTAAACGGTTGTTCGCGCATCACGCTTCGCAGCGCCTCGCGCAGCCGCGCGACCGCGGATGGACTCTGCAGCAAGCGATGTCGGCGCCACGTCACGGCCGTAAGGAAGTAGCGGGCCCCCGGGATACGAGCTCGACGATAGAACGCCATCAGGAAAGTGTAGCGCCCGCCGAATCGAATCGCCACGCGGTCGGGCGGCGGGGCGCGCTGAGCAACGCGAGAGGTGACGCCGTGGCCGAGGGAAGCTGGGCGGCGCCCAGCCTACGGGTTGCGACACGGACGCTTTTTGCGTCAAGATCGGCCTTCGCGGCGGCGCTGTTTGCGGGCGGCTTCGACGGTGTTGCGCAGCAGCATCGCCACCGTCACCGGGCCGACGCCACCCGGGACGGGCGTGATCGCGCCGGCGATCGGCCTGACGGCTTCGTAGTCCACGTCGCCGACGGTTTTCCATGTCACCACGCCGGCGGCGTCGGTCGTGGCCTCGCGATTGATGCCGACGTCAATCACGACCGCGCCGGGGCGGATGTGATCGGCGCCGATCAGGCGCGGCTTTCCGACGGCGACGACGACCAGATCCGCGCGGCGCGTGTGAAACGCGATGTCACGCGTGTCGATATGGCATCCGGTCACGGTGGCCATCCGCGTATTCAGAAACATGCTGAGCGGGCGGCCGACGATCCGGCTCTGACCCACGACGACGGCTTCCGCGCCGCGCAGTTCGAGGCCGCTATGTCCGATCAGTTCAATCACCGCCAGCGCGGTGCACGGCGCAATGATCGGCACGTTGTAGAAAATGAAGCCGAGGTTCGCCGGGTTGACGCCTTCGACGTCCTTGTAGGGATCAATCGCGTACTGGGCGAGCGCGGGGTCGATGTGGCCGGGCAGCGGCAGTTGCATGATGATGCCCGTGACGCTCGGGTCCTGGTTCAGCCGATTGACTTCCGCCGCCAGCTGTTCCTGCGTGGTCTCCTCCGGCAACTCGAAGAGTTCGTATTGCACGCCGACTTTGACGGCCGTGTGGCGCTGCTTCTGGGCATACAGCCGGGCGGCCTCATCCGCGCCGACCAGCACGGCGCAGAGTTTGATCGGGCCGAATTGCGTGGTGAGGCGCGCGACGTCGCGGGTGACCTGCGCCGAGATGTCCGCCGCGATGGCCCGCCCGTCGAGCACCACCGCGCTCATGCGTCGTCCTTGCGGCCGATGATCGGGATGCGGCAGCGCTCCGCCAGCGCGAGGGTTTCGGCTTTCTGCAGGATGATCGTGCGCCCGGCTTCGACGACCAGCCCGGCGGCGCGATGCGCCCGCAGGTTTTCGATCGTGGCGGGGCCGATCGTCGGCACGTCGAATCGCATGTCCTGGTTCGGTTTGGCGACCTTGACCAGCGTCCAGCCGCCGGCCGGGCAAAGATCGCCGGCGCGCTCAATCAGGCGATCGGTGCCTTCGATCGCCTCGACCGCGATGATTTCGCGTTCTTTGACGGCGATCGACTGCCCGACGTCCATTGCCGCGATCTGCTTGAGAATCGGCCAGGCGAAATCCGCGTCGTCGCGCACGCGCTGGGGCGGCGCGGAGCGGGTCAGCAGGCCGACCTCCGCGAGCGTTTCCGGGCAGTATTGTGTCGAATCAAGCATGGTGATTCCGCGGCGCTGAAACTCATCGGCGACCGCGCCGAGCAGCGTGTCATTGCGTTTGTCGCGCGTGTGAAAGTACCAGACCCGTATCGTCGTCAGGTCCGGCAGGTATTGCAACCACTGCAACCAGCGCGGCCCGGCGAACATGTCGGCCTTGCGCACGCGGCCGACCATGACGACCTCCCGGCAGCCGGCCCGCCGCAGGGCGCGGATCCAGCCGCCCAGCCCGGCCACGCCGCGCCACAACAGGCGATCGACGTCGCCCGCCAGCGCCGGGTCGGCAAAGCCGCGCAGGCCGACGGCGACCACGCGCCGCCCGGCGGCCCGCGCCCCGCGCGCGACGGCGAAGGGCAGTTCGCCGGCGCCGGCGATCAGTCCGAGTGTTTCCGAGTCCGACATGGGCGCATCTTATCCCGCCGGTCGCCACATGGCAGGGGCGGCGGCTTCGGGACGGCGTGAACATTGGGCGCGGCGCAATTCGTGAAGGGGGCGCTCGGGCTGTTCGGAGCGATGGGGGGAGCCGTGGAAACTCCGGCCGCGGCGCATCGCACGACGATGGGCGTCACGCCGGAGCACGAGGTTTACACGGAGGCGCAGGGCTGGCGGTACGTCTCGGAACTGGAGACGAGCGCGTCACTGGTCGACGCGAACGGCGCGCCGCTGACGATCGTCGCGATCGATATCGATCCGACGCGGCGGCCCGTGTACAATCTGGAAACCTCGTGCGGGACGTACTTCGCGCAGGGGGTTTGGGCGTGGAAAAGACTCGGTAGGGTGGGTTACGCGAAGCGAACCCACCATTCGCGCGACAATGGACAATGGTGGGTTTCGCTGCGCGTAACCCACCCTACAGGACTTGGGGAGTAGACCAATTGGGCACCATATCAGACGCTCGGCAGAGACTTAACGATGGCGTCCGGAAGCTTGAGCCGCTTCTTGTCCCGTTTGGGTTTCGTTTCGACAGGGAGGCCCAAGGATGTTCGTCGGGCGGGCCCTTTGCAAACGGGCAGTTCATTCGCGGCGACTTCGCAATTGGCCTGATTGTTCGTGACTCTCGCGGGATTGGGACGCCGAGCTACTTTGTGGGAAAAAAGAGCGTTTCACACGAGGACCTGTTCTTGGCCCTCGGATTGTCGCCACAGCTCGTCTGTGAGAGTGAGGGATCGCTCGATTCTGTTGCGCTGGATGGAGGTGATCCGTTCGACGCGCTTAGTACCGATCTCCGTACCGCGATCATTCCGCGACTCATTGAGTCGCCCGGGGAGTTCTTTAGGGCCTACTGGATGGCTTATCGGGCGTGGATGGAAGAACTTGGCGGCCCACCCGGCACAAGCAAGGGGTAACCACGACCGCGACTCGTGTAGTGTATGGGCCGTTTAGAATCAGCTTGCAGTTGGAATGTCAACGGTCCGCGATGGTGGCGATCGACGCGGCCAGGACGAACTGATGGCTCTGATCGCAGCCGCGTCTGCCGCCTCTCACGAAACCAATGCCCAGCGAGCCGGACGCGAATCTCAACCTGCTCGCGATGAAACACCATTCGAGGCAATTGAGCAAACGTGAGGGCTGGGAACCCGATTATGACGAATTGATCATGTCCGCAGATTGAAGAATGACCATCGCCTGACGCCGTGTGCCTCCGCGGCGTCGGGCCTTGTTGCGAGCAGACGAAAGGTCTTGTGGCATGCTTTCGCCGCAGGCGTAAGCATGTGGTGCGCGCGACCGCCTGACGCGTGACGACGCCGATCCGGCGACGCTGGCGGCGGAAGCCGGGTATGTGAAGCGGGTTTTCAAACGCATCGCGCCGGCGGTGGTGTGGCTGACGCTGCTGGACGGCACGACGCTGGGCGTCACGCCGGAACACGAGGTTTACACGGAAGCGCAGGGCTGGCGGCACGCCTCGGAACTGGAAGCGAGTTCGTCGCTGGTCAACGCGAGCGGCGCGCCGCTGACGATCGTCGCAATCGATATCGATCCGACGCGGCGGCCCGTGTACAATCTGGAAACCTCGTGCGGGACGTACTTCGCGCAGGGGGTTTGGGCGTGGAAAAGACTCGGTAGGGTGGGTTACGCGAAGCGAACCCACCATTCGCGCGACAATGGACAATGGTGGGTTTCGCTGCGCGTAACCCACCCTACAGGACTCACGGAAGCTCAATGATATTGCTGAAGATGAAGAGCGTGGGGAAGAATAGTGACCTCTAGGACGAGATGGATAACTCTCTTGGGATTGACTTTGACTGTCGCGATGATTTCCGCAGCATTCGTCTGGTTCCGCTTGGCTCAAGACGCGGTAAGTCAGATACACGCTATTAGTGTAGCAATCGCTGCTTTTGTTCGAGATTCCGGGGACGTTCCGACGTCATACGACGATCTCGAACGTGCGGGGTTGATTCGACGCATCAATGATCGGAGGATTGAAGTACTCGTCAATAGCGACGTTCCACCACTCCCATATCTTGCCTCCCCCAGGCAGGAGGTCGATTGCGACAGCGTCATCGTCAATTGGCTTGTCTTGCGTAACGGGGAGTTCGCGGTGCCAGCTATCAGCTGGGAGGGATGGGCTTTCTGCGATGCGCGAGTAGTTTCAGTTAGAGTATCATGGAGGCTGAGCCGCTTTATTGAGGATAGCTTCGCGGACCCGCAGTAAGTAGCAGCCTGATTCTAACTCTTGACCAATTGCCCCTAAGCTGAGAACTCCTCGGCCCCCCGCGTCTTTGACTTGGCAACCTAGAGCCGTCGCCGGCCCCGGCAAGCGGAAAATCGGTTCCTCCTGAAGGCCCCCTCCCATTTTCCGCTGGCCTGGGTCGCTGGCGCTCCGTCTGATCCGGCTCCTTTTGTGTGCCGTCAAGGCCGCGATGGGCGCGGCCGGAACAACGAGCAAGGTCTTGTGGCATGCTTTCGCCGCAGGCGTAAGCATGTGGTGCGCGCGACCGCCTGACGCGTGACGACGCCGATCCGGCGACGCTGGCGGCGGAAGCCGGGTATGTGAAGCGGGTTTTCAAACGCATCGCGCCGGCGGTGGTGTGGCTGACGCTGCTGGACGGCACGACGCTGGGCGTCACGCCGGAACACGAGGTTTACACGGAAGCGCAAGGCTGGTGGTACGTCTCGGAACTGGAAGCGAGTTCGTCGCTGGTCAACGCGAGCGGCGCGCCGCTCACGATCGTCGCGATTGAGATCGATCCGACGCCGCGGCCGGTGTACAATCTGGAAACTTCGTGCGGGACGTACTTCGCGCAGGGGGTTTGGGCGTGGAAAAGACTCGGTAGGGTGGGTTACGCGAAGCGAACCCACCATTCGCGCGACAATGGACAATGGTGGGTTTCGCTGCGCGTAACCCACCCTACAGGACTACAAGTGCGCATGGCACGGTGGCCCGCGCTCAAGCATGCTTACGCCTTCGGCGAAAGCATGCCACCCGTCCGGAAGCGATCAATGTGGGTCAGAAGATAAGATGCGCTACACTAGTGCCGTTTCAAGCAAGGTCCTATCGTTTCCTCTGATTGCGGTAGTGGGCA
>CAZGTH010000006.1:0-197074 GCA_964528455.1 uncultured Planctomycetales bacterium | reverse complement strand
CGCCCGACTCAACCAGCGATTGGCGACAAAATGAACACGTTCATGCAAAAACCTCGGCTTGCCGCACCGCAATCTCCATCGAACGTGTTGATTGGGCCTGCGGTGGACAACAAGCGGTGAGTGCCACCGGCCTCTTGGCGGTGGTGTGCCCCGAACGCCAACCGCTGATGGTGCGGCGAGCCGCGAGCCGCACCCTACGCAACTGCTCGGTTTGGTTTGGCTACTTCGGGACATCCGCCCGAATGTGCAGCGACCCCGGCGTCCTGGCGTTTAGGAGGAAGCGCATCATCTCTGAGACGTTACTATCATCGTCACAGTCAAGCCGCATGTCATAGTAGTACGGGTCGCTGAATACTTTTAGCGCTTCCAGCCCCGGGCCCCTTCCCACGACGAAGCAGAGACCGCGCCCGTCCGAATGGACTGACATGGAAACGGGATATGTGCTACCTGATCCGAAATCGAAGGTGGTTGTGTAGAACGCCGTGATCGTTTCGTGCGCTCGAGGCGCGTAGTCGCTCTGGGGGGATGCGCCGGCACTCGCTATCTTGTGCAGAAGCGATGGGTCTGTAACCAAGAGTGACCGCTGACCCCAAAACACTTTCATACTTACCGGCACAGAATTCGACCTGCCGCTAAAAAGGGACCGAATGCGACGATACGTGAGATAGTCAAAGCCAATCACGAACCCGATTCCGAGAGCGGGGAGGCTCAAAATCACAACTATGATGATCACTGCAACTCTTGGAATCCGATGTCCATCGCTCGACTTCGTCGTTGTCGGTGGCGGCATCATGTGAGCCCCTCTGTCCGGTTGGCAACGTGCTAGTTCTGTACGGTCAATGTGCTCGAAGTGATCCCATCGCGCTCCCCGATTTGCCCGATCGCAACGTGGCAATCCGCTGCCTATGATACGCGCCTCTCGGTTCGGTCCGGGGGTTCACCAACACCCAGTCGACCCGCGCCAAGTCCCCGTGCCACGTCGCCTACCGCGACCGCGAAGGCGGGTCCCCCACCCTTCCGCCGCGCTGCAGGATGGGGCGCCATGCTGCTCGGACCGCATCGGCTCCCCCCGGAACGCGCGCCGATGTCAAGGGCTCACGCTCCCCGCCGACCGCCTCGATCCCGCGCCCGGCTGGCGGCGGTTGACGCCGGTTGGCGCGCGTGGCCGAACGTGGCCCGCCCGCCGGCCACGCCGCCGCGAACAGCGGATTTCGGGTTATCAAGGCCCGGCCCGCGCGGTACGATCCGACGTATGGCAGATAGTCGTGGCGCTGATCAAGCATGGACGATCGCCCGGCTGCTCGCATGGACGCGGGACTACTTCGAAACGGCCGGGGTCGAGAGCCCCCGGTTGTGCGCCGAGTTGCTGTTGGCGCGAGCGCTGGGGTGTGAGCGAATCCACCTGTTTACGCGCTTTGAGCAAGTTCCTTCCACCGAGCACCGCGACGTTTTTCGCGCATGGGTTCGCCGGGCGGCGGCGCATGAGCCGGTCGCCTATTTGCTGGGCGACAAAGAGTTCTTTTCCCTGAAATTCGAAGTCTCCCCGCATGTGCTGATCCCGCGCCCGGAGACCGAAGTGCTGGTGGAGCGCGCGATCCACGCCGCCCGGGCCGCGGATGGCGCGATCCGGCGGATTCTGGACATCGGGGCCGGCAGCGGCTGCATTCCGATCAGCATCGCGAAGCACGTTCCGGAAGCGACGATTTTCGCCAGCGACATCTGCGACAAGGCGCTGGCCGTCGCGCGGCGCAACGCGGACCGCCATGGCGTCGCGGATCGCATCGAGTGGCGACATGGCGATTTGTATGCGCCGTGGAGCGCGGAAGCGCCGTTTGATCTGATCGTCAGCAATCCGCCCTATATTGGCGAGGTCGAGCGTGACGATCTGCCGCCGAACGTGCGCGACTATGAGCCGCACACGGCGCTGTTCGCCGGTCCGGACGGCATGGCGGTGATCGCCCCGCTGGTGCGCGAAGCGGTCGAGCGGCTGCGTCCGGGTGGCGAGATCATGATCGAAATCGCGTGGAACCAGGCGCAGCGCGTGCGGGCGTTGTTCGACGAAAGCGACTGGGAAACGGTGACGACATACCGCGACAATCTGCGGCACGAGCGGGTCGTGCATGGTCGGCGGCGCGCGAGCGGCGCGCAACGGCAGTCAGCCTGAAGGAGATCCAGTGGGTTTGCCATTCTTTCGCGTCTCGGGCGGCAATCGGTTGCGGGGCGCCGTGCGCATCAGCGGTTCAAAAAACGCCGCGCTGCCGATCATGGCGGCGGCGATCCTGTGCGACGAGGAAGTCATTCTGCATGATGTGCCGGACAACGCGGATGTCGGGGCGCTGTCCGATCTGCTGATTCGCCTGGGCGTCGAGGTCGAGCGCCGCGCGGATGGCGCCATGCGCCTGCAGGTGCGCGACGAGGGCAACAGCCACGCGGAATACGAGATCGTCCGCAAGATGCGGGCGTCGATCTGCGTGCTTGGCCCGCTGCTCGCCAAACGCGGCCAGGCGCGGGTCGCGATGCCCGGCGGATGCGCCATCGGCGACCGCCCGGTCGATATCCACATTCGCGCCATGAAACGCCTCGGGGCGGATGTCGAACTCGTCAGCGGCGACATCGTCGCCAAGGCCCGCCGCATGCGCGGCGTCGAGATGTTCCTCGGCGGGCCGTACGGCTCCACCGTGCTCGGCACGGCGAACGTGATGATGGCGGCGACGCTTGCGGAGGGCGTAACGGTCATCGAAATGGCGGCCTGTGAGCCGGAAGTCGTGGACCTGGCGAATTTTCTGAACGCCTGCGGCGCGTCGATCAGCGGACAAGGCACGCCGCGCCTGGTGATCGAAGGCGTCAAGCGCCTGACCGGCGCTGAACATCGCATCATTCCGGATCGCATCGAAGCCGGCACGTTCATGATCGCGGCGGCGATTACCAATGGCGAGCTTTCGCTCGAAAACTGCCGGACCGATCACCTGATGGCGTTTATTGATCGCCTGAACGCGGTCGGCGTGCAGGTCGAGAAGAAGGGCGAGCGCGTGCTGGTGTCATCGTCGCGCCGGCTGGAGCCGATCGACGTGACGACGCAGCCGTTCCCGGGCATGCCGACCGACCTGCAGGCCCAGCTGATGACGCTGGTGTGCCTGGCGGACGGCAACAGCATCGTCACCGAGAAAATCTTCCCGGATCGTTTTCTGCACGTGCCGGAACTGAACCGCATGGGCGCCGACCTGCGCCGGGAAGGGCCGACGGTCATTGTGCACGGCGTCCGCCGACTGGTGGGAGCGCCGGTGATGGCGAGCGACCTGCGGGCGTCGGCGGCGCTGGTGCTGGCGGGCCTGGCGGCGCGTGGGGTGACCACGGTGAACCGGATTTATCACATCGAGCGCGGCTATGAGCGGATTGATGAGAAGCTGCGGGCGGTGGGCGCGGAAATCGAGCGCGCGACCGAGGAGTAGGGGCTAGCGTTCGTAATGCGGGCGCGTTGCGCATAGGAGTGTTCGCGTGGCAGATGTCCTCAGCGCTACGTGGGTCGGCTTGGCGATTGTATGCTCGTTGGCGGATCGAACCTGTGCTCACGCGGGGTTTGGTTGGCCCTATGCGGCGCCATGCGAAGTCGACTTTGCATCGTGGTACAATTCAGCGTCGGATGAGTTGGTATGGATCGCCTATCGTTACAGACCCGCTGATTCAATAGAACTGCCCTCGGAGCTTTACATCGCGTCAAGCTATGTTGGCTCGAATCCAGGGATCCGGTCGGCCACCCATGTTGTTGTGCTGCCCACAGGTCTGCCGTTTGGTCAGGCCGCGATGCTGACAGTGGCGATTCGGGCCCGCGCATCCGGAGAACTAGGCGGGGGCGTGAGGGTTGTCGTAGTCTCGGATCGAATGGGGCGTTTTGATCAACTTGTGCCAGCCTTGACGAACGTTGGCGCAGTACTTTTCCGCGGCGAGCGCGTAGTTGACAGCGGGTTGTTTCATCGATGCATCGACTACGATCTTCGATTACTCGCACGAACTGTCGCCGGAGACATGCAGGATCCGATCCCAGGATTTGCGCGATTGGAAGAGCGCGGGGCCGAGCGCGGCAAACGCTTGGACATGCACCCGGTTCGGAGCGGATTGGCGCCAACAATCGCGTCGTCCACGTCGATTGGCGAAGCCTGTAGTCGAGTCGTCGAGTGGGCTATTGAGTGCGAGGCGAACGAGGCGGTCTTGCGCTACATCCTTGACAATTCTACTGACCTAACGCTCGTGAAGCGACTTGCTGAAACGGCCAAGTCACGGATCGAGTGGGCTGAGGCGTACGACGTCGTGGACGGGTACGCCAGACTGTCTATCTACGCAACCCCCGCAGACAAGACGCACTCTTTTCTGCAAATGCTTGACGCCAGGTCGAGCAGCGCAGGCTGGCTGGCGGTGGCGAGCGCCACTGTGAATCGCGTCGGGGGAGATGCTGTGGCTGAGGTATCGCCGCCAATCACATTGGACTGCTGGCTTGAGGCGGGATCGGTCGCGCGCATCTCACACTATGGGGGCGGATCGTTACCATATGGCGTATACGAGATCAAGAGCTCACTTAAGATACACAACATCCTCAATGATGCCAACCGCCCTTTGGCCCGAGAAACTCGGGAGCTCGTTGCGGTTCTGCCAACGCCTGTCCCTTGGCTCTGGACCGAGGGTGATGTACCTCTTGACGAAACGTCGATCGCGGCCCAAATCATCGAGACCGAACTAAGTAGGCTGATTGTCGCGGGCGATGATAACCGGACAAACGCGACGAGTTCGCCGCCAACCCAGCGAGACGGACAGCCCGTCGACGCAGGACAGGCGGTCTTGAAGCTTGAGACCGAAGATCTCGACGGAATTCAAGTGTCCTTTATTGCGTCTCCCTCCGATGTTGGCGCTCACGCAGCGCAGCTTTCAGCACTGGAGGGTGCTTGGCTGGTGAATCTGACGGCAACATGGTGCGCCCCATGCCGGTCTTTTCGTCGAGAGTATGCCAAAACGCTTGAGCGCAGCAGGTTGGCGGGGCTGAAGGTGCTCTATCTCTACGATCCTCTGGAAGATCCGATCATCCTGACCGATAAGCGAGTGGCGACCCGACTCGGCGACAACGAGTACCTGGCGGTCTTTGATTCATCAGCTTCACCGCAAGCGAAGAAGTTAGGTCAATTCGCGCTCCCCACGTTCCTCATTGTTATTGACGGAAAGCTGGCCTATGTGGCGACAGGATACGATGAGAAATCGGGGATGGAATCGCCGAAGTCCGCTGAGGGTCGACAGCTGCTTGACGCACTAAGAAAACTAACGCCCAGCCCTTAAGAGTAGGGGCTAGCGGGCTGCCACACAGCCGTTAGTCGCCCAATCTGCTCCATGCGCCGGGCTACACCGCACGCCGTCCCGTCAGGGCGTTGCGGTCGGCGCGCAGTTTTTCGGGCGCCGCCTTGCTAAACTACAGACCTATCGAATCGCTCGGCGCGAGGGTCGCGAAGTGTTCACGCTCGTCGCACAGATCGCCGCTCCGTCCAACACGGCGTTATGGTCAGACGCCGGGAAATCGCTCGCGATTGGCGGCGTCGCGGCGATTCTCGCGCTTGTCGCGCTCTGGTGGAACTATCGGCGAATCGCGCTGGTTGTCGCCCTCTTCACCGCCATTCAATTGTATCGGAGCCTGAGATACGCCTCGGACGCGATGGTTGGCGGGTGGTCACTGCTGTTACCGTTTGTCGTCCTGGCGCTTGCCACTGCCATCTGGGTTGGATTCGAGTGGCGCCGTCAGCCCGGACTGGCGTCCAGGTTCATCCGATTCGGGGCATCGGCTCGCAATCATGAACGAATCGCATCGCCACCCGGCTTGAAGTATCCGGAGACCGGAAAAACCATCGCACTCCTCACCGTTATCTGCCTGGCCGACCTCGCGGCGTCTGGACTCATGGCGTGGTTGGGTCGGTGGGCGATCCTCGTCTTTTTCGGCGCCGTCGCACTTCCGTTCGCCATCTGGATCGGATTTGAATGGCGACGCCAAGCGAAATCAGTTGGCTGTGCCAATAAGGCGCCTGCGCCGGAGCCCTAACCGGCTTTGGCACGACAGGGCGCCGTCAGCTGCGCTTATAGAACGGCATCGCCACGACCTTCGCGGGCGCAACATCCCGGGAGATCGCCACTTCCAGCGTCGTGCCGATGTCCGCGTGCGTCGGCGGAACAAACCCCATTGCGATCACGCGCCCGAGCGTCGGGCTGCTGACGCCGCTGGTGACCACGCCGATGTCGGCGCCGCCGGCGCGGATGATGGCCCCCTGCCGCGGCGTGCGCTTGGAGTCCACTTCGAGACCGACCAGCTTGCGGGTCGGGCCGCTGTCGCGCACGCGGACACACGCCGCGCGGCCGATGAACTCCTTCTCGAACTTGACCACCCAGTTCTGTCCGGCGCTGATCGGGTCCCAGTCTTCGGTGAGCTCATGGCCATACAGCGGCATCGCCGCTTCGGTGCGCAGCGTGTCGCGCGCTCCGAGCCCGGCCGGCAGAATCGGACGCCCCTTCTCGGCGGACTTTTCGACCAGCATATGCACGGCGGACGCGGCGAACGCGGCGGGCAGGATGATCTCCAGCCCGTCTTCACCGGTGTAGCCGGTGCGCGAGATCATATAATTGGCGCCGGCGGCGAAGCCGGTCTTGCAGTGATAACGTTTCAGATCGCTGACCTGCAGCGGCAGCAATTGCTCGATCGTCTCGATCGCTTCGGGTCCCTGAATCGCGATCATCGCGGTATCGAGCGTTTCATCGGTGATTTCGACGTTCGTGCCGGCGCGCTGCTGATTCCACCAGTCGAGCAGCTTCAGGCGGTTGGACGCGTTGCACACCACGAAGAAGTGATCCTCGAGGCGCGTGACGATGACATCGTCCAATATGCCGCCGTCCTCGCGCAGCATGTGGCTGTAGCGCGACTGCCCGACCGCCATGCCGGCGATGGCCCGCGTGTTCAGGCGTTCCAGCAGGGCTTCGGCGTCCGACCCGCGAAACCGCACGCGGCCCATGTGCGAAACGTCAAAAAACGTCGCGTGATTCCGCGTGTGCTGGTGCTCTTCGATAATGCCGGAGTAAACCACCGGCATTTCCCAGCCGGCGAAGTCCACCAGCCGGGCTCCGGCGTCACGGTGATAGCTGATCAGCGGCGTTTGCAGCATCGCGGCGTCCTCGGTCAAATGCGCGTTGGCTTTCCCGGCGCGAATATAGCGGCGCGACGCCGGAGCCGCTATCGGCGCCGCCTATCCGCCCCAGACCGGCAGGTCGGGTTCGGGCTCGACGCCGAGCGCATCGGCCACGCGGTTGATGTAATTGAAGTAGGAGATGACCTGCGTGGCGTCATGAATCGCCCGATCATCCCAGCCCACCGCCCGCAACGCTTCGATCAGCGCGCGGCCGCACAGTTGCGGGGAAACCGTGACCCGCTCGGCGAACTCGCACAGTCGCGTCGTGGCGGCGTTGAAACCGCAGCCGCGCCAATCGCGCACGGCCTGATGCGCCAGGCGATCCAGCGTCTCGGTTCGCGTGTCGACCGGCCCATCGAACAACGCCGCCCAGTCATTCTCGATCTCCGACCGGAGATCTTGCGCATGGGCCCGCACTCAGTAGACACAAGCGTTCGTGCGGCTGACGACCACCGCGAGCAGTTCGCGCGTCGCGCGGGTCAGCGGCGACGGGCCAAACATGATCGCCAGGTAGAAGCGCATCGACGCGTTGAGCGCGTCCGGATTGGGGCTCATCGCCCGCACGATGCCAAACACGCGACCGGCGCGCGCAATCGCGGCCGCGTACGCGCGGGCCAGTTCGCCCTCCGCCCGGCCCGGCGGCGTGGTCTCGATCCATGTCATGCAATGCTCCCGAGAAACCACCACACTGAAAGTGGATCGGCCCGCCCCGCTGCGGCGGCGTGACCGGCGTCCATCATGGCCAGTATACTGAAGCCGCGCGACCGAAGACGGCGCGATTGACGGACCGACGGAGGCGGGCTTTGCAGATTCGCGGGTTTGTGGTTGAGCCGATCATCGGCATGGAAGTCCACGTCCAACTGGCGACACGGACCAAGATGTTCTGCCGCTGCGCGCTGGAGTTCGGCGCGGCGCCGAACACGCGCACCTGTCCGGTGTGTCTGGGGTTGCCGGGCGCCCTGCCCGTGATTAACGCCGAAGCGGTCGATCTCGCGATCCGCACCGGCATCGCGCTCAACAGCCGCATCGCGACGACGACCCGCTGGGACCGCAAGAGCTACTACTACCCCGATTTGCCGAAGAACTATCAGATCTCTCAGTTCGACCATCCGCTGTGCGAAGGCGGCTACTTCGAGGCGCCTTGCGAAGGGCGCATTCTGAAAGTCCGCATCCGCCGCGCGCATCTCGAGGAAGACGCGGGCAAGAACGCGCATGACTTTGAAGGCTGCACCGGCGTCGATCTGAACCGCGCCGGTGCGCCGCTGCTGGAGATCGTGACCGAGCCGGACCTGCAATCGGCCGAGGAGGCGCGCGAATTCGCCGTGCAACTGCATCGACTGGTCCGTTACCTGGGCGTCAGCGACGCGGACATGCAAAAAGGACAGATGCGGTTTGAGCCGAATATCAATCTGCTGCTGATGCGAGACGGGGATTCCTGGCGCACGCCGATCGTCGAGGTCAAGAACCTGAACTCGTTCCGCTCGCTGTATGGCGCGGTCAACTACGAAATTCATCGACAGGTCGAGGCTTTCGAGCAGGACGGCCTGACCGCGCAGGTTGGCAACAAAGCCAACCGCGGCTGGGATGATGTCCGCGAGGTCACCCTGGCGCAGCGCGAGAAGGAAGAAGCGCACGACTATCGCTACTTCCCCGATCCCGATCTGCCCGCCGTCCGCCCGGATCCGGAGCGCGTGCGCCATTTGCGCGAACACACGCCCGAACTGCCCGCGCCGCGCACCGAGCGATTCATCAGCGAATATAAGCTGCCCGAGAAAGACGCCCCGGCGCTGGTGGATCATCACGACTCGGCCGATCTGCTCGATCATGCGGCGGAGGCCGGCGGCGACAAGGTGACGCTCGGCAAGCAGTTCCTGAGCTTCTGGTCAAAAATCGCCAACGAGCGCGGCTGCGAGATCGCCGAGCTGCAGATTCCCGCCTCGGCGCTTGCCGATTTGGCCAACATGGTCCGGAACGGCGTCGTCAACGCCACCGCGGCCGCCCAGATCGCCGAGGCAATGGCGCAGCGTCCGGACGCCGACCCGCAGGCGCTGGCCGACGAGTTGGGATTGATGCAGACGTCCGATCTCGACGCGATCGCGGCCTGGGTCGACGCGGCGATCGCGGCGAATGAGAAGGCGGTGCGCGACGCGGTCGAGAATCCCAGGAAACGCGGGGCGGCGCGCGGGTTTCTGACCGGGCAGGTCATGAAATTGTCCGGCGGAAAAGCCGATCCGAAGCTGGTTGGCGACGTGATCGATCAGCGGCTGGAGTAGGATCGGCGCGGGCAACCGCGCGTATCTTCCATCCCACAAAAGACTTGGGTAATTAACCGCAAACCGCTCGTTTTGCGGACGACATTTGGGAACCTTGACGGCGCGCGGATAGTCGAAGTGGTGGTCGGAGGAGACGACGCGCGCAGGTGGTTGCTCGCCAAAAGGACCCTGCGTCGTTTCCTTGCTCGCGCTGTTCACATCTCGTGAACTGGGACTCGGTCTCGGCCCTCCGGGACCGTGATCGCGTGGTAGTGGACACCCCTTGCCACCACACGCGATCGAAAAAAACAGCGTGGGCGCTCGCCTAGCGACGTCTGGCCGTGATCACTGATCGCGCCCGTCAACTCCGACCCCGTCTTCACGCCTCGGCGCACACCGCGTCGGCCTCGATCTCGATCAACATCCGCGGGTCGATCAGCGCGCGAACTTCGACCATCGTTGTGCACGGGCGATGGTCGCCGAAAAACGCGCGGTGCGCCCGCCCAAACTCGTCGCTGCGCGCAATATCCGTGACAAACATGCGTGTTCGCACAATGTCGGCGCGCGTCGCGCGCAGCCCGCGCATCGCGGAATCGATGATCTCCAGGCAGCGGGTGGTCTGTGCGGCCGCGTCGCCGGGCGCAAACACCGCGCCGTCCGCGCCGATCGGGGCGGTGCCAGTGACGAACACAAGCTGCCCGGCGCGCAACGCGCGGCAATAGCCGTACCGGGCTTCCCATTCCGCGCCGGAGGACACGCGTTCAAATCGCATTGATTCGACCCTCAACCCATTGCGCGGGCGGACCGCGCGTCTCGCCCGCGGCGCTACGTCACTGCGCGGGATAGACAAGCACGCGGTCGTGCGCAATCAGCACAATATCCGCATGCCCATCGCCCGTGACATCGCCGATCCGCCCCTCGCGCGGCTCGCCATAGGACGTCGGCGCGCTGCTGAAGCGCTTGCCCTGAAACACCTGAAACGTCAGCGCCCGGACCAGGTCACCCCCCGGCGCCGTCGTCAGTATTTCAAGGCTCGCCTTGCGACCGTCGATCAGCACGACATCGCGCACGCCATCGTGATTCACGTCGCCGACCACCGAATCAAACAACATCGCGTCCTTGGTCTTCGTCTCCCAAGAATCCTGCTCGATCAGCGTGGCCGGCTTCTGGTTTGGCGATAGCAGCAACAGACGCCGCTCGTCCGCGATCACAACCGTCGCGTCTTCTCCGGCGCCGAACGCCGCCATCCGCGGCGAACTGAAATCGCCGACCGGCTGCGGCGCCTTGCGCTCCAGGCCGCCATCCGACAGGCGCTGCGCGACGAGCAGGTTCTTACCGGCGCGATCATAGGCGACCACCCGCATGACGCTGTCCGAGTCGACCGCGGTCAGCGCGATCAGCTCCGCCTCGGGATTCTCGGCGTTGATCTGTTCAACCGCCGTCCACTCGCCGTTTTCGATCCGCACAGCGCGGATCAGATTCCGGTGCGCGATCAATAGTTCCGCCTTGCCGTTGCCGGTCACATCGGCCGCGGCGACACCCGCGGACCGCGCGTCGCGAATCAACTCGGCCCGGGCGCCCGCGTCATCCAGACGCGCCCAGCCGTCCGCGCCGCGCAGCGCGACAATCGGCTTTTCATAATCGCTCAGCAGCACGAGATCATCACGGCCGTCCTGATCGACATCCACGAACATCAGGCGCGCCGGATCGTCGTCCAGCTTCCCGATAGCGATGCGGGCCGCCTCCGTTTCCCCCCGGCTGATGACGATGGCGCACTCGCGTTCGGCGTCCCGTTCAACGCGGGCCACTTCGCCGTCCGCGCCGACCGCGACCAGCACCGGCGTGCCGCCCGTCTTCAACGGCCGCGGAAATGACAGCCGATCACTTTCCCAATCCGCGCGGCCGAGCAGGTTTTCCTTCGGGCTGACGACGAGGGCCTCCAAGGCGCCATCGCCGTCCATATCCGCAATCGCCACGTCACTCGCTTCGAGCAGACCGGGAAACGCGCGCCCGGCCCGCACGCCGACCGGACTGTTCTCGAACAGGTAGAACTGCGCCGCTTTCGGATCGGCAAACAGCAGATCCGGCCGACCGTCACCGGTCAGGTCGCCGATCGCCAGCGGGCGTCGCCGGGCGTCGCTGCGGGCCGGCCACGCGTGTGACACCTGCGGCCAGTCGGCGCCGGCGCCGGCGTCCGCGCTCCAGCGCAGGCGCTTCAACCGCCCGGTGGCGCGCTCAATCACGAAAATGTCATCCGCTTCATCTGCGCGCGCCGCGACGGTCACGCTGCGCATCTCGACCTGGCGCACGCGCCGCAGCCCGCCGAGCCGGCCATCCTGTCCCTGCGGCATCAGCAGCAGGGCATACTCGCTGTCCGTGCAACTGATGACGAGATCGTCGCGGCCATCGCCATCGACGTCCGCCGCCTGCACAAGCTCGGGCGACTGAATGTTGTGCGCGAGTTTCTCCGGCGAGCCAAGGCCGCCTTCCGGCCGTTGCAGAAACAGCAGCAGGCGCTCGTCGCCGATCAGCGCCACATCGGTTCGACCGTCGTGATTGAAGTCGCCGATCGCCATGCTGCCTCGCCGCGGGCGACCATCGCTCGCGCGTTGCGTCTGCGCGGGGGCGAAGCCGTCAGGACCGCCGGGGACAACCGTCAGCTCGCGCGGCTCGCCGAAGTAGATCAGGTCCGCGTGACCGTCTCCCGTCACGTCGGCGACTTCGAGATCGGTGACGCGCGTCGAGGTCGGCACACTCTGCAGCCGCAGCGCGCCGCGATTCATCGGCTCATTGGGCTGCGACTCCGGCGCCACGGCCGCGCCGACGTGCGCCAGCACGTCAATGCGGCTCTTGCGCGGGTTGAACACCACGATGTCGCGCTGGCCATCGCCGTCGAGATCCGCCAGTGACAGGTTGGCGATGTCGTCCTCGAGTTTGTAGATCTCCATTTCTCCGAAGCCGAAGTAGTCCGCCAGCGCCGTGATCTGCTCGTCAGTCAGGCGTTGCGGCGCATCCGCTCCGAACATCGTCATCAGCAGCAGGGAAAACAGAATCTTCACCGGGCGCTCCAATGTGTCAGCGATCCAACAGCAGCGAACATCATACGCAAACGGGCCGGCGCAAACCGCGCCGGCCCGCTATGAGCGTCACATTTTCCTGAGACCTTACTTCAGGTCAAGCACGAGATTCGCATAGTATGTCTCGTCCAGTCGGTCGCGGTTGCCCGTCGGGCGCGAATTGTACTGATACATCGCCCCGATCTTGAACTTCCACTGCTCATCCGCGGTGATCGGAATCACAAACGCGTTGTCCGACTCCAGCCGGTAGTTGTCGATCGAATCGAACGTCGGATACCAGGTATTGGCGCTCGTGAACCGCAGCTTGTCCGTGATATCCCAGCGCCCGTCCAGGCCGACCTCGGCGATGAACTCGTCCGTGGTGGTCAGGTCGAAGAACTCCTGATGCTGAAAGCCGAGGCCGAGCCGCGAGCGCAGCTCGTATCGCTCTTCCTTCAGCCAGTAGTACCCCCCGCCCACGGTGAACAGCGCCCGCAGCGTGAGTTGCTCGAACTCGTCGTATTCCCAATCAGTCTTGGCGAATCCGAACCAGCGCTCTGTGAAGTTGTATTCGTACCGCGCGCCGGCTCTGGCTTCCGCGGCGCTGCGCCGCTCAAACTGCTCGGCGTAGTCGCCGGCGAGGTAGAACAACAGCAGTTCCTTGTCCGACCGCCGGCGCACTTCAATACGACCGCGGGCGCTCAGCGACTCGGTGTTACCGTCCTGATACAGGACGCCCGCCTCGATCGACAATTCCCACTTCGCGCGGGCCGCCTCCGCCTCCGCCTTCGCGGCCGCGACCTGCTGCTCCAGCACGATCGCTTCCGGGCTCTTTCCATCTTTGTTCCAGATCGCCGCGACCGCGTCGGGCTTGAATGACACGCGGCCCATCGCGGTCTGCACCGACCCGGAGTTTTCCGTCATGTCCAGCTTGCCGACCAGCCGGTCGCCGCTGTTCATTTCGACGTTGACATCGTCGCTGGTGTCGATTCCGCGCACCATTTCGGCCGGCACCGTCAGCTCACCCGCGAACTCCGTCGTAATGCGAATCTGACCGTCGCTGAGGCGCTCTACGCGACCGACAAGCCGACTGCCATCACTCAGCGTAACGGTATCCGCAAGCAGCGGCGCCGCGCAGCAGGCCGCCAAAAGCCACGCGCAGCGCGCGGCATGAGTCACTGGATTCATTGTCTCTCCATTCCTGAACCAGACGTGAGCGGACCGGTTAGCCGGGTTCCTCTTCGAGATCGTCGAAGATGCCGTTGATCCGGTCGTCCAGGAACGTTTGGATCGGCGTCAGAATGGCCGAGCGCACCAGAAACTGCACAACCTCGCGCCCACTGAACGTCGTGGTGGTCGTCGTGGTGAAGTCCGAGAGATTACACGAGCCGAACTGAAAAAGTGTCGCGCCGCTGACGGTCGCCATCATCAGCGCCTTCCGCGCACGAAAGGTCCGCCCGGAAATGAACTTCATGGAAATCACTCCTGTCAATTCCCCCGCCGCGGAACGCAGCGGATAGTCGCCAAAACCCAAGGCCGGAGTGTAGCGTGGGGTCCGCGCTCGTCAATCCGACGCCCGAATCAGTCGTCGACTGGCGTCATTTCGATGATTTCGGCGGGCGCAGGCGGCGAAGGTCGCGGCTTTGGCGGAGTTGTCATCGGGCGCGACACCGGCGCCTGCTCCGCCGGGGGGACGCTCGGCGCGACCACCTGCGGGGCGGTTTCCGGGGCCTGGGAAACGCCCGGCAGATCCGCCATTCGCCGCAACAAATCCCGCTCCAACAGCGCGTCGCGACCGAGGTCGATCCAGTGCTCGCCGCGCGTCCGCGCGTTGAGCAGCCCCTCCTCGGTCGGCAGGCGTTCGCCGTAAATGGCCAAGGCGCTGGACGCCGTCGTCACCTGGCGCTCCGGAGCGCTGAACCGCTCCTTCCGGACCTCGACCTCCACCGCCGCGGTCGCCGCCGCGTCCGGTTCCGGGCCCCCCTCGCCCAGATCGATCCGCACGCTGCGGCGGATGGTGCTGACGCTGCTCTCCAGCAACTGGTCGGGTCCGATCACGTCTCGGCGCCAGATTTCGAACCACTGCGCCCCGGTCGAGGGCTTTGTCTGGATCACGCCCCGCTGTCGATCCACCCAGCCCGGCTCATAGTCGAGCTCGCGGAGCATGGTCAGGGTATCGTCGATAAAACGTTCCCGGTCGGCGACATGCAGCCGCATCACGCTCGGCCCGGACGGAGCCGTCGTCTGGGCGCAACCCGCGAGAATCAGCGAACCGCAAAGGCCGACGAAGAGGAGTGGTCTCATAACGGCATGGTATGGCCGCGCACGCGGGTTGCAACGGCCCGGATATCGGGCGACCGAAACCGCGCACGAGCATTCGGCGAAATCAGTGGCGGCCTTGAATACGAAATCGCACACTCTCTCATGGAAGCTGTCGTGTCCCCCTTTTCCAAGTCACGCGTCGGTGCGAACACCGGCGCGTGGCTCTTTTCTTGCCCGGTCGCTTCGCTGATTGGAATCACACCCGCCCGCGTCCCGCTATCCTGCCCCGCGTGACGTTCGAGCCCACCATCGCAGCCCTGATCGCCCTGCCCACCATCGGCCTGGTCGCCGGAGCCGTCGGCGGGTTGCTCGGCATCGGCGGCGGGTTGGTCATGATCCCGGCCATGCTGCTGATCCTCGGCGAGCCCTTCGGCGTCGGGACGCTGCACATCTACAAACTGGCCGCGCTGATCGTCGCCGCCCTGCTGTCGATCCCCGCCGCGATCCGCCATGGCCGCGCCGGCGCGATTCAGTATCGCGTGCTGCCGGCGATTCTCATCGGCGGCGTCGTGGGTGTCGTCGTTGGCGTGCTGGCGGCGGCGGCGTTCAGCGGCGAAGCGACGGTCACGCTAAAACGCGTCTTCGGCGCGTTTCTGATCGTCAGTGTCATTTTCAGCGCGCTGGAGCGCCGCTATCGGTCCACATCGGCCCCGGACGCGGGCGACGCGGGGAAATCTCCACCGGCGTCCGCCGGCCGTTATGGCGCCATCGTCGGGTTTCCCGCCGGCGGCGTGTCGGGATTGCTGGGCATTGGCGGCGGTGTGTGGGCGACGCCGGCGCAACATTTGTTTTTGCGAACGCCGTTGCGTAACGCGATCGCCAACTCGGGCACGATGATCGTGGCGCTCGCGCCGGCGGCGGCGGTGTGCCAGGCGCTGGCCGTCGCGCGCATGTCAGATGTGGTTGTGGTCGACGCGCTGCCGCTGGCGGCGCTGCTGGCGCCGACGGCGATGATCGGGGCCTGGATCGGGGCGCGCCTGACGCATGTCCTGCCGCTGGACGCGCTGCGCTACGCGTTCTGGCTATTGCTGCTGATCGCCGGCGGGCGGCTGCTGTTCGCGGCGTGAAAGTCAAAAAGACTGTCCGGGTTGGGGACGTTCAGAACCGAGGCGGCGAAGATCGAGACGGCCCAGATTGGGGACGGTCACCGAGGCGGTGAGAATCGAGACGGTCAGAATGGGGCAGGCGGGACTCGAACCCGCACTGGGAGGATTTTAAATCCTCTGCCTCTGCCAATTGGGCTACTGCCCCCGCAGCGGCGGATCGTAGCGGTTCCCCCGGCCCGGACGCCAACCGGCCCCCGCGCGCAAGGCGCGCATCGCACACCGGCGTCGGGTGGGGCAGGCATCCTGCCTGCCTCGGCCAAGCCGGAATCGCCGGCGACAAACTGCGGAAGCGCCCGGCGGCAGGGCGCATGGGGCGCGCCTGCGAATCTAAGCGCGCATGGGCAATCTGATATCATGAGAAACGGTGTAACCAGGCGCCTCGGTATCATGGCGCATCAGCGTGATGCGCGCGACAAACCAATGCGATCGCGACATGCGGAAGAACTGGGCTTGGCAAGCCCAACGACGCGCGGGCGCCACACCGGGTAAGGGCGCTTCTACCGCAAAGGAGTAGAGGGTGAACCGATATCTGATCGTTACGGGCATCGCGGCGTCGCTCTTGTCGGTTGCCGGGTGCCCGCTTCTGAACGCGGCGCCGGTCGTGGATGCGGGCCCTGACCTTCAGGGCGTCACCGGAGAATCTGTCTCGGTTACAGCGACCACTGAAGACGCGAACGGAGACCCGCTGACATTTCAATGGATGCTGGTCAGCGGCCCAGCGACTCCACTCACCGGCGACACGAATCGCACGGTCGCGTTAACGCCGTCGCAGACAGGCGTCTACGTGTTAGAGGTACGCGTCTCGGACGGCAGCGCAAGTGATGAGGATACGGTCACCGTTGTCGTGTCTGAGCCGGCCCGGCGTCGGTGACGAAGAAACGCGAATGAGTAGCGGTCCCGTGCGCGATCCGGGCAGCAATTCGAGCAGTGCGATGGCGCCTCGGTATCACGGCCTGATGGTTACCAAAAAGGTCTAGTCATCGGAGGAGACGCGATGAAACTTCGATCCGTTGTTTTGAGCCTAGTCGTCCTCGCGGGGCTGACGACAATCTTCGCAATGGAGCCCAATCGGGTTTCTGCGAACCCGGCGCAGTCAGCGATTGTTCAGCGAGTCGACATCAACCGCTCGTTCAATGTTGAGCATGGCCTTCCGGCCGAGATTGACATCATCATGACCGAGGCATTGCGGCGTCGAGATTCGAGTGAATCGGTACGCGTCGTTTCCTATCGCGGTGAGATTCGCTACGAGACTGATCGATCCGCCGGATTCCGTGGCGCCCCGGTCGTCGCCTTGGATTCGGCCGCTCCGATTGAGATGATAGGGCTCACCCTGTTCTTCGGGCCTGAGTACGACCCAATCGGTGTGGGGCCCGTGAAGTTCTCAGGTTCGATTGCGCCGGTGATTGGCAAAACGTGGGGGCAGGTAGGTTCCGAAGCGGACCTGGTGGTTACGCTCCGCGCCTTGCGGGTTCCAGAGTTTGATCCGCGCGACTACGCGGCGCCCGTACCGATGCGGGCAGTCACGCCGTAGAGAGTTTGTTCCGCGCAATCGACGGGCGGCGTCCGCGGCGCCCGTGACCTTTTGTCGCATAGCGAGCTGGCGGAGTGCAACCCATGCCGACAACCACACCCGAGCACGATGAGCGAATCGCAAAGATGACCTTCTCTTCGGTCTATCCGCACTATGTGACGAAGGTCGAGAAAAAAGGCCGGACGATCGCAGAACTGCACCAGGTAATCAAATGGCTGACCGGCTTCGATGGCAAGCAGCTACAGAAGCAGATTGATGACAAGGTGACCTTTGAGCAGTTCTTTCAGCGCGCCACGCTCAACCCGAATGCGCGCCTGATCACGGGCGTCATCTGCGGCTACCGGGTTGAGGAGATTGAAAACCCGCTCACGCGGCAGGCCCGGTACCTCGACAAGCTTGTGGATGAACTCGCCAAGGGAAAGAAAATGGAGAAGATCCTCCGCACGGCGTAACCCTTGCCTGAGCGCCCGGTCGTCAAGCGGTAGGGTGGGTTAAGGCGAAGCGAAACCCACCATTCTGTCCGATGCGCCCCATCGCGGCGGTGGTGGGTTGCGCTGCGCTCAACCCACTCTACCCTTCTATCCCCGCCGCGCGTTCCGTCAAGTTTCCGCTAACTCAGCCCGTACAGCTTCGTGTACTTCTCGCGCAGATACGCCAGGAACGGCGCGTGTGACAGCTCTTCACCCGTCACGACCTTCAACAACTCCTTCGCGCGATAGCGCCGGCCGTGGCGGTGGATGTTTTCGCGCAGCCACTCGCGCAGCGGGCCCATCCGCCCCTGCCGAATCTGATCCCACATGTCCGGCATGGCGCGCTGCGCCGCGTTGAAGAAATGGGCCGAATACAGATTCCCGAGCGAGTACGTCGGGAAATACCCGAATATGCCCTGCGCCCAGTGGATGTCCTGCAAACAGCCCTGCGCGTCGTTCGGCGGCGTCACGCCGAGCAGGTCGCGCATGCTGGTGTTCCACGCTTCGGGCACGTCTTTCAGCGCGATGTCCTTGCGCAGCATGCGCCGCTCGAGTTCGAACCGCAGAATGATGTGCAGGCCGTACGTCACTTCGTCGGCTTCCACGCGAATCATCGACGGCCGCACCGTGTTGATCGCGAAGTGCCAATCGTCCAGCTTCACATCCTTCAACGCCGCAAACCGCGACTGCGCCTTCGGGAAGAAATGCTCCCAGAACGGACGACTGCGCCCGACCTGGTTTTCCCACAGACGCGACTGAGACTCGTGAATGCCCAGCGAAATAGCCCGCGCCATCGGGGAGTGCGTGTGTTCCGGATCAAACCCCTGCTCATACAAGCCGTGTCCCGCCTCGTGCAACGTGCCGAACATCGACATGGCGACCATATTCTTGTGATAGCGCGTTGTCAGCCGCACATCCCGCGGCGTAAAGCCCGAGCAGAACGGATGCGTCGAAACGTCGATCCGCCCGGCCTCGAAGTCAAAATTAACCGCCTCGGCGAGTTCTCGGCTGAAGGCGGCCTGCTGATCCACCGGGAAATCGCGCTCCAGCAGCGACGTGTCGGGCTGGCGCGGGGCCTGTTTGATTTCGGCGACCAGCGCTGACAGCTCCGGCTTCATCCGCCCGAATACCTGGGCCACTTCTTCCGCCGTCGCGCCGGGCTCAAACTCGTCCATGAGCGCGTCATACGGCTCGTTTTTCCAGCCGTAATGCTCGGCATATTGAATGCGGATATCGAGCAGGCGCTGCAGCGCGGGCGTGAAGGCCGCGAAATCTGAATCGGCCCGGGCCTTCTGCCAGGCGGCCTTGCCGAGCGACGCGGCCCGCGCATACTCGCGGACGAGTTCGTTCGGGATGCGCACCGATCGCTCATACTCCCGCTTGGTCTCGCGCACATTGGCGGCGTGAACCGGATCCTGCGCGGCGCCGTTCTGCTCCGCTTTCGCGATCAGATCGCCCATTTCATCCGATGTGAGTCGCTGGTGGGCCAGCCCCGCGATCAGCGCGATTTCTTCCGCGCGCGCCGCGGCCCCTTTCGGGGGCATTTGCGTCTCCTGGTCCCACTCCAGCACGGCCTCAACCGTGCGCAGCGCGTGCATCTCGCGGATTTGCTCCATGAACTTCGAATACGCGTCAGCGCCCACAGGCACACCTCCGGCGGATTGGTCTTTTTGAAGTCTCAACAGGCGTGGCGGGAGTATACGGCATGGGCGCGGACGTCGCAGCGGGGTGTCCCCGACCACGTTTGCAGCGGGCAAGCGCCCCGCGGCCGCATTTAGGGCCGGCCGGAAACCCGCGCTCCCCGGGCGGGAACCCAGGGGCGGCGGGCAGCGTCCAACCGGGTACGATGACCGCGTGAAAAGGCGAACAGACGAGCCAGCCTGCGACGCGGACCTGGTCCGCCGCGCCCAGAATGGCGACAACGCCGCGTTTGAAACGCTGGCGCTGCGCTATCAGGACCGGCTCTACAACTTGTGTTATCGGATGCTCGGAAACGACGCCGATGCGCAGGATGTGACCCAGGCCGCCTTGTTCAAGGCGTATCAAGCGCTCGCGCGATTTGAGGCGCGGGCCGGGTTCTACACTTGGATGTATCGCATCGCGATGAACTTGGCGATTTCCACCCGACGGGCCCGCAAGCGACCGGCTCTGACGCTGCATCGGTCCGACCCGGAACGCCCGGACCATGATCCGGCGGCGACCGGGACCGATGTGTCGCAGGCCGCGGAAACGGCCGAACTGCACGAGCGCCTGACAGCGGCGCTCAACGAGCTGGACGAGGATTTTCGGGCGGCGGTGGTGTTGAAAGACGTGGAAGGCCTGGACTATGCGACGATCGCGGAGATTCTGGGCGTGCCGGTGGGCACAGTGAAAAGCCGCATTCACCGCGGGCGCATGACGCTGCGGGCAATGCTGGATGGCGAACAGGAAGAAGATCGTGACGCCCTTCGAGCGTGACAATCTGACCGCCGACCTTTCGGCGTACCTCGACGGCGAACTCGACGCCGAGCGCTGCGCCGAGATGGAGCGCGCGCTGGCGCAGGACGAGGCGCTGCGCGACGCGCTGGTGCGGCTGCGCGCCGTCTCAGCCGGGTTGGCGTCTCTCCCGCGAGTCAAAGCGCCCGTCGGTATGGCGCGCGAAGTGCGGACGCGGATCGAGTCTCCGGGCGCGCCACGCGTTGTCCACCGCTGGACCGTGTGGATCTCCGGGGCGAGCGCGGCAGCGCTGCTGGCGCTCGTCTGGCTGGGCCTGCCGCTTTCGGGCGAGTTTGGTCAGACGTCAGCCCCCCCGATGTTCGGACTGCCGGTCGATCGATTGCGGGAGGAGAAGGGATTCGTTGCGAGTCGACGCCCGGCGGAGGTTCCCGCCGACGAGTTGCTTGCGCTCGGATACCTCGGCGGCGACGTCGATATGGCGGAAGCGGAGTCCGAGCAAACGGAATCGCCGTTCGCGCGGCGACGATCCAACACCGCCGACGCGTCTGAGACGATTGCGGAATCGGCCCGGTTTGCGAAGGCCGACCCCAATCTGTCCGGTCGCGTTCGTGACAAAGCCACGGGCAGCAAAAGCGCAGGACAATATGCGGATGCGGAGGGGCTCGACAAACAGGACGCGGCGCCGGCCGAACGGGCCGAAACGGAATCGGCGCTGCGCGATGCGGTGGTTGGTCAGCCAGTCGCGAACGCCGCGACACCCGCGACGCGGGGAGGCGGGCGCGGCGGCGCGGCGGAACCGGCGATTCCTGGGGGCGAACTGGCGAATTCGTCCGGCAACGAGATCGATAGAGGCCTCAAAGAGGACTTTGATGCAAGCCTCGAAGTGTCGCCACTCGGCGGCGTGGACGGTGTCGAAACGCGCGTACTTGTGCTGACAACGACGATGGATGAGTACAACGCGGCCGTCACGGCCCTCTCGCCGGACGCACAGACCCGCCAGGTCGCCGATGCGCGCGGCCGCCGCCAGGCGGGGCGCGAACTGCTGAAGGACGATGATGAGGCGGATGTGGCGATGATGGCGTCGATGACATTGGAGCGCGAACTGACGCCGAATGCGCTCGGACGAATGCTGGCCCAGCTCTCTCAGGCCGCGCCGCGCGCGATGATTGAGATCGAGCGTCCGGCCACGCTCGATGGAAACGGCTTTACGCCGCCGATCGCGACGACGGGCGCCGATGACGAAGCGGCCCGGACGGTAACGAAAAAGGAAACGCCCGACGTGGCCAGGTCGACGCCGCGCCCGGCGCCCCCGCCGCGCGCCGCCATCCCCGCGCAGCCGCAGGCCGATGAGGCCAACGCGCAAGCCCTGACCGACGCGCCGGCGATGCGAAAGGATGAATTCGGCGCAGCGTTCGCGGGTGGTGAGCGGCAGCGGTGGAACCAGCCCGAGACGCCGTCCGAGTCGCTCGAGCGCCACCTCGCGTGGATGCGCAACGTGCTCGGTTGGTACGGTGGATGGATACCGGATCAGCAGAAAGCGCGGCGCGTGCGGGTCGTGATTCTCTCACCGCCGGTCAACGCGAAGCCGCCGGCGGTGGACAAACAGGATGATTGAGCGGCCCGTCACAACGCTCGGCGCTGGGCCGAGACCTCTATTGGCAAGCCGAGATAGTGTTGTTGACGACGCAGCCCTGCCCCTGGTTGCAGGTCGTAATGCAATCCGCGACGAGCGTACCGGTCACCTTGACGCGGTCGCCGGCCTTGAACGCGCCGTTGTCGTCGAGCAGCACGATCTGACCATCGTCGTCTTCAAACAACAGGCATTCCGTGCCGGCAAACAGGCGCCCGCATGATTCGTAGCCGGGCGTGGACGGCTGAATTTCATTGTCCTGCACACAGGCGCTGGCCACGCAGCGCGTGTCACACTCAAAATCGACCGTGCCTGAGACCTTCACGCGATCGCCGGGCGCGAAGCCGCCATTGGTTTCCAGCTTGAACACGCCACCATGGTCGGCGTAAAAGACAAGGCAGTCGTCGCTGGCCTTCAACACACCGGTGTCCTCGACCGTGTAAAACACGCACCCGGCGGCGCCGAGCGCCAGCGTTGACAGCAGAATCAGGCTGAGCCGCAACATCTCGTTTCCCCTAAAACGCGGTACAGACGTACAGACCATCGACGATTGTACGACACGCGATTGGCGGATTGACCAGCTGATTTCGCCACCGGCGGCGGGCCGCGGCGCGAATGGGCGCGGCGCATTTCCCATAATCTTTGCGCACGGCCGCGCCCCGCCGGCACAGCGCGGATTATGGGAATCGGGCAATTGTTATCGGCAAAGGCCCGGAAAAAAAATCGGGCGGGTCACGCGGACCCGCCCGAAGTCGTTACCTGATCAAACGGGCCGACGCCCGGTATTCTCGGCGACTAACGCACGCTCATGTAGAACGGCATGAAGCAGCCGGCCTTCTCGTTGTTGAGAATCAGCAGGTTGCGCAGGCCATCCGCGAAGACGTTCATCTGCTCCGGGGCGACATGGCGCAGGGCCGGCGCCGCGATATCGAGCGCGCCGCCGAGCGACACGGCGAAGGGATTACTCACGATCCCGCTGCGCACCGAAAACGCGGAGGCGTCGCCGTGGGCGTTGATGTCGTACTCATCCTCACGCTCATGCCCGGATAGCGCCGCGAAAATTTCGGCAAACTCATCATGCTTCGGCAGCACCTTCACTTCGTAATCACTGATTGAGACGCGATTGGCGGCGAAGCGCAGCGCGTCGAACAGACCGCCGATGCGGTCGACGAGGCCGCGCTCCAATGCCTGCCGCCCGGTAAACACGCGGCCGCCGGCCAGTTCGTCGAGGTCCGCCTTGAGGCGATCTCCACGTGAGGTCAGCACGCGCTGCCGGAACTGTCCGTAGATCGAGTTCATCAGGTCCTGCATCGCCTCGCGCTCGCTGTCGCTCCACTTCTGGTTCAGGCTCATCAGCCCCGAGCGTTCGCCGCGATTGAACTCGACCACGTTCGCGCCGAGCTTGTCCGTCCACAGCTCGCGCCAGACCATCTTGCCGCCCACGACGCCGATCGAGCCGGTCAACGTGGTTTCTTCGGCGAAAATCGTCTCGGCCGGGATCGCGACGTAGTAGCCGCCGCTACCGGCGACCGAGCCCATGCTGGCGATGACCGGCTTTTCCTCGGCGCAGCGGCGGGCGGCCTTCCAGATGATGTCGCTGGCCAACGCCGATCCGCCGGGCGAGTTGACTCGGACGACGACCGCCTTGATGTTCTTGTCGCGGCGCGCGACTTCGAACGCCTTCCGCAGTGTCGTGCTGGCGGCCATCGAGCCGCCGCCGAACGGGTCATTCTGCTGCTTGCCGGTGACGATGCCGCCTTCGATGTAGATCAGGCCGATCGCCGGCTTCTTGGATTCTTCCTTCGGCGCCATCAACTGCGACAGGAGGTCAAACATCGCGAACGGGTTTTCGAGATCGATTTCGAGATCGTTCTTTTCCTTGTACTTCTTGACGAGTTTCACATCGGAGCCGTAGGCCTGGCGCAGCGTCTCGGCGAACGAGTCGTACGAGCCGACCGCGTCGACCAGCTTGCGCTCGAGGGCCTGATCCGCCGTCAGCGGAGCGTGATTCACCGCGTCGCGCACCTGGTCGAGGCTCATCCGCCGGCCCTCGGACATGACCGCCAGCCAGCGCTCGTACATTCCGTCGAGCAGCCAGTTCACGTTCTCGGCGGCTTCCGGGCTTGGCTCATCCCGCGTATACGGTTCCAGCGCGCTCTTGTATGCGCCGCAATGCAGCATGTCCGCCTGCACGCCGATCTTTTCCAGCAGACCGCGGTAGTACCACAGCTGCGCGTTGATCCCCATGATCTCGACGCTGCCATGTTCGGCGAGCGTCAGGTGGTCCGCGGCGCAGGCCAGCGCGTAGCCGCTGTTGCCGGCATAATCGGTGTAGCAGTACACCTTCTTGCCCGACGCGCGGAAGTCATTCAGCGCCCGCGTCAGTTCTTCAATGTGCGCCATCGACATGCTGGCGCCTTCCAGCACCATCGCGATTCCGTTGATCTTGTCGTCGTCGCGGGCCGCTTCGATTTTCTTGACAACCGAGTACAGCGTCTTCGGCTGCTCGCCGGTGAACAGGGCCAGCAACGCCGCGTCCGGCGGCGGCGCCTCCATCAGCGGACCGCTGAACACGAGGCGCAAAAGCGACTTTTCGGCCAGCGCGGGGGTCGGGGCCAGCAATCCGGCGGCAAGCACGACCACTGCCGCGGCCAGCGTCCGGTTCTTCGAGCATCTGAGATTTCGCATAGGGCGTCACTCCGTTGGAGGGTTACACGCTGCGGATTCGGTCCGCGAATCAGTTTATTACACGCATCATAAGCGCCGGGTCGGCGGAGCGGCGTTATATCGGATGCCGAAGTTTCGAATCAGGTCGGCCAGGCGGCGACTGGGGCCTGCGGGCTTGCCAAACGCCCGGAACGCGATATTCTGGCCCGACTGATCTGGGGGCGTGTGCCCGAGCGGCCAAAGGGGACGGGCTGTAAACCCGTTGGCATTGCCTTCGCTGGTTCGAATCCAGCCGCGCCCATCCTTTCTCAACCCGGATTCTGGCCTTTGTGGGAGCCTGATTCGCTTTACAGCGAATTCAGCGCCCATTCAGGCTGCAATCACATGCGCTCGATAGCCGTAGAATACTGAGAGGTGACGTCATTCAACGCGCCCGACGGGAGCCTTCCGGAGGGATTCAACATGCAACGATTTCACATCGCGATCCGCGTCTTAATGCTGACTGGTTTGGGGGTCGGGCTGGGGTGCCGGGCGCCATCGGCGGATATTCCATTCGGCCAATGGCGCGGGGCCGGGACAATGGTGTATGACCGCTGGACCGCGAGCGCCGATGCGCCCGTCGAGACCATCACAAGACAGTACCCGACAACGATGCGAATTTCGCCAACGCTTCGTGACGGCCGGGACGCGATTCAGATCGACATCCGCTCTGATCGTGGACCGCTCCCCGGTCTGGGTGATCATACGACACTCCAAATCGCGCTGCTGGAAACCAAGCGCCCGACGCCGGATGTTACGCTGTACCGGCTGGCGGGCTGGTCATTCAATCCGCCTGCGGAGCAGAACGCGCCCCCGGCAAACGCGCAGGACAAGCGGCCGCTGGCGGCCAGCGCCGTGCGCATCGGCAATGTCGTCACCGTGAATATCCAATACATGGACAACTTCTATGACGTGATTCGATTTGCGGGCGATGAGGCGCACAAGTCGGGCGCGATCGGTGACAAGGCCGAGGGCCTCGCGCATTGGTCGGAGCGCCTGCAGCGCGAATAACGCTTCGCAGAAGGAGAAACCCATGCCACAGGAAAGGTGGTCGAGCAAGGACGAGCGCCAATATAAGGAAATCAGGCGCAGTGCGCTGGAGCGCGGCCGCACGGAAGAGCGGGCCGAAGAAATCGCCGCACGCACCGTCAACAAGCGACGTCGCGAAGAGGGGCGCACCGCGAATCGGCGGTCGTCCGGTACGGGAAATCCGAATCAGCCGCTGGACGAACGCACGAAAGTGGAACTGGTCAATCGCGCCCGCGAGCTGGACATCCACGGTCGGAGCACAATGACGAAAGCGGAGCTGGTCAAGGCGATCCGCCGCGCGTAGCGCGCTGCTAGTCTGAAATCTCCAGGCGCGCCAGCCGCGCGCGGGCCACGGCCGGATCGGCGCATTCCCGATGGCGCGTGAGGAGCAATTCCCTGATCGCGCTCCAGTCAGTGAGATAGGTCAGCGCCGCATCGTCGCTCTCTTCGCCGTCCGGCTCGAAGATCACCGCCAGCATCCCGTTCTCACGGTACGCGTTGACGTCGACCGACTTGTCGCCAATACCAATCAGAAGGTCCGGCCATAGGATGCGCAGGTGGCGGAGATGGGATTCTTTGAAGCCGCCCTGCGTCAGTGTGTCCGAAAACTCCGGCGCCATCACAATCGGCGCTTGTGGAAAGCCATGGCGATCCAGCCAGCGGCGCGTCATCGCCTGCAAGGCGTGTGGACGGGCCGTAAAGTAGAAGAGGTTGTAGCGCTCGGCGATGCGGCGCAGCGCCTCGGCCGCGCCCTCGATCGGCTCGGATTTGTCATCCTCGCGGTCTTCAAGCAGCAGCGTCGCATAGTCCGCTTTACAGAGCGTCTCATCGACATCAACGCACACGATCGTCCGGTTCGGCTGCCAGCGCGTGACGGGTCGCGTGGCGCTCAACGTACGAAGACCGGCGCGGACTTCCGCCCGCACCGTGCGACTCTCCGGCAAATCGACCTGCAAGGCCGCCAGGCCATCGGAATCCGTCTCCGTGACGCCGACGAGTTCCGAGTCCGCATAGTACGAAACGGTCGCCCCCTTCACGCCACTCCGCACCAGGCCAACGCGTTTGGCTTCCACCAGCGCGCGCAGCTCCGTCGTCGCCCCGGGAAGGCGAATCGGATCCTCGAGGACAAGCGACGGGGCCCGGCAACCGGCCAGCAGCGCGATGGCGCTGACCACGAGCGGGAACAGCAGCCGGCAAACGCTGACGTGTCCGTTAGTGTTCATCACTTAACCGACTCCGCTGGTGAGGGGTTCTCATCCTGCGGCGCGAGACTGGCGATCGCGGCCATGATGCGCTCCGCCGCTTCGGCTTGCGCTTCACGCTGTCGCGCGCGCGGCGTCAAATCGCTCAGGTCCACCGGCTTCCCGAACTTCAGGCGAACCCGATGGCGCAGGAACAACGCCAAGAACGGACTGTCGCGATAAGTCGTGCCGCCAATGTGGCAGGGCACGACCGGCGCCCCGCTTCGCAGGGCCAACATGCCGACGCCGGCCTTCGCGTCCGGCGCTTCTCCACCTGGGGTTTCGAACGTTCCCTGTGGAAAAATACCAAAACAGCCGCCCTTTTTCAGCACACCCATCGATCCGACGAGAAACGACTTCCCCGGATTCGCGCGGTCGATCGGCACGCAATCGACCATCCGCATGAAGTAGTTGGCGATCGGCTTCACGTAGTGCTCTTCCGCCACCAGAAATGAAATCAGCCGATGCGGCGACGCGGCGATCAGGCATAACGGATCGACACCGGCGGTGTGATTGGCGGCGACGATGACCGGCCCATCGATCGGAATCGTGCAGGGCCCCTCGCGGCGCATCCGACACCAGAATCGCGCATAAAACCGCGTAAGGTGCAGCGTGAGCCAGGTGATCGGCGGCAGCGGCTGCCCGCGGCGATAGCTGCGCCACGACGCGACCAGCGCGCCGAGAAACAGCGCGATCAGCCCGGCGACGATCCACGGAATGTACTGATCCAGGTTTGGAATGTGCGGCACGCCGAGCAGCCCCGTCGCGAGCACCATCGCGCCCATGGTGACGGTGTCGGAGACGCCGAAAACGCGTCCACGCCGCGAGTTGGGCACAATCTGCTGCATTGTCGCGAACACGCTGACCAGCAGCGCGGCGCCCGCCCCGCCGATGCCCATCAGCGTCAGCGCGGCGAGGATCTTCCCCAACTTGAAGACGTAGGCCAGCCACAGGCCGGTCAGCCAGATCGCGCCGCCTGAAAGACCGCTGAGCACGCGCAGTTGGAGCGAAGCGGTCGGCCCGACGATGGTCATGACCACCGAACCCAGCACCAGGCCCACGCCAATCAGTCCGCGATACAGCCCGGCGTCCTTGTAGCCGCCGCCGAAGACGTCACGCACGAGGGCGGGCACGATCGACACGACCGCGCCGGCGGCGGCCCAGAACACGGCCCCGAGCAGGATCAGCCGCCAGACACGGCGATGCTGGCGGACATAGCGCACGCCGTCCCGCAAAGGGCGCAGCACGCCTTCGAGCTTCGCGCGCGGCGCCGGCTTGGCGCGGCGCAGACTGATCAAGAGCAACAACGCGGCGCTGACCACAAACGTGATCGCGTCGAGTCGGAAGTTCCAGTGGATCGAGATTTTCCCGGCCACCGCGAGATCGACCAGGTACCCGCCCAGCAACGCGCTGAGGATAGTGCCGATGGTGCCGAGGGCGCTGGTCATCGCGTTGGCGCGAACGAGGTGTTCTTCTCGAATCAGCGTGGGAAGCAGCGCCTGACGGGCGGGCGAAAAGAACACCGCCAGCGCGCCGGTGGCCATGATCGGAATGACGATCGAGTAGTCGAGCCACTCCTCACCGAACCCGAGGCGCTCAATGATCCACGCCGCCCCCGCGACGAGCGCCACCATGTTGAGCACGAGCAGGGCGCGCAACAGGTCCGCGCACACCATCGTCCACCGCCGACCGAAGCGATCCGCCCACCATCCGGCGATCGGTCCGAGCAGCACAAACGGCAGGAAAAACCCGAATGTGAGTAGTGCCTGAAGGCGCGTCACATCTTCGCGCTCAAGCCCGCCGCGCTGATAGATCAGCGCCATCTCGCTGAGGTGATCGCCGACGGCGCTGATGCCGTACGCCGCCCATAGCAGGACGAAGTTGGCATTCAGCACAAGCAGGCCGGGAAGCTGGCGATCTTCGGGCTTGGTGTGGGCCATATGGGTCAAGAGCGTAGGGCGGCTTGGGCGATTCCGCCACGGGGCCGGCCCGCAAGATCGCAAATCACGCTCTGCGCTTTTGCGGCTGTTCACTTCCCCGCCGAGCGGAAGAAGCCGCAATGGACGCAAAGGGCACAAAGAAAACCAGAGACCTAACCGCCCCACTCCTAAGGGGACCCGCATGGCGCATTCGCCGAGATCGCGCAACGCCGCTTTGCGCTCTTTGCGCTCTTTGCGGCTGTTCTCTTCCCCGCCGCGCGGAGAGCCGCAAAGGACGCAAAGGACGCGAAGGGCACAAAGAAAACCAGAGACCGAACCGCGCCCACTCCTAGGTCGACCCGCATGGCGCATTACGCCGAAATCGCGCAATGCCGCTTTGCGCTCTTTGCGGCTCTTCTCCTCCCCGCCGCGCGGAAGAGCCGCAAAGGACGCAAAGGACACAAAGGGCACAAAGCAAACCAGAGACCGAACCGCGCCCACTCCTAAGGGGACCCGCATAGCGCATTACGCCGAGATCGCGCAACGCCGCTTTGCGCTCTTTGCGCTCTTTGCGGCTCTTCACTCCCCGCCGCGCGGAAGAAGTGTCCTATTCGCCCGGATCGGGACGCCGACTGCGGCCATCTTCAGACGCGATCACGCGCTTGATCCCATGTTTCATTACCGGCACGTTGAAGTTGACGAGCAACGCCAGCGGCAGTCCCGTGGCTCGCAGGTACGAGAGAACCTGGGCGATGTGGATCGCGGAGAAGAAGTCGACGGTCTTTAGTTCGACCACGAGCGAACGATCGACGAGGAAATCGACGCGTCCCTCGCCGACCGATCGGCCTTTGTAGATCACATGTATCGGCGCCTGACGCTCGAATGGGATACCTCTCGCTGCGAGCTCGATCGCCAGCGCATTCTCGTACGCGGACTCCAGAAAACCGGGCCCCAGCTCCCGATGAACCTCGATCGACGCGCCGATCACAGCATGTGCCAGGCCCTCAATGCGAACGTCCGTCATCGCGCCGCGCCTCCCCGGGTTGAGGATCGGATCGGCTCGGAAGCTTCGGACACCCCCGCAAGCCGATCCGCGTATCATATCGGGCCGGAATCGGAGCCCCGTGACACCGCCGCCTACATCCAACCACACCGTCGAGCCCGCCGCCGATCTCAGCGCGGTCGCCGTCGTGATTCCCGCGCTCAATGAAGCGGCCGCGTTGATCGTGATGCTGCCGATCGTGCGATCACTCGGCGTCGGGCGGATCATCATCGGCGACAACGGCTCGACCGACGAAACCGCGCGGGTCGCGGCGGACGCCGGCGCCGTCGTGATCGCTGAACCTCGGCGGGGCTATGGCGCGGCGTGCGCCGCCGCGTTGACGGCGCTGCCGGACGACTGTCGCGTCGTCGTGTTTCTCGATGCGGACATGGCGGATGATCCCGCGCTGCTCCCGGCCCTGGCCGAGCCGATTCTTAAGGACAACGCTGACCTCGTGATCGGTTGCCGTGACGCCGCCGGACAGGAAGCCGGCGCCATGACGCTCCCACAGCGTTTCGGCAACTGGCTGGCGACGCGCCTGATGTGGCTGCGCTGGGGGTTTCGTTATCGCGATCTGGGTCCATTTCGCGCGATTGACCGCGATGCGCTCGATCGAATGGGCATGCGCGATCGCGCCTACGGCTGGACAGTCGAGATGCAGGCCCGGGCCCTGCAAATGGGACTGCGGATCACCCAGATCAGCGTGCCCTACCGTCGCCGGATCGGGCGCAGCAAAATTTCGGGCTCCATCCGCGGGGTTGTGCTCGCCGGCTGGTATATCCTCACAACATTGGGGCGTCTGGCGATGTCGCGCCCCGCGGATCAACCGTCGGAGTCGAAGCCGCGATGAGCGAGTGTGACGCGGACACGCGGGACGAGGGCGTACCGCCGGCCTCCAGCCCGCGCCCGATCGAGAGTGTCGCGCCCGTACCGGCGAGCGAGCCGTCCGGCTTCGCGCCTCCGGCCGACGACGCCGCGACCGATCCGAATGCGCCGCCCGATCGCGCTGTCCTGTTTCCGAACTGCTATGTCTGGTGCCTCTTTCTCGGCGCGCTCGACGTGATGCTGACGTATCTGATCCTCCACCCGGCGGCCTTCGAGACCCGCGGTATGGAGGTCAATCTGATCGCAAGCTGGGTGATCGATCGCTTCGGCGTGAGCGGCATGGTCGCGCTGAAGTTTTTCTCCGTGATTGTCGTGGTGCTGATCTGCGAGTTCGTCGGCCGTCGGCGCTACGAGACCGCCAAGCGGCTGGCCGAGTGGGCGGTCGCGATCAACTCGATCCCGGTGATCATCGCCTTCACATTGATGCTGGTGGACATCGCCTACTGGCGATTGGGATACACCGCGGCGTAGGTTCTGTTTGACGGATCACCTTTCATGCTCGCCCCGAAGGGGCGCAGGGTGATCGCGACGGGTGGAGCGAGGTCGGCCCAAGCCGACCGCGGCGCAACCCGTGGAATGCGAAGCGCGGAACATCTGCCCCGAAGGGGCAGGGGGACGCGGCGGTGGGTCGGCGAATCGTCCGCTTCCTTCGCCCCTTCGGGGCGAGTCACAATCAGACGAACAAACCACGGGTTGCGCGTCGGTCGGCTGGCGCCGACCTTGCTTCACCCGTGGCTACTTTCCGGCGCCCCTTCGGGGCGTAAGTATCGGGCGCGCTTGCGGCGGTCGCAGGGCGCTCGATCGATCGGCGCGGCGGCAGCGTATTGTCGCGCCGGGGGCCAGATCTCGCCCCTTCGGGGCGTGGGTATCGGCGCGCTTACGGCGGTCGCAGCGCGCTCGATCGATCGGCGCGGCGGTGGCGTGTTTCGCTCGGGGCCAGGTTCATTCTTTCGCTTCGATCCGCATACACAACTTAGTCAATTCCGGCGGGAGCCGCGTGGCGACTGCCGCCGGATGCGGTTATGTTCTGCCCGCCGCCGGGTGCGGAAAATTGTGTGTGAAGGAATTGGAGCGGGCGGAATGGGTCGCAAGGCGCGAGATTCGGGTGGGGCCTCGCTGTTTGATGTCGCATCGCCGAATCCGGCGCCGGTCGCCCCGCGGGAAGCGCCGCCCGCGGTCGTAAAGCCGGGAGAAACGCCGATCGTGTCCGCCGCCAAGTCGTCCCGTCGCTCCTCAAAATCCGCCGGCCAGCCCGAAACCGCCGAAAAACCGCCAAAGCGCGCCAAAGCGACGAAGCCCGTGACCGCTGAGACCATGGCGACGCGGCAGCGCGATATCTCCGTTTCCGAATTCTTCGCGAAAAACCGCCACCTGCTGGGTTTCGACAACAAACGCAAAGCGCTGCTGACCACGGTGAAGGAAGCCGTCGACAACAGCCTCGACGCCTGCGAAGAAGCGCACATTCTTCCGGTGATTCACGTCACGATCGAGCAGCTCGCGGAAGAGCGTTTTCGCGTGACGGTGCGCGACAACGGACCCGGCATCGTCCGCGCGCAGATCCCCAATATCTTCGGCAAGCTGCTGTACGGCTCGAAATTTCACCGGCTGAAGATGTCGCGGGGCCAGCAGGGCATCGGCATCTCGGCCGCGGGCATGTACGGCCTGTTGACGACGGGCAAGAGCGTGCACGTCACATCGCGAACGAGTCCGCGCAAGGCCGCCCATCACTTTCAGATTCAGATCGACACCCGCCAGAATCGGCCGGATGTCGTGCACGACGAGGAAGTCGATGTGCCGTGGGAGCAGGGCACGCAGGTCGCGATTGAACTCGAAGCGAGTTACGCCCGCGGGCGGCAGTCGGTGGACGAGTACATCGAACAGACCGCGATCGCCAATCCGCACGCTGAAATCCACTACGCCGCGCCCACCGGCGAGCATCGCGCGTTCGAACGCGCGACGACCGAAGCGCCGCCCGAGACCAAGGAAATCAAGCCGCACCCCTATGGTGTCG
The DNA here is from genome assembly GCA_964528455.1 of uncultured Planctomycetales bacterium. Taxonomy (GTDB): domain Bacteria; phylum Planctomycetota; class Phycisphaerae; order UBA1845; family Fen-1342; genus DSPM01. Next base: position 164,233 of record CAZGTH010000006.1, on the reverse strand, counting down.
AACTCGGCGTGCTGATGAAGATGCTGAAGGACGCCAAGGGCGTGAAACTGGGCGGTTTTCTCCAGGCGGAATTCAGCCGCGTTTCGGCCCGCGTCGCCGGCGCGATCTGCAAGGCCGCGAAACTGAGTGACCGCGCGGCGCCGGCCACGATCGGCGCCCACGACGTCGAAAAACTCTATCAGGCGATGCAGACCGTCAAAATCTCGGCGCCACCAACAGACTGTCTCGCGCCGATCGGCGTGCGCAACCTGCTGTCCGGCCTGCTGAAGGAAGTCAAGGCCGAGTTCTTCACGGCCACGACGCGCTCGCCGGCCGTGTATCGCGGCAATCCGTTTCAGATCGAAATCGCGATGGCGTTTGGCGGCGCGCTGCCGGGCGATCAGGCGGCGCGGGTGATCCGCTTCGCGAATCGTGTGCCGCTGCTGTATCAGCAGTCGGCCTGCGCGGCGTTCAAGAGTGTGATGGAAGTGGACTGGCGCAACTACGGCGTCAGTCAGCCGGGCGGATCGCTGCCGGTCGGGCCGCTGGTCGTGATGGTCCACATGGCGAGCGTGTGGGTCCCGTTCACGTCAGAATCGAAAGAGGCGATTGCCGACTACGACGAGATCCGCAAGGAGATGCGCCTCGCGCTGCAGGAATGCGGGCGCAAGGTCGCGTCCTATATCCGTCGCCGTCGCCGGCAGCAGTTGGAAGCGGACAAGCGCAACATCTTCTCGCGATACATTCCGGATGTGGCCGAAGCGCTGGCGAATCTGAGCGGGGCGTCGGAAGAAAAACTGCTCAGCGAACTGCAGGCGATTGCCCTGGAGCGCACGGCGGAAGCGGATGTCGAGCTCGACGAAGACGGCAAGCCGATTGAAAAGGCGGAGGCCGCGCCGCGCTTCGACGAATCAACGGTCATCGTTCCGGAAAACGAGGCGGCCGAGCCCGCGCCGAGTGACTTGTTCGAGGGGGATGAGCCCGCGGGGCGGAAGCCCAAGAAGCGTCGCCGCCGCTAACACAAGCGCCCGAGCTTGGCCACGTTACGCGCGTTACGGTACACTGGCCCGCATGAATCCCGACGATACCCAGCAGATGCCGGAACAGGTTCCGCCGATTGACCTGGCGGAATTCGAAACCAAACTGCTCGTGCGCCCGCTGCGCGTGGAAGACTTTGAGGCGCTGGTCGGCTTGCAGGAACGCTGCTTTCCCGGCATGGCGACGTGGCAGCGTGAGCAGATTGAGAGCCAGATCAGCATATTCCCGGACGGGCAGGTGTGCGTCGAATACGACGGCCAGATCGTCGCGTCATCCGCCAGCCTGATCGTAGATTTCGATCAGTACGAAGACTGGCATGACTGGAAGGTCATTTCCGATTCCGGCTTTATCCGCAATCACGATGACCACGGCGACACGCTGTATGGCATCGAGATCATGGTCGATCCGGAGTTTCGCGGCCTGAAGCTGGCCCGCCGGCTTTACGACGCCCGCAAGCTGCTGGCCCGCGAACGCAACCTGAAGCGCAGCATCATCGCCGGGCGGATTCCCGGCTACGGCGCGCACGCCGACAACATGAGCGCAACGGAGTACGTCGAGCATGTCGTCGCCAAGAAGCTGTTTGACCCGGTGCTGACCGTGCAATTGTCGAACGGCTTCGCGCTGCGCGGCATGATTCCGAACTATCTTCCCAGCGATACCGCCTCACGCGGCTACGCGACGTTTCTGGAGTGGATCAATCTCGATCATGTGCGGCACCCGCACCGGCGTTTTCAGGCCGTCACGCGCGTGCGCCTGTGCCTCGTGCAGTACATGATGCGCCGCGTGGAGAGCTTTGAGGAGTTCACAAAGCAGTGCGAGTTCATCGTCGATGTCGGTTCCGATTACAAGTCTGACTTTGTCGTCTTTCCGGAGTTGTTCACCACGCAATTGCTGGCGCTGGTGGACAGCAGCCGCCCGGCGCTCGCCGCCCGTAAACTCGCGGAGTACACGCCGCAGTATCTCGACCTCTTCGGCGACATGGCGATTCGTTACAACGTCAACATCATCGGCGGCTCGCAATTCGCGGTCGAAGGTGACGATCTGTTCAATATCTCGTACCTGTTCCGTCGCGATGGCACGATTCAGAAGCAATACAAGATTCAGGTCACGCCGAATGAGCAGCGCTGGTGGGGTGTCAGCCCCGGCAATCGCGTGGAAGTGTTCGACACCGATCGCGGCAAGATCGCGATCCTGATCTGCTATGACGTGGAGTTTCCCGAACTCGCGCGCGTCGCCGCGGCGCGTGGGGCGAAGATTCTGTTCGTGCCCTTCAACACCGATGAGCGCTACGGCTATCTGCGCGTCCGGCATTGCGCCCAGGCCCGCGCGATCGAGAATCAGATGTATGTCGCCATCGCCGGCTGCGCGGGCATGATGCCCTTCATCGACAACGCGGATATGCACTATGCGCAATGCGCGGTGCTCACGCCGTCCGACTTCCCGTTCGCGCGCGACGCGGTCGCGTCGGAGAGCATGCCGAATATCGAAACGATCGTCGTGCATGATGTCGATCTCGAATTGCTGCGCCGCAACCGCATCGACGGAACCGTCCGCCCCTGGACCGACCGACGCAAGGACCTCTACGCCGTCCGCTACAACGACCCCGACCACGGCCCCGAGGAGGTCTGACGACCGATGCCCGGCCCGACCGGCAGTACGCCGCTCAGTCGGCGCCTGCTCTTCGCGGCGCTGTACTTCAGCGAAGGCGCGCCGATCGGGTATGTGTGGTGGGCGATGCCGACGCGGCTCATCGACGCCGGCATGCAGCCGGACAAGGTCGCCTCCCTTACGGCGCTGCTCGCGCTGCCATGGGCGCTGAAGTTCCTGTGGGCGCCGGGTGTCGACGCGTTGCGCGGCCGTTACTGGGGTTATCGTTGCTGGATCACCGCCGCGCAAATCGCAATGGGGCTTACGCTCCTGCCGCTGGCGTTCATCCCACTGCACACCGCGCTCGAACTCGCTTCATGGCTGCTGATCGGCCACGCCTTCGCCGCCGCCACGCAGGATGTCGGCATCGACGCGCTCGCGATCGCGACTGTTGACGAACACGAGCGCGGGCGCGTTACGGCCTGGATGCAGGGCGGCATGCTGCTCGGCCGCGCGATTTTCGGCGGGCTGGCGCTGAAAGCCGAGGAGTGGATCGGAGCGCAGAACGTGGTGATCGTGCTACTCGTGTGCATCTGGTTCTCCATGATCGTCGTCTGGCACGCGCCCGCCGCCGCCGCGACCGACGCGCATACCGGTCGCGGCGTTGTACATCAGTTTGTCCACGCGCTGACCACAACGCTGGCGCGGCGCGCGACGTGGATCGGGCTGCTGATCGCCGCCACCGCCGGCGCGGGGTTTGAAGCGGTCGGCGGACTGATCGGCCCTTTCCTGAAGTCGCGCGGCGTCGCGTCCGGCGACATCGGCCTTTTTCTCGCGATCCCCGTGATCGCGTCGCTTGTGCTCGGCGCCTTCATCGGCGGCTGGGCGGCGGATCGCGTCGAGCGCCGCCGCCTGGTGGGCTGGTCTGTGGTTTTCGTCGCCGCGGCCGTGGCGGCGCTGTGCGCCGTCGATGCCGTGCTGCCGGCGCCGAGCGCGGCCGACCTTCGCGTAAGCGATACGCTGTCCGTTCCACAACTGTTCCTGCTGATCGCCGCCGCGCCGGTTTACGTGGCGGCCGGCGTGTTGATCGCGTCGAGTTATGCGATGTTCATGGATCTGACCGAGCCGTCCGCCGGCGGCACGAGCTTCAGCGCGTTCATGGGCGCGACGAATCTGTGCGAGTCGTGGGCGGTCGCGCTGGCGGGCGTAATGCTGGCGAGAAACTATGACTTCACTGTCGCGTTTGCGGTCGCGGCCGCCACGTCACTGGTGGCGCTGGTCGCGCTGCGCTACCTGCGCGTGCCCCCGACCGGAGGCGATCAGTCGGCCGACGCGGGACGCAGCCGAAAAATCGCGCCCACGGAATCTGTGTAGACCTGTTCAAAGTGCGCCGCGTCGCTGAACTTTTCCAGCGCAGCGGGCGTCCACCGCTCGCGTTCGATGACACCGACATACACATGCGTCACGCCATGCGCGCGAAGCGTTTCGGCCGCCCTCGCGGCGTTTCCCCATTGACTGAGGGCCGCCTGTACCTCCGCCAGCGTCGCCGCCCGCGCCGCCGCGTCGCGCGGATAAAAGACCTCGGTGTCCGGGTCGAGGATCGCGATGCCGAGCCGCCGATTCGTCAACTGCGGCAGATACACGCGCTCGGGCCCGCAATCCGGCTGAATCACGGCGTCTCGCGGCGTGTCCTCGCGCACGAATTCCGTCAAACCCGCTTCCGCGCGGGCCACTCCCGCCCGCTCCGGAATCAGCCACGCAAACTGACTGTCTGGCGGCGTCCAGCGCCGGATCGCCGCCAGCGGCGTTTGAAACACGCCCACCGCCGAACCGAGCGCGACCGTCAGGAAAATCACGCCCACCGCGACCCAGCGCGCCGGGCCGATCGGCGCCCAGGTGTTCAAGCGTCCGGCGGATGGCGCCGGCCCGCGCCAGAAGACAAGCGAGGCAAGCAGCGCCCCGCAGACCTGCGCCAACAGCATGATCTTGTGACCAAAATCGTTGTACGAGAATGTGCTGCGAAACGTCACGAAGCCGAACAGCGCGACGCCGGCGCAAATCAACAGCAACCGCCAACCGGCATCCGCCGCCACGATCCGCCACACGCGCCGCGGCAGCAGCAGCGGGAGCGCGAGCAGTGCGCCGAACTCCAGCAGCATCAATCGCGGCAAGTCGACCAGATTCGCCAATGGCCCCGGCGCGAACAGCACCGGCCACGCGTCGGCGGGTAACTCCGGCCAGATCGCCGTCAAGCCGCGCCCCGTCCGCCGCGCCATTTCCGCATAGCCCAGCAGGAGCGGCCCGGCGAACACCGCCATCAGCAGGCCGACCGCCGCGGCCCCGCCGAATCGGCGGATCATGCCGCGCCATGTGTCCGGCGCGTTGAGGATCGTCAACGGCGTCCACAACAGCAGGCCGACCGCCACGCCCATCGCGACCCACACGCCGGCGCCGATCAAGTTCGTCATCAGCAACGGGCCGAGCACAAACCACGCCCGGCGCCATCCGATGCGCGACAGTAGAAACGCGCCGACCAGCGCAATCAGCAGCGATTGCGTGTTCTGCGGCGTCCAGATGATCTGCGTGAGCAGATTATGAATCCGCACCAGCGGATCCGCCCAGGCGTCCAGCGTGATCGAACGCGATCCCCTGACGAGGAGCATGACAACATCCAGGCCGCCGACGACGCTCATGAACAGCGCCGCCCACAGCGCCGGCGCGTCCGCGCGCGTCAGCCGCTTGATCATCAGCCATGCGACGCCGATCAGGCCGGTCGCGACGGTCGCCTGTTGCAGGCCGTAGGCCAGACTGATGGGCACGCCGGGACATACGACACGGACCGTCGCCGGGGCCAGGTAATACAGGTGGTAGTAGTAAGTCGGCGTATCAAAGCCGTCGGCATAGAAGACATTGCGGAGCGGCAGCGGGCGTAACTCCAGCGAGAGCATCACGGCATGGTGTTTGATGTAATCGTGCAGCGCCACCGGAAGCGCTACACCGTCAATGACGGTCGGCCATTGGGTCAGCAGGCAGCACGCGGCGAGAAACGCCGCCAGAGCGAGGAAGGCGATTTGCGTCCCGCTCCCGTCGGAAAAACGCAGCGGCGCTTCGGTCGGCGCCGGCGCTGGTCGGCGCCGGGCGCGGCGCAACGCGACCCACGCCTGCCCCACGAACAGCACGCCCATCAGCGAAAGCAGCAGCGCCAGTTCGTCGTGCGTATACGTCCATAAGGCGTGCAAGAACAACGGAGCAACCGCGAGCGACAGGCAGACAAACAGGACCTGACGGCCGAGCCGATCCCAATCGCGATCGATTCCGAGCAGCTCGGCGGCCAGCCGACCCGGCCAGTAATTCACGAGCAGCCAGACCGCGGGAACCGCGATCGGTGGCCAGCGCGTGCCGGCGAGAATGCCCAGCCCCACCAGCGCGAGCCAGGCGCGTGAAAGTTCAGATGCGCGTTGCGGCATTCGACGTGGCCGATGAGGGTTAGAAACGCGCGCGGTCGCTTTCCGCGCCAACCGTGGCAATTATACTCTGCACGAGAACATCCCGACGGCGGGTCGCGCGATCGGTCTCGGATTCGACAAACCACAGGACGGAGCGACGCATGAAGCTCGGCGAAATCATGGCGGACCAGATGGCAGGCACGCGCGAATGGACCCTGAAGTTGATCGCCGATCTCAAAGGCGACGAGTGGACGTTTCAACCCGCTCCCGGCATGGGGCATGCGCTGTGGCTATGCGGTCATCTGGCCTGTGCGGAGGATCTGCTCGTCAATCTCCGCGCGCTCGGGCGACCGAGCGTGGTCGCGCCCGCCTTCGCCGCGCATTTCCCGATCGGCGAGGTCGTCAAGAGCGCGCAGGAACATGATTACCCGACGCCCGCCGAAATCCAGCGCGTGATGGCGGAAACGCACCAGCAGGTGCTCGCCGCGATTCGCGCCACGCCTGACAGCGTCCTGGCCGAACCGGCGTATGGGAAAGACGGCCAGCCGCATCCGCACTACCGCGACAAGCGCGGCGTGCTGAGCCATTGCGCCCGGCATGAGGCCTTTCACGCCGGACAGATCGCGACGATTCGCCGATTGCTGGGCAAAGCGTTCCTGCGCTGACGCGGATCAGAACGACGGAACGCCGCCGGCCCGCTGCGCAAGACGCTGACACGGTTGAACACGTTCGGCCGCTGCCGACGGCGGCTGGGTTCCAGCCGCCTAGGCCTTGTCGTCGTCCTTATCCTCGTCCGGCTGCTTCGATTCGTCCCCATCCGCCAGCAAGCCGGGCAGATCGGACGGGATCGTTTCGTCGCTCGTGTACTCGTAGAAGTCGCGGTACTGCTGACGGAAGTAACCGCCGGCGCGGGCCCGGACGCCATTGAGCACGGCCCCGATCACGCGGGCATTCAGCGCCTCGATCTGATCGCGGGCGCGGCCCAGCGCGCCTTTCGTGCCGCTGTCGGCACGGGCCACCATGACAACGCCATCCACCAGCGTCGCCAGCACATTGGCGTCGCTCATCAGCAGGACCGGCGGCCCGTCGATAATCACGGCGTCATAGCGAGCGCGGGCCGCGTTGAGGATTTCCATCATCCGCTTGGAGCCCAGCAATTCCGCCGGCGTCGGCGGCATCGGCCCGCTGGTCAGCACATCCAGATTCGGCAGGTCGGTCTTGGTGACATATTGCAGCGGATCGCCTGAGCCGACGAGTGAATTGCTCAATCCCTCCGGCCGCGTGTGCGGGAACAGCGCCCGAATCGCCGGTCGACGGAAGTTGCAGTCGATGAGCAGCACGCGCTCGTTGCTGAAGGCGTAGGTAATCGCCAAGTTGACCGAGACGGCGGTCTTGCCCTCTTCCGGACTGGGGCTGGTGATCAGCACCACGCGCTGCGCCTCCGGCGGGCCGGAGAACCGCAGATTCGTCCGCACCTTGCGGAACGATTCCGCGACCAGCGAGTGCGGGGCCTTGCGAACGGCCTCCTCGATCTCCTCGATGTCCTCGGCTTCCTCGTCGTCCAGCAGCGGGATCGCGCCGAGCACTGACAGATGGCCGTAACGCGCCACGTCAATCGGTGTGCGGATCGCCTTGTCGGTGAACTCGCGCAGGAAGGCCAGACCGAAACTCAACCCGAGCGCGATCACAAAGCCGCCGCCAAGGAACAGCGGGAGATTCGGCCGGCTGGGCTCGTTGGGGCGCGTCGCGCCCTGATAGACCTTCAGGCGGGCCTCGCGCTGGCGTTCTTTCAGCGCCGCTTCGGCCTCCTGCACCTGGTCGAGGCTGCGCTCCCACTGCTTGCGGGTAAGATCCGACGCGTCCACGAGTTGATTCGCCTGCTGCACGTTGCGGTTGAAGTCGCGCTGCTTCGCTTCGGCTTCTTCCAACTGATCGAGCACGCGCGATAGCACGCTCTGGGTCTGGGCAAAGTCCTGGCGCAGCGTATTGATTTCGCGCTCGCGCACCTGCGAGATCAGTTCTTCACGGCGGCCGATCTCTTTCTCGTACGCCGCGTCACGGCGTTCGCGGAGCAGGCGCAAATCGCGGTGATTATCTCCCACGACCTTCAGCGCCGTGCGAATCTCGATGTCCAGCGCCTCGACCTGGTTGCGATACAGCCGCAGCACCGGGTCCGATTCGACGATCAGCTTCTGCTCCGCCGTCAGCGGGATCGAACCCGGATCCAGCCCGCGCAGACCGTTGATCTGGGTCTCCAGCGCGCTGCCCGTGGCCTCGAGTGACGCTTTGCGCGAAAGCAGATCAGCGACATAGCGCTGCTCCGAAAACTGGTCGCGCTCGGCGGCGTTAATGTCGGTTTGCTCGCGGAAGCGCTTCAGCTCTTCCAGCTGCAAGTCCAGGCGGCTCTTCAGGCTGTTGGCCGCGTCGTTCATGTTCTTGATCTGTTTGAACAACTCGTCCGACTGTTCGGTCTTGTAGCGGTTGGTATAGGTGGTGACGACCTTCTGAACAATCAGCTCCGCTTCTTTCGGGTCGCGACTGGCGAACAACACGCGAATCAGCGAGCTTTCGGGAATCGGCGCCGCGACCAGGTCTTCCTGTAACTCATTGGCGCACTTGAGCGCATCGTTGAACTGACGGTAATAATTCGTCGCCTTGACCTGATCATCCTTCAGCACGTCCAACAACAAGCCGATCTGACGCAGCTTCAGCGATTCGGTTCGCAACTGGCTTTCCTGCGCCTTCGGCTGTTCCCAGCCGGAGTCGCTGATGTCAAACGGCTGACGCGGCGGCTCCAGTTCCAGGATCGCCTCGCTCGGCCAGAGCGGAAACTTGACCCGCACCAGCAGCGTCACCGCCCCCACCAGCATGTACAAAAGGATGAACGTCGTGATGATCATCAGCTTGCGCTGCTTCACCACGCGGATCACATCCGAGAAGTTCAACCCCGGCGGCGCGCTGGCCGCCGCGACATAGCCGCTGCTGCCGGCCAGCGGCGGTGGCGGTTCGTAAGGGGCGAGCGCGTCTTGATTTGCAGGCGTGTCCATGCCGTTTCCCGTAGGTCCTTCTCTAGTTTATCGGCCGTTTCGCGGAATCGGCTGAAAATGCCGACCCGCCGGCGCCCCGGCCATCAGCGGAGGTTGCGCAGGGCTTCCTCCGCCTGGGTAATGTACGCGTTGTCCTCTACTTTACGGGCGTCATCGCGCAGGCGTTCGAGTTCTTTTCGCGCCTGACCGGCGCGGTTACTGGCGATCAGCACCCGCGCCAAGTGCCACCGCGGGGCCAGGGCGTCGGCCTGAATCCGCAACGCGGTCCGGAAAATCCGCTCCGCCTCTTCGACTTCACCGAGCCGGAAGTAAACCCAGCCGATCGTATCGAGCACCATCGGATTGTCGGCCCCGAGCAGGCGCAGCTGCTCCGCATAGGCGCGGGCCTCTTCCGGGCGATCCAGCTTGTCGGCCAGTAGGAACGCCAGGTTGTTCAACACAAAGACATTCTCAGCGTTGTACTCCAGCAGCGTCTCGTAGTCCTTGCGGGCGCCCTCCGCGTCGCCGACGCGCTCAAGCAACTGGGCGCGAACGAACAGGGCTTCGACCCGCACACCATCCGTCTTTTCGAGCCCGGCGAGCACCTGGTTGATGACCTCCAGCCCGCGGCGCGCGTCGTCTTCGGCTGGGCCGCTGAACCATGCGTTCGCCACCGCGACGCGCAGGCGCGCCTTGATCTGGGGATCATCCATCTCGTCCGCCACGGTCGAAAACACTTCCGCGGCCCGGGCCGCTCCGAGCGCCTTCGACACGCGCCCGCTGACGACCGCGAACTGAGCGCCCTCCGCGGCGGCCTTCACGGCCGCGCGGAACTCACGCATCGCGCCCTCGACGTCGCCGGCCTTGTACATCGCCTCGGCGCCCCAGGTCCGCGTGATCGGGTTGCGGCCGAGCGGACCGGCGTCCGCGTACGTCTTGGCCGCTTCCGCGGCGCGATCGGCCTGCAGCATCGTCTCCAGCAATGAGGCGAGCATCTGCGTCGCCATCGCCTGGCCTTCGGGGTGTTTCAGCGCCGCGGTAATCTCGAACGCCTTTCGATAATGCGGGATCGCCGCGACGAACTGGCGGTCGCGCGCGTGCAGCCGACCGAGTTGATAGTAAAGAATCGGGCTGGAACCGTCCTTCGCGATGCGCTCCGTCAGAAACGTCTTGGCCGCGTCGCTCTTGCCATTCGCGACATAGAAGTCGACCAGCTTCTGGACGTACTCCTGCGGCGAGTTGAAGTCCTTCAGAATGGCGCGCAGTTCCGCCTCGGCCAGCTCGATCTGACCGGAATCGCGATACACCTCGTGGATGTTGTTGCGGATACTGAGCTTGGCTCGCGGGTTTGACGCCAGCCGTTCGGCGCGGCGCAGGTCATCCAGCGCCTCGGAGTAACGCTGCAAGTTGCCGAGCACCTGCCCGCGCAGCTGCATCGTGCCGGAATCGCGATCGTTCAATCGGATCGCCAGATTCAATTCTTCGAGCGCCTTCTCCAGCCGCTCGCGCTCATCCGCCACGCTGCCGGGCTTGAATACGTAGTACTGGGCGCGCGCGATCATGCCCCGTGGGTCCTGCGGGAACAGCTTGCGAAACTCGCTGACCTCCGTATCAAGTTCATCAAAACGCTTCAGCTTCAGCAGATAAGTGATGATGCGGAATCGCACGTCAGCGGCTTGCGGCGTGCCCGGCTCCGCAAACCCCAGCGCCACGCGCGTCGCCTCCAGCGCCGCCGCCTGATCGCCCATCAACTGGTCGTAGAACAGCACCAGCCGCATCTGCGCGTCGCGCTTCGCGGCGCCACGCTGGTCGGCGTCGGCCAGCTGATCCGCGTCGCGAATGATCTCCTCCAGATAGCCACGCATCGCCGTGAAAGCCGCCGATGGATCGACCAGCCGACCGCCGCCAATGGCCTGATAGAACGTCGCCAGCGTCAGTTTGCCGGCGATCTTCCCGGCCAGGTCGCTGGCCTCCATGTATCGCTCAGCCATGGCCACGGCGCGATCGACGATCGCCCCGCGCGCGGCGATCTCTGCGCGGCTCATCTGCTCAATGATGATCTGTAGATTGACCTGCAGCGCGGCCCGATCCCCCGGCGCCTTCTCGAACGCCGCCGCCGCCCGCTCGGCGGCCTTGTCCAGGTCGCCGACCGCCATGTACAGCGACGCCAGCCGCAGCATGTTCTCGGTGTCGTCCGGGGCCTCTTTCATTTTGGCTTCACGCTTGGCGATGCCGGCGCGCGGGTTGGCGCGCTCCTCCAGCAGGTCGCTGCGTTCCTTGATGAACGGATCATCCGGGTTGATCTCGGCCGCGACCGCCAGCTCTTCCTCCGCCAGTTCCGTTTCGCCCAGCGCGTTGTACGCCAGGTACAACAGGCGGTGCGCCGCGAACTCGCCCGGGTCCAGATCGATCGCCGCCTGCAGCACGATCCGCGCTTCGTCGATGCGCCGCGCGAGCAACAGCGCGCGGGCGACGCGAATCTTGGCCTGATAGTCGGTCGGGAATTTCTGCTCCGCCAGCCGGAACTGCTTGAGCGCGGTTTCCGCGTCGCCCTGCGATATGGCGAGCTCGCCCAGGAATGTCGCGCCGCCGACGCGGTCAAAGTCGGCCGCGACGAGCTTGTTCGCGTATTCGCGCGCCCGGTCATACTGCTTCAGACGCAGCCGCACGTTGAACTGTTGTTCGACGATCGGCATCTCGTCCGGAAAAGCCGCTTCGAGCTCATCCAGCGCGGCGGCGGCCTGCTCATTGCGGCCGGCGGCCAGGCAGACGTTGTAAGTTTCGACAGCGCGGGCCACGGGATCGGGGTTGTCCTTGATCATTTCAAGCAACTGATCGACCACCGCGTCCGGGTCATCGGCGGACATCGCGATCCGCTGCGCCTCAATGAAACGCAGCACCTTGGGATCGGACACGCGCTCCTTATGGCGATCCAAAAACGCGACGCCATCGCCCTTACGATCCGCTGAGATCAACACGCTGCAGTAGGTGCGCAACAGATTCGTGTTTTCGGGCGACTTCTCGAGCAGGGATTCCAACTCGACCAACGCCTCATCCCACTTCTGCTGCACCATCGCCAGCCGGGCGCGCAGCAGCGACGCCTCGTCACTGCCGAGCTTGGAGTTGATCTTCGCCACGACCGCGTTGAGCTGATCCTGGCGGTTGAGCTGTCGATACGCGTCGGCCTGAATGCGCAAGAAGTCGATGTGCTCCGGATCGTCCGCGAAACGCACCACGAACTCCAGCGCTTCGGTCGGCTTCTTCAACAACACCAGCAGTTGGCCGAAATGGGCCAGCAGGTCGTGCGAGGGCTTGATGCCCAGCGCGATCTTTCCGTCGATCGCCTTTTGCCCGCACTCGAGCGCGATGCCCTCCTGCCCCTTGCGCTTATACAGATAAGACAGTTTTTCGTTCGCGTCGGCGTTAAACAGCGGCTGATCCGCCGATTGCTCCGCCGCCGCGCGAAACGCCGCGATCGAGCCGTCAACATCTTCCTTGAGAATCAGCAGGCGGCCTTCGAGCATGTGGCTGTAGAGGTGGCCGGGAAACTCGCGTCGCACTTCGTCGAGAAAACCCTCGGAACGCTCCATCGCGTAGGCGCGATCAGCGCCGCTGGACTCAACGGCCCCCTTGATCGCGAGATCAAACGCCTCAAACAGCAGCGACAGCAGATCGCCGCGGCCCAGCTGGGCCGTCAGCGTTTCCATGTGCCGTGTTTCGTCCACGGCGTCGCGCAGCCCGTCGAGCAGTTGCTTCTGCAGCGCGATGCGGTCTGATTCCCACTCGCCGCTCAGCTCCCACAGCCGCTTCTGCGCCTTGGCTGCGTACAGCCAGGCGGCGTACTCCGCCTTGTCAAGCTGCGTCGCCTCTTGGGCGCGCGTGATCGAGCGGCCCAGCAACTGCTGCTTCTGGTCGTCGCTCAGCGTCTCATCCTGGCGGGCGCGCTCATAAAGCATGGCCGCAAACTGCGAACGCAATTCGACGGTCTTCGGATTGGCCGCGATCGCCGCGAGATACAGCGCTTCACATTCGTCCCAGCGCTGCAGCGCGACGTACTGATTCGCGGCGGCGCCGACCAGGTCCTCATCGGCCGGGTTGTCCGCGATGCCACGTTTGAGAATATCGATCGCCTCTTCGCGCAGCGCGTCAATCTGCGCGCGTGTCGCGTCATCGACGCGCCGCCCGGCCTGCACCGCCAGATCGCGGGCCGCCAGCAGCTTGCGCTCCGCCAGCACATACACGACGCGCGGATCGGTCGGCGCGATCTCCGTCGCGGCCCGCATCGCCTCCTCGGCAAGCTCCGGATAGCTCGGGTCCTGCGCGGCGAGCTGGCTGAGCGCCGCCGAGCGGGCCGTCAGCCCGAGCACGTTTTTCGGATCGAGCTCGATCAGTTCCTGCGACAGATCGCGCAGGTCCGTCCACAGCGGGATGTAGCTGCGCAGGGCCCACAAGCGCCCGACCAGCGCCTCCAGCACCGGCACGCTGCGTGCGTCCTGCGCGTGCGCCTGGCGCAGCAGTGTGATCGCGTCGCCGATCTGACCGCTCTCATACATCGCGTCCGCGGCTTCGACGAGATACTTGGTTTCCTTTTCAACCTGGAACGCCCGCAGGAAAAGCTGCTGCCCGCGACGCGTGTCGCCCGTGCTGATCGCGTTCCGCGCCCGGACCGCCCAGAAGTCCGGCGGCCGCTTGCTGAGCTGCGGCGTGATCAGAAACACCGCGCCGGCGCAGCCGACGATGATGAACGCCGTCAGTCCGGCGACCAGGTTCTTATTCAGCCCTTGCTTTTTTCTTGCCATGACGTCGGCCTCTCTCCCGTAACTACGGGGTCTCAGATGCGGCTTTCTCAGCGGCCTTCCAGTCCGGGTAGTGCTCGCGCAACAGCAACGGCCACACCTGTTTCAACAGGCGCTCGGCGCCGCGAATCGTCTCCTCGCGGTCAGCGAGCAGGCGTCCGTCGGCGGCCCCGGCCAGGCTGGCGTTGAATGACAACTCCACCTTGGAATAGAAAGCGTGACGCGCGCCCGGGTTCTGTGTCGCATAACGGACGCCGGCGCGGTCAGCGTAATAACCACCGTTCGCAAAGAAGAAATACGCGACCGTCCGGCGGAGATTGTCATTGACGCCCCGCTTGTCGCGCCGCTCGAATTCGCACACGGCCATGCCGATCTCAATCGGATTGCCGTCGATGTCGCGGGCCGGAATCTGCTCGACGCGGGGACCATCCACCAGCTTCCACCCGGACGCCACCATGCACTGCTCGGGAATGTGCGGCACCATGTCCGGCTTGCCGGTGTAATAGCTGACGAACAGGTTCGCGACGGCGTCCGGGGCCGTCCGATCGCGCGTGAGGTCATCCAGCAGCAGGCTGATGTACTCGGTCGTGCCCAGCGTCAGTTCGACATCGCTGCTCAGCGGCTCCGGCTGAATGGCGCTCGGCCGATACATCGGGGCCAGCGCTTCGGTATCCAGGGCGCTCAACGGCTTCAGCAGCGGCAGCGGATTCTTGTGTGAGAACAGCTGCAACCGCTCCTGCGCAATCATGTGAACAACGCCAAACACCACCAGCGCCGCCAGCGCAAAGTAATAGCGCGGGCTGGCCCAGCCCGGCGCGACGACCGGGCGTGGCGCTGCGCGCTGCGCAGCCGGCGCCGGTTTCACAGGCGCTTCGGTGGTCGCGGTATCACTCATGGCGCGGTTTCGCCTTGTTTCGGACCGCGGCGGGCGCCGGGTCGTCGTCGTCCGCCTGCTCGACGAACAGATTGTTCAGAATCCAGCCCAGCCCGTTGAATATGCCAAAGGCGATCAGCAGCGTGACCAGGCCCAGCGTCATGTGATAGTTGCCTTCGGCGTACTTCGGATCCACATAAATGTGCAGATAGCAGGTCGTGAGCACGCGGATGAAGTTCGAGAACACCGCGATCGGCACGCACGCCGCGATCAGCACCACGCGCTGCCACAGCTTTCGATCCGACATGAACGCGACCGCGACGCCCAGCGCGCACAGCGTGATGGTGCTGCGCATTCCGCTGCACGCGTCGGCGACTTCCAGGTTGCCGGAAACGCCCAGCGTCAGATGGTCGTACATGATCCCGGTCCCGACCCGCTCGATGATCAGATTCGGCGCCAGGCTCAGCACGCTGGTCGCGACCCACGCCGCGAACAGCCGCAGCGGGTTCGTCAGGGCAAAGTAAATCCCCATCGGCAGTGGGACGGCGAAGAACAGGTACAGCCACGGCACAAACAGATACCGCATCGCCGGCAGCCCGCAACACGCGATGATCACGCCCAGAAGCGTGACCAGCATCGCGACGTATTGCAGATAGATGTAGATGTAGACGTAGGTGAACAGCACATACGCGCCCAGTCCGGCGATCATGATCGGCGCGCCGAGCCAGGCCCCGCCCGTCGGCAACCCGCGGATGCGCTCCCAGTTGATGTATACCAGATAGGCGCTGAACAGCGGAATGATCGGCCCGTGCGACCAGTCCTGATCGTTCAGCCATTTGTATTTGAGACCCAGCAGCGCCCGCCAGAACGCGAACAAGAACGCGGCCAGCAGTAACGCCGCCTGCAGCTGCGCGGGGCGCGAGAACTGGACGGTCCAGCGCGAATTGGCGGCGGCAGGCATTTCCATAAAACGCACGCCCCCTTTGGCGCCTAGAACGGCAGACCGCGCTGCGCTCTTTCCTGACGCTGAATCGTCTCCGGATTCTGGCGCCCGGCGATCGAATCCTGATCCGCGAAGTTGCGGTCGTAGACAAAACCGAAGCCGTAGGTAAACCGGAACGAATTCCGCAGCACGAACAGGAACGGGGCCACCACGTGCGTGCCGACGTTGACAATGTCGTCATCGCGCAGCAACAGATCATCCGCCAGTCCGGCGAAAATCGCGTCCACATCGACCGGAATCGTCATTTGTGTGTCACTGCCCGGCTCGCGCCGAATGATCTCGCAGCGCTGCGGCCACGCCAACGGTCCAAAACCGCCCGCGATCGCGATCGCCTGCTTTAGCGTGATCTCACGTCCGCCGAACGCGAACACGCCCGGTCGCCCGACTTCGCCCATCATGTAGAAAACGCCCGTCGCCACGGGCACACGAATCACATCACGGTCTTTGATGACGATATTGTATCGCGGATCACCATTGCGAAGCGACGCGAGGTCGATTTCGATCACTTCCTGATCCAGCTCGTAACTCGGCAGATCCGACCAGTCGAAATCGTCTTCATCTTCCTGCGGATTCCAGCCCGGCGCGTCCGCCGGCGCCTCCAGTGTCGGCCGCGATGGCGCCTCGCGCGCCTCGCCCGTCGCCGGATCGATCATCAGCGGCTCGAACGCGCGCGTTCCGGCCGGCGGCTGCATGGCAGGCGTCGCGCCGGCGTTGCGGCTGCCGCGCGGTGAAATCACATCCTCAAACGCGGGATCGGACGAGCCGGTGTCCTGCGCGTATTGCACATCCCGCACGGCCCCGCTGCCGCCGAAAAAGTCGTCATCGCCCTCGGTCGGAGGTTCGATAATCAGGCGTGACGGCGCATCGGCCGGCTTCTCATCACCCGGAGCCGTCGGCGCCGACTTCCGCTTGCCGCCGCCGCGACGAATCACATACAGCTTCTTGGAAAGCGGCCCGGCGCCGCGCGCGAAAGCCAGCGCGTCGAGCAGCCGCAGATCCGCCTGCGAGATCGGATACGTGCCCTGTTGCACCACATCGCCCAGCACATGGAAGAACAGCTGGCGGCGCAGCACGACCACGACCTGCACGATCGGATCGGGCAACAAGTCGGCTTCGACCAGCCGATTGCGAATCTCATCTTCGATCTCAGGTTCGGTCATGTCCGCGACATAAATCGGCCCCATATCGGGGATGCGGATGAACCCGTTGGCGTTGACTTCCTGGGCGGATTGATACGGCGCCCCCTGCCGCAGCAGGTCATTAATCGAGATTTGAATCTGATCAAAACGGCCGACCCGGTATTCCTCGGCCCGCGCGACCAGATCCTCGGGCGACGGTTCGCGCGCCCCGGACAGCCCTTCCGGCGCCTCGCGCGGCGACAAGACGCGCCGAATACCGGCCTCGCGAATGTCACGCGGAAAGGCGCCGACCTTCGTCGGATCAAAGAAACTGTTGGGCGGCAACGCCGCGCAACCCATTATCGCGAAAAGACTTCCGCCCATCACCACCGCGCGCGTGCGCGGGCTCAATCGCATCGTCGCCATAGCGTGACCATCCGCCTCCAGCCTCGACTCAGAGGAACAGCGGCTCAGAACCACCGACCCAACCGCTACTTGTGGCTTGGGAGAAGTCCCATCAGGATCGAAAAATCTATTCGGGCCGGCACAGCAGGTCAAACCAACCGTCGGCTTCAGCTTGTTTCTACGCTGACCGCCGACAATGGTTCGTCCGACCGCGCGAACGACCCGCGACTCCCACGCGCACACCCTCATTATCGGCGACGTTGACCGCGCAGCTTTCGCCCGGGATCCGGGAGCGGTTCCGGGCCACACCTGCGCCGATCCGCCCCAAATCACCGCGGGACCCGGCCGACAGACCGATGTACTTCCTATGAATCCCACCGAACGAGTCCTGATTCTCGGCGCCGGCGGCCACGCCCGCGTCGTGCTCGACATCCTGCAGCAGTCCGGCGGCTGCGAGCCGGTCGGATTTCTCGACAGCAATCCCGACATTCACGGCCGGCGACTGGACGGCCTGCGCGTCATCGGCCCGATCGACGCCGTCGCGGATATCGCCCGCGCCGAGGGCGCCGGGGCCGTGATCATCGCGATCGGCGACAACGGCGTGCGGCGCGGCCTGGCGCGACAGGTCGATCAACTCGGCCTCAAACTGGTCAACGCCATTCACCCGGCCGCCACGCTGGCGCACAACGCGACAATCGGCCGCAATGTCGTCATCGCGGCCGGCGCGATCGTGTGCGCCAACTGCCAGATCGGGGATTCGGTGATTTTGAACACCGGCTGCATCGTCGACTACCAGACCATGATCGGCGAAGGCGTACACATCTGCCCCGGCGTGCGCGTCGCGGGTCGGGCGAAGGTCGAAGCCGGCGCGTTCCTCGGCATCGGCTCCACGATCGTGCCGGGCGTCACGATCGGCTACGAAAGCGTGGTCGGCGCCGGGGCGGTCGTGATCGAAGATATCGCCCCGATGGCCACCGTTGTCGGCATCCCGGCCACGCCGGTGCGGCTGGCGAGCGCGAGCGAGGACGAAGTGGCGATGCTGGCCCCCGCCGCGGCGCGCTGAGCGGCTGAGCGCGCCCACCAAGCGATCGCGTCCCCCCCCCCAAAAAAAACACGTCACCCCCGCGCAGGCGGGGGCCCACGACGACTAACGGCTACAGGACTCGGCCTGCACTCCGTGGTCGACGCCTCTTCACTCCGTGGATTCCCGCCTGCGCGGGAATGACGGAAGTGGGCGGTGGATGCGCGGGAATGACGGAAGAGGCGCCCGTTCTTCAGTCGTCACCCCCGCGCTGCGCGGGAATGACGGAAGTGGGCGGTGGACGCGCGGGAATAACGGAAGTGGCGCCCATTCTCTATTTCGTCACCCCCGCGCAAGGTGAGGTCCTCCGTTTCGTCACCCCCGCGCAGGCGGGGGTCCACGACGACTAATGGCGTCAGGACTCGGCCTACACTCCGTGCTCGACGCCTTCTCACTCCGTGGATTCCCGCCTGCGCGGGAATGACGGAAGTGGCGCCCATTCTCTATTTCGTCACCCCCGCGCAAGGTGGAGGTCCACCGTTTCGTCACCCCCGCGCAGGCGGGGGTCCACGACGACTAACGGCTCCAGGACTTAACGCGCGCGGACTGATTCGCCGACTTGCGGCCATCGATCTCGCGCCGGATAGTGGGCGCATGTCCGCCACTTGGATTCGATCATGACGGGGCGTCTGCCATTCGATCCGCAGCGCGCCCGCGGCGGGCGCGGGGCGCGACCCGCTTCGCCGGACGCGCCGCTCACGCCCAGCCAGGTCAATGATCTGGTCCAGGGCGCGATTGCCCAGCATGTGCCGCGCACGTTGCATGTCCTCGGCCAGATCGCCGACCTGTCGCGCCCGCACAGTGGGCACATTTACTTCACACTGAAAGACGCCCGCGGCGAACTGCGGGTCGTGATGTGGCGCAGCGACGCGGCGCGGTTGAAATTCGAACTCGCCGACGGGCTGGAGATCATCGCGACCGGGACAATTGAGGTGTACACCCCGCGCGGCCAGTATCAACTCATGGCGCGCAAGCTGGAGCCGCGCGGCGTCGGCGCGCTGGAGCTCGCGTTTCGCCAGTTGTGCGAGAAGCTGGAAAAAGAGGGGCTGTTCGCCACGCAGCGCAAACGCCCGATCCCGGCCCGGCCGCGGCGGATCGGCCTGGTGACCAGTCCGAGCGGCGCGGCGATTCACGACATTCTGCGCACTGCGCAGCGGCGCTACCCGCTGACCGAGTTTCTCGTGTTTCCGGTGCGGGTGCAGGGCGACGGCGCCGCCGAAGAGATCGCGGCCGCGGTGCGTCGCGCCAATCGCGTCAGCGGACAGATCGGCGGGCTCGACGTATTGATCGTGACGCGCGGCGGCGGATCGATCGAGGACCTGTGGCCGTTCAACGAGGAAATCGTCGCCCGCGCGATTGTGGATAGTGAGATCCCGATCATCAGCGCGGTCGGGCACGAGGTGGACGTCACGATCAGCGACATGGCCGCCGACGCCCGGGCCGCGACGCCGACGGCCGCCGCGGAGATGATCACGCCGGACATTCGCGCCGTGCTGGGCGCGATCCACGAGCAACAATCGCGGATCGCGCGCATCGCGCTGCACGCTCTGGAGCGCGCGGCGCTTCGGCTGCGCGGGATCGAGCGCGGCGAGATCATCGGGCGGCCTGAGCGCTATCTGGGCGATCTGCGCGGCGCGTTGTCACGCGTGGAAGAGCGGGCAGCGCGAGCGCTCCGCGCGCGGATGGATCGGGCCGCGGCCCGGCTCGGGCGCTGCGACACCGCCGTTATCCGGTTCGGCGCGGGCGCCGGCTTTGCGCTGCAGCGGCGTCGCGTCGAAGCCCGCGCAGCGCAGCTCGAACGCGGACTCGAGCGGGTCGCGATGCGCCGCAAACTGACGCTGGAGGCGCTGGAGAATCGCGTGCGGCAGGCGGACCCCCGGCGATCACTGCCGGCGCGGGCCGCGGCCCTCGCGGTGACCCGGAAGCGGGTGGAGCGGGCCACGCAAATCCTGCTGCGCGACGCCCGAAACCGTCTGGCGGCCCGTTTTGACGCGATTGAGGCCCGCGATCCGGCCCACGTCCTGCGGCGCGGCTACAGTATGACGCGGGACGCGAAGACCGGCGCCGTGATTCGCTCGGTCGAACAGATTCGCGACGGGGCCCGCATCGTGACGCGCGTGGCGGACGGCGAGTTTCGCTCGACCGCGGACGACCCGCGCCAGCCGCGACTGTTTGACTGACGAAGGGGCGCTCGTGACCGTGTCCGCAATGCAGCGCACTTCCGCGCCTCGCCTTTCGTTTGTTATCCCGGCTTATAACGAAGCCGCCCTGATCGGCGCGACGATTGACACGCTGCGCGCCGCGGGCGACGCGATCGGCGAGCCCTATGAAGTCGTGGTCGCCGATGACGCTTCTGATGACGCCACGGCCGAGGTGGCGGCGGCGCATGGAGCGCGCGTCGTCGCGACGAGTAACCGAAAAATCTCCGCGACACGCAACGCCGGCGCGAAAACCGCGCGCGGCGCCATGTTGATCTTTGTTGACGCGGATACGCATGTTCCGATCCAGACTGCCCGGGCCGCAGTGGAGGCGATGCGCGATCGCGCCATCGTCGGCGGTGGCTGTCGCTGCGCCTTCGATGAGCCGCGCCCGTTGTGGTTTCGTTTTTTCGGTCCGCCGCTGATTTGGCTCTATTCCGCGTCGCGGCTGACTCCGGGGGCGTTTCTGTTCTGCACCCGCGAAGCGTTCGACGCGGTCGGCGGCTTTGATGAGAACGTGTTTGGCGGCGAGGAGGTCATCATGGCCCGCGCGCTCGACCGCTACGCGAAGACGCGCAACACGCGCTTTACCGTGCTGCGCGAGCGGATCACGACGTCCGGGCGCAAGCTGCGGGCGTATTCGGGGTTTGAGTTGCTCGGGACGCTCTTCGGCGCGATGCGCCATCGGGCGACCAAGCGCGACGGCATGGATCTGTGGTACGGGCCGCGGCGAGCGGACCCCGAACACGACGAAGCGGCGCTGCGGCGAGATCGATAAGCGGCGATTTGCCGCCACGCGACCGCCGCGCCCCGCGGAAGCCAAAGCGCCGAGCAAAACTAAGCGGATAACGCCGTTTCGCCGTCCGCCGCATTCAGTTTTTGCCGCAGGTACCGTCCGGTCAGGCTCGCCGCGCTGGCGGCCACGTCTTCCGGCGTGCCTTCGATCACGACCTGACCGCCGGCCTCGCCACCTTCGGGGCCGAGGTCGATTACCCAGTCCGCGGTTTTGATGACGTCGAGATTGTGCTCGATCACGATGACCGAATTGCCCATGTCCACCAGCCGATTCAGCACGCTCAGCAGCGTGTCGATGTCCGCGAAATGCAGGCCGGTCGTCGGCTCGTCGAGCACATACAGCGTCTGCCCGGTCGCGGGTTTGCAGAGTTCCGCCGCGAGCTTGACGCGTTGCGCCTCGCCGCCGGAAAGCTGGTTTGACGGCTGCCCGAGCCGCACGTACCCGAGGCCGACATCGGACAACGCCTGCAAGCCCTGCTTGATCTTCGGGAAGCTGTCAAAGAAGCGCAGACTTTCCTCGATTCGCATCGCCAGAATGTCGGCGATGGACTTTCCGCGATAGCGCACCTCGAGCGTTTCGCGGTTGTAGCGCGTGCCGCGACACGCGTCACACTCGACAAACACATCCGGCAGAAAGTGCATCTCGATCCGCCGCGTGCCCTGCCCCTGGCAGGCTTCGCAGCGACCGCCTTTGGCGTTGAAACTAAAGCGGCTGGCGTTGTATCCGCGAATCCGCGCTTCTTTCGTGCGCGCGTACAGGCGGCGCACCTCGTCAAACACGCCGGTATACGTCGCCGGATTGGAGCGCGGCGTGCGCCCGATCGGGGCCTGATCGATCGCGATCACCTTGTCGACCTTATTGGCGCCGACAAGGCGATCGTGCGCGCCGATGCGCTCATTTGAGCGATACAGCCGCCGCCGCAGCGCCGGAAGCAACGTGCGATTGACAAGTGTGCTCTTGCCGCTGCCGCTGACGCCGGTGACGGCGCAAAACAAGCCCAGCGGAAAGCGGACATCGATGTCCTTCAGGTTGTTTTCGCGGGCGCCACGCACTTCCAGCAATTCAGCGCGGCGGAGCGGCCGGCGTTTTTCCGGGATGTGAATGACGTACTCGCCGCGCAGATAGCGCCCGGTCAGCGAGTTCTCATTGGCCAGCGCGACATCCGCCGGCCCCTCGGCGATGATCGCGCCGCCGCGAATGCCGGCGCCGGGCCCCATGTCGATCAGATAGTCCGCCGCCCGGATCACATCCTCATCGTGTTCGACGACGAGCACGGTGTTGCCCAGATCGACCAGCCGCCGAATCGCGGCGATCAGGCGCTCATTGTCGCGCTGGTGCAGACCGATGGTCGGCTCGTCCAGCACATAGCATACGCCGACCAGCCCGCTGCCGAGCTGCGTCGCAAGGCGGATCCGCTGCGCCTCGCCGCCGGACAGCGTCGCGCTGGCGCGGTCGAGACTCAGGTACCCCAGGCCGACCTGATCCATGAAGCGCACGCGTCGGCGCACTTCGGAGAGGATCGGCTCGGCGATCGCGCTGCTTTCGCCTTCAAACCGCAAGTCATCAAAGAACGACACGGCGCGATGCACCGGCAGACGGCAGAGCGCATTGATGTTGTGGCCGGCGATGCGCACGGCCAGGGCTTCGGGTTTGAGTCGCGCGCCGTCGCACGCCTCGCACACATGCTCCGATTGGTACGCGCCGAAGCGGCCACGCGCGCCATCGCCGCTGACGGCCCGATAGCGGCGTCGCAGGTTGGGCAACACGCCCTCGAAGTCCAAACCGCCTGCTTTGTCTTCCGGGGTCTGCGCGCCGTGCAGGACGATCCGCCGCGCATCGGGCGGCAGGTCGCGCCACGGCGTGTCGAGCTTCGCCTCAAACGCGGCGCAGATGTCGCGCAGCGCGTTGCGGTGTGTCGCGCCGAGTTTGTGCTTGGCGTTCGCCCACGGCGCGATCGCGCCCGCCTCCAGCGACAGGCCGTCATCCGGGACGATCAGATCGGCGTCGAACCGCAGCGTCGCCCCCAGGCCGCCGCAGCTTTCGCACGCGCCATAAGGCGAGTTGAAGCTGAACGCGCGCGGCGATAATTCGCTCAGTCCGACGCCGCAGGTGATGCACACATGCCGGTCACTGAATGTCTCGTCGATCCACTTGCCGTTTTCCGCGCCGCTGCCGCGACTGATGATGACCTGGCCTTCGCCAAGCGTCATCGATAACTCGACCGCGTCCGCCAGCCGCCGCCGCATGTCGCCATTCACGACCAGCCGGTCGACGACGACATCGATATCCAGCTTCTTGCGGCTCGCCGCGTCGCCGAGCGTCTCGACCTCAACGAGTTCACCGTTGACGCGGGCGCGCACAAAGCCTTCGCGCTGGATGCGCCGCAGAATCGCCTGCGGGTCGGCTACGCGTCCGCGCGCCAGTGGCGCCATCACCATCACCCGGGCCGAGTCCGGATACGCCATCACCTGATCGACAATCTCATCGATCGTGCGCGGGCGTATCGCCTCGCCGCACTTCGGGCAATGCGGCTGTCCCAGTCGCGCGAACAGCACGCGCAGGAAGTCGTAGATTTCGGTGGTGGTGGCGACCGTGGAGCGCGGATTCACCGCCCCGATCCGCTGCTCGATCGCCAGCGTGGGCGGCAGGCCCTCGATCCGGTCTACATCCGGCTTGCCGATCTGTTCCAGGAAGACGCGGGCATGCACCGACAGCGATTCGACATATTTCCGCTGGCCTTCGGCGTAGATCGTGTCGAACGCCAGGCTGCTCTTGCCGGAGCCGCTGAGCCCGGTCAGCACGACGAGCTGGTCGCGCGGGATGTCCACGCTGATGTCGCGGAGATTGTGCTGTCGCGCGCCCACGACGCGAATCTGCTTCTGCAAATCGGGCTCCCGGGCCAAGGTTGGAGCGACCCCATGCGGCCAAACGGGATATTGTAGCAAACCGCGCGGAGAATCCCGCATGAAAATCGAGGCCTCGGGGGTGGCCGGCGCGACTGTCGGTCGGTCGCTGCGGCCGCGCGGGGGCTGTCAATCCGCGAATCGGGCCGGCAGACGCAGCGATTGCTCCAGCCGCGCGAGATACTCGTCGCGCGGGATCTCGACCGCGCCCATGCTGCGCAGGTGCGGCGTCATCCATTGCGAGTCCAGCAGCCCAAAGCCGCGCTCGCGCAGGCGTTCGACCAGCGCCACGAGCGCGACCTTGGAGGCGTCGGTCGCGCGGTGAAACATCGACTCTCCAAAAAAGGCGCCGCCGATCGCCACGCCATAAAGCCCGCCGACGAGTTCGCCCTCCCGCCACGCCTCGACCGAGTGTGTAAAGCCGTGCGTGTGGAGTCGCGTGTAGATGTCAGCGATCTCCGGCGAAATCCAGGTGCCGTCAGGCCGGTCGGCGCAGGCCGCGATGACGGCGGCGAATGCCGTGTCGACGCGAATCTCAAACTCGCCTTTGCGGATCCGCTGCCGCAGGGATTTCGTGACGCGCAGGCGGTCAAGCTCGATCACACAGCGCGGATCGGGGCTGAACCACAGGATGTTGCCCGCCCCATCATCCATTGGAAACACGCCGACCTGGTAGCCGTGCAGGACAAGCTCGGGCGTCAGCGGCGGGTCACGACGGCGCATCCGGGCATGATATCGCAAGCGTTGGAGTGCGGCAGGAGCTTCACGCCGTCGTCATTCCCGCGCTGCGCGGGTGACGATTAGGAATGAGACGCCCCCTTCCGTCATTCCCGCGCAGGCCCCTCCCTGTCGTCATTCCCGCGCAGGCGGGAATCCACGCAGTGAAAGAAACGTCGAGGAAATCAACGGTTTTGATCGTCGTGGACCCCCGCCTGCGCGGGGGTGACGAAACGGTGGACCCCGCCTGCGCGGGGGTGACGACTTAGCAGAGGAGCCACTTCCGTCATTCCCGCGCAGGCGGGAATCCACGGAGTGAAGAGCCGCCGGGAACCTGACGTCGGCGCCGAAGCAGCAGCGCGGCCCCACTCAACAGCAATACCGCCGCGCCGGGTTCCGGAATCGGCGCGCTGCGCCCCGGTCGCTCGTGGGCGGCCGCCGACTGCGGCGGGCGCGTAATCTGCGAGAATGGCGTAACGCCGGACGGCGCGATCAGTTCATTGCCATCAACGGCCACCTGTCGCTCGAGCCGCGCGGAGACGCGCCGTGGGACCAGGTTGGATCTCGGCAGACCGTGCAGCGGGTCGCCCGCGCCGGCGCCATCATTGCTTGCGCCATGATCGCTGCGCGTGCGGCGCGTCGGCTGCTGGCCGTCCTGATTCGTATGGTCGACCGGATCCTCCGCGCGAGCGCCGGGCGCGACACACAATATCGCCAGCGCGCCGGCGGCGATGATCCTGACCCTCCGCATGGCCGTCATATTTCGCTACCCCCTTCGCCCTACGCGGACCGGTTTTCCTGAACGTATTTTGCCGAGCGGATGATGTTCCAACCGACGTCGCGGAAGCGCGGGAAGCGCCCCATCGTGCCGGTGATCAGCCGCATGTCTTCGCCGTCAATCGTGAAATCAAGCTCCAGGCCGGTGGCGTCCATCAGCGTCTCATGCAGCGCGTACTGCATCGTGAAGACGCGCTCGCGCAGCGCCCAGTTGTCGAGCTTGTCCGCGATTTCCAGCGCCTTGTTGGTGAACACCGCCATGCTCTGTTGCAGATCGCGCCCTTCGAGCCGCCGCAGCGCGATGTTCGCCCCACAGACGCACCACCAGCCGTAACTCTCCAGCCAGTCGCCCTCCAGCGGCGCATCCGGCCGAATCACGGCGTCCAGCCCGTCCATCAGCATCTGAATGCCGGCGGCCGGCGGAATGGCGCCGAGTTCCACGTCCACCTCAATCACGCCGGCGCGGTTGGTGTTCGCGATTCCCGCCAGCCGTGTATCGCCCAGCTCATCCGCCAGGCGCGTATACAGCCGAAAACTGTCTTCCAGATCGCGCCGCGCCGCTTGCGCATGCGCCCCGGCCGCCTCGCGCTCGCGATCCATCATCCGCCGCGCAGTGTGGCCGCGCACGTACAACGCGAAGGCCTGGTTCTTGCGATCGATGCGCGAGATCGGCGGATGTGGCGAGTACCACTCGACGACGACATGCGCCAGGGCGTGCGCCGTGTCGAGGTTCCACAACGTGTAATGCGTGTTGGCGAGATTTGTCTGCAATTGCAGGCGGCGCTCGGTGGGCAGCGGCCCATGCTGCAGGCCGCGCGTGATCGCGTCGAGCGCCAGCGTATAGCGGCCCAGACCGTCCCACGCGCCGCACTCGCGATTGCAGGCCCGCGCCCGCTGCTCAGCCGTGTGCGCGACCCCATGCATGCGGCGCGCGACCGTCACCAGCGCCCGCCAGTCGCCGACCGCGTGGGCCGCGGTGGCCTGCGCATCGAGTTGTTCAAACATTTCGTCCGGCGCGGCTTCTTCTTCCGGGCGCGCCTGCCAGATGTGCTCGATCACCGCGTCCACGGCCCAATCGAGCACGCCGGCGAGGCTGACCACAAAGTCGAGCTTCGGATTCCCGCTGTCGGGATAGAGCTTGGTCGGGTCGCGATCCAGCGCGCGGGCCAGGTCCGCCCGCGTCCAGCCTTTGTAGACGCGCGCCAGGTCAAGCAACTGATGCAATCGATCTCTGCGTTCCGTTTCCGCGGACATGGCGTCCCCTCGAAATTCTCCAGCGCGCGGCGCACAAGCGGGGCGCGATGTTGGAGAACCCTCGTTGTGAAATGGATCCCGCCCGACGCCGAAGCGACGCCGAATTCTAGCGAGGCGCCTGCGGTCACTCCGACAAGCTGCGAAAATTCATGCGCGTCAGATAAAGGCCCGGCCCGCGCGAAAACGCGAGCGCCGGATTCGCCGCGTCCTTTTTGCGCGGCGCGCCCACGACGACATATAACGATCTCCGGCAGGCGCTGCCGTGTGGCGACCACGCGCGATCGCTGCGCGATATGCGGCTGCCGAGTGCGCGGCGTTGGTTCTTATGGGCCGCAACGGCCCGGGCGAAGCGCCCTACCTTCGCTTGTTCCAACCCTCCGCCGACGCCGCGGGCTGTAACCCCCTCGCTGCGACCCGAGCGCCGCCCGATCAGCGGCGCCCGGGTTTTTTCTTTCAGAAATCCCGCCACGCGAATAGGCTGTTCTTTGCGTCGTTTGGCTTATCAGACATGGTTTTGAGAAATCACGCTTTGCGGAGCGCTTCCAACATCCTGCCGATTCTCGGCGGCGGGTCGCGACGACTGGCCGGGCTGGCGCTGTGCGCGCTGTGCGCGGCCGGGCCGGCGTTTGCGCAATCGCTGCGATTCTCGCAGGACCCCGCCACCGCGATCGCCGAAGCCAAGCGCGACGGCCGCCTGCTGATGTTCCTGATTTTCGACCGCTCGCGCGATGTCAGCTCGCGCGAGCGCAATCGCATCAAACGCGTGCTGCAGGATCCGCGGCTTGCGGGCGCCGAGCGGCGTTTTGTGTGCGCCGAGCTGAACAGCGCCAATCATCGCGACGAAATGCGCCGCTGGGGGCTCGCGGAAAACGCCAATTTTGAGGTCATCTTCGCGACGCCGGCCGGAAAGCGCGTGCATCATTGCCGCATTCGCGATGTCGAGTACATGATCACGCAGATTCGCGCCGCCTGGCGCGAATACGGCATGGCGGTGTATGACGACGAAGTTGAGCCGGCGCTGAACGCCCGGTCGCTCCGCGCGCCGGAGGTGCGCGCCGCGCTGCGGCAGGTGCGCGACCTCGAAATCGACATTGCGGCGGATGACGTGCTGCGGCTGCTGGAGCGCGATGGTCTCAGCGACCTGCGCCCCGACATTTTCAAGACACTCGCCGCGATCTCCACGCCGCGCGCGGTACGTACGCTGCTCGATCGCTCGGCGAAAGAGCCCGAAGCCGCGGAGGCGCTGCTTGAGTGCACGCCGGTGGCGACGGAAATGCTGCTCGAAGGCATGCTGCACGAAGACCACGCGACGCGGCGGCTCGCGTATCGCGCGGTCACGCAGGTGTGCAAAGTCCCGGCGCCAAAGCCGGACAGTTTCTGGGACAAGGCGACCGACAGCGTACAACGCGCGGAAATCCGCCGCGTGCGCGAACTGGCGCGGAAGCACGCCGCCAAGTATCAGGAAGACCTGCCGGAACAGAGATAGGCGCGCGTGGAACGCGGCTGCCCGCTCAACGCGAAATCAAGTATTGCGGACAACGGAAAGAGGCGGAGGTTGGCGCCTCCGCCTCTTTCGCTTTCAGCCAGGAGTGGACATTCGTTGCTACAAATGCGCGCGTCGGATTTCGCCGCGCGCCCGGCCGGCTGCGCGGCTAGTCGCAGCTGGCGCCGAAGTTCGACAGCAGACCCGCCAGGTCCGACAGGTCAACATCGCCATCCAGATCGAGATCGCCCTGCAACCCCGGTCCGACCTTGCCAAAGTTCGCCAGGATGCCGGCGAGGTCTTCGAGATTCACCGCGTTGTCGCCGGTGATATCGCCCGGGCAACCCTCGTCCGGCGTGATCTCGACGATCCACGCGCCGGTTCCGAAGCCGTGACCGATGATGAAACGGCCATCCGCGGAAATCGCCTGCGCGACTTCGAGCGCGACGCCGTCCGGCACATCGCCGCCGTGGCTCTCGATATAGCTGATGAGTTCGATCAGCGGGCCGACGCCTTTGGGCTGAATCCATGCGCGGCGATTGCCGACGAGGATATCGAAGCCGACAATCGTGCCGTCATTCGCGATGTCCTGTGGTACACCACCCCAACCCGGGAGCAGCGCCCCGGCGCCGATCAGTTCACGCGTCCAACCGCCGACGCCGTCGGAGGTCCATTTCGTGCCCAACAGCGCGAATCCCGGCGTGTTGGCGTCGTAGTACTGTCCGAGCATCACCGTGCCGGTGTCGTCGATCCCGAAGATCTCGCCCTGCGCGGCGGCGTTGAACGCGATCCCATTTCCGTCGGCCGACCACACGGCCGGTGTGCGATCAACATTGCCTTGCGTAAAGCCGGCCAGCACCGAGCCGTCGGCGCTCATCACCGAAGCGCGGGCGTTGCCGTTGACGAGGTACTCCATCTCCTGCATTCCGCCGGCCTGCGTCCAGCGAAAGGCGCGGGCGTTACAGCCGTCCCACGAGAGCCCACAGGCGACCGTGCCGTCGGCCGACAACTCATAACCGGAGCTGCGGCTCGGACATTCGAGCGCGTTGGGCAGATAGCCGAGGCTCTCCCACACGCCGGTGCTTTCACGCCAGATGCCGGCGACGTTCCCGACCGTGCCCGGCTCCGCGTTCGGATCGTTCGGATCGATCTCCGGATTGGGGATGTTCCCGAGGACGACCGAGCCGTCGTCCGAAATCGCGACAACCGGGATCGACGTCGAAGGATTGACCGTGAGCATCAGGTCGGTCATCACGTTGTTCACACGGTCGAGCCGGTAAGAGCCATCCGGGATGCCGTCGGGAATGAAGTCGGCCTCACCGACAATCCAACGCCCGTCAGGCGAGAGGTCATTCGCGCCCAGCGCGTTCGGGATGAACTCAAACGTCACCGTTTCCGCCAGAGCCGGGCTCGCGCAGAGCGTCAAAGCCATTACCGTTATCGCAGCGCGAATCGCCATTGGATACGTCTCCTAAAACAATGAAATCCGTTTCTCGATTGGCGCACTCGCGCGCCATACACCAGTCTTAGTCGCAGTTGTTGCCAAATTCCGCCAGCAACCCGGCCAGATCCGCCAGATCGACATCGCCGTCCAGATCCAGATCGCCCTGCAACCCAGGACCGACCTTGCCGAAGCTCGCCAGAGTGCCCGCGAGGTCTTCCAGGTTCACCGCGTTGTCGCCGGTGATGTCGCCCGGGCAACCGACATCCGGCGTGATTTCCACCAACCACGCGCCGGTCCCGGCGCCGTGACCGATGATGAAACGCCCGTCATTCGAAATCGCCTGCGCAACATGGAGCGGGAGGCCATCCGGCACATCGCCGCCGTGGCTTTCGATGTAGGTGACCAGATCGATCAGTGGACCGACGCCCTTGGGCTGAATCCAGGCGCGACGATTGCCGAGCAGAATGTCAAAGCCCACGATCGTGCCGTCATTCGCGATGTCCATCGGCTCGCCGCTCCAGCCGGGGAGCAGCGCGCCGCCTTCGATCGTCTCGCGCGTCCAGCCGCCGGCGCCGTCGGAGGTCCACTTGGCGGCCAGTTCAACAAAGCCCGGCGTGTTCGCGTCGAGGTAGTCGCCCAGCATGACCGTGCCGGTGTCATCAATGCCGTTGATCTCACCCTGCGCCGCGGCGCTGAACACAAATCCGTTCCCATCTTCGGACCAGACGGCCGGCGTGCGGGTGAAATTGCCCTGCGTAAACCCGGCCAGCAGCGAACCGTCGGCGCTCATGACCGAAGCGCGGGCGCTGCCGTTGACCAGGTACTCCAGTTCCTGCATACCGGTGGCGGCTGTCCAGCGGAACGCGCGTCCGTTGCAGCCATCCCACGACAACCCGCAGGCGACTGTGCCGTCGCCGGACAGTTCATAACCGGCGCTCCGGCTTGGGCACGTCCCGGCGTTCGGGAGGTAGCCGAGGCTCTCCCACATACCGGTGCTTTCGCGCCAGATGCCGGCCACATTGCCGAGCGTGCCGGGCTCCGCGTTCGGATCATTCGGATCGAGTTCCGGATTGGGGATGTTCCCGAGCACGATCGAACCGTCATCCGAAACGGCGACAGCCGGGGTGGAGGTCGAGGGATTGACGCTGAGCGCCAAGTCGGTCAACACATCGTTGACGCGATCCCAGCGATACGAACCATCCGGGAAGCCGTCGCCGTTGTAGTCCGCCTCACCCACAATCCAGCGACCGTCGGGCGACATGTCGTTCGCGCCGGCCGCCTGCGGGATGAACTGAAACGAAACGGTCTCGGCCAGTGCGTGGCTGGCGCCGAACGCCAGTGCCAGTGTTATCGCGGCGCGAATCGCCATTTGATACATCTCCTCAGGAGTGAATTCCGTTCCACTGATGAATGCAAGACAAGAGAGGGAAGGGGCCCAACGGGTCGCGTTCCGTTTGGGCCCCTTCCCAGTAACTAAAGAACCTAGCGACGGCGACCGGCCAGCAGCGCCGCGCCGAGACTGAGCAGC
The DNA here is from genome assembly GCA_964528455.1 of uncultured Planctomycetales bacterium. Lineage (GTDB taxonomy): Bacteria > Planctomycetota > Phycisphaerae > UBA1845 > Fen-1342 > DSPM01. The sequence continues at coordinate 132,780 of CAZGTH010000006.1, read as the reverse complement.
GCCAAGGCGCCCGGCTCCGGAATCCCGTTCCACGAAGCGTTGTCCATGAAGGTCGTCGGGCCGAAGCCAAAGCCGAGCACGCGAATTTCATCAAACACCATGCCGCCCGTGCCCTTGATATCGAACCACGAATCGCCGAGGCCGCCCCAGGCCGGGGTGACGAAGGCGTTGCCGACTTCCACGCCGTCATCAAAGATGAAGATTCCCATCCCGCCGCCGAACGGGCTCGGCGTGCCGGACGGATCCCAGAACTGGGCCGAGAAGTCGGTGAGGTCGGTGTCGAACGTCATGAAGACGCCGAAGTTGCCGAAGAACGAGTTGCCCGAGCCGATCCACGGCCCGCCACCCGGCGAAGCGGTGTGATCCGCGACGACCGGCTGACCGTCGCCGGCATTGAGATCGGCAAGGCCGATCGAGCTGAAGGCGGCCTGGCTGATAATGCCGGTCGGGCCGCCCGGCTCGTCGAAGTTGAGCGTCTGGCTGTACGTCGGCGCCGCGCCGTTCTGCTGGATGATGGTGTAGCCCGCCAGTGTCGGCGCCGTCATGGCGGCGACGGCGATTACGGCCGTGAACAAACTTCGTTTCATGAGTTCCTCTCCCTGCGTCTGATTCGTTTGTGCGGCGCCATCGGGAAGCCGCCTGCTTTGAGCGATGGACCCATCCTAGTGAATCACATTGGTCCTATCAAGTGTCCCATGGGATTTTTCTCAAAATTCGTGATGGTATTTGAAAACGGCCTTCGAATCGGGTATGCTGACAACCGAAGTCGATAGCCGATTCGATGTAAGTCGTTTCAAAAATGGAGATTACGTGAAGGACGCCCCCGCCACGACGTTCCCGGATCATTACGAAGCGGTCGTCCATCGCGTCCGGGCGGCGGTGACGGAATTGCTCCAATCCGTGGGGGCGGACCCTTCGAACTCGCGGAGCGTCGCGCGGCAGTTCAACCTCAACAAGAATCTCACCTGGATGCTGTCGAAGATCGTCAACTCCGCGGATGTGTACGCGGTCGCGCAGCACATCCCCGGCCCCACCCGCTTCCAGAAGCTGCTCCACGCCATGCAGAAAAACGGCGCGCCATCCGGCGCGCTCGAACGGCTGCAGGGCGCGATTCTTGAGTTTGAGGAGATGGTCCGGATTCACACGGGCGATCGCGCCACGCTGGAAGTGATGCTCGCCGACCTTTCGCCTGACGATGTGCGCGGCGAACAACTGCTGCAAAGCCGCAAGCTGGCGTTTCAGGGGATGGGTGGCGTTTTAGGCGGACAGGCCAAGGTGAAGCAGGCGACCTATGTGCTGGCGCCCGACGCCGACGACCCCGCCTCGGTCGATGTGCTCGAGATCAGCGGGCTGATGGGCTTGCGCCGCCTGCGTACGGATGCGCGCTGGCTGCTGTTCCGCCGGGAGGCGTGGGACGCGGACGAAGCCACGGCCGTGAGCGCCAACGAAGAGGCGCTCGATGACGCCTTCGCGCGGCCGGACCAGATGCCGCTGCTCGGCGAGTTCTGCTCGCAGCCGATTCCCACCCTGCAGGTCTCGCGACACGGGACCGAAACGCACTATGTGCTGCCCGCAGGTCCGGTCGGCTACACGGCGGCGATGACGTTCGCCTATGGTGGTATCTCCCGCCGCGCGGGCTGCGCGTATCGCGACGAGAAGAACGAGCATGTGGAACTCGGATGCTCATTGACGACGCCCGCCGAAGCGATGCTGTTCGACATCATCCTGCATGAGCGCCTGCCATGGACAGGCGCATTTGAACACGCGGTCTACTCGCGCGTGGAGGGCGGCCCGGCGCACGAAGCGATCGCGCTCGATCGCAACCGCATTCCGATTACCGAAACACTGCAGCGCCTCGGCCGCGGCGTCAACCCGCTGGCGACCCCGCTGATGCCGTACTATTCCGACATGATCGCGAAAGGGTTTGAGCGCGCCGGTTGGGATCCGAACCAGTTCATCTCCTATCGATTCACGCTGCAGTATCCGCCGATCCCCGCCATCGCGCTGGTGCGCATTCCATTGCCGGAGCGTCCGGGCGCTTAGCCCGTGTTTTGACGGATCGCAGCGGAAGAACGAATCTGGCCCCGAGCGCGACAATACGCCACCGCCGGGTCGATCGAGCAGGCGTACTGCGACCGCCGCAAGCGCGCCGATCCCCACACCCCGAAGGGGCGGAACCTGGCCCGGAGCGCGACGATACGCCACCGCCGCGCCGATCGAGCGAGCGCGCTGCGACTACCGCAAGCGCTCCGATGCCCACGCCCCGAAGGGGCGCCGGAAGTTAGCCACGGGTGAAGCGAGGTCGGCGCAAGCCGACCGACGCGTAACCCGTGGTTTGTCGTCTGATTGCGACTCGCCCCGAAGGGGCGAAGGAAGCGAACTGAGTCGCCGACCCACCATATACGCCCCTACGGGGCGGTTGCCGCGATTTGACATGTCACCCGGGTTAGGATGCACTAACGGCCGACAATCGGCGAGGTTTTTGAGCAATCACGGAGAGTCCGCACATGGTTGATCCGCGCGTGACGCGTCTGGCTGAGACGTTGGTGAAGTACTCCTGCGCCGTGAAGGCGGGTGAGAAGATCCTGATCGAGGCGATCGATGTGCCGCACGCGTTTACGAACGAATGCGTGCGCGTCGCGCATGAGGCCGGCGCGCTGCCGATCGTGTGGCTGAAGAGCAACCAGGTGAACCGGGCGCTGATGATGGCCGGCAGCCGCGAGCAGTGGGGGCTGATCGCGGATACGGAAGAGGCGCTGATGAAGCGCGTCGACTGCTACATCGGCGCCCGCGGCAACCCGAACATCAACGAAATGTCCGATGTGCCCGCCGACAAGCAGAAATTGTACGAAGCGAGCGTATGGAAGCGCGTGCACGGCGATGTGCGCGTGACGAAGACGCGCTGGGTCGTGCTGCGCTGGCCGAACGCGAGCATGGCGCAGCTGGCGGAAATGTCGACCTCCGGCTTCGAGGATTTCTACTTCGATGTGTGCACGATGGACTATGCCCACATGGCCAAACAGATGGAAGCCCTCAAGGCCCGCATGGAGCGGACCGACAAAGTGCGCCTGCTCGGCCCCGGCGACACCGACCTGACCTTCTCGATCAAAGGCATTCCGGCGATTCCGTGCAGCGGGCTGCGCAACATTCCCGATGGCGAAGTGTTCACCGCCCCCGTGCGCGACAGCGTCAACGGCGTGATTCACTACAACACGCCCTCGCCCTATCGCGGCTTCACGCACGAGAATGTGCGGCTGGTCTTCCGCGAAGGGAAGATCGTCGAGGCGACCAGCTCCGCCAGCGACAAACTGCAGGAGATTTTCGACACCGACGAAGGCGCCCGCTATGTCGGCGAATTCGCGATCGGCGTGAACCCCTACATCAACAAGCCGATGAAGGACATCCTGTTTGACGAAAAAATCGCCGGCAGCATCCACTTCACGCCCGGCCGCTGCTACGAGGAAGCCAGCAACGGCAACGACTCCGAAATCCATTGGGACATGGTGCTGATTCAGACGCCGGCGTACGGCGGCGGCGAGATGCACTTCGACGGTGAGGTCGTGCGCAAAGACGGGATGTTCGTGGCGAGCGACCTGAAGGGGCTCAACCCGGACGCGCTGAAGCGCTGATCGGCAGCCGAAACAGGTTCTGGCGCGCAGCCGGCGCGGCCGCGTTGCAGACCGGTGGTCAGGACGTCTGGCCAGTACGTCCACGGAGGCTCCTCATGTCATCGCGGCCCGACCGCCTGACTGAGTTGATGCAATACCTCAACCTGGAAGAAATGCGCGACTTCTGCCGCGCGCACGGGCTTCCAATGCACATTCACGTGGAGGCGGCGGATGGGCGAATCCGCAAGACCGGCGATCGTGATCGCAAAGACATCGTCCTCGGTCGAATCGCCGCGTTCGCGTTACGCGGCGCGCGCGGCGAGCCGACCATCTATCGCCGCGCAGTCGTTTCCGATGCGCCGCTGCCCGCGACGATGACCGGCCGGACGCGGTTGCGGTACAGGCAATACGACAAATACAATCCGCGTTTCATGGAAACCATGGCGCGCCTCACGGACGGGACCTTCCGCGCGGACATGATCGCGCGACTTGTTCTGCGCGATTTCTGGACCGCCGGCCAAGCCCCGACGCTGCGCGCATTCGCGCAGGCGTGGCTGCGGGCGCGGGCCAACCACAAACGGCCGCGCCCCGAAGGCGCCTATCTAGTCGACCTGTGGAAGGGAACTGCCGGCCCGGAATGGAAGCGGGTTCGCGTCAGTAAAGCGCACGAGGCGCTGCGAATGCTGCGGGCCTTGATTGCCAAGCAAAGCGCCTGAGCGACGGGGCAACCCAAGCAACGCGGCCGCCTGCGCGATTCGCATAGGCGGCCTGTACGAAGCCCCTACTCTGACTTCAGCAGCGAACGCTCGATAAACCCGGTATCCACGTCACCATCGACAAACGCGGCGGATTCGAAAATGCGGCGATGGAGTGAAATTGTCGTGTCCAACGGGCGAATCGTGAACTCGCCCAAGGCGCGGCGCATGGTGCGAATCGCCTGCATGCGCGTCGGGGCGTGCACCAGCAGTTTGCAGATCATCGAGTCGTAATACGGGCTGACGCTGTAACCCGCGTACGCGTGCGTATCCAGCCGCACGCCGCGCCCGCCGGGCGGAATAAACTCCTGAATCAGACCCGGGCATGGTCGGAAATTGTGATCCGGCGACTCCGCGTTGATGCGGCACTCGATCGCCGCGCCGTTCTGCGGAATGTCGCCCTGCCGCAGCGAGAGCGCCTCGCCGGCGGCGATGCGAATCTGCCACTCGACCAGATCGACGCCCGTGACGAGTTCCGTCACCGGATGTTCGACCTGAATGCGCGCGTTCACTTCCATGAAGTAGAAATTCTCATCCGCGTCGACGAGAAACTCGCAGGTGCCGGCCGAGTAGTATCCGGCCGCCTTCGCCAACCGCACAGCCGCCTCGCACAGTTTCTTGCGCGTCTTGGGCGTGATGTGCGGCGAGGGCGACTCTTCTACGAGTTTTTGATTGCGACGCTGCAACGAGCAGTCGCGCTCCCACAAGTGAATCACGTGCCCGTTGCGATCGCCGAGCAACTGCACTTCGACGTGCCGCGGGCGCTCGATCAGTTTCTCCAGGTAGAGCGTGCCGTCTTTGAAGGCCGCTTCCGCCTCCGTCCGCGCATTGCGAAAGCCGGTGCGCAGCGCCGACTCATTGTGGGCCGGGCGAATCCCGCGCCCGCCGCCGCCGGCTGAGGCCTTGATCATCACGGGGTAGCCGATGCGCTCCGCGACCTCGATCGCTTCGTCCTCGCTCTCGACGGCGCCGTCGCTGCCCGGCACCAGCGGCACGCGGGCTTCTTTGGCGAGTTTCTTGGCCTGCACCTTGTCGCCGAGTTTGCGCATCGAGTCGGCGCTGGGGCCGATGAATTCGATTTTGCAGTCGCGACACATGTCCGCGAAATTCGCGTTCTCGGAAAGGAACCCGTAACCGGGATGCACGGCCTCGACATCGGTGATTTCGGCGGCGGCGATGACGGCGGCGGCGTTGAGATACGAGTGGGCGGCCCGCTCTGAGCCGATGCAGATCTTATCGTCTGCCTGGTTCAGCCACGCGCCGTCACGATCGGCCCGACTGTAGACGGCGACCGACTGAATACCCAGTTCCTTGCAGGCGCGAATGACGCGCAGCGCGATTTCGCCACGGTTCGCGATCAGAATCCGATTGAACATGCGGTTTCCGGAATGCTTGACGGTCACGCCGGCTCGAGTGCGAACAGGGGCTGATCGTATTCGACCGCTTGGCCGTTGCTCACCAGCACACGGGCGATGCGGCCCGACGTTTCCGCTTTAATTTCGTTGAAGACCTTCATCGCCTCGACGAGGCAGACGACGCTGTCGGGAGTGATCACGTCGCCGACCTTCACAAACGCCGGCGAATCCGGATCCGAGGCCGAGTAGAACGTGCCGACCATCGGCGAGCGGATCGAGCGCTCCGCGGCCGCCGGGGCCGCAGCGGGCGCGGGCGACGCGGGGGCCGCCGGGGCGGGCGGCGCCGCGGGCGCGGGCGCCGGCATCGGAGCCGCGATCGGATGCGCGTCGCCACGCTTCAGTAATACGTGCGAATCGCCCTCTTCGATCTCAATCCGGCTGAGATCATTCTCAACCATCAGTTCGATGAGGCGCTTGATATCATCTATTTTCATCAGGGTTTCCGTCGTTCAAAGCGGAAGACTGGACAATGTTTCGGAGCCTTCCGGTGTAATGAGCACATCATCTTCGAGCCGCACACCGCCAATGCCAGGCAGGTAAACGCCCGGCTCAATCGTGACCACCATGCCGGGCTCAAGTTTGACATCAGCCCCGACGCGGAGGCCGGGGCCCTCGTGGACATCCAAGCCGATTCCATGGCCGAGCGAATGCGAAAAGCGGTCGCCAAAACCCGCGGAGCGGATATGTTCTCGCGCCACCGCGTCAAGCGCTCCGGCCGTAATGCCCGGCCGCGTGGCCGCGATCGCGAGATCATGCGCTTCGCGCACGACTTGATAGACCCGCTCCAACTTGCGCGGGATGCTACCGATCGGCACAATTCGGGTCAAGTCGCTGATGTGCCAGTCGACGCGCGCCCCCCAGTCGATCAGCACGATCGAATCGCTGCGGATCTTCACGTCGCGCGGCTCATAGTGCGGCAGTGATGAATTCGCGCCGGACGCCACGATCGGCCCGAACGCCGGCTCGCTGGCGCCGCGTTTCGCCATTTCATACACCAGCTGCGCGGCGACCTCCGCCTCCGTCACACCGGCGCGAATGTTCGGCCGCGTCGCGAGAAACGCATCCTGCGCCACGCGGATCGCGCGGCGGATCGCGGCGATCTCGCCCGCGTCCTTGCGCAGCCGCAGGTCGGTCACCAGTCCGCTGGCGGGCTTGAAGCGGGCCGGCTTGAGGCGCTTGCTCAATTCTGAATAGAGATAAACCGTCAGATGATTCGGATCAAAACCGACGGTCTTCACGCGCGTGGCGGCGATCGCCTTGACGTAAGAATCCGCCCCGCGCTGCTTGCGAACGATCTTCCGCGCCCAGGGCGCCTCGATATCCGCCGTCTCATCAAAACGGCCGTCCGTCAGCAGTGTGACGCGCGAATTCGTAATCAGCGTCGCGCCGTCCTCCCCCGTGAAACCCGTCAGGTAATACTGATCCTTGCGATCAAAAACGAGGTAAGCGCCGATCTCGCGTTCGCGCATCGCTTTCCGAAGCGCCTGGAGACGGGCGGCGTAGGGCGCAGGGACTTTCGCGGTTGCTTTCGCCATTCGGTCGACTTTCTATAGGTTGTGGGCCGAAGCGCCCAAGGCGCCGACCATGCCGCATCCGAGGGCGAATGCGTTCCAATGTGCGGCGTTATTGCACAGCCGCCCCCGGCTGTGTTTTCCGCGGGACTACGACGACTATCTTACGGCCACAACAGAATCAGGTTGCCAAGCGTGTCGACATCATACGTCCGCCAGCGCGCGCCCGACCATGACGAATACTCTCCGGCGCCGGCGTCGAAGCGGCTGACGTTTACACCCCACACGCGCTGCCGCATCGCCTCAGCCCCCAGTGATCGCAACGGAATCGCCAGTTCGACCGTCCACGCCCCGCGCTCCTGCCCCACCGCGACCCGCGCATCCGACTGCCACGGGCGCGATGGCGCGATCGGCGGCTCCGTCGCGCAGCCCTCGCGCGCAATCAGCACACCCCCGGGCTTGACCTGCAAACACAGCAAGTCGCCGGGGCCACCCGTTTCCGCCCCGCGCGGCGCGAGCAATACCTCGACAAGCTCCTGCCCCCAGGGGATCGCGCCCGCCATGTTCACGCGATTATCCGCTGACCAGATCGGTCGCTCGCCCGCCTGCAGGTCACATTCGATTCCGATGTACAGGTTCTCGGCGTCGAGGCAGAACTGCGCCCGCGTGCCGAGCCGCGGGCGCCGTCCGCCCGCCCGCTCGCCGCGCACGAGCACAAAGTCGCCGGCGCGGTTGTTGCCGATTTCGGGCCAGTCGGACAAATCGCCGTCGACCCGCGGTCCGCTCTGCAACAGCGGGCACGCCGTGGCCGCAATACGCGCGGCCGTCTCGAACGCGCCGTGACTGCGCGTGTCATATACCAAGCGCAGCGGATACACGCCGTCCGCGCTGTAATTCAGGTTGGTCAGCGTGACATCAATCGTCGCGGTGTCTCGGCGCCCGGCGCCGACATCCGTCGCGCCGGACGTCCGCAGCACGCCTTCGTCCGCCGCCGCCAGCGACCAGGCGCCCGACAGCGGCGTTTCGCCCTGATTCAGCAGATCGATCGACAGCGCCGCCACCAGTTGACCGCTCTCATCGCGCAAGCGCGCGCCGCGCGGCTCGATGCGCAACCCGCGCGCCAGCACGCGCGTCCACTCCGATACGCCGCCGCCGCGCGCCGTGGCGATCTGTGTCGCCGCGTCTCCGGGCGCCAGTTTGGCCGCCAGTTCGCGGCGGATCAATTCGCGGGCCGTCGCGTACGCCCGCGGATCGTCGCTCCAGGCGGCCTCATAGCAGTCGAGCAGGTCAGCCCGGCACGCGTCCTGAAACCCATACGGAGCCAGGCGCTCCGCCAGCGTGTCCGCCAGCGCCGGCGCGCCGTGCGCGGCCAGCAGCGTCAGCAGTTCAAAGTCCTGTTGCGCGCGGCGCAGCCCCTTCAGCCGCACCGTCTGCGCCGGGCGCTGGGCGCCGAAGCGCCGGCCCGATGTCAGCAGCGCCGTCGCGCCATCCTGGCTGTCGGTCGCGTGTTCGATCCACAGACGGTCAATCCCGTAGCGGTACGCCAGCCAGCCGAGCGACGTCACATCGGTCGGCGGCGCGCCCAGCGCCAGCGAGCCGGCATACGGCGGCGCATCCGGCATGAACCACGCGTCGCCGCGCAACGCCGCAGCCTGCGCGAACTGATCCGGGTGGATCCACGCCGCCGGCGGACACAACCCATCCACGCCGCGCAGCTCAATCCGCGGCGCGCCGGGCCATCCGGCGGATTCAAGCGAGCGCGGGGGCAGGTGCGCGAGCAACGGCGCGCCGCCGTTGCGCTGATTGAGAATACCGGCGACGCGCTGGTTGCGATCGACAAACGCGGTGGTCATCTGGTCCGGCGGGATCATGCGAATGATCGAACGGTCCAGCCAGCCGCGTTCACGAAAATGCGCTTCACACGCTTCGACATACGCCTGTAACACGCGGGCGTACGCCGGTGATCCGAAACCGCCGTTCCGCGCGGCGTCGGGATATCGATCCGACACGGGCAGCAGCCAGCGACGCAGCGGCGCGCCATCCTCAAACGCCGATCCGTCCAGCCACGAACTCACCAACGCGTCGTACGCTTCCCACTCGATCTCGACCGCCCGCGGCCCCGTCGGTCGGAACTTCGGAAAACTCGCCCACAGCGCCGGCGTCAAGCGATGCGCCCGCAGTCCGCGCATCGCGTCATTCAGCGCTTCCGCCGCCGGCGCATGACTCGCCAGATCGGGAATCACGCGGGCTTCCTCGGCGGAGCTGTTCGGCCAGTTCATCGTCGCGCGCAGCAGATCACGCGGATCAACCCGCGCCAGCATGATCAGTGACGGCTCGGCCGGCAGCGTAACCGGCAGCACCAACAAGCGCAATTCGCTGTTGGCCACCGCCGCGCCGCCGCGACTGACACGCACGCGCCCGACATAGTCGCCGGTCTGGGCGTCCGCGGGCACATGCGCATCAAACCACAGCACCGACATCGGTCCGCTCAGCGCGACATTGGCGCGCCCCTGCGTATCGAGCGTGATCGGCTCCAGCGTGTCAATTACCCAATCGGCGCGCGGCAGGTCGGCCTGGCTCGCGACGGCCGGGTCCATGTCGGCCAGGGCCAGCGGTTGCGGCGCGCCTTTGAACACGTCCAACGTGATCGCGCCGCCTTCGAGCGTCGGCGCACTGATTTCGACCTGCGCCGAACCGCCGCCCCGCACAACAATCTGAAACGCGATCGTTTCATTACGGCAGGCCGTCAACATCACCGTGTCGCCGCGCGTCTCCAGCGGGGTGAGGGTGGCGTCGACGCCGATCGTGGCGGCCTCGTCGATGATGACGCCGCCTCCGCGTGGGCTTACCCCGCCCGATTGCCCCGGCGGCGGACAGCCGGCGCTCAGCAGCATGAACGCCGCCGGCAGCGCGCGTCTCGCAATGTGGCGAATCCTCAGAATGGACATGGACATCGCTGGGCCTCGTACAGCTTGCGCGGTTGCTCGGAACTCATCGTACGCGCAGACAGGTAGATCGTTTCCAACAGCGCCGTCGTCGCCAGACTCAGGTCCAGCGCGGCGTCCGCATCGCTCGCCGCGCCGGTCGGCGGCGCCAGGTCTCGCTTTGGCGCCAACCCGGGCACGCGTCGCGCCAGCACTGCTTCGCTATGCGCGGCCCGCTCCGCCATGCGCTCGGCTACGCCATGATCCCGCACGGCCGCCGCAAACGCGCGGAGATCGTCGAGAATCCACGCATCCTGATTCATCCCCGGCAGCGTCACGCGGCCTGGCGTCGCTTCGCCCGGAGTCTCGGCGGCGACGCCTGTTAATCGCGCCGTCGCGGGTGGCTGCGCGTCGTTGGCGGCGCCGTCCGCCGGGGCGTGAATCGCCAGTTCCGCGATCGGCGCGGCGTCAGCCCACCGCGCGCGAATGCTCGTCAGCCCGCCGCTATCGCGCAGCATGGCGCAGGCGAGATCTTCGGTCTCGCGCGGCGGCGCGGCGGGCGCCCGCTGGTCGCGCCGCGTGGCCCCCTGCGCATACTCCGGCAAGCCGCGCAGCGCAATCAGCGCCTCCAGCCAGAAGAAGCCATCCTGCGCCAATACGCCGCCGGCCGCGCTGCGGGCGCTGGCCCGCCATGACTCGTACGAAGGGCCGGGCGCCGTGATATCCAGCGTAGCGTACGTGGCCCGCCGCGCGGTCGTCACGAACGTTTCGGTCAGCAGCGGGCGCACATGCCGCACCCAGGACGCGGGCCACAGCACCCGCTTGGCCGCCTGCATCCGCGCAGCGCCATCCAGCCCTTCCGCCAGATCGCGACCTATCGGCCCCCAGCGCCACGCGTGCTTCGCGCACTCCGCCGCGATCTGGATCGCCGCCACGCCTTCCGCGTGCGATCCGGCGACGATCACCGCGTCGATCTCCGCCTGCGCCAGCAACGCCCGCGCGTCGTTATGCCATTCGATATCCGCCGCGGCCTCGGTCTTCGCCATGCCGGCCTGCGCGACGAGTTCAAACGACCCCGATCGCGTGACCAGGGCGGCGAATTCGGCCGCTTCTGACCCGGAGGCCAGCAATGCGACGCGCGGCGGGGATGCAGACTCGGGCCGAAGGGACATTGTGGGTGTTATACTCGTTTCCATGATTCGCCGTTGGCGCAACGCGATCCGGCTGGCAGCGCTTACCGCTGCGATTGGCGCACTTCCCGCCGCTGATGGTGACATTCTGCGCCTGCGCGACGGTTCCCGCTACCACGGCGAGGTTTTGGACGAGCAAGCCGATCCGGTCGTGTTCCGCGTGTCACGCCCCGATGGTCGCCGGCAGGAGCGCCGCTTCCCACGCGCGTTGATCGACTCCATCACTCCCGGCGCCATCGAGCCCGCGGACCCGCAGCGCGATGCGCTGCAGCGGCTGACCGAGGGCTTGGAGTTGTTGCGTGATCAGCGCGAAAAACTCGCGATCCGCGCGTTTCAACGCGTCGTGCGCGACGCGGAGGGCGACACGCTCGCCGCCTGCGAAGCGCTGGTCATGGCCCGTGCGGGAGCGCCGCTGGCGGAACTGATGGCGGACATCCGCATCCGCCTGGCCCGTGAGCGCGATCCGGACGGCGTGCTGGACATCAAATATGCGACGACATACGAGGCGGACGCGCTGGGGACGCGCCTGCGCACGCTGCAGGCGCAGACGCTCGAAACGCGCCGCGACGGCCGGCGGCTGGCGGATTGGGTCGCGGATCGCGCCGCGTATGACGCGCTGAAACCGGAAGCCCGCGAACTGGCGCGCGACGCCCGCCTGGTCGCGGCGCTGATCGCCGCCCGGCTGAAGTATGACCCGGCGCTGAAACGCGACCGCGACGGCCGCGTGCACGCGGTGCGCCTGCGCGACGATTTGGCCCGTCTGGTTTCGCATGTGCGGGCGCTGCCTGGTTTCACGGCGCTGGATCACGCCGATCAGGCCGGCGACCCGACCCTCGCCGAAGCGGAACGCCTGCGGATGCTCGCCGCCCGCGCCGCGGCGGAAGAGGAGGCGGAGCGCGAGCAGGTCGGCCCACCGGCGGAAACGGAAACACCGAAGCCGGAACCAAACGCGCCGACGCCGGAATAGATTCGGAACCCATTGGACGCCGTGACAGACCCCTTGGACGCACCGTGGCAGACCCGGTGGACGTCGCGCTACTGCCGGGCGGACGAGATACTTCGCCCCGACGGGGCGCCGGACCATAGCCGCGGGTGAAGCGAAGGTCGGCGCAAGCCGACCGAAGCGCAACCCGTGGTCCCGATCTCGTTTCATGACTCGCCCTGAAAGGGCGAAGGAACCGGGTGGCGCTGAGTGTTTTCGCAAACCGGCGTTTTACGCCCTCCACGCGCCGCCGAATCAACGCGCCCGCCTGTCCGTCCTCGAGCACTCGTGATAAGCTCAATCACTCGATCTGAGAACCGAATCATCGAAGCGCAGGAGATCAGAATTGCCGGCGTCATCCGCTCCCGTCGTGACATTTGCCGCTGCGTGCCTGCTGCTCGCCGGCTGTACGATTCCCCTGCCCTTTCCGCCAAGCCCGCTGTACGAAACGCCCGTCAACGATCCGGATTGGGTCGCGCCGGCCACCAGAGAAGAGGCCATGGCGGCCATGGCGGGACACTACGCCCATTACAATATCGTGGCCTATGAGGGTGAAACCGCCAACGGCCCGCTCGCCACGTTCATCGTCACGTATGGCTTCACGGATTTGGTGATCGAAGACGGCGAACTGATCGCGTACGACCGGTTCTGCCGCGCCGAGTACATCGCGAATCAGCCGTTCGACACGTTCTTCTCGGATGCCGCCACTCAGGCCATCCAGCCGCCTGGCGCCGTTGTTGACGTGTTTGAGGAGGACGGGGAGTGGAAGCTCTATCGCCCCGCGACGCCGACGCTCAGCGGGATCGAAGGTGACCCGAGTGTCCCGCTTTCCACGGATCGCGACGATCCCCTGATCAGCGACGACGACAACGACGGGAAGCCGGGCGTGACCGTGGTCGTGAGGCTGTTCGGCCTCATCGACGGGGAGATCTACATCGCGCGGCGGGAGATCTTCAAGAACGAGCTTACGCTCTACTCCGATGGCAGTCTGCGGGGCAATGTCATCGACGACTCGGAGCAGCTCGTGATCGGCGCGTCACTCGCGATTCTGGACACGCCCAACAACCCGCCCCAGCGGCGCGACCCCGGCTTGAACCCGATCATCCTGATACCGGTCTCCGACGGCATCGATACGTGCGAGGAACTCATGGCGCTGCGCGATTCGCTGTTTCCGCCCGAGCCTGAGTTCTGAGAACGCGCGCATCGTGTTCCCCCGGCGCCGATCATCGATTCCGGCCGGCGGTCACACATCGCCTAGAGTCGATTCCCGCAATTGGCGCAGAACTGCTGCCGCTTCCCACGAATGATCGTCAGGCAACGCGGGCAAGCCGGCTCCCGCGCCAACCGGCGCGGCGCCTCGTCATCGTCAAAGTCGTCACTGTCATGATCGTCGTCATCGTCCCATTCGCGATCATCGACATTCCGCGCGAATACCCCGCCAAGGAGACAAGCGCCAACCACAACCAGTAGTCCGCCGAACAACAGTATGAGCAGCAGCGCCGGTTCGTCCATCACAAACTCCGGTCCAGTCGCCGATACTGAATCGCTTCTGACAAATGCGCGGGCAAGACCCGCTCGCTGTCCGCCAGGTCCGCGATCGTCCGCGCCACGCGCAGCACCTTGTCATGCGCCCGTGCGCTGAGGCCCAGTTCCCGCCAAATGTCCGCCGCGCGGACCATCGGCGGTGTATCGAGCGGTACTGCAAGAGAGCTCAAATCAGCAACTCGTCAAAGAAGTCAGAGTCGATCTTCTTGACAACGTATGTCTCTTCGTTTGAGACGCCAACGTTATAGGTAAACATCAAGTCCGCAAGCTCGTCGCCATCGATCAGCCGAACCTTCACCGCTGCCTCTTTTCCAGCGCGCTCGGCCCCGTCCGTAAACAAGCCGCTCGTGATAAAGACCCCCTTTGTGGCCTTCTTCCGCATGAGCGATCCGACGAACTTATCGATCTCTCCGGGGCCTACGGTATTCTCCCACTTCTTCGCCTGAACATATACCATGTCCAAACCCAGACGATCCTCGCGAATCACACCGTCGATTCCGTCGTCGCCGCTCTTCCCGGTCACCTCCGCGCGGTCCAAGCGACCACCCCCATATCCCATCGCGACGAGCAAGCGCACAACTAACCGCTCGAACCCCTTTGGGCTCGACGTCCGCACCCTCTGGATGATGTCGTCCGCCACAGCGCTACGAAGTTCTGTATATGCCGCCTCAAGGCGCTCGGCTGGCGTTGCCGTGGGGCTATCCGGAAGTGATCGTTCCGGCGAAGTGGACTCTTTTTCGGGACGGATGTTCTTTTTGTTCTTGAACTCGACGTATTCGGGAAACTGCTCTAAGAAGCTGTTGTCTACTCTCCCCGGATTTGAAGCTAGGACTCGGCGACCACGGTCGGTGATCGCGAATCGTCCCCTCCCGATCTTTTCGAGCAATAGACTCTTTGCCAAGTAAGTTACCGCCCACGTGACGCGATTATACAGGCGCGTTTGGGTTCCACTCGGCAGCAGATAGTCCCGATCCTCATCCGAAAGTTCAAACCGGTCTGCCAACCACAACACCGCCTCAGCCATCGAGCGCTGTTGCCCTTCGGACGCAAACTGAAGCAGTGGGAGCATGAACTCCTGGTATCCGGGAACGGACATACGTTATCTCCTACAAACTCCGATCCAGTCGCCGATACTGAATCGCCTCCGACAAATGCGCCGGCAAAACGCGCTCGCTGTCCGCCAGGTCCGCGATCGTCCGCGCCACGCGCAGCACCTTGTCATGCGCTCGCGCGCTGAGGCCCAGTTCGCTGACCGCCTGGCGCAACAAGCGTTCGCCGTCTGTGTCGATCGCCGCGTGTTTGCGCAACTCGCGGCTTGACATGCGCCCGTTGGTAACCGTCGAGCCCTCGCCGAAACGCGCCCGCTGCGTCGCCAGCGCCCGCGATACATCCGCCCGCATCGCGGCGCTGTCCGAGCCGGGCCGCGCGCTGCGCAGCTGGTCGATCGGCACCGCCGGCGCCTCGATATGGATGTCGATGCGTTCCAGCAGCGGCCCCGAGATCCGCGCCAGGTAACGATCAATCTGCGGCGCGGAACACTTGCACGCCTTGCGCGGATCGGTGAAGTGCCCGCACGGGCAGGGATTCATCGCGGCGATCATCATGAAATCCGCGGGGAAGCAGACCGCGCTGTGGGCCCGCGCGATCGTCACATTGCCGTCTTCCAGCACCTGCCGCAGCGACTCCAGCACATTCCGCGTGAACTCCGGAAACTCATCCAGAAACAGCACGCCGTGATGCGCCAGCGACACCTCCCCGGCCGTCGGAATCGTCCCGCCGCCGATCAGCGCCGGCGTGCTGATCGAATGGTGCGGCTGCCGCACCGGGCGGGTCGCCATCAGACAGCGCCCGATCGGCAGCTTGCCGGAAGCGGAGTAAATCCGCGTGGTTTCGAGCGATTCGTTCAACGACAGCGGCGGCAGGATCGTCGGCAGCCGCTTGGCCATCATCGTCTTGCCCGAGCCGGGCGGACCGATCAGCAGAACATTGTGGCGGCCCGCCGCCGCGACCAGCAGCGCCCGCTTGACGTGTTCCTGGCCGCGCACGTCCGCAAAGTCGACATCGTACGTCGCGGCCCGCGCGAACAGCGCTTCGCGATCCACCTCGGTCGCGTCGAGCGGCAGGTCGCCGGTCAGAAACGCGACCGCCTGCGCCAGGCTCTGCACGCCGAACACTTCGACGCCCTCCACCACGGCCGCCTCTTCGGCGTTTTCCGCCGGCACGATCACGCCGGTGAATCCGGTTTCCTTCGCGTGCAGCGCCATCGATAGCGCGCCTTTGATCGGGCGGACACGCCCATCGAGCGCGAGTTCGCCCGCCATGAGAAAGTGCTCGACTTCATCACTGCGCAGCTGATCATCCGCGATCAGCATCCCCAGCGCGATCGGCAGATCAAACGCGGGCCCCTCCTTGCGCACATCCGCCGGCGCGAGATTGATCGTGGTGCGGGTCCGGGGCGGCGCATATCCGGAATTCACCAGCGCGCTGCGGATCCGATCGATGCTCTCCTTCACGGCAGAGTCCGGTAAGCCGACGATCGTCGGCACGCCGAAGCCATGACCGGTCACATCGACTTCGATCTCGCAGGCGGCGGCGTCAATCCCGGCGAGCGAAACGCTGTTCAGTCGTGCGAGCATGGGGCGGAATGATATCGGGTTCGGTGTTTGTTCGCACGCGCAAATCCCGCGCGGCCGGCGGCCCGAAATCGGCGAAAATCCGCCTTTGCGCAGGATTCGCGGCAAAATCGCATTGACGGGGCGCCTTTGTTCCGAAAAAATGGATAGGTTACGGAGCGTCTCATATCTTGGCGCTCCGTCAGTCAGGCGAGTAATTCGGGGAGCCGTTGGGGCGGCTCTCACGGGAGGCATGAGAATGTCGTGGCCAAATCGTCGGCGCGCGGGATCCCGCGCGGCGGGCTTTACGTTGATTGAGTTGTTGGTAGTGGTCGCGATCATCGCGCTGTTGATCTCGATATTGCTTCCTTCGCTGTCACGCGCAAAGGAGCAGGCGAAGATCGCAGTCTGCCTGTCGAACGAACGGAACATGGGCCAGGCGGCCAATCAGTACCGCCTCGAAGATCCTTCCAACGATTTTCCGTGGTCCCTGCCCAGAACGCCCAACCGCATCGCGGGGCGCGCGTATACGTTCGGCCTGTTCACAGAATGTTCCTACGGCGGCGGCATGCCGGACCGCACCGGGACCGAGGCGACCGCGCTGTTCGTCGGTCGTGGCGCCCAGCCGTACACGCCGCTCAATCCCGTGTCGGACGTGTACCAGGTGCCGCCCCGTTACCGCCCGCTGAACAAGTACATCGCGCCGACGGTCAGCTGGGACAATGCCAATCGTGATCGAAACATTGATCGCCAGCAGATCCCGGCCGATATCCCCGGGTTCTTCCAGTGCCCGTCAGACAATACGCCATGGTTGCCGGACGCCGGTGGCGCCAATCCCGCCAACATCGATCTGGAAGTCGCCGAGCCGATGTGGAAATGGTGGGGCACCAGCTATCCGATCAACTGGTACTGGCCGTACTACTACCAAGATGCGCCCCCCGGCAACGCCAGCCCCTACAACCGTGACTTCCTGCGCATCCTCGGCGCTACGCCGAACGCGGTGCCCGGTCTCGGCGGGGAAATGCTGAAGAGCAATACCGCCGGTGGTTGGGAGTCGCAGTTCATCCTGTTTACCGAAGGCCTGTTCAACTATGCGTTACAGGCCGCCGCGCCGCGCGGCGCGACCAACCCGGCCGGCGATCAGCCGCGCCTGATCACGGGCTGGCACAAGCAGCTCAACTATCACGCGGCGGTGTACCTCGACGGCCATGCCGACTATCGCCAGCGCGACACGCGCTATGTCGACGGCGACGGCTGGACGACCTGGCCGAACCGTCCGTGGGGTGGTCGTTGGGCCGACTTCGACGACAACTAAAGGGCGAGTGCGATTGGTGTTCCGCCACAGGGAGGAATCGGATGTCTGATGCAACCAAGCGTCGCGCAAGCGGCTTCACGTTGATCGAGTTACTGGTCGTTGTCGCGATCATCGCGTTGCTGATCTCGATCTTGCTGCCATCTTTGGCGCGGGCGAAGGAGCAGGCCAAGATCACGGTCTGCCTGTCGAACGAGCGCAACATGGGGCAGGCGGCCAACGGGTATCGGCTCGAGGACACCTCCGAGGACTATCCCTGGGTGCTGCCGTCGCCGTATCGCCCGGCCGGGCCCGCGACGGCTGGTTACCGGTTTTCGATCTACTCGGAATGCGTGTACGGCGGCGGAATGCCGGACAGACAGAACGCCGAAGCGCAGGCCGTGTTCATCGCCCAGGGTAACCAGGGCTATACGCCGCTGGGGGCCGATGTGTACCGCATCCCGCCACGCTATCGCCCGCTCAACAAGTACATCGCCCCGACCGTCAGTTGGGACAACGCGAACCGCGATACGAACGTCGACCGCGCCAATATTCAGGCCGACATTCCCGGCTTCTTCCAGTGCCCGTCGGACAGCACGCCTTGGCTGCCGGACGCCAGTGGCGGCAATCCCGCGGACATCAATCTGGATGTGATCCAGCCGATGTGGCAGTGGTGGGGCACGAGCTATGCGATCAACTGGTACTGGCCGTACTACTACCGCCAGGCCCCCCCGGGCAACCGCCCGCCCTACACCGGCGCCAATGCGTTCTTGAAGGTCATCGGCGCCTTCCCGGACACGCCGGGTCTCGGCTCCGAGTTGTTCAAGAGCGGCACCGCGGGTGGCTGGGAATCACAGTTCGTGCTCTTCACCGAAGGCTTGTTCAACTACGCGCTGCAGGCCGCGTCGCCGCGCGGCGCGACCAATCCGGTCGGCGACCAGCCGCGCCTGATCACGGGCTGGCACAAACAGCTCAACTATCATTCGGCGGTGTATCTTGACGGTCATGCCGACTATCGCCAGCGCGACACGCGCTACGTGGACGGCGACGGCTGGACGACCTGGCCGAACCGCCCTTGGGGCGGCAACTGGGCCCAGTATCAGGACAACTAGCCGGTCCTTCGCAGATCAAAGGGTAGTGCCAAGGGGTGGCGGCGCCATGCCGACGCCCCTTTCTTTTTCCGCATGCTCAGGCTTATCGGACGATAAATAAGCGAAGAACGTCCGCAAATTTCGCGTGACAAACCGCCCCCTGCCCTTTTATACTCGTAGAGCTTGTCTCGCTCGCCGCCGATTCTCGGGGGCGCGTGTCATTCGTACGCGTTTGTGTGTTTGTTCTCGCGGTCATCGTCACGTCTGTCTGGCGCCGCCGCTCACGCAAGGGGACTCATTTTATGAAGAAGTGGTCAATGTCGCTGGTCGTCGCCGGGTGGTGTTGCGCCTCGGTTTGGGCCATTCCGGGAGATGTCGTGCTCGGCGTTTCGCAGGGGCCGGATGTGATCGTCGGCGCGCTGCATGATGTCGCCCACTGGGGCGCCGTCGGTGACACGCACTCCTACTCGATCGGCACCACGTCGTGCAGCATTGGCACCACCGCCGTGCTGTGGCGCTCCAGCGGCTCCGGCAGCAATGAGCACCCCGTCATCGCCCAGAACTTCTATCGCCTGAAGAACGGCCGCTTTGAGCAGATCGGCCTGAGCTGGCTCAAGCACGGCTTCACCGCCGTCAACAACGGCATCTGCGGCACATGCGATGGTCAGCTCGGCACGCGCCTCGGCGTCGGCTGTTCTGATCCGTATGGCGCCGGCCTGAACGGCAGCCAGGGCAGTCTCGGCGCGCGTTTCGAAGTGAACGCGCACACCGGCATCTTCCCGGTCAGCCCGACCCGCCCGGGTTCGAGTTCGATTCTGAACGGGCGCCTGCTCGTGAACGACGCGGACGTCAACCCGGCCCTCAACGTCGGCGCCCTGTACTTCGGCGAAGCGCAGTATGTCACCGCCGACGACGCCGCCGCCGGCAACGGGATGAACAACGCCTCGTATCGTCAGGTGTGGTTCAACAACAGCCGCGACGCTTCGTACAACAATCCCGCGGGCGGCGGCTCCTCGCCGACCATCTGCCAGCTGCCGGCGATTGAGGCCTGGAAGGCGATTGATCCGACCGTCGCGATTCGCAAGCTCGACATCGCGGGCGACGGTCGCGTCTATCTCGCGTGGCGTTCGGAGAACATCGGCGCGGGCATGTTCCATTACGAGTTTGCCGTGTTCAATCTGAATTCGCACCGTTCGGTGCGCGGCCTGGCGATTCCGTTCCCGGCCGGCAAGAACGTCAGCAACCCCTACTTCCACGATGTCGACTATCACTCGGGCGAGCCGTTTGACAATACGGACTGGCCGGTTTCGATCGAAGAGGGTCGCATCGGCTGGGCGGGCGACAGCTACGCCACGAACCCGAACGCCAACGCGATTCGCTGGGGCACGATGTACAACTTCGCGTTCGACGCCGACTTCGGCCCGGACGAGATCGCCAACTACGAGCTGACGCTGCTACGTCCGGCCGTGGATCCGAACGACGCCCCGGAAGTCATCATCGGCGAACTGCCGATCGGCTCCGGCCCGCCGGCGAACATCCTGTATCCGTCGGGCGGCGAGACGATTCCGGTCGATCAGCCGATCGACATCGAGCTGTTCGCCAGCGCCACGACGCGCGTCAACATTCAGGTCAGCAGCAACTTCGGCGTGTTCGACGCCGTCGCGGAAGATGACTTCGAAGACACCGCCACGCGTCCGAACTGGGATTCGGGTGGTCCGCGTCTGTGGGACTACGCCGGCGATGAGGCGTACGAAGGCGCGATGTCGGCCAAGTCCGGCGCGTTGACGCACGGCCAGTTGACCTGGCTGGAGCGCGAGCACACCGGCGGCGGCACGCTGCAGTTCTGGTACAAGGTGTCATCGGAAGCGAACTTCGACGAATTGCGTTTCAAGGTCGGCAACCAGACGCTGCTGCGCGCGTCGGGCGAAGTCGACTGGACGCTGTTCACGCATGAGTTTGAGACGACCGATCCGGTCACGCTGCGTTGGGAATATCGCAAGGACGGCAGCGATCGCGGCCCGGTCGGCCAAGATCGCGCCTGGATCGACAGTTTCGTGATCGGCGCGGATACGACCAGCTGGTCGGATGTCGTCGAAACGACGGAGCCGGGCACGACGCTGGTGCAGTGGACGCCGACCACGCCTTCCGAGCACACGCGACTGCGCGTGCGGAACGACATGGGCGACGGCGAGTACGGCGAGTGGGACATGATCGATCATGACTTCTCGGTCCGGCTGTACGGCGACGCGACCGGCGACTGCGCGGTCAACCTGAGCGACCTGTCGGCGACGCTGGTGGCGTTCAGCGCGTGCGACGGCGATCCGCTGTTCGATTCGCAGGTCGACTTCAACGGCGACAACTGCGTGGACCTGTCGGACATCGCCGGCCTGCTCGGCAACTTCGGCGCGACCTGCCCGTAACGCGGGACTCGCGATAAATCAGATGAACAACGGGGAGCCGAAAGGCTCCCCGTTTTTTTGCGCGGACTGAATTTGCTTGTCCTGCGCCCGTTCCGGTTGGATACTCACCCCCATGCTCAGACGATTTCGACATCGCCTGTTTCTCCTCCTGCAAGCCGGAATGCTGATCTCCGGCGGCGTCGCGCTCGCGATCGAGCCGCAAGCCTGGAAGCCGATCACGATCTGCGTCGGCGGCTGCATCCTCGCCGCGATCGGCTGTGAGCGCCTCGCGCGCACCTACCTGCGCGCCACCCTCGGACGCCTGCGCCGCGCCGCCGAGGACCTCGGCCGCGGGCGATCGACGGACGCCATGCCCGTCCAGCCGGGCGATGACCTTCACAAGCTCATCACATCAATCAACCTGGTCGCAGGCCGCCTGGCCGAGGCGTCCGAGGAGGAGCACCGCCTGCAGGCCGCGCTGCGCCAACGGGAGCGCCTCGCGTTCCTGGGCGAGCTCGCCGCCAGCGTCGCGCACGAAGTAAACAACCCGCTCGACGGCGTCCAGAACTGCGCCCGCATCCTCCGCAAGTCGCTCGACCAGCCCGACCGGGCGCGACAGATGCTCGATCTGATGGACGGCGGTTTGGAGCGCATTGAGATTATCGTCCGCCGGCTGCTGACACTGGCCCGCGAAAATGTCATTCGCCCCGAACCCGTCGCGCTGCGCGACGTATTGCAAGCGGCGGTCGAACTGGCCGATGTGCGCATTCGCGGTCGCGATATTCGCGTCGAAACGCGCATCGAGTCCGAAGACGACCGCGTGCCGGCGGATCGCCACTTGCTCGCGCAGGTCTTCTCCAACCTGATGCTCAACGCCGCCGACAGCATGGCCCCCGGCGGAACCATCACCGCGCGCGTGCGGCAATCGACACCGGCGGATCACGCCCATTCGGATCGCGAATCGCAGCATGGGCGTCTCGAGCCGTGCGTGTGTGTCGACATCGTCGATAACGGCGCGGGCATCGCGGCCGAACACCTGCCCCACATTTTTGAGCCGTTCTACACGACCAAGACCGACGGTAAGGGCTCCGGCCTCGGCCTGGCGATCGCCGCTCGCATCGTCGACGCGCACGGCGGCGCGATCCTCGTCGATTCGCGCCTCAACGAAGGCACGCGCATGACCGTGCGACTCCCGCGCCGACCTGCGGACGCCGGCGACGTCGCCAGCCGCGCGCCCACCGGCTCGATGTTCGCAAAGTCGGGAGGCTGATCGTGGCGAGCGTGCGTCTGTTGCCGCGGATGCTGCTCACGTTCATTGCGGGCGCCTGGGCGCCGGGCGCCGTCACGCAGCATGCGACATCCGACGGCGCCATCCGCGAGATCGCGCGAATCGAGCACGCACAAGCCCAGGCATGGCTGAAATGGGCCGGGCCGACCACCCTGCTCAGCGCCGATCTCAACGGCGACATCGCGCTCTATCGCATCGAAGCCACGAAGCGCGGCGCTGAAGCGCCGCTGGCGGCGGTCGCCCGAGTCTCCGCCCTGCCCGGCGTACGCTTCGCCGCCGCTCGCGACGATCTCGCAGTCTGCTTTGATCGTTCAGCGGTGATTGGGATTCGGCTGGGCGGCGATACTGCCGGCGAGGCGTGGCGTGAACTGGGCGGCGACATCTGGCTGCCGCGATTCGGCGACCAGGACCCCGAGTTTCTGGCGCGCGTTCAAGCGGCGACGGTTATGCGCGAGCGCGTCGTGATGTTCGTAAATGACGGGCACGCGGCGGCGCTGCGACTGATCGACGGCAAGCCGATCTGGGCCCAACGACTGTCACAACGATCAATCGTGGGGCTGTACGCATGCGAAGGCGGATCGGACGAGTCCGAGCTGATCATTGTGCGTCAGGGAGACGGGCTGGCGCAAATCGACACGTTGGCGTTCACCGATTCCGGCGTCGACTGGGCCGCGGGCGTGCTGTTGGAAGGCACGCCGGTGCGAACGGAGCAGGTCGGTCGGAACCTGCTGATCATCTGTCCCGATCGGGTCATACTGCGTGACCGTTCCAACGCGCGTGTGTTGATCGAGGGCGCTTTTCGCGGCGCCGCGATCGCCGCGACGCCGGGGCCGAATCCCGATGATCCGCCCTTCATCTGGTTTGCCGACCAACGATCTCTGAATCTGCGGACGCCCGCCGGCGCCCGCTTTCAGGCGCCCCTCCCCGGAATTGAACGCCTCGTGGCGGCCAATGGCCGCGTAATCGCTATTACGCCCGACATGTTGGCGGTTTTTGGAACGCCCACGCTCGAATCGCCGCCAGCAGCGCCGCAACCGGCCGCGACCGCCCGGCCGCTCGCCTTCCAGCGCGTGCCGCGCCCCCCCGGCGCGCTGACGTTCGCCGCCGTGGGCGATAGCGTCGCGATCGCCAGTACCCGCCAAGTAGATGACCAATGGGAAACCCGGTTCCATCGCCTACAGGCAAGCGCCGCCCCACCGCGATTGACCACCCTGCCCCCCGACGACGCCAAGAGCCTTCGGACGGCGGCGGAGCCGATGATCGAGTTTCAGACCGACGCCGGCGGCGCGCTGGTTGCGCTCCACGGCATGACCCCGGACGGCGACGATTCGCTCTGGTTCACCGCGTTGCTGCGCATCGCGCCGGAGTGAACCACGACGCCACGCCCCGCCCTGACCGCACGTCCGGAAAAAAGTCGATAATCCGTCAGAAAGTTCCGCGTCGATTTCGCCGATTCAACCTATGCCGGACATTCGTCCGTGGAAGGGAACTGGAATCATGGCGACGTTGGCGAGCCTGCCACAGGCATTTCGGACTGCAACGCCCGCCGGTTTCGGCGCAGCCAGCGCCACTAAGAATCACAGCCTGACCAATCACGCGCCCCGGACCCACCGCGGCGCGTTTTCTTTTGCGCGTTTCTGCGAAGGCATGGAGGCCGAGTCCGGCGATCTGGGCGAAGTCGTCCGGGTGGGCGCCGGTCGCGTCGCGGTGCTCGTCGCCGATGTCGCCGGCCATGGCGCCGAGGCGGCCGTCATCGCAAGACAGGTGCGCGACCTGTGGCGGGCCGCGCTGCGGTCGCCGCTGTTCCTGAAGCCCGCGACGATTCTGGCGGCGTTGAATCGCGCGCTGTGCGCCTGTGACGCGCTGGATTCGCGCTTCGTTGCCGCGACCTGCGCGATTGTCGACACCCGTCGCGGCGTCGCCACGCTGGCCCGGGCCGGCGCCCCGTACCCGATCATCCGCCGCTTTGACGGCGAGCGGCATTTGCTGCGCCCGCGCGGCACCGCCTTGGGCGTGGATCCGGCCGCGATGTTCGAAACGCTGCGCCTGACGCTTGACGCCGGCGACGCGTTGTACCTGATGAGCGACGGCGTGGAGCCGCTGCTGACCGCGCAGGCCGAAGGGCAATTGCTGCCGGGCGGCCGCATCGAGCGCACGCTCGCGCCGGATGAACTCGTGGCCAACTCGGGCTGGTTCAAGCACCTGGCCCGGAACGACGCGCACGCCGCCCTCTCGGGCCTCGCCAAACGCCGCCAGGCGTGCCTGGCCGCGAAACTGCCGATCGACGACGTGACGGCGGTGGCGATTCAGGCGCATTAAGGTCGCGTAGAACCCCAAACTCGACAAACTGCTTTGCGGGAACCCCCGTCGCTCCGCGCGCGTCCAAACCTGAACAAAGTCTCGATGACACTCAGGAGACCGACGATGAAGTTCGTCCGCGCAATCGGTCTGTCGGCGTTCGCGATGCTGTTGCTCAGCGCGTGCGACGCGCGTCGCGACGCTCGTGTTTCGGCGGAAAAAAACGAACGGCAAAGCGCCTCTCACCCCGTTCTCGAGGGCCTTGTCCGCGACGCCGACGGTAACCCCGTCCCGGGCGCCACAATCAGGCTCCACGGCGGCCTGGCCACGCGCTGGGAGATCGCCCGGGCCACTACCGGCCCGGATGGGCGATATCGCTTCGATCCGGTCCCGACCGGCGCTCTGGTCCGGTCCGAAGACGGCCGCTGGGACAACTACCTCGGCGTCAGCCTTGAACACCCCGAACTCGTTTCAGCCGACGGAAAAAATTGGTGGGATTGGACACTTTCAGCGGCCGACGGCGGCTGTATGAGCAGACACTTCGAGCTCATCCCCGGCGGCACGCTCGTCGCGAGACTGGTCAGCCAGTCGCGCGGCGTGCCGCCACTGCCGGTTGAGCTGCGGCTTTCGAACCCGAATCGCAGCGCGGCCCAGTTCACACGCTATGCCACCAGCGATGCGGAAGGCCGCATCCACGTCACGGGCCTCGCGCCCGGCCCGTATATGGTTGACATCAACGATCCGGCCCTCGATTACGCGTTTGTGGGTGATTTCTACGTCCCCAGCGGCGGCTACACCCAGACGACATGGACGCTGCCGTAAAGGCGGCGGCCCAGCCCTGATTCGTCGTTCCCGCGCAGGCGGGAACCCACGGAGTGATGACGCGCCGAGTCCTGACGCCATTGGTCGTTGTGGACCCCCGCCTGCGCGGGGGTGACGAAATAGAGAGTGGGCGCCGCTTCCGTCATTCCCGCGCAGGCGGGAATCCACGTAGTGAAGACGCGCCGAGTCCTGACGCCGTTAGTCGTCGTGGGCCCCCGCCTGCGCGGGGGTGACGGAGGGGAAAAGGCGGCGGCGGCGCAGCCCGCCTGAATAGCCGCGCGGTCGGCGCAACGGAATCTGACCAGCAGTTTGATTCGGCGATGCGCGCCTTGCGGCGCGCATCGCCGTCGCATTTCGTGACGCGTCAACTGCGCGCGGCGCTCGGCCGCGCCACGCGCGAATGCCAAACCGGTTCCGGATCGACTGATTCCAGATCGGGCCGCACTGACGGCGCGATGCGGTCGAAGCGGCGCTCCGTCGGCGGCCGCGAGAACGCGCGGACCGGCTGAGGCGGCGGCGCGTCCACCGGCTCCGGAGCGATGACAAACTCAAACGCGGTCAGCAGGCCGGTCGTGGCGTACGACACGCCGATACCACCGACGATCACAATTCCAAACGCGAGTAACAACCTGGCGAGCGTGGGCAAGGGGGCATCCTCCACAGTCCGATCCGGCCACTATCCTGAGAAGCCGCGAGTCGGACGAACCTGACAGGTATTCGCGGATTTTCGCGGAAGATTCTGGCGGACCGGCCGGAGAGACCCGGGCCGAGCGCCGCTCGTTCCCCTTCCTGACGGCTTTCGGACTCGGCAGCTGTTTACTCCGTGGAACGCCCGTCCGGCGGAATGACGGAGATTGGCGCGCATCCCTAATCTGAGCTCCATCAGCGGGCCCACCTGCTGGGCCCAGGCGCCCCGCGCAGAATCCGCCGCGACGCCTTGACGACCCCACCCCCTTGTTTTATAAATCAAACAGTTGGCAGGTTCACCAAACAAGAGGACGTAATCGCATGTCGGCTGAGCAGGCGGCGCCGCCGCGGACCGGGAAATGGGCCAAGCGCCTTGGCGCGGGCGCGTTTCTGTTCTTCTTCGTCAAGGGCATGTTGTGGCTCGCGATCCCGATCGTCGCGGTGGTGATTCAGGGCTGCGGCACGGAGACGCCGGCATGAGTCTGATGACGCGTTTGAAGGAAGAGACCGCCGACCAGCACGCGCACGCCGAGTCGCGCCCGATTGAGCAGGCCATGATTCAGGGCCGGCTCGATCGCGCGGGCTACGCCGAACTGCTCGCGCAGCGCTATCTGATTCACAAGTCGCTGGAAGAGCGCGTGCGCGGCCTGCGCGCGGCGCATCCGTTTATCGCCGAGATTGTCGAAGACCAGCTGTTTCAGGAAGCGAACCTCGCGGCGGATCTCGCGTTCTTCGGTCGCGATCCGCAGCATTCGCGCCCGCTGCCCGCCACGCGGCAGTTCATCGACGATGTCCGCGCCGCCGCCGAGGCGAACCCGATGTCGCTGCTCGGGGTCTATTACGTGTTCGAAGGCAGCAAGAACGGCGCGCGATTCGTCGCCCGGCGAATGGCCCCCGCCCTTGGCATCGGCGAAGCCGGCGGCATGCGCTACCTGGACCCGCACGGCGAAGCGCAGCGCGGCTT
Source organism: uncultured Planctomycetales bacterium (assembly GCA_964528455.1). Classification (GTDB taxonomy): domain Bacteria; phylum Planctomycetota; class Phycisphaerae; order UBA1845; family Fen-1342; genus DSPM01. Next base: position 105,398 of record CAZGTH010000006.1, on the reverse strand, counting down.
GTGGCAGGAATTCAAGACGCGGATGGACGCGGCCGGCTTCAGTCCGGCCGATCAGGACGCGATGGTCAGCGCCGCGAAAATGACCTTCGACGCGGTCAGCGCCATCGATGACGAGCTGCACGAGCGGATTTCGGCGGTCGCCTGATCGGCGTCGAACCCGAACCCCGATGCGGCGCCCACTACGCTAACGGTCTGTTGAGCGTTCCACTTTCGAGTTCTCCGCAACCGGGCGGATCGGATCATCGATGCGGGCTTCGTCGCCGCGACGCAGGCGGGCGATGTTGTCCTGATGGCGGATCACGATCATCCCGCTGAGCGCCAGCGCCACAACCGGCAGCGGCCAGAATGTCGCCAGCGGCAGCTTTGTCCACAGCGCGTTGACGCCCACCACCGCCAACGGAAACGCCACCGCCAGCGCCAGCGAGCCGAGCGAGACCAGCCGCGTCCCGAACCGCAACCCGGCATACGCCAGCAGCGCCACCGCCATCGCGACAGTGTAGAACGGCCAAACGCCGGCCGCCGCCCCGATCGTCGTGGCCACGCCCTTGCCGCCGCGGAAGCCGAGAAAAATCGAGAAGTTGTGCCCGATCACCGCCGCCAGACCCACCACGCCCCAGCCCAGCAGTTCCGAAGCCGTGAGCGGCCGCGGCACGATCCACCAGCCGGCGATCACCGTGGGCGCAAGTCCCTTGAGAATATCCAGCGCGAGGCACAGCATGCCCCACTTGCGACCGAGCACACGGCCGGCGTTCGTGGCGCCGATGTTGCCGCTGCCGAGTTTGCGGATATCGATGCCGCGGGCGCGACCGATCAGCAGGCCAAATGGAATGGACCCGAGCAGATAGGCGCCGACCGCCAGCATGATCGCGGGGAAACTCATGAGGGGCACATTATCGCCAAGTCGGGGTAAACAGGGAAATCGCGGGATCTGAGCCGCCGGTCCCGCTTCAGTCCGCATCCACCGGCGACGCGTCGTCGGTGGCGCGCACGCGGACGACCTCCGCCTCGGTGCGGACCCCCCGCCCGGCGGCGGTCATGTCCTCCCGGGTCAGGCGGCGAAACATGGCGATGTCGCCGTCGATGCGGAGCAATTCGTAGCGCTCGGCAAACCCGCCCGGCGCCATGATCGTCACGCCCTCTCCCGGGCGCAGATCGACAGTCTGCTGCGGCGCGCCATCGACCAGCAACATTCCGTCCGAAGCCGGCGCCTTTCGCAGCACGACGCGAAACTCCTCGCACGAAACTTGCTGGATAAAGGGAAGCGTCACTTCCGGCGCCGCGATTTCCGGGGCCGCGCCCCGATTAAGACCCGCACAGCCGGCGAGCGATCCAACCAGCGCAATTGTGATCAACGAAGTGGAACGGTGCATGTTTGTTTATTGGCCAGCGCCCTTCCGACCGGCGTCGCGATCGGCGGTCGAAAGCCGTCGGCGTCCTGGAACTACGACAGCAATGCGACAATCAGAACGATATTCAGCACAACGCTCAGCGCGACGCCAACGCCCAGCGCCAGAGTCATCGACGACGTCTCTCGCTTCGGGGGCGGCGGCGGAAGCGGCGCCGGCGCGCCGCGCGCCAGATCCGCCAGCGCCGAATGATCCAGCCCCTGCTGCGCGTACTGCAACTGCTCGCCGCGCATCAGCCGATCGATGTCCTCGACCAGCTCGCGACAGCTTTGATAGCGCTCTTCGCGCTTCTTGGCCATCATCATCTCGATCATCGCCGCGCAACCAGCCGTCAGCTTCGTATTCAAGTGATCCGGCGGCGTCAGCGCTTCGCGCAGGTGCTTGTGCATCACGGCGGACGGCGTCGGCCCCTCGAACGGAACCTTGCCGGTCATCATGTGATAGAAGGTGGCGCCCAGCGAGTAGATATCGGCGCGGTGGTCAATGCTGACCTCGCCGCGAATCTGCTCCGGACTGATGTAGTACGGCGTGCCATACGCGCGACCGGCTTCGGCCAGCGCGGCGTCAACGTCCGTCGTTGCGCGGGCCAGACCCATATCCGCGAGTTTGGCGACGCGCTCTTTGGTGAGCATGATGTTCTTAGGCTTCACATCGCGGTGAATAATGCCGCGCTCATGGGCGTGATGCAGCGCCTCGGCGATCTGCCGCACGATGCGCAACGCGTCTTTTTCGTCGTAGGTGCGGCCGGAAGCGAGTTCGTCGTAAACCGTTGCGCCCTCGACGAACTCCATGACGAAGTAATGGAACCCGCCCGACTCGGCGACGTCGATGGCCTGGACGATGTTGTTATGGCTGAGGGCCGCGGCCGCCTTGCCCTCTTTATAGAAGCGATCCACGAACTCGGCATTGGAGCTCAGCCGCTTCGGCAGCACCTTGATCGCGACGATCCGATCGAGGCTGATCTGCTTGGCTTTGTAGACCACCGCCATCGCGCCGGCGCCGACTTTTCGGATGAGCTGATAGCCGGGAATCTGCTGGACCGACCGGCCACCGGAATCATCGCTGGCGCCGGCGATCAGGCGGTCAAGCTGGGTCCGCGTGACATAGCCCAATTCGAGCAGCGTCTGCCCCAACGGGGCGTCGGCGCCATTGCGACCGGGGCCGCCGCGACGCGCGTCGGCGGCGGCGAGCTCGTCCGGCGTAACGAGGTTCCGCTCGATGACGGCTCGGCGAATCTGGCTGTCTTCGGCGCTTCCGGCCATGGATCCCCAACGTGCGACGGCAGGCTTGGTGTGGTACGTCTATCCTCCTCAAGTCTAGGCAGTTACGATAACAGGGTCAATTTATACTGACCCCGCAATCCGCCTTGACGACGCATGCCCCGCGCATTAGGCCAAGCTGGCCCCGCCATGGGTACGATAAGAAATGCAGGCCTGCCATCCGGAGACTTTCTTGCCGCTGCGCATCCCGCTACTGCTCGCGCTGTTGGGGCTGTTGAGGTTGAGCGCCGCCCCGGCGTTTTCCCAGCCCGAACCCGCGTTGACCGCCGACGCCGTCGACCAGGCGGTCGAGCGGGCAATCAGCTGGATTCGCTCGATGCGCGACGCGGAAGGTCGCTGGGAAGAGGCGCCCGGCGCGATACGCGAGGCCCGCTATCGCGGGGGCAGCACCGCGCTGGCGACCCTCGCCCTGCTCACCGGCGGCGTGAACCCGAACGAGCGGGATGTGGCCGGCGCGCTCGAATGGCTGACCCAGCAGCGGGTCACGACGACCTACGTGCTGAGCCTGCGGGCGCAGGCGCTCGCCCTGTCGAACATCAGAAAACACCGCGACACCCTGGAGCGCGACCTGCGCGACCTGCTCGCCGGCGCCCATCCGGCCAATAACCCCAACGCCGGCGCATATGGCTACTACTGTTCCGGCGACGACCTGGAGCGGCGCTGGCATGACAACTCGAACAGTCAGTTCGGCGTACTTGGCGTCTGGATGGCGTCCGCCGCCGGCGTGCGGAACCCGAACCTGGAAGGCTACTGGCGGCGCGTGGAATCGTATTGGTTGAAAGCCCAGACGGAGGACGGCGGATGGACCTATCGGCCGGACCGAGATCCTTCAGGCAGCATGACGGCCGGCGGCTTGGCGACGTTGTTCATCGTGATTGATCAAGCGTTCAACTCGCCGCGCGCGACGCGCTCGCCGCAGCTCGACACGGCGGTCGCGCGCGGACTGCAGTGGTTTGAACAGCGGTTTACGCCGGACAACCCGGGCGGCGAAGCGCGCTGGAAGCACTATTACCTGTATGGCGTGGAACGCGCCGGGCGCGCCAGTGGGCGCAAGCGGTTTGGGCGGCATGACTGGTTCCGCGTCGGGGCGGCGGATCTGCTGCGGCGCCAGAAGCTGGACGGCAGTTGGGACACCGACCTGCACGACACGGCTTTCGCGATTCTGTTTCTGTGTCACGGACGAGCGCCGCTGCTGATGAATAAGCTCGAGCATGCGGGAAACTGGGACCGCAATTTGCGCGATGTGGAAAACCTGACGCGTTTCGCGGAACGCGCATTCGAGCGCCCCTTCAATTGGCAGACCGTTTCGCTTGATGGTCCCGTCGCCGATCTGCTGGAGGCGCCGATGCTTTACATTACGGGCACGGGACCACTGGCGTTTTCCGAGCCGCATATCGAGAAGCTGCGGGACTACGCCGCGCGCGGCGGGTTCATTCTGCTCGCGCCGGCGGACGATGATGACGACAACGCGTTTGTAAAGAGCGCCAAGGCGTTGCTGGGTAAAATCGCGCCCGAACGGTCCGCCACCGCGATCGATGCGACACACCCGCTGCTTTCCGGCGATGTGCAGTATCCGATTACCGATCCGCCCGCGGCGCACGAACTTTCGGATGGTCTGCGATCGCTGGCGGTATTGATCGAAGAGCCGATCGGTGACGCGTGGCGGACCTATCGCCTCGCCCGCGACGAATCGCGCTTTCGACTCGGGTTGAACGCCTATCTGTATGCGACGGATCGCGTCGTATTGCGCAACCGGCTCAAGACGCCGTTGATCCCGATCGAAAACCGCGAGCTGGACCGCACCATCCGCCTGGCGCGAATCCAGTACGACGGGCGCTGGAATGTCGAACCCGCCGGCTGGGAGCGCGTGTCCGCGGCCATGAATAACCGTGACCGCGTCCGCCTGATGATCTCGGAGGTCCGGCTGGACTCCGATCGCCTGACGCAGTTTCGCGCCGCGCACATCTCCGGCGCCGCCGCGTTCAAGTTGTCGGCGGCGGAACGAGAGGGGTTGCGACGCTTCATTGAGGCGGGCGGTGTGCTGATCGCGGACGCCGCGGGCGGTTCGGCTGACTTTTCCGCCGCGCTCGAAGCCGAGGTCGCCGCGGCGATGGGCGAATCGGCGTTCGACGCGAATCTGTGGCGCGGCGTGCCGGCCGACTCGCCGATCCTCTCCGGCGTGGGTCTGGGGAAACAAACGGCCATCGCGGCCGGGTACCGCCGCGCCGGCCGGCGCCAGGCGCGTGGTTCCGATATCCCGCCGCTCCGCGCGTTTGTGCACGAGGGGCGGATCGCGGTGGTGTTATCGCCGCTGGACATCAGCGTCGGCCTGCTGGGCGTCGAAACATTCGGTCTATCCGGGTATGACGGCGAAACGTGTCTGGCGCTGATGCGCAATCTGGTGCTGTACGCGGACACGCCAAACGCGCAAAATGCGGATTCAGGAAATAAGTGAGCGGGGCGACTCGTCAGGAAACATGTTCCACACGCGACCGGATGGAAGGATGCGAATTCGAATGCAGACGAGAATCGTGGTTTCAATTCAAATACTGATGATTGCGACATTGATGGCTGTCGGGCCGATGAGCGCGATCGGGCAAGAGACGGAACAGACGAGCGTTGCGCGAGAGCGCATCCCGAATGAGAAGTTGCCGCAGGCCGAACACCTCGAGAAGAGCGCCAGCGGCAAACTCGAATGGCCCCGGGCCCGCACAAAGCGCAGCTTCAAGCAGCGCATCGTGATGGCGCGCCGCAGCGTCGGCCAGAAGCAGATCAAGGGACCGGAGATCGCCAGCAACGAGGTGCAGCGCGCCTTGCGCGTCGTGCCGCGCGACCTGTTTGCCCCGCCCGCGCCGGATGCGACGGCGGCTTATGCGCTGGCGACGCTGGCCCTGCCGAATGGCCAGGTCCTGCCCCATCCGTACGTCATGGCGGTCATGCTCCAGGCGCTGGCGCTGACGGATACGGACCGCGCCCTGGTCACCAACGAGGGAGTTGGATACGGCGCGGCGATGGTCAACGAACTGACGCCGTATGTGTTCGTGCTGGAATCGGATCGCGCCGAATACGATGCGACACTGCTGCGCCTGCGGCGCCTCGGGTATCCGTCGATCGAAGTCGGATTGGCGAAGAATGTCGCATTGGGGTGGAAGCGTTATGCGCCATACGACGCGATTCTGCTGATGAGCGCCGTGGCCGAGCCGCCGGCGGCGCTCTGGGAACAGCTTGCGCCGGGCGGGCGCATGGTCATGCCGCGCGTCGATGAAAAGGGCGGGCAGCACCTGATGCTGTACACAAAGGCCAAAGATGGCGGGCGCGTCACAGAAACGCTGATGGAGGATCTCGAGGCGAAGTTCGGCCCACTGCCGAAGCCGGAGAACGAGACCGATGAGGGTGAGCCGGAGTAGTAAGCCATAAACCGGGCGCAAGGGCGCTGATGGACGCCGGCGCGCATCAGAAATCGGGCTGACACTCCAGCACCAGCACGGTCACGTCGTCTTCCGGATTGAGCGAACCTTCGCAGCAATCCAGGTGACGGCCGATCGCGTCGACGATGCCGTCAGCTCCCATCTGTGCCCACTCCCGCATCAGCGGAGTAAACACGGGACGGTCATCGACCGGCTCGATCTGCTTGTCGATCAGCAGGTCTTCAATCCCGTCCGTAAAGAAGATGATCTTTTCGCCGGCGCGGACGTTGAGCGAAACCGACTGAATGTCCGGGTCGATTTCTGACAGCCCCATCAGGCCGCCGTCCACTTCGATGATGTCGATTTCACCTTCCGAAGAAATGCGCAGCGGATGGGGATGCCCGCCCCGCGCAATCGTCAACTCGCCGCTCACGGCATTCATCACGGCATAGGCCGCGGTGACAAACTGCGCGTTGGGCAGGTCCTGCCGGGCCAGCGCGCGGTGCATTTTGTCGAGGACTTCCGCCGGCGGCACGATCAGTCGCGCGCCGTCGATTTCGCGCACCGGCTCCAGCGCCTGCCGCAGGAACATCGTCACCAGCGCGGCCGCGGCCCCGTGTCCCATCGCGTCGCCCTGAAAGATCCCCACGTGCGAATCGTCGATGTCGAACACATCGTAGAAATCGCCGCTGACCCAGGTGGCGGGACGATACAGCTGCGCGAACCGCAGACCCGGACGGCCGGGCATCCGCGCCGGCAGCAGGTCACGCTGCAGACGACCCGCCATCCGCATTTCCTGATCCATCTGATCAAAGTGGCGCGAAAGCTGTCGGCCGACGCGCTCGACCTCGCGCAGGTCGCGGTCAAGCCGACGCACGATCGGCGCATAACGCGACAACGTATCCAGCCGACCTACGATTTCATCCAGTGGCGTATCGGCCGGGACGTGGCTGATCCAGGAGTTATCGCCACCGCGCGGCGCGGCGTCGCCCCAGATCAGCGCGGCGATCCGCCGACTGGAGAGCGCGTCGATCAACTCGCGGGCCCCATCCACATTGTCCGCCTGGGGCACAATCACCGCGACATCCGCCCGCCGCAGGTCACCCGCGCTGGGCAGTTTGGCCAACTCGAACCGCCGAATCTGCACCCCACGTTCGCTGAGCCGGGTCGCGAACAATTCCGCGCGATCGGACGCGGCGTCGAATAACAGCACCCGTGGTTCAGAGAACATGCGATCGCCTGGCGGAGACAGACCGGGCGGCGGCACAAAACCACCACGCGATCGGCGGAAACCCATCAGTCAGGTCGTCGGACCAGGGGGCGCGCTTGAATTGCGGGCTTACTTCGCGCTGTCAGATTCCTGGGCGGGCTGCCCGAGCGCGGCGGTCGAGATTTGCGCGATCACGCCATTATCCGCCCAGACCGTGCTATAGCTGCCGGAACTGCCCAGCACCAGCACCTCCGTGCCATCCGGCAGAAAGCCGTCCGGCGGGCCGGGCTGCTGTGGGCCGTCGATGTAGTACGGCGCCTCCTGGCGCACCGTGCGGCATCCCGCCGCCGTCGCGACGATCATCCCGCCGACCACGGCGACCAGCGCCACCCACCAAGGGCCGCGCACGGGGCTATTCCTCTTCCAGGGCGGCGATTTCGGCGGGGTCGGGACTGCCACCGGCCTGCGTCCAATAACAGTATTTCTCCGCCACATCGCGCATGGGGCCGATCACGACGATCGGCTCGATGGGCTCGACCTCACCGGGCTCCTGACCCTCGATGGGCGGCTGGATCTGGCCGAAATATCGCACTTTGCCGTTGATGATGTGCGCGACCCACTCGCCGGGGTGGGATTCCACCCACTCTTTGTACTTGTTTTCGAACTCCGGCTTGAGTTTCAGTTTCATCGCGTGCAGGCCGCTGTAGGCGGTCATTTCGGTCTTGTTCACGTCGCAATGGCTCAGATTGATGATGGCCTCCGGCGAGCGATAAAGAAGCTGGCCGTCCGGCTGCGGCATCTCAATCGTAAACGCGCCGGTGGGCTCCAGCTTGATCTGCGCCAGTTCGACGAATCCGGGCGTGATGGTCCCGACGGACGGTCGGCCGGGCTTGCCGCTGCAACCGGCGGCGAAGACGGCGACCAGAACAGGAATGGCGAGCCACTTCATGGTGCGATCATCCTCTCGTGATGGGCCAGCTTGACGGATTCGGAGTTTATCGGCGTCGGGAGATTCGGGCTACCCCCGCCGGGCGGGAACCGACGGTAACGACTTTGCTTATCAGAAGTTGCAAAAGATCATTGAGCCGGGGTCCCGGAGGGCGTACAATCTTTGGATGCCGAAGTTGGGGGAGGCAACCATATCGGAACCCCGCTTCGATTCCATTCGGGAACCAGCCGCGCCGGGCGCCGTTTGAGGCGAGCGGGCCCGTTTTGTTCGCGGCCAGTAAGGAGGCTATTGATGAAACGCCTGACAATGGCGGCCGCATGCGCGGTCGCGGGGTGTTGCGCGAGTCTTGGGCTCGCGTCAGGGGATGTGGGAGGCGTCGCCAACGCGCGTGGCGCGCAGCCGGCGGTATCCGTTCGCGAGGCGGACCCGCAAATCGGCGAACTTTTCTCTGTCTATGACTGGACCGTGCAGCAGATTGAAGCGCCGGCCGACGCCCCGCTGGGTATGACGCTGAACGTCACGCTTAACGGCGAGGCGCAGCGCGTCGTGCTCTGGAAGCGTTCGTTGCGCGCGGCGGACTTCCGCCTGCTGGTGCAGGATGAAAACGGCCTGAGCGAGCATCCGGCTCCTGAAGTTCGCACGTACCGCGGCATTCTGCGCGGTGTGCTGAACAGCGCCGTCACCGGCGCGGTGTCCGCGACCGGCCAGGTCACGGCGACCATCGTCGACGGCAATGGCGAGGCATGGCGCATCCAGCCGTTGAGCGAAGAGATCGCGGGCGCCAACCCCGCTGATCACATCGTCTATCGCGCCGTGGACGTGATTCCGACCGACCATACCTGCGGCAACACCGAAGTGGCGCCCGAGGGTGAGGATCCGCCGTTCGTTGAGCGCGGCACCGGTCTTGAAATCACGGACATCGGGATCGACTCCGATTTCGAGTTCTATCAGGACAACGGCAGCAACGTCGCCAACGCGGTGTTTGACATCGAGCGCGTGATGGACGCCGTCGAGTTCATTTACGAGCGCGACACGAGCATCACCTACGAAATCACGGTGATTGTGATTCGCACGACGTCATCTGATCCGTACACGTCGTCGGACGCCGGCACGCTGCTGAATCAATTCGCGAACTACTGGAACAACAACGCGGAAGTAAACAGCGTGCGTCGCGACGTGGCGCACCTGATGACGGGCCGCAACATCACGGGCTCGACGATCGGCATTGCCCAGTTGTCGGTGATCTGCAACCAGAATTCGGGCTACGGCCTGTCCGAGTCGACCTTTACCAGCAACTTCAACAGCCGCGTCGCGCTGACGGCGCACGAGCTCGGCCACAACTGGAGCGCGCAGCACTGCTCCGGCGGCACGTGCAAGATCATGTGCGCGGGCCTGGGCGGCTGCGGCGGCATCGGCCTGCCGAACTTCGGCCCGACGACCATCAACCAGATTACGAACTTCCGTAACTCGCGCAGCTGCCTGACCGACCTGAGTCCGCCGATCGCCATCCCGTTCTTTGATGACTTCAACGCCGGCTCGGTCAATACGTCGCGCTGGATCTACAACGACGGCGGCGCGATCAGCACCGCCGCGGTCAACGAAGTCAGCCCGCCGAACACGCTGAACCTCGATTCGACCGGCGGCGACGCCTTCGGCGAAGACAACGAAATCCGCAGCAATCTCATTCTGCTCGCGGGTCAGTCGAACGTCCGCTTCTCGTACTACACGCAGCATCGCGGCGTGGAGAGCGGCGAAGAGCTGATCGTCTACTACCGCAACAACAACAACACCTGGATCGAGGTCAATCGCATCACGTCGAATGGCGTCGATGAGACCGACTTCACGTTCTGGGAGCACCTGCTGCCGGCGAACGCGCTGCACAATGAGTTCCGCGTGCGCTTCATCGCCAACGGCAACGACGCGAGCGACGACTGGTACATCGACGACGTGCTCGTCAACACCGGTCCGGCTCCGCCGCCGACCATCGAGCATCAGGTGGTTGAAGTCCCGGTGGACGCGAACGCCGTCAACGCGGACGCGCGGCTGACCAATGCCCGCACGTTCGATCTGCAGGTCACCCTGCGCGACGGCGATGACTGGACCGCGTCCGGCTCCGAGGCGTTCATCAGCGGCGGCCGTTTCTATCATCCGGCCGCCTTTGAAGGCGATCCGAACGTCGATCCGATCCCGGCCAAGACACTCTGGCCGACGATCCCGCAGCTTGAGTTCGACACCTTCTACAGCCGCAAGAACTTCACTGAGCCGAGCTTCGCGGGTCCGCTCGTGCAGGATCCGAACTTCGTCAGCGCGTCGTGGTTTGACATTGTCAACGGCGGCGAGGCGACCTACACCATCGCGCGGTACACCGTCGAGTACGGCGACACGCTGCAGATCGATGGCGAATCGGGTTCCGTGTTAAACTTCACCACGCTGATCCCGTTCACGTTTACGATTGACGTCAACACCCTGCCGCCGGAGCCGGAGTGCAAGGGCGACCTGAACAACGACGACCTGATCGACCTGTCAGACCTGGCGGGCTTCCTGGCGGCGTTCGGGTCGACGATCTTCGACTCCAACTATGATCTGCTGGCCGACTTTGACGACAACGGCGTCGTCGATCTCGGCGATCTGGCCGGTTTCCTGGCCATTTTCGGGACAAACTGCCCGTAGCGTTCATTCAAGGCGACGCCTGCAATTTCGCGCCGTCGGCCCCACGCGGGTCGGCGGCGTTTTTTTTTGCCCACGGACCGCCGGCGGCGGCGCCGCCGCCGCCTTGCACGCGCCGCGTTCGGCGGTAGTCTCGTCGGACGCGCGCATCGACGAGCGCAGCGAATTCATGCCGGGAGCCGTCCGTGGAAGTCGCGTTACGTCTGGAAGGGGTCACCAAGCGCTATGGCTCATTTGTCGCTGTCGACAACCTGAGCCTGGAAGCGCCGGCCGGCCGCATCATGGGCTTTCTGGGGCCCAACGGGGCCGGCAAGACCAGCAGTATCCGCATGATCATGAGCATCATGTATCCCGACGCCGGCAAGATCGAGGTGCTCGGCCATCATCGCGCCCTCGATGTCAAAGACCGCATCGGCTATCTGCCGGAGGAGCGCGGGCTTTATCGCAAGATGACCGTCGAGGCCACGCTGCGCTACTTTGGCAAGCTGAAGGGAATGAGCGGAGCGCGCACGCGGGAGCGTATCGCCGAAATGCTGGCCGAAGTCGAACTGACGGAGTGGGCGAAAAAGCCGGTCGAATCGCTCTCCAAGGGCATGCAGCAGAAACTTCAGTTCATCTCGACGATCCTGCATGAGCCGGAACTCGTGATTCTCGATGAGCCGTTTTCCGGGCTCGATCCGCTCAATATGGAGTTGCTGCAGAACCTGATGCTCGGCCTGCGGGCCAAAGGCGTAACGGTCGTGTTTTCGACCCATCAGATGGAGAACGCGCAGCGCCTGTGCGATCGGCTCGTGCTGATCAACCGCGGCCGCAAGCTCATCGAAGGCTCGATGGAGCAGATTCGGGCCCGTTTCAGCGAGCGGGTCGTCACGATCGACGGCGAGGGAGATTTCGCGGCCCTGGCCGGGCTGCCGGGCGTTGTCACGGCAAAGACGGTGGACGGCCACGCGCGTCTGGAGGTCTCCGAACAGACCGACCCCAACGACCTGGCCCAGGCGGTCATGCGGCATGTGCGGCTGTCCTCGTTCGAAGTGCAGCGACCCTCGCTGCATGAGATTTTCGTCAAGCTGGTCAACGCCGATCGCGGCAGACCCGCCGACGCGGAGGTCGCGGCATGAGCAAGATGCTGACCATCGCCTGGCGGGAATTCATCGAGACCGTGCGCACGCGCACGTTCATCTTCACCTCGATCTTCATGCCGATGCTGATGCTCGGGCTGATCTTCGGCTCGGAGTGGATCGCCGACGTCGCCGGCCGGCAAGAGGATCCGCCGCGCGAAATCGCGCTGCTCGACGAAACCGGCCAGGCCGCCGCCGCGTTCGGCGAACGCATCGCCGCATGGAACACGGAAAACCCGGGACAGCAGTTCGCGCTCAAGCCGGTCGAATCCGACGGTCAGGACGCCGACCGCCAGGCGCGCGAGGACGAAGCCAAGCAGCAGGTGCTGGACGGCTCGCTGTACGCCTTCATCTCGATTCCGGCCCAGGTCACCGATCCCGCTTCGGAAGTCGTCTGCAGGATGATCCGCAAGGACAGCGGAATCGAGCAGTATCGCGCCCTGCAGCGCATGATTCAGCACAGCGTCGAGGCCGCCCGCTTTGCCACCGCCAATCCGCCGCTCGACCGCAAGCGAATCGAGCGGCTGCAGCAGGATGTGCCGCTACTCGAGATCGACGCCGCCAGCGACGAGGTGGCGGGCGATCGGATGGCGCGGTTCATGACGCCGTTCGCATTCATGTTCATGCTGTTCCTGGCCACACTGAACATCAGCCAGGGCTTGCTGACCAGCGTGATCGAGGAAAAAAGCTCGCGGGTGGTCGAGGTGCTGCTCTCGGCGGTGAGCCCGACGCAATTGATGGCCGGCAAGATTCTCGGCATGGTCATGGTCGGGGCGCTGCTGCTGGTCGTCTGGTCCGGCGTCGGGTACTTCGGCGCCGAAGCCCGCAATATGAACCAGGTCGTGACGCCGTTCCGCGTGACCTACATGGCGCTCTACTTCGTGCCCGGCTTCCTGCTGATGTCCGCCCTGCTCGCCGGCGTCGGGTCGGCCTGCAATACGCTCAAGGACGCGCAGAGCATGGCCTTTCCGCTGACGCTGCTGACGATCTTCCCGATGATGCTGTGGTGGGTGATCTCGATGCGGCCGCAATCCACGCTCAGCGTCGCGTTGAGCTTCATTCCGCCGATCACCCCGTTTGTCATGATCCTGCGAATCTGCGCGGATCCGGATACGCCGATGTGGCAGATCGTGGCCACGCAGGCGTTGCTGTGGGCGTCGGTCGTGGTCGCCATCTGGGCGGCCGGGCGGGTGTTCCGCATCGGCGTGCTGATGTACGGCAAGCCGCCCACGCCGCGCGAGCTTCTGCGGTGGATCCGCGTCGCGTAGCGCCCGTTGGCGCCGCGCGCGGGCTGGGCTTAGAATAATCGGCTTCAGGACCGGACGCCCGGCGAAGGCGTCCCTGCGCCGTGAACGCCGCTTCGGCGCGCGGCGGCGCAAATTTGGGCGAACAGTCCGAGATTTCGTTCGCAGGGAGACATAGTCAGATGAATTTTACGCCTTGGAAATTGGTGGTCGTGATGACTGCGCTGACGGTTACCAGCTCAAGCGTGCTGGCGGAGATTCCGCAGGACTCGCCGGTGCGCGCGGCGCTCCAGAAGGCGGACGCCACGGTCGCGAAAATCGTCGCGATCCCGGCCGGCCAGCGGACCTTCGAAAACACGATGCTCGCGGTCGACGACATGCTCGCGACGCTCGAAAACGACACGAACTACAAGATGTTTCTGCAGTATGTGTCGCCCGATCGCGCGCTGCGTGAAATGAGCGCCCGCGCCGAAAAAGACACGATCAACTGGCTGACGGAACTGCAGACGCGCGAGGACCTCTATCGCGCCTTTCAGGAGTACGCCGCGACCAACCCGCAGCTCGACGGGCCGCGCAAGCGCCTGTTCGACCTCACCCGGCGCGACTATCGCCGCGCGGGCATGGACCTGACCAAGGAACAGCGCGACGAGCTGGTATCGCTCCGCAAGCAGATCACGGACCTCGGCATCGAGTTTGAAAAGAACATCCGCTCGGACGAGACGCGCGTCATGCTGCTCGAGTCCGAGCTGGCCGGATTGGACGACGACTACTTCAAGCAGCAACGCGCCGACGGCTACTACGTCAACGGCGTCTACATGATCGGCATGGCGTACCCGAGCTTCAACCCGATCATGGACTATTGCGACGATGAGGACACCCGCCAGAAAGTCTGGCTGGCGTACAAGCGCCGCGGCGGACAGCGGAATGTCGACGTGCTGGAAAAGCTCCTGAAACTGCGGGCGCAGGAAGCGGAACTGCTCGGCTATCCGACCACCGCCGACTACGAGATCGAAGTGCGGATGGCGAAGACCGCGGACGCGGTCCACAAGTTTTACGACAAGCTGCGGCCGCTGGTGCGGACGAAGGCGGAGCTGGATTTCGCCGAGTTTCAGCAGGCCAAGCGCGGCGAGACCGGCAATTCCGACGCGACGCTGCGCCCGTGGGACTATCAGTATTACAAGAACCGCCTGCTGCAGAGCGAGTACGCGGTCGACGGTCGCAAGGTGCAGGAGTACTTCCCGTTCGAGCTCGTCACGCAGGGCATGTTCGACATCACCCAGTCGTTGTACGGACTTGAATATCGCGACGTGACCGAGTCGAAGGGCGACGATCCGCTGAAGATCTGGCACCCGGACGTCAAGCACTACGAAGTGTATGACAAGGCCGACGGCCGCTTCATCGGCGAGTTCTACATGGACATGTTCCCGCGGCCGGAGGATGAGAAGTACAGCCACGCCGCGCAGTGGGGCATGCGCCAGCACAAGAAGTTCGCCGATGGCTCGGTCCAGACGCCGGTCGCGGTGCTCGTGTGCAATTTCACCAAGCCGACGCCGGACAAGCCGTCGCTGCTGACGCACGATGAAGTGGAAACGTACTTCCACGAGTTCGGCCATTGTCTGCACACGCTGCTGTCGGAAGTGAACATTGGCCGCTTCTCGGGCACGGGCGTGGCGCGCGACTTTGTCGAGGCGCCGTCGCAGATGCTCGAAAACTGGGTGTGGGACGCCGGGGTGCTGCAGACCTTCGCGCGGCACTATCAGACCGGCGACCCGATCCCCGCGGCGCTGGTCGAGGGCATGCTGAAAGCCCGCCACCTGGGCAGCGGCATGGAAGCGGAACGCCAGTTCTATTACGGCCTGACCGACCTGACCTATCACTCCGCGCCGCAGGGCGAGATCGACACGACGAAGGTCGGGATTGAGCTGCTCGGCAAGGTGGAAACCTATGAGCCGATCCCCGGGACGCGCTTCCAGGCCGGCTTCGGCCACTTGGTCGGCTATCAGGCGGGCTACTACGGATACATGTGGTCGCTGGTGTACGCCTGCGACATGTTCCAGCGCTTCAAGGAACTGGGCATGATGAGCCCGGAAGCCGGAAAGTACTATCGTGATCGCGTGCTGTCACAGGGTGGCCAGGCGGACGAGGCGGAGATGATTCGCGGCTATCTCGGGCGCGAACCGGACCTGCGCGCGTTCCTGCGGCACCTGGGGCTCTCGGACTCGCACGCGCGGGCCGGCGATAACTGAACACGAAACGAATCGACAAATGCCGCGCCGCGCAAGGCGCGCGACGACGAAACTCAGAAGGGAGCGATACGCCATGGCGCGTCAATGCACGTTGAAGGGGAATCCGTTCAAACTCGAAGGACCGGAGCTCAAGCCCGGAGACAAGGCGCCGAACGTCGCCCTGCGCAAGGACCTGGTCAGCGACATCAACCTCGGCGACACCGGCGCGGTCACGCGCGTGTTCAGCGTGGTTCCTTCGCTCGACACGCCGGTGTGCGCGACGCAGACGAAGAAGTTCTGGGCCGAAGCGAGCAAGCTGCCGAACGTGAAGTTCTACACGGTCAGTTGCGATCTGCCGGTCGCGCAAAAACGGTTCTGCGGCGCCGAAGGGATCGACGCCGAGAAGTTCGGCTGCCTGAGCGACCACAAGGACCTCGCCTTCGGAAAGGCCTTTGGCACGTTGATTCCGGACCTGCGGCTGGAGTCGCGGGCCGTGTTCGTAATCGACAAGGACAACACGATTCGGCACGCGGAATACGTGCCGGAAGTCGCCAGCGAGCCGAATTACGAAGCTGTAATGCAATGTATAAAAGGGCTTTAGCGGGCTAAGTACGCTGGGTGCAGTCAGTTAGGTTAGAATGCGCCGGGCACGGTCCGAAACGGATTATCATTGACGGGTGGCGGAAATCCGTCGAGAATGTGACGATTGAAGAATAGGAGACGGCGCATCCATGGCGAAGATTTCGCTCCGCCCTTTGGGCGATAAGGTGATTATCAAGCGGCTCGAAGCGGACGAGAAAACGGCCGGCGGCATTCTGCTGCCGGACGCGGCCCGAGAGAAGCCGAAGCGCGGCAAGGTGTTGAGCGTCGGCAAGGGCCGGCTGCTCGACACGGGCAAGCGGCAGCCGCTGACCGTCAAGAGTGGTGATCAGGTGCTGTTCACCAGTTATGCGGGCACTGAAGTCAAGGTTAACGGCGAGGAGATGATCATCATGGATGAATCCGATCTCCTGGCCATTCTGGAGTAATGAGGGCATCGCAATGCACGGCCCGATTCAATCTGCCGTCGCGGACGCCGTCAATCTGGTCAACCGGCATTCCGGCAAGACCACGATTCACCTGCGGTTTGTCGACACCGGAGAGATCGACATCATCGCCAACGCGGCGACGTTCACCGATGGCGCATTTGAGTTTCAGGCGGGCTTCGAAACGGTCGGCGGCTCGATCGACGAGTTGCTGAGCATCCAGGCGGAAGTCATCCCGAGCTGACGTCCCAACCGGCGAAGTTGGGGCGTGTCCGCGCCATAGACCACAGCCAACGACACGCCGCAGCCACCTGCGGCATGGGCTTCTCTGTGCCGATCGGGAGCGCGGGCGGATTCCGCCTTCAGAAACCGCGCCAAGCGCGCGGCCGGCTCATGCCGTCGATGCGCCGCCGCCGGGCACTCCTCCCCCCGCCGGCGTCGTCGCGACACCCGGCACAATCGTCAGGAAATCAGGCCGCAGGATCCCGCCTGACATGATCGTCCGTACCGCGTCCTCCACGCTCCAGTCCAGTTCCACCAACTCGGCCCGCCGGACGATCTGCAGGTAGCCGGTCGTCGGGTTCGGCGTGGTCGGAATGAACACCGTCGCGAGCTCATCGCCGCTGACGGAGTCGAGAAAGGTTGAGGTGATGAACCCGACGCAGCGCATCCGCTCCTGCGGAAACGGAATCAGCGCCACCCGCTGGAAATTCGTCGTCTGGTCGCCGGCGAACGTCTCCAGAATCTGCTTGCTGGAGCGATACACCGTCTTCACGAATGGCAGGTGATCAACCATGCGCTCCAGCCGCAGCAACAGCCGCCGCCCGAACACGTTCGCCGCGAACAGCCCGATCGCGTAGAGCAGGAACATCGTCACCAGCACGGAAAAGATCGAGATCCCCCACTGCACCCAGGCCGGCAGGGCCGCGACGATTTCGGCCGGCGTCGGATTGTGCCCCAGCGTCGCGGACAGCGTCTGCAGGTCGATCTTCAGAATCTGGCGCACGCCGACCCCGAACTCGCTGGTCAGGTACGCCTCCACCAGCCATTGCGACGCGTCGCGCATCAGTTCGAATACGAAACGCACGAGCAGGAACGTCACATACACCGGCAACACGACCAGCAGTCCGGTCGTGATCCGCGCGCGAAAAACGGCCTTGAGGGTTGAAATCACACGGCTGGCGGGGCGCGCCTCCATGCATGAACTCCCGAAACGAGTTGCCGCGCAGCCTCCTGCCGCGCGTCCGGCGAAACAAGGATACCGCAAAAAGCCGCGCAGCCGCCCGCAGCGCGACACCTATCGCCGGAACGGATCCGGCGGACGATCGGCCAGTTCCGCGCGCAGGGCGCCCCAGTGCTCGGACAGCGTGTCAAAGACGTCCTGGTCGCTCATCAACTCCGCGAAGGCCGGGCTGCTGGTAATCGCCGCCAGGTCGCGCCGCTCCACCGCCGCGCGCAGCCGCGGGTCATCCCGAAAGCGGTTGATGTGCCGCTGAAACGCCGGGCTCTCCAGCACCGCCTTCATCGCCGGACCGGCGAAGAACTCGCGCATCGCCTCCGGATCGGCCGCGACCTCCGCCATGTCCTGGATCGCGCCCAGTGTCGGAATCTCGGGCAGCGGGTTGAGCTGCTGAATGTAGCGCCCGGCCGGATCGGCCTCGATCGCGTCCCGCACCGCCAGCAGCGTGTCAATTACCATCGGGCGCGAATCGCCGGCCTTCGCGAAAGCGCTGAGCGGCGCCTCCACCAGCCCCATGACCCAGATCGCGCCGGCGACGACCAGCGCTCCCTCGCAGGCCCCGAGCATCGATCCGATGCCGCGGTTCGTCTGCGCCAGCGGCGCGATGCTGCTGATCCAGCGACTGAACCGCCGCCCGAGCCAGCCGACCATCGCCCCCACCAGCGCCAGAATCAGAATCGACGTCATGAACCCGAGCCCGAGGTTGAGCGGATTCATCGCGGAGCCGCCGAACTCGGCCGCGATCACGCCGGCCATCGCCGGCGTCATGAAGGGCAGCGCGATGATCGCCAGCGTGGTCATGCCAAGACGCAGCGCGTGCCGGGCGGCGCCTTCGAAGTCGGCCCACAGCGACAGCCCGAGTCCCAGCCCCGCCGCGACCCGCAGGACCGGACCGCCGTAGACGAACGCGGCGGCCACGCCGCCATACACGACCAGGCGGAAGCTCCATGCGATCAATGACCAGGCGCGCGGCGAACCGGTAGCGGGCGGTGGCGAGTCGGATTGGGTCATGGTGGCGTGTCCTTGGGGCCGGCCGTGTCGTTAATCATTCCAAACGACAACGCGGCCCGGCACGAGAATCCGGCGCCGGGATTATCGGCCGCGCCTTGGCCCGCTAATTGGTTGGCGGGGGCGGTTCGAGGCCCATATACTGCCCGATCCTAATCTCAGCTTAGCGCGGTTCTCACGGAGTTTTGCATATGCACAGACATGTTGGCGACTTTCGAAACGTGGCGTTGGTTGGGCATGCGCACGCTGGAAAAACCATGCTGGGCGAGGCGATCCTGCTCAAGGCCGGAATCACCTCGCGCCTGGGCAGCATCGAGGACGGCACCAGCGTGCTCGACAGCAACGACGAGTCCAAGGACCGCAAGACCAGCGTCGAGTCATCGGTCTTCTTCGTCGAACACAATCAGAAAATCGTCAACGTCATTGATACGCCGGGGGCGCCGGATTTTAGCGGCCAGACCCTCGCCGCGCTGGCCGGCGTCGAAACGGCCATCGTCGTCGTTTCGGCGGCCGCCGGGATCGGCGTCAACACCCGCCGCGTCTATAACGCCGCGAAGAGCTTCGGCCTGGCGAAAATGGTCGTCATCACGCGGATCGACGCCGGCGGCGAAGCCGTGCAGGACGCGCTGACCGCGGTGCAGGAGACGTTCGGCGCCGCCTGCCTGCCGATCAACCTGCCGGCGGATGGCGGCAAACGCGTCATCGACGTGCTGGAGAGCGAGGAAGGCAAGGCCGACCTGCTCGACGTCGCCGCCTGCCACACCGCGCTGATCGAAGCGATCGTCGAAACCGACGACAAGCTCATGACGCAATACATGGAAACCGGCACGATCGCGCTGGACAAACTGCTGCCGGCGATCGGCAAAGCGGTCGCGTCGGGCCACGTCATCCCGGTGCTTTTCGTCAGTTCGAAGGCGGATGTCGGCGTCAGCGAACTGCTCGACGCGCTGACGACGTTCGCGCCGTCGCCGGAAGTCGGCAAACGCCGCAAGCTGATCACGCCGGAAAACCCCGAAGGCGTCGAGATCAAACCCAGCGCCGAGGGCGACTTTGTGGCGCAGGTCATCAAGGTCATGTCCGATCCGCGCAGCAACATTCGCTACTCGGTGATGCGGGTGCACGGCGGCCACACGAAGGCCGACGCCTCGATCTTCACGGTGACTGATCGCAAGGGGCAACGGCCGGGCCACTTCCTGCGGATCTGCGCGGACAAGCACACCGAAGTCGAAGAAGCCAGCGCCGGCGACACCGTGGCGGTCGCGAAGCTCGACCTGAAGATCGGCGATGTGATCATGACCCACGCGCACGAAGCCCAGATCGAATTGCCGCGATTCCCGTCGCCGATGTTCGCGCTGGCGCTGGAGCCGAAGTCGCGCGGCGACATCGAGAAGATCTCGGCCGCGCTGCATCGATTCGCCGACGAGGACCCCGGCTTCAAGTATCACCGCGACCCGGAAACGCACGAACTGCTGATCGAGGGCATGGGCGACATGCACCTGACGGTCATCCAGAGCAAGATGAAGCGCTACTTCAAGCTCGAAGTCGACACGCACCCGCCGAAGATTCCGTATCGCGAGACGGTCGCGGGCCGCGCGGAAAACGTCGAGTACACGCACAAGAAACAGTCCGGCGGGGCCGGGCAGTTCGCGCGCGTGTTCATCAATGTCGAGCCGAATGAACGCGGCGCCGGGTACGAATTCGTCGACAAGATTTTCGGCGGCGCGATCGATCAACAGTATCGCCCGAGCGTGGACAAGGGCATTCGCCAGCAGATGACCAAGGGCGTGATCGCCGGTTATCCGGTGGTCGATGTCAAGGTGTCGCTGGTCGACGGCAAGACGCATCCGGTCGACAGCAAGGACATCGCCTTCCAGATCGCCGGCCGTCAGGCGTTCAAAAAGGCGTTCGCGGCGGCGAAGGCGATTCTGCTGGAGCCGGTGGTGCATATCGAAGTCACCGCCCCGGCGGACAACGTCGGCGACATCACGCGCGACATCGCCGGCAAACGCGGCCACATCGAAGGCCAGGACATGCTGCCGGGCAACATGGTGATCATCAAGGGCACCGTGCCGCTGGCGGAAGTCGCGTCATACAGTTCGCAGCTCAAGAGCGTGACCGGCGGCCAGGGCAGCTACACGATGGAACTGAGCCACTACGACGTCGTGCCGCCGAACGTGCAGCAGCAGATCATGGCCGCACACAAGCCGCAGGACGAAGAAGACTAAGCGGCCAGAGGGGTCGGCTGTCGTTCAAGTGAAACTGCCCGGGTGGGGCAGACATCTTGCCTGCCCGGGCGGCGAAAGTCGGTACATGAACTTTGCCGGGCGTCGTGTGCCACTGCCGTCTCGGCAGTGGTCCGGTCGGCCCGCCGAGGCACGCGCTAATCCGAACAATCCGGCAGGCAGGATGCCTGCCCCACCCGGGAAAGACCGGACTAGATGCCTTTCCGTCGCGCGTCGTGTTTTACTGAACTCGGCAGTCGGCGCGCGTATCACCTGCCCCCGACTTACGGTGCGTCGCAATCACAATTTTTCAGTTGCAGGGCGATTGCGATGTGCGGTAGGATAGTTATGGTGAACATGTGTGATTCAGGAGGCGCAAGTGGCCACCGAACGTCTGATCTGCGAACTTTCGAATCTCCAAAAATCGGCGGACAACGACTGGCTATGGCCACCAATCGCTGACGCGTTAGATACGTTTCTTCGGAGGCGTGAGGCCAAGGCCTCTGGGTATGAGCGCATTTGGCGGCTAATCCACTTGTGGGAGTCTATCGCCATCACGCTTTCGGCAGTGTTCGTGACAAGACTCCGCGCAATAGAACTCGACGCGCAATACCTCAAGGCTCGCGGCTTGCTCTACGGACGACGCTGGGTGGAGTCCGACAGAGAGCTTGCCATCAGTACTGGGGCGCTCAGTGGTAGCATCGACTCGTGGATTAGGGTACTTTGGCTGTCGCGCGAGATTGAGACCGATGACGTCTTTGTTGGGAGTCTCAAGAGGTTCTTGGATAGGGACGAGGTCATCAGTCTCCGGTCGTTTGTAGAGCAATGGGAGCGTGCATGTGATGTGCCGCTAGACCGCGAGCGTCGTGATGCGCCAACATCGCCCAAGGAGGCGATGGGCCATGTGAATACGTTCCGCAATCGCTTTGCCCACGTTCCGTTTCCAAATGACCCTATGGATGATCTTGTTGTCGCAATGGAGGACATTACCGAGCAGCTTTTCTCGGTAGATCCGTTGCCTTGGAAGGCGAACGAAGGGAGCCCGTTGACGGGTGGGATTATGTGGGGCAGCAAGATATTTCGGGGCATGAAACGCGCTTCGCACGGCTTAGCGCCCGCAGATTACGTTCGATTCAGCTTTCCTCCCGCTAATAAGGGGGAGCCGGTGGTTCGGTGGGACGCGCGCCCCTTCATCTTAGTCAACCAAATGCAGCGACACCATACCTTGACTAGGTTGAAAGATGAGAGTGGGCTTTGGGAGTACACGCGGTACCTGGCCGAGGCTAATGCGGTCATCACAGAACTTGAAGAGGCCGCGCTAGAGTGGTTGCCAATTCCGTGCGAAGACGATTATCTGAGAGGGGATCATGAGGCAGGCGAGCCGGAGGCCGACAATGTTCCTGACGCGCGCCAGGTCGTGCGCGAGGCAATTGCGGCAGCGAGAAGAGGCCAGTTTCCCACAGCGATTGAGCAGTTTGAGAGGATCGTAAAAGATCGACCAGATTACCACATCGGATGGCTGCGTCTCGGTATAACTAGACGAGAGTATGCCGCCCGCATGACCGAAGAAGACGCTGCGAAGAAAGAACTTTTTCAAGCAGTTGAAGACCTAAAGCAGGCAACGCAACACAGATACTCAGATCAACAGGCCCAAGCCCATTACGAGTTGTCAAAGGTATTCTATCGATTATACCGGGTAACGAACGAGCCTGGCTATCTGGATAAGGCGAGCAGCGCCGTAACCGACGCGCTTATGCGAACTCCAGAGGCAGCTTACCTGAGTTGGCACTCGGTGATTGAGCGTGCGCAGGCAAACGCCAGAGTCGTAGAACAGGTTCCAAGTATGACCTAAAATTACGCCCGTGCGATAGATCCCCATCTTGAGCACTAACGAAGCGTGGGCGCCCGGGAGAGCCGCAGGCTATTCTCGATACCCGGGAAGGCAAGTTGCCTGTTCACCCGCAACAGTCATTCCTTGTTTGCGACTTCATAAACATCAAACCGAATCGCCCCATCACTTAACGAGCGAACTGGCTGGTCTCCCAGCGGCGGCGCGTCGGCCATGCGCTTTACGACCACCCGCAATCCCGCCTCGCGCGCGATCGCCACGATCTCGCCCGCGTCCGCGTCGTCGCCGACGACCTCCCGCAGCATCCGCATCTCTTTCTTCACCAGCGCCGTCTTGGTCTTCGGCGGAAACATCGGATCGACGACCACCGCCGACGCGGTCGACGCGTATCGCGGAATGGCGGTTTGCGCGTCGTCTGGTACGAGCGTCACGCGGCTGACAATGTCGCGCAACCCGTCGTCGTCGCCTTCCGCCGCCCGGCGCAGCCCGTCCGCCAGCAGCGCCGCGATCGTCTCATTCCGCTCGCAGGCGATCACGCGCCAGCCCGCCCACGCGAGCAGAAACGCGTCGCGCCCCAGGCCGGCGGTCGCGTCAATCACCGTCGGCGCGCCCTCGCGCGCCGCTCTCGCGATCGGCCCGATCGCCCGCAGCAGCGCGCCCGTCGGATGCTGCGCCCGCCGCCGATAGCCGATCCGCCCGGCCACGAAATCCACGCAGATCGGCGTGTATTCGCCACCCGGCGTCGCGAGCGACAGCCGACCGTCGATCCGCGTCAGTTCGTAGCCGCCGGCGCTCATTCTTCGGAACTGGCGGCGGCTGTGGGCGGGTCGCCGATCTGTTTGCGCACGACGCGGCGCAGGCGCAGCGAATTCAGCACAACGCTGATCGAACTGAACATCATCGCCACCGTCGCCGCCGCGGGCGGAATCGCCGTGAAAACCGCGACCGGCAGCATGACGACGTTGTATCCCAGCGCCCAGACCAGATTCTGGCGCATCACCCGCGCGCTCGCCCGCGAAATCGCGATCACATCCGCCACACGCCGCGGCGAAGCGCCAACCAGCGAGATATCCGCGGCCTCGCGCGCGACATCCGCGCCGGTTCCGATCGCGATGCCGACCGTCGCGGCGGCCAGCGCCGGGGCGTCGTTCACGCCGTCGCCGACCATCGCGGTCGCCTGATTGGTGGATCGCCCGCGCACCCGCTCCAGCTTGTCGTCGGGTGTGAGTTCAGCCGCGTAGTTGTTCATCCCCAGCGCGTCCGCGACCGCCCGCACCGCCGGTTCACGGTCGCCGGAGATGATTTCGGCGTCGATGCCCATTTCGCGCAGCGCGCGAATCGCGTCGCGGGCGTCATCGCGCAGTGGGTCGCTGATCTCAAACAACGCCACGGGCCGCTGATCCAGCGCCAACCACACCAGACTTCCGCCGCGATCCGTCGAGCGCGTCTGCGCCGCGCCGGCTTCGACGGCGGCGCCGCCCGTCAGCGCCGTTTCGATCGCCGCTTTCTCTACGTCGTTCGCGATCAGCCACTTGCGCGACCCCAGCGCCGCCGCGCGCGATGGGGCGTCGCCCACGACCACCGCGCCGCGCAACCCGGCGCCCGGCTGGGCCGAAAAGTCGCTCACCACCACGTTCAAATCGCCGTGGTCAATCGCGGAAATCGCGCGCGACATCGGGTGCTCCGAGGCGCCCGCCAGCGCGACGGCGATCGCGCGGACGGTTCGTTCATCAGCGCCGTTCAAAATGTCCACGCGCGTCACGCTCGGCGCGCCGCGCGTCAGCGTGCCGGTCTTGTCGAAAAACACCGTCTCGACCCGCGCCGCGGCTTCGAGCGCGTTTGCGTCGCGCACCAGAATGCCGCGCTCGCCCGCCAGCGTCGTGCCGACCATCACCGCCGTCGGGATCGCGAGCCCGAGCGCACACGGGCAGGCGATCACCAGCACCGCCAGCGCCCGCCGCGTCGGCGTCAGCGCGTCGCCCGCCGCAAACCACCAGCCGGCGAATGTCAGCATCGCCAGGACGATCACGATCGGCACGAAAACGCCCGCCACGCGGTCCGCCAGGCGCTGCGCCGCCGGCTTGCTCGCCTGCGCGGCTTCGACGAGTTGCGCGAGCCGCGCGACCGCGGATTCGGTCGCGACATGCGTGGCCCGCACATCCGCCAGGCCGTCCAACACCCGCGTGCCACCCATCAGCGAACCGCCGACGCCGCGCTCGACCGGCAGCGACTCGCCCGTCAGCATCGATTCGTCCACCGAGACGCGTCCGCTGATGATCTCCGCATCGACCGGGACCGGCTGATGCGCGGCGATGCGCAATCGATCCCCCGCGCGGATTTCGTCGATCGGCACAACCTGTGTGCCGCCGCTGTCGTCAATGCGCGTCGCTTCGCGCGGGGTGCGCTGAAAAAGCGCCTTCAGCGCGGCCGACGCCTGCCCGCGGGCCCGCGCTTCGAGCAGCCGCCCGAAACCGACGAACAGCATGATCATCACGGCGGCGTCGAACAGGATCAATTCCGGCTCGCGCAGCACGATGCCGACGACGCCGCTGACGACCGCCGCCGTCACGCCGAGCGTGACGAGCAGGTCCATATCGGCGCGCAGCTTCAACAGCGCGCGAAAGGCGCCGGCGAACATGGCGCCCGCGCCGACCGACAGCGCGGCGACGGTCAGGACCAGCAGCGCGATTTGCCCGCCCAGCGACGCGTGCAGCCAATGGAGTTCGGGGATCAGCGAGAGCAGATGTGCGGCCATCACGGGCGCGCCGAGGGACCCGGCGATCAGCAGCCGACGCGTATCACGGCCCGTCGCCTCCGCGTGATCGTGGGCGGCCCGGGCAGCCTGGGCAGCGCCGGCTTCCGGTCGCGTCGCGTGGTAGCCAGCCTGTTCGACCGCGCTGATCAGCTTGTCGGCGGTTTCCTGGGCTTTCGCATCCGCCGCGGCGTCGAAAGTGACGCGGGCCCGCTCACTCGCGAAATTCACCGCGACCTCGCGCACACCCTCGACCCCGCGCAGCGCCTTTTCCACAGATCCGACACAACCGGCGCAACGCATGCCCTGGATATCGAGCGTCAGCGTTTCAAATTTATCAGACTGGTCTGGCATACGCGCCCGATTATACGCCGGTGGTACGGCGCCAACGCGACTGTCCACCCGCCCTTTCCACGGCCGTCCGAACCGCCTACGCTGCCCCGCTTCGCGCGCCGCTTGGCGCCCGGACACTGTTGACCCACGGGGGCCGCGTCGCTTGCGCTTCAAACGCCCACTGATATTCACTGCAATGCTGATCGGGATTTCCGGCTGCATCGGTCCCGGTCCGCGCCTGCCGGCATCCGCGCATCCGCTGGCAGTGTCGGATGCGACACCGGACCAGCCGCGCGTCGCGCACTTCGACATGGACGACGACGGCGCCCCCGATTTCGACGCCATACTGGCGACGGACGGCACGGTCACGGCCCTGCGATTCGACCCGGACAGCGAACGCCCGACGCGGCGCGCCTGGCCGCCGACGTCGGCCAAGCGCGAGCTGCTGATCATCATCGACAGTGTGCCGTATGACTTGGTGGCGCAGCGCTACCGCGACGCGGATGTGCGCTGGTTCCGGGCGCCGCAGCCCGTCATCAGCGTGTTCCCGGCGCTGACCGACCCGGCCCTGGCGGAATTCACGGGCACCTCGCCATGTCCCGGACCCGAATCGACGTACTACAACGGCAGACGCCTGGAAGTCGGCTGGTGGAACTACGCGACTGCGGAGAACATGCCGTGGCTGGCGTCGATGGATTATACGTTGCGCACAGACCTGCACGCATGGGCCTACAGCTACCCGCGCCTGTGGATGTGGCAGGAAATCGCCGGCATCCAACGCTGCTTCCATTGGTCGCGCAAGCCGCGCATCTCAAGCTATATGGTCACCGGCTCCGCGATGGGGGTTCATTTCGGCCTTGCCGGGCACGCGGAACTGCTCGACGCGATCGACCGACTATGCCTGCGCCTGATCTATGAATCCCGGGGCGATATCCGCATCACCCTGATGTCCGACCACGGCCACGACGAATATGTGAGTGAACACGTGTCGCTGGCGAGCGTGTTGCGCAACAAGGGCTATCGCGTCGGCGCGACGCTCTCCGATGAACGCGATGTCGTGATCCCGGAATGGGGAGTTGTGACCTCCGCGTCAGTTTCCACCCGCAATCCCGCCGGTGTCGCGCGCGATCTTGTTTCCACCCCCGCGGTTGAGCTGGCCGCCTATCGCGACGGCGACTCCGTCCGCATCGTCTCGCGCAGCGGCGCGGCGCAGATCGAACGCCGTGGCGATCGTTACCGCTATACGGCCACGCAAGGCGACCCGCTGGAACTGACCGGCATCGTGGCCGAACTCGCAGCCGCCAGCGCCATGGACGCCGAAGGATTCGCAGACAGCGCGGCGTGGTTTCGAGCGACATGGGACCACGCGTTCCCCGATCCGTGCGACCGGCTCTGGAAAGCGTTCGACGGCCTGTTCACGACAACGCCGGATGTGTTCCTGTCCATCGCGCACGGGTTTCGCGTCGGCGACGCGGCGATCAGCGCGGATGTGCCGAATCTCGCGCTGCATGGGGCGTTGCGCCGGATCAGTTCGACGGGCATGGTGATCACCACCAGTGGCGGACCGGCCGGCCCGATCCGCATGCGTGACCTGTCTTCCGCGCTGCGCTAAAGCCGATACTCCAGGTGAATGTCTTCCGGCTCAAGCTCGAACAACGCCGGATCCGGCGTCTTGGCGAGCACGCATCCCAGGCGTTGATAGAACTCGACCGTTCGTCGGGACGGCGTCGCCGAGACGTACAGCGAGCGCGCCCCGAGCCTGCGGGCATGATCCGCCGCGAGGGCGAACAGCCGCCGACCCAGACCACTACCGCGGTGGGCATGCCCGACATGAAGGAATTTCAGCTGAAGCTGATCGCGCGTCGGACCCATCGGGCGCGAATCGAGCACGACCGCCCCGATCATCCGGCCGCCGATAAACGCGCCGAGAAACACGCCGCCATGGTCAAAGCAATCGAGCAGGCGATCGCCCTCGCGCTCCGGCTCGCCTTCCGGCCAGCCGGTCATGTCGAAATGAGCGGAGTAAAGCCGCAATGATCCGGCGTGATGGCGATACATCTCGCGGATGGATTCCGTCCGATCAATCTGCCACACTGCCGCCGCTTCGTCGCGCGTGAGCGCCCTGATCCGCATTGCGTCGACCGGCGGCCGACGATCGTCAGGGGGTGAAGCCACAACGCAACCCATATGACGCCAGCATGAACGCCAGATCACCCAGACCGATCTGGCCATTGTCGTCAAAATCAATGTCCATATCGAAATTCGCGTCGCCGACTTGCGCCCCGAAAATCGCCAGCAGCGCGGCCAGATCGTTCAAGCCGGTGAATCCGTCGCCATCGATGTCTTCCGGGCAGCACGAACGGATTGAGTTTCCCTCAATGCCCGGCAGCGTCAGCGGCGCGCACAGTCCGGATTCCGGATTCAGACATCCGCGGACCCGAATGTTGGCGCCGGGCGTAAAGTGCGCCGTGTTTTCCAGCACCAGCACCGCCACATCAAGCTCGATGCCGGGGCAGCCCTGCGGACCGATCACCAGCGTGCCGCAACCATCAAAGCACGCCGCGATCGTGTGATTGGTGAGGCATCCGCCGGTCGGCGAACAGAACGTCACACATTCCGGCAGGAGCTCGCCGGCGACCCACACTTCAGCTCCGACCTCGAAACCGTCGAAGTGCTCAAGCGCGTATGTCTCGCCATCATCCGCCAGAAACAGCGTGCACTCGACCCCCTCCACCAAACGTCCGCAAGTACTGATGTCCTCGGCGCGGAGCGTGGTCACAGCGCCGGCGACCGAAACCGCCGCCAGTGTCAGAATAGCGTTGCGCATCGTCGATTCCTCCCTGCTCAATCATGAAGCGTCATTGTAAACAACCCGCAGGCGCGAATCACGCCAAAATCGACCAATATGCCGCGACGCCGCGTTCCGGGATACACTCCTCCCGGACGCATTCGAAGGGAAAGCACCATGACGCAACCTGTCTGCATCGTCACCGGCGCCAGTCGTGGCATCGGTCTGGCTGTCGCCCGGCGTTTTATCCGCACCGGACATGTCGTGTGCGGCGTCGCCCGCGACGAAGCGGCGCTACAGCAGGCCGCCGACGAACTCGCATCCGGCCCGAAGTTCGTGCCGATCGCCGGTGATGTGTCCAGGCCGGCCGACGTCGAGCGCGTGATCGCCACGGCCGCCGACCACGGCGCGCTGCGGGTCGTGGTCAACAACGCCGGAACGGCGCCGCTATGTGACATTGAAAACATGAGCGACGCCGACTTTCGCGCGGCGCTGGACACAAACCTGGCCGGTGTTTTCAACCTGACCCGCGCGGCGTGGCCGTTGTTGCGCACCGCCGGCGGCGGCGTGATCGTGAACATCTCGTCGGTGGCGTCCGTTGACCCATTCCCCGGGTTCGCGGTCTATGGCGCGTGCAAGGCGTGGGTGAATCTCTTTACGCAGGCGACGGCGCAGGAAGGCAAGCCGCATGGGATTCGTGTGTACGCCGTCGCGCCCGGCGCGGTTGAAACCCGCATGCTTCGGACGCACTTCGCCGACTATCCCGCCGAGCAGGCGCTTGCCCCGGACGATGTCGCCGCGATGGTCGCGCACTGCTGCGAACCGGCGATGGCGCACAGCGCCGGGCAGACCGTCTTCGTGCGCCGCTGAGTCGCTTTGAAGGCGGGAGTCTACTCAACCGGCGCGCCGTCGGCTGGTTCAACCGCCGGCGCTATCGTCGCGAGAATCTCCCGCAGCCCCGCCTGATCAAACACATCCCCAATCGCCGAGAATGATCCCGGATCGACCTCGTGGCAGCGTCGTACGGAGAGGAACACGATCACAGCGCGCCGCACCGGCCGGTCGAGTAGTCGCTGCGTGGCGATCGCGTACAGACGCGCCTGGATCGAGTACGCCGCGACCCGCGCCTGCCAGGTCTCTTCATTCGGAATCCGGTCGGTCTTGTAGTCGATCAGCGTCAGCCCGTCCGGCGTCGGCACGAGGCAGTCAATCACGCCGCGCAGCAGCGGCGCGTCATGCGGGCGCCGCGGATCGGTCAGCACAAACGGCGTTTCGCGCAGCAACGCGTCGGCGTGCTGAATGAGCAGCCCGCCCTCGCTTGTCGCGCCAAACCAGGCAACGTCCTCCGGCCGCACGAGCCCGGCATCCTCGGCGCTCAACACGCCGCGCCCCACCAGCCGCCGCGCTTCGGCTTCGATCTCAGCGGCAGACTTCAGACATGTCGGGCGCATGTGTTCGAGGAAACGATGTGTCGCGGAGCCGAACGCCAGGCCGTCATCCGCCGGGGCGGCCGACCGCGCCAGCGTGACCGGCGTTTTCAGTCGGACGGCGTGCTCAGTCTTTTTCGCCGCCGCCGGACGGGCGGATTGCTTGACGACACTGACGGACAGCGCCGCCGGACGCCGTGCGAGCGATTCGTCGATGCGCGCGGTCAGTCTGGCACGCGCAACGTGTACCCACCGCTCATCCTCAGGCGTCAGCGCGGCGCTTTCGGCCGCCACCGGCGCGCCGCCGGCCGATTGCCGCGCCGCCGCGCGCTCCAGCACCTCCTGCTCCTTGAGCAACTGCGCCCCGCGCGACAGCGGCGGCATACCGACGGTCATCTTCGGGCTGAACCCTGTCATCAGCACCCAACCCAGCATGCTGCCGGTCTGCTGCCGCGCCAGCAGCGACGGCGCAGACGCCGCGGACTGGTACAACGCCTTGGCTTCGTCGAATCGCTTTCGTTCGATCGCGCCGACGATGTAGAGTTTCTCGCGCGCCCGCGTCGCCGCGACGTATAGCAGGCGCAAGTCCTCCTGGCGCTCGCGCTCCTCGGTGGCGCGCTTCGCCGCGTAGCAGGCGGCGTTCTGGGCCGTGATCCGCTCGGTCGCGTCCTGAACTCGCAGCCCCAGGCCATGTTCGGCATGCGCGAGCGGCCCCTTGGCGTTGACGCGGTGAAACTCGCGCCCGCTCTCGGCCAGAAAGACGATCGGAAACTCAAGCCCCTTGGCGACGTGAATCGTCATGATCCGCACGGCGTCGTCCGCCACCACGCCGGTCGCGCTCGGCGGCTTCTTCTCGGACTCCATCGCGTCGACAAACTCGACGAACTCCGCCATGCCCTGGCCGGCCGCGGCGCACTGATCCGCCAGCGCCTCGAATGCGCGCAGCACCGCGGCGCGGTACGGCCCGCTCGGGCGTCCCAGCGCAAATTCTTCGATACCGCCATCACGGATAATCGCGCGCACCACCGTCGGCACATCCGCGGTCCGGCACAATTGTCGCCAGACATCAACGCGCTTGAGCGCCGCGCTCAATTGAGCGCGCAACGACCCGTCAGCGCCGTCTTCGACATATGTCGACACCGCATCCGCGAATGACCCGCGCGGGCGAATCGATCGAATCTCAATCAGCTTTCTCGTGTCCAGTTCGACCAGCGGACTGCGCAGATAAGCCAACAACTCCTTTTCACGCCGCCCGCTGACCAGCAGCGCCAGCACATTGCGGACATCCATGACCTCGATACTCTCGAACAGCGACTCGCGGCCACTGGCGATCGCGGGCACGCCGCAATCGCGCATCGCCGCCGCCAGCGGCGCGGCGACGTTCTGCGCCACGCGGCTGAGCACGACAATGTCGCGCCACGCGAGCGGACGCAACCCACCCTCGCGATCGGGGACCATCACGCCGCGCTCGCGCAGCGCGTGAATCTCGGCCGCGATCAGCCGCCCCTGCAGTTCGACACAGCTGGCATCCGCGTCATCGTCGTCCGACTGGCCCTCCGCCGGCGCGCGATCCCGCTTCTTGATCTCCTCCACCAGCAGCAGTTCCAGTCGCGGATCGTCATCCAGAGTCGGATTGGGAATCTCCACGCGCTTCGCCCGCAACGCCTGGGTCTTGTCATAGTTCACGCCGCCGAAGGCGAGATCAAACAGCGGCGCAAACATCGTGTTGATCGCCCGTACGAGCCTGTCGTGGCTGCGAAAACTGTCCGTAAGCGGTCGAACACGGCCGGCGAGCGTTCCCTGCTCAATGTCGGCGCGCACCGCGGAGAACTGCGCCGGCTCCGCCGCGCGGAAACCGAAGATGCTCTGCTTCACATCGCCGACCATGCACAGATTGGCGCCGCCGCGCGACACCAGGCGGAATAACTCGTGCTGTACCGGATTCGTGTCCTGATATTCGTCGATCAGAATGTGATCGAACTGGACCGCGATGCGTCGGGCCAGATCCGACGGCGCCGGCCGCGCCTCGCCGCCGCGGTAGTCCGCCAGCATCCGCAACGTCATGCGCAACACATCGCCAAACTCGTACGCCGCCAGCCCCTTCTTCGTCTGCGCGAGTTGCGCCTCAAAGCGGGCCTCAAGGTCAATCAGGGTCAGGCGGCGCCTGGCCAATAGAGGCGCAAATCTAAGCGTCTTGCCTATCTTGGTCCCGAGCAGGCGCTTAATGATCCGCTTATCAATCGCGCTATACGCGAAGTGGATAGCTGGCGACGCGTTCTTGCGCGGTTTCGAAACCTGGTCCCACGCGGATATTGCCTGATCGAGTGTCGCGCCATCCTTCAAAAGAGACTGCGCCGCTTCCAGATGGCCGATCGCCGAATCGAACCACCACGCGTCGCTCGCGTTCTCGCGCCGCATCGCCGCCAGCGCCGCGATCACCGGCGCCAACTCACCCAACGCAAACGCCGTCAGCCGGGCCTGCTCATCGGCGACAAGCGCCGGCGTCGCCTGCGTCGCGGTCCGCCGCGCTTCGGCCAGCCACACCTCCGGCCGCGCCAAGCGCTCACGAAAATAATTCAACCCCAGCACATTCGCCGCCAGCGGCGTCGCCAGTGGCCGCCGCAGGGCCGCCACCCAATCGCGGCCCGCTTCCGCCAGCGGATCGTCGGCGCTCAACACCCACGCCATGACGTCGTCAATCGTCTCGCGGCGAACGACGGTCGCTTCTTCCGGCGGCATGATCCGCCAGTTCGGGTCAATCCCGGCCCGTTCGAAATTGTCGCGCAACACGCGCCCGCACCAGGCGTCAATCGTGCCGATCTGCGCGATTTCGACCAGTCCCTCCTGCCGGCGGAGCATTTCGCGCGCCGCGGGGTCGTCGGTCGCGCGGCGCGCGCTGCGCAACGCCTGACTGATCCGCGCCCGCAGCTCATCCGCGGCGGAAATCGTGAACGTCACAATCAGCATGCGATCGATCGACGCCCCGTCGCGCACCAGCGACAGGCACCGCTCCGTCAATGTCGCCGTCTTTCCAGTTCCGGCGGAGGCCGTGACAAGCAGGGCCCCGGCCGCGTGATTGATGATCGCTTGTTGTTCCTCGGTGGGCGTGATCGCGCGTTCGCTCATGATTTCCCGTCCTTTGGAGCAAACCGTGGCAGCGTCGCGCTCGAGCGAACCTCGTTCACCTCCGCCTCAAACCGACAAGCGGCGCGGAAACCACATTGCTTGCACGGCAGTGGATCGATGCCCAACGGCGTCACCGCCACTTCCCCGCCGGCATAGCGCTCCGTCATGTCGATCAGCAGTAACGCAAGCTGATTGAGAGATTCAGCGATGACGCCGTCATTGACCACATCGCTTTCCTTGTACGGCTCGCCATCGTTCTTCCATTGGATCTGGGCGACCGACGACTTTCCATCTCCCGGGTCAAGCAGGCGCGCAGCGGACATCGCCAGCATTCCGCGCGGCTTGATTTCTTCCATGCCCGCGATGCGCAGATCCGCGGGTGGTCCATCCGGATGCCCCGTTTTCCCGGAGCCCGCGTACGTCGGCGCAATCAGCACTCCGGCCGGACGCGCGTTTTCTTCCAGCGCGCCACTTCGCATCAGCGCCATCAGATACACAAGCGCCTGAAAACGCTCAGCGATCAGCGGCTTGCCGCGCAGGGCGCCTGTCTGGGCCTTGTAATCATAAACCAGGTAGTACGGCGGGCCGTCCTTCACGCCGCGATCGACGCGATCGATCTTCCCGCCGAGCAGAATATCGCCGCCCTTCGTGGACACGCGCAGCGGCGGGAGCTCCTCGGCTTCGCCAAAGCCCCACTCGACGCGAAACGGCGCCATCTCTCCGCATTTCCAGCGTTCAACATGCGCGCGCATCAGGCGCGTCAGCGGCGCGCGCTGCAGATCAAACAACGCCACGTCGCCCGGCTTATCGGCCATGATCTGCCCGCGCACCGCGTCGATCGCATTGCTCGTGATCTCCTCCCACGGCAGGTCTGCGAGCGAGTGCCCATCCTGCGTCTTCCCGATCGCCACCCCGACCGCGTGCGCCAGCACCGCGTGCGTCGCGATGCCCAACGTGAGGTAGTGACTGTTCGGCCCGCGCTCCGGCTTGATCCGCAACGTACGCCGCGCGAAGTGCTTGAACGGGCACAACAAAAAGTCTGACAGCTCCGTCGGCGAGGGTCGCCATACGACGCCGTCCGCGTCCGGCGGCCGCGGCGCCAGCGGTTCCGCCTGGTTCCGATACGTCCGGCCGTTCAGGAAGCGCTGTGCGCGGCCGATGATGAACATCTCATCCTTCAGCGCGCCAAGCAGCCCCCGCACCCGCGTCCGCGTCGTCGTGTCTTCCGGCGACAGCGCGGCCCGCAACTCAAGCTGCGCAAGTTCGCGCGGCGTGACCGGCGGCGCGGCCTGATGCGCGCTGCGAATCGGCGCCGGTAATTCCGGCAGCGCATCCTGCACATCCAGCAGCAGCGGCGACGGATGCGCCGCTTCGCCGCCCGCGCCGCCGCGCGCGAAGCTGATCGTCAGGCTGTCGGACGCGCGCGTGAACGCCACATACGCCAGCATCCGTTCCCCGGCGGCGTCCGGCTCGTCGTCGCGCAGTTCCGGAATCGCGGTTTCGGATAACGCGGCTCGCTCCGACGCGCTCAGCACGCCGCTGCTGACCGGGCGCGCCGGAAACACGCCTTCGTTGAACTGCAGCAGCCACGCGTGGCGGATGTCCGGGTGACGACTGCGCTCGATGCCGCTGACGAGCGCCTGATCGAGCGTCGGCGGCGCCAAGCCGAGTGTGCGCCCTTTGAGCGCAGCCACCAGCAGATTGGCGAACTCCGGAAACGCCATCGGCGTGTCCGACAGCAGCGTCCCCGCGTCGTCGAGCGTTTCGCGCCACGCTTCCCACGCCTGGGCGTGCAACGCCGCCGTTTCCGGATCGCCATCGCGCTCGGCTGCGAGAATCCAGCCGGTCATTCGCTTGCGCAGGCCGATTTCGACCGCAGCCGCGAAAACGGCGCGCGCCCATTGCGCCCCAGTGCGCTCTCCCAGCGCCGCCTTTTGTAATCGCGCCGCCGCGCTGATGATTTGACCGCGCGCCGCGTCCGTGCGCCCCGGGTTTCCCCGCATCGGCCGAGTCCACGCCTCCACGCCGGCGGGCTCATGGCGATCCAGCCATTCGATCAGTCGATCCGCGATGTGCCGCCCCGCCCGCGTCAGGTCGGTCTGCAACAAACGCCGACCGGCCGCAAAGCCCAGATCGCTGCGCACAAAATCGCACATCGCCGCCACGAACCGCGTCAACGCATGCGCCGCGAGCGGCCGCCGCCGATCAAGAAAGAACGGAATCTCGTACGCGGTCAGCACATCGCTGATGGTCGCGGCGCAGGGCTCAAGCTCGCGCGTGATGATCGCAAAGTCGCGAAATCGCAGCTTGCCGCCGCTGTCGGCGACATGCCCCCGAATCCACCGCGCCGCGCAAGCGACCTCATCGCGCAGCGTTTCACACGCGACGACACGCACGGCGCCATCGTCCGCGACGGGCGGCGCCGGCGTCTCCCCCAATCGCGCGGGGGGCTCGGGTGGCACAGGCGTCTCGCCCGCACGCGGCGGGCCCGACTCCCCCGCCAAACCCCGCTCAAGCCGCGCCAACATCGGCGCCCCCTTGAACCGCGGCGGCGTCTGCGGTCGCAGCACAATGGGCGCGGTCAGCTCGACGCCTTCGCGCTCAAATCCGTGGATCAGCCGGTGATAGGCGCGCACCGCGCCGCTGAACAGATCGAACTCATCCACGGCCGCCGCGGGCGTCAGCACGCGCTCCGGCTCGACCAGCAGCGTGATGGTCATCCGCCGCGCGACGCGCGCCAATGTCATCAATGTCGCCAGCTCTTCGCCCGTGAAACTCGCGAAGCCGTCGACCCAGACCTCCGCGTCGCGCAGCCAGGCGCTGTCGGCCGCCTGACGGCGCAGCAGCGCCAGACGCTGCGTCGGATCAACGCGCTCATCGCCGAGCCACTCTACATACGCCTCGTACAGATTGGTGACTTCGAGCACACGCTCCAGACTTGGCCCTGCCAGACTTCTCTCCGCGCCGGCGCGAATCTGCGCCGGCGTCGCGCCGTGGCGCAGAAACTCGTCGATCGTGCGCCCGAGGCGGTCATAGAAGCCGGCCGTATGCGCGCCGCGCCCGAACAGCTTGAACCGATCGCCGTGTCGCTGCGCCAAAGCGCAGATCGCGAGCGCCCGCGCCGACGGGCGCAGCACACGCGACAGCGTCGCCGGCGATTCCGCGCCGAACACACGCATCGTCAGGCGTGAAAAGCTGACCACCTCCGCCCGCATGAAACCGCCGACGCCGGTCTCCGCCGCCAGCGCTCGCTCCATCTGAAACGTCGCCTGTTCCGGCGTCAGCAACAGCAGGCGCGGCGCGGCATCCGGCGCGCGCAGCGCCGCCGCCACGCCACTGACGCAGTGTCGCGTTTTTCCCGCCCCGGCCCGACCCAGCACAAATGTGACCGGCATGCGCCCTCCGCGCGTGCGGCGTCCGGCCTCGGCCGCCGCCGTTTCGCTTTCCGCCATCATCCGCGGCGCCTATGATCGCCGCAATGCGCCAAAAAGTCGCGCCCCGATACGGAAAATGCCAGAAAACCGCGTCATTCTGATTCTCGGCTGTACCGCCTCCGGCAAATCCGGCGTCGCGCGCGCGCTTGCGCCGCTGATCGACGCCGAAATTGTCAGCATGGATTCGATGAAGGTCTATCGCGGGATGGACATCGGGGCCGCCAAGCCGAGCGCCGCCGACCGCGCCGCGATTCCGCACCATCTGATCGATGTCGCCGATGTGTGGGAGGCGTTCAGCGCCGCGCGGTTTGTCGAACTTGCCGACGCTGCGATCGCCGCGGTCCATGCCCGCGGGCGACCCGCAATCGTCGTCGGCGGGACATTGCTGTACTTCAAGTGTTTCTATGAAGGCCTGTTCGCCGGCCCCGGCGCCGATCAGGCGTTTCGCGACGCGCTCCGCGACCGCGCAAATCACATCAGCGTCGAAGCGCTGCATGCCGAACTCGCCGCCGTCGATCCCGAAGCCGCGGCGCGGATTCATCGCAACGACTATCGGCGGATCGAGCGGGCGCTGGAGGTGCACGCGCTCACCGGTCGGCCGATCAGCGATCTGCAGCGCGAGTGGGATCGCGACGCGGTGCGCCGACCAGATTGGCGCCAATCGCTGTTCGGCCTGCGCCGCCCGCGCGAGGCCGCCAATCGGCGGATCAACGCAAGAGTGCGCGAGATGATCCGCCTGGGTCTGATCGACGAAGCCCGAGCGATCTGGGAAAACCCGAACGGCGTCAGCGAGCCGGCGCGGCAGGGCATCGGCTACGCGGAACTATTCGAACACTTCGCGGGCAAACTGACGCAGGACGAAGCGACGGAGCAGATCGCGATCCACTCGCGGCAACTGGCGAAAAATCAGCGCACCTGGCTGAAACGGCTGCGGCATGTGACGTGGTTCGAACTCAGCGATGAGACGATATCGACGGAGATCGCGGCGTCGATCGCGGGCAGCGCCTAAGCAAATCCTGCCCCGCTGGCGCAAGGAATTGGGATAATGGCATCCAGAATGGGCTAGCATTCTCGATGCAGACGACTGCAGCCCGCGTGGGCCGAACCCCTTGGCGCGCGATCAACGCGCGGGCTCGGCCGTGGCAAACCCAGACCGACCTCCTCTTCATCCAGGTCCGAAGTAGCCTGCACGAACCGCCTCCGCACACTCATCAGCGATCGCGTTCAGGAAGCTGAGCAGCGAGTCATAGCGTGGCCGGGCTTGGTAGTCGGACGTCTGAAAACCGAACACCGGCGCATCCTCGCCGC
This sequence comes from uncultured Planctomycetales bacterium, assembly GCA_964528455.1. GTDB lineage: Bacteria > Planctomycetota > Phycisphaerae > UBA1845 > Fen-1342 > DSPM01. The sequence goes on along the minus strand of CAZGTH010000006.1, from coordinate 67,380 downwards.
CCGCACAGGAAATGAAGAAGTAGTATCCGCTTAGCCGGCCGACGACGATAAGACCACGCGGCCCGAGTGAGGCGTCGAGTTGTTCGAGTTGCCCATCTTCAGCGGCGTACCCGCGCTCTTCCCGCGTCATCCGCCAGACGTCCGCGTAGGTCGCGTCGAAGTAGTCATAGCGAAACAGGCGGCCCGAATCATGTCCCATCGTACTGAGGTAGGTGCGGTAGGCGTCGGGGAGCGCTACGCCGTAGCGGGACTCGAGCATCTGAATCTCTGTTGGCGTACATCCGCGCAGCAGGTCGCGCTGCGCGATACGCTCGCGCTCAAGGCGATCAAGGAACTTAGCGAATGACGGCGACAGCATCCATCGCATCCCCGGCTCGGGCCCGCCGCGAGGTCGGCTACGGACCCGCCCTCTTTCAGCCGGCGTTCCCCAACTGCCCGATTTTTCGCGAGGCGGGCTCGACCGTGATCGTACCCATTCGCATCCATGAGAGACAAGGATCGGTTGGCGACGTCCCCCCTCAGGAAAACCGACCGCTGCGAACCGGACCGGCCCACACGGCGGTAACCGGCCCCCGACCAAGATCGACTAGCTTCGCGCGCCCGGAATCGGTAGTGTGGCGGGGTAAGATGTTCTACATCAACCTGCAAGGAACAAGACATGTCAAGGATTGGGCGCTTGGTAGCACTGATCGGCGTCCTGACGGCGCCTTCGATTACGCTCGCACAGATAACCGATTTCGCGATCAGCGATGGAAGCGTTAACTTTTCACTGACCGGCCTCACCCTGAACCGCACGAACACCAACGGTGGCCTGGGAGACCTGCGAACCGCGACCGGCGCCGTCGAACACCTGTTCCAGAACTGGTTCTGGTACCGGGCGGGCGCCGACACCCGCGAATACGCCCTGTCAAACCAGGTCGTCGGATCGGCCTTCGGCAACCGCGCCCGCCTCGTGTATCAGGAGCCAAGCAACGACGGCGCGACGGCCAACGCCTTGCGCGTCGAGATCGAGTACACCGTCAGCGATCTGACCTCGGTCGGCCGGCCCGATACGGCGGAGGTGGTCGTGGCGTTCAAGGTGCAGAACCTCACCGCGAATACGCTGGTCGTGCAATTCTTCAACTACAACGACCTTGACCTCGGCGCGACCGCCACCGGCGACTCCGCGACCGCCGGTGGGGCGCTGAACCACATTCAGATGATCACCGACTCGGCGACAACGACCTCGACCTCGGCCGTTTACAAGGCCAGCAGCACCAACCTCGGGGCTTTCCAGATCGGCGCCTTTGCGTCGATTCGGACCAATCTCGCGGATACCGACCTTGATAATCTCTCCAGCTCCGGATCGCCCTTCGTCGGCGACTACACCGGCGCCTTCCAGTGGGGCGTCTCGCTGGCGGCCGCGGGGAGTGCTCAGGATAGCTTGGTCGGTTCGTTCACGGTCGAAGTCCGCACGACCCAGCCGGGCGACCTGACTGGCGACGGCTGCGTCGATCTGAGCGACTTGGCATTGCTGCTGGCGAATTTCGGCGCCAACTGCCCGTAAACGCCGCCGCGCCGGCGGGACCCTTCCGTCATTCCCGCGCTGCAGGCGGGAATCCACGGAGTGAAGAGCCGCTCAGCCACGCGCGGAGCCGCTCTGACTCCTGACGCCGTTGGTCGTCGTGGGCCCCCGCCTGCGCGGGGGTGACGAAAAGTAGAGTGGGCCCCATATCCGCCATTCCCGCGCCTGCGCGGGGGGTGACGAATCGAAGAATGGGCCCCATATCCGTCATTCCCGCGCACGCGGGAATCCACGGAGTGAAGAGCCGCTCAGCCACGCGCGGAGCCGCTCTGACTCCTGACGCCGTTGGTCGTCGTGGGCCCCCGCCTGCGCGGGGGTGACGAAAAGTAGAGTGGGCCCCATATCCGCCATTCCCGCGCCTGCGCGGGGGGTGACGAATCGAAGAATGGGCCCCATATCCGTCATTCCCGCGCACGCGGGAATCCACGGAGTGAAGAGCCGCTCAGCCACGCGCGGAGCCGCTCTGACTCCTGACGCCGTTGGTCGTCGTGGGCCCCCGCCTGCGCGGGGGTGACGAAAAGTAGAGTGGGCCCCATATCCGCCCCGGCGCTGGCCAACGCCCCGCGCCGGGGTTATAACCTGCGAGGCGTTCTGGCGCGGCCGGTCTTACGTCTAACAGCGCAAAACGAATCACTAAAGTCGCGGTCGGTCCCGCTTGCGCCGGACCCGCCGCCGGGAGGTTGGGCCTTGGTCGTCGGCGAACTGACCGAAGAAGCACAGTTGGTAGTGGTGGGCGGCGGGCCCGGTGGCTACGTCGCCGCGTTCAAAGCCGCGGACCTGGGCATCTCGACCACGCTGGTCGATGAAAACGCCGTCCTGGGCGGCGTCTGCCTGCGCGTGGGCTGCATCCCCTCCAAGGCGCTGCTGCATGTGGCGCACCTGATCGAGGAAACCAGTCACGCCGCGGAATTCGGCCTGGACTTCAAGCCGCCCAAGATCGACGTCGACAAACTCCGCTCCTGGAAAGAAAGCGTGGTCAACCGGCTGACCGGCGGCATCAATGCGCTGGCCAAGGCCCGCAAGATCCGCGTGATTCAGGGGCGCGGCGTGTTTGAGGACAGCCGCACGCTGCGGATCGAAGGCGGCGAAAACGCCCGCCTGAAGTTCCAGAACGCGATCATCGCGACCGGCTCGCGGCCGAAGTATCTGCCCGAAAAACTCGTGCCGAAGGATTGCTGTGTCGATTCGTCCGGCGCGCTCGACCTCGAGGACATTCCGAAGAAGCTGCTGGTCATCGGCGGCGGCTACATCGGCCTGGAACTGGGCCAGGTGTACGCGGCCCTTGGCAGCAAGGTGACGGTGATCGAAGCGCTCGACCGCCTGCTGGCCGGCGCCGATGAGGACCTCGCCCGCGTGCTGATCAAGCGGCTCAACGGCCAGTTTGAGGCGATCCACACCTCCGCCAAGCTCGAAGGCGCCAAGAAGAAGGGCAAGGCCGTCGAGATCACCTACACCGTCAACGGCGAGAAGAAAAGCGAGACGTATGACCGCGTGCTGACGTCCGTCGGCCGCGCGCCCAACACCGACAACATCGGCCTGGAGAACACCAAGGTAAAGCTCACCGAGCGCGGCTTTATCGAGGTCAACGGGCAGCTTCAGACCACCGACAAACGCATTTACGCGATCGGCGACGTCGCCGGCGACCCGATGCTGGCCCACAAGGCCTCGCGCGAGGGTATCGTCGCCGCCGAAGTGATCGCCGGGCACAAGGCGACGTTTGACGCGCGCGCGATCCCGGCCGTGGTGTACACCAGCCCGGAACTGGCGTGGTGCGGCATGACCGAAGCCGAGGCCAAGGCCGCCAACCGCAAGATCAAGGTCGGCAAGTTCCCGTGGGGCGCCTCCGGCCGCGCGATCGCGATGGGGCGTCCGGAAGGCATGACCAAGATCATCGCCGACGCCGACACCCGCCGCATTATCGGCGTCGGCATCGTCGGCGAGCACGCCGGAGACCTGATCTCCGAAGCCGTGCTGGCGATGGAAATGGGGGCCGAGCCGGATGATCTGGCGTTGACGATTCACCCGCACCCGTCGATCTCGGAAACGGTGATGGAAGCGGCGGAGAGCGTATTCGGGCGCGGGATTCACAGCGCCAAGTAACGCGGAACAATCGCGTCCGACAGGCTTTACGTCGACCGCCCGGCGGATTGGCGTAAAGCCTTTTGCTTGACTGGACTTAGCGGTCTTCCTAGCATCAAAACGGGTCGTCGGAGACACACGTCACATGGACATGCTCTGCGAAAAATGCAGCAAAGAACCCGCCACGTTCCACGTCACCGAGATTGATCCTGACAAGAACAAGCTCGAGCGGCACCTGTGTGACAAGTGCGCGGCGACCGAAGGCTTCGCGGTGATGTCGCAGCCCAGCTCAATGCTCGCCGAAATGGAAAAGATCATCTCCGGCGGAAAAACCGCGCTGTCGAAAGCCGGCAAGCTCGTGTGCGATGAGTGCGGGCTGAGCTATGTCGAGTTTCGAAACCACGGCCTGCTCGGCTGCCCGCACGACTACGACGCCTTCAAGGAACTGCTGCAGCCGCTGATCGAGCGGGCCCACGACGGCGGGACCGCCCATGTCGGCAAGACGCCGCAGCGCCTCGGCGGTGATCACAAGGCCGCGCAGGACCTGACGCGTCTGCGGCGCCTGCTGTCCGACGCCATCGCGGCGGAGGACTATGAGCGCGCGGCGCAACTGCGCGACAACATCCAGGAACTCGAAAAAGCATGAGCGACTTCACGCTCGACCAGGTGGCCCGCAATACCAGCGAATGGCTGCGCGGCGAAGGCCCGCTGCACGAGATCGTGATCTCGTCGCGGATCCGTCTGGCGCGCAATGTCGCCGGGCGGCGGTTTCTGTCGCGCGCCGATACCGATGAGCGCGACGACGTGGCCGAGATCGTGTCCACCGCCGTGCGCAAATCGTCGCGCCTGTCGGGCTATATCCAGATTGATGTCGCGGCGTTGGACGATTTGCACCGCCGGCTGCTGGTGGAGCGGCGCCTGATCTCGCGGCAGCACGCGGAGGCGTCCGGCGCGCGGCGGGTCGCGTTCGCCGGGGATGAGACCAGCGCGGTGATGATCAACGAAGAAGATCATCTGCGCATTCAGGTCATCCGCAGCGGCTTTCGACTGGACGAGGCGTGGGACGAGATCAACAAGATTGATGATGAGCTCGAAACGCAACTGGAATTCGCGTTTCACCCGCAATACGGCTATCTGACGGCGTGCCCGACGAATGTCGGCACGGGTCTGCGGGTATCGGTCATGCTGCATCTGCCGGCGCTGCGCCTGACGAGCGAACTCGATAAAGTCGTGGAGGCGGCGAAGGAGCTGCGGCTGGCGATTCGCGGGCTGTACGGCGAAGGCTCGGACGCGACCGGCGATTTCTTTCAGATTTCCAACCAGATCACGCTCGGCAAGTCCGAGAGCGAGATCATTGACGATTTTCGCGATCAGGTGATTCCGCGGATCGTCGAGTTTGAGCGCGCCGCGCGCACCGCGCTGATCGATCGCCGCGCGATCGCGCTGGACGACAAGATTTTCCGCGCGATGGGCGCCCTGCGCACCGCACGGCTGATGAGTTCCAACGAAGCGCTGCAGTGCCTGTCGCACGTCCGCATGGGCCTGCACACCGGGCGCCTGCGCGAGATCGACCTGACAACGCTGAACGAGTTGCTGCTGCACACACAGCCCGCGCACCTGCAAGTGCTCAGCGAAGGCCGCAGCCTGAACGGCCAGGAAAGAAGTGAACTGCGGGCCGCGATGATCCGCCGCCGCCTGGGCATCAGCGAGAACTAGCGCCGCGCCGCAGTGTGGCCGGCGTCCCGATGTCGCCGAATGGCGGTTCGCGAACTCGCCCGGGTCCAGATCGAGTTTCCCGGCCACCTCTACAGCCACATGCTCGAAGGCCGCCTGCCTCGGACGGGACACATCGTCGCACAAGACTCCCCCAAACCCACAGCCGAACCGTTTGCGCGCCGGGATTCCCGGCCTCGGGGATCGAGCGCGGTTCGCGACCGGATAGCAGGGCGCGGCCGTCTGATCACCATCGGTTCCAGCTTGACGCGCGCCGTTCGCGCGCTACTATAGTTAGGAGTCCTAAATACATGAGGCTTGCCCATGGCGCAGCGGAATCACGAACAGATCGCGACCGGCCTGTCGAAGATCAGCCTCGTCCTCCGCCACCAGGCGTGGGCCGCCAGCGCCCAGCGAGGCCTGTCGCCAACGCAGGCGCAAGCGCTGGTGATTCTCAGCGGCAATCGCCCGGACGGCGACACGGTTTCCGCGCTTGCCCGGGAACTGGCCATTTCTGTCGCGTCGGTCAGTGACTCGGTCAGCTCGCTAGAGAAAAAAGGGCTCGTCACCAAACAGCCCGACCCGGCCGACGCGCGCACCCTTCGTCTGCGTTTGACGCGGTCTGGGCGATCCGCGGCCCGTGCCGCCGCCCAGTGGCCAGACCTGCTGCTAGCCGCAATCGACGCGCTGGATGAGCGCGAGCGACCGGTGTTCGTCCGTGGCCTCGTGAAGATGATTCGATCTTTGCAGGAAACCGGCGCGATTCCCGTTTCTCGGATGTGCCCAAGCTGCACATTCTTCCGACCCAACGCTTACCCGGGCGCCGACGCCCCGCACCACTGCGCTTATGTCAACGCCCCATTTGGCGACGCGGCGCTGCGGATCGACTGCGCAGATCATGAGGAAACTGCGGAAAACGAACAGGGTCCACTTTGGACGCGATTTGTTGAAGGCCGTGGGCTCCGCCGGGACGTGACCCGGTAGCGCACGCGGCAGTGTGATGCGACAGGAGATCACTTGATGAAGACCGCAACGTTCTATCACGCCGGCTGCCCGGTTTGTGTCGAAGCCGAGCAGCAGTTGGCCCGCGCGATTGATCCGGCGAAGTTCAAGGTGGAGATTGTCCACCTGGGCCAAGACAAGCGACGCGTGGAAGAAGCCGAACGCGCCGGCGTAAAATCGGTGCCCGCGATCGTCCTCGATGGGCGCCCGATGCACATCAACTACGGCGCGGCGCTAGCCGATTTGAAAGCGTAAGACGCGCCGCGCGTCCTGGCAGGTAGCGAAACGGGGACCTTTCCCGTTGCGGAAGGTCCCCGGATTCGTCCTGCCCCACTAAACCGCCTTCAGCGCCTGCTCCAGATCGCCGATCAGGTCGTCCGCGTCCTCAATCCCGACACTCAGGCGAACCAGCCCATCCACCACGCCGCGGGCTTCACGCACGTCGCGCGGGATCGACGCGTGCGTCATGATCGCCGGGTGATTCACCAGCGACTCGACGCCGCCCAGGCTTTCCGCGCAGGAGAACAGCTTCGTCGATGACATGAACTTGCTGGCCCCGTCGAGGCCGCCCTTCACCACGCACGACACGATGCCGCCAAAGCCCGCCATCTGACGCTTCGCCAGCGCATGGTCCACATGCTCCTTCAGACCCGGATAAATCACGCGTTCGAATTTCGCCTGCTCCAGCGCCCACGCCGCGATCCGCATCGCGTTTTCGCAATGCGCCTTCATGCGGATCGGCAGCGTCTTCACCCCGCGCTGTGTCAGGTAGCAATCCATCGGCCCCGGCACGCCGCCGGCCGCGTTCTGATAGAAGCGGATCGGCTCCATCGTGGCCGCTTCGCGCGTGACGACCGCCCCGCCGATCACATCGGAATGGCCGCCGAGATACTTGGTCGTGCTGTGCACGACGATATCCGCGCCGAGTTCCAGCGGGCGCTGCAGGGCCGGCGTCGCGAATGTGTTATCCACCGCCAGCCGCGTCTTGCCGCCGCGTTTCTTCAACTCACCCGCGACCGCCGCCAGATCAATCAGGCGCAGCATCGGGTTTGTCGGCGTTTCCAACCACACGATCTTCGTGCGGTCGTCCACCAGCTTCACGATCGCGTCGGCGGCGCTGTCCTCGGTATAGCGCGTCTGCAAGCCCCACGGCACAAAGCACCGCTCCAGCAGGCGATACGTGCCGCCGTACATGTCGCCGAACGCGACGACGTTATCGCCCGGGCGGCACAGACTCGCGATGACGGCGTTGGTGGCCGCGAGGCCGGACGCGAAGGCGGCGCCGGCTGCGCCGGATTCGAGCGCGGCCAGACAGTCCTGCAGGTTCTCGCGCGTCGGGTTGATCGAGCGCGAGTAATCGTAGCCCTTGTTCTTGCCGGGCGCTTCCTGCGTGTAGGTGCTGGTGAAGTACACCGGCGGAATCGTGGCGCCGGTGCTCGGGTCCGGGTGTTGTCCGACGTGTACGGCCTGCGTGGCGAGTTTCATGCGGTTTTCCTGATTGCGAAAGGCCGCCCGAGCGGGGGCGGCGGGGGTCCACTGAACATCATAGCGAGTGACGAAGCGGAATCGTGCCCTTGATTGGGCGAGGCTTCCAGCCCTGCGCCACCGCCGCCGGGGCAGGGCCTTGCCCGTCGCGGCGGGTGGGGCTACCTCGGCGAAATCGCCGTCAGAATCTGCCAGGCGGTGTCGATCACGCGTGCGGCGGTTTCGCCCCGCTCGATCACCGGCAGTCCGGCCGCGATGGCCCAATCTCGGGCGGCGGGCGGCAAAGAGCGCGCGGGCGCCCAGACCGCGACATCCGCCGCGCCGATCAGTTCGATCAGCGAAAGGCGATCATCGGTGAATCGGATGCGGTCCACGGTCTGGTTGGCCACGGCAAAGCGATACAGGCGCTCGACTTCAGGCCCCTCGTCGGGAATCAGAATGTGCAAATCAGGCACGACTTTGCTGACAATCAACGCGGCCCACAGGGCATGCAGCGCGTCCATCGCCGGGGTGATGGGCGGAAGAATCAGGAGCGTGGGCGCATCGCGGAGACCGAGGCGGGCGCGGGTTCCGTCGCGGGTCGCCCGGAACGTCGCGGCGGGTGGCGGCTCCGATTGCGTCGCGATCAACATGCGCGGCGGTCCTTGCAAACGGGCTTCACCTTCCGGTCACGGACGAGCGCGACCGTGGTTCCATCGGCGAGCGCCTATTGATTCGGCTCACCAGCGGCATCGTCGACGCCGAAGCCGGTCCACTCGTCCGGCCCGGCCGTGGTGGGCAACTTGGCGGCCTCAATGCCTTCCCAGCCGGGCGGGAAGATGCGAATGCGCGAACCATCGAAGCCCATCTGCGTCATGGCGACGTAGAGCTGCTCCGCGAGGTCGCACTCCAGCGACGTGCAATACAGGATGAAGTCCATCCCGGCGCTCATCAACTCCGCCGCCCGCGGGTCGTCGAACACGCGTTCAGCGTCGAGGTTCAGCACCGGCGGCGGGAAGGTCCGCGCCAGATGCCCCTGCTCAAACTCGCTGTGGGGCCGGGCGTCAATGATGATGTACGGCCCGTCGAGGGCGGCCCGCAAATCATCCAGTGAGGCAACCTCAAACCCGAGCGATGACACAGGTTCGGCGCCCGCATCAATCTTGCCCGGCTTGCCGTTCTTTCCAGGCTGCGCGGGGGCGGGCGACGCCTTCGCCGCGCGACCGTCGTTCACGGCTTCCTTGATGGCGAGGCGGCGCTCCGCCTTCGCGACGTCGGTTCGCCAGGAGACGTTGGCCTGACGGGCATGAATGACCGCGGCCCCGACGGCCGCGGCCACAATCAGCAGCGCCTTAATTAACGAACCAGTCACGCTTACTCCGGCTTGCCGGCTTCGGGCTTGTCAGCCTTCTTCGAATGGTCGTGACCCGCGTGGTCGTGCCCGGCGTGGTCGTCGCCCGCCGCGCCCTCTTTCTCGGCCCGCTCCGCCTCGAGTTCATCGAGGCGCTTGAGCTTCTCGATATCCTCGGGCGACAGCTTGCTGCGATCCAGATCGCCCGGCCGCTGACGCGCCGTATCGCGCATCAGCACCTGCACGGTTTCGTACTGCGGCTCGGGGGCGTCGGTGTGAATCTTGATGCGGGCGCCGTTGCGCGGCAGTTCAACAGCTTTCGGCACCGTAATCACGATCTCGTAAGTCTGTTCGGAACCGTCCGTGTTCAGCGTCGGCTCGCGCACCTCGGCGGTGATCTCCGGGTGCGCCGTGTCAACCTTCAGAATCTTGATCGGCTTCGACGTGTCGCGATTCAGCACGCGGGCCACGAACGTATCGCGATCGCGGATGCGCTGCACGACCCGCGGAAACGCCTCGACGCGGTGCGGCACGCTGCCGACCATCTGCACATTGAACGTGCCGACGCGCTCGTTGTTGGAAATCAGCGCCACGTTCGCGTTCTGCGCGCCATAGCTCAGCGGCGGCTTCGGCGTCGCCGTCAACTTCCAGACCTTGCCGGTTTCCGTCTCTTCGAGCGAGAAGTCCCATGACGGGTTCTTGGTCGTCCGCTCGTCAAGTTTGAACTCGATCGGCTCGGCAAGCTGATTGGTCACGACGACCGAGCGCGATTCGGAAAAGTCGCGCGTGATGTTGCCCAGCGCCAGGTTGCGCGGCTCGCAATCCACCAGATTGTTCACCGTGCCTTCGACCTTGATGCGGATCGCCGGCTGGCGCGGATCATTCGTTTCGACGGTGACGTACTGCGCCACGTTCTTCACGTTCTTCTTCGTGTTGTACGTCAGGCTGATGACATCACTCTTGCCGGGCTCCAGCCGGTCGACCTTGGGCTTGGCGGCGGTGCAACCACATGAGGTCTTGACCGCTTTGATCTCCAACGGAGCCTCGCCCTGGTTTTCGATGCGGATCTCGGTTTCGGCGGGGTCGCCGTACCACAGCGTCCCGAAGTTCCAGGTGGTCGTGCTGAGCACGCACTTCGGCTGCGGGCCGGTGATCGGCTCGACATTCACGCCATCCCGCAACACTTCAACCTCGGTCTTGCCATCCTTCTTGCTGTCGGCGCCCTCTTCCTTGACCTTCGCCTCGGCGGCCTTGCGACGGGCCTCACGCCGCGCGGCGCGCTCCTCGGGTGTCAGCTTGGGCTTCTGGGCCTTGGCGGGCTCCGCCTTGGGCGGGTCGGTCGGCTTTTCCTGCGCCAAGCCGGGCACAGTCAGAAAAATCGCCAGAACGGTCGTGAGCAACAGGCGTGACATAAGGCTCCCCCGATGTGTGGGTTCAGATGGCCGATAAGTCGCCCCCCTCCTCCAAACGGTCGGGCTGGGCGGAATTTCACAGTTATTCGCATCCACGCGGCTGGCGCTCGACGCCGAACCCCAAGCCTATGGGGCCTCGGGTGGGCTGTTGGACAGGCGAAGGTCCGGAATCGGCTCGCCGTTTTCGCCGCGAATCCGGGCGCAAAGGCCCCAGCCGCCGCGCCGATTGGAGACCTTGAACAGCAGGCGGTTCCAGCCGGCGTTCAACCGGGCGGCGACCACGTGCTGCGCAGGCGCCAGCGACCGCCCCTCATTGTGGCTCAGGGCCAACTCGCCGTTGATCCACAGTTTCAAACCGTCATCCGCGCCGACCTCGATCCGCGCTGGAAACGCCGCGGCGGCATAGACATAACACTCCGCGTACGCGGCGGCATGGTCCTGCCCGAACAGCGCGTTGAAATCGAGCGCCCAGGCGCGCTCCAGCGGGTTGCGAACCGCTCGCCACTCGATCGGAGCGTCGGGGGCGGCTTGTTCCGGCGGCAAGACGGTGTCATGCAGCCGGCCGCCGGTCACGGCGCGCTGCGCATACGGCCCGGCGACGCGCCATTCGAAAACGAACCCCTCCACGGCGTTGATCGCCTCGGCGATGGACGCGGCCCGTGGCTGAAGCGCGGCCGGCACACCGGCGGCTTCGGCCGCTTTGAGCGCCGCCGCGGCCCGCGGCCAGTCCAGCGGGGCGAGTTTCTCCGCGCGGGTGAGCAACCCGGCGATCGCGGCGTCGCGCGTCTCCTCCTGATCGGCGAAACTCACGAGCATGCCGGTCGCCTTGTCGGAGTCGATCGCCCCCAACCCGCTGATCGCGAGCGACTTTTCCTCGGAGCGACGCGCGAGCCCGACAGTGCTGTAGAGCCGCGCGACGCGATCATCGGCGCTCGATTCGTTATCCACGATCGTCAGACGGCACAGCGATCGCAGCGCGGCCGCATGCACGCGGAGGTCATCATGACGCGCGAAGTCGAACAGGCGCATCGCATCCGCTGTCGATTCCCACGCGAGAATCGCGTCCACAACGCCGTCGCGCACGATCGGATCGCTTTCCTCCAGCGCTTTCCTGATCGCCGTCGCAGCCTCGGCCCCGCCAATCCGGCCGAGCACGCGCAACAGCGACGCGCGGGTCGCCGCGGATTCCTCATCAATCACGCCCGTAATCGGCAGCAACCGAAAACGCCCCGGCGGCGTATTCCGCACAACCGCGATGATCGCGGACTCAATCGCGGCCCGCTCCTCATCCGGCGGATTCGCGCGCAGGCGCTCAATCAGCGCCGGCGTTTCACCCGCGTTGCCCGTCTGACGCACGACTTCGAGCGCTGCGCCCCGCAGATCGGCGTCGGCGTGATCCAGCCGCTTGAGCGCTTCCGCCTTGGCCCCGGGCGCGCTGCGCGCCAGCAACACGCGCAGGATTCCGACCGCCGCGGGCGCTTCGGCGTCGGCGATTGCCGCGACCAGACCCGCGTTCAGCTTTTCGTTCTTCGAAGCGGTCAGGATCTCGATCGCGAGTTCCTGCTCGCGCCCGGGCACGGCGAGGCGCCGGATGATCGCGTCCATCGCTGACGCCGAGGGATGGCGGGCGAGGCCCTCGAGCGCGGCGATGCGCACGGGCGCATCGGCGTCATCCAGCGCCGTCACAAGCACGTCGACCGGCGCATCGTCGCGCAGCCCCAGCAGCCGCACCAGGCCGGCGCGGGCCCGCGCGGCGCGCATCCGCGGCATCATCCCGGCATACGCGCGGCCGAGGTCATCGCCGGATTGCGTGGCGCCAGTCTCGACCGCGACGCGGCGCACGTCCGGATCGTCATCATTCAACGCCGCGACGACATCGGAAACCGCATCGGCGCCCGTAAAGGCGACGATCGCGCGCAGCGCCGCGACACGGACGCCCGGATCGGCGGGCCCGTAGCGCTGCGCAGCGGTGCGCACATCGGTGATTGCCCGTTGGCGCTCATCCCGCTCGCTGAGCCGCAGCGCGTTGCGGAAGACCAGATCAATCAGCCGCGCGCGGCGCCCACCGCCGCTGGCGGAAATCTCCGCATTAAGATCCGTATGCAGGTTCCCGACGCCGATCTCCGCGAGGGCCGCCAGCGCTGCCTCGCGCATATCCGGGTCGGGGTCACGCACAACGGGGCGCAGCGCGTCAACGCTGCGCGGCGAGCCCGATGCCCCCAAGGCTGCAATCACCGCCTGCCGCGCGCCCCCGCTGACAGTGGGCAGCGCCTGGATCAGCGCATCCAATGCGGCATCAGACCTGATCGCGCCCAAGGCGCCCGCGGCGGCGTCCGCGAGCGCCGCGTCCGAAAGCAATTCGCGCAGGCACGGCACGCTGGTGTCGTCAGCGATCCACTGCAATTGGGCCACGAGGAAACGTCGGTTGTAGTCAGACGCCCCCGCTTCACCAAGCAGCGCGCACGCCGTTTCCTGAAACACGCGGCGAATTCGCCCCTCATTGTTCATCCCCGCGACGATTGCCGCGGCATGCAGCGTCATCCGCGGCGCGGCGTCATCCACGCCATCCGGCGACAGCATGCCAAACAACCGGCGCAGGTCACGCTCATTCAGCGCCCCGAGGATGCCCTGCAGGACGGCCTGATTGGCGGGCGACTGGTCCGGCATCCGCGCCAGCAGCAGCTTGATGTGTTCGGGCGCTTTCTCTTGCTCTGCCGCGGGCGCCGGGGCGGGTTGCTGCGCGGATTCCTGCGCGGCGGCCGCAAAGGCGGTCTGAATGACGATCGCGACGAGCACGCAGCCGCGCGCGAATGCCCGACGAGGAACGCCGTTAGTGTGGGGAATCAAATCCACCACGTCACACTCGCCACGGGGCGCGCATCGGCTGGCGCAGCAGACGATTGGCCTGTTCATCGTATTTGAACTCCTCGCGAACCGGGTCATATTGCAGCGGGCGGCCAAGGCGGATGGCGGCGTTGGCGAGATTCACGAGCGTACAGGAGCGGTGCGCCGCCGATTCGTCCAGACTCGGCCGCTGCCGGGTCTTCACCGCCGTCTCAAAGTTGATCAGCGGATCGGCGTCGGGCAGCAGCGCGTCCGCGCGGGCGAACAACCCCGGCGGATCAGTCTCGTAGTTTCGATACACCGCGCCCTTTGGCCCCTTGATCAGCGCCGCGCGCGGGTTCGGCGGCGGCCCCCACTCTCCACTCATCAGATAGATCGTGTCGCCGTCCGCATACCGCAACTGCAGTTCGCCCCACATGCCGATCGCGTCCGGGTGTGGCGGCCAGGGGCCGATCGCCTGAATGTCGGTCGGGCTGGTGTCATCCTTGCCAAGGATATGCTGAATCGGGTCCAGGTAGTGCTGGCCCATGTCCGCCAGGCCGCCCCCGTCGTAGTCCCAATAGCCGCGAAAACTCTGATGCACGCGGTGCGGGTGATACGGCTTGACCGGCGCCGGGCCGAGCCACATGTCGTAGTCGAGATCGCTGGGGACCGGCTGCGGCGTCAGGTCGGTCCGCCCGCTCCATTCCGCGACTTTCCAGCTCATCCCCTGTCCCGGACCGACGCGCACCACCAGTGGCGAGCCGAGCAGGCCGCTCTTGACGAGCTTGCGCAAACGGGCCGTCGCGCCATACTCGTAGTAATTCTCATAACGGAACCATGTATTCGTGCTGACCACCCGGCCGAAACGCCGCGCCGTGTCGCGCAGCACTTTGCCTTCGTGAATCGTGCGGGTGAACGGCTTTTCCACGAGCGTGTCAAATCCCGCCTGAATCGCCGCGACGGCGATCACCGCGTGCCAGTGCGGCGGCGTGGCGATGTGGATCACGTCGATGTCCGTGCGCTCCAACACCTTGCGGTAATCGGTATAGGCGTCGACCGATCGGCCGACTTTCTCCACCGCCGCGCCCAGGTGGCGCCGATCGACGTCGCAAACCGCGAGCGTCACCGGCGGCTGGCCCTCTTCATTCGGCAGAACGTGGGCGCTGAGGCCCATCTGCCCGCAGCCGATGACGGCGCGGGTGACGACCTCGCTCGGCGCCTTACGACCCGGCCCGCCGAGCACGTGACGCGGCACAATCGTGAAAGACGCTCCGGCGGCGAGGGCCCCGCCCAGGAACGCGCGGCGGGTCACCGGCCGCTGAAGATCCGCGGCGCCGGCGCGTCGTGTCGTGGGAACGGTCGTCGATTTTTTGCGCTTTTTCATGAAGCCCGCCTGCTACGGTTGGTTCGGATCGCCCGACCTCGCGGCCGCCGCCGAATCGTAACAGCCCCGGTAATGTCCTGAAAAGGCGCAGGCGGCGATCGGCGGACGCCGCCGCCGCGCCGGATGACGGTCCACTCAGACCGCGTTCAGCGGGCCTTAAGAAGCGCGCGGCATCCTATCTCGTGGAAGTTCAAACGACGATTGAAGTAAGGAGATTGAAATGCTGGGCACAATCCTGCTGATCGTATTACTGCTGCTGCTGATCGGAGCGCTTCCGACATTCCCGCACAGCCGCAACTGGGGCTACGGACCGTCCAGCTTCCTGGGCGTCGTGCTGGTGGTGATGCTCGTGCTGGTGCTGATGAAGGTGATCTAGCGGCTCAAATCTGGCCGGCCCCGGATGCTCCCAAAACGCCAAGCGGCCCCGGCGATGATCGCGCCGGAGCCGCTGACCTTTTGGGCAAATAGTCGCAGCCGCGCAAGGCGGCGTCGTGATTGACTAAGGCTGGATGCCGATGCCGAACAGACGCTCGAGGTCGGTATCACCCTGCAGCGGGTGCACAGCGACGCGTGTCAGCGTGGCGCCGGCCGTCACCTGGAACACATCAAGAAAGTCATTCGTCGCGCTGACATTCATTCCCACGTAAACGAATCGACCATCCACCGGGTCGGTGGCGATGGAGCGCATCTGATTGCCGTTGACCTGCGCCGCGTCAGCAATCTTCGTCAGCGCCGTATCCGCCAGGCGAATCACACCGACATTCGGCCCGTTCCGCGCCGCCGTAAAGGCGAAATCGCCGGTCGGATTGACGGTGAACGCCGCGAGCGACGTCCCGATCGCAACGCTGGCGTTGAAGCCGTTGCTCACGGTCAGGTGGCTGACGATCAACGCGCGCAGCGTGCCGTCATTTTGCGAGCTGGCGATCAGCGTCGACTTCGACGGAATGAAAATCGCGTCGCTGGGAGTCAAGCCACCCGCGATTGTGCGCGCCGGGTCGTTCGGGTCGAAGCTCAGCGTAAAGCCGGAGCGCTCGACGATCGCCATCTCATTCGTCACCGACAACGGAACAACCAGCACGCTGTCACTGGTGAACACGGGGCAGCGCGGCCCCGTGCTGCCCGGAAGCTGCAGCTGGCCGGCCAGCGTCAGCGGATCGCTGAATGGCGGGAACTGCTCGGTAATCGCGAGCGAGTACAGACGATGCTGGCGATCATCCGCCACCACCGCCATCGTGCCATCCGGCGCCACCGAAGCGCTGATGCTCGTCATCGCCAATGGATCGTTACCGGCCATCGGGTCCAGCGTCAGCGATCCTTCGCCCGCCGCGGCCGCGCCGCTGAGCGAAACGAGGTCAAGCCACGTGACATTGCCGTCACCCGTCGGCACGATCGCCAGCGCGCCTTCATTCGCGAAGCCGATCCCGTACGGCGGCTGTCCAATCTCTGATGCGGTGGTCGAAATCTGACGCGCTACGCGGGCGACCACCGTGTGCGACTGCGTATCCACGACAACCAGCTGATTCGCCAGCGAGCCCATCAGCACCGCCAGCCGATGCACGTTGATCGCCGCCAGCGACTCGACGAAGCCGGTGTCGCCATCGAGATCAACCAGTCGGACGACATTGGCGCCGTTGTGCGACCCCGCCGGCGTCTGGAACTCAAGTTCAGTTTCGGACTGCGAGATGATCGGCGAGGCGACTTCGCCCACCAGCACCAGATCGACCGTGTCGAGCGAAGAGCCGGTGACACGCACGCGATCGCCGACAATCAGCAAGCCGCCGGTCACATCTTCGACGGCCACAATCACCGGCGTGCCGTCCGGGCGTGTGAGGTCTTCACCGTCCTGGCCGTCCTGACCGTCCTGGCCGTCTTGGCCGTCCTGGCCATCCTGACCATCAGCGCCCGGCTGACCGGGAACCCCTTGCGGGCCGACCGGACCCTGCGGACCCTGAGCGCCGGTGGCGCCAGTCGCCCCGGTTGCGCCGGTTGCCCCCGTCGCGCCGGTGGCGCCCGTCGCGCCTCTCGGCCCAGCGGGTCCCTGATCACCTTCGGGACCTTGAGCGCCCGTCGCCCCCACCGGACCTTGCGGACCGGTATCGCCCGTTTCGCCCTGCGCGCCTTGCGGCCCCTGCGGCCCCGCGACAGCCGGCGGATCCTGGGTGGTGTCCTCGACCGGCGGACAGCCGGTAAGGCCGATCGCCAGCGCGCACACCACGGCGCTCAATGTCCAACGCGTCCCTGCAACAAAATTTGATCGCATGCGACCTTACTCCTGGCCGGGTCGAGGCCCTATTGGATTCGCGCCGTTGGGGGCGCCGCGCAATTCCAACTCGACCGCCGCAAAGAAACTCAATGTTAAGATTTCACTCCCCCAGTCAACCTCGCATCGTCTATTACAACGATTGATGATTCGAATGACAAGCGAGGCGCGGGCCCCTCCATCGGGCGCGTCTTCTGATGAGTGTCGCAGAGGTCAGCATGAACAGCGCAAACGTCGTCGGCTCGGGAATCATATAGTCGTAGACCAGATTCACGCGTCCGTCCACGAATCCCGTGAAGTCCGTCATGATGTCTTCCAGACCGACATCAAACACCAGCGCCGTTCCAAGATGCGAACCGGCGCCGATCAACTCGATATCGCCGGTCCCGGTAAACAGCGCGAGGTCGGCGACCGAATCAAACACCGCCTCCCCGAAGGCGTCAGTCGCCGGTCGCAGCGTGACGCCTGAGAATCCGTCGAAGTCGATGATCCCATCGAACGGGTCCACCAAACCGACGCTCGCCTCCATCGCCGTGGTGGGCAGCATCAACGATCGATCCGGCCGCAGCACGTCGAAGTCCCAGCGCAGCGTCAGCCGGTAACCGGTCGAGAAATTCGGGTCGAGATTCTCCAGCTGTTTCACGCCTTCGAATTTCAATTCCGTCGAAATCGTCACCGTCTTCAGAATGCCCTGTGCCGGGTTGAACTTCGGAAAAATCAGCGGCACGTCAACTTCGTTCGGCTCCCCCGGCTTTTCGGTGCGCGAAATGGTCTCGTGAAATTCAAGGGTGCCGCCCGCCGCTCCGGCCGCGCAAACGCAGACCGCGAGCGCGGCGAGCAACGGCATGGCCGCTCGCTTACATATCATGTCTCACCAGGGAACGGGGATGGTTGTGTGGCCTTCGGCCGCCCCGAAGACCAGCTTCTGAGCCCCTTCCGGCTCACCTGATTGTTAGGCGCCGAAAACGTCGATAGTCAACCGCAGGCGCATGTTTTATGAGCCCAACGAGCCCTACCGCACACCCGGCCCCACACGCGCAAAAAGCGCTTACGCGCCAAAAGCGCTTATAAGCGCCAAGAACGCTTACACGCCCCAAGATCGCTTAAACGCGCCAAAAGCGCCTACACGCGCCAAAAGCGCGTCATTCCCGCGCAGGCGGGAATCCACGCAGTGAAGCGACGTCAGGATTCCTCCGCCGCGTCGTGACCCGCCCGCTTCGCCGCTACACTGCCGGAGGAGAACGCGCGCCCCGATGACGAACCAGACCCAAAAACCCGCCGCCGTCGTGCTGCTCTCCGGCGGCCTCGACAGCGCGACGACACTCGCCATCGCGCTCGAGCGCGGCTTCGCGCCAACAGCGCTCAGTTTCGCGTACGGCCAGCGCCACGCGATCGAGCTGGACGCCGCGCGCCGCGTGGCAGATTCGCTGCGCGTCCGCGATTGCGTCGTTGTGAACATCGATCTGCGCGTTTTTGGCGGATCCGCGCTGACATCCGACATCGCCGTGCCAAAGGACCAGCCGACCCCGGCGGGCGAGATCCCGATCACGTACGTGCCCGCCCGCAACACGATTTTCCTGTCGTACGCCCTGGCATTGGCGGAGGTGCGCGGGGCGGCCGACATTTTCATCGGCGTGAACGCGGTCGACTACAGCGGCTACCCCGATTGCCGGCCGGACTACATCGCGGCGTTTGCGAAAATGGCGGGCCTCGCGACGCGAATCGGCGTCGAAGGTCGCCCCCCGACGATTCATACGCCGCTGATCGACATGACAAAACGCGAGATCATCGCGACGGGCTTACGCCTCGGCGTGGACTACGGCCTGACGCGCAGCTGCTACGACCCGGCGCTCAGTGGCGCGGCGTGCGGCCATTGCGAAAGCTGTCGGCTGCGCCTGGCGGCGTTCAAGGAACTCGGCACGCGTGACCCGGCGCCGTATGTGTGACTTGGCGATTCGCCGAGATGGCGATTCTCGTGACTTCGTAGATTGCTGATTTCGTGATTTGGCGCCCGCGCGGCAGAGAACCAAAGCGCGTCCGACCCGCAGTCGACCATCAGATCACAGGATCGCCAAATCACCAGATAGTCGCTACTCCGTCACCTCAAACGGCTCGCTCTCAATCCATGGCCCCCACACGCCGTCATCATGCAAGGCGCGAATACGAACGCGGCATTCCGGCATCGCCTGCAGTGGCGTCCACTCGACCGACGTCACGTCCGGCGGGAAGGCGAAGTCCGTTTCGGCTGACGGACCGGGTGTGTAGACAATGTCATCGATCTGGAACTTCACAACCGCGTCGCCCGTGGTCCGATTGAACACCCGCCACACGGCGCGGATCGCGCCCGCGGCGACCGGGAACTCCACATACGCCGACTCGGGCTCGGGCAGGTACCATGTCGATTCGCCGATCTGAAGCGTGGCCCGGCGATTTGTCCCGATAATGCGGTACGCGAAGCTGAGCGTGCCAGACGCCGGCGTCTCCAGCGCGAGTTGGGCCCGTTGCAATGCCCCGAGCGCCGGTGATTCGAGCGCGTAGCCGCTTTCGGGGCCCATCTCGCGCACGCTCCACCGCTCGCTATCGGCGCCGAGCGCGGGATTCATGCGACCATCGCTAAAGTCGGCAACGAACGCCGGCGTAACCGCCACAATCGGCGGTGCTTCCAGCCTCGTCCATTCGTAGCGCGTGATGACAAGATCGTCGATCAAAACGCCGTTCAATCCGATGGCGTCCGCGCTCGCGGCGTTATAGAACCGAAACTCGACATCGCCCTGCCCTTCCATGACCTCAATCTTCGCCGGGGTCCAGGCCGCCACGCCGGCGGACTCGAGCACAACCGCGCCTCCGACGGTGACGAAGAATCGGTCATCCGGCGCCAGGTCGTGCCGGTACATGAAGCGGATCGTCGCCCGGCCGCCCGGCGCCAGATGGGCCACCGAGCTGATCATCGGCATATTGATCGGCGCCGAGCGAAACGCGAATGTGCCGGAGAACGCGTCCTCCTCCGTGCGATACCAGGCGCCGCCGTCGACATGCTCCAACGGCTGATTGGCGTCAAGTTCAAAGCCGTGAAGACGCTGCGCGCCGATCGGCTCGACTTCGATCTGATGCGCACGCGACTTGCTGTCGGCCCAGACGATCTGTGTCGCGACGCCAACCTGAACCGGCGCAGCCGGCGTCTCAACCGCCAGCGGACGCGGGGACTCCAGCATCGGCGCCGGATCGCAGGTTTGATCCCACCGGGCCAGCAGCGCCGCCAGATCGGCCAGATCGATGCGCTTGTCGCGCACGAAGTCCAACCCGCGATCGAACGCGCCGTCCTCCTCCGTCAGGCCAAAGCCGAGCAGCAGCGCCGCCAGGTCCGGCAGGTCGACGCGACCGCTGGCGCTCCGGTCGAATCGACAACTCGCCTCCGGCGCGGGAATCACGATCGACTGATTTGCGGGCACATCCAACCAGGTCGTGACCTGCCCGTCAGTCCACTCCACCCGCAGTTCGTCCACGACCGCCGTATCCCCGAGTCCGAAATGCGCGACCAGTTCGCTCTGTGAGCGGTAGTTCGTGCCGCCATCGATCCAGCGCGTCAGCCAGCGCTCGCCCAGCCGCGCGCGCACAATCGAACCGATCCCGTGCGGCGGAATCCGCTCACTCGTGCGCCCGTCCAACGCGACGCGCAGCCAATGCGACCCGCCCGTGTCCGTATCATTTCGCATCACGCCAGCGCCATAGACGACAAGATCGCTGTCGCCGTCGCCGTCCATGTCAAAGTCGGATATGCCATACGCCGTCGGGAACCCGGTCAGTCCCGCCGTGGTGGAAACGTACTCAAACGCCGGAGCGCCATTCGCGCGGAGCGTCTGCCGCCAGGCCCACACCGATGTGCCCAGATTGGTGTTGCGGTGGCCCGTGCCAACGAAATCAAGCGCGCCATCGTTGTCCAGATCGCACGAAGTCATGCCCCAGCCGTAGCCGTACTGACGAATGCCGAGATCGCGCCCCTGCTCCGTAAAGCGCGCGGCGCCATCGTTCGAAAAGAACATGGCGCCCTGCGCGTCCTGAATGATGATGTCAAAGTCGCCGTCGTCATCGAAATCGGCGACATCGACGCCCATTTCGGTGCCGGTAACGGCAAGGCCCGCATCGGCCGTGGTGTCGACAAACACGCCGGGGGATTCCTGCATCCAAAGCTGCGTTCGGCGAAAGTCATTGACCCACAGAATGTCGGGCAATCCGTCTTGGTTCAGGTCCACGATGCGCGGCGAGAACGGCACCGGCGGCTCCTCGCTGCCGACGGCGCGCCGCGTGGCTTCAACCCGATTGACCATGCCGGCGCGGGTTTGTTCGCAAAGCGCCTCCGAGCCATCGTATCCCCCACCGAGCAGCGCATCCAAATCGCCATCCAGGTCGAGATCACCCCATGCGACGCCTGAAATCCGCTCCACGATCCAGTCGGGCTCCGCGGTGAAACTGCCGTCGCCCTGATTGCGATAGAGCGTGCCGCGATTGAGAAGATCAACCCATCCGTCTTCGTCGACATCCGCCGCGACGACATGTCGAACGTTGGAAAGCCCGGCTCGGTTCGACGCGCCGACAAAGCGGCCTTGGCCGTCGTTCAAGAACAGACCGATATAGACAATGTCCGGATGTCCGTCATTGTTGACATCCGCCACCACGCCGCCGCGGTGATGGTTGTCGCCGTCATCCAATACCGTCGATACAGAAACACGCTCGAATTGAATGTCCGCCGCGACGAAGGCCGGACCCGCGCCGCAAACCACCACGAGACCCGCAATCCAACTGCGCCCACGGGCGCCCGCGCATGTGAATAAGCGCATCGGCCTTCCCCTGAAATGGTCAGCCCTCGGAACGAAACCCGACCCGAAGATCGTAACCGTCCCGCGTATATGAGGAAACAGGAGAATCGCGACCGCGGCGGCTAGTCTTCCGGCTCCAGCACCGCCATGAACGCCTTTTGCGGAATATCCACGTTGCCGATCGTCTTCATCCGCTTCTTGCCCGCCTTCTGCTTTTCCAGCAGTTTCCGCTTGCGGGTCACGTCGCCGCCGTAGCACTTCGCCGTCACGTTTTTTCGCAGCGGCTTGATCGTCTCGCGCGCGATGACGCGCGTGCCGATCGCGGCCTGCAGCGCGATCTCGAACAGGTGGCGCTCGATCTCCTTGCGCAGCCGCAGCAGGATTTTGCGCCCGCGGCGGTCGGCGTTCGAGCGGTGCAGAATCACGCTGAGCGCATCGACGGGCTTCCCGTTGACCAGGATGTCCATCTTCACCAGCTCGCTCGGACGGAAGCCGATGACGTGATAGTCCATCGTGCCGTAGCCGCGCGTCATACTCTTCAGCCGGTCGTAAAAGTCGTAGAGAATCTCGTTGAACGGAAACTCGTACGTCAGCATGACGCGCTGCGGCGAAAGATATTCCTGTTTCTTGAATAACCCGCGCCGCTGGTCCGCGAGCTTCATGATCGCGCCGACGCTTTCCGCCGGCGTGATGATCTGGGTCTCGATGATCGGTTCGCGCAATTCGTCGATCTTGTCCGCCGTCGGCAGATCGCCCGCCGCGTCGACGCGCAGGATCTCACCGCTGGTCAGCAGCGCCTCGTAGGTGACGCTCGGCGCGGTCTGCACGACATCCACGCCGCACTCGCGCTCCAGCCGCTCCTGCACAATGTCCATGTGCAACAGACCCAGGAAGCCGCACCGAAACCCGAACCCGAGCGCATCACTGCTCTGCGGCTGATACGTAAACGACGCGTCATTCAGGCTCAGGCGGCTGAGCGCGTCGCGCAATTCGTCATACTCTTCGCCGCCCGCCGGGTAGAAGTCGCAGAACACGACCTGCTTCGGCGGGTCGTAACCCGGCATCGGCGCAGCGGCGGGATTCAGCGAGTCGGTCACCGTGTCGCCGACCGTCACATCGGCCAGCGTCTTGATACTCGCGACGAAATAGCCGGCCTCGCCC
Source organism: uncultured Planctomycetales bacterium (assembly GCA_964528455.1). Taxonomy (GTDB): domain Bacteria; phylum Planctomycetota; class Phycisphaerae; order UBA1845; family Fen-1342; genus DSPM01. The sequence continues at coordinate 44,350 of CAZGTH010000006.1, read as the reverse complement.
GCGGACAACGAATCCACGACGACGCGCGCCGGGCGCATTTTGCCGAGCTCGCTGACCACATACTGCCGTTCGCGGCCCATCAGCAGAATCTTCTGACCCTTGCGAAGCCGGCCGTTCGAAAGCCGCGTGAAACACACGACGCCGCGGTACTCGTCATACACCGCGTCGAAAACGAGCCCCTGCAGCGCGGCGTCCCGGTCGCCCTTGGGCGGCGGAATCTGCTGCACGATCGTGCGGCACATTTCCTCGATGCCTTCGCCGCTCTTGGCCGAGACGAACTGCACATGATCGACCGGAATGCCCAGCACATGTTCGATTTCAAGCGCCGTGTCTTCCGGCCGCGCGCCGGGCAGGTCGATCTTGTTGACAACCGGAATGATGTGCAGATCGTTCTCAACCGCGGCGTACGCGTTGGCGACGGTCTGGGCCTGTACGCCCTGCGTCGCGTCCACCACCAGCAGCGCCCCGTCACAGGCCGCCAGGGCGCGCGACACTTCATAGTGAAAGTCCACATGCCCGGGGGTGTCGATCAGGTTGAACATGTACGACACGCCGTCGACCGGCATGTCGATACTCACCGCGCTGGCTTTGATCGTGATGCCGCGCTCGCGCTCAAGGTCCATGTCGTCCAGCGCCTGCTCGCGCATCTGCCGGTCGCTGATCGCGCCCGACCGCTGCAACAGCCGATCGGCCAGCGTGCTCTTGCCGTGGTCGATGTGGGCGATGATCGAAAAATTCCGTATCCGCGATTGATCCATATGTGAATGCACGCCGGGCGCCGGCGGCCACGCTGCTCGCGACCACGCGCCCGATCCTCATTTTTCGCCAAATCAAAGGCGTCTTTATAGCCGCCCCGCCACGGTCGTCCGCGGTCGGTTTGGCCGATCCGACAGTATAGCGGCCGGCGCGACGCGCCGGGCGGCCCGAAAAACGGAGAGGTCCCAACAAACGGGGTTATTCGGTCAACAACGCCTTCAGCAGCGTGCGGCGTTCCTGATCCATGCCGAGTTCGTCGCGCAGATACGCGTCGATCGAGCCGGATTGTTCCTCCATCTGGGCGATCGCCGCCTCCAGGTAGCTGGGGCGAGCTTCGAGCAGCGCCCGCAGGCGCTCGGGCTTCGGGAATCCGCCGGCCCGCGCCTGCTCGATCATCTTCTCGCGCGACTCCGTCAGGTAGTCATTCGACAGCAGGTAGTCGTTCATCACGGTTTCGCGCGACGCCCCGACCGCGAACAGCGTCAGCGCCGCCGCCAGGCCGCCGCGGTCCTTTCCGGATGAGCAATGCACGACGGCGGGCAGCGCGCCCGGCGCCAGCAGCCGATCAAACATCGCGCGATACGAATCGGCGCTTTCAGAGACAAATCGCCGATTGGCCTTCTCCATCAGCGCCGCGATGTCTTCCTCCGTCCGCTCCGGGTCGCGCAGCGCTTCCGCCAGCTCCTGCGCGAGGCCCTCCGGCGTCACCGGTAGATTCACCGCCTGCGGCGCGTTGGGCGTCGGGAGCTTGTCGCGCCGCGCCTCGGATTCGTCGGCGTCGCGAAAGTCGCAGACCAGCGCGACGCGCAGACTGTTGAGATAGCGCAGATCGCGCTCCGTCAACTCGGCCAGCGAGCCGGAGCGGTACATCACGCCCCACTTTGTCTCCTGGCCATCCGCCGTGGGGTAGCCGCCGAGGTCGCGAAAATTCGGCGCGCCCTCCAGCGGAATGCGGCGCTCCGCGACCACTTCCGCATCGCCGCTGGGCGTAACGAGTTCGAAGAACGGCCGCGCATCGTCGAACAGACCCTCGACCCGCGCGCTGCCCACGTTCGTCGAAGCAATCACCGTCTGCCGCGCGATGTTCCGCGGGCTCGAGCCGAGATGCACATCCACTTTCTGGTTGGGCGGGCGCGTTTCCCAGGACAACGCGTACACCCCGGGCTCAAGCCGCTCGGCCCGCGCGGCGGCGATCTTCACGCTCGGCGGGGCGCAGCCGGCGCTTCCCAGCAACACGGACATACAGAACAGCGTCAGACGGCCCGACATATCCACACTCCCAAGTTCGCGCGACCGCCCTGGGCCGCGTTCGCTAGCGACGCAATTGAATGATCGACTCGCGCGGCGCGACGCCCGGCGTCGGTCCCAAGCGGCGTCGGCTCGGCGTCACATCGCGCACGAGCGACAACTGCTCCAGCGTAAATCCCAATTCAATCGCGATTTCCGTCAAGATCAAGTCGGATGGAATATGCACGCCGCGCAGCCGCGCCCCCGCCACATTCACCCAGCACGGAGCGCCAGGCGCCAACACCCGCGCCATCTCGCGCAGCGCGGCGGTCATGTCGTCGAAGTAGGCCCGCGCCAGGATCGCGTTACGCGTCAGGTTCCGCACGCGCAGCGCTTCACATACCTCGTCGATCGCGGCCTGCGAGCTGCCCGCCACATCCGGATCGGCCGGCGGCGCCTCCCCCGCCATGTCCCCCGCGTCCATTCCGTCGTCCGCCTCGGTCTCATCCTCGAAACTGTCGAACGCGTCAGCCGTGTCGGGCTCCAGATCATCAAAGCCCACCGACTCGCCATCCGCCTGCGCGCGAACCTGGGCGTCATCGGCGTCCGCATCGGCGTCGGCATCGGCGCGCGACCAGAAGCGATACACGCGGCCATACGCCCGCGTCATCGACTTGTAATCGTAGCGCGAGATATACGGCGGAGATGTCAGCACGCCAGAGATCGATCCGTCGGCGATCGAGGTCAAGTCACGCGCATCGCCCGTCTCACATCGCGTTTCCGCGCGCATCGGCGTCCGCTGATCATCCTCAATCATCATCAGCACATCCCGCAGCCGCTGCGGCAGCGGCGGCGCCTGCCGATCCGGACGACCATCCGCCGTGAGCCCTCGCGCAAAGGCGAAAATCAGCGCCGCGCGATGCAGCGGCGATTCCAGCCGCTCGGCGACATCGCGCCAATTCACACAGCCGCGCAGCGAGGGGACGCGCGTCAGCGCCGGCTCGCCCCGGGCGCGGGTCAGAAACGCCAGCACGGGAATCGCCTCGACGCCAATCGCGTTCACGCCACGCCGCGCGCATTCGATCACGAAGGTGCCACTTCCGGAGAACGGATCGAGCAACGGCCGGTCCGCGTCGGTGTCCTCCGCGACCTCGGTAGTGGACAGAAAATGCCGCACGAGTTGCGGCGCGAACGCCTGCCGATAGCGCAGCCAGCGATGATATGGCTCGGTGGAGTGACTCGCGCCGGTGACCCACGTCGCCATCTCGGGCGCTTCGACCCGCTCACGCCGAAAATACCGCTCCAGTCGCTCGCGCTGGGCGGTCGGTTCGATCTGCCCGGCCGGAATGTGTCGAGGTTTGCGCGCCATTCGCCGCGCTGCTAACCCATGTACATTCCGCCGTTGACGTTGATCACCTCTCCGGTGATGAACGACGCCTGCGGCGCGGCGAGGAATCGAACGGCGCGGGCCACCTCTTCCGGGCGACCCAGACGACCGACCGGCGTCAGTTGTTTCACGACGTCGAGCACCTTGTCCGATACGGCGGCCGTCATGTCGGTCTCGATGAACCCCGGCGCGACCGCATTGACCGTAACACCCTTCGCCGCGACTTCGCGGGCCAGCGTCTTGGTGAAGGCGATCAGCCCGCCCTTCGCGACGGCGTAATTGCTCTGACCGAAGTTGCCCATCTGCGCGACGATGGAACTGATATTGATGATGCGCCCCCAGTTGCGCTCGGTCATCGCGGGCAACAGGCGGCTGGTCATGTTGAACGGCCCGTTCAGGTTCACCAGCAGCACTTCGCGCCACTCTTCCGGCTTCATCTTCAGGAACGATCGGTCGCGCGTGATACCGGCGTTGTTCACCAGCACATCGACCTGGCCCAGCTCACTCAGGACGCGCTCGATCATGTTGTTGGACTGCTCGGCGTCCGATACGTCTCCCTGATACGCCTTCGCGTTGACGCCCATGCCCTTGAGTTCGCGCACCACCGCATCGGCGGCCTCGGTGTTGCTTCGGTAGTTGACCGCGATATCGCAGTGCTCTTCGGCCAGCGCAATGCAGATCGCGCGGCCGATTCCGCGCGAACCGCCCGTTACCAGCGCCACTTTTCCAGTCAGGTCGGGCATGGAAGGTCCTCTCTAGTTCCGGTCCCAAACGTCGAGCCTCGTGAACGTCGCCACGTCCACGGCGGATATGCGTCTCTCAGTATAACAAGTCGCCTGCGCGCCCGGAGCATGCGCCCAACACGGGCCGTTCCACGCGGCGCTGCGGGCGGCGCCCTACTCCTTTTCGCCCGCCTTGAACCAGTATGTCGCCTCAAACAGCATCGTCGATACCGCCGGCTCCGGTCCGTCCGGGCCGGTGAGCCCGAACGGCTGCGTGCTGATCTGAAAACTCGCGTCCATCCGCAGGCGGACTTCCCCATTACCGACAATCACCGGCTCAAACGATGCCAGCGCGCTGAGCGGCGTCTTCACGCCCTTCATCTCAAATTCGCCGCTTATCTCAGCGTTGCGCAGCTCGCCCCAGCCGATCGGCCCGCCGTCAGCCGCGATCCTGCCGATGCGGAATGTTGAAGTCGGATGCGCCGCCACGTTCAGATAGGTCCCGCCCTGCAGCGCCTTATCCAGATCCGGGTCCCCCATCGTGACAGTCGCCGGATCGGCAGTGAATTCGCCCCGCGCGCCCCGCAGCGTCAGCCCGTCCCCCAGTGTCAGCCAGCCATCCACCGCCCGCACTTCGCCCGCGTAATTGTCCACCGGCGCGGCAAAATGAAAGCGAATCAGCGGCGGCGCATCTTCCGGCGCCGCCGTCGCGACCCATTGGCGCGGTAACGTGATGTCCCGGCGGACTTCCGGCGCATTCGCCGGCGTCGGCGGGAGCGCCAGGCCGATCTCATCCCAGCTCACCTCAGCGGAAGTCGATGCGACCGGAACAAACGCGTCCCCGTCGGGCGACGCGTTCATGCTGCTGACGACCGCGGTCTCCAGCGCCAGCGCCGCCTCGCGGAACAATCGCTCGCGCTCTTCCCAGGGACCGACCAGCGGCTTGTCGTCATGGTTGTAGATCGGCGTGTGGCAATGAAACTGCGAGAACAGGCGAATCGACAGATACAACTCGCCGCTTTCCGATCGCCACGGGTAAAAGTCCATATAGAACTGGCGATCACCGCGTCCGAGCTCGACTTGCCCCGCCGGGCGGAAGCGCCCGAACGCGCGGTAAATCGCCTGCAACGCTTCACGCTCGAAGGCGTCATGGTTGTAATCCGCCGGCGGCGTCCCCGTCACCCGCGCGATCTTCAACGGCGCGACAATCGTGGCCCGTCCCGCCTTCCAGGCCGGGACCGACTCGCGCGATAACGCCGCATCCGGCTGCGGCCGGTAGCGCGCCGACCGGACAAATGTCTTGACTCGATCAAGCGTGCGATAGCGGCCCTGGTAAATCGAGCGACCCAGATGGTTCTGATAGACGATCAGCGGCGCGATCGAGACTTCGGCCGGCGCGCCGCGCCGCGTGCCGCGCGTCACCAGCGGCACGTCCAGTTCCTTCGCGATCTGCCGTAACGCCGAGAGGTCTTTGTCCAGGAATTCATCGACGAACGCCGCCGCCTCGCTCGGCAGAAACACGACCAGCCCGCCTTTGATCGGGTCCATCTCGACCGGCGATTCGTCATCTTCCATCGCCGCCAGCGGCGGGGGGCGATAGGCCGGCTTCTGACTGGCGGGCGGCTGCGCGGCCGGTTCCTCCGCCACCTCGGCGGGCGGCTTCTCACACGCGAACTGGCTCAGCAGTAGTCCGATGAACACTACCGGTAAGAATCGATGGCTACACACGATCGGGCGTCCCCTTCCTGCCATGAAGCATGCTTTCAAACACCCGATTGTAGCTTGGCCTTCCGCGGGCGGGGGCGCCGAGCAGTCGTGTGCGACGCGTAAAAAAAGAGCATGACCCGTGGGGACGGGGCATGCTCGCGAAAAACACTCTGTCCGGGCCGCTACGGACGGCGACGCGCGAAGAAGACCGCGCCGACCAGCAGCAGCCCGATCGAAGCCGGCTCCGGCACTTCGGTGAACTCAAGCAAGAAATCAAAGCGACCAAGACCCTTGGCGCCATTCTCGCCCGCCGCCGACGCGACCGCTTCGATCATGTAGTCGCCGGCCGGCAGAAACCCGACCGAACCCAGCGGCGTCGAGCCCGATGTCGTGGTGAAATCGAGAATCGGCGTCGAAACACTGTCGAGCAACGTGAAGAACGCGAACGCCGTGTTCGGGTCCGACGCGTACACTTCGCCGCTCAGCGTGAAGTTCACGTCGGTCAGCAACGAGAACTCCACCAGCATCAGACTGCCGGCGTTCGCGCTCGTCGAATACAGGTCGTTGGCGTCCGAACTCGCGTCCGCGACACCCAGCCCGCCGATGCTGGAGGCGCCGATGAACGAATTCTGCGACGCCTGCGACGAGGCCACCGGCTTGTTCGGATCACCGACCGCGACGGCGGCGTCGACACCGTTGTTGTAGGGCGTAAACCCAGCCGCCGCGTCGAAATCATTGTCTGTGGTCGTCGTCTCATCAAGCAGATACATCGCTTCGACTTCGATCTCGCGATCCTGATTGGTCGGGTTGATGATCCCCGCCGAAACGACTTGCGCGGCGAACGCCAGTATCAGCGTCGCCGCCATGGGAAACGTGCGCATTCGATCTCCTCCCTGCGACTGCGCGCAAAACTCGACCGAAGGGTCCAGTCGCAACTTTAATTCGAGGGGGGAATCCGCGAGCGAAGCCGACTCCCTCCTCCTCCAAGGGCGAACCTTATCGGATCGCGGGGGCCGGCTCAACAATTTCCAGCGAAAATTCAGCAGACAGAATTGGTCGTGCGCGGTTGCGCTACGCCCGACGGGGAAGGAGTTCCGCCTTTTTCTCAAACGCGGCCTGGATGCTGGCGTCGGCGGACTGGCGACCGAGGGTCAGCCACTCTCGCCGCTGCGCCTCAAGCGGCGCCACCTGCTGCAACGCTTCGAGGCAGTCCCGTGAATCGACCGTGATCGGCGCCGGCTGGGCGGGGGTGTTCATCGTCCATCAACTCCTGCGAGAGGCGTGTTCGCATCCCGTCGCGCGGTCGCGACCGAAAAGCGGAATCGAAGCAGATTAGCGATCCGCCGAACCGACTCCAAGCCCCCTGCCGAAAACGCGGCGCAGCGCCGCGCCCACGACGGCGCCATCGCGCATATTATGGGGCATGCCGTCAGAATTCCGTCAACAAGGCCACGCCGGTAAAGGAACGCGGATGCCCCGGGCTGTACTGACGCGCCGTTTCCCGGCGGCGCTCGATGAGGCGCTGCGCGATGTCGAACTCGACCCGCATGACAGTGATGAGCCCCCGCCGCGCGCCGCATTGCTGGCGCGAGTCGCACGCGCCGATGCGCTCATCACCACCATCAGCGACCGGGTCGACGCCGAATTGCTCGACGCCGCCGGCGCTTCGCTCAAAATCGTCGCGAACTTCGGCGTCGGCTATGACAACATCGATCTCGCCGCCTGCGCCGCGCGCGGCGTGCGCGTCTCCAACACGCCCGGTGTGCTGACCGAGGCCACCGCCGACATCGCCTGGACATTGATCCTGATGGCCGCGCGGCGGGCCGGGCACGCCGAGCGGATCGTGCGGGCCGGGCAATGGCGCGGCTGGGCGCCGACGCAACTCCTCGGCGTCGAGCTGCACGGCGCGACACTCGGCATCGTCGGCGCGGGCCGGATCGGCTGCGCCGTGGCGCGCCGCGCGGCCGGTTTCAAAATGCCGATTCAATACGCGCATCCGCGCTCGCAACCGGAGCTCGATCGCGCCGGCGCCGAGCGCGTCGAACTCGACCGACTCATGGCGAACGCCGATGTGATCTCGCTGCATGTGCCGATGCGGCCTGAGAACCATCACATGATCAGTCAGGCGCGCCTGGCGCTGATGAAGCCCGGCGCGATCCTGATCAACACCGCCCGCGGCCCGATCGTGGACGAAGCCGCGCTGGTCGACGCCCTGCGCGGGCGTCGCATCTTCGCCGCCGGCCTGGATGTTTATGAAAATGAGCCGCGCTTGACCCCAGGTCTGATTGAACTGGAGAACGTCGTGCTCCTGCCCCACCTCGGCAGCGCGACCGAAGCGACACGCACAAGAATGGCGGAGATGGTCGCGGCCAACGTCCGCGCGGCGCTCGATGGGCGCGAACCACCGAACCGGGTCACGGCGTAGGCGCTGCCGCTGCGGGCCGGCATTTCGCGCAAAGCGCCGCTCGGCGCGCGCCGTCTGTGAGACTAGCTCAGCGGCACATGCTGCGGCGCCTGCACAAGCAGGTGATTCCGAATCGCGATGCCGATCAGCAGCAAAACCGCCGCGAGCCATAGCGGTCCACTCGCCAACAGCATCACCAGCGGCGCCACAATCCCCGCGCCGACAACGCCACCCCAGAACCAGCGTCGGAACACGCCGCGCGTCATCATGTCCGCCGCCAGGCTCGCGCCGCGCGTCGCGTGCCGCGGCAGAAACTCAACCAGCAACAGCAGCGGCAGCGGAATCGCCGTCAAGAACAGCCACATCTGGGCCTGCATACCGACCAGCCCGCCGCGAAAATCCGTCAGACCGATCAGCGCCATCGCGCACACGCCCGCGACCACCGCGTCCCATGTCATGCTCACGACCAGCAGCGGATTCTGCCAATAGTCACGCCCGCGCGCCTGCGCAAACAGCAGCGCCGTATACGACGCCACCGCCAACGCGCAAAGCGCCGTAACGCCCCCCACCGCGCGCTGCGCGGCCAGGCCCCATTCATGTTGCGACGTAAACGCCGACAGCAGCCAACCCACGACCAGCAGCAACGAAAACGCCAGAATCGCGTAGGCCCCGCGCACCAGCCAGCTCTTCCACTGCGGACGCAACAACACATACAGAAACCGCATCGGCTTCTTCAGATCCGCGACCAGCAGGGCGCCCGTCAACGCCAGAAAACCGATCGTGACCACGGCTTCGATGTTCGTCAGCCAGCGCGTCTGCGCGCCCGTGACAAACATCAGAAACGCGACCAGCGCAGTTCCCGCCGAAATCGCCTTCGTCGTCACATACGCCGAGACCATCCAGCCCCAGGGCGTCGGCTTCTTCCGCGCGTCGTACACGCGCCGCGCGCGGGCCGCGACCGCCGCCTCCTCCTCCGCCAGACTCAGGGTCTTCGGCGAAATCCCGGCGTCAGCGCTCCACAGATAATCGGCCCGCGGCGGCGCCTGCGTCGGATCCAGGGCGGCGGTGTCCCCACCTACGTAAAACAGCTTGGGCCGCGTGTTCTTCTCCGGCTTGGGGTATTGCACGCGCTGCTCGCGATCCAGCCGCGCGATGCGGCTGTCCGGATCATCCAGATCGCCGGACACAATCGCCTCGACCGGACACACGACGACGCACGCCGGCTCATACCCCTGATCGACCCGGTGCGTGCAGTAGTTGCACTTGGCGGCGGTATGTGTGACCGGATCGAGATACAGCGCGTCATACGGACACGCCTGCATACACGCCTTGCATCCAATGCAGCGATCCGAGTCAAAATCGACGATCCCGTCCGGGCGCTTGAAAAGTGACGTGACCGGGCAAATCTCGACACATGGCGCGTCTTCGCAGTGATTGCAGCGCTGCACGCTGAACGACCGCCGATTGTGCGGAAACTCGCCTTTCTCGATGTACTTGACCCATGTGCGGTTCACGCCGATCGGCACGTCGTGCTCGGACTTGCAGGCGACCGTGCAGGCGTGACAGCCGATGCACGCCCGGTTATCGATGGCAAAACCAATTCGAGCCAAAGGATCGCTCCGCGAATGAAACCCGCCCCGCCGTGCGGCCGAGCGCGCGATCGCACTATAACGGGCGAGGCCCTGTGGGGAAGTTGACCAGCGCCGGCGCACGGCGGAAACCAGCCGCAAAGAGAAAAAGCCACTGCGGGGGAACAGTGGCGGATTGTTTCCGAATCGTTCGCGACCGGCCCCGAGCGCGAAGATAATCACGCCCCGAACGGGCGTCGGACAGTAGCCACGGGTGAAACGAGGTCGGCGCGAGCCGACCGACGTGTAACCCGTGGTCAGTTCGTTTGATTGTCATTCGCCCCGAAGGGGCGAAGGAGAGGGACAGAGTCGCCGACCCACCGCATGCGCGGCGTCCCCCTGCCCCTTCGGGGCAGGAAAACTCCAGCGCGCCTGTAATCCACGGGTTGCGCCGCGGTCGGCTCGCGCCGACCTTGCTTCACCCGTGGCTACCACCCTGCGCCCCTTCGGGGCGAGCCAGGCGTGAATCGTGATCCGTCGAAAAGATTAGGCCCCGTCGCCCTTCGCGTGCACCATGCGTTCCGTATGGCTCGGACGCCGCACGTTTTTCACGATCCCCAGCTTCTGAAGACCGAGAATGAACATATACGCCGGGTCAATCTCCGTCAGGCGGTGACCATGCGCGGCGGAGCTCGGGTCGGCGTGGTGGTTATTGTGCCAGCCCTCGCCAAACGTCAGCAACGCCACCCACCAGTTGTTGCGGCTGTTGTCGACGATGTCGTAATTGCGATAGCCCCACAGGTGGCAGGCGGAGTTGACGAAGAACGTCGCGTGCCATCCGGCGACCAGGCGCAGCGCCCAGCCCCAGGTCATCCATGACATCGCCATGTAGAACCCGCCGACCAGCCAGCCCAGACCGAACAGCACGCCCGGCATGAGCAGATTGATCCACCAGTAATTGTCCTCGAGGAAAAGCTGGCCCGGACGCGCGACGACGTCCTTCGCCAGCCGATTGCGGTTCTCGACGTTTTGAAGACGCGGATCCCAGAACAGGAACCAGAAAAGGTGCGACCACATGAAGCTGACGAACGGTGAATGGGGATCCGGCTGGCGGTCCGCGTCACTATGGTGCAGCCGGTGAGCGGCGACCCAGGTCACGGGCCCGGCCTGCATCGCCAGGGTGCCCGTCAGACCGCAGACCCACGTCAGCCACGTCGGCGACTCAAAGCTGCGATGCGTCAGCAGACGGTGAAAGCCGATCGAGATCCCCAGCGGGATCGTCATGACATACAGGCCGAGCGCGATGAACAGCCCCGACCATGAAAAGAACCAGAACCCGACCGCCGCGACGGCGTGAATCAGAAGCAGTCCGAACGCGATCGTGAAACGCAACTGCTTCCACGACAGATGTTCCGGCGTTTCCAACTGCTCCAGCACCAGCGACTTGCCGGTGAGCTTCGTCTTCGGTTTCGGCGTTGCGACGGGCTTGGCGGACTCATTCGTTCGCAGGTGATTCAGCGGTGATTCCACGCGAGCGGGTTGCGCTTCGATCATTCGAATTCCCAAATTCTCGGCCGGAGTCGCGTAACATCGGGACGACAGTCGCGACTGATTCGGCGGGTTTGTTCCGCCGCGCAAATTTCATCGTCAACCCCGACGGGTCCTCGAAGTGCGCGGGCGGGTCCAACGTAACCTGTGACTACCAAACTGGGAGCTTCCAATGCCGAGATGCTGACGAGGAAGCTGTCAGACCGCATAGATAGTTTAGCGGGCTCCCGCAACTCCGTCCAAGGCGGTGTGGGCCGTTCGACGTTTCAGAACGGCTGAAAGTCCTCCCGACTTCCGAACCCCGGATTATCGCCTATGATTCGAGCGACACTGACGCGAACCCGTCAGTTTTCGGATTCGGAGCTTCACCATGGTTATACACATGCCGCGCTACGCGGATTCAACGCTCGACGAAATCCGCGGCAAGGTGGCGGCCGGCGACCGGCTATCCCATGCCGATGGACTGGCCCTGTACCGGACCCGCGACATCTTCACCGTCGGCGAGCTGGCCAACACCGTGCGGGAGCGCCTGCACGGCCGGCAGGCCTTTTTCAACGTCAACCGCCATATCAACTACAGCAACTACTGCGTGCTGCGTTGTAAGTTCTGCGCCTTCTATCGCCCGTACCCGAAGTCCGAGGCCGAGCGCCCCGCCGACGGCTACGACTTCACGATCGACGAGATCGTCGCATTTGCCAGCGAAGCCGTGGAGCACGGCGCGACGGAGGTCCACATCGTCGGCGGCCTGCACCCGAAAAAGCCGTTCGAGTGGTACCTCGACATGTGCCGCGCGCTCAAAGCCGCGCATTCGACGCTGCATCTGAAGGCATTCACAGCGATCGAGATCGTCCACTTCACGCGCATCAGCAAGCCGCGGTTGTCGATCGAGCAGGTGCTGACCGCCCTGCGCGAAGCCGGCCTGGACAGCATGCCGGGCGGCGGCGCCGAGATTTTCGATGATCGCGTCCATGATGAGGCGTTCCGCGCTAAGGTCGGCGAGCAACACTGGTTTGACGTGCATCACGCCGCCCATCAACTGGGCATCCCCAGCAACGCGACGATGCTCTACGGCCACGTCGAGACGGTCGAGGAGCGGCTGAACCACCTGATCAAGCTCCGCGCGCAGCAGGACATCGCCCTCGAACGCCGCGCGGCCTGGGACGCCGCCGCGGCGCGCGGCGCACAACCCGCCCATCCGCGACCGGCCGCGTTCAACTGCTGCATTCCGCTGAGTTTCATCCCGGACGGCAGCGAGTTCGGCCACCTGCCCGGCCCGACCGGCCTGGACGACCTGCGCACACTCGCGATCACGCGCCTGATGCTGGACAATTTCGCGCATGTCAAGGCGTTCTGGATCATGCAGAGCCCGAAGTTGTCCCAGGTCGCACTGAACTGGGGCGTGGACGATTTCGACGGGACGGTGGTCTGGTACGACATCACCAAGCGCGAAGGCCGCGGCTATAACCACCAGGAACTGACAATCGAGCAGATCCAGCGCCTGATGCGCGAAGCGGGTTGCGAGCCGGTGGAGCGCGATTCGCTGTATCGCCCCGTGAAGCGAAACAGCGCCGGCGCGGTCGTATCGGAGCAGGAACGAAAATGAAGCGAGCGAGCGCCAAGGCGGTCGGCGAAGAGAAAGCGCCCACGGCGCCGGCCGACCTGCGAAAAGCCCTCGCCGCGAATCCGTCGGCCGCGGCGGCTTGGAAGAGCCTCACGGAAATCGCGCGGCGCGATTTCACGAGTTGGATCGAGTCCGCCAAACAGGCCGCGACGCGCGAACGCAGAATCGCGCGCGCCTGCGAGAATCTTGCCGCCGGCAAGCGGCGCCCCTGCTGCTATGCCGTCGTGCCGATGGATTTCTACAAGGCGCTCGGGGCCGTCGCGAAGGCGAAGACCCAGTGGAGCACACTGACGCCGACGGAGCGCCGGGACTTAACAGATTGGATCGACGCGGCCAAGTCAAAAGAGACGCGTAAGGGCCGGATCGACGAAGCCTGCGATACGCTCGCGGCCGGAAAGCGGCGTCGGGGATAAATCGCGCCTTCTACGAAGTGCGCAGTCCTGCACACTCCGTCAGTCAACGCGCTCGGCAAGTCGGGTCAAGGCCTCGACGGCCCCACCCCGCAGCCGCGCATCGGCGATCGCCGCCAGCGCGCCGGGTTCGGGATTAATCTCGACCACCCGCGCGCCGCCTCGCTTCGCCACTTCCGCCACGGACGCCGCCGGATACACGACGCCACTCGTGCCGATCACCAGGCACACTTCCGCCGCCTCCGCCGCCCGCCACCCGGCTTCGAGCGCGGCCTCCGGCAACATCTCGCCGAACCAGACGACGCCCGGCCGCAGTCGCGCCCCGCACGCGCAACGCGGATCAGGGCCAAGATCATCCAGCCCGACGCGCCGCTCGGGGCACGATACGCATCGCACGACATCCAGACGCCCGTGCAGTTCGTGCACGACCGTTGAGCCCGCGCGATGGTGCAGGCCGTCCACGTTTTGTGTCACTACCGCGAACGCCTCAAACCGCGACTCCCAGTCGGCGAGCACGCGATGCCCGGCGTGTGGCTCGATCAGCGCCAGCGCCGCCCGCCGGGCGCGATACCAATCCCAGACGCGCAGCGGGTCCCGCGCGAACCCCTCCGGCGACGCGAGTTCCTCCGGCCGGAAATTCTTCCACATGCCGTTGTTGTCGCGAAACGTCGGCACGCCGGCCTCGGCCGACATGCCCGCGCCGGTCAACGCGACCACGCGTCGCGCCCCGCGCAGCCACTCCGCGACTTGTTCGATTTCGCCCATGCGCCGCGCAGCATAGAATCGAGTGGTCGCCAAGTACATCAGGAGCCCGATCGTGCATTCCGAGCACACACGCCGCGCAGCCAGCAAGTCGGTAAGTCCAATGACGCCGCCCGATCGGGCGCCGCGCCGGTTGCGGGCGGCGCTGTGCCTCGCCGCGGCGGCGCTGTGCCCTATGCTGATGGAGCCGAATGAAGCGAACGCCCAGGGCAAATCGCCGCCAACGCGTTCGGCGGACATCCCTTTCGACAAGTCCGCGCTCGGCGCGCTGCCGTCATGGGATGACGGCCTCAGCGAAATGCTCTACTACGACGCGGTTGAGACGATCTACGGCAAGCCGCGCGCATACACGCGCGTGCATCTGACCAATCGGGAGTTCTTCGACCCGACGCTGGGCGTAAAGGCCGAGACGCCCAACGCGCCCGACGCTGTGCCCGCGCTGAAAATGAACATCGCCGAGGAAATCCCGACCGAGAACTACAACTATCGCTGGCTGACGACGCTGTTCATTCATCGGCATGCGCTCACGCCACTGAAAGCGGTGTTCGCCAATCAGGAGTGGTGCGGCGTGACGTACAAACACGCCCGCTGGACGGCGGCGGGCGCGACGCTGCGGCAGTTCAGCTACTTCGAGAACGAAGGCGAATCGCAGCACGATCTGTCGGCGAACACGTGGCCGTTTGAGGCCGGCTTTCTGCTGGTGCGCGAATTCGTCGCCGGCGGGACGATACCGAAGATCACCGCCATGCTGCCGCCGCTGCGATCCAATCGCGCAACGCCGCCACGGGTTGAATCCTCGGTGTCGCTGACGGCGCTCGGGCGCGAACGCGTCACGACACCCGCCGGCGTGTTCGAGACTGAGCGTGTCCAGTTGAATCTGGGCAAGCGCGACCGTTACATTTTCTGGGTGGAATCGGCGCCGCCGTGGCGCGTCGTCAAGTTCGACTTCGGCGAAGAGCGCGGCGCGCTGCGCGCGTCGGAGCGCCGCGCGTACTGGGATCGATCCAAACCCAGCGCGCATCACGAGGCCGGCGAAGCGCCCTGATGGGCCCGGCCGGCTCTCAATCGACCGTCGAAATACCGCCCTTGGTCAGCTGCGCAAACCGCGGCAGCGAAAACACCACATTTTCATCCGGCGCGTCGACCTCGGAAAACGCCGCCACGCCCAGCGACCGCAGCCGCCGGATCACATCCTGCACGACGCTTTCCGGCGCGCTCGCCCCCGATGAAACCGCCACGCGGGCCCGATCCCGCAACCACGCCGGATCAATGTCGTCCGGCCCGTCGATCAGATGCGACGCCACGCCACGCGATGTCGCAACCTCCGTCAGGCGCCGCGAGTTCGACGAGTTTGAGGAGCCGACGACCAGCAGCAGATCAATGTCGCCGACGATCTCCTTGACGGCGTTCTGCCGATTCTGCGTCGCGTAGCAGATGTCCTCTTTCGGCGGCAACTCCAGCCACGGAAAGCGCCCGCGCAGCGCCGCCACGATATCGCGCGTGTCATCCTGGCTGAGCGTCGTCTGCGTCAGAATCACGCCTTTTTCATTCGGGGCCAGCGCCAGCCGATCGACATCCGCCAGCGTCTCGACCAGGGTGGTCCGCTCCGGCGCCTGCCCCATCGTGCCGACCACCTCATCGTGCCCGGCATGGCCGATCAGCAGGATCCGATAGCCACGCCGCACAAACACCGCGACTTCCTTGTGCACCTTGGTCACCAGCGGACAGGTCGCGTCCACCACGCGCAGGCCGCGGCGCTTGGCCTCGGCATACACTTCCGGCGGCGACCCATGCGCGGAGAGGATCGTCAGCGCGCCTTCCGGGACTTCGTCGAGTTCCTCAACAAAGACCGCGCCCTCGCTGCGCAGGCGCGCCACAACGTGGGAGTTATGCACAATCTCTTTGCGGACATAGACCGGGCTGCCGTACTGCTCCAGCGCCAATTCGACGACGCGAATCGCCCGCTCCACTCCGGCACAAAAACCGCGCGGCTTGGCTAACAAACCCTGCACAAGGCGTCTCCGGGAAACCCACTCGCCACGCGCCGCGTGACGATCGCATGTTCATTTGTAGTGTAACCGCCGAGACGGCCCGAGCGCGGCGGCCCGGTTATGGGTCGCGCAGGCGCCGCTCCGGCCAGCAAAAAAACCGCAAAATCCGCGCGTGAATCTGGGAAGTTCTTGTCTCGGGACACTGGCGAAATGCAGGCTAGGTGGGGGGATTTTCTCACCCTGGCGGCATCGGCTGCGCGCGCCGGGTAGGTGGGCGGGCTTTGCCGCCGCGGACGGAGGAAAGAGGCTGTGGGAACTACTTTTTATCGCTGTCGCACGCATCTCGCCTGTTTTGCGGGCGCGCTGATCGCGCTGTCGCTGGGCGGCTGCCCGGCCGCGCCGGGTCCGGACGGAGGCGGCAATCCGCTCGATCCGAACATTATTGACGGCGGCGGTGGTGGTGGCGGCGGCGGCGGCGGCGCGGGTGGTGGCGGCGGCGGTGGCGGTGGCGGAGCCGGCGGCTCGGCGGACAACAAAGTCCCCGTGGCGACCGTGACCGTGTCACCGACCTCGGGCGTTGTCGCCGGCACCGTCGTCACGCTCGACGCGTCCGGGTCCTCCGATGCAGACGATGACGATCTGACGTTCGTCTGGAAGCAGCTCGGCGGCGACGAGGCCACGCTGTCGGCGACGGACAAAGCCGTCGTCACGTTCGCGGCCCCGCCCGTGCTCGAAACCGGCCCGGTGACGTTCGAAGTCACCGTTTCGGACGGTCAGGGCGGCGCGGCGCAGGCCAAGGGCACGGTCACCGTGTCGGCCGGCGGCGAGTTCGGCGGTTTCGCCCAGACCAGCCTGCCGTATCGCGACAAGCTGACGACGGACGAGGCGTATCACCTGCTGCGCCGCGCGGCGTTCGGCGCCACGCCGGAACAAGTCGACGCGGCGGTGCGGAACGGTCTGACGAAGACCGTTGACGATCTGCTTGAGAAGAAATCGACGCCGCGGGCGATTGAGGACCTGGCGGCGACGCACGAATTCGACATTCCGAACCGCTGGCTGGTGCACCTGATCGAGGGGCCCAACCCGCTCCACGAGAAAATGGCGCTGTTCTGGCACGACCGATTCGCGTCTTCGCGGCGCGTGCTGGAAGGCGTGGACCGCAGCGCCGCCGTGCTGCATATGGACATGCTGCGCCGCAACGCGCTCGGCGATTACCGGCAATTCCTCATCGATCTGACGCTGGATCCGCTCATGCTGATCTGGCTGGACGGCGCCAACAGCCCCAAGGACAGTCCGAACGAGAACTACGCCCGCGAGTTCTGGGAGCTGTTCACGCTTGGTCGCGACGTGCTCTACACCGAAGATGACATCAAGGAAGCGACGCGCGCGTTCACCGGTATCACGCTGCTGCGCCAGAATAACGTCGATACGCGGCCGA
The DNA here is from genome assembly GCA_964528455.1 of uncultured Planctomycetales bacterium. Taxonomy (GTDB): domain Bacteria; phylum Planctomycetota; class Phycisphaerae; order UBA1845; family Fen-1342; genus DSPM01. The sequence continues at coordinate 26,809 of CAZGTH010000006.1, read as the reverse complement.
TCTTCGACATCGTCAATCACGACACGAGCATCAAGCACTTCTTCGGCGATCGCGCCGCGGCCGGCAACTACGACTATGTCGACGTGATCGATATCACGCTCGATCAGCCCGAGGCGGCCGAGTACGTGGCGCGCAATCTGTTTGTTCACTTCGTCCACGATCAGCCGTCGGACGAACTTGTCGCGGAGCTGGCCGACGTGTTCGTCGAGTCCGGGTTCCAGATCAAGCCCGTCGTGCGGCGGATCCTGCTGTCGCAGGCGATGTTCTCCACGACGGCGCGCGGCGCCCAGGTCGCCTCGCCGGTCGAGCACCTGGTCGGCCTGGCCCGCACGCTTGACATGCACATGGACAGTGAGGACTCACAGGGATTCATCCTCGATCGCCTCGCCGACGACATCAACGCCGCCGGTATGGAACTGCTCAACCCGCCGGGCGTGGAGGGCTGGAGCGAAGACGACGGCTGGCTGCAGGATCAGTGGCTGCGCTCGCGCATCGTCGCCCTGGCGCGCACCATGGAGTACGGCCCGGACCGCACGGCCTACCTGCCGTATCACCTGCTGCCGAGCACGGATCGCTGGAATCGCCGCGAAGTGCGCCGCGAAATCGTCGACGCCCTGGCGCGCGTATTCCACCTGAAGCTCTCTGACGAGGAACGCGAGCTCTACATCACCGTGCTGGATCAGGCCGGACACAAGGGATTCGACGTCGAAACGCCCGAGAACCAGCCGCGGCACGTGCAGGAACTGATCCGCCTGATGGCGATGCGCGAAGACGTAATGGGGCGCTAGGCCCAGTTGACCGATGCGCCTGAGAGTCTCTGGCGACAACCGCGAAGCGTGAGGGAAATATGATGGATGGCTGCAACGAATTTCAGAAACTGTCGCGTCGCGCGTTTCTTGCGCGTTCCGGAGCGGGCATCGGCGCGCTGGCGCTGATCGACCCCGGCCTGCGCGCCGTCGCGCAGACCTTTGCCCAGACCAACGCCGGCACCGGCAACCTGCTTGTGCTGTGCCAGCTCAATGGCGGCATGGACGCGCTGTCATTCCTGGCGCCGCACACGAACACCGCCTATCAGGCCCGCCGCCCGGCCCTGGCGCTCGGAGCCGCCGACGTGACGCCGCTGCCGGGTCGGCCGGAGTATGGCATCACAAACTACTGTGACTTCTTCAGCGAGTTGTACGCCGCCGGGCAATGCGCGATCGTGCAGCAGGTCGCGTATCCCAACGCCAACGGCTCGCACTTCGAGAGCCAGGAAATCTTCGACTTCGGCGTCCGGAACCTCTCGTCCGGTACCGGCACCTCCGCCACCTGGTACGAGCGCCTGCGCAAGACGTATTTCGACGAGCCGTTCGGCGTGATGGACACCAAGACGATTGGCGACCCGCGCAGCTACGGCTATCCGGATACGACTTATCGCCGCGCCGCGCAGCTGGGCTTCGGACAGTATGCGCAAATGAAGTCCGGCGCGACGCGCACCGAAAAGGCGATCCTGAACACCTACGCCCGCATCGATGAGATCTCACAGCAACTCCGCGATCGCACGCAGGCGTTCAACTCGACCGGCGGAGCCCGGGGCGAATTCTGGCGCGCCGCGGCGATCGCCTCCGCCAACCTCGGCACGCAGATTCTCAAGGTGTCGTACGGCGGATTCGACACGCACGGCTCGCAGAATGACGCGAACGCGTCGCTGTTCCCGCGCCTGAACAACGAATTCCGCCAGTTCAAGGATGATCTGGTCGCGCTCGGCATGTGGGACCGCACCACGGTCGTGTTCTACACCGAGTTCGGTCGCCGCAACGAAGAGAACGGCAGCCCCGGCACGGATCACGGCTACGCCGGTCACATGATGCTGTGCGGACCGCGCGTCAATGGCGGACTCCACGGGCAGAACGTCACGACCGCGGACATCAACCAGCCCAACCTGCCGTACTACGTCGATTTCCGCGGCGTGTTCAATCAGTGCATCCGGGAGTGGCTCGGCTTCAACCCGACCCCGATCTTCAACCTCGAGGGCGAGACCTTCGACGGCGATATCGGCTCGGACCTGTTCCGCTAAGCGAGACGCGACGGCGGTGAGTTTCGATCGTCACAGTGGGGTGCGGTTCGCCGCACCCCGCTTTATTCAAGGGAGTCTCCCCATGCGACACCCTCTAGCGCCCTGTGTGCTGCTGACCGTCGCCGCGCTTGCGACGCCGGCATTCGCCGTACCGGACGGCTTCGTGGTCGAGCGCTTCAGCGGCGGGCTGGTTCAGCCCGTGTCGATGGCGTTCGCCCCGGATGGACGCCTGTTCGTGGCGGAACGCCTCGGCGCGATCCGCGTCATCCAGGACGGCGCCTTGCTCGATGAACCCTTTGTCGAGCTCGAGCCGTTCACCGGGCTGGAGTCCGGATTGCTCGGGATCACGCTGGACCCGAACTTCGCGCGCAACGGGTATCTGTACGCCTTCCTCACGGCAACCAGCACCGAACAGGTGATCGTTCGCCTGACGGATCGCGCGGGCGTCGGCGAGGACCTGCAGTTCGTCCGCGGCGCGATCCCCACCACCGGCGAACTTCATAACGGCGGCGGCATGCGCTTCGGCCCGGACGGCATGCTGTACTTCTCCGTGGGCGACACCGGCACGCCGGAGGCCGCCCAGGATCTCAAGTCGCTCGCGGGCTCCATCTGCCGCATTCAGCCGGACGGAAAAATTCCGGACGATAATCCGTTCACCACGCCGACCGGATCGCCGCGCGCCACGTACGCCTTTGGCTTTCGAAACCCCTATCGCTTCTGCTTCGCGCCCGACGGACGACTGTTCGCGATGGACATCGGCTCCGACGATGCGCCGCGCACCGAAGAGATCAACCTCGTGCGCGTCGGCGGCAACTACGGCTGGCCGATCGCCGAAGGCCCCTCGGATGGCAGCGATCCGAACCTGATCGAGCCGATTTTCTCGTATCACGAGCTCGGTCAGTGCATTGCCGGCTGCGTGGTCTACCCGAACGATATCGATGAATCGGACGCGCGCTTCGCCGCTTTTCCAAAGGCGTATCGTGGCGATCTGTTCCACCTCGACTTTGTGAACAACGCGCTGTTCCGCGTCCGCCTCGATGGCGACAAGGTCGAAAAGCACGAGCTCTTTCACCAGGCGCAGCTCGGCCCCCTCGATCTCGTCCTCGGCCCGGACGGGGCGCTCTACTACTGCGAATTCCTCACCGGCGACATCCAGCGCGTCCGTTACGACGCCGCGAAACCCGCCGATGAGACGCCCATCGACGAGCCGATCGTTGAACCAACCGACACCGACCCGGACCCCAACGACGCCCTGATCGCGGAGCCACGACCCTGCGGCCTCGGCTTGGCGATGGCGGTTCCGCTGAGCCTGTTGGGATTGGCCTTCGGGCGCGGGCGAAATTCAGCCATTCGCAAATAACGCGAGAAAAGGCGAGAATACATCCGCAAGACCGTGCCATTCGGTCGAAGGAGGACGCAAATGTGGATACCGGCCGCGCCCGTGCTGGCGATGAGCGATAACCTGACCGGCGTAATCGCCATGTCGTTGATCGCGTCGGTCGCGATCATCTGGATCATCGCGAACCGCTACCGAAAAGTGCAGGAGGCGGCTTACAACGCCCGTCTCAAGCAGATCATGATCGAGCGCGGGCTATCGGCCGAAGAAATCGAGCGGATCATCACCGCATCGCCGGCGCGCAGCCACGGCAAGCGTCCCGACTACGACGACATCGAGCAGCGTCGGCGGGCGATGTAGCCGAACCGCGTCGCTCAGGCGCCGATTCCCGTCCATTGCGACCAGATCAACATCAGGTTGTAGCCGGCATGGCAGCCGGTCGAAATCCCCAGCCCGCGCGTCAGAAACAGCAGCGACAGATACAACCCCGCGATCAGATGTTGCCCGAATGACGACCAGCTGAAGCTCAGCCCGCCGATCGGCACATAGTGACACGCCGCAAACACGACGCCGCCGACCGCCACCGATACGCCGATCGCCGCCTTCCGCTGCAGCCCGAGCAGATCCACCAGCAGAAACATCAGCGCGGAGATCAGGATCATCCGGAACACCAGCTCTTCATAGACGGCCGCCCCGATCGCCGCGATGAGCGTCGGGCGCAGGTCGGCGGACTCCGCGCCGGCTTGCAGCAGCAGGCCGTTCAGCACGAACAACGGCAGCGTCAGCGCCAGGCTCTCGACCAGCATCAGCGCCGGCGTTTTCGCGTCGATCCGCCATGATTCGCGCGACAGGACCTGCCACGCCAGCAGAATCATCACCAGCGCCACGCCCGGCGCCCAGAACCCGCCGCCGCCGAACCAGTCCAGCGCTTCGAGCAGCAGACGCTGCGCGACGAGCCGCTGCTCGAACTCGATCGAATCGCGCAGCCAGAGCGAACCGGCCTCATACACCGCGATGATCGGCAGCAGGAAAATCAGGTTGGCGATCGGCCGGCGCGTATCACGCCAATAGCGCGACAGCGACGGCGGCAGGAACGCCGGCGCGGCGGGAGCGGGTGTGGGGGGCGTCTTTGCCATTGGGGACATTATGAAGGCCGGCGGCGATTCGCCAAGCGGGCGCCAGAGAAGGCCGTTCGACGGCAGTCGCACACTGTGCTGGTGTTGGCGCTGTGTTCGGCCCCCTCGGGGGGATCCCCGGTCCCAACAAGTCAGACTCTCATTCCTTCGCCGACACCGATCGATTCGAGAAGATGATCCTGTTCAATGGAATCGCAAGTAATACGGCAACTACTATCGCCCCCACAGAGAGGATGAGATTCGTAAGTCGATCAAAGCGGTCTTGCCCGTACCTCTCAAGTTCGCGACGGGCGACATCGATTGTCTCGGTCGTTTTCGCCAGCGTCTCAGTCTGAGTCTTGCCAACAGATTCCCACTCGGCCTTCAGTTGCTGCTGGGATGTCTCAATGGAGTGTAGCAACTCCAGCGCGCGCTGAGAATTAGTATCATCAGTTAGCAGGGCGGCCAACTCCGTATCATGGTCTTGGACGATGTCCGCCAGTCTAGAAGTTGCCTCCATCAGGTACTCTTGGATCTGGCCAATCTGCTCCGTGACATCAATCAGCGCTCCAAACCTATCTTCTACGTGAACTACTATTGACCTATCGATATCTATGAGACTTGCCGAAATATAGAGCAAGAGCCCAATCGATATCTGGGCCCCAATTGTTACGATGACGAAAGTTCGCCTCTGCGATGACGCCGTTTGCGCAATACTTTGGACTGCCTCCTTGAGCTTACCAACGGCCTGACCCGCTTCCTCCGCGCTCACGTCGCATCTCCCGCAGTCTGAATTGACTGCATACCCGGGGCCAATCGAATGTTCGACGCCTACACGGTCAAATTCCGCCCATCTTCGCCCGCTTCAAAGAAATGCGCCCGCGTCATGTCGACCGCCATTGTCGCCGGCTCGGCTTCGCGCAGGCGCACGCGGCCGTCGACACGGGCCACGATGTGGTCGTGTTTGTGCGTCGCCAGCCGGACATCCATCCGATCGCCCAGCGGCTCAATCACGCGCACCGTCGCGCGCAACAGCGCACCGTTCGCCCCCGCGTCCGCAACCGTCAGCAACTCCGGTCGCAGCCCGAGCGACATCGGCTTGTCCACATAGGCGCCAAGCCGCTCGACGTGCGCCGGCGCGATCGCCAGGCGATTCTCGCCCTCATCAAACGCCAGACCGCCCGCGTCCCGCACAATCCGCCCTTCGAGGAAGTTCATCGGCGGCGTGCCGAGGAATCCAGCCACGAAGCGATTCACGGGCTTTTCGTACACTTCGAACGGCGTCGCGACCTGATGCACCACGCCGTCCTTCATGACGACGACGCGATCGCCCAGCGTCATCGCCTCTTCCTGGTCGTGCGTCACATAGATCGTCGTCGTGTTCACGCGCCGGTGCAGACGCTTGATCTCGCCGCGCATCTCGACGCGCAGCTTCGCGTCGAGATTCGAAAGCGGCTCATCAAACAGATACACCGCCGGATCGCGCACAATCGCCCGACCGACCGCCACGCGCTGCCGCTGTCCGCCGGAGAGCGCCTTGGGCCGGCGTTCAAGCAGGTTGGTGATGCCGAGCATTTCGGCGGCGGTCGTCACGCGCTCGTGAATCGCGGCCCGCTCGGCCCGGGCCGACGAGCGATAGCCCGGCGAGAGCAGCGACATCAGCCGGTTGCCCTTCTTCCGCCGCAATTCCAGCGCGAAGGCCATGTTGCGGTAGACGGTCATGTGCGGATAAAGCGCGTAATTCTGAAAGACCATCGCGATATCGCGGTCTTTGGGGGCGACGTCATTGACCACCCGATCGCCGATGCGGATCACGCCGCCGCTGATGTCCTCCAGCCCGGCCACCATTCGCAGCGTCGTGCTCTTGCCGCAGCCCGACGGGCCGACCAGCACGACGAACTCGCGGTCGGCGATGGTCAGATTGACGTTATCAACGGCCAGCACCGGGCCGGGATAAACCTTGCGAACGTTCTCAAGAACTACCTGGGCCATGTTGATCTCGCGCGCTGCGGACGGCGTTGGATGCGGGAGTGTCCGCCGCGGCGCCGGAGTCGTCAAGGTCGGCCGCGCGTGTTATCGGCTGTTCGGCGCCCGTGGCGAAGCGGGCCCGCCGGGCAAGAAAATCATTGCGGGCGTCCTCCCGATACGCTACCTTTGAAGCTACAGGAGACTCCCTCACGGGAGCAGAGAGGCCAACAGCAGCATCTCATAGGAGAGGAACGAATGCTTCGTAAATTCATGAAGGGCGCCCCCGTTCTGGGCGCGCTCGCGGGGGTGGCTTTCGCCGCCCCGGTGCTCGACGGTACCCGCGACGGCAGCTACGGCGCGGCGCTGGCCGTCCAGAGTGTGCAGACGCAGTTTGGCGATAACGCCAGTGAGTTGAACGCGGGCTACGCGCGCATCGAGGCCGGCACGCTGTACATTATGCTCACCGGCAACCTCGAAAACAACTTCAACAAGCTGAACGTGTTCATCGATTCGGTCGCGGGCGGCCAGAACACGATCACCGGCAGCAACCCGAACAACGACAACTGGTCCAGCAAGCACGCCGGCATGACGTTCGACACCGGCTTCGCGGCTGACTACATGCTGATCATGCGCAACGGCAACGCCGGTGGCGACCGTTTCGATATCGATTTCGCGACCGTCGGTGGCGGCGGTGGCGACTTTGAAGCGGCCGGCAATGTCTTCGGCGGTTCGCAGCAGGGCTCGAACGCGTCGGCGCTCCCGATCGCGGGCATCGGCGTGGCGTTCAACAACTCGAACGCCGCCGGCGTGCTCGGCGGCACGGGCGCTGCTGATCCGGTCGCGGCCGCCGCCGTCACGACAGGCATAGAGCTGGCGATTCCGCTCAGCGCGATCGGCTCGCCCGTCGGCGACATCCGCATCAGCGCGATGGTCAACGGCAGCGGCCATGACTTCCTGTCGAACCAGTTCCTCGGCGGCCTCCCGGCCGGCACGGGCAATCTCGGTGGCGACGGCGCCGGCACCTTCACCGGTTCGCTGGCCGGCATCAACCTGAACAACTTCGCCGGCAATCAGTACTTCACGATTCCGGAGCCGGCGAGCCTGAGCCTGCTGGCCCTGGCCGGCCTGTTCGCGATTCGCCGCCGCTAATAGCGCAGCACGCGTTCTTCGAGGCGACGCCTCGCGAACGCCCAGTCGTCATCGATCCGGGCCCCTTCACCTGCAAAGGCGAGGGGGCCCGGTTTCTTGGTATCGAGATGAGCGCGGAAGCGCCCCGTCGGAAAGCGGCTTCCGCATCATCCGGTCCCGGTCTCAAGCCCGTTTCGCTAGACTCGCGTCGATGAGCGTCGATCGAAGACGAGTGTTCCGCGCCCCGCCGCCGGTCTTCCGCCGAGCGGCGCGCGTCTGGATCTGGGCCGCGCCCGTCGCCCTGGCGTGCGGACTCTCGGCCGATCTTCTGTTTGTCAGTCCGCTCGGCGTTCGGTCGCACGGCTGGGTTATGATCTGGGTTACGCATATCGTGTTTCTTGCGATCACCGTCCCGGTCGGATGGCGCGCCAAGCGGCGCATCCATCGCTTGGTGGCCACCCACGCCGGCGCCGTCTGTCTTCACTGCGCCTATCCGCTCCGCACCAATCTACAAGAAGGCGTTTGCCCGGAATGCGGGGAGGCGTACGAAATCGACCACACACGCGCGATGTGGCGCTATTGGATCAACTGGAGCGGGAGCTAACAACCGGGGCTAGGCCGCGCCCGGCCCCGCCGTCGCGACCAGCCATCCGACATAGGCGACATAACCCGCCATCAGCAGCCAGCCCTCGCGGCGATCCACGCGGCGACCGGAAAAGAAGATCGGCAGGCACACCGCCGCGACCACGATCATTACCGGAATATCCACGCGCAACACCGCCGGCGCAACCGCGACGCCGGTCGGACTGATCGCCGCCGCCCCGCCCAGGACGACCAGCACGTTGAAGATGTTGCTGCCGACAACGTTCCCGACCGCGATGTCGCGCTCGCCCCGCACCGCGGCGATCACCGAAGTCGCGACCTCCGGCAGCGACGTGCCGGCGGCGATGATCGTCAGCGCGATCACCTGCTCGCTGACGCCCAGCGCGCCCGCGATGTCCACCGCGCCCGACACCAGCCAGCGGGCCCCGAATACCAGCATCCCCAAGCCGCCCAGCGCCAGACCGGCGTTCAGGGCAATCCCGCGGGCGGACCTCGCCGCCGCGCCGAACTCGGCCGCGAACTCGTCGCGCGTCGCGCCACTCTCGCGCTGGCTCTGTCGGATCAGCCATAACGTGTACATGACCGCGCCGGCGAGCAGCGCCAGCCCTTCCACGCGCCCGATCCCGCCGTCGTACGCCAGCGGCCAGACCGCGAGCGACGCCGCCAGCATGACCCATAAATCAAGCTTCAGCAGTTGCAAATGAACGATCAGCGGCGTGATCGCGGCGGAGACGCCGAGGATCAGCAGCACGTTGAAGATGTTGCTGCCGACGACGTTGCCGATCGCGATGCCGGCCTGCCCGTCGAGCGCCGCTTTCAGGCTGACCGCCAGCTCGGGCGCGCTGGTGCCAAACGCCACCACGGTCAGCCCGATGATCAGCGGCGAGACGCCCAGGCCCGCGGCGATCCGCCCGGCCCCGCGAACGAGCGCCTCGGCCCCGGCGACCAGCAGCGCCAAGCCCAAAGCGAACAGCCCGATGGAAACCCACATGGTGACAAAAGCCTCATTGGCGCCTGCGTGACGTGCGCGGCCGGAATCATACGACGGGAACGGACGCTGGCGAGTGCAGAAACGACCGGCGATTATCCTTGCAACGCTGGCCCCACCTCGGCAGCGGGATCAATGTCTGACGCGGCGCGGGCGCTATTCGTCGTATGACAGGCGCCCGTCTTCAATCGCTTCTTCACGATTGCGGGCCTTGCGGAGTTTTTCCCACTCGTCGCGCGTCAGCAGCACTTCGCGCGCCTGGCTGCCCTTGTACTCGCCGACAATGCCCGACGTGTACATCTGGTCAATCAGCCGCGACGCCCGGCTGTAGCCGATCGTGAGTTTGCGCTGCAGCAGGCTGACCGAGCCGCGCTGACTTTCGACGATCATCGAGACGGCGTCATCAAACAGCTCGTCGCGCTCGCCGCCGCCATCCGCCGCCGGCGCTCGCACGCGGAGCAGTTCCTGCGAGTATTGCGGCTGGCCCTGGGCCCGCGCGTGGCGCACGACCGCCCGCAGTTCCTCGTCGCTGACGTACGCGCCCTGGGCGCGAACGAGCTTGTGCGTGCCCGGCGGCAGGAACAGCATGTCACCCTGGCCCATCAGCACTTCGCCGCCGTTCTGGTCGAGCACGATCCGAGAATCGAGCCGCGACGCGACACGGAACGCGATGCGGCACGGCAGGTTCGATTTGATCAGCCCCGTCACGACGTTGGCCTGCGGGCGCTGTGTCGAAACGATCAGGTGAATGCCGACGGCGCGGCTCTTCTGCGCCAGGCGACTGAGATAGAACTCGGTCTCTTTCGCGCTGGTCATCATCATGTCCGCCAGCTCGTCGATGATGATGACGATGTACGGCAGAAATACCGGCACGCCCTGCAGGTCATCATCCGGCCCGACTTCGAGCCGCTCGCGCAGGCCGGCCTCGCCCAGCGCGTTGTACGAGCGAATGTCCTTCACGCCGGCTTCGGCGAGCAGCGCGTACCGCTCGTCCATCTTGGTCGTCGCCCAGTCGAGAATGCCCTCGGCCTTGCTCATCTCGGTGACGATCGGGCACATCAGGTGCGGAATGTCCTTGAACAACGCCAGCTCGACCACCTTCGGATCGATCAGAATCAGCTTCACTTCGTCCGGCGTGCGCGTCAGTAGAATCGACATGACAATCGACGCGACGCACACGCTCTTGCCGGAGCCGGTCGTGCCGGCGATCAGCATGTGCGGCATCTTCGTCAGGTCGCTCGCCAATGGCTGGCCGGCGGCGTCCTTGCCGAGGAAAAGCGGCACGCCCATCTTCGGCGCGCGGGCGAAACTCAGGCGCATCAGGTCCTTGATGCGCACCTTTTCCTTGTTGATATTCGGGACTTCGATGCCGATCGTGTTCTTGCCCGGCAGCGGCGCGACCACGCGCACCGCCGGCGCCTTCATCGCCCGCGCCATATCGTTGGAAAGCGAGGCGATTCGCGCCACCTTGATGCCCGGCGCGAGGCGCAGCTCAAACACCGTGATCACCGGGCCGGTCTCGATTGAGACCACTTCGACTTCGACCCGGAATTCGGCCAGCGTGGTCGCCAGGATCACCGCCTTCTCGCGACACAGCGCCTCGATCGACGACGTGTCGATCTCCTCCGGCTCCTCCAGCAGTTGCAGTGACGGCAATTCGTAGTTGCTGAGCGGGTTTTCACGCGGAATCTCGACATCGCGCGACGCGGCCCGCGGAGCCCCGCCGCCGATCTCGCGCACCGCCGGCCCGGCCGCCGGTCGACGCTTCGGCGCCGGCTCGTCTTCCTCTTCTTCCTCTACCGCTTCCTCATCGCCGTCCTCGACGTCTTCGTCCTCCTCGTCCTCTTCGTACTCCTCATCTTCCTCGTCTTCATACTCGGCGTCTTCATCTTCCTCTTCGTATTCCTCTTCGCCGTCCTCGGCCTCGTCTTCGTACTCGTACTCCCATTCGTCTTCGTCGGCGTCTTCTTCCTCGTCCGCGATGACCGGCTTGCGCGGTTTCTTGGCCGCCTTTGGCGTTTCCGCGTCAGCCGTATGCGCCAGGGCCCCCGCGCCGGCCGTCACCAGCCGCCCCGACGCGCTCGCCATCCGCGCCGCCAGCGACGCCCCGGCGGTCGCGATGCCGCCGGCCTGCCGCGCGATCTGCGGAGCCGCGGTTTTGCCGACGGTTGTGAGAATTCGGAACAGCCGCGCGAGGATCTCGTCCGCCGCGAGCGTCAGCCCGACCATCGCGCAGCACGCCAGGATGATCAGCGAGCCGGTGAACTGGAGCTGAGCCAGCAGCAGATCCGCGACCACCACGCCGAGCACGCCGCCCGCGCCGGTGACCAGCAGCGGCGCTTCGTCGTCCACCAGAATCGCGCCGGTGGCGCTGGCGGCGGCGACGATCAGCCCCACGCCGATCAGACGCAGCCAGAGGTCGCGCATCGGCAGGCGATAAATCCAGGCTACAAACGCGAGCGAGAGCATCACGACCAGCGGGATCACGCCCACGCCGAGATAAAAGAACCCGGCATGCGCCAGCCAGGCCCCGATCGGGCCGCATAGATTGCGAGACGGCGAATTCAGCGGCCAGGCGCTGGTCGATGGCCAATCGGCGGGACTGAACGACAACAGCGACAACCACGCCATCAGCATCGCGACGGACGCGACGGTAACCACGCAAAAGCGCAGGGCGGCGTGACGATTGGCGGGATTGGACATGCCGTCATTCCATGACAGATCGCCCACGCCGCGTCCCTGCGGCGGGGATTGGAAGGGAGTGTACCCCGCGTAACGCGTGCGGCAAGCGACCTCAACGGGCCAACCAGCCATCAAAATCAAATAGCCCGCCCCCTCTTTCGAAAGGGCGGGCCGCTTTAGCTGGCAGGAAGGGCGAGCCGGACAACGACCTGCCAGCCACTCCACACGCGTGGAGATTTCGGGGGGACCAAGGTCCCAATTTGCCGTAACCGGATAGACGAACCCGCAATTCCGGGCCGGTCAGAAATTTTTTCAGGCCGCCGCCGGCCCCGACAGCATCAATCGCGCGATCGAGAAGTAAATCAGCAGCCCGGTCACGTCCACGATCGTCGCCACCAGCGGGGCCGAGGCGCTGGCCGGGTCCAGCGACAGCCGCTTCAGCGCGAACGGCAGCATCGAGCCCACCAGAATCCCCCACGTCACGACGGCCACTACGCTCAGCCCGGCGACCAGGCACACCCGCATGCGCAACCCGAGACTGTCGCCGACCGCCCCCGGCGCGACCCAGCTCCAGATCGTCATGCCGACGAACGCGATCAGTCCCAGCGACACGCCAAGCAGCAGCCCCATCCCGATCTCGCGCCGAATCACCTTGCTGATGTCAGGCAGCGACACCTCGCCCAGGGCGAGGGCGCGCACCAGCAGCGTCGCCGCCTGCGAACCCGAGTTTCCCCCCGAGCTGATGATCAGCGGCATCAGCGCTGACAGCACCGCCAGATGCGCAATCAGCGGCGAGAACGCCGCGACCGCCTGCGCGGAGAAAAAACTCAGCACGAGCAGCAACGCCAGCCAGCCGATCCGGGCCCGCCACAATTCCACCACGCTGGCCTGCATGTACGTCGTTTCCAGCGCTTTCGCGCCGCCGAGCTTGTGAATGTCCTCGGTCGCCTCTTCGCGCACAACGTCGACGATGTCGTCGACCGTCACAATTCCCTTGATCCGGCCTTCGTCATCCACGACCGGAATGACCATCAGGTCGGTTTCCGCGAAGCGATCGGCCAGCTCTTCCTGGTCCGTATCCTCGCGCACCGTAATCAGATCGGTCTTCATCACCTCGCGCACCAGCGCGTCCGAGTTCGCCGCCAGCAGCTCGCGCAGCGAGATCACGCCGATCAGCTTCTCGCGGTCGAGCACATACGGGTAGTAGAAGTTCTCCGCCGTGCCGGTGGATTGATGCCGCAGGTAGGTGATTGCGGCGTCCACGGTGATATTCGGCCGCAGCCGCAGGTAGCGCGGGTTCATCAGCCCGCCGGCCGCGTCCTCTTCATACGCCAGCAGCCCGGTCACTTCCTTCCGCGTGCCGGCGTCCAGCAGATTCAGCAACGACTCGCGCTCTTCGCCCTCGGTTTCCTGTATCAGGTCGGCCGTGTCGTCCGGGGCCAGCCAGCGCAACCACAATCGCCGTTCACCCTCGGGAAGCTGCTGCAGGAGCCACAACTGGCTCGCGGACTCCAGCGCGCCGAAGACGCCTTCCGCCTCAGACCGCGACAGGCGCTTGAACAGCGCGACCTGCTGTTCAGACTGCGGCAGGCGCCCGACAATCCACGCCCGATCGCGCGACTCCAGCGCGTCAAACAACCGCTCAGCCTCGGGCGGATCGAGGTCGCGAAAGCCCTCCAGCCGATCCGCGTCAGACAGCAGCGGCCAGACTTCGATCAGATCGCCCGACGCCAGAATGCTCATTCCGGTCCGCCCTTCCACTGCTGATAACCGCCTGGCGACGTGGATGCGCTCATCCGCCGCCGCCCGGCGCTGATTCCGGTAAGTCAATTCTTGTATCAGTTTTTTCGCGCGCTGTCGCGGAGAAACACCGCTCCACACCGTGTTTTATCGCTCTCCGCCCACTTCTGCGCCCGAACACCGTCAGCCGGCGCCTAGCGTTGGACAGGGGAAGACGACATGCCGCCGCGATTTCCTGCAGGAGGAAAGAAGCCATGCGCGAAGTCACGCGCGTACCCGCGTTCACGCCGCCGGTTCCGCCTCGCCGCGCGCCGTGCCACTGGTTCCTGGCCCGCGGCGCCGATGCGCGCCGCTGGGATGATTGTGCCCAGCGCAGCGAAGCCACCGGGCCCACCGCGCTGGATCGCGCGCAATCGTTCGGCCTCAGCGTTGATCCGCTGTGGCTGCTGAGTGACGTTAACCACGACCGCGACCACGACGGCGTACCCGATACGCTCGACAACTGCCGGGGCGTATTCAACCCCAGCCAGCGCGACACCGACGGCGACCGCCTCGCGGACGCCTGCGACTTCGACGACGACAATGACGGCATCCCGGACGCGCGCGACCCGTGGCCGCGCGAACGCGCGGACATCGTTCGTCATTCCCGCGCAGACACCATTCGTCATTCCCGCGCCGACGCCATTCGTCATTCCCGCGCAGGCGGGAATCCACATCGTGAGCAGGCGTTGACCACCAGCGCCGAAACCGAGACCGCGCGACAAGTCGCGCTACGCCGCGCCTATCGACCGATCGCGCCGCCCGTCACGGGAATGCTGCTCGATCTGATGGTCTAAAAGAAAGCTAGCCGCCGGTTCTCGGTTCCGGCGCCGGCTCCGCGTCACGGCGTCCCCAGTCGCCGACCGGAATGAATGGGATCGCCAGGCTCGAGAGAAACGCCGCCACACTCAGCGCCGCCAGCCCGCGCGAGACCGCGCTCGGATTGCGCTGATCCAGCCAGCTCGGGTGCGTCATCTCCGCGCTGCCGACGATCATCAGCGCCGCCAGCGGGATCAGCCACAGCCAGTTACGGAACGCCAGCGGAATCAGAAACGGTATGCAATAGAAAATGTATCGCTCGTGGACATGCGTCGGCCACACAAACGCGGCCAGCAGCACGAGATACGCCACGATCACCCACGTGTCGCGCGTAAATCCGCGTCGCCAGCCGACCACCCACGCCGCAATGATCGCCATCCCCAGCAAGATCGTGCCGATCGTGTTCTTCTGCACGCCGAGCCACTTGCTGTCCGACTTCTGCCCCGCCGGGTTCTTGCTGTTGGACAGAAAATCAAACCACCAAAAATTGAACGCGCTCAGTGTCGTGCGCTGGTACGTCTTGGAGAAAATCTGCTCGCTGTAACTCGCCTTGAACCAGTCGCTCGCCCAAGGCTTCATCACCGCGCTCGCGCCGCGGGCCGTGTCATCATCGTCATTCGCCAGCGAGAACGGCGCCGCCAGCACCAGCAGCGTCACAATCGCCGCCAGCGCCATCGGCACAATCCGCAGCATCCGCTTCCAATCACCGTGCCGCAACGGCAGCGCAATCGCGATAAAGACAAACACCGGCCCCATCAAAATCGCCTGCGGCTTCACCAGCAGCGCCGCGCCGAACACAATCCCCGCCAGAATCCACTGCTCGCGCAGCATCAGCAACAGCGTCCACACCATGAACGCCGCGATCCAGCTATCCGCCTGGCCCCAGAACGCCGAATCCAGAAACACCGGCGGCGCCAGAAATGTCGCCGCAAACGCGATGGCCGCAATCAGATCGAAACGCGTCCGGCGCAGCGTCGCCACGATCCCCGCCACGCCGACCGCCAGCAGGAAATCAAACACGATTCCCGGCGCGACGTTTACAAATCGCGCCGCGTACGTGTCCGTCAGGCGCGAGCGCACCGTCTCCGACCGCTTCATGCCGAGTTGCTGCGCCAGGCGCGGATCAAACCGACTCAACGCCGCCGTCTGCTCCGCCGCCAGCATCCGCCACAGCTTCCCCTGCGCCCAGAACACGTAACAACTCAGCGGCGGATAGTTGCAGGCGTGCGGGGCCGCCCACGGAACGGCGATCAACTCGCCGGTCTGCGGGTTCGGCATCGAGCGGAGAATCGGCGCTTTACTTTCCGGCTTGTACAGCGCCCACGGCCCTTCGCGCTCCGCGTACTGGGCCCACGACATGAAGTCCAGATGGTCCCATGGATAGGCGTTCTTGACCGCCACCTGCACGCAGATCAGACGAATAATCAGCCCGACGACCACCGCGATGCCGACGACAGCGCCGGGCGAAAGCGGAAACGGGCGGGCGGACGATGGGGTGGCGGTAGCGGCGGACATCAATGGTTCCTGAGAGGTTTCAACGCGTATGTACCGGCCGAACGGCGGAGCGGCAACCCCGCCCGATAAGGCCGATAGCGGGCGCCTTTCCCGCACGGCGGGCGGGGCGCCGAAAAGCCGTGGCGGGGCCCGCGTTGAGCGTGCGCCGCGCGGCCCTCATGCGGCGACCATTTCTGTGCTAACGATGTGTGTCAGTTGAGTAGGGTGCGGCTCGCCTCGCCGCACCGACTAAGAGCGACGCGGCAGCAGGTAGGGTGCGGCTTGCTTGGCCTGACTAAGTTGTGTTTGACGGATCGAAGCGATCGAATCTGGCCCCGAGCGCGACAACACGCCATCGCCGCGCCGATCGAGCGCGCTGCGACCGCCGCAAGCACGTCAATACCCACGCCCCGAAGGGGAGGGGGCCAAGTCTCCGCCCCACCGGATCCGCCGCGTTCCCCTGCCCCTTCGGGGCAGATGTTCCGCGCTTAGCATTCCACGGGTTGCGCCGCGGTCGGCTTGCGCCGACCTTGCTCCACCCGTGGCGATCACCCTGCGCCCCTTCGGGGCGAGCGAGCATGGAACGTGATCCGTCAAACAGAACCTCGCCGCTTACCGCACACACTGGAGCGATGCGGCAAGCCGCATCCTACTTGTCTCCCCACGCTCCCAACCCCGCGAAGGTAACGCTACCGCGTCCATCGCCCCCAACGCTCATTCACGCGAAGCATCTCCGCCACGCCCGCCTGATGGGCCGCGGAAACTGACATCGCCGCCCCGTCCGCCGGCCGCAGCGCGACAATCGACAGCGCGCGTCGCAGATACGCATCCACCGCGACCATCTGCGGCTGATCGATCAGCGAATCCACCACCCGGATCATCCCGCCTTCGCGCGCATCGGTCAGCACCCAATGCAGCCCGCCGCTCTCCGGGCGGATGATCAGCAACAGCGCCACCTGCCCCTGATCCAAATGCCGCAACAAACCATCCGCGTCAGCCGTCGCCAGACAAGACCACGCGAATCCATCCTGCGCCAGAACGCGGAACAGGTCCGGGTGCAGCGTCCCGGTCGATCCGTCATCCAACGGAACCGCCTCATTATCCACCCCCAGCCGCGCCCGCAGATTCTCCGCTTCCGGCGACAGCCCATACACCCGATACGCCGCCGAAAGGCTCAGCAGTCCGCAAGTGTGGCGCTCCAGTTGCGGAATGGGCTCCGCCGCCACGCCCGACGCGCGCGCGGCGGCGTCAGCGTCCGGAATCGCGACCTTCGTGGAAACGCGGTTGTCGGCATAGATCAGCAGGATCGCGACGGCGCCGACGAACACAGCCGCCCCCACCACGGCCACGCGGATACCCAGCCTGAACCAGTAGTGGCGATTCATCATCAGTTACAGAATAACGAATCGCCGTCCGACCCGGCGCCCGCTTGCATTGAACCGCGACAGGGGGCAGGGTATCGGCTTGGAAAGATCAACCAACCTGTGAGCGCTGACCATGCACAACCCCCACCACCGGGCCGCGCGGCGAACCGGCGGCCTGCTCGCCGCGATGCTGCTGGCCGGACTCGCCTCGACGTTCGCGCAGGCGGATCCGAAACTCCGGCCGGACCCGAAGACCGGAGCCGTCACGTTTCGATCCGAAGCGGCCGACGGAAAACGCGAAGTGAAGATCGGCCCGCTGATCGTGGGCGATTCGGCCAGCGTCGATTACGCCGCTGTCCCGGGCCAGGCAAATGAGTGGCGATCAGGCCCGGTCACGCTGACGCTCGAAAAGGTCAGCGCCCGCGCCGTGTCGCTGCGCTGGTCCCTCCCATCCCACGCCCCGCTCCGACTCAAAATCCACGGCACGCACGCCAGTTTCGGCGGCGGCGAGCGGTTCACCATGCTCAATCTGCAGGGCCACCTGCTCGACATGGTCAGCACCGATCACCCCGAAGCCAAAGGCGGCACGACATACAAACCCGTCCCGTTCTACATGAGCAGCGCCGGCTACGGCGTCTGGGTCGACAGCTTCTCGCCCGGAAGGATCGACTTCAACGCTTCCGATCGCTTCGCTGTCACGCTGGAGTACCAGACCAACGACCTGCGCATCGTCGTGATCGACGGACCGCGTTTCACGGACATTCTCGACGAGTTCACCCGCCTCAGCGGCCGGCCGCGCGTCCCGCCGGATTGGGCGTTCGGCGTCTGGAAGAGTCGCGATGTGCACCGCAACGCCGCCGATGTGCTCGAGGATGTCGAGTCGCTGCGCAAACACGACATCCCGGCGTCGGTGCTGGTGATCGATAGCCCGTGGGAAACCGGCTACAACGATTTCGAGCTCAACCGCCAGCAATTCAAAGACCCCGAGGCGCTCTTCGCCCGCGTCCGCGCCCTGGGCTTTTACCCCTGTTTCTGGCTGACGCCGTTCATCAACAGCGAGAACCGCCAGGACATGACCGGCATCGTCTCCGGGGCCACCTCCACCTTCGCCGAGGCTGCGCAGCGCGGCTATCTCGTGCAGGACGCCGATGGCGATCCGGTGATCACGGAGTGGTGGAAGGGCCGCGGCGCGCTGATCGACTTCACCAACCCCGACGCGACCCGATGGTGGCAGGCCCAGGTCGCCAAAATCCGCCAATGGGGCGGACGCGCCATCAAATGTGACGACGGCGAAGGCAATTTCATTCAGAACGCGCGCTTCGCCGACGGCTCATCCGCCAACGAGATGCGCAACCGCTACAGCATGCTCTATCTTGCCGCCACGCGCGCGTTTCTCGATGAATCCCTGGCCGGCGACGGCGTCATCATCGGCCGCAGCGGCTTCGCCGGCATGCACCAATACGCGATGGGCTGGGCCGGCGACAACGCGTCCGATTGGTCATTCGACAACGGCCTGCCCACCGCGATCATCGCGGCGCAGACCGCCTCGCTTTCCGGCCAGCCCTTCACCGGCAGCGACATCGCCGGGTATTTCGGCAAGCCGACGAAAGAACTTTTCGTTCGCTGGACGCAGTTCAGTTGTTTCACGCCGCTGATGATGGTGCACATGACCTCGAACCTCGGCCCGTGGGATTTTGACGAGCAGACGCTCGCGATTTTCCGCGATTACGCCAGGCTGCACACGCGCCTGTTCCCATACATGCGTGACGCGGCCCACGTCGCCGCCGAAACCGGGCTGCCGCTGATCCGCCCGATGCCGCTCGCGTTTCAGGACGAGCCCGAAACATGGCCGCACACGTTCCAGTTCATGTTCGGCCCCGACTTGCTCGTCGCGCCGCTCTATCAACCCGGCACGCGGCGGAGCGTGTATCTGCCGAAAGGCGATTGGATCGACTACTGGACGCTGGAGCCGCTGACCGGGCCGCAGTTGCTCGAAGTCGAAGCGCCGCTGGAGCGCATGCCGTTGTATGTCCGCGCCGGCGCGCTCATCCCGCTCTTGCCGGAAGATGTGGACACATTGATCCCACGCCACGACGACATGGCCCGCGATGTCATCGCGATCGACGACCGGCGCGTGCTGCAAATCTGGCCCGGGGATGAAACCGAGCAACCCGGGACGAGCGTCGCCGAGAATGAAACGCCGACGCCTTCCCCGCGCGCCACTGCGACGCGGGCGCCCGCGCTCGAAACCCGCGACGGCGTCAGCGCCCGCCTGCGCCGCGCCGGCGATCAGTTCACCCTCGAAATCACCTGTGACCCGCCCCGCCGCCTGGCGATCGAAATCGCCCAGCGCTCGGTGAGCGGCATTTCCGCGGGCGGCGGCATGGACTTCAAGCTGGAAAGCCGGCCGACGCCGGAGCGGACGGTGATTGTGTTTGAGAAGGAAGTGAGACTGACGACCGTGCGGTGGCGTGGGGAGTAGGGCGCCCGGGGCGAGCGGCGGGGGTTCCGGGTGGGACAGACTTGCAGCCCGCCTCCCAGTCCTCCGCCACCATTGCGGCAAGACGCCACTCGTACCTCGCTCTTTCCATCTATGGAGTTGTTGTTGAACAATCATCACGAACTGCCGGAGTATAAGCTGGTACCGGAGGACCGCCGCCCTGAAGCGGACATGGCCATCCACGAGTCCGGTGGCTTTGCCTCGTTCCACGCGATGTTCCTCCTGAAACTAATAGTCGTGTTGCCAGCATTCATAATGCTCTACCTGGTGATCATGGTCCTGAATCCGCCACGAATTCTGATAATGATTCTGCAGCAGATTTCTCTCGTCGTCGGCGCTGGTATCACATATGTTTGGATTACCAAACGCTCACACACCCTTGCCTTGCGCCGCTACCTCCTCTCCATCGACATCCCCATTTGCCTTTCCTGCGGATACGACTGTCGGGGCTCGCGAAGTCGCTGTCCGGAGTGCGGCGCGATTGTGCCGGTCCTGCCTGAGCCCACATCCGATGACGCGAAAAATGCGCTGCACAATAAGCTCGCTCCCTGGATTCTGGCGGTATCCGTGGAAGGCGCATCGTTCGATGACGCGACTACCGAACCAGCGCGCTGGCGTCGCGACCAGAACCGGCGCGCGGCGCTCTCGGGCGCCGTCGGCGGATTGATTCCCTATGATCATGCGGTCGGGACATTCGGCCGAGGAATCGCGTTGCTGTCGCGCTTAGCCGAGTTTGTCTACGGCATCGGCGCAATCGCCGGAACGAAAGCGGGCGCCCCCGACATCATTGAGCGCGAGGACTTCGTCATCGTCATTGCCAACTGGGTCGGCGAAGAGGCGGTGTCAGAGGCGGCGCTCGCCAAACTATGCCGTAACGACTTCACACCACAGTTGGAGCGCGACGACGACCCTATGCCAATCGCGCAGGAGGTCGCTAAGAAGGCGGGATTGATCGTCAGCGGCCGCGTCAGCGACAAACTCGCCGAGTCGGTCGCCAACCGAATCGAAGCGATCGTGCGCCGCCGCGCCAGAGCCGCGTGGATTCCGATCTACGGCGCCGTCGTCGGCGCAAAAGTGAGTGCCCGCGCGATGCGTGAAATCGAAGCGGCGGCGGAGAGTTGGTATCGGTGGAAGTGCGGAATCGTCCTTAGTGGCCGTGCAGCATAGTTGCCCTGTCTGGCCCTAACGCGCGCTGCCCACTGCGCGCAGGCTCCCACTGCAACAATATAAAACAAGCGGACCATCTGGCCCGCCCGTTCGATTTTCTTCACTCTAGCCCGCTGACGTCGGCGCCATTCGACGCCCCTACGCCCGCGGGTGCGCCTTCTCGTATTCTTCTTTCACATCCTCGCCCGTCAGGTGCGTGTAGATCTGCGTCGTGCTCAGGCTCTGGTGGCCCAGCATCTCCTGCACCGCCCGCAGGTCCGCGCCGCGCTGCAGCATGTGCGTCGCGAAGCTGTGTCGCAGCGTGTGCGGGCTTACCGACAGGTCCAGACCCGCTTCCAGCAGATACTTGTCCAGCTTGCGACGAACGCTGCGTGTGCTCAGCCGCTGGCCGTGTTTGTTGATGAACAGCGCTTCGGGGTCAAACCGCATGTTCGCCGCGCCGCGCCGCATGTCGAGGTAGTGAATGATCGCCCGCACGGCGCCCGGGCCGATCGGAATCACGCGTTCCTTCTTGCCCTTGCCGCGCACATGCACCACGCTCGCGCCCAGGTCAATGTCGGCGATGTCCAGCGCCACCAGCTCGCTCACGCGAATGCCGGTCGAATACAGCGTTTCCAGAATCGCGCGATCGCGCGAGCCCAGCAGCGTTGTCGTGTCACAGTTCGAAAACAGCTTCTCGATCTGCTCGATCTCCAGATACTTCGGCAGACGCTTGTCCTGCTTCGGCGTGCGAATCGTGGCGACCGGGTTGCTGCGGATCAGGCCGCGCCGCAGCAGAAACTTGTAGAAGCTGCGCAGCGTCGCCAGCTTGCGGGCGATCGTGCTCTTGCAGTAGTTCTTGTCGCGCAGCTGCCCCATGAACACGCGCAGCTCTTCCGTGTCCAACTGCGTCAGCTTGCGGTCCACCGCCTCCGGCTTCAGGTTGCCCTCGCCCAGCGTGGCGACGTGGGCGCTGAACTGCTCCAGGTCGGCGGCGTAGCACCGCGCCGTATGCGCCGAGAACGCGCGCTCGGCCCGCAGGTGGTCAATGAACTGATTGATCAAAGGCGTTTTGTCGCTCATGTTTTTTCCCGCCGCCACGGCGCCTGTTTGGGTCATCGAATCATTGGCGTCACTTCACGCCGCGGGTCGAGGTCGCGCATCTGATGGCTCAGAATCGCGGCGTCGAACCAGTCAAAGTCCGTCCGGCTGTCACGCGCCAGCGCGATCATCGCTTCGAGCGCGGCGGACTCGCATCCATCTACGAACTGGAACACGTAGTGCCGGCCATCCTTGCTGAGCGTCAGCGTGTGTCGCTTCATCGCTCGTCCTGCTCCCCAGTCTCAACCGGCGCCATCAGGTCCCGCTTCTGTGTCAACATCGTCCGAATAGTCGCGTGGCAGCAATAACGCATGAACGCCTGTTGTGACTTTGTGTGCAGCCGCCAGCCGTAGGGGCTTTGTCCGCCGTCGCGCGCCTCGCCGTAATCCGCGACATCCTCCAGCAAGGCGGTGTCCGACGCGTTGTAGACCCGTTGCACGCGCAGGATCGGCGCGGCCTGATCCACCCGCGCGGCGGGCGCCAGCTCCATATCGGACGCCTGCCGCGACGCGTTGGTCGGGTCCAGGCGCGAACGGGCGGCGGGCGCCGTTCGCTCGTGCCATTCGGCGGCGATGCCGATCACCGGCGGGTCGTATGGGTTGTATTCCGTAACCGCGGCGACAATCGTCGCATCCGCGCCGAGCGCAGCGGCCAGCGCCACCGCATCATCATGCGAGGCCACCGCCGTCGCGCCGGCGGCGTCGAGCGCCGCAAGCGTGAGGTTCACAGGAACCACAGATACCCCCCGAAACGACAGCAGTTCTGACGCCAACAGATCCGTGACCCGAATGGGGTCAAAATCCGTGCTGTCGCTCAGATTGAGAACCGGCGCTACAACCACCGTGATCGTGGGATTGAACGCCAATTCTCGCTCGGACTGACGGTTTTTCGTCGCACAGCCGCATATGGCGGCACTGCTCGCGGCGACGTAAACGACTCCGAGCCAAGTGATTATAGGCGCGCGACTTGCCGCAAAAGCAACCCTAGTCCGATATTTATTTAATCTCATCCCGGCGCCCTCCGCACCTATTCCATCGGCGGGTTATCGGGCTTCGGAACAGCCGCGACCGGCGCCGACTCCGCGCGCGCATCGACCGACAGCGACCAGATGTTTTCCGCGCCGGACCGTGGCGAAACGTAGAAGACGCGCCCGCCGGCGCCCCAGGTCGGGTTGAAGGCCGGCTCGGCGCCATCGCTCAGTCGATAGCGCACACCACGCGACGCATCCACCATCCATAGCTCCGCGCTCTCCTCCGACCCGCCGACCAGCGCGGAATACACCAGCCACTCGCCATTCGGCGACCAGCGCGGCGCGACGCACGCCGCCGCGTCGCTGAAGGCGACCTCGGTCGGCTGCCGGGCTTCGCCGTCCTCCAGCGTGATGGTCCATACGCTGAACCAGCGACTCCCCCGCTGCCGCGCCCGCTGAAACGCGATCCGCTTTCCGTCGGCGGACCACGATGGAAACATGCCATACGCCAGGAACCGGCGCACGCCGGGCTCGTCGAGTTTGAGCGTCCAGATCTCCCACTGCCCCGAACGCGGTCCCCAGACCGTGTAGGCGATCTCTCGCCCGTCCGGCGACCAGCAGGGCGCCATCTCGTCCGACGCCTCGGCCGTCAATTGCGTGCGCTCCGTACCGTCGCGCTTGACCAGCCAGATGTCCCAACTGCCGGCGCGGTTCGAGGCGAACACGACCGACGCGCCATCCGGCGCAAAGCGGGGTTGCACATCATCGGCGGGGTCACTCGTCAACTGCGTGAGCGTCATGCCCTGCGTGTCTTTGAGAAACAGGTCCGGCCGCTCGGCGTAACGCGTCGACGCGAAGACCAGCGTCTCGCCGCTCGGGTTCACGTCTGGATCAAAGTCGCGCCCGTCTTCGGTAAATGAGTGGCGCTGCACATTGGTCAGCAACCGGCCCTCATAGCGCGTCGTGGAGCGGCGTGGGACACCCTCGGCTTCCGGTCGCGCCGCATCGGGCGGCGGCGTGCGGGTCGCCGTGGGCGCGATGGCCGGAGACCGTGCGCCGGGCGCGCCAACAGAAAGGTTCATCTGACAGCCGGCGCTCAGCGTCAGACCGCAGAGCGCAACAAATGACAGGAACATGGGTCGCATGCGAGCCCCCGGGATTAGCTTGCGGACGCCGACGTTCCGCGGATGCGGCGGGGGTGGCAACACCCGTCGACCGCGCCGGCGCTAGTGGGGTTATCGGCTCTGTGCGGGCGGGACTTCATCGTCGCGGCGCATGTTCGCGCCGCGCGTTTTTGCGCTATCCGATGGGCGGCATGGCGGCTTGCGCGCTACGCGGGATTCCCTGCCCGGTCAGCGCCAGAATGCACATCAGCGCCGCCAGGATCAGGATCAAAAAACCCACGGAATTCGCGACGCCGCGGGCAGGCGCGTTCGGCCGCAGCGCCCAGAACCAACCCGTGAGGGCGGCGGCCGTCACGACAAACATCCATTGCGTGCTGGAAATGAGCATTTCGATGGCTTACGGGAACATCGTCGTGTTCATGGTGTCGTACGTCGTCTTCAGGCTCGTACCGAAGGCGGTGATACTGGTGACGCAAACCGCAATAATCAGCGCCAGCATGACCGCGTACTCGGTCGCGGTCGGACCGGAGTCATCAAGCCAGAACCGTCGCGCCTGGTTTTGCAGTTTCGCCAACATCGTCCGCTCCCCATTGTCTGCTGTCGCATCGTCCACCCGGAAGCATTCGATAAACAGGTGGCACAATCAACCCAGACCATTCCTTTCCGCGAAAACGACACCTAAAGATTATCGGGCTGATCGCGGAGATGCCCGCGCGGACTGTCGCCAAGCGCGGAGTGCCGGTAATCGGGAAAAAGGAGCGGCCGCGACGTAAGGATTGTGATGCGCGCGCGTCAAACTGCAGAACGACCTCTCGCTCGCGGCCAATCGGAACACGAGCCTCGGGTCGCCCCAGCAAGAGGAGACGATGTGGACCCGCGATTCATTACCAAAGACGTTCACGCGCTACTTGATTACCCGGTCGCCCTAGGCCTGATTTTGGCGCCGTTGCTTTTCGGGCTCGGCGAATCAGACCCTTCGGCCAGGTGGCTCTCGGTCGGCGCCGGCGTCGCCGCGCTGATACTTACTATCTTTACTGACCATCGGCTCGGGTTGATACGTATTCTGCCATACGGGTTCCACGTGCTCGCGGATGGGCTGGTCGGCGTCACATTCGCCGTCGCTCCAATGCTCCTGGGTTTCGCCGGCATCGACGCTTGGTTCTATTGGGCGAACGCGGCAGCGGTGCTGACGGTGGTCGCCCTGAACAAGGCGGGTTCGCCACAGCCGACGCCTGCAGGCGATGTCGCTGCTGACTGAGTCAGACGCCGCGGGGCGGGGTACTGCGCGGATTGCTCCCCCGCCGATAGCGGGTCTTAAAAAATGGACAAGTCGCGCGGACAGTGTGGGGTTGATTGCGATCGCTACAATCAAGCGAATGAACCGAACGCCAAACCTGATGCCCGGGTACCGGGCGGCCCTGAGCGCCTTCACGCTGTTTCTCGCGGCGATTGTCGGCTGCACGGGCTTGGAGTATGTCGCGCACGTGGCGGAAGGGCAGCTGCGCGTAAACGGCGCGACCGAGCCAGTCGACGCCGTGCTTGCGTCGGGCCGGCTGACGGAGGAAGAGGCGGACAAGCTGCGCCTGATCGGGCGGGCGCGAGCGTACGCCGTGGAAATCGGCCTGAACGCGGGAACGTCGTACACGACGTTTTACGACGCGGGCGACAACCCGCTGGCGTTCAACCTGTCGGCGTCGCGACGCGATCGGCTCGACGCGGTGACCTGGACATTTCCGATTGTCGGCGAACTGCCTTATCTCGCGTTCTTCGATGAGACCTATCTGCGCGACGAAGAGCAGAAGCTGATCGACGACGGGTTTGACACGTTTACCTATGAGATCGACGCGTACAGCACGCTGGGGATTTTCGAAGACCCGGTGCGTTCGCCGATGCTGCGCCGCAATAATCTGTCGCTGGCCGACACGATTGTGCACGAGCTGCTCCATAATACTGTGTATCGCCCGGGCGAAACGACCTTCAACGAGTCGCTCGCGACGTTTGTCGGGCGCACCGGCGCCGTCGAGTTCCTGTCACGCGAGTTCGGCGCGGATTCCGGCTGGGCCGCGTTCGCCGAGGCGCGCTACGCCGATACGGACACGATCAACGCCTTTCTGGTGGAGTTTGTCGACGAACTGCGGGCCTATTACGCCCAGCCGAAGCCGGCGGCGGAATTGATCGCCGGCCGTGAGGCGGTGTTCGAAGCGGCGCGGCGGCGATTTGTCGCCGATGTGCAGCCGACGCTGCGATTTCCGGACAGCTACGGGTTCTATGCGGAGTTGCCGACGAACAACGCGTGGGTGTTGCTGAATGTGCGCTACAACCTGGACTTGGATCTGTTTGAGCGCGTATTCGCGGCGGTGGATCGCGACTGGGCCGCGGCGCTGGATGTGTTCCGCGCGGCGGCGGCGGCCCCGGGCGATCCGTTTGATTTTCTGCGCGATTGGCTGGAGGAGTGAGCGAGGCGCCTGTAGCCCGCGAATGCGATGCTGGTCCGATTCTCATCGCTTCCGCTCAATCTTGCATTGGGATGGCATGCGGGGGTCCACGACGACGCATACCGCTGATTTACTTGACGTTTTCGCACTGCGTGGATTCCCGCCTGCGCGGGAATGACGACAGGGAGGGGCCTGCGCGGG